>CAWGJL010000048.1:0-513440 GCA_963822765.1 uncultured Actinomycetes bacterium | reverse complement strand
CCGGAGTTGTCGATCACCAGATCGGCCACGGCCAGGCGCTGCTCCCGGCTGGCCTGGGCCGCGATCCGGGCCCGGGCCTGATCCGGCGTCATGCCGCGCTGGCCGACCAGCCGCTCGAGCTGCCGTTCGGGCGGTACGTCCACCACGATGACCAGGTCGAAGCCGTCGGCGCGCCGGTTCTCGGCCAGCAGCGGCACGTCGTGCACGATGATCACATCGCCGTCGGCGGCCGCCACGGCATCCTGCTCGGCGGCCCGCATCCACTCCCCGACCAGGGGGTGGACGATGGCGTTCAGCGAGGCACGCGCGGCGGGATCGCCGAACACGATCGCGCCCAGCCGCTCGCGGTCCAGCGCGCCGTCCGGACCGAGCACGGCGGCGCCGAAGACCCCGGCGACCCGGGCCAGCCCGGGGGTGCCGGGCGCGACCACGGCCCGGGCGGCGACGTCCGCGTCGATGATCACCGCGCCGTGGCCGGCCAGCCGCCGGGACACCTCGCTCTTCCCGGAGCCGATACCTCCGGTCAGCCCGGCCCGCAGCACCCGATGTCCCGTCACGGGCACCAGCGTAGGGAACGGCTAGCGAGCAGGCACTTACTGGGGCATGCTGTCTCGCTTGGGTCACGATGGCCATCGGCCGGGTTCGGTGTCATGATCACTTCATGGCGCTAGTGACCCTGAAACTTGATGAACTGCCTAACCACGTAGGCCAGCACCTGGGCGTCGGCCCCTGGCATGAGGTGACGCAGGAGCAAGTCGGGCTGTTCGCCGACGCGACCGGCGATCACCAGTGGATTCACCTCGACGCGGAGCGGGCGAAGACGGGCCCGTTCGGCGGCACGATCGCGCACGGCTTCCTCACCCTCTCGCTGGCGCCCCTGCTGGTGCAGGAGGTGGTCGAGGTGGCGGACGCGTCGGTCGTGATCAACTACGGCCTGAACAAGGTGCGCTTCCCGGCTCCGGTGCCGGTCGGCAGCCGGGTCCGGGCCGACGTGAGCTGCGCCGCGGTCGACGATGTGCCGGGCGGGAAGCAGGCCGCTTACACCGTGACGTTCGAGCGGGAGGGCGGGACCAAGCCGGTGTGCGTGGCCGAACTGCTGCTTCGTTACGGCGCTTAGTACCCAACGCAAAGGGCGGCACCCACCGAAGTGGGTGCCGCCCTGTTGCTGGGGTTAGGACTGCCCGCCGGAGAGCTTCTCGCGGAGGGCGGCCAGGGCCTCGTCCGAGGCCAGGGTGCCGGTCGCCGCGGCGCCCGGGGACGAGCTTGACGTGACCGACGTGCCTGCGGCCTGCCGGGAGCCGCCGGAGCGGGGACCACGGCTGGCGCGCGGGGCACCGGGAGCGCCGTTGGCGGCCGAAGCCGCCGCGCCGTCCTCGTCGGATTCGTCGACCGGGGTGGCCGCTTCCTCCTCGTCGGCCTTGCGGGATTCCTCGACCTGCTTGCGGTGCGCCTCGAACCTGGCCCGCGCCTCGGCGTACTGGTGCTCCCACTCCTCGCGCTGCTTCTCGTAGCCCGGCAGCCATTCGCCCGTCTCCGGGTCGAAGCCGTCGGGGTACTCGTAGTTGCCCTGCTCGTCGTAGGAGGCCGGCATGCCGTACAGGGTCGGGTCGAAGTCGTCGCCGACCGCCTCGCCGATGGTGCCCTCGTTGGCCTGCTTGAGCGACAGGCTGATCCGGCGCCGGTCCAGGTCGATGTCGATGATCTTGACGAAGATCTCGTCGCCGACCTGCACGACCTGCTCGGGAATCTCCACGTGCCGGTCGGCGAGCTCGGAGATGTGCACCAGGCCCTCGATGCCCTCCTCGACGCGGACGAACGCGCCGAACGGCACCAGCTTGGTCACCCGGCCCGGCACGACCTGGCCGATCTGGTGGGTGCGGGCGAACTGCTGCCACGGGTCTTCCTGGGTGGACTTGAGCGAGAGCGAGACCCGCTCCCGGTCCATGTCCACGTCGAGCACCTCGACCGTGACCTCCTGGCCCACCTCGACGACCTCACCCGGGTGGTCGATGTGCTTCCAGGACAGCTCGGACACGTGCACCAGGCCGTCCACGCCGCCGAGGTCGACGAACGCGCCGAAGTTGACGATCGAGGAGACGACGCCCTTGCGGATCTGGCCCTTGGACAAGGTGTTGAGGAAGGTGTGGCGGACCTCGGACTGGGTCTGCTCCAGCCAGGCCCGGCGGGACAGCACCACGTTGTTGCGGTTCTTGTCCAGCTCGATGATCTTGGCCTCGATCTCCCGGCCGACGTACGGCTGCAGATCGCGGACACGGCGCATCTCCACCAGGGAGGCGGGCAGGAAGCCGCGCAGCCCGATGTCGAGGATCAGGCCGCCCTTGACGACTTCGATCACCGTGCCGGTGACCACGCCGTCCTCGTCCTTGATCTTCTCGATCGTGCCCCAGGCCCGCTCGTACTGGGCCCGCTTCTTGGACAGGATCAGGCGGCCCTCCTTGTCCTCCTTCTGGAGGACCAGGGCCTCGATGTGCTCGCCGGTCTTGACTACGTCGTGCGGGTCGACATCGTGCTTGATCGACAGTTCGCGGGAGGGAATCACGCCTTCTGTCTTGTAGCCGATGTCGAGCAAAACCTCGTCTCGGTCGACCTTTACGACTGTTCCTTCGACGATGTCACCGTCGTTGAAATACTTGATGGTTTCGTCGATCGCGGCGAGGAATGCCTCCTCGGACCCGATGTCGTTGACCGCCACCTTGGGGGTCGAGTGGGCTTGCGTGCTGCTCGTCATGTGTGGGTTGGCTCCGGATGCGGACAGGGGAAGTTTTGGACATGCCGCAAACCCGTGCACCCCAGAATGACCAGAATTCGCAGGACCTACCGGAACCAGCAAGGGCCGACCACGGCACGCCCGGCGGCCGCCAGCCCGGTCACATGACGTGATGTCACGTGACCACGACGGAACGCACGAGGACACGGCGCAGCGTTCAGGATATGAGGCTTGGGTCGAAGGGTCAATTGAGACCGGTGACAATAGGGTCTCAGTAAGGCTCAGTGGGCCGCTTCGTCCCAGGTTCGGCCGGTCCCGACCGACACATCGAGCGGGACGCGCAGCGCGGCGGCGCCCGCCATGGCGGCGCAGACCAGGTCGTGGGCCTGGTCGTACTCGCCGGGCGCCACCTCGATGAGCAGCTCGTCGTGCACCTGGAGCAGCATCCGGGAGCGCAGCCCCGCGCCGGTCAGCGAGCTGTCCACGGCCAGCATGGCGACCTTGATCACGTCGGCGGCCGAGCCCTGGATGGGCGCGTTCAGCGCCATCCGTTCGGCCATCTCCCGCCGCTGCCGGTTGTCCGAGGTCAGGTCGGGCAGATAACGGCGCCGGCCCATCATGGTCGCGGTGTAGCCGTCCATCCGGGCCCGGGAGACCACCTCGTGCAGGTAGTCCCGCACGCCGCCGAACTCCTTGAAGTACTCATCCATCAGCCCGCGGGCCTCGTCCGGGGTAATGCGCAGCTGGTTGGAGAGCCCGAAGGCGGACAGGCCGTAGGCCAGGCCGTAGTTCATCGCCTTGATCTTGGCCCGCAGCTCGGGCCCGACCTCCTCGGGCGGCAGCCCGAACACCCGGGAGGCGGTCGCGGCGTGGAAGTCGTGCCCGGACTCGAACGCCGCGATCAGCGCCTCGTCGCCGGACAGGTGGGCCATGATGCGCAGCTCGATCTGGCTGTAGTCCGCGGTGAGCAGGCACTCGTAGCCCGCGCCGACGATGAAGCCCTTGCGGATCTGCCGGCCGAGTTCGCTGCGGATCGGGATGTTCTGCAGGTTCGGGTCGGTGGAGGACAGCCGGCCGGTGGCCGCGATGGTCTGGTTGAAGGTGGTGTGGATCCGGCCGTCCTCGCCCGGCATCGGGATCAGCGAGTCCACGATCGTCATCAGCTTGGACACGTCGCGGTGCCGCAGCAGGTGCTCGAGCAGCGGGTGGCCGGTCTGCGCGAGCAGGCTGGTCAGCGCCTCGGAGTCGGTGGTGTACCCGGTCTTGATCCGCTTGGTCTTGGGCAGCCCGAGCTCGTTGAACAAGATTTCCTGCAGCTGCTTGGGCGAGCCGAGGTTGAACTCGTGCCCGACCACCGCGAACGCGGCCTGCTCGGCCGCCTTGACCTCGCCGTGCAGCGTGGCCGACATGGCCGCGAAGTGATCGAGGTCGGCGGCGATCCCGGTGCGCTCCATCTTGGCCAGCACCGAGACCAGCGGCAGTTCCAGCTCGCGCAGCAGCGCGCCGGCCTCGCGGCGGTCCAGGTCGGCGTCGAGCGCCGCGGCGAGCTGCAAGGTGGCCTGGGCGCGCAGCACGAGCCCGGCGGCGGCGTCGCGCTCGACCGACCCGTCCAGGGTGAGCTGGCCGTCTTTAGAATCCTCGGGCAGCTCCTGGCCCGTGTAACGCAGGGTGAGGTCGGCCAGGTCGAAGGTACGCTGGCCCGGCAGCGCCAGGTAGGCGGCCAGCGCGGTGTCGCACTCCAGGCCGGCCAGGGTGAAGCCGTGGGCGGCGAAGGCGTGCAGGGGGCCCTTGGCGTCGTGCAGGACCTTGGGGTGCGCGGGGTCGGCCAGCCAGGCCGCCAGGGCCCGGTCGTCGTCCTGCGTGAGCGCGGTGGGGTCGATGTGGGCGCCGTGACCATCCGGGGCCGCGATGGCCACGGCGGTCAATTGCCCCGTGCCGCGTCCCCAGGTGCCGGCCACAGCCAGGCCGGACCGTTCGGCCGAAATATGAGAGGCCAGCCAGGGCGCGACCTGGTCGGGTCCGAGCAGGTCGGCCACCACTTCGAGAGCTTGTTTTCCCTGCTCATCGGGGAAGGCGGTCTGATCCGCGGCACCGACGGTGCTGATCAGGCCGTGCGGCAGCGTCTGGTACAGCCGGTCGCGGAGCACGCGGAACTGCAGGGTGTCGAAGAGCTGGTGGATCGTCTCCCGGTCCCAGGCGATCGGCAGCAGGTCGCCGGGCACCGCGCCGACCGTCTCGGCGGGCAGGTCGGTGACCAGCGAGGTGAGCTGGCGGTTGCGCAGCACGCTGCCCAGGTGCTCGCGCAGCGCGTCGCCGGCCTTGCCCTTGACCTCGTCCACCCGGTCCACCAGGTTGGCCAGCGAGCCGAACTCCGCGATCCACTTGGTCGCGGTCTTCTCCCCCACGCCCGGGATGCCGGGCAGGTTGTCGCTCGGGTCGCCGCGGACGGCGGCGAAGTCGGGGTACTGGGACGGGGAGAGCCCGTACTTCTCCTGCACCGTTTCCGGGGTGAAGCGGGTCATCTCGGTGATCCCGCGGCGGGTCATCAGCGCCGTCACCCGGTCGCTGACCAGCTGGAGGACGTCGCGGTCACCGGTGACGATGAGCACGTCCATATTCTCGGCGGCGGCCTGCGTGGCCAGGGTGGCGATCAGGTCGTCGGCTTCGTACCCGGGCGCGGACAGCCGGCGGATGCCCAGCGCGTCGAGCACCTCGAAGATCAGGCTGAGCTGGCTGCGGAAGTCCTCAGGGGTCTCGCGCCGGTTGGCCTTGTACTCGACCCACTGCTCGTGCCGGAACGTCGGCTCGCCGCGGTCGAAGGCCACCGCGACGTGGGTCGGTTTCTCGTCGCGCAGCACGTTGATGAGCATCGCGGTGAACCCGTAGACCGCGTTGGTGGGCTGCCCGGTGGTGGTGGAGAAGTTCTCGATCGGCAGCGCGAAGAACGCCCGGTAAGCGAGCGAATGGCCGTCGAGCAGGAGCAACCGGTCTTGAGCTGCCCCGTCTTGACCTGCAGGGTCTGGTGCTTGTGTCGCCACGTGTTCGATCCTATTGGCCGAACGGGCGGTGGTGACCCCGTCCGCCACCTGCGTGGCGCGAAGTGGCGGACGGGGACCCGTCGTTAAGAGCTGAACGCGAAGATGGTGGTCGTGTTCTGGGTCTGGCCCGCCTTCAGCTCGGTGGAGGGGAAGTTGGGCTGGTTGGGCGAGTTCGGGAAGTGCTGGGTCTCGAAGGTGTACGCGGCACCCTGGCGGTAAGCGTGGCCGCTGATGCCCACCAGCGTCCCGGTCAGGAAGTTGCTGGTGTAGAACTGAACGCCGGGCTGGTCCGTCCATACGGTGAGCTCACGGCCGCTGGACGGGTCGAGGGCCTTGGCGGCGAGGTTGAGCCCGAGCGGACCGTTGTGACCGGGATTCAGCACCCAGTTGTGGTCGTAGCCCTGCGCTTCCAGGAGCTGGTTGAAGCCCGGGGAATGGTCCGGCGCGCTGACGTCCTGGATACGGGCACCCATCTGGAAGAAGCGGGTGAAGTCGAACGGCGTGCCGAACACCGACGCGTTGAAGCCGAGCGGGATCGAGGTGGTGTTGGTCGGCGTGTACTTGTTCGCGTTGATCATGATCAGCTGGTGGTACGCCGAGCCCGGGAAGGAGCTCTCGCCGGCCAGGTTGAAGTAGCTGTGGTTGGTCAGGTTGAGGATCGTGTTGAGGTTCTTGGACTCGTTTGTGGTCGTGTAGTGCAGGACCAGCTGGTTGGCGTTGTTCAGGGTGTAGGTCAGGACCACCTTGATCGCGGCCGGGTAGCCGGTGCAGCCGTTCGGGCAGCCGGGAGACCCGGCGGGGTAGCCCTCGTCGCCGTTCGGGCTGAGCAGCGTGAGCCGAACGCCGACGGAGCCGGGGCTGGAGACCGCCTGGCTAGCCCAGACGTGGTTGCCGAAGCCGACGATCCCGCCGTGCAGGGCGTTCGGCCCGTTGTTGACGGGGAGGGTGTAGGAGACGGGCCCGACCCCGGGCTGGCTCAGGGTGAATTTGCCGTTGGCGATCCGGTTGGCGTACCGGCCGACGGTCTCGCCGAAGTACACGCCGGTGGTCGGGGCCACTGGCGGGCTGTCGAACTTGACGTAGTCGGCCAAGGTCTTGAAGCCGAGGACCACGTCGGCCGCCTGGCCGTTCCTGCCCGGTACCCAGATGTCCTGGACGATCGCGCCGTAGGTGATGATCTGGACGCTCATGCCGCGGTCGTTGCGCAGCGTGTACCTGAATACGGGCAGGTTATGGCCGGCGTACTTATCGAACGCCGAGCCGAAGAACGCCTTGCTGACGCTCAGGGCGGGTGCGGCTGGCCTGGTGCTCGCCGCCTGCGCCTGGGTGGCCGCTACGGATCCGCCTACGGCTATCGCCATCATCGCGGCCAGGCCGATGAGGCCCAGCCGGCGGAGACGGCGCTGTCTTCCGATCTCGCGCATACTCGCGCTCCTTTCATGAACAGGTTCCACCCCGATTGTGAGCGCTAACATGACTAGAAGTCACCCCTTAAGTCACAAAATCTTTCGCGGAAATTGTGGGATCTCACCCGCCCGGGCATACGGACGGGTCCGTCGGCTCGGCTGGGGACATCGTCGCGAAAGGCCTGCGCTTGCATGGCAACCTGTAGGTGGGCCGGGTGAGCGGGAGGTACGCATGGATCAGGAGACGCTGGACACGATCATGGCGGTGACGGTGGCCGAGGACACGCTCCCCGGCCGCATGGGCATCAAGATCGTGTCCGCGTCGGCGGCGCGGGTCGTGGCCACCATGCCCGTCGCGGGCAACACCCAGCCGCACGGCCTGCTGCACGGCGGCGCGTCCTGCGTGCTCGCGGAGACCATCGGATCGCTCGGCGCCTTCCTGCACGCGGGCGCGGGCCGGATGGTGGTCGGCATCGAGATCAGCGCGACGCACCACCGGGGCGTCCGCGACGGCGAGGTCACGGCGGTGGCCACCCTCGCGCACGGGGGCCGGACGCTGGCCACCTACGACATCGTCATCACCGATGCGGGCGGCCACCGCGTGTGCACGTCCCGGCTGACCTGCCTGATCAGGGACCGGGCGGCTGGCCTGGACCGGAACGGCGCAGACGCTGGATAAACGGTAAGTGACCGGCAGGTCATCACCGGTTCCTGCCGAGTCTTGCCGGGGCGGCTCCTTTGCCGGACCGGCTTCCTTGCACGGTGCGGCGGGCGGTCGCTAACGTGGTGACGGCGAGCCCGGGGGTCCAAGTAGAGAACGTGTCAGCCGGGGAAGGCAGGCACGGCACCAACGGCCCCCCGGGTTCCTTTTTACCGTTTCAGGAGTCGGCTGGCTCGGCGGGGACCTGCATGCTGCCCTCGATGACGGCTTCGGCGACCGCGCGCATCGTCAGCCGGCGATCCATGGACGTCTTCTGAATCCAGCGGAACGCCGCGGGCTCGGTGAGCCCGTGCTCCGACTGGAGCAGGCCCTTGGCCCGGTCGAGCAGCTTGCGGACCTCCAGCCGCTCGCGCAGCGTGTCGATCTCCAGGTCCAGCGCGCGGATCTCGGTGAACCGGCTGACCGCCATCTCGACCGCGGGCACCAGGTCGGCCTTGGTGAACGGCTTGACCAGGTAGGCCATCGCGCCGGCGTCACGGGCTCGTTCCACGAGCTCGCGCTGGGAGAAGGCGGTGAGGATGACGACCGGCGCGAGCCGCTCCGCGGCGATCCGCTCGGCGGCGGAGATGCCGTCCAGGATCGGCATCTTGACGTCCAGGATGGCCAGATCCGGGTGCAGCGCGGTCACCCGCTCGACGGCGGACTCCCCGTCGCCGACCTCGGCGACGACCGAGTAGCCCTCTTCCTCGAGCATCTCCTTGAGGTCCATACGGATCAGGGCTTCGTCCTCGGCGATCACGACACGCAGTAGGTTCTGGCTCACTCCATGAGCCTACCGTGATCAGGTAGGTTGATCATCGTGCCGCTTACCGTCGGCGGCGAGTTGCGAGCCCCGGTAGCCCAACCGGTAGAGGCGACGGCCTCAAAAACCGTTAAGTGTGGGTTCGAATCCCACCCGGGGCACCGCGGTACCAAGAAATGTCTCGCTCAGTTTGTCAGTGCCGTCTGAGACACTATCCGTTATGTACAGCTCCGAGGTGCGCGGCAATGCGATCGCCCTCATGGAACGCGGAGTTAGTCTGCGCAGCGTCAGCAGGTCGACCGGCGTTAACCGATCAACACTGCGCGATTGGCGCGAGCACCCGGAAAAGGCACTGAACCGTACCTCCTGTCCAGGTGCGCAGAAAACCCCGCTCTCCCTGAGCCGCAGGCCGACTACGCCTATCTGCTTGGCCTCTATCTGGGAGACGGCTGCATATGCCGGGCTGGCGCGAGAGACAAGGATGTCTGGAAACTGCGCATCGCGTGCGCGGACGCCTGGCCTGGGCTCATCTGGGAGTGCGAGCGAGCCATGCGCTCCATCCGGCCCGACAACAAGGTCGCCGTCTGGCAGCAGTCTGGCTGCGTCGAGGTCTCAAAGCAGCTCTCGAGCACTGGCCATGCCTGTTCCCGCAGCACGGGCCTGGACGGAAGCACACTCGGACGATCGAGCTTCAGCAATGGCAACGGGCCATTGTGGGTAAAGTGCCTGGGGATTTCGCCCAGCGGGCTGTTCCATTCGGACGGCTATCGCGGGTTAACCGCGTCGCGGGCGCCGGCTAGCGACGGCGATCAATGGTATGAGTATCCGCGCTATCTATTTCACCAACGAGTCCGAGGACATCCTGCGGTTGTGCGGGGAGACGCTGGACCGGCTGGGGGTGGCGTGGCGGTTCTCGCGGCGGAACACCATTTCGGTGGCGCGGCGGGAGGCGGTGGCGCGGCTGGATGAGTTTGTCGGGCCCAAATACTGAGGGTCAGGCTCTATTCGGGAGCGGGGTACGGGATCAGGACCGCGGTGATGTTGTCGGCGCCGCCGGACTCGACCGCGAACCGCACCATGTCGTTGGCGGCGCCGAGCGGGTCGGTCAGGGCGCGGGGCAGGGCGAGCCGGGCTAGTTCGGCCGCCTCGGGCCGGTAGTTCCACAGGCCGTCGGAGCACACGAGCAGGACCCCGGTGCCGGGCGGCGCGTGGTGCTCCACGTGCGGGGCGCGCGCCGGGTCACCGTTCAGGTCGGCCGGTTCGGCGCCGAGCCAGCGGGTCAGCACGTGCGCATGAGGGAGGGCCATGGCCGTCTCCTCGCTGGCCAGGCCCGCCTCGACCATACCCCCGGCCACCGAGTCATCGCGGGTGAGCTGGACCGACTCGGATACGGTCGAGGCCAGCCAGTAGGCGCGGCTGTCGCCCAGCCAGCACACGGTCATGTCGCCGCGGGCGGCCACCACGGACAGGAACGTGGTCGCCGACCTCTCGCCCTCCGGCTCGCCGAGTCCGGCCACCGACTGACGGCCGGCCACGACCGCGGCCCGGGACGCCTCGGCCAGATCCCCGCGGCTCTGGACGGCCTCGAGCAGGACCGGCAGGGCGGCGTGAGCAGCCGCGCGCGACGCCTCGTCGGGCCGGGACGAGGAGGACACGCCATCGCAGACCACGGCCACCACTACGAGTCCGTCGGGCGTCTGCTCCGACGCCAGGGCCATCGCGTCCTCGTTGCGCTGATGCCGCACACCACGGTCGGTGACTCCGGCGGCGGTGCCCAGGTCAACCTCGGCGTGGTCGGGCGTGGGCGGCACGTTGATCATGCCGCATACGTTAGTGCCTCGGGTCCCTCTGGTTAGGGATCACGGCCGTGATAACTAGCCGCGATGTACCGTAATCGCCGTCCAGCCGCCCAGGTTGATGCGGTCACCGTCGCGCAGCGGCACCTGAACGCCGGTCGGGATCTCGGTCCCGTTGACGAGCGTGCCGTTGGCCGAGCCGGGATCCAGCACCGCCCAGCTGCCGTCGGGCACGGCGATCAGCACTGCGTGCAGCCGGCTGATGCCCGGGTCCGCGGGCGGTCCGGTCAGGTCGATCTCCGGATCGATGCCGCGGGACACGCTGCGCCGCCCGATCCGCATCTGGCTGCCGGCGAGCCGGAACCGCCGTTCGCCGTAGTAGCCGGGGAACGGGACCGAGGCCGCGTCGGGGCCGCTCGCGGCCTGGACGCCTTCGTGGTAGGCACGGTCGGCGGACACCACGGCGGTCCAGGTGACCGGTGCGTACGAGGACGCCGTCGGGCGCATGGGTGCGCCTGGCGGGGCGGCCGGAACCGAGGGAACCGACGGGGCCGAGGCCATGGAGCGGCCCGACGGGACGGACTGGGCCGACGCGGCGGACGGAACCGGAGGCGCGGCCGCCGGGGGTCCCAGAGGTCCTGACGGTCCCGGAGGCCCTGACGGTCCCGGCGGAGCGGGGGGCCAGGGCGGGGGCTGGGATGGGGGCGGCGGAGCCGGGGCCGGCGGCCACGGCGTGGCCAGCGGCTGAGACCCAGACGCGAGACCCGATGGCGGCGGCGCGGGCGGCGCAGGAGCCCAGGGCGGCTGGCCGGCGCCGAACTTGTAGCCGCACGCCTCGCAGAACTGGCCGACCCGCAGCGTGCCGCACCTCGGGCACAGCTCACCAGGGCCGGCCGCGCCGGGCCCGGGGCCAGGTCCGAGCGGGCCGGGGCCGGCCGGGCCGGGGCCGGGGCCGAGCGGGCCGGGGCCGGTGCCGGGCATGCCCGTCGCGGGTGACGAGCCGGAGGCGTGGCGCCCGGACGGGCTGCCACCCGCGGGGCCGTAGCCACCGCTGCCCATGCTTCCGCTACTTCCGGCGCTCCCGGGGCTCGGACTTGCGGCGATGCGCATGCCGCATACGTCGCAGAAGTCGTCGCTCGCCGAGTCATGCCCGTTGGGACAGATCGCCATCGGTGCCTCCTGGATACGCTGCTCCCTCGCGTGAGGCTATTTCCTCGCCCGGACCGTCTTGGTCGACCGGGTGTCGAGAGCCATCTCGTCGGCATCCTCGACCTGCTTGCGCAGCCGGACCGTCCCGGTCTCCACATCGATGACGTCGACCACCTTAGCCAGCAGCTTGGCCGTGTCCTCGTTGCCCGACTGGTGGGCCAGCGCGACGGCCCGGCCCAGCTTGGCCGTCGCGGTTTCCTCGTCGCCCTGCTTGCGGGCCTCGAGCCCGTCCTGGATGGCGGCGGCGAGCTCGGCCTGGCCGGTGTAGTGCGCGACCCGCGAGTTGATCTTGGTGGAGAGGGCCTCGTCGTCGGTCCAGATGGCCCGGACCAGGCCCTGGCCCAGCACCTCGGCGCCGGACGGTGACAGGGCCACCAGGCTCACCCGGGCGGCGAGCATCTCCTGCCCCACGCCGGCCGGGGTGACCTCGACGCCGATGTGGTAGTCGCGGCTCTCCCCCGGCCCCCAGGCCCCGGTCGGGTAGTCGCCGGCCTGCGGCCCGGACGGCGACCGCCGGCCGGTCAGGTCGGCGACCGTGGGGGCCACCTGCTTGACGAACTTGACCGTGGCGTGCTGCGGGGTCCAGACCCGCAGCGCCACGTCGGCGACCTGCTTACCCATCGCGCTCTGCATCATGGCCGCGAAGTCAGCAGCCAGCCCGGACGGGTCGGGCACGATGTCCACGCTGCCGAGCAGCGCGGTCGATATCGTGCGCAGCTCCTTGACCTCCCAGTCGGTGCCGACGCCGCGGCAGTCGCAGCTGAAGACGCCCTCGCACTGGCGGATGGCCGCGGCGAGCTGCTCGGGAGTCTCGTGCTGGTTCTTGCCGTCGGTGAGCAAAATGGCGTGCCGGAGCTTGGCCGGATACCGCCCGAAGGTCTGCCGGGCTAGTTCCAGCCACTGGCCGATGGCCGTGCCGCCGCTGGCCCGCAGGCCCGTCACCGCCTGCCTGGCCGCCGCCCGGGAAGAGGCGTCGGCCCGGGCCATGGTGCCGTCGGCGGGGAACACGGGCCAGGCCATGTTGGTGCCTGCGATGACCGAGAACAGGACGCCGTCCCGGACCACGTCGACCGCCGCAGCGGTGGCCGCGCGCGCCTCGGCGATCTTGCTGTGCGGGTACTCCATCGACCCCGAGCAGTCGATGATGATGATCTCCGCGCTGCCGTCGGGCGCGCCGCTGGCCGGCGCGCCGGCCGGGCCGGGACCGGTAAGCCCGGCGGCGTCCGCGGCCGACGCGACGGTGACGATGGCGCTGGCCTCACGCCCGCCCTCGGGCAGGTACTGGTTCTGGTCGACGTCGATGGTGAACCCGGACTCGGGCATGACGGAGTCTCTCCTCGATTAGGACGTCGGTACACGCCAGACGGGAACGGTCTTGGGATGCGGCGTTTCGTCCGGGAATGGCGCGAGCGGGAACGGAACCAGCACCGCGGTGATGTTGTCCATTCCCCCGGCGTCGACCGCGAACTTCACCAGTTCGGCCGCGGCGCCGAGCGGGTCGGTGAGGGCGGCCGGGAGCGCGAGCTCGGCCAGGGCCGCTGCGTCGGGCCGGTAGTTCCACAGCCCGTCCGAGCACACCAGCACGACACCGGGGCCTGGCGGTTCGAACCGGACGACGTGCGGCTCGGGCTCGGCCAGGTCAGCGCCGAGCCAGCGGGTGATCACGTGCGCCTGCGGGGTGGCCAGGGCATGCGCCTCGTCCATCGTGCCCCGGGCAACCAGTTCTTCGGCCAGCGAGTCATCGGTGCTCAGGCGCACCGTGTCCGGGCCTGTGCTGAGCCAGTAGGCGCGGCTGTCACCGAGCCAGCACACGGTCACCGCATGGCCGCTGACGACCGCCGATATGTAGGTCGCCGACGGCGCCTCCCCCGGCGTGCTCATCCTGGTCAGGGCGTGGTGAGCCGAGTACACCGCGGCCAGCGAGGCCTCGGCCGGGTCATCGCCGCGCCGCGCCGCGGTGAGCAGCACCCGGACCGAAGTCTGCGCGGCGGCCAGCGACGCCTCGTCCGGCCGCGGGGAAGTCGACACCCCGTCGCAGACGACGGCGATCGCCACCGGGCCGCCGGGGACGTCGGCCGTGGCCAGAGCCATCGCGTCCTCGTTGCGGGCATGCCGCAGGCCCCGGTCGGTCACCCCGGCCAGCAGCGCCAGGTCGAGCTCGGAATGGTCACGGCCGGACGGTACCTTGCGGCCGCACGTCTCGCAGTAGCCCTCCGCCGTGATCGCGCCGGGCGGGGCCTCCGGGTCCACCGAGCACACCGCGCATTCCGCCTCGTATCCGTCCGGCTCGGCGCTCACCATGGGCGGGGCTAGCTCGGTCCCGCACGATTCGCAGAAGCTATCCGCCGCGCCGACCGGCGCGCCGCATGACGGGCAGATGGCCTGCGGCACGGCTACCGCGCCCGTATCGCCCGTCACGTGAGGGTCCTGGGGCGGATCGCGTTGGCCAGGTCGACGAGCTCGATCCGGCGGGCCTGGTCCGGCGTCAGCCGGGCCAGCGCCCGGTAGCTCCGTTCCAGCCCGAAGCGCACGGCGCGCGGGTTCGGCTCGCAGCCAAGGATGGGATCACCGCCGGCGGGCCGGCCGGATGTGCACCAGTCGAGCGCGGCGCGGAGGATCTCCACGGTGAGCTGCTGCCGGCGCACGTCGTCCACGGCCAGCCGGGCCAGCTGACCGCCGGCCTGCCGCAACTGGTCCCCGGTCGCTGCACCCTGGTGGTCGCCGGAGACCAGGATCCGTACCGCGGCGACCTGCGCCGCCGCGTAGTGGCTGGACGCGACGGGCACCGCCGCGAGCGCCGCGATCGCGCCGGGCCGGTCGCCCGCGGCCAGGCACGTCCTGGCCATGTAACCCAGCGAGTTATAGATCTGGCCGTCCTCGACGTAGCCGGTGTAGACCGGCAGGGCGGCGGACAACGTGCTCAGGCTGGCCCCGACGCTCGAGCTGCCGCTGGCGGCGGTAGCGACCTTCAGGTCGGCCGCGGCGACCGCCATGTCGTGCTGGTAGCGCACCCGGTCCGCGTACGGGCCGGTCCGGCCGTACAGGTAGGCGGTGGAGACGGTGACGTCGGCGTCGGCCAGGGACTGGTAGATCTGCTGGGCATCCAGGCTGAGAGTCTCGTCAGTGGCGGCTACGTCGTGCGCCGCCGACGCGTGCTGGATGACCATCAGCGTGGCCAGCGCGCCCCAAGCCAGGCACACGATGACCAGTCTGGACCGGACGAGCCAGAGCTTGCCCGGCGTGGTCGAGGCCCGCGGGAGCCTGAACCGGCGCCGCGCCCGCGGCGCGGCCTGGGCCGCCGGGCCGCGCCGGTGCGACGCTGTGCGACCTCCCGGCGGGCTGCCGGTAACCGTGGTGCTCATCGCCGACCCGCCACGCATGCTCCCGTCATCGGAACCGACGCACCATGACGTTCTCTATTTTGCCCGCAATTAAGGACTACTTTGGGTGAACGCCAGCAGGCAGGTTGGGGTTCGTGGCAGGGCGATCCTACTCGCGGCGCAGGGTGATCGCGGTCCAGGCCCCGAGGTTGATCCGGTCGCCGTCGTGCAGCGGGATCATGTCTCCGGGCGCTATCTCGCGGCCGTTGAGCAGCGTGCCATTGGCCGAGCCCGGGTCCAGGAGAGCCCACGAGCCGTCCGCGGCGGAGAGCAGCAGCAGGTGCAGGCGGCTGATCCCGGGGTCCACGGGCGGCCCGGACAGGTCTATCTCCGGTTCCACCCCCCGGGCCGCGCTGCGCCGCCCGATCCGCATCTGCTTGCCGCTGAGCTGGAATCGCCGTTCGGCGCTGAATGCCGGGAACGTCACGGCCGGGCCGGTGAGCCCTCGCTTGAGCTCCATGTGATCGAAGTACTGCCGGTCCGACGTGATCACCACCGACCAGGTGGTCGGGGTGAACTTCGGCATGGGAGCGGTCGGCGGGGCCGTCGACGCCGCGTCGGCGGCCGGCCGGGGCGGAGCAGCGGCCGGGCGGGGCGGAGCAGCGGCCGGGCGGGGCGGAGCAGCGGCCGGGCGGGGCGGAGCAGGGCCGGCGCTGGCGGGGAGGGCAACAGCGGGGAGGGCAGGGCCGAGGTCGGCAGCGGCGGGGAGGTCGCATACGCGGACCAGGAATACGAGTCAGCCGTCTGATCGGGTTCTTCGGCAGCGGGCGGCTCCGGAGGAGCCGACGGCTCGGGGGGCACGGGCAGTTCCTGCGGTGCGGCTGCGTCCGCCGGTGCGGGTGAGTCCGGCGCAGGACGGCGTTCCGGTGAGCTCAGCCAATCCAGGGCGGCGGGCGGCTCTGGCGCGGCGGGCGGCTCTGGCGCGGCGGGCGGCTCTGGCGCGGTGCGCGGCTCCGGCTGCGGGTCCGGCGATTTGAACCAGTCACGGAATGAGGGCCGACTCGGCCCGGTCGGGGGCTCCGGCACGGTCGGCTAGGTCCGCGGGATGCGGGGGCGATGATGCCGGCTCGCCGACGGCCGTTCCCCAGGACCCGGGTTGCGACAGGGGCGGGAACAGTGACTCGGGTGGCTTTGACGCGGCAGGCGGGGCCGGGACGGCAGGCGGGGCCGGGACGACAGGCGGGGCCGGGACGGCGGACCACGAGGTCACATTCGACCAGGCCGGGGTGGCGGGCCGATCCGGTGACGACCCTGGTACCAGCGAACGCTCCGGCTCCAGCGAGCGCTCCGGCTCCGGCTCGGGCGCCAGCGACGGCTCGGGCGGCCTCGACGGCTCGGGCGGCCTCAACGGCTCAGGAGGCGGCGAGGGCTCGGCTGCGGATCGCGGACCTAGCTCGGGCGACGGGTCGGTCAGCGGGGCGAACGGGCGGCGGACCCGGAAGCCGCACCGGTCACAGAACTGGCTGGAGCTGGGGTTCCCGCACCACGGACACCGATCATCCGGGGTACCCGCCGGGCGCGGTCCGCCGGCGTGGTGCCTGCCGACCACCCGGACCGGACCTGTGGCGATTCGCGTTCCGCAGGCAGCACAGAAGTCGTCTGTCACCGAATCGTGACCGTTCGGACATACCGCCATGTGCCGTTCCGTTTCCGCCCCGCCGACGTATCAGGCCATTTACCCCCCACAGACTATGCGTCGACGGTCATTTCGCCCGGGGAAATCAGGTAAGCGGACGGGCCGTGGGCGGAATCGGCGCGGGCAGCCGAGCGGTACCTGCGAGGTAGCGGTCGACGGCCGCGGCGGCACTGCGACCCTCGGCGATGGCCCAGACGATCAGGGACTGGCCGCGGCCCATGTCGCCGGCCGCGAACACGCCGGGCACCGAGGTCGCGTACTGGGCGTCACGGCCGACGTTGCCCCGCGCGTCGAAGTCCACGCCGAGCTCGGTGAGCAGACCCGGCCGTTCGGCTCCGGTGAAGCCCATGGCCAGCAGGACCAGGTTAGCGGGCAGCTCCCGCTCGGTACCCGGGACCGGGTCGAACCTGTCCGCGTCGGCCAGTCGCAGTGCCCGGACCCGCCCCTGCTCATCGCCGAGGAACTCCAGCGTGGAGACCGCGTACGCGCGATTCCCGCCTTCCTCGTGCGCGCTGGAGACCCGGTAGGTCATCGGGTAGGTCGGCCAGGGCTGATGGCTAGGCCGGCTCGCGGGCGGACGGGGCAGGATCTCGAGCTGGGTAACCGACGCCGCGCCCTGGCGGTGCGCGGTGCCCAGGCAGTCCGCTCCGGTGTCGCCGCCGCCGATGATGACCACGTGCCGGCCGCGGGCGCTGATGTCCGGGTCCGCCGGGCCCTGCCGACCTGGCCGCGCGTCGCGGCGGGCGGACTTAGCGGCGACCACGCGGTTGGCCAGCGGCAGGTATTCCATGGCCTGGTGAATTCCGGCCAGCTCACGCCCGGGCAGCGGCAGGTCCCTGGCCACGCGGGCGCCGCCCGCCAGGACGATGGCGTCGTAGGAGGCGCGCAGCGTTTCCGCGGAAACGTCGGTCCCGGCTTCGACGCCGCAGCGGAATTCGGTGCCCTCGGCCCGCATCTGGTCCAGCCTGCGGTCCAGGTGCCGCTTCTCCAGCTTGAACTCGGGAATGCCGTAGCGCAGCAGGCCGCCGGGCGCGTCGTCGCGTTCGAACACGGTGACCTGGTGGCCGGCCCGGGTGAGCTGCTGGGCTGCCGCGAGCCCGGCCGGGCCCGAGCCGATCACCGCCGCCGAACGGCCGGACCGGGCCGCCGGGGGCCTGGGCACCACCCAGCCGGACGAGAAGGCCCGGTCGATGATCTCCACCTCGACCTGCTTGATCGTGACGGGATCGCCCTCGGTTTTCGGCGGCACTGTGATCCCGAGCACGCAGGCGGCTTCGCACGGCGCTGGGCAAAGCCGCCCGGTGAACTCGGGGAAGTTGTTGGTGGCGTGCAGGCGGTCGGCGGCCTCCCGCCAGTCGTGCCGCCAGACCAGGTCGTTCCACTCCGGGATCAGGTTGCCCAGCGGGCACCCGTTATGGCAGAACGGGATGCCGCAGTCCATGCACCGGCCGGCCTGCCGTTCCAGCCGACTGGGCGGGAACGGCTCGTAGACCTCGTGCCAGTCGAGCAGCCGCAGGTCGACGGGACGACGGGCCGGGATCTCACGGGGCGTGGTCATGAAGCCCTTCGGGTCAGCCATGAGCCGCCGCCATCACGGCCTCGTTGACGTCGCGGCCCTCGCGCTTGGCCCGCGACGCGGCGGACAGCACCCGCTTGTAGTCCTTCGGCATGACCTTGGTGAACCGGCCGGGATCCCAGTCGGCCAGCAGCCGCGCCGCGACCGCCGAGCCGGTCTCGGCGTGATGTCGTTCCACCACGTCGCGCAGGAAACCGATGTCGCCCTCGTCCAGCGGATCCAGGTCGACCATCTCGGTGTTCACCCGGTGGACCGGGCAGTCGAGCACGTAGGCGATGCCGCCGGACATCCCGGCCGCGAAGTTCCGTCCGACCGGACCGAGGATCACCACCCGGCCGCCGGTCATGTACTCACAGCCGTGATCGCCGGTGCCTTCGGCGACCGCCAGCGCGCCGGAGTTGCGGACGCAGAACCGCTCGCCGACCACGCCGCGCAGGAAGATCTCGCCGCCGGTGGCGCCGTAACCGATCACGTTGCCCGCGATGACCTGCTCCTCGGCCGCGAACGGGACGGCGGCGGGCGGGCGCACCACCAGCCGCCCGCCGGACAGGCCCTTGCCCAGGTAGTCGTTCGCGTCACCGGCCAGCCGCAGCGTGATGCCGCGCGGCAAGAACGCCCCGAACGACTGGCCAGCCGACCCCTCGAAGGAGATGTCGATCGTGTTGTCGGGCAGGCCCTCGCCGCCCCAGCGCCGGGTCACCTCGTAGCCGAGCATGGTGCCCACGGTCCGGTTCACGTTCCGGATAGGCAGCTCGAGCCGGACCGGCCGGCCCTCCTCTAGGGCTCCCTCGGCGAGCTGGATGAGCGTGTTGTCCAGGGCCTTGTCCAGCCCGTGGTCCTGGACGGTGACGCAGCGGGTGGCCGCACCCTCGGTTAGCGCCGGCGCGTAGAGCACGGGCGACAGGTCCAGCCCGGAGGCCTTCCAGTGCTCGACCGCGAGCGCCGCGTCGAGCAGGTCGACCCGGCCGACGATCTCCTCCAGCGAGCGGAAGCCGAGCTGGGCCAGGTACTCCCGGACCTCCTCGGCGATGAACTCGAAGAAGTTCACCACGAACTCCGGCTTGCCGCTGAACTTAGCCCGCAGCTCAGGGTTCTGGGTAGCCACGCCGACCGGGCAGGTGTCCAGGTGACAGACCCGCATCATGACGCATCCGGAGACCACAAGCGGCGCGCTGGCGAAGCCGAACTCCTCCGCCCCGAGCAGCGCGGCGATGATCACGTCCCGGCCGGTCTTCAGCTGGCCGTCGGCCTGCACCACGATCCGGTCCCGCAGCTTGTTGCGGAGCAGCGTCTGCTGGGTCTCGGCCAGCCCGAGCTCCCACGGCGCGCCCGCGTGCTTGAGCGAGGTCAGCGGCGCGGCGCCCGTTCCGCCGTCGTGCCCGCTGATCAGCACCACGTCGGCGTGCGCCTTGGACACCCCGGCGGCCACGGTGCCCACCCCGACCTCGGACACCAGCTTGACGTGTACCCGGGCCGCCGGGTTGGCGTTCTTCAGGTCGTGGATCAGCTGGGCCAGGTCCTCGATGGAGTAGATGTCGTGGTGCGGCGGCGGCGAGATCAGCCCCACCCCGGGCGTGGAGTACCGGGTCTTGGCGATCCACGGGTACACCTTGTTGCCGGGCAGCTGGCCGCCCTCCCCCGGCTTGGCCCCCTGCGCCATCTTGATCTGCAGGTCGTCCGCGTTGACCAGGTACTCGCTGGTCACGCCGAACCGTCCGCTGGCGACCTGCTTGACCGCGGAGCGCCGCAGGTCACCGTTGCTTTCCGGGGTGAACCGGTCCGGGTCTTCGCCGCCCTCGCCGGTGTTCGACCGTGCGCCGAGCCGGTTCATGGCGATGGCCAGCGTCTCGTGCGCCTCGGCCGAGATCGAGCCGTAGGACATGGCCCCGGTGGCGAACCTCCGGACGACACTCGAGACAGGTTCAACCTCATTTATCGGAACGGGCCGTGGTTCGGTCGCCCTGGCATCGACTCCGCGGATCCGGAGCAGGCCCCGCAGCGTCATCAGCCGCCGCGACTGGTCGTCGACCAGCGAGGTGTATTCCTTGAAGATCTCGTACCGGCGGCTGCGGGTGGCGTGCTGCAACTTGAACACGGTCTCGGGGTTGAACAGGTGCGGCTCGCCGTCACGCCGCCACTGGTACTCCCCGCCGGTAGCCAGCCGCCGGTGCTCCATCCCGGCCGGATCGGCTAGGGCCGCGCCGGTGCGCTGCTCGATCTCCGCGGCCAGGGCGCCGAAGTCCACACCGGACAGCCGCGAGGTGGTGCCGGCGAAGCAGGTCTCGATCACCTCAGGGCCCAGGCCGATGGCCTCGAAAATCTGCGCGCCGGTGTAGGAGGCGACGGTCGACACCCCCATCTTGGACATGATCTTGAGCAGGCCCTTGCCCAGGGCCTTGAGCAGGTTCGCCTCGGCCTTCTTCTCGGTAACTTTTCCCGGCACGCCGTCCAGCACGCCGCGGCGGACCAGGTCCCTGACCGACTCGACGGCCAGGTAGGGGTTGACCGCCGCGGCGCCGTACCCGATGAGCAGCGCCACGTGATGGCACTCGCGGACGTCGCCGGCCTCGACGACCAGCCCGGCCCGGGTCCGGGACTTCTGCTTGATCAGGTGATGGTGTACCGCCCCGGTCAGCACCAGCGACGGGATGGGGACGGCGTCGGGCCGCGGGGCCGCCCGGTCGGACAGGATGATCAGCCGGGCGCCGCCTTCGATAGCGGCGGAGACCTCGGCGCAGATGTCGGCCAGCCGGGCTCGCAGGCCGTCGCCGCCGCCGCGCGGGTCGTAGCGCCCGTCCACCACGTGCGAGGCGAGCCCGGGCAGGTTGCCTTCGTCGTTGATGTGCACGATCTTGGCCAGGTCGTTGTCGTTGATCACCGGGAACGGCAGCACGATCTGGCGGCAGGAGGCCGGGATCGGTTCCAGCAGGTTCTGCTCGGGGCCGGTGACGGTGCCGAGTGAGGTGACGAGTTCCTCCCGGATCGCGTCCAGCGGCGGGTTGGTCACCTGGGCGAACAGCTGAGTGAAGTAGTCGAAGATCAGCCGCGGCTGGTCGGACAGCACCGCTGGCGGCGTGTCGGTCCCCATCGACCCGATCGGCTCCGACCCGGCCCGCGCCATCGGGGCCAGGATGACCCGCAGCTCCTCCTCGGTATACCCATGAATCCTCTGCAGCCTCACCAGTTCACTGCCGGGCGAAGCTTCGGAGAGCGGCTGGGTGGCTTGGGGCGGGACGGCAGCCTGGGGCGGGACGGCGGGGCGCGGCGGGAGGGCGGGGCGGTCTGGGAGGTCGTCTAGGTGGACCAGGCCGGCGTGCAGCCAGGCTTCGTAGGGGTGTTCGGCGGCCAGGGCGGCCTTGACCTCTTCGTCTTCCACGATGCGGCCGGTGGCGGTATCGGCCAGGAAGATGCGGCCGGGCTGCAGGCGCCCCTTCCTGATCACGGTGGCCGGGTCAATGTCGAGCACGCCGACCTCGCTGGCCAGCACGACCAGGCCGTCGCTGGTCACCCAGTACCGGCCGGGGCGCAGGCCGTTGCGGTCCAGCACCGCGCCGATCACCGAGCCGTCGGTAAACGCGATCAGCGCCGGGCCGTCCCAGGGTTCCATCAGCGCGGCGTGGAACTGGTAGAAGGCGCGGCGCTCCTGTGTCATCTCCTCATGGTTCTCCCACGGCTCGGGGATCATCATGAGCACCGCGTGCGGAAGCGAGCGCCCACCCATGTGCAGCAGTTCCAGGCACTCGTCGAAGCTGGCCGAGTCGCTGCCGTCGGCGTCCAGGATCGGGAACAGCCGCTCTATCCCTCGGCCGTCCTTCGAGCGCGGGATCAGGTCGGTGGCCAGCATCGCCTCCCGGGCCCGCATCCAGTTGCGGTTGCCCCGGATCGTGTTGATCTCACCGTTGTGCGCCGCGTACCGGTACGGGTGAGCCAGCGGCCAGGACGGGAACGTGTTGGTGGAGAACCGCGAGTGCACCAGGGCCAGCGCCGAGCCGTACCGCGGATCGGACAGGTCGGGGAAGAACGGCCCGAGCTGCACCGCGGACAGCATGCCCTTGTACACGATGGTGCGGGCGGACAGGCTAGCGAAGTACACCCCGCCCTCGTGTTCGGCCCGCTTGCGCAGGCAGAACGCCATCCGCTCGAGCTCGATGCCGGATTCGCCGTTCGCGCCCGCGACGAACAGCTGGACCAGCTCGGGCAGCACGGCCTGCGCGCCCGCCCCGCAGGCGTCGACATCGTACGGGACCTCACGCCAGCCCAGCACGGTCAGGCCCTCGGCCGCGGCGAGCCGGTCGATGGTGGCGGATACCACGGTCCGTTCGGCAGAAATAAAAGCCAGGCCGACCGCATAGGAGCCCGGTCCGGGCAGAGCGAAACCACATACGGCGCGGAAGAAATCGTCTGGTAGCTGGGTGAGAATCCCGGCTCCGTCCCCGGTGCCGGGGTCGCCGCCCTGCGCGCCCCGGTGTTCCAGGTGGCACAGCACCCGCAGGGCCTGGGCTACCACGTCGTGCCCGCCGCGCCCGGACAGATCCGCGACGAAGCCGACGCCGCACGCGTCATGCTCGAAACTGGGGTCGTAAAGGCCAGCCGCCGCCATGCGCTCTCCTGTCGTCTCGATACGCCACACCCGTGCGCCGGGACGACACTGGCCCTGTTACGTAGACATTACATCACCCGGAGAATCGTCCACCAGAGCATTAGGACCTGCCTTGACATACGTACGCGCTGGTGGGATGGGTTTCGCGCGGGTTAGGTATAGACCAGCCACGGCCAGTACGAAGACCGTTACATCACCGAGCGCGCCGTAACGTATGCCCAGCACGTGCGGCAGCGGGCCGATCCGGACCGACTCGACCCAGAAGCTGCCTGTGGCATAACAGGCGGCGCAGAGCATGAACGTGCGTTCCCCGGATAGCGCGAAGCGGCGGGCGGCCCAGATCACGCCGAGGCCGACAGCGACATCCCACAGCGACTGGTACAAGAAGGCGGGCTGGAAGGTGCCGTAGTTCTCGTACCCGGGCACCCGGTGCGCGGGCGAGATGGGGACCGCCCACCACCAGGTCGAGGGCGGCCCGTAGAACTGCTGGATCCACCAGTTGCCCAGGCCGCCGACGGCCAGGCCGAACATCAGCGCGGGCGCGACCGCGCCCGCGACCGGACCCAGCGGCAGGCCAGAACGACGGCAGGCGATCCAGGCCCCGGCGGCGCCGAGAGCCACCGCGCCGGGGACCCCGATGGCCGCCACCCCGTCGGTGACCGCGTGCCACACGCCGTACTCGCCGGTGAAATCGTGCCGGGTGGCGATGAGCATGGCGTGCGCGGCGGCGCCGATCAGGCCGAACGGGACCGCCCACGCGGCCACGTCCAGGATGACCCCGCGGCCGCCGCCACGGCGCCGGTACCGGTAGCTCGCGACGGCCACCGCGACGACGATCCCGGCGGCGACGCACAGCGCGTAGGCCCGGACCGAGAACGGCCCGAACCGCCAGGCCGCGGGGCTTGGGCTCGGGATGGACGCGAGCACCACCCTGGCGACATTACTCCGTCCTTCTGAGGGACAGCTGAGGATGCGCTATGAGTGAACCGGGCGGCGGAGGGCGGCGGATAGTTCGGCGGCGAGCGCCGCGACAGCATCGGGTCCGGTGGCGCCGGTTCCTGTGGCGTCCGCGGCGTGCAGGAGGCGGCGGACGAAGGCGGAGCCCACGATCACGCCGTCCGCGAACGCGGCGACCTGCGCGGCCTGAGCGCCGTTGCTGACCCCGAGGCCGACAGCGACCGGCAGGTCGGTGTGCGGGCGGATCCGCGGGACCAGGTCCGCCGCGTGACCACTGAGCGCGTCGCGGGTGCCGGTGACGCCCATCAGCGATGCGGCGTAGACGAAGCCGCGGCAGGCGGCGGTGACGGCGGCGATCCGCTGGCCGGTGGAGCTCGGCGCGACCAGGAACACCCGGTCCAGGCCGAACTCGTCCGAGGCCTCCAGCCACGGGCCGGCCTCCTCGGGCGACAGGTCGGGGGTGATCAGCCCCGAGCCGCCCGCCTGGGCCAGGTCGCGGGCGAACGCGCGCACGCCGTACCTGTCGACCGGGTTCCAGTAGGTCATGACCAGGACCGGGGCGCCCGTCGCGGCGACCGCCTCGACGGTGCGCAGGACGTCGGCGACCTTGGTGCCCGCGGTCAGCGCACGGTGCACGGCCTCGGCGATCACCGGGCCGTCGATCAGCGGGTCGGAGTAAGGCAGGCCGATCTCGAACACGTCGACGCCGGCCGCGGCCATGGCCCGGGCCGCCTCGATGGCGCCGTCCACGGTGGGGAACCCGGCGGGCAGGTAACCAACCAGGGCGGCGCGGTGGTCCGCGTTGGCCTTGGCGAAGGTGACGGCGACCGAGGTCACAGGCCGAACCACTTCGACGCGGTGTCCACGTCCTTGTCGCCACGGCCGGACAGGTTGACCATGATGAGACCGTCCGGGCCGAGTTCACGGCCGATCTGGAGGGCGCCGGCCAGCGCGTGAGCGGACTCGATGGCCGGGATGATGCCCTCGGTGCGGCACAGGACCTCGAAGGCCTGCATGGCTTCGGCGTCGGTCACCGCGCGGTAGCTGGCCCGGCCGGTTTCCATCAGCCAGACGTGCTCGGGGCCGACGCCCGGGTAATCCAGGCCGGCCGAGATGGAGTGGGTGCCGCGGGTCTGGCCTTCGTCGTCTTGCAGCACGAAGGTCCGCATGCCGTGCAGGACGCCCGGGGAGCCGCCGGTCAAGGTGGCGGCGTGCCGGCCGGTGTCCAGGCCGTCGCCGCCCGCCTCGCAGCCGACCAGCCGGACGCTCTGGTCGGGGACGAAGGCGTGGAAGATGCCGATGGCGTTGGAGCCGCCGCCGACGCAGGCGATCACCGCGTCGGGCAGACGGCCTTCCTGCCGCAGCACTTGCTCCCTGGCCTCCACGCCGATGATCCGCTGGAAGTCCCTGACCATCATCGGGAACGGGTGCGGGCCGCCCACCGAGCCGATGCAGTAGTGCGTGTACCCGACGGTGGACACCCAGTCCCTGAAGGCCTCGTTCATGGCGTCCTTGAGCGTCCGGGTGCCGGTCGCGACCGGGATCACCTCGGCGCCGAGCATGCGCATCCGGGACACGTTCAGCGCCTGCCGGTGGGTGTCCTCCTCGCCCATGTAGACCGCGCAGTCCAGGCCGAGCAGGGCCGCCGCGGTGGCGGTGGCCACGCCGTGCTGGCCGGCCCCGGTCTCGGCGATGACCCGCGTCTTGCCCATCCGCTGGGCCAGCAGCACCTGCCCGAGCACGTTGTTGATCTTGTGCGAGCCGGTGTGAGTGAGGTCCTCGCGCTTGAGCAGCACGGTCGCGCCGCCGGCCCGCTGGCCGAACCGCCTGGCCCGGGTGAGCAGCGTGGGCCGGCCGGCGTAGCTGGTGAGCAGGCGGTCGAGTTCGGCGGTGAACGCGGGATCGGTGCGAGCCTGCTGGTAGGCCACGGTTAGTTCGTCCAGGGCGGCCATCAGCGCTTCGGGAGCGAACCGGCCCCCGTACGCGATGCCGGCCACGGAGAAATGCCCGGAAGCGTCGGGAACCGGGGCGATCTCCGGTTCCGCCGGGTCCGTTCCGGTCATCCGCGCTCTCCGCGCAGCGCGGGGTGCGAGCCCGCGGTGACCAGGTCGGCGACGGCGCTGCGCGGGTCCTTCTCGGTGACCAGGCTCTCGCCCACCAGCACCGCGTCCGCGCCGGACGCGGCGTAGGCGAGCAGGTCGCGCGGCCCGCGCACGCCGGACTCGGCGACCTTGACGATCCCGTCCGGGATCCGGCCCGCCATCCGGCCGAAGATTCCCCGGTCCACCTTGAGCGTGGCCAGGTTCCGGGCGTTGACGCCGATGACCGTGGCGCCGGCGTCCAGCGCCCGGTCGAGCTCGGGCTCGGCGTGCACCTCGACCAGCGGCAGCAGGCCGATCGAGACGGCCCGCTCGACCAGCGATACCAGAGCGCTCTGCTCGAGCGCGGCGACGATCAGCAGGACCAGGTCCGCGCCGTGGGCGCGGGCCTCCCACAGCTGGTAGGAGCTGACCACGAAGTCCTTGCGCAGCAGCGGTACCTGCACCGCCCGGCGGACCGCGCCCAGGTCCTCCAGCGAACCGCCGAACCGCCGTTGCTCGGTCAGCACGCTGATCACCTTCGCGCCGCCGGCTTCGTAGTCCGAGGCCAGCGCGGCCGGGTCGGCGATGTCGGCCATCTGCCCGCGGGACGGGCTGGCCCGCTTCACCTCGGCGATGACGGTGACGCCCTCGGCCTTGAGCGCGGCCATCGCGTCCCGCGGTGACGGCGCGCGCCGCGCCATCTCCTTGAGCTGGTCCAACGCGACATGCCGCTGCCGGTCGGCGAGATCGGCACGCACGCCGTCTAGGATCTCGTCGAGCACGCTCACCCGGTTCGCTCGTCCCCTCATCACATCGGTACTGTTGCGCCACCGATCGTAGCCCGGCGGCTCCGGTGCCATGGTGACTGCCCCCCTGGATTGGGTCAGCGCGCTCACGAAAGGGGTCCCGGATCCAGGGCGTAGCCGATGCCGCGGACGGTCCTGATCTGGGCGGCGGCGCCGAGCTTGGCGCGGAGCTGGGTGACGTACACGTCGGCGGCCCGATCGCCGGCGGTCTGGCGGCCGGCGGCGACGAGCAGCTGGCGCCGGGACAGGACGCGGCCGGCGTTGTCCGTCAGCGCGGCGAGCACCGCGGACTCGGTGGCGGTCAGGGCGGGGTTCAGGTGAGTTGCGGGGCGGCGGGGCGCCACGGGGCCGGCCAGGACGTCGCGGACCAGGGCGACGAGCTGGCGGGGGCTGAACGGGCGGGCCAGCCAGCGCCGGGCTCCGGCCGCGTCGCCGCGCACGGCCAGGCCGCGGGGACGGGGAGCCTTGGCGTCGGCGACCAGGAAGATCACCGGCGTGCGCAGGGCCTGGCGGATCCGCCGCGGGTCCAGGTCCGGCATGGTGAGATCGATCACGGCCGCGGCGTCCGGGCCGCTGGTCAGCTCGGCCAGCGTCGGCTCGGGGCTGGTGACCAGCCGGACCCGGAGCCCGTGCTGGCGCAGGTAGCGGGCTGACATCTCGGCCACCTCGGGCTCGTGCTCGGCCAGCAGGACCGAGACCGGCTCGCGTCTAGGCGGGTGGCCCGCCACCGACCTGGTCTTCCACTGCTCTGTCTTCTACCGTCGGGTCCAGGTCCCGGCTCAGCGACTCCCACATGGTCGCGCTGTCCGCGGCGTGCGGCCGCCGTGGCTGACCGGGACGGTCAAACCGGGCCGACATGACGGGCCAGCGCGGGCCGCGCCACACGGTGGCCAGGCCCGCGAGGACGATCGCGACGGCGCCGATGATCGCGGCCGCGTGCCAGGGTGCGCCGGTCATGAGGGCCCGTCCCGGGGAGCCCGCGATGACGATGGCGTGCGACGCGCCGCCCGGGGACGGGCCGCCGGTGGTCGACCCGCCGAGCGCGCCGTCCGCGGCGTCGGCCTGAGCCGTGGCGAGCACGCTCGAGGCTCGCACCCCGGCCGCGGCGGCCGCCACGGCGCCCGCGCCGAGAACCGCGAGCAGGGCCCCGGCCACGCGCCGGGGCGCCGACCGGGTGGCGATCACGGCGGCCAGGCAGGCCAGCGCGGCCAGGGCGAGCGCGCTGGCCAGCGGGACGAGCTGCTGCCCGGTGACGGAAATCTCCTGCGCGGGCAGCGGCCGCGGCGGGGTGAAGACGGCCTGCGCCCAGGTCTGCCGGACGGCGAACACGACCAGCGCGGCGCCGGCCGCGCCGAGCAGGAGGACCAGCCCGAATTGCCTGCGCATGAGCGGTTACTGGTCCTTGAGCAACAGGTCGGCGTCGAAGCAGGTCCGGTCGCCGGTGTGGCAGGCCGCGCCGATCTGGTCGACCTTGACCAGGAGGGCGTCGCCGTCGCAGTCCAGGGCGACCGACTTGACCCACTGCTGGTGCCCGGACGTGTCGCCCTTGACCCAGTACTCCTGCCGGCTGCGCGACCAGTACGTGCAGCGGCCGGTGGTCAGGGTGCGATGCAGTGCCTCGTCGTCCATCCAGCCGAGCATGAGCACCTCGCCGGTGTCGTACTGCTGGGCGATCGCCGCGATCAGGCCGGCCGGGTCCCGCTTCAGCCGCGCGGCGATGGCAGGGTCGAGCATCGCTCCCTCGTTTCTATAGGCTTCAGTCAGGGTAGCAATGCCGCCTACGATCAGCAGGTGAGCTACTCGCGAGACGAGCGCCTAGCCTTGTGCGCGCTGCTCGACAAGACCGGACCGGACGCGCCGACGCTGTGCGCGGGCTGGAGCACCGGCGACCTGGCCGCCCACCTGGTACTGCGTGAGCACCGGCCCGACGCGGCGGCGGGCGTCCTCGGCGGGCCGCTGGCCGGGTACACCGAGCGGGTGCAGACCCGCATCAAGCGGCGGATACCGTTCCCCAACCTGGTGCGGACGATCAGATCCGGGCCGCCCGCGCTGTCGTTCATGGCCCTGCCGGGCATGGACGAGCGCGTCAACGCCGTCGAGTACTTCGTGCATCACGAAGACATCCGCCGCGCGGCGCCGGACTGGGAGCCGCGGGAGCTCAGCAGCGGGGAGTCCGCGCTGCTGTGGCAGCGGCTGCGAGCGGCGCGGTTCATGCTCCGCCGGGCCCCGGTCGGCGTCGAACTGGCCCGCGACGACCGGGAAGCGGACGGCCAGCGGTGGCGGATCACGGCCAAGAACGCGACCCCGGCGGTGACCGTGATCGGCAGCCCGGCCGAGCTCACCATGTGGGTGATGGGGCGCACCGGCGCGGCCCGGGTCCGGTTCGACGGCACCGACGTGGCGGTGAGCAAGCTCACCGCGACGAACTGGCGCTAGCTGCCCATCTCGCGCTTGAGGCGGGCAAGCTCGTCGTCGATATCGGCCGCGCTCGGCGCGGCGCGGCGCGGCTGCTGGGTCGGGGTCGGGACCGAGGTCGAGTACGGCTCGACGTCGGCGCGCGGCAGGGGCCGGCGGGAGTCGTGGTCGCGGACTTCGCGCTCTTCTCGCTTGCGTGAAACCTGCCTGCCGGAACGCGCCATCTTGATCGCGACGGCGATCCCGCCGACCACCAGCGCGGCGATCACGATGGTCGTCACGGCGGCCAAGATGAAGTGAACCACCGAGCCGACGATCAGGAACGCGATGATGATGCCGCCTGCGATGGCAGCGATCTTAAACCAGCTCATCCGGCACCCTCTCGACAATCCCCCCGAGACCAGCTCTCTTACTCAAGATATTACCTGACCGGGCGCGTGCCGCCGAGGGACGCGAATACTCTAGGCCCACTACTCTGGTGCCATGCACGCACTCGGCATTGACATCGGCGGCAGCGGCATCAAGGCCGCCCCGGTCGACGTGACCACCGGCAAGCTCCTGGCCGACCGGCAGAAGATCGAAACGCCGCGCCCAGCGCTGCCGGACGCGGTGGCGGATGTGGTGAAGCAACTCACCACCGCGTTCAGCTGGTCCGGCCCGGTCGGCATCACCTTCCCGGGTGTGGTCGCCGACGGCGTGACCAGGACCGCAGCCAACATGGACCCGGCCTGGCTCGGGCTGGACGCCGGCGCTCTGTTCGGTAAGGCGGCCGGCAACCCGGTCCGGGTGCTGAACGACGCCGACGCGGCCGGGGTCGCCGAGATGACGTTCGGCGCCGGGGTGGGCGAGCAGGGCACGGTGCTGATGCTGACCTTCGGCACCGGGATCGGCAGCGCGCTGTTCATCAAGGGCATCCTGGTGCCCAACACCGAGTTCGGGCACGTCGAGCTGCACGGTCAGGATGCCGAGAAGCGCGCCTCCGAGCGGGCCAAGGAACTGCACGACCTGAGCTGGGGCAAGTGGGCCGGACGGGTGGATGAGTACCTGCAGCACATCGAGGCGGTGCTCTCACCGAGCCTGTTCATCGTCGGCGGCGGGGTCAGCAGGCAATCCGAGAAGTGGGTGCCGCGGCTGACCGGCATCCGGGCCCGCATCGTCCCGGCGGCCCTGCTCAACGACGCCGGGATCGTGGGGGCGGCGATGGCGGCCGGCAGTGACCTGGTGCCCGATACGTCCGGCGCCAGCGGAACCGGTCACTAGGGCGGCCCTGATGAGCAAGACCGGACCGCGTGGCCGGCGCCGCGCAGCGCGTTCTTGACCTGGCCGATGCGCAGCGTGCCGAAGTGGAACACGCTGGCCGCCAGGACCGCGTCCGCTCCGGCGTCCACCGCGGGCGCGAAGTGGGCCAGGGTGCCCGCTCCGCCGCTGGCGATCACCGGGACGGTGACCGCGGCGCGCACGGCCCGGATCAGCTCCAGGTCGAAGCCGATGGTGGTGCCGTCCGCGTCCATCGAGTTCAGCAGGATCTCACCCGCGCCGAGCTGAACGGCTCGCTGGGACCACTCCACCGCGTCGATCCCGGTCCCGGTCCGGCCGCCGTGCGTGGTCACCTCGAAGCCGCTGGCCGGCCCCGGCGCGCGGCGGGCGTCCACGGACAGCACGACGCACTGCGACCCGAAGCGCTGGGCCGCCTCGCAGAGCAGTTCCGGCCGGGCCACCGCGGCGGTGTTGAGCGAGACCTTGTCGGCCCCGGCGCGCAGCAGCAGGTCCACGTCCGCCACGCTGCGCACGCCGCCGCCGACGGTAAGCGGGATGAACACCTGCTCGGCGGTCCGGCGGACCACGTCGTACATGGTGTCCCGGCCGCCGCTGGACGCGGTGATGTCCAGGAAGGTCAGCTCGTCGGCGCCCTCGGCGTCGTAGAAGGCGGCCAGCTCCACGGGGTCCCCGGCGTCGCGCAGCGCGCGGAAGTTCACGCCCTTGACCACCCGGCCCCCGTCCACGTCCAGGCAGGGAATGACCCGCACCGCGACGCTCATCTGGGTTCAGCCTCGGCGAGGGCTTCTTCCAGGGTGAACGCGCCCTCGTACAGCGCGGTGCCGACGATCGCGCCCTCCACCCCCAGCGGGACGAGCGAGGCGATGGCCCGCAGGTCGGCCAGGCTCGACACTCCCCCGCTGGCCACCACGGGCGCGGTGGTGCGGGCGCAGACGTTCCGCAGCAGGTCCAGGTTGGGCCCGCGCAGGGTGCCGTCCTTGAGCACGTCGGTGACGACGTACCGGGCGCAGCCCTCGGCGTTGAGCCGGTCCAGGGTCTGGAACAGGTCGCCGCCCTCGGCGGTCCAGCCGCGGGCGGCCAGCCGGGTGCCCCTGACATCCAGCCCGACCGCGACCCGCTCGCCGTGCCGGGCGATGACCGAGCGTACCCAGTCCGGGCGCTCCAGCGCCGCGGTGCCGATGTTGACCCGGGCGCAGCCGGTGCGCAGCGCCCGGGCCAGCGAGTCGTCGTCCCTGATGCCGCCGGACATCTCCACCTGCACGTCAACCTGCTGCACGACCTCGGCGAGGAGGTCCGCGTTCGAGCCGCGCCCGAACGCGGCGTCCAGGTCCACCAGGTGGATCCACGACGCGCCGGCCCGCTGCCAGGCCAGCGCGGCCGCCATCGGGTCGCCGTACTGGCCGCCGCTGCCGGCCACGCCCTGAACGAGCTGTACCGCGTGCCCGCCGGTGACGTCGACGGCGGGCAGCAAGGTGAGCCCGGTCATAGCTGGCCGAGCCAGTTGGACAGGACGGCGGCGCCGGCATCACCGGACTTCTCCGGGTGGAACTGAGTCGCGGACAGTACCCCCTGCTCGGCGGCGGCCGCGAACCGCTCGCCGTGCTCGGTCCAGGACAGGCGGGCGCCGGCGGCGGCGAACTCACCCGCGCCGGCCTCCCGGAGTGCGTAGGAGTGCACGAAGTAGAACCGGGTGCCGGACGGGATCCCGTTGAACAGCGCGGAGCCAGACGCCGCAGCCACGGTGTTCCAGCCCATGTGCGGGAGCACGCCGGCGTCCAGCCGTTCCACCGTGCCCGGCCAGGCCGCGCAGCCTTCGGTCCAGATCCCGTGCTCGACCCCGGCGGCGAAGAGCACCTGCATGCCCACGCAGATGCCCAGGACCGGGCGGCCGCGCTCCAGGCGCTGGGTGATCAGCTTGTCGCCGCCGACCGACCGCAGCCCGGTCATGCAGGCGGCGAACGCGCCCACGCCCGGGACGGCCAGCCCGTCACAGTCCAGCGCGGCGTCGGCGTCGGCGGTCACCTGCACCTGCGCGCCGACCCGCTCGAGCGCGCGCTGCGCCGAGCGAAGGTTCCCCGACCCGTAGTCCAGCACGACCACCTTCGGCGCGCTCATCACAGCACGCCCTTGGTGCTGGGGATCCCGCCGGCCCGCGGGTCGGGCGCCGCCGCGGTGCGCAGTGCCCGTGCCACCGCCTTGAACTGGGCCTCCACGATGTGGTGCGGATTGCGGCCCTCGATGACCCGGACGTGCAGGCAGATCCCGGCGGAGAAGGCCAGCGACTCGAAGATGTGCCGGGTCAGCGTGGTGTCGTAGCTGCCGATCAGCGGGGCCATCCCGGGCGGCTCGTGGTGCACCACGTAGGGCCGCCCGGACAGGTCCACCGCGGCCTGGACCAGCGTCTCGTCCAGCGGCACCAGCGCGTCGCCGAACCTGGAGATCCCCCGCTTGTCGCCCAGTGCCTCCTTGAGTGCCTGGCCGAGGGTGATGGAGGTGTCCTCCACGGTGTGGTGGGCGTCGATCTCGGTGTCGCCCTTGGCCTGCACTCTCAGGTCGAGGCAGCCGTGCTTGCCCAGCTGGGCCAGCATGTGGTCGAAGAACGGGACCCCGGTGCCGACGTCGGTCACCCCGGTGCCGTCCAGGTCCAGCTCGACCAGGATCTTCGTCTCCCGGGTTTCTCGTTCCACCCGTGCCGTCCGGCTGATCATTTTCTACCCATCCCGCCCGCCCCCTAGCACCTCACTGAGGGCGGCGCGGAACGCCGCCATCTCCTCGGGCGTGCCGACCGTGACGCGCAGCCAGCGCGGCGGGCCGACCTCGCGGACCAGGACGCCGCGGTCCAGCAGCCCCTGCCAGACGTCACGGCGCTGCTCGAACGTGCCGAACAGCACGAAGTTCGCGTCCGAGTCCGCCACCCGCAGCCCGCGCGCTCGCAGCCAGCTGACCAGGCCGTCCCGTTCGGCCCGAATATTCTTTACGGTGGCCAGCGGTTCGGCGGCGAGCGCGAGTGCGGCCCTGGCCACCGCCTGAGTGACCGCGGACAGGTGATAGGGCAGCCGGACCAGCAGCAGCTTCTCTATGACCGAGGGCGCGGCGGCGAGATAGCCGACCCGGGCACCGGCCATGGCGAACGCCTTGGACATGGTGCGGGTGACGACCAGGTGCGGGTAGCGCGGCAGCAGGGTCAGCGCGCTGGGCGTGCCCTCGCGGGCGAACTCCGCGTAGGCCTCGTCGATCACCACCAGCCCGGGCGCCGCGGCACAGACCGCCTCGATCACCTCGATCGGGGCAGCGGTGCCGGTCGGGTTGTTCGGCGAGGTCAGGAAGACCAGGCTGGGTTGCGCGCCGGTTATGGCGCGCGCCGCCAGGTCCGGGTCCAGGCTGAAGTCCTCGTCGCGGTCGATCGATACCCAGCCGGTGCAGGTCACCTTGGCGATCAGCGGGTGCATGGCGTAGCCGGGGTCGAACCCGAGCGCCCGGTGCGCGGGCCCGCCGAAGGCCTGCAGCAGCTGCTGGATGACCTCGTTCGACCCGTTGGCGGCCCACACGTGGCCGGCGGTCAGCCCGTGCCCGAGGTAGCCAGCCAGGTCCGCACGCAGCTGGAGGGCGTCCCGGTCCGGGTAGCGGTTCAGGGTCGCCGCGGCCCGGCCCGCCGCGTCGGCGATGGCCCGCTGCATCGCGGGGCTGGGCGGGTAGGGGTTCTCATTGGTGTTCAGCCGGACCGGCACGTCGATCTGCGGCGCGCCGTACGGGTGCAGGTCCTTCAGGTCATCCCGAACGGGCAGTGGTGACGCGCTCACTGGCCTGCCGTCCCGTCGTGCCGTGGCACGCGGACGCGGACGGCGTTGACGTGCGCGGCCAGGTCCTCGGCGCCGCCGAGGGCGTCGATCAGCGGGGCCGCGGCGGACAACGCGGCTGCGTCGCATTCGACGACGTTGACGAGCCGGCCGAACGGCCAGACGGACAGGCCGCTGGTATGCCGCGCGGTGCCCCCGGTCGGGAGCACGTGGTTCGATCCGGCCAGGTAGTCGCCGAGGGAGACCGGGGCGTACGGGCCGGCGAAGACCGCGCCGGCGTTGACCACCCGCGCGGCCAGCTTGGCCGGGTCCCGGGCCTGGATCTCCAGGTGCTCGGGCGCCCACGCGTCACTCACGGCCAGGGCCGCGTCGAGGTCGTCGACGAGCACGGTCGCGGACTGATTGTGCAGGGCTTCTTGCACGCGCGTGCGGTGACGAGTGGCCGGGACCTGCTGGCGGAGCTCTTGGTCGACCCGGTCAGCCAGGTTCTGGTCGGTCGTGATCAGCAGGCACGCGGCCAGCTCGTCGTGCTCGGCCTGGGCGATCAGGTCGGCGGCCACGAAGGCGGGATCCGCGGTGTCGTCGGCGATGATGGCCACCTCGGTGGGCCCGTTCTCGCCGTCGGTGCCGACCACGCCGCGCAGGACCCGCTTGGCCGCCGCGACGTAGACGTTGCCGGGACCGGTGATCACGTCGACCGGAGCGCAGTCGTCCGTGCCGTAGGCGAACATGGCCAGGGCCTGGGCGCCGCCCACGGCGTGCACCTCCCGGATGCCGAGCAGCGCGCAGGCGGCGAGCACGGACGGATGCGGCAGGCCGCCGTGGCCGGCCTGCGGCGGCGACGCCACGGCGATCGCGCCGACCCCGGCGACCTGGGCCGGGACGATGTTCATGACCACCGACGAGGGGTAGGCCACCAGGCCGCCCGGCACGTACACCCCGGCCCTTTGGACCGGGACGAAACGGCCGGTGACGGTGAGGCCGTCCGTGACCTGGGTGGGGCTCTCGGCCGGAAGCTGCGCCTGGTGCACCGCTGTGGTGCGGCGGGCCGCTTCGGTCAGGGCCTGCCTCACCGCGGGATCCAGGGCGGCGAGCGACGCGTCGAGCGCTGTATGCGGGACTCGTGTGGTTTCCAGGTCCACGTGGTCGAAGCGGACGGTGTACTCGCGGACGGCCTGCGCCCCGCGGCGCCGGATATCGTCGCACACGGGGCGGATCAGGGTCGCGGCGGCCTCGACGTCGGTGGCGGCCCGGGGCAGGACGCCGGCCAGGGCGGTCCGGCTGAGCTGGCCCGGTTCGCGCCCGCGCAGGTCGATACGGGAAATCACCCGCCTAGTCTACGGAGAGTGCCCACCTGGCGGCTCAGGAGTCCACATGCCGGACGCGTCAGGTTCTTCCTGCCGCCGGTGGCGGGGCTTGGTCGCCGCCCGGCGCGCACCGCTTTCGCCCAGCAGGATGACGCCCGAGGTGCACAGCGGCCAGAACGCGAGCGTGCTCTTGGCGCCCAGCGCGAGCGAGGAGTGGAAGAAGGCCCCGGTCGCGCTGGTCGCGAGCAGGTGGTTGTAGGTTCCGAGCCCGATGTTGTCGCCGACCCACAGGGCGAGGAAGGCGGCGCCGACCGCACCCAGGACCAGGCCAGCGGTGGCCGCCGCGCCGGCCCGGCGGACCAGGATCCGGTAGCCGAGGATGCCCGTGATCAGCCCGCCGACCGCGGTGACCAAGGCGAACCAGGCGTCGGCCACGATGAACGAGGTGGTTTCCGCGTTCACCAGCTCGGCTTCGCCGTGGGCGATCTCCTGCAGGAGCGGGCGCGGCGCGACCGCGGCCCAGATGAGCCCGGCCACGATGCCGAGTACCGCGCTGCCTGCCAGAGCCGTGAGGAAAGCCGCCAGTCGCCCCTTCGTGAGACCTCCCTCATCGCCCGGATCGCTCCCGGACGATGCTACCCGTCAGGGACCGGCGTGCTCGACGAGGAGTGCTGTCCTGTTTAGGCGGGTCTAGGCGGGGGAGTCGAGTGTGGGCTTCGCACCCTCACAGGAGGTAATCATGTCGACCGGAGCAATCATAGGCATCATCATTGCCGTCATCGTGGTGGCGGCTGTCGCCGTGGTCGCCTCTGCGCAGCTACGGCGGGCGCGCATGCGACGCCAGTTCGGGCCGGAGTACGACCGGCTCGCCAAGGAGATCGGCGCCAGGAAGGCCGACGCCGAGCTGACCGCGCGGCAGCGGCGGGTGGAAGCGCTGGACATCCATCCCGTGTCGGCCGAGCAGCAGGCCAGGTACAGCGGCGACTGGGCCGTCATCCAGGAGCGGTTTGTCGACACGCCCGCCGAGGCGGTAACGGCCGCGCACACGCTGATCTGGACGGTCATGCGGGACCGGGGCTACCCGGCCGACGACAGGAACGCCAGCATCGAGGCCCTGTCCGTGTACCACGCCCGCTCCCTCGAGGGCTACCGGCAGACCCAGGACCTGCAGACCGAGTCCGCCACCACCGAGCAGCTCAGGGAAGCCCTGATCCGCTGCTCGCGCGCTGTTCGAGGACCTGACCGGCCTGCGGGAAAGTCATGCGCAGCCCGGTCGCGACACCGTGGCCGAGCGCTCCGCCGCGACGAGCGGCCCTATCGCGGACAACAGCGACCTAGCCGCCCAGGACGACCTGGCCGTCCAGGATCGCGATCTAGCCGTGGAGAACACAGACCGAACCGCGGACACTCCGCGATAGCCATTCAGACAGGGAAAGGGTGATTCCTATGACGCAGGACCAACCTGGCCAGGCGCAGGGCACCGATTATGTCCGCGGCGAAGTCGTCCCGGACGAAGTTGCCCCGGACGAGGAGACCGATCAGTCTGGGCCGATGACGCGTCTTAGGAAGGTTGCCTCCGCCATGCGCGGAGACAAGCCGGGCGCGACGCACAGCCCGACCCCGGAGGACGAAATAGACGACGGGGAATACGGGGACGCGACCCGCCCGAATGATGTGGGCGCGGTGCGCAGCCCCGAGGACGGCAACGGCAACTACTGGGACGACGAGCAGAATATGCGCGGGGCCGCTCCTGACCGGAGCATGGGGGCGACGGTGCCGGACACGGAAATCGACACCCCGGCCGCCGCCGAGATGCGCGGGCAGGACGCGACCGTAGCGGATCATTCGATGACCGGCGCTGACACGTACGAGTCCGTCGAACCCGCTGACACGGTTGGCACCGGCGGCACCGTGCCGGCGCCGGGATACGCCAGCCAGGCCGATATCGCTACGGATCCGCGCGGGCTGACCGGCACCGGGCTGCCCGCCACCGAGACCGGCGCCGCTGAAGGCGCCCCGGTAGGAAAGCATGCCGCCGCTGGCGCTGGCGCTGCCGCCGACGCGGGCCTGCGCCCGGGTGAGGCGACCGACAGGCTCGGGGATTTCGGTGACATCGCCTTCGGGAACCTGCTCCCGGACGCCGCGCAGTATTCCGCGCAATGGCAGCAGATTCAGTTCCGCTTCGTCGATGACCCGCAGGCCTCGGTGAGCGAGGCTGCCGAGGTCCTCTCGCAGGTGACCGGCAAGCTGGAGGCCGCCATCCAAGAGCGCCAGCGCGCCATCGAGGAGCGGAAGCAGGCCATCCAGGAGCGGGCGAGCGCGCTGCGCGGCCGGTGGGGCGAGGGCTCCAATGCCGACACCGAGACGCTGCGCGAGACGCTGCGCATGTACCGCGCGTTCATGGATCAGCTCATCGGGCCGATGTCGTAACGCGGCCGACAACCCTAACCAACGCAAGCTGGGCCGAGTAGCTGCTTGAGGTCGCCGATCAGGGCGGCTGAGGCAGCTACTCGCAGCTTGTCGTCAAGCCGGACCACCGTGGTCCGTTCGTGGCCGCGCAGCTTCAGGTGGACCTCGGTCGGCCCCGGGTGGGTGCACAGGACCTCGCGGAGCCGCTCCACCACTGGCGGCACGCACCTGGCGACCGGCATCGACACCACGAAAGGGCCTGACTCATCGACCGACAGGTCGGGGACGGTCAGGTCCATGGCGATCAGCTTGGGTACGTCATCGCGGCGGTCGACCTTGCCCTTCACCATGACCACGGCGTCTTCGGCGATCGAGGTGGCATACAGCTGGTAGGTCTGCGGGAAGAACAGCACCTCGATGGCCCCGGCCAGGTCCTCCAGGGTGGCGGCGGCCCACTGGTTGCCCTGCTTGGTCACCTTGCGCTGAACCCCGGACAAGATGCCGCCGACCTTGACGATCTGCGCGTCCGACCGGTCGCCGGCGCGGGGCCGCGGCTCGGCTTCTTCCGCGGTCAGGTCGGCCAGTGAGCAGTCGCTCTCCCTGGCGATGATGTGCTCGATGCCGAACAGGGGGTGGTCGGAGACGTACAGCCCGAGCATCTCGCGCTCGAAGTTCAGCAGCGTGGACTTGTCCCACTCCCCCGCCGGGACCGGCACGTCGAACACGGCCTCGGCCTCGGCGTCGCCGCCGAACAGCGAGTCCTGCCCGATCGCTTCGTTGCGCTTGATGTCGATGACGGCATCGACGGCCTGCTCGTGCACAAGCACCAGGCCCTTGCGCGCATCCCGGAACGAATCGAACGCTCCGGCCTTGATCAGCGACTCGATCACCCGCTTGTTGCACACCACCAGGGTGACCTTGCGCAGGAAATCGGTGAACCCGCTGAACTGGCCCTTCGACTTGCGCGCCGCGATGATCGCGTCCACCACGTTGGTACCCACGTTGCGGATCGCGGCCAGGCCGAACCTGATGTCGGTGCCGACCGCCGCGAACGTGGCCACCGATTCGTTGACGTCGGGCGGCAGCACCTTGATGCCCATGCGGCGGCACTCGCTCAGGTACAGCGCCGACTTGTCCTTGTCGTCGGCCACCGAGGTGAGCAGCGCGGCCATGTACTCGGCCGGGTAGTTGGCCTTCAGGTACGCGGTCCAGTACGCGATCAGGCCGTAGGCGGCGGTGTGCGCCTTGTTGAACGCGTACCCGGAGAACGGGACCAGGACATCCCAGACGGACTGGATGGCCTTATCGGAGTAGCCCCGTTCCCGGCATCCCTGCTGGAACGGCACGAACTCCTTGTCCAGGATCTCCTTCTTCTTCTTGCCCATGGCGCGGCGGAGCAGGTCGGCCTGCCCGAGGGTGTAGCCGGCCAGGATCTGGGCCGCCTTCTGCACCTGCTCCTGGTAGACGATCAGGCCGTAGGTCGGCTCGAGCACGTCCCGGAGCGGCTCCTCGAGTTCCGGGTGGATGGGGACGATCTCCTGGTGGCCGGTCTTGCGCAGCGCGTAGTTGGTATGCGAGTTCACGCCCATCGGCCCGGGGCGGTACAGGGCGATGACGGCCGAGATGTCCTCGAAGTTGTCTGCCTTCATCAACCGGAGCAGGGCCCGCATCGGCCCGCCGTCCAGCTGGAACACGCCGAGCGTGTCGCCGCGGGCCAGCAGCTCATAGCTGGGCTTGTCATCCAGGGGCAAGTTCAGCAGGTCGATCGAGATGGCGCGGTTCTTCTCGATCGAGGCCACCGCGTCGGCCATGATCGTCAGGTTGCGCAGGCCGAGGAAGTCCATCTTCAGCAGCCCGAGGTCTTCGCAGGTCGGGTAGTCGAACTGGGTGATGATCGCGCCGTCGGTGTGCCGGGTCCAGACCGGGATGTGGTCGGTGAGCGGCTCGGCGGACATGATCACCCCGGCGGCGTGCACGCCGGGCTGGCGGATCAGCCCCTCGATCCCCCGCGCGGTGTCGATGACCTGCTTGACCTCGGCCTCGGCCTCGTACAGCGAGCGGAGCTCGCCGGTTTCCTTGTGCCGGGGGTGTTCGCTGTCGAAGATGGCCGACAGTGGGATGTCCTTGCCCATCACGGCCGGCGGGAACGCCTTGGTGATCCGGTCTCCCAGCGCGTACGGATGGCCGAGCACCCGGGCGGAGTCCTTGATCGCGGCCTTGGCCTTGATCGTGCCGTAGGTGATGATCTGCGCCACCCGGTCCGAACCCCATTTCTGGGTCACGTACCTGATCACGTCGGCGCGCCCGCGCTCGTCGAAGTCAATGTCGATGTCGGGCATGGAGATGCGTTCGGGATTGAGGAAGCGCTCGAAGATCAGGCCGTGCACCAGCGGGTCGAGGTCGGTGATGCCCATGGCGAAGGCGACGATCGAGCCGGCCGCGGAACCGCGGCCCGGGCCGACCGCGATGCCGTTGTTCTTCGCCCACATGATGAAGTCCGCCACGACGAGGAAGTAGGCGGGGAACCCCATCTGGCAGATGATCTGGATCTCGTACTCGGCTTGCTGCTTTCTCTGCTCGTCGTACCCGTCGGGGTAGCGGCGGTCCATGCCCTTCCACACCTCGGCGCGGAACAGCTCATCCTCGGACTCGAAGCCGTCCGGGATCGGGAACCGGGGCATCAGGTTGCGGAACTCGAACATGCCGGTGGTGTCGACCCGGTCGGCGATGAGCAGCTGGCTGTTGCGGCAGCCCTCCTGCCACACGTCGCTGGCGTCCAGGCGGTACATATCGGCGGCGGGCTTGATGAAGTAGCCGGTGCCGTCGAACCGGAACCGGTCGGCGTCGGCCAGGGTCTTGCCGGTCTGGATGCACAGCAGCATGTCCTGGGCCTGGGCGTCCGGCTCGCGGGTGTAGTGCGAGTCGTTGGTGACGACCGGCGGGATGGCGAGCTTGCGGCCGATCTCGATCAGGCCGTCGCGGACCCGCCGCTCGATCTCCAGGCCGTGATCCATCAGCTCGAGGAAGTAGTTCTCCTTGCCGAAGATGTCCTGCCACTCGGCGGCGGCCTTGAGGGCCTCGTCTTGCTGGCCGAGCCTGAGCCGGGTCTGCAGCTCACCGGACGGGCAGCCGGTGGAGGCCATCAGCCCGGCCGCATGTTCGGCGACGAGTTCCTTGTCGATCCGGGGCCATTTGACCAGCCAGCCCTCGGCGTAGGACCGGGAGGAGAGCCGGAACAGGTTGTGCAGGCCCGCGTTGTCCCTGGCCCAGATGGTCTTGTGCAGGTAGGCCCCGGACGCGGAGACGTCGTCCTTCTTCTGGTACGGCTGGCCCCACAGGATGCGGGCCTGATTGCCGCGCGACTCCGGCGCGGCGTATGCCTCGATCCCGATCACCGGGGTGATGCCCGCGTCTTTGGCCTGCCGGTGGAACTCGGAGGCCCCGAACAAGTTGCCGTGGTCGGTCATCGCCACGTGCGTCATGCCCTGGTTCTTGACCTCCGCCATCAGGTCCTTCAGCCGGGCGGCGCCGTCGAGCATGGAGTACTCGGTGTGCACGTGCAGGTGGGCGAACGGCTCACCAGATCCCGCCATGACGAACCGCCTCCTCAGGGCACGCTGCGCACCGCCGCACCCCGGAAGGGGGCGGCGCGTGTCCTCAACCCGGTGCTGACCACCCTAGCGGAGCACCGCCGATGCCGCCGGGTTGCCGCGCCGGCCCGGTCGGGTTGGTGCCGAATGTCCATTTGGCGGATGTTCATTTGGGGATGTCAGCCGGGGATGGGCTGGATGACACGGTACAAGCTGCAGGGGTGCTCGTCGTAATACCGGCGGATCCGGTTGTCCCAGTCTTCGGGCTCGTAGACCGTGACCCGCGCGAGGACTTCGGGCTCGCGATCCTGAAGGTGGGCCTGCCGTTCCTGCTCGGTGCGGGCGTTGGCGAAGCAGGTGTAGATGGCGTAGTCCAGGTCCAGCCGCTCGCCGTACCAGGGCGGGATGATCGTGTCCGGCTCGATGTCCGCGTCGTGGCAGTCCGCGATGGTCCCGCCGGGCGGCGGGAGGGCGGGGCTGGGCGGGATGAGGGTACCGTCCGGCCAATAGAAGGTGAATGTGCCGTCCCGGGCGGCGGCGATCAGGTAGCCGCGGTCGTGGACCAGCATGTGGTGGTACTTGCACAAGCTGATCAGGTTGTCCAGCCTGGTCTGGCCGCCGTTGGACCAATACTGGATGTGGTGCAGGTCGACCCGACGGGATTCGCAGCCGGGAAACCGGCACCGGCACGTGTCCCGTTCCCGGGCCGCCCGGCGCAGCGCCGCGTTCGCGCGCCGCCGGCGCCGGCCGACGTCGAGCAGCTTGCCTGCGCTGTCGTGCAGCATCCAGGTCCAGGTTGCGGAGCAGGCGATCATCTGCGCGGTGGCAGGGCTGATCGCGGGGCCGTCCTCGACGTGGCAGCGGGCGGGGTCGGCAGATACGGGCAGCGTCGCCGCGGGCCCGGGCGTTTCCGCGGAAACGTCCGGGGTAATGGCGTCGGTGCCTACGTGGACGATGACCTGGTACACCTCGGGGTCAGCGGCCTCGGTGACCTTGCCGGCCAGGAACGCCTCGGCGATGACCAGCAGGGCGTCGGCCAGGCTAGACGAGGTCGGCGCGGCGCCTGGCGTTTCCGCCTGATCCTCGGCCGGCGTTTCCGCGGAAACGCGCGCTTCCTGGCCGTCGTGCGGGTGTTCCAGGTCCCCGGTGGCCGCGCGGAGCGCCTTCAGCAGCACCGCGCCCTGGAGCGGCGGGAGGTGAAACGTCCCGGACAGGGATCCGTCCTCTTCGAAACGCCAGGCCAGCCGCCGCCGCATCCGGGTGGTGGCGTCATCGGCGGTGCTGACCTGGCGGTGGGCGCGGGCGAACCGCTCCAGCTGGTTCCCGGTCATGGGCCCGGCGATCTCGGCCAGCCCGGCCTCGGTCTCCGGGGTGGCGATCCGGGTCAGCGCGCGGACCTTGGCATACGACAGCCGGCCCGCGCCGAACTCCGCACAGATCACTGGCAGCTCCCGGAGCGCTCGGGCCACCCGGACGTGCTCCCGGGCCGTGCCGGAGGACATCTGGCACTTCCACGACAGCCATGCCGCGCAGCTGGTCATCTCCCAGCTGGCCCAGCCCTGGCGCGCGTCGAAGTCCCCGAGAAGTACCAGGAACCGGCAGGTGGCCGCGGCCAGATGCCCGGCCAGCTCGCAGATCTCCGCCTCTACCCGTTCCAGCGGAACCGAGGGATCGCCGGGGAGCGCGTCAGGGGCATCGGGACCGGAGTACGCTTGCAGAGTATCGAACATGAGTTTGACGTTAGCACGCGGGTATGACATTTCCGGCGGCTGGGTGGGGTCGCGCTACGCGCCCGGAGAGGTTGGTCAGCCCCAGCGGACGCGCACGCTTGACTGCCACAGTTCGAGGAAGCCGGCGTCTCCGGAGATCGTGACACCCGCCTGAGCGGCGTGGCTGCGGTTCCACAGGAACAGGTACACGCCGGACGCGGGGCCGGCCACAGTGCAGGCGGCCGGGGCGGCCGGGGCCGGGTCGTTGTCCTCCTCCCGGCGGGCCCGAAGGCGGCCGTCTTCGGCGCCGACGTACCAGGCGTGGCCGGTGTCGGTGGCCCGGACCCGCATGTCGCCTCGGTGCTCCGCCGACGGCCGGTATTTGCGCCGCTGCCCGAAGCCGGTGATCAGCTCGTCGATGCCGTCGGCGGCGAACTCGGGGTCGTAGTCCGTCTGGATGCCGGACGCGCTGTCCGCGTCGGCCCGGTGGATCGCGGTCTCGTGGGCCTGGCGCCGAGCCCAGAACGCGAGCGGGGACGGAGCATCCATGAACGTCGGGCACACCAGGCCGGGATCGGCGGCGTTCAGGGCCTGCACCAGCGCGGCGTGGCCCGCGCGGAACCAGGTGAGCAGCTCGGGATCGGCCGCGCCACCGCGCAGGATGTCAGCCTCCGACGGTCCGTCGAGCACGGCGTCGGGGCACTCGGTGATGTGCCTGGCCGCCCAGCGGTGGACGTACCCGGTGTGCCGCAGCAGGTCCTTGACCTGCCAGGCCGGACAGGGCGGGATGGCTGCGTCCAGGCCGGACCGTTCGGCTGCGTCGGCGAGCAGGCTGCCTTGCTGGCGCAGCGCGCCGATGTGTTCGTTGATGTCCATTAGCTCTCCGCGCGGAGGACGTCCAGGGCGTGGGCCAGGTCTGGGGGGTACGCGCTGGTGAAGGAGACCTCGCGGCCATCGGCGGGGTGGGCGAAGGTAATGCTGACCGCGTGCAGCCACTGGCGGGTCAGGCCCAGCCGCGCGGCCAGGACCGGATCGGCGCCGTAGAGCAGGTCGCCGACGCACGGGTGCCTGATGGCGGCCATGTGCACCCGGATCTGATGGGTGCGGCCGGTTTCCAGGTCGACCGAGACCAGGCTCGCGGCGCGGAACGCCTCCAGCGTGTCGTAGTGAGTCACGCTCGGCCGCCCGTCGCTGACCACGGCGAACCGGCCATCACCGGAGGGGTGCCTGCCGGTCGGCGCGTCGACGGTACCGCGCAGCGGGTCGGGGTGGCCCTGCACGAGGGCGTGATAGCGCTTGTCCACGGTGCGCTCGCGGAAGGCCCGCTTCAGCGCGCTGTAGGCGCGCTCGCTCTTGGCCACGACCATCACGCCCGTGGTGTTCGCGTCCAGGCGGTGCACGATGCCCTGGCGTTCGGCGGCACCGCTGGTCGCCACCGTGTGCCCGGCCGCCAGCAGGCCGCCGATGACGGTCGGCCCGGTCCAGCCGGGGGTCGGATGCGCGGCCACGCCGCGCGGTTTGTCCACCACGATGATGTCGTCGTCCTCGTACAGGACGATCAGGCCCTCCACCGGTCGCGAGGGTTCGGCCGGGCGCGGCGACGGCAGGGTGACCTGCAGCGGCGCGCCTGCCAGCACGCGGTCGGACTTGGCCGCGGGCCGGCCGTCGAGCAGCACCAGGCCGTCGCCGATCAGTTCCGCGGCCTTGGACCGGGACAGCCCGAACATCCTGGCCAGCGCCGCGTCGAGCCGTTCTCCGTCCAGGCCCTCGGGAACATCGAGCCTGCGCTCGCCCTGGGCCGTCATCGGCCCTCCACCGCAGACTGCGATTCCGGATATTCCGATTTCGGACTATCCGGAACCGGGGAGGCGGGGGCTGCGGCGCTGGAGTCCGAGGGCTCCGGGTCGGAGATGGCTGGCTGGGCGGAGGTTGCTTCGGGGAGGGGTCTGGTGCCGTCGAGGCGGATGCCGAACAGGGCGAGCAGGACGACCAGGACGCCGGCGCAGACGATGGAGGAGTCGGCCAGGTTGAAGACCGGCCAGTGCGGCAGTTCGATCCAGTCGACGACGTGGCCCTGGAACGCGCTGGGGGCGCGGAAGATCCGGTCCAGCAGGTTGCCGGTGGCCCCGCCCAGGAGCAGGCCCAGCGTGATGGCCCAGCCGATGCTGCGCAGGTTACGCGCGGTGCGCAGGATGTAGACGATCACGCCGACCGCGATGGCGGTGAACACGATGGTCATCGAGGTGCCGATGCTGAACGCGGCACCGCCGTTACGGGTGAGCGTGACGGTAAGCAGGCCGCCGAGCAGCCGGATCGGCTGGCGACCGGGCATGTGCGCGACCACGATGGCCTTGGAGATGACGTCAGCGGCGAGGACGAACGCGGCCACCCCGAGCAGGAGGCCGACCCGGCGCGGGCGCGTGGGCGGGCTCAGCGGCGTTCCTCCCGCTGCTTGCACCGTACGCACAGGGTCGCCCGCGGGAACGCGAGCAGGCGCGCCTTCCCGATCGGCGTGCCGCAGGATTCGCATACTCCATATGTTCCCGCATTGATCCGGGCCAGCGCGCGGTCGCCCTGGTCGAGCAGGTCCTGGGCGTTCTGGGTGAGGGCGAGATCCTGCTCGCGCTCGAAGGCCTTGGTCCCGGCGTCGGCGCTGTCGTCGCCCGCGTCGCGGACGGAGTCCGAGAGGCGTTCGGCGATGTCGGAGGCGGCCTTGGCCAGGTCGGCGCGCAGGGCGGCCGCCTCGGACTCCAGCTCGGCCTGGACCTCCTTGAGCTCGGCGTCGGTCCAGGGTTCCTCGCCAGGACGCACCGGCAGATCGGTGGTGATAACGGACATGTACGGCCCCGTTCGTGACTGGTCACCGGAGGATAAGTCGCGGTGCTCCGCGAGGCAAACAAGTTGTCAGATAAAGTTGTTCCGGTGCCTGGATTCGAGCCGCTTCCCGCGCAGGTCGACCTGCCCGCGCTTGAGCACGAGATACTCGGCCGCTGGCGGGACGCCGGGATCTTCGAACGCTCGCTGAAGCAGACGGAGGGCGGCCCGGCCTGGATCTTCTACGAGGGGCCGCCGACCGCCAACGGGCTGCCGGGCGCGCACCACGTCGAGGCGCGGACGTTCAAGGACCTGTTCCCGCGGTTCAAGACCATGCAGGGCCATCACGTCCCGCGCCAGGCCGGGTGGGACTGCCACGGGCTGCCGGTCGAGGTCGCGGTGGAGAAGGAACTCGGGCTGACCGGCAAGCGGGACATCGAGGCCTACGGGGTCGAGGCGTTCAACGCGCGCTGCCGCGAGTCCGTGCTCCGGTACGTCGACGCGTGGCTGGAGATGTCCCGGCGGATGGGCTACTGGGCCGACACCGAGCATGCCTACCAGACCATGGACCCGAGCTACGTGGAGTCGGTCTGGTGGTCGCTCAAGACCGTCTACGAGCAGGGACTGCTGGTCCGCGACTTCCGGATCAGCCCCTACTGCCCGCGCTGCGGCACGCCGCTGTCCGACCACGAGATGGGCCAGGAGGACGTCTACCAGACGGTCACCGACCCGGCCATCACGGTCAGGTTTCCGCTGGTGGCGGTGCCGGACGGGGCGCCGGCCGAGCTCGAGGGCGCCGACCTGCTGGTCTGGACCACGACACCGTGGACGCTGGTCTCCAACACCGCGGTGGCGGTCCACCCGGACGCGACCTACGTGGTCGCGGTCAGGTCACCGGACGGCAGCAAGGTGGTGGTGGCCGAGGACCTGGCCGACCGGGTGCTCGATCACGACTGGCGGGTTTCCGCACGGTTCAGCGGGCAGGCGATTGTGGGGGCGAAGTACCACGCTCCGTTCGGCATCATAAAAGTCCCTGACGCCCATGTGGTGATTCCAGGGTCATTCGTGACTACCGAAGATGGCACCGGGCTGGTCCACATCGCGCCGGCGTTCGGGGCCGACGACATGGAGGCGTCGCGCGCGCACGGGCTGCCGGTGGTCAACCCGGTCAAGCCGGACGGGCATTTCGAGGACGGCCTGCCGCTGGTCGGCGGGCTGTTCTTCAAGGACGCGGACCAGCGGCTGACCGAGGACCTGGCCGATCGCGGGCTGCTGTTCGCCTCGCACCGGCACGAGCACAGCTACCCGCACTGCTGGCGGTGCGGCACGCTGCTGCTGTACTACGCGGTGCCCTCGTGGTACATCCGGACCACCGCGATCAAGGACAAGCTGCTCGAGCAGAACGAGCAGACGAACTGGTACCCGGCCACGGTCAAGGAAGGCCGGTACGGCGAGTGGCTGCGCAACAACGTGGACTGGGCGCTGTCCCGGACCCGGTACTGGGGCACGCCGCTGCCGCTGTGGGTGTGCCCGGACGAGCACGTGACGTGCGTGGGCTCGCTGTCCGAGCTGTCCACGCTGGCCGGCGAGGACCTTACCGGGCTGGATCCGCACCGGCCGTTCGTGGACGCGGTGGCCTTCGCGTGCCCGGTGTGCGAGGAAACCGCGCGGCGGGTGCCCGAGGTGATCGACGTCTGGTACGACTCCGGCGCGATGCCGTTTGCCCAGCACGGCGCGCCGCTGCGCAACTTCGACGAGTTCGCCGGGGCGTATCCGGCCCAGTTCATCTGCGAGGCGCTCGACCAGACCCGGGGCTGGTTCTACTCGCTGATGACGGTGGGGACGCTGGTGTTCGGGCGTTCGGCGTACGAGAACGTGGTGTGCCTGGGGCTGCTCGTGGACGCCTCCGGCCGCAAGATGAGCAAGCACCTGGGGAACGTGCTCGAGCCGATCCCGCTCATGGACGAGCACGGCGCGGACGCGCTGCGCTGGTTCTTCGCCGTTTCCGGCTCGCCGTGGAGCGACCGCCGGGTGGGGCACGACGCGCTCAACGAGATCGTGCGCAAGGTGCTGCTCACGTACTGGAACACGGCCTCGTTCCTGGTGCTGTACGCGAACGCGGGCGGCTGGACGGCCTCGGGCTTGGACTCCGCGCCTGGTGCTGCCGAGCGGCCGCTGCTGGACCGGTGGGTGCTGAGCGAGTTGCACGCGCTGGTCCGGGACGTCACCGGGTTGCTGGAGGTGTTCGACACCGCCGCCGCGGGACGGCGGCTCGCGGCCTTCATCGACGATCTGTCCAACTGGTACGTGCGCCGGTCCCGGCGGCGGTTCTGGGAGGGGCCGTCCTCTGTCGACGGGGCTTGCGCGTTCGCCACGCTGTATGAGTGCCTGACCACGCTGACGCTGCTGATGGCGCCGATCGTGCCCTTCGTGACCGACTATGTGTGGGGCGTCCTGCGGCGGCCGGCGCGCCGGAGTCGGTGCACCTGGCCTCGTGGCCGGCGTTCGACGCTGCGGTGATCGATCCGGTGCTTTCGGCGCAGATGGCGCTGGTGCGGCGGCTGGTGGAACTGGGGCGTTCGGCTCGCTCGGGGGCTTCGGTCCGGACCCGGCAGCCGCTGCGCCGGGCGCTGATCGGGGCGGCCGGGTTCGGTTCGCTCGCTGGTGAGCTGCGGGCGCAGATCGCGGCGGAGCTGAACGTCGCCGAGCTCGAGGTGCTGGGCGGAGACCTGGTCGACTACGCGGTCAAGCCGAACTTCCGGGCGCTCGGGCGCCGGTTCGGGGCGCAGACCCCGGCCGTGGCGGCGGCGATTCTTGCGGTCCCGGCGGGCGACGTCGCGCGCGCGGTGCTGGCGGGCGGGACTTTTTCTGTGGAGTCCCTTGATGAGCCGGTGACCGTCGGCGCCGACGACGTGATCGTGACCCAGACGCCGCGGGAAGGGTGGGCGGTGGCGACCGACGCCGGGGAGACGGTGGCGATCGACATCACCGTCGGCCCCGAACTGCGGCGGGAAGGCCTGGCCCGCGAGGTCATCCGGCGGGTCCAGGAGGCGCGCAAGAACGACGGCCTGGAGGTCACCGACCGGATCCGGCTGCGCTGGTCGTCACAGGACCCGGAGATGGTCGCGACGCTGACCGAGCACGCGGGGCTGATCGCCGCCGAGGTCCTCGCGGTCGAGGTGCTCCAGGTCGAGGCCGTGCCCGACGCCGATCTGGCGCGGAAGCACGTCGAGAGCGATCTCGGCCTGACGTTCTGGCTCGAGCGGAGCTAACTCCGGGTCCGCTTCGGCCTGGTCGGGCAGGCACGCGCGGCACGGCGTGCAGCCCGCCTGCCGGGCCTCGCCCAGCGTCATCTTGTCCAGGTCGTTCTCGCCCATGAAGCGGATCAGCAGGCAGTGCGGGTGGTGATACCGCGGGACGCCGGGAACCACGGTTACCTCGCGCTGCAGGTCGACCTTGTCGGGCGCTTCCGGCGCGTCGGGTGTTTCCGGCGCTTCCGGCGTGTCGGGTGCTTCAGGCGCTTCCGGCGCTTCGTGTGTGACGGCTGCTTCGGCCGCGGGTTCGGGTTCTTCGGCGGGGACCGGGGCTGCGTCGGTGGCGGTGGCCGCGGCGACGGGGAGTTGCTGGGTCTGGTCGGCGGGCGGACTGTCCTGCGGCTGGTCTTCGGCCTGGCGCTGGTCTTCGGCCTGGCGCTGGTCTTCGGCCTGGCGCTGGTCTTCGGCCTGGCGCTGGTCTCGGCGGGTGCGGGCTCGTCCTGCGGCGGCTGGTCCTGCGACTGTGGCTGTGGTTGTGGCTGGTCCTGGGACGGTGGCTGGCTGTCGCGGGGCACGAAGGCAGCAGCGGGAGGCGGCCACTCGGGAGGCGTGGCGGGCGCAGGCGGCGCGGCAGGAGGCGGCGTGGCCGACGCGGGTGGTCCGACCGGCACTGGTGGGGCGGCCGGTGCTGGCGGGGCGGCCGGTGCTGGCGGGGCCGCTGGTGCTGGTGGGGCGGCCGGTGCTGGCGCGGCGGCGGCGGCCGGGGCGGGGGCAGCGCCGATGCGGGGCATCTCCTGGGTGGCGGGAGCATCCGGACGCCACTCCCACGCGCTCGGGCTGGGTGACGGGACCGCGGGGGCGGGCGAGGGCGGGCCGGCCGGAGGGCGGGGCGTGAATGCGGCCGGGCGGCGCGGAGCGTCGGTCAGGCGCTCGGCTGGACGTTCTGCTGGACGTTCTGCTGGGCGTTCGGTCTGGGCGGGGATGCCGCTCCCCCAGGCCGTCGCCGCGACGTCGGCGGGCTGGGCCGTGACCGGCTGAGGCTGAGGCTGAGGATGAGGCTGGGGCGGGAACGGCTGAGGGGCGGCCGCGGGGGGCCAGGTCGACGCGACGGGGACCGCGGCCCCCCAGGGAACAGCCTGGGGGGCGGGTGGCCCGGACGAGACGTGGACGGCCGCCGGCTCCGGCCGAGCCAGCTGAGGCTCGGCCGACGTGGACGGCCCGAACAGTTCCTTCCGCTTGACCAGGGCGCCGATCGCCAAGGCGAGCAGGGCCACGCCGCTCACGGCGATCGCGACGTAGACCAGCATCAGCTTGCTGGTGACGACCCCGGCGACCAGCAGTCCGACCGCGACGGCAACGAGGAGCGCGCTGAACCGGATCACGGGCGTTCTCTCAGCGATCCCTTCGGGTCCTGCCGCCTACCGGCGGTCGCGCGAGGGCGCTCCCTCAGTGGTACGGAAACCACCAGAATGGGGCACGACCTCAGCCGGCATGCCGTACTGACCGGGACCCTGGCCACCGTTACGCCCGCCCACCGGCGCGCTGAGCGCGGCTGGCATCGGTGGCTGGGAGCCTGCGCCGACGGTGGGGAAGCCACCGGTTTCTGTGACGCCGGCCTCCAGGTCGCGGAGCTGGCCTTCCAGGTACGCCTTGAGCCTGCTGCGGTACTCGCGCTCGAATGCGCGCAGGTCATCGACCCGGCGCTCGAGCTCCTCGCGGGTCTGCACCAGCGAGCCCATGGCCTGGCGGTGGCGCTCCTGCGCGTCCCGCTCGAGGCTCTCGGCGCGGGCGCGGGCGTCGCCGGTGATCTGCTCGGCCTGGCGGCGGGCCTTGGTGAGAACCTCGTCGGCCTCGCGGCGAGCGCGGCCCAGGGTCTCGTCGGCTTCCCGGCGGGCGTCGGCGATGGCCTGGTCGGCGGTCTGCTGGGCCAGCGAGAGCACGCGCGCGGCCGTGTCCATGTTGTCCTCGATGTGCGGCATCCCGCCCATCATGACCGGCTCGGGCTGCCGGCGCTCGGGCTCCATGCGCGGCTCGGGAGGCATCATGTCTTGCTTGGGGTCAGACAGCGGGGAGCTCAGAGCGGACACCTGCGACTTGCCGCCGCGCAGCACCTCCGCCAGCTTGGCCCGGAGTTCTTCGTTCTCCTGGATCAGCCGGTCGAGTTCGGCCTCGACCTCATCGAGGAAGGCGTCAACCTCTTCCTCGTCGTAGCCGGGCCGGAGCCTGGTCGTACTGAACTGCTTATTCCGCACATCCGCGGGCGTCAGCGGCATCTCGTCTCCTCGGCGCACTTGGACCGTGTTCCTCACGACGGTACCTGAATCAAAGGTGAGGCACAGCCACTTCAAGCAGGATCAAGACCACGATGAACAGAACCATGAAGCTGAGGTCCATGGCCACCATACCGAGCCGGAGCGGCGGGATGAAGCGGCGGAGGAATTTCAGTGGCGGATCTGTCACGGTAAAGATCGCTTCGGCCAGTACCAGCAGGATGCCGGTCGGGCGCCAGTCACGGGCGAAGACCTGGACCCAGCCGAAGATCATTCTGCCGACCAGGATAACCAGGTAGATCGTCAGCACGTAGGTGAGGACTTCCCTCAGGTACTGCACCAGTCCACCCGGCCTTCGGTGCCGGCTGGGCCGGCACGATCACTGATCGGCATTACGTCATCACTGCTTGCTTGGCTAGCTCTGGTTGAAGAAGCCGCGCTCCGCAATGCGAGCTTTGTCCTCCGCGGTCACCTCGACGTTCACCGGGGACAGCAGGAAGACCTTGTTTGTCACGCGTTCAAGGCTCCCGCGCAGGCCGAAGATCAGGCCGGCCGCGAAGTCGACGAGACGCTTCGCGTCGCTGTCGACCATCTCGGTCAGGTTCATGATCACCGGAGTGCCCTCGCGGAAGTGCTCACCAATCGTACGCGCTTCATTGTAAGTGCGCGGATGCAGTGTTGTAATACGCGCGAGATCAGTTGGCTGCTCGGGGCGCCACTCGGGAACCTGATACCCCCCGTAGTCGTCCTTGCTGGCCCGTGGGTCGGCCTCATCGGGCCCCTCGGACAGACCAGGCTCCTCGTACTCGTCGTACTCCCCGTACGAGTCGTACTTGTCCGGATAGCGGTGATCGTCCTCCACGAGGCCGAGGTAGACCGCCATCTTGCGCATGGCACTGGCCATCCTTCAGTCCTCCCAGCCTGTACCCGTCGTAGCCAGCCAATCCGGCTCCACGCTCGGGACATTACCTGACACGAGCCCCACGATCGCCGAGCAACGCCGTACCGATTCTCACGTGTGTCGCGCCGGCCGCAATTGCCGCCTCCAGGTCACCGCTCATGCCGGCCGAGATCACCGTGGCGGCGGGCCGGACGGCTCGCACGGCCGCGGTGCTGTCGCGCAGCCCGGCGAAGGCGTCGGCGGGCGCTAGGCCGAGCGGGGCGATCGCCATCACGCCCGCCAGGACCAGCCCCGCCTCGGCCATCAGGGCCTCGGCCAGCCCCGGAACCTGGCCGGCCGGGGCGCCGCCGCGCGCGGGATCGCCGTCCAGGCTGACCTCGATCAGGCACTGGATGACCCGGCCGGCCCGGCGGGCGCCCGCGCCGAGCGCGTGGACCAGCCGCAGCCGGTCCACGGAGTGCACGAAGGTGGCGTAGCGCGCGACACTGGCGGCCTTGTTGGTCTGCAGCTGCCCGACGAAGTGCCAGACGAGGTCGAGATCGGCGCACTGCTCGGCCTTCGGCGCCGCTTCCGCGTCACGGTTCTCACCGAAATCGGTGACGCCGAGCCCGTTCAGCAGCCGGACGTCGGAGGCGGGGAAGGTCTTGGTCACCGCGACCAGCGTGACGTCCTCGGGCTTGCGGCCCGCAGCCTCGCACGCGGCGGCGATGCGTTCGCGCACCGCGGCAAGCCGCAGGGCGAGCTCTTCGCGCCGCGGAGAATCGCTCACTTGAGGAAGTCAGGGACATCCAGGTCGTCGTCCTCCTCGAAGACGACGGGCCGACGCCGGGTGCTGGCGACGTCGAAGGTCTTGCCCAGCTCGGCGTGCGCCGGGCGGGAGATGGAGGAGTAGGACGCGGCGGCATAAGAGGCATCCTCGTCGTTGCCGGACGGCTCGAGCTCGGCGGTTTCCGGCTCGCTTACGTCCGCCGGCACCGGCGCGCCGAGCAGGCCGACGGCCATGGCGGGCAGGCCGTTGTCGCTGCCCAGCCCGAGCTCGGCGTCGGAGGAGGTTCCTGGCGTCTCGTCGCCGGCCCAGCGGCTGGCCTCCGGGGCGGGGCCGGGGGGCGGGATGGCGGGCGCGGCCGGGGCCGGGGCGCTGACCGGGCCTGGGGTAGAGCTGCCCAGCCCGTGCTTGGGAGCGGAGCTGACCGGAGCCCCGCCGAACTCGAAGCCGCCGAACGATGAGGTGCTGCTGAACGCGGTACCGCCGGACTCGGCGCTGCTGCCGGCCCGGCCGTTGCGGTTCTCGTCCAGGCCGGCGGCGATGACCGTCACCCGGACCTCGTCCCCCAGGGCGTCGTCGATGACCGCGCCGAAGATGATGTTCGCGTCCACCGCGGCGGAGTTGGAGACGAGCTGAGCGGCCTCGTTGATCTCGAACAGCCCGAGGTCCGAGCCGCCCTGGATGGACAGCAGCACGCCGTGGGCGCCGTCGATGCTCGCCTCAAGCAGCGGGCTCGAGATGGCCATCTCGGCGGCGGCCACGGCCCGGTCGTCCCCGCGCGAGGAGCCGGTGCCCATCAGCGCCGAGCCCGCGCCCGACATCACCGACTTCACGTCGGCGAAGTCCAGGTTGATCAGCCCGGGCGTGGTGATGAGGTCGGTGATCCCCTGCACACCGGAGAGCAGGACCTGGTCGGCGGCCTTGAACGCGTCGAGCACGCTCACGTGCCGGTCGGAGATGGACAGCAGGCGGTCGTTCGGGATGACGATCAGCGTGTCGACCTCGCTGCGCAGCTTCTCGATGCCCGCCTCGGCCTGCACCACGCGGCGCTTGCCCTCGAAGCCGAACGGCCTGGTCACCACGCCGATGGTGAGCGCGCCGAGCGAGCGCGCCACGTTCGCGACCACCGGCGCTCCGCCGGTGCCGGTCCCGCCGCCCTCGCCGGCGGTGACGAACACCATGTCGGCGCCCTTGAGGACCTCCTCGATCTCCTCGCGGTGATCCTCGGCGGCCTTGGCCCCGACATCGGGGTTGGCGCCAGCGCCCAGCCCTCTGGTGAGCTCGCGCCCGACGTCGAGTTTGACGTCGGCGTCGCTCATGAGCAGCGCCTGCGCGTCAGTATTGATCGCGATGAACTCGACGCCCCTGAGCCCCTCATCGATCATGCGATTGACGGCGTTGACGCCGCCACCGCCGATTCCGACGACCTTGATAACCGCCAGATAGTTCTGCGGTGCTGCCACGAGGAGGGTACCTTTCCGCTCGTTTTACCTGTGCCACGCCTGTGCCATCTCGGAGGGCGATGTGCTGCTATTCAATTGCGCCGCCGCAGTCCGCCGATTATGGCCCTGGGCTCGGGAAACCTCTGCCCCAGGGGGCGACGCGGAATTCACCGCCAGGGCATTGTCCGTCACCATCAGGTTTAACCTTCAGGTCAAGATTTAAAGTTTTAACCGTCCGAACGATTGATACGGACAGTAGGGTCGGACGGGACCCGGGTCAACTAACCACGCTAGAACTGGTCAGCGTGTCGCAGGTCCGGCGGTCATTATCGGGTCCGGGTCATCCGGACGCCTCAGTTAGTCACCGCCGTGGCGGGCGAGCTCACATCGTAGGAGCGCGCGCGGGTCTGCATGAGGATGGCGAGTTCCCTGGCCTTCGCCGCGGGGTCATCCGCGCCGCCCCACAGGATCGTCACCCCGCTGCCCAGGCTCAGCGTGACCTGATCCGGGCTGGGCGCGATCACCGAGGCCACCGAGGACCGCAGCGATGCGGGCAGTTCGCCGAGCACGGCCGCTGCCGCGGCGACGTCAGGATTACCGCGGAGCGAGGAGGCGGCCGCCGTGGTGGTGAAGAGCGGCAGGCCCGCAGGCCGGGTCGCGGCCGATTGCACGATCACGCCGTCGGCGTCGATGAGTTCGAACCCGCCGCCGGAAAGCGCCACGGCCAGCGCCGAGGTTCTCTCCCGTACCGCGATGACCACCCGGTCCGGCCAGGTCTTGGTGACCTGCACGCCCTGGACCTGCGTGATGGTCAGGACCCGGGCCGCGACCCGGGCGGTGCTGACCCGGATCAGCGGCGTGCCGGGCCGGACGCCGGCCACGGCCAGGACTTCGGACTCCGGCACCAGATGCGTGCCGGTGACCGTCACGGAACGGACGGCGAACAGGCCCGAGTCGTACAGCGCCCAGGTCACGCCGCCAGCCAGGCCCATCGCGGCGAGCAGGAGCAAGAGCGCCACCCACCGGGCTCTGCGGCGCCGGGTCTGGCGGGGGCGGGATCGCGGGTGCCGGGTGAAGGCCGCGGTGGCTGGCGCGGCCGTCGCGGTGCTCATCCCGGATCCGTCGACGGCCTCAGCCAGGGACGGCTTGCCGTCCCGGCGGGAGCCGCCCGGCCCGCTCACCCGTGCCGCCTCCCGACCGCCTCGACCAGTTGCGGGCCGAGCGCGGTGACGTCACCGGCCCCCATGGTCAGCACCACGTCGCCCGGTTCGGCGATCCGCGCGATCAGCGGCGCGACCTGCGTCCGGTCGGGCAGGAACAGGGCCCGCCCGCCGGGCACAGCGTCCGCGACGAGCCTGCCGGTCACGCCGGGCTCCGGATCCTCGCGCGCCGCGTAGACGTCCAGGACGACCGCTTCGTCGGCCAGGCCGAGCGCCGCGCCGAAGTCGCCGGCGAAGATCCTCGTCCTGCTGTACAGATGCGGCTGGAAGATGGCGATGACCCGGCCACCGTCGGCGCTGCTGGCGGCGATGTCGCGGGCGGCGCGCAGGTCGGCGGCCAGTTCGGTCGGGTGATGGGCGTAGCTGTCGAAGACCCGCACCCCGTCCGCCTCGCCCTTGAGCTCCATCCGGCGCCGTGCGCCCTGGTAGCGCGCGAGCGCGGCGGTTACCCGGGGCGGCGCGAAGCCGAGTTCGACGGCCGCGGCGAAGGCGGCGGTGGCGTTCAGCGCGTTATGGCGGCCCGGAACGTGCACGGTCATCTGCGCGAAGATCTCGCCGAACGGGCTGTGGTCGGCGGTGACCCCGAAGCTCACCGCCAGGCCCTGGGCGTGGACGTCACCGAGCCGGTAGTCGGCGCGGACCGACTCGCCGTACCGCCGGACCCGCTGCGGGCTTTGGGGCTCCAGCCGGGCCGCGACGGCTTCCGCGCCCGGATCGTCCGCGCAGGTCAGCACCAGGCTGCTGACGTTGCTGCCGAACGTGGCGAAGGCGGCCTCGATCTCGGCCAGGCTCCCGTAGTTGTCCAGGTGGTCGGCTTCCACGTTGGTGACGATGCCGACGTCGGGCGAGAGCAGGAGGAACGATCCGTCGCTCTCGTCGGCCTCGGCGACGAAATCCATCCCCGCGCCGTCCTCGGCGCCGAGCCCGGTCTCGTTGAGGATGCCGCCGATGACGTAGCCGGGGTCGGCGCCGCAGTCGCGCAGCACGGTGGTGAGCATGGACGTCGTGGTGGTCTTCCCGTGGGTGCCGGCGACCGCGATCACCCGGCGTCCGGCCATGACCGAGGCCAGCGCCGCGGCCCGGTGCATGACCCGCAGGCCCCGTCGTGTCGCCTCGGCCAGCTCCGGGTTGTCCGCGCGGATCGCGCTGGACAGCACCAGGGTGTCCCCCGGGCCGAGGTCGCCGAGGTTGGCGGCCGCGTGCCCGACGTATACCCGGGCGCCCTGCGCGTGCAGGTCGTCGAGCATGGCCGAGGGCATCGCGTCGCTGCCGGACACGCTGATCCCGCGGGCCAGCATGATCCGGGCGATGCCCGACATGCCCGCGCCGCCGATCCCGGTGAAGTGCACCCGCCCGAGGCGGATGGCGGGCACCGGTTCAGCTGGCGTGATCAGGCTCTTGAGCATCTGGTTCCCCACCCCGGCCCTTCCCCTCGACGACCTCGATGACCGCCTCGGCGAGCCAGCGATCGGCGTCGCCGCGGCCCAGCGACGCGGCTGCCTCCGACATGTCCGCGACCTGGTCGATGTTGACCAGCACGGGCAGCAAGGTGTCCCGGATCCAGTCCGGGGTCAGGTCGGCGTCATCGACCAGCATGCCGCCGCCCCGCTGCACGATGGGTACCGCGTTCAGCCGCTGCTCGCCGTTGCCGATGGGGAGCGGCACGTAGGCGGCCGGCAGGCCCACCGCGGTGAGCTCGGCGCACGTCATCGCCCCGGCCCGGCACAGCGCGAAATCGGCGGCCGCGTAGGCGAGATCCATCCGGTCGATGTAGGGCGTCGCGACGTAGGGGACACCGGTGGCGGTCGCTGGCGCGTCGGCGCCGTTGCGCGGTCCGATGACGTGCAGGACCTGGACGCCGGCGTCCCGGAGCCACCCGGCCGCGCCGAACACCGCCTGGTTCAGCGACCGCGCCCCCTGCGAGCCGCCGGTGACCAGCAGCACGGGCAGGTCCGGGCGGAGCCCGAAGTGAGCCCGGGCCTTGTCGCCGATGGCCAGCCGGTCCAGCTCGGCGATCTCGCGCCGGATCGGGATGCCGAGGTACTTCCCGTTCCTGAGCTGGGTGTCGGGATGCCCGGTGAAGACGTGCGTGGTGAACCGGGCGCCCAGCCGGTTGGCCAGGCCCGGCCGCGGGTTCGCCTCGTGCACGACGATGGGCACCCGGCGGCGCCGGGCCGCCAGATAGGCGGGGGTCGCGACGTACCCGCCGAAGCCGACGAGCACCTGGGCCCGGGTCCGGTCCAGCACGCCGGCGGCCGCGTTGATGGCGCCCGCGAGCCGGCCCGGCACGGTCAGCAGCTGAGGCGTCACGCTGCGCGGCATGGGCACGGCCGGGATGAGCTCGAGCGGGTATCCGCGCAGCGGGATCAGCCTGGTCTCCAGGCCGCGCTCGGTGCCCAGGCACGTCACCTCGACGTCTGGGTCGGCCCGCCGCAGGGCGTCCGCCACCGCGAGAGCTGGTTCGATGTGTCCGGCGGACCCGCCGCCGGCAAGCAATACCCTCATGACTCGTCCCTGACTGCTGCCGCTCTATCGTCGGCGCTTTGCTAGACCGAGCCAGCTTAGAACGCGCAGCGACCAGCCGGGGCCGCGTGCGGCCAAAGCCTCCTGCGCGCCTGGCTCGTGCCTCGCGAACGACATCAGCATGCCCAGCGCCACCAGCGTGCTCAGCAGTGACGACAGGCCCGCCGAGACCAGGGGCAGCGGCACGCCGGTGATGGGCAGGACGTCGATCACCGCGCCGATGTTGACCACGGCCTGGATCACGATCCACGCGGTGATGCCGGTGGCGGCCAGGCGAGCGAACAGGTCGGGCACGCGACGGGCGATCCGCAGGCCGGCGAAGGCCAGCGCACCGTACATGACGGTCACGCACAGCGTGCCGACCAGCCCGAGTTCCTCACCGATGATGGCGAAGATGAAGTCGCTGGTGGACTCGGGGACATAGCCCCACTTCTGCCGGCCGGAGCCCAGGCCCACGCCGAAGATGCCGCCCGAGCCGAGCGCGTACTTGCCCTGTTTGGCCTGCCAGTTGGCGCCGGTGGAGCTGCCCTGCTGGTCGAAGAAGCCGACCAGGCGGCCGAGACGGTATTTCGCTGAGACGATCATGAGCACCATGGCCAGCGCCATCAAGATGAGCAGGCCGCCGAACACCCGCCCGGGGGTTCCGATGACCCACAGCAGCGCGAGGAAGATAACCAGCAGGATGAAGGTAGTGCCCAGGTCATCGCCGGTCATCACCAGCAGGCACAGGACCGCGGTGCCCGGCATGAGCGGCACGAGCATGTGCCGCCAGTCGGCCAGCTGGCCGAGCCGGTCCTTGCGCGCGAGCAGATCGGCGCCCCATACGACCAGGGCCAGCTTGGCGATCTCGGACGGCTGGATCTGCTGGCCGCCGATGGCGATCCACCGCGCCGCGCCGTTCTGCGAGACGCCGACGCCGTGGATCAGGGTCAGGCCCAGCCCGACGATGGCCACCGCGAGCAGCGGATAGGCGAAGGCCCGGAACAGCCGGGGCCTGGACCGGGCCGCCACCCACATGAGCGGCAGCCCGATGCCCGCGCCGAGCAGTTGCTTCTTGAAGTCGGAGTAGGGGGACAGCCCCGCGATCAAGTCGGTAACCGATGCCGTCGACTCCACCATGACCAGGCCCAGCCCGAGCAGCAGCATCGTGATGCCGAGGACCAGGTAATAGGACGTCAGCGGCCGGTCGAGCAGGGCGCGCCAGGCGCCGATCCGGTCCCGCACGCCACCCAGGCCCCGCAGGCTGAGGGCCGTCTCCGGCCTGTCCGGCGTGTCCGGTCCGGCCAGGTCCGGATCCGCTAGTCCGTCGGCTCCGCGGGAAACCTGCAGATACATATCTCAAGTCTGTTCGCCGGGTCGCGCCAAGACCCGGACATCCGGCGCGTGTCGCACGGGATTTCAGGCGCGAGTCCAGGTACGGCCGCCGGATGCGTTGGAAATCGGGCCACGCCGGCCCGGCGCTGGGGACCGGGGCGCATTTCTGGCATCATGTGAAGCGATGAGCAGGGCAGATTCTTCACGCTTTCCGGTGACGGTGACCCGGCTTCCGCTGACGCGCTGCGAGGTATGCGGTCGCACCCTGGCCTACCAGCCCGGCCAGGCCAGCGCCGTGCTGACCAAGCATTACCTCCGGATGCACCCGGAGGCCCTGAGCGAGGCGGCCGAGGCGACCGGCTCGTAAGGCCGATCGGATGTAACCTGGAGCATGGGCCTGGCCGCCTTGATCGCGTGGCTGCTCACCGCCGGAATCGGCGGCTACATGCTGCGCACCTGGGTCGCGCGCGGCGGCTTGCGCCGCCAGCGAGCGACCGGCGAGGGCGTGCCGCCAGGCGTGGTGTTCGGTCACGCCAGCGCCGCACTGGCCGGGCTGGCGGTCTGGATCAGCTACCTGAGCAGCGGCTGGCGCCCGCTGGCCTGGATCGGCGTGACGCTGGCCTGCGCCGCCATCTGCCTGGGCATCTGCACGGTGACGCTCTGGACGCCGTATCCGGTGCGCCCCGATCCGGAACCGGTCCGGGCGGATGTAGCGGCGGTGTCCGAGCACCATGACGTGTTCACCGTCACCGACGAGATGATCGCCAGCCTGCTCGCCGAGCCGGTCCCGGCCCGGCGACGCCGGGTCCACCTGCTGCCGCTCATCCCGCTGGCCCACGGCTTCGGCGCCTTGACCACATTCTTGCTCACCGTGACGGCTGCGCTGCTGCCCGTGCGCTAAGCCGCCCCGATTGGGCACTAGGCCCGCTGGTCAGGCAGGCTGGAAGCATGGCAGAAACGCTGACAATGATGGCCGTGCACGCCCATCCCGACGACGAGGCCTCGAGCACCGGCGGGGTGCTGGCCACCTACGCCGCCCAGGGCATCCGGACGGTGGTCGTGACGTGCACGAACGGGGAATTCGGCGACGCGCCGGGCGGCGTCAAGCCGGGGCAAGACGGGCACGACGAACAGGCCGTGGCCCGCCAGCGGCTGGAGGAACTGCGCAAAGCCTGCGCCATCCTCGGGGTCACGGACCTGGAACTGCTCGGCTACCACGACTCGGGCATGCCGGAATGGGACTACAAGGACCGGCCCGACGCGTTTGTCAACATCCCGCAGGCCGAAGTGGCGGCGAGGATCTCCGGCCTGATCGAGAAGTACCGGCCGCAGGTGCTGATCACCTACGACGACCAAGGGCCCTACCAGCATCCCGATCATCTGCACGCGAGCCGCAGCGCGCAGGCGGCATTCGCGGACACCGGCATCCCGGCCAAGCTGTACCTCAGCGCCATGCGCGGCAGCGACTGGCGGAAGGTCTGGGACGCGCTGCGGGAGCTGGGCATGGACGTCCCGGACTTCGAGGACCGCGATCCGGAGCTCATCCGGCGCGGCGAGGAGTCGGAGCAGCGCATCACCACCACCGTCGACATCCGGCCGGTGCTCGCGCTCAAGCGTGACGCGCTGTTCGCGCACGGCAGCCAGATCAACGACTCGTGGTTCAGCAAGCTGCCGCCGGAGGTCGGCGAGGCCACGTTCGGCCGGGAGAGCTTCATCCGGGCCAGCGACACGACCGGTGCGCCGCTGCCCGAGGACGACCTGTTCGCCGGCCTGCGGCCATGACCGAGCCGGAGGGACGCGTCGAAATAGGCACAGCGGCCGACCTGGTCGAGCGATACGCGGCCGCGCTGGTGTCCGGGGTGCCGGACCGGCCCGAGGACGACGGGTTCTTCGGGCCGGCCAGCGTGACCTGGCGGCTGGCCGCCGACCTGTCCGCCCCGGTCGCGGGGCTGCGGTCGGTCCTGATCCAGGCGCTGCACCCGCTGGCCATGGCCGGCGTGGACCAGCACAGCGACTGGCGGCGCGACCCGGTCGGCAGGCTGGCCGCCACGTCGGCCTACGTCGCGACCATCACCTACGGCGACCGGGCCAGCGCGAGCCGGGCCGCCCGGCGGGTCCGGGCCATCCACGAGCACGTCCGGGGCACCGACACCGTGACCGGCCGCCCCTACGCCGCCGGGGACCCCGCGCTGCTGCTATGGGTGCACGCGGCGCTCGTCGATTCCGGGCTCGAGGCGGCCCGGCTGTTCGGCACGCCGCTCGCGGCGGCGGACGCCGACGCCTACCTCGCGGAGATGGCCGTCTCGGCCGAGCTGCTCGGGGTGCCGCGCGAGATGATCCCGGACCGGGTGAGCGCCCTGCAGGAGTACCTGGCGGGCGTCCGGCCCGAGCTGAGATGCACGCCGGCGGCCGCGGAGTCCATGGGCTACATGCTGGATCCGGAGGGCATGGGCGAGGAGATCGCGGAGCTCTGGCAGGACCTGCGGGACGCGGCGCTGGTCGCGCTGCCCGGCTGGGCCCGGGACCTGTACGGCTACCCGGCCCCGCCGCCGCTGACCCCGGAGCGGCGGAACGAGATCCGCCAGACGCTCGGCGTGTTCGACGCGGTGTTCACGGGCGAGCCAGGGGTGCTCGAGGCGCGGCAGCAGCTTACGTTGCGGATGAGGGCGGCACGGGGTTGAGGCGACGGGCGGCGAAGCTGGCCGCGGTCGCGACGGCCGGCGGGGTATCGATCGCGGCGCTGGCCGTCCTCGGGCGGCGCCGCGGCCGGAGGCCCAGGCCAATCCAGCGCCGCGGCCGGAGGCCCAGGCCAATCCAGCGCCGCGGCCGGGGCGGCAGCCTGCGGGTGGAACGCGGGCTGACGGCGCTGCGGCTGGCCGCGCGGGGCGGTGCGCGGTACGCGAGCAACGCGCCACGGCTGTTCGCCAGCGCGGGTGAGCACCGGCAGCAGCTGCGGAACGACCTGGCCCTGCGGACGGCCGAGGACGTGGCCGCGACCCTGGGCACGATGAAGGGCGTGCTGATGAAGCTCGGCCAGATGGCCAGCTACGTCGACGACGGCCTGTCGCCGGCGGCCCGCCGCACGCTGAGCCGGCTGCAGGACAGCGTGCCGCCGATGAGCGCCGAACTGGCCGCGCAAGTGGTCACCGAGGAGCTTGGCCTGCCGCCCGAGCGGGCGTTCGCCACCTGGGATCCCGAGCCGATCGCGGCCGCCTCGATCGGACAGGTGCACCGGGCGATCACCCACGACGGCCGCGCCGTCGCGGTCAAGGTCCAGTACCCGGGCATCGCCGAGACCATCGAAGCCGACCTGGGGAACGTCGGGCTGCTGCGCCGGATGCTGAAGGTCACCGCGCCGAGCCAGGACGTCGACGGGCTGCTCGCGGAGCTGCGGGAACGGATCACCGAGGAACTCGACTACCGCCGCGAAGCCCGTAACCAGCAGACGTTCGCCGACTACTACGCGGGCCACCCCACCATCTCCGTGCCGCGGATCGTGCCCGAGCTGTCCACCCGCCGGGTGGTGACCAGCGAGCTCGCCGACGGGGCCAGGTTCGCCGAGCTGGCCGGCTGGTCGCAGGCCGAGCGGGACCTGGCCGCGGAGACGATCTACCGCTTCGTGTTCCGCAGCCTGTACGAGGCGCACGCCTTCAACGGCGACCCGCACCCGGGCAACTACCTGTTCCACGGCGGCGGACGGGTCACCTTCCTGGATTTCGGCCTGGTCAAGCACTTCACGGCCGAGGAGATGCAGCCGCTGGCCGCGATGGTCAAGCACCTGTGCGTGGACTCAGACCCCGAGGCGTTCCGCCGGGCCATGGTGCAGGCCGGCTTCCTGGTCCCGGACGCGCCGGTGTCCACGCCGCTGGTCGTGGAGCACATGGCGGTGTTCTACGACACCGTCCGGGAGCGCGGACCGCGGACCATGACCGGGGAGTACGCCTCGGCGGTGACCAGGAAGTTCTTCGACTTCCGCAGCCCGCTGGCGGCGTACGCCCGGATCCCCCGCTCCTACGTGATCCTGCAGCGGATCAACCTCGGCCTGTTCGCCCTGCTCGGCGAGCTGCACGCGACCGCCGACTGGCGCGGCATCGCCGAGGAGATCTGGCCGTTCTTCCAGGGGCCGCCGTGCACCCCGATGGGGGCCGCGGAGGCCGCGTGGCGGTCACGGCGGACGGCCGGCACGAACGCCGGTCCGTTCGGCCGATAAAAGATCTTGACCGAACGGACCGTGGTTCCTGCGGTCAGGGGATGAAACGCAGGCCCGGCGGGAGGTCGAACGGCCGCAGGTAACGTGCCGGGGTGTAGCTGATGAAGGCGGGCGGGGTCGCGACCAGGGCGTTGCCGCTGGTGAACACGTTCAGCTGCGGGCCAAGCGCCGCCGCCTCGGCGTTCAGGCCGGCCGGGCTCGGGACGTTCCAGTGCCCGGTGGCCAGGCGGTTCAGCAGCGTCTGGAGCGCGGTGAGGGTCTCGGCCGGGGTGAACGCGCAATGCCCGGCGCGGTTCACGAAGATCTGGCGCAGCAGGTTCCCGTTGCCGTCACGGTCGACGACGCGGCGGTAGGCCTGCTCGTTCTCCGGCACGACCAGGCCGTCGCCGGTGGTGTGCATGGACAGGACGGGGACCGAGATGTCGCCGTTGAAGGCGATGTTCTTGGCCAGGTAGGCCACGGCGAACGGATTCGCGGTGATCCTCGGGGCGAGGTTCAGCGTCCGCAGGTCCCTGGTCAGGTTGAGCCCGGCGGCCTGGTAAAGCGCCGTCACCTCGTTCAGGTCGGCCGACTTGGCCAGGTCGCTGGCGTAGTTCACGCCGACGTTCCAGGACGGGTTGCCGCCCGCGCGGGCCTCAAGCTCGGCGCGGAAGGCCAGCACGAACGGGAAGGTGACCTCGGTGTCCCAGAGGAACTGATTCTGCTCCTGGGCGGCGTAGTCGGTCGCCGCGGGCTCGGGCGAGAGCGGGGTGAACCAGCCCGGGGTGTCGCCGAGCGCGGCGACCAGGGCCAGCCGGGCCCGGCCCTGCGGGGTCGCCTGCGCCGCGGCCACGGCCGCCTCGCCGGCGGCCAGGTTAGCCGCGGGGTTCTTGATGTTGACGACCTGGATCTTCGGGGCGATCAGCTGCTGGAACGCGAACGCCGCGTCGAGCGCGGTGTTCCAGGTGGCCACGCCGCCGGACAGCACGCCGCACATGGGCAGCGCGGCGTTGAACAGGCTCGGGTAGTCCTGGATCAGCCCGGCGGTGATGATGCCGCCCAGGGAGTGCCCCCACGCGATCGTGGTGCGCGGCTTGCCGAAGGCCTGATCGAAGGTGCTCAGGGTGTTGACCTGGTCCGGCAGCGCCTGCTGGATGGCCCAGCCGGTGGTGGCGTAGGACGACCCCGCCAGGGCGAAGCCGTTACCGAGCAGGGCAGCACCGGTGAGCGGGTCGCCGACGTCGGTGGCCGGGTTCTTGCTGCCGGGCGTGACGTAGCCGTGGCTGTAGAGGAGCAGCGTCCCGTTCCAGGTGCCGGACGGGCACTGGATCAAGTAGGTGGCCCCGTCCTCGAACGCACCGGTCACCGTGGTCACCGAGCCGGTACCGCCGCACGTCGGTCCGGCGGCGGACGCGGCCGCCGATCCTGCCGTGAGCCCGCCGACGACCAGTGCGGCGGCGAGTGCCGCCCCGGCCAGTTTCCTTGTCCGCACCATGAACTCCACGCTCCCGCTGAACGATCCCCCAGGACGGAACGTAACTTACCGGTAACTTGGGTTTATCAGGAGAAGACACCATAAATTGACCGAATTGAGACGGGAGGCCGGCAGATGCCCCGGCAGAACCGGGTGACGCCGGACGGCACGCTGATCGCGGTCCCCGACCGCGGCCTGTTCTGGGGGAATCGCGGCCCGCTGCTCGATCGGCAGGGCCGGCTGGTTCGTTACTCGCGCGGCCGGGCCTGGGCCATCTGCGTGCTGTCGTTCAAGGGCCGGCGGCGGCAACTGTGGGCGCCGGGCCGGCTGACCGAGCTGTTCTTCCTCGACGAGGCCACCGGGCTGGCGGCCGGGCACCGGCCGTGCGGCGAGTGCCGCTACCGGGACTACCAGGCGTTCAAGCGGGCCTGGGCTGATGCTTTCTGCGGCGGCGTGCCCGGTGTCGCGGAGATCGATGCGCGGCTGCACGCGGACCGGCTCGTTCGGCCCGGGGTGCGGCGGTCGTATCCGGCTTCCCTTCCGGACCTGCCGGACGGGGTGATGGTCTCGGTCGATGGCGCGCCGTTCCTGGTGCAAGGCGGCGGGCTGCTGGCCTGGACGCCGGGCGGCTACCTTTCTGGCGGGCCGCCGGCGGACACGGTGACCGTCATCACGCCGCGGGCCACCGTGGCCGTGCTCGCGGCGGGTTACCGGCCGGTCATCCACCCCAGCGCCGCCGGCTGAGGAGCCGAACCAGCCCGGGACATCGAGGCGGAACGTGTCGCCGGGGACCATGGTGCGCAGGTCCGTCTCCAGCGTGGCCAGCCGGCCGGGGCTCAGGGCGGCTGCCCACCGGGCCCGGATGTCGTCGAAGATCATCGCGGACATGGCCAAGGCCTGAAGGCCCCGCGGGGTGATGCGGACCAGTTTGCGCCGCCGGTCTTGGTCGTCATCAGCCCGCTGTACGTAACCGAGCGCTTCGAGCCGGTCGATGGTCTTGCCCGCGGCCTGCTTGGAGATGCCCAGCCGGCGTCCGGCCTCGGTGGCGGTGGCCCCTCGCATGCCGATGGCCTGCAGCGCGAAGCCGTGGGCGGGGCGCAGGTCCGGGTGCCCGCGGCGGGCCAGTTCGGCGTGCAGTTCGTCGATGATCGACCGGAACCCGCCGAACAGCAGCAGCGGCAGCTCGAACCCGTACACGGCGGGGCGTGATGCGTATTCATTTGACATGATCGACAACCTTGTTTACCGTTTTAGACAACCTAGTTGTCCATCTTACTGGTCAGGAGTGAGCATCATGTCGTGGTTCCCTGAGTACACCATCGAGTCGGCCCCGGCTGGTTCGCGACGGTTCATGATCGCGACCCGGGACCACCTGGGCTACCTGCCGGCGGCCACCGCCCGGTGGGCGGCCTCACCGCAGCTGCTCGAGGGGTTCGGGCGGATGCTGGCGATCTTCGAGAACTGCACGCTGGACCCGGTGGCCCGCGAGGTCGTGGTGATGACGATCGCGACCAGGAACGGCTGCCACATCTGCGTGGCCATGCACACCGCGCGGCTGACCGCGCTGGGCGCTTCGCCGGACGTCATCGCCGCGCTGCGGGGCGCTGCGCCGCTTTCGGATCAGCGCCTGGACGCGGTCCGGGTGTTCACGCTGCGGGTCCTGGACACCGCGGGCGACGTCGGCGACGACGCGCTGGCGGCCTTCCTGGCCAGCGGATACACCCGGCAGCAGGCGCTGGAGGTGGTGCTCGGGATCGGCACCTACACGATGTCCACGCTGGCCAACCGGCTCACCGACGCGCCCCTGGACGACCAGCTCAGCGCGTTCGCCTGGCATGCCGCGGCGGTGTAACGACGTCGGGGGCGGAGGGACTGGGCGGGGACGGGGTCAGCCGACGTAGAAGATGCCGAGGCCCAGGGCGACGCAGATGCCGGCGATGATCCAGAAGCGGACGACGATGGTGGTCTCGGCCCAGCCGGCCAGCTCGAAGTGGTGCTGCAGCGGGGCCATGCGGAATACGCGTTTGCCGGTCAGCTTGAACGAGCCGACCTGGATCACCACCGACAGCGTGATGATCACGAACAGGCCGCCCAGCAGGAACAGCAGCAGCTCGGTGTGGGTGGTGATGGCCAGCCCGGCCAGCGCGCCGCCCAGGGCCAGCGATCCGGTATCGCCCATGAAGATCTTGGCGGGCGGCGCGTTCCACCACAGGAAGCCGATGCACGCGCCCATCACGGTGGCGGCCACGATGGCCAGGTCCTGCGGGTCGCGGACGGCATAGCAGGCCTGGGCCATGTAGACGGTGCAGTCGTTGCGCAGCTGCCAGATGCCGATGATCATGTAGGCGGCGAGCGCGAGGATGGCCGCGCCGGTGGCCAGGCCGTCCAGCCCGTCGGTGAGGTTCACGGCGTTGGAGGTCCCGGACACCATGAGGATGACCCAGACCACGAACAGCACCGGGCCGATGGAGATGCCGAAGTCCGCGTAGAAGGACAGGTGGGTGGACGCCGGGGTGATGTCCCACCCGTCGGGGAACCTGATCGCCAGCACGGCGAAGATCGCGCCCACGATGGCCTGGCCGGCCAGCTTGGCCCCGCTGCGCAGGCCCAGGCTGCGCTGCATGTAGAGCTTGATGAAGTCGTCGGCGAACCCGACCAGGCCGAGCCCGGTCATCAGGAACAGCACCAGCAGCCCGGACGCCGACATGGCGTCGCCGGTGACCAGGTGGCCGACGAGGTAGCCGGCCAGCGACGCGGTGATGATCACCGTGCCGCCCATGGTCGGCGTGCCGCGCTTGGACAGGTGCCCTTGCGGCCCGTCCGACCTGATCTCCTGGCCGTACCCGCGCTGGGTGAAGACCTTGATGGCCAGCGGGGTGCCGAACAGCGCGCAGAACAACGAGACGGCCGCGGACAGCAGGACGGTTCTCACCGGGCAGCCCCCTCCAGCAAATCGGCCGCCACACCTTCCAGGCGGGCGGCGCGGGACGCCTTCACCAGGACAACGTCGCCGGGCTTCAACTGGTTCGACAGAGCCTGCAGGGCGGCGTGCCCGTCGGGGACGGCGAGCGCCTCGCCGGTCCAGGCCCTTACCCGCCGCGCGCCGGCCAGGATCGGCTCCGCGTCCTCGCCGACCGCGATGAGCCCGGCTAGTTCGGCCCGCGCGGCGAACTCGCCGATGTCCTCGTGGCTGGCGCGTGAGACCTCGCCCAGCTCGGCCATGTGGCCGAGGATCGCGAACCCGCGGCCATCGTGGGCCAGGTGGCGCAGGGCGTCCAGCGCGGCGCGGACCGACTCGGGGTTCGCGTTGTACGCGTCGTTGATGACCGTCACCCCGTCTTCCCGGCGGCGGACCTCCATCCGCCACCGGCTGCGTGCCACCGCCGCGGACAGCCCGTCGGCGATGTCGGCCAGGCCCAGGCCGAGCTCGCGCGCGAGGGCCGCGGCGGCCACGGCATCTGGCACGGTATGGGCACCGTGCAGCCGGAGGGTGACCGCGGCCTGGCCTTCTGGTGTCAGCAGGGTGAAGCTCGGCCGCCCCAGGTCATCCAGGCGCACGCCCGCCGCCCGGATCTCTGCCGCCTGGATCGGGGCGGTCCGGTCGTCGACGCCGAAGGTGACGACGCGGGCCGCGGTGCGGGCGGCCATGGCCAGGACGCGGGGGTCGTCGGCGTTCAAGATGGCCGCCCCGCCGGCCGGGAGGGCCTGGACCAGCTCGCCCTTGGCCCGGGCGACCTGGTCCAGCCCGCCGAACTCCCCGGCGTGCGCGTGACCCACGTTCAGCACCACGCCGTGCCGGGGCGGCGCGACGCGGCACAGGTACGCGATGTGGCCGGGCCCGCGCGCGGACAGCTCGAGGACCAGGTACCTGGTCGCGGCGTCCGCGCGCAGCACGGTGAGCGGATGGCCGAACTCGTTGTTGAACGACCCGGCGGGCGCGATCGTGGGGCCGAGACGCTCGACCAGCTGGGCGGCCAGGTCCTTGGTGGTGGTCTTGCCTGACGAGCCGGTGATGCCCGCGACCGCGGCGGCGGGCAGCGCGTCGATCACGAACCTGGCCAGCGCGGCCAGCGCGGCCGGGACGTCAGCGACCAGCACGGACGGGACCGGGACGGGCCGGGTCGCGAGCACCGCGACCGCGCCGGCCGCGACGGCGGCGGCGGCGAAGTCGTGCCCGTCGGCCCGCTCCCCCGGGACCGCGGCGAACAGGCCGCCGGGGGCGGCCCGCCGGGAGTCGATGACCACCTCGCCGGTCACCACGGCGGCCGGGTCGCCGTGCAGCCGGCCGGCGGTGATGTCGGCGATCTGGGCCAGGGTCAGCGGGATCACCGGTCGGCCCACCACGGGTCTTTGGCCGCCCGCTCCAGCGCGGACGCGGTGACGGCGCGGTCGTCGAAGGGCAGCACCGCGCCGGCCACGTACTGCCCGGTCTCGTGGCCCTTGCCCGCGACCACGATCACGTCGCCGGGGGCGGCGAGGGTGACGGCCTGGGTGATCGCGGCGGCCCGGTCGGGCTCGACGATGACCCGGGCCCGGTCGGCCTGCGGCACGCTCAGCACGCCGTCCAGCATCGCCGCGAGGATGGCCAGGGGGTCCTCGGACCGCGGATTGTCACTGGTGAGAATGGCCACGTCGGCCAGCGACGCGGCGGCGGCGCCCATCATCGGGCGCTTGGCCCGGTCCCGGTCGCCGCCGCAGCCGAGCACGATGATCAGGTTGCCCCGGGTGACCGGCCGCAGCGAGCGCAGGACGGCCTCGACCGCGCCCGGCTTGTGCGAGTAGTCGACGAACGCCGTCATGTCCAGGCCGGACGCGGGCACCCGCTCCAGCCGTCCCGGGACGCCCGGGCAGGCCGCGATCCCGGCCACCGCGTCCTCCAGCCCGACGCCGGACTCGACCAGCGCGACCACGGCGCCGAGCGCGTTGGCCACGTTGAACGCCCCGGCCAGGCCGACCGACACGTCGGCCTCGACCCCGCCGGGCCCGATGACCCGGAACGTGCTGCCATCGGCGCCGGACCGGACGTCGACCGCCCGCCAGTCCGCCTCGTCGCGGCCCAGCGCGGAGAACGTGGTGATCGGCACGGGCGCGGAAGACGCGAGCCGGCGGCCGTACTTGTCGTCGATGTTCACGACGCCGATAACGGGCGGCATGAACAGGGACGCCTTGGCCCGGAAGTAGTCCTCCAGGTCAGGGTGGAAGTCCAGGTGATCCTGCGACAGGTTGGTGAACACCGCCACGTCGAAGCTGGTGCCCCCGACCCGGCCCAGGGCCAGCGAGTGGCTGGACACCTCCATCGCGGCGGCGGTCACCCCGCGCTCGGCCATGACCGCGAACAGGGCCTGCAGGTCGGGCGCCTCCGGGGTGGTCAGCGAGCTGGGCAGCCGGTCCCGGCCGATCCTGGTCTCCACCCCGCCGATCAGGCCGGTCTGGTGGCCCGCGGCGCGCAGGCCGGACTCCAGCAGGTAGGTCGAGGTGGTCTTGCCGCTGGTCCCGGTCACGCCGATGAGCCGCAGCCGGCTCGACGGGTTCCCGTACACCCAGCACGAGACCTCGCCCAGCTTGCCGCGCGGATCGGCCAGCACGAAGACCGGCACCCCGGTCTGCGCGGCGCGGGCCCGGCCGTCGGGGTCGGTCAGCACCGCGACGGCGCCCGCGGCGACCGCGTCGGCGCAGAACGCGGCGCCGTGGACCTTGGTCCCGGGCAGCGCGACGTACAGGTCGCCGGGCATCACCACGCGCGAGTCGAGCGTGACCCCGGTGACGCACCCCAGGTCGTTCGGTGAAAATGAGGTTCCTACGGACGCCAGCCGGACACCCAGCAGCGAGCCGAGAGCGGACAGCGGCTTCGGCTCTTGACGGGCGGGTCGGATCGCCACGGGGTGAGGGTACCTCCAATCACGGCGCGTTCAGGCGGATCTTGGCGGGGGTGGCGCCGTCCGGCGGGATCTGCAGGGTGGCCAGCGCATCCTTCATCACCTGGTAGAAGACCGGGCCGGCCACCACGTCGCCGTAATAGCCGCCCTTGCGCGGGTTCTGCACGTTCACCGCGATCACCAGCTGCGGGTCGTCGCCAGGCGCCATGCCAATGTAGCTCGACCCGTAGACGCACAGGGCGCAACTTCCGTTGGATTCCTGCGACGTGCCGGTCTTGGCCGCGATCGCGTAGCCGGGGATGATGCCCCAGGGCTGGCCGCCGTCGGCGTCGATGGCCGGCACCTGCTCCAGGATCTGCCGCAGTTCGGTCGCGGTCTTGGTCTGGATGACCCGTTTGGCGGGGGACGGCGCGGCAGGCGTGTACTTGCCCGCCGAGCTGGTCGTGCCCTCGACCAGGGTCGGCTGGACCCGCACGCCGTTGTTGGCGATCGTCGCGTAGACCTCGGCCATCTGGATCGCGGTCACCGCCACGCCCTGGCCGAACGCCAGCGTGAACCGGGTGTCCGGCCACCACTGTGAGACCGGGGGCAGCTCGCCGGCCGTCTCGCCCGGCAGCCCGAGCCCGCTCGGCTGCCCCAGGCCGAAGGCCCGCAGGTAGTCGTACTGAACCTGCGGGGTGATGTGCGCGGCCACCTGGGAGATGCCGACGTTGGAGGAGTGCGCGATGATGCCGGCGATCGTGTACTTCTCGCCGGGCGCCCACTCGGCGTCGTGGATGAGCTGGCCGCCCTCGTTGATCTGGTAAGGGATGTTGTAGGCGCTCATCGGCGTCTGGCCGCCCTGCTCGAACGCGGTCGCGGCGGCGATCACCTTGGCCGTGGAGCCCGGCTGGAACTCGTTCTGCACCGCGACGTTGGCCGCCTGGTTCACGTTCGTGATGGTCGACGGGTCATAGGTGGGCCATTGCGCCATGGCCAGCACGTAGCCGGTCTTGGGCTGGATGATCACCACCGTGCAGTTGCTGGCCTTGCTCTTGGCCACCTGCGCGGCGCAGGCCTGCTCGGCGTCGTACTGCAGCGCCGGGACGATGGTCAGCCGCAGGCCGCTGCCGTTCACGACCGGGCGGTCGCTGCTGCCGGCCAGCGGGATCTGCTCACCGTTCGTGCCGACCTGGACCTGCTCGCTGCCGGCCCGCCCGGCCAGCAGTGAGTTGAATTCCTGCTCGATGCCGGCCGCGCCGGTCAACCCCTGGGCGTTCGTGCTGGTGAAGCCCACGATGTTGGCCGTGGTGTCGCCGTCCGGGTAGGACCTGGCGTAGCTCGGGGTCAGCGCGATGCCGGGCAGGTTCAGCGCCTGGATGGCGTCACCGGTCTGGGCCGACACGCCCTTGGCCAGCACCACGTACTGCGGCGAGGTGGGGTTCTGGATGAGGCTGAGGATCTGGTCGGCCGGCATGTTGAGGTACGTGGAGAGCTTGGTGGCGACCTGCGCCTGGTCGGCCGCGGGCATCTGCGGCGGGTCGGCGTACACCAGGTAGGTGGCCACGGTCATGGCCAGCACTTCCCCGTTCGCTCCGGTGATGGCGCCGCGCTCCGCGGGCAGCGGGATCGTCATTTCCCGCTGCTGCAGGGCCAGGACGCGGTACCGGCCGGCCTCCAGCCCCTGCAGCTGGACCAGCCGCGCGGCGAACAGGGTGAGCACGAAGACGATCGCGAGCAGGGTCCCGCCGAGCCTGCGGGCCGGGTTCCCCCGCGGGATGAGGCGCCGGGGCCGCGGCGGCTTGACGTAGACGGGCCGGGGCGGGGGCCGCGGCGGGATTCTTTCTGCCGAACGGACCGGGCCGCGTGCTCCCGGTCCTCCTGGCGGCGGCCCGGGGCGTCGCCGCGGGTCCCGGGGGCGGGGGGGACGAGGGGGCGGGGAGCCTCCCCGGGCGCGGGGGGTTCCGGGGGGCCGCGGGGTTCCGGGGGGCCGCGGGGTTCCGGGGGGTCGCCCGCCCGGGCCGGGACCGTGCGGGGTCACGGGTTGTATCCGGGGACGTTGATCTCCGCGTCAGCCTTGGAGACCTGCCCCTTGACGACCTTTCCGGTCTTGAGGTTGATGAACTGCAGCGCCGGGTTCGGCCGCATGCCGAACTCCTCGGCCTCCTGCGCGATCTGCGCCGGCGCGGAGGCCTGCGCGACCTGCTGGGTGAGCGTTGACTCCTGCTTGGCCAGGTTGGCGTTCTGCTGCTGGAGGCTGGTGATCCGGTACGACCCCTCGGCCAGCGTGGTGCTGATGACCAGCAGCGAGACCAGGGCCCCGCCGAGCAGGCCGACGAGCAGCAGGATGAACGGCGCCCGCGGGTGGCGCGGGCGGGTCCGGGCGGTCGCCGGCCGGACGACGGGCTTTATGGCCGGCTTGGCGGCCTGGCGGCGGCCTGGTGGCGGGCCTGGTTCCGGGGCCGGTGAGCGGCCTGGTGTGGCGCGGGGCGCTGACCGGGCGGGTCCCGGGATCCTCGGGCCGCGGCCGGGCGGGGCGCCGGGGGGGCATCTCCCTGGCCGGCGGGGGCATGGTCCGGCCGGGTGGCGTGCCGCGGCCGTTCGGGGTGCCGCGGCTGGGGGTACCGCGGCCGTTGGGGGTACCGCGGCTGGGCGGGCGCGGAGGCGTGTAGGTGGCCATGTGAGTACCCCCTCGGGTCATGCGGCTTCCCGGATCCGTTCCGCGGCCCGCAGCCGGGCGGAGGCCGCGCGCGGATTACCGGCGACTTCTTCGCTGTCGGGGCGTTCGGCGCCCCTGGTCAGCAGGCGGAACTGCGCGGTGGACGCCTCGGCGAGCACGGGCAGCCCGGGCGGCGTCTGGTCGGCCGACCGAGCGACCAGTTCGCGCTTGACGATGCGGTCCTCAAGTGAGTGGTAGGCCAGCACGACCACGCGGCCGCCCACGGCGAGCGCGTCCAGGGCGGCGGGCAGCGCCCGGCGTAGCGTGCCGAGCTCGTCGTTCACCTCGATCCGCAGCGCCTGGAAGGTGCGCTTGGCCGGGTTACCGCCGGTGCGCCGGGTCGCCGCGGGGATGGCGTCCTTGACGATGGCACTGAGCCGCAGGGTGGACGTGATCGGGGTGCGGGACCGCTCACGGACCACCGCGTCGGCGATCCGCCGGGCGAAGCGTTCCTCGCCGTAGTCGCGGAGCACACGGGCGAGCTCGGCGGCCGGGTAGTCGTTGACGATGTCGGCCGCGGTGCGGTCCTTGGTGAGGTCCATCCGCATGTCCAGCGGGGCGTCGTAGGCGTACGCGAAGCCCCGGGCCGGATCGTCGAGCTGCGGCGAGGACACGCCCAGGTCGAAGAGCAGGCCCATAATCCGCGTAGGCCCGGGGATGTCGGCGACGATCGCGGGGATGTCGTCGTAGCGGGCGTGCACCAGCGTGACCCGGCCGGCGTAGGGGGCGAGCAGTTCGCGGGCGGCTTCGATCGCGGCCAGGTCGGCGTCGACGCCGATCAGCAGCAGGCCAGGACAGGCTTCGAGCAGGGCGCGGGCGTGCCCGGCGCGGCCCAGGGTGGCGTCCACCAGCACCGCGCCCGGGGCGTCCAGGGCGGGCGCGAGCAGGGCGGTGACCCGGTCGGCGAGCACCGGCACGTGCTGTGGCTCTGCCATGCGGCCCCCTCTCCGAATCGTCCCTACTCCCCCGTATCCTTCGGGCCGACCTCCATCTGCTGGCGCTGCCGGCTGGCACCGGGGAAGTGATGCCAGCAGGGAACGGCGGGATGGAGGCCGGCCCACGATCGCTACAGAATTCCCGGGAACACCTCCTCGGAGGCTCCGGCGAACGAGTCTTCCTGCGTGCCCAGGTAGGTCTCCCAGGCCTGGCTGTCCCAGATCTCCAGGCGGGTGTTGGCGCCGATCACCACGCAGTCCCGCTGCAGGCCGGCGTAGGCGCGCAGGGCGGCCGGGACGGTGATCCGGCCCTGCCGGTCGGGAAGCTCGTCGGAGGCGCCGGAGAACAGCACGCGGCCGTAGTCGCGGGACGCCTTGTCGGTCACCGGCGCGTTGCGGAGCTTCTCGGTGATGCGGGCGAACTCCTCCCGCGGCCAGACGAACAGGCAGCGGTCCTGCCCCTTGGTGATCACTACTCCCCCAGCGAGCTCTTCCCGGTACTTGGCGGGCAGGAACAGACGGCCCTTCTCGTCCAGCCGCGGCTGATGAGTGCCTAGGAACACTGGCCCTCACCTCCCGGCGCCATCCTCCACCATTGCGCTCCACTGTACCCCACATTCCTCCACCGTCAACGCCGAAAAGCCACGGATCTTGCCTTGCGTCGCCGCGAAATGCCAGGTGGAAGGGCGTGGAGCGAAGTGGGGGGAAATCCGGGCCAGGGCGCTCCAGAGACCTTGCGGGGCGCCCGAGGGCACGGAGGAGTCGGCGGCGCGCTTGGAATCGGTCGCAGCTAGAAGTGTTAAACCGCTGACCGGTTCGGCTAGTTAACCGGCGCTGGGGAGCCGAGGTGGGGCGTTGTGGAGGGACCTGGCGCGGGCGGGGCGAAAGCGCCAGATGTTCACCGTCCCGGGTCACCATTCGGTTGCCGTTGTGTCCCATGATGCGTGCAATGGCGCCGAAGCAGGGTCAACGTCGCGCGATGGCACAAGAAAGACGTACTGTAGCGGTACAGCCGCTCGGGCCGGGAGCGCTACATGATCACAAGCCTGGCTGGCTAGCCTGGCCGGCAGCGCCTTCAGGGAGGCCATGTGGTTCTAGACACCGGACGGCAGACGGGGAGCCCGATCGATGATCTAGTTCCGGCGGCGCGCAGGATCGGCGGGGCCATCGAGTCGGTGATCGAGGGCAAGCCCGAGGCGATCCGGCTCACCCTGGCCGTGCTGCTCGCCGAGGGGCATCTGCTCATCGAGGACGTGCCGGGCGTGGGCAAGACGATGCTGGCCAAGTCGCTGGCCCGGGCCATCGACGGCACCGTCCAGCGGGTCCAGTTCACGCCGGACCTGCTGCCGAGCGACATCACCGGGGTGAGCGCCTTCAACCAGGAGCGGCGCGACTTCGAGTTCAAGCCGGGGCCGGTGTTCGCCAACATCGTGCTCGGCGACGAGATCAACCGGGCCTCGCCCAAGACCCAGTCCGCGCTGCTGGAGTGCATGGAAGAGCGCCAAGTCACGGTGGACGGGACGACGCACCTGCTGCAGGCGCCGTTCATGGTCATCGCCACCCAGAACCCGGTGGAGATGGAGGGCACCTACCCGCTGCCCGAGGCGCAGCGGGACCGGTTCACCGCCCGGCTCTCGCTGGGCTACCCCTCGGCCGCGGCCGAGCGGGAGATGCTCAACACGCATGGCTCGAGGTCGCCGCTGGATCAGCTCGTGCCGGTGGCGCGGGCCAGCGACGTCCAGGAGCTGGTGATCGCGGTGCGTGAGGTCCTGGTCTCCGATCAGGTCAAGGACTACATCATCAGCCTGGTCAACGCGACCAGGACGTCGCCCGAGCTGCGGCTCGGCGCGTCTCCGCGGGCCACGCTGCACCTGCTGCGGGCCAGCCGGGCGTGGGCCGCGCTGGACGGGCGGGACTACGTGATCCCGGACGACGTGCAGGCGCTGGCCGGCCCGGTGCTCGCGCACCGGCTGCTGCCCACGGCGGAAGCCATCGTGGAACGGCACCTGCCCGAGCACGTGGTCAAGAGAATCGTCGCCCAGCTGCCCCTCGCGCGGCGCTGACGGGGGGCCGGGCGGGTCGGGTGTAAGGAGAGCCATGCGAGGGATATTCGGCTCGCTGACCACGCGAGGCAGGTCGTTCGTGGCCGCGGGCGGTGCGGCCACGGTGTGCGGGCTGGCCATCCCGGAGCCGGACCTGGTCCGGGTCGGCGCGCTGCTCGTCATCCTGCCCCTGGTGTCCGCGCTGATCGCGCGGCGGTCCCGGTACCGCCTGGCGTGCAGCCGCCGGCTCGACCCGCCGCGGGTGCCGGCCGGGCAGCCGACCGTGGTCACCGCGCGGCTGGAGAACGTCTCGCGGCTGCGCACCGCCATCTTGCTGGCCGAGGACGTGACGCCGTACACGCTGGGCAGCCGGCCCCGGTTCGTGCTCGACGAGATCGAGCCGGGCGGCAGCCGGGAGCTCAGCTACCAGATCCGTCCCGATACCCGCGGCAAGTTCACCATCGGCCCGCTGCGGGTGCGGGTCGCGGACGCGTTCGGGCTGGTGGAGATCAGCCGGTCGTTCAGCACGACCAGCACGCTGGTAGTCACCCCGAAGATCTACCCGCTGCCGCGGGCGGCGGCGCCGAGCAGCTGGCTCGGCGAGGGCGACGGCGGGATGCGGACGATATCGGCGATCGGCGAGGACGACGCGGCGCCGCGGGCCTACCAGAACGGCGACGCGCTGCGCCGCGTGCACTGGCGGTCGACGGCCCGGTACGGCGAGCTGATGGTCCGCCGGGAGGAACACCAGTGGCGCAACAGCGCGTCAGTGTTCCTCGACACCCGGCGCGCCGCGCACGTGGGCACCGGGTCCTCGGCCACGTTCGAGTTCGCGGTCAGCGCGGCGGCCTCGATCGGCGCGCACCTGACCGGCGAGGGCTTCCGGGCCCGGCTGATCACCGAGGCGGGCGAGATCGCGCCGCGCGGGACGTTCCAGGACACGCTGCTCGACATGCTCGCGGTGATCAGCCCGTCGCGAGAGATCAGCCTCGCTCCCGGCGCGGCCGCGCTGACCCACGCGGGCGGCCAGCTGATCGCCGTGCTTGGCCGGCTGTCCGCCGAGGACGCCAGGATGCTGGCCGCGAGCAGGCGCGGGAACGCGCCCGCGATGGCCCTGATGGTCGCCGCCTGGTCGTGGACGTCGGACGCGGTACCGGAGGAGACGGCCCGGACGGCGGAGATCCTGGCGGCGGCCGGATGGCATGTCGCCGTGGTGACCGCCAGCACGCCGCTGGCCGCGGCCTGGCAGCAGTTGCACCGGCCCGCCGACCGGGCGATCCCCGTCGGCGGCGTCGGAGGTGAGCCGTGATGACCGCGAACCGCAGGATGACGGTGACCGTCGCGTTCGCGTGCGCGCTCTCCTCCACCGTGCTGTATCCGCTGTTCCGAAGCTCAGAGTGGTTCTATGTGGGGCTGGGGGCGATCATCACGGTGGCGGCCAGCGGGGCGCTGAGCCGGCTGCGGACGCTGCCGGTCGCGGTCTGCCTGGCCATCAGCGTGGCCGGGCTGCTGCTCTACCTGAACCTGGTGTTCGAGGTGCGCCATTCCTGGGCGCTGGTGATACCCACGCCGGGCTCGCTGAGCAGGCTGTTGGATCTGGCGGGCACCGGGTTTAGTGACGCCGGCACGTACGCAGTCGCCCGCACCGTCTCGGGCCGACCTGGTCCTGCTCGCGGTGGGCGGGATCGGCATCACGGCCATCGCGACCGACCTGATCGCGGTCCGGCTGCGGTCCACCGCGCTGGCCGGACTGCCGCTGCTGGTCCTGTTCACCGTGCCCGTCACCATGAACGCGCAGCACGAGAACCTCGGCACCGCCGTCGTGTTCTGCCTGGGCACGGTGGGATACCTGGCCATGCTGAGCGCCGACGGCCGGGAGCGGATCCGGGTATGGGGCAGGCTGGTCTCGCTGTGGCGGTCCGGTTCGCTCAGCGACGGGCCGGGCCCGAGCGGGCCGGTCCGGGCCGGCGATGTGTACCTGGCTGAGGACCAGATGAACCCGGCGAGCCGGATCACCGACCGGGAGCCAGGCCCGGATACCCGGGCGCTGGCCGCGGCGGGCCGGCGGGTCGGGCTGGCGTCGGTGGTCCTGGCCCTGTGCGTGCCGCTGCTCCTGCCGGGCCTGCACCCGAGCAAGCTGTTCTCCTCGGGCCCGGGCATCGGCGGCAGCGGCGGCAGCGGGTCGGGCGCCGGGTTCTCCCTCCCGGACACGCTGTCGCAGACGCTGCGCGAACTCCAGGCCAAACACCCGACCACCGTGCTGGTCTATAGCACCACCGCGGCGAAGAACCCTCCGTACCTGCAGACCTACGTGTACGACGACCTGAGCGATTCGGGCTGGCATAACAGCGACTACACGGCGGGCGAGTCGCAGGCCAGCACGATTCCGGCCGCCCAGGGCTTGCTTGATCAGGCGGCCTACCACCAGATCAGGACCGCGGTCAACGTGGCAGGCGACGCGCTGGACAACCGGACGGCACCCACCTTCCTGGCCATGCCCTACCCGGCCATCCAGGTCACCCCGCCCTCCGGGATCTGGCTGACCGATAGCGAGCTCATGGTGTTCTCGCAGTACCACGGGGCCAGCGTGCAGAGCTATCAGGCGACGAGCGTGGACGTGGCCCCGACCAGCGCCCAGCTGAGGAACGCCCGGAAGCCCACCGGGCTGCAAGCCGACCTGGCGCTGCCGGCGTCGTACCAGACGAAGGCGCTCAAGCAGATCGCGGACGAGCACACGGCCGGCCAGAGCACCGAGTACGACAAGGTCAACGCGCTGGCCGCCTGGCTCTCGGGGCCGGCCTTCGCCTACAGCGCCGCCGGGGCGCCGGTGAACTCCGCGGCCAGCCTGTACAGCTTCTTGACCAAGACCCACCTCGGGGTCTGCGTCCAGTCGGCGTGGGCGATGACGGTCCTGACCCGGCTGCTGGGCATCCCGGCCCGGCTGGCGGGAGGCTTCACCGAGGGCACCCATGCGGCGGGAAAGACCTACGTGGTCAGGACGGACGACGCGCACGTGTGGGCCCAGGTGTACTTCTCCGGCTACGGCTGGATCAACTTCGAGGCCACCCCGGCGGGCGGTGACGGCAGCGCGCAGGCCAGCAGCTACCAGACCGGGACGGGGCCCAGTACCGGCCTGCCTCCGGTCATCCCCGGGTCAATCGGACCGTCCGGCGCGCCGACCAACGCCGTGCCGACGGCCGGGGGCCAGGCCAACAAGTTCATCGGCGCCGGAGGCGGATCGGACGCCGCGCCGTTGGGCAAGTCGGCCGGCACGCCGTGGGCCGCGATCATCTTGGCCATCCTCGCCGCCATCGCGCTGGCGTGCGGGGTCATCGCCATCGTGGCCCCGCCCGCGCACCGGGTGGTGTCGGCCCATGTCCCCGACGGAGCCAGGCGGCGGCGTCCGCTGAGCCTGACCAACGTGGCGCTGCTGGCGGCCGCGGCGGCGATCGTCGCGCTGGCGCTGTACCGGCTGCTGGACCATACCTCCGGCCTGAACCTGGGGGCGGGCTGGGCGACGGTCGGCATCGCCTTCGGCGCGGCCAGCGTATTCGTGTTCGTGGCACCGAGCGTGGTCCGGGTCGGGGCCCGGCGATGGCGCTGGCTGCGGGCCGGCGATGACGCGCGCCGGGCCCATGTCGCGTGGCGGGAGTTCCGTGACGACCTGCACGATCTGGGCCTGGGCTACGCGCCGAGCGAGCCGCCGCGGACGCTGGCCGACCGGGTCACCGCCGGGCTGCCCGAGCCGGCCCGGGAGGCGGTGCGCAGGCTCGCGCTGGCCGAGGAGCGGGCCAGCTACGCGGCGCGGCCGTCCGGATCGGCCAACCTGAAGCGGGACCTCGCCGCCGCGCGGCGCGGCGTCGCGTCCTCGGTTCGGCGGAGCAGCCGCTGGCGGGCCAGGATCTTCCCGGTTTCGGTGCTGACGGCGGTGGCCGACGGCGCCGCCCGGATCTCCGACCGGGTGGCGGGCCTGGTCGCCCGCCGGTGGAGTGAGCGCAAGTCAATGAGCTGACGTCAGCCAGCCGGCCGGGGCGGGGACCGAACGGTTTGGAGGTGAGCGGTATGACCGCGAACCGCAGGATGACGGTGACCGTCGCGTTCGCGTGCGCGCTGTGCTCCACCGTGCTGTATCCGCTGTTCCGAAGCTCAGAGTGGTTCTATGTGGGGCTGGGGGCGATCATCACGGTGGCGGCCAGCGGGGCGCTGAGCCGGCTGCGGACGCTGCCGGTCGCGGTCTGCCTGGCCATCAGCGTGGCCGGGCTGCTGCTCTACCTGAACCTGGTGTTCGAGGTGCGCCACTCCTGGGCGCTGGTGATACCCACGCCGGGCTCGCTGAGCAGGCTGTTTGATCTGGCGGGCACCGGGTTTAGTGACGCCGGCACGATCGGGTCGCCCGCACCGTCTCGGGCCGACCTGGTCCTGCTCGCGGTGGGCGGGATCGGCATCACGGCCATCGCGACCGACCTGATCGCGGTCCGGCTGCGGTCCACCGCGCTGGCCGGACTGCCGCTGCTGGTCCTGTTCACCGTGCCCGTCACGGTGAACGCCAAGCACGGGAGCATCGGCACCCTGGTGGTGTTCTGCCTGGGCACGGCGGGCTACCTGGCCATGCTGAGCGCCGACGGCCGGGAGCGGATCCAGGTGTGGGGCAGGCTGGTCTCGCTGTGGCGGTCCGGTCCGCGTCATGACACCGCGACCGGATGCGGCCCGGGCCTGGACACCCGGGCGGTGGCGGCGGCCGGCCGCCGGGTGGGGCTCGCCTCGGTCATCCTCGCGCTGTGCGTCCCGCTCATCGTGCCCGGCCTGCACGCCAGCAAGCTGATCTCCTCAGGCTCCGTCGCCGGCGGCACCAGCAGCAGCACATCGGCACCAGCGGGACGGTCGCCCTGCCTTACGGCTTGAAGCAGACCGTCACGCAGTTGGAGGGGCCGGTGACCCCGGTCTTCAACTACGTCACCGCCGACGAACGCCGCTGGGCGAGCGATCCGCCGTACTTCCGGGAGGCGGTCTACGACAACCTGAGCGACACCCTGGGCTGGGTAACCTCCGACATCACCCAGCAGGAGACCCAGGTCACCCGGGCGACCGCCCTGCCGGCGGCCCAGGGGCTCGCGACGACGGTGATGTCGGGCGCCGCGACGGCGCACGTCACGGTGGACGTTGTCGCCAAGAGCGGCCTGCGCAACACGTCGGAACCGACTTTCCTGCCCGTGCCCTATCCGCCCGCCCGGGTCGTCACGCCTCCCGGAGGCTGGCTGACCGATCCGGAACTCATGGTGTTCTCGAAGGACAAGTCCGTCCCCGCGAGGACCTATGAGGTGACGAGCTACCTCATAGACCCGAGCATCCGGCAGCTGAACGAGGCCGGGCCGCCGCCGCCCGGCCTGGCGCCCGACGAGCGGCTGCCGCGGTCCTACCAGGTGCTGAAGCAGGTCGCCGAGGCCGAGACGAAGGGTGCGACCACCGAGTACGAGAAGGTCAACCGGCTGGCTGGCTGGCTCTCGCTCGCCCCGTTCCGCTACGGTCCGGCGCCGTACTTCGACTCCGCGGCCGGGCTCATCACGTTCTTGACCAAGACCAGGACCGGCGTGTGCGTCCAGTACGCCTACGCGCTGACCGTGCTCGCCCGCTCGCTCGGCATTCCGGCGCGGATGGTGCTGGGCTACACCGCAGGCACCCATGTGTCCGGAGACAAGTGGGCGGTCAAGTCCAGTGACGCGCACGCGTGGACGGAGGTCTACTTCAGCGGTTACGGCTGGATCACGTTCGAGGCCACGCCGGGCGGCGGCGACGGCAGCGCGCACGCCAGCAGCTACCAGACCAGACCGCAGGGGTCGAACCCTTATCCCACTCCCCCTCCCATTGGTGGCACCGAGCAAGCCGGCAGCCCAGGCACGCGCCCGGGCGTGACCCCTGGCCATCATCTCCTCCATGACAGCGGACCCGGGGGCAGCCTGCCCGCCACGTCCGCGGGTATCCCGTGGGCCGCGATCGTCCTGGCCGTGGTCGCCGCCATGGCGCTAGCGTGCGGCGTCATCGCCATCGCGGCCCGGCGCGTGCCGTCTTCCCGCCCGGCCGGCGGGGCCAGGCGGGGCAATCCCGCTACCCTCGCCGCGGCGCTGCTCGTCACGGCCGCGGCCGCGCTCGCCGGGTACCGCCTGCTGGCCCAGGCCTCCACCCTGAACCTGGGAGCAGGCTGGGCGACGGCCGGCATCGCCTTCGGCGCGGCGTGCGCCGTCATGCTCGCGGTCCTCCCGCTCGGCCGGCTCGGGGTCAGGCGATGGCACTGGATGCGGGCCACCGACGACGCGAACCGGGCCCACATTGCCTGGCACGAATTCCGCGAAGACCTGCAGGATCTCGGCGTGGGCCACCCGCCGAGCGAGCCGCCGCGGACGCTGGCCGACCGGGTCGGTTCGGGGCTGCCGGAACCGGCCAGGGAAGCGGTGCGCAGGCTGGCGCTCGCCGAGGAGCGGGCCAGCTACGCCGCGCGGCCGTCGGAGTCGGCCAGCCTGCGGCGGGACGGCGCCACGGCGCGGCGCGGCCTCATCGCGTCGGTACCACGCGGCAGCCGCTGGAAGGCCAGGGTCTTTCCGGCCTCGGTGCTGACGGGGGTGGCCGACGGCGCGGCCCGGATCCCCGACCGGGTGGCGGCCCTGGTTTCCCGCCGGTGGAGTGAGCGCAAGTCACTGAGCTGACGTCAGTAAGCCGATTCCTTTCGTGTCGGCGTTCGGCGTTCGGCGTGGCCGGGCCGCGGGCGTTACATCCGACGGTCGCCCTCCTGCCGGCGGCGCCACCGCTCTTCCATGCGTTCCATCAGCCGGGCACGCCAGCCCGCCCGGGACCGGCCGGGGCCGGCCGCCCGGGGCTGGCTGACCTTGGCCCGCACGGGCCGCACCCGGGCCGCATGCCGCCGCCAGCTGACGATCGCCCACACCAGGGCCAGCACCACGACCGCCGCGCCGGCTCCCTCCAGGTACAAACGATGGGTCACCACTCCGGCCGCGACCGCGCCGGCGCCCGCCAGGACACCGACAAACGCTTGCACCAGCTTGCGCTTGTAGTGCACGCGTGGATCGCTGGAGCGCACGACACGCCCGAACTTCGGATCCTCCCTGTAGAGCGCTTGCTCGATCTGCTCCAGCTGGCGCTGCTCGTGTTCAGAGAGCGGCACGACGCCTCCCATTAAAACCATGCGCCCGGCACGTGTGCGGTGACCTTCACCTCATATACCCGGTTCTTTTTCCAGAATACGAGCGTAGACACACCGCTTGGAAGAGCGGACCGGGTCGCGTGTCAGAAAGCCTCCCGGCCGGGGCGCTCCTGAGGGTCCGGATCCTGCACCAGGGCGGCCGGGCGGACCGCGCTGGCCCCGAACCGGCGGGCGATCTGGTCCACCGCCCGCTCGGCCTCCCGCCAGCCAAACGGCCTGTCATCGAAGGTCAGCTGGGCGTTCGCGCCCGCGGCCGGTACCAGGCCGGACGCCCGGACGCCGACCAGCCGCAGCAGGGCGCCGCGGTCCAGCCCCGAGGACTCATACAGCGAGCAGGCTGTGGTGTATATCTCACGAGCCACGTCGGTCGGGTACGGCAGGGTGCGGGACCGGGTCATCGTCTTGAAGCTGGCCAGCCGGAGCTTGACCGAGATCGTCCGGGCCACGTACCCGCCCGCGCGCAGTCCCTCGGCCGTCCGGCCGGACAGCCTCAGCAGCTCCCGGCGGATCCGGTCCGGGTCATCGATGTCCGCGGCAAAGGTCTCCTCCGCGCCGATGCTCTTCTCCCGTGCGTGCGGCGTGACCTGACGCTCGTCCCGGCCCCAGGCCAGGGCGGCCAGGTGGGCGCCGTGCGCGGCGCCCAGCTCGCGCTGCAGGGCGTCCAGCGGGGTATGCGCGATGTCACCCACCGTCCGCAGACCCAGCCGGGCGAGCACCTCCCCGGCCCGGTCCCCGACCCCCCAGAGCGCGGCCACCGGCAGCGGATGGAGGAAGTCGAGCACCCCGGCCCGCGGTACCACGAGCAGGCCGTCCGGCTTGCAGCGGGCCGAGGCGATCTTGGCCACGAACTTCGACGGCGCGACGCCGACCGAGCAGGTGATGCCCTGCTGCTGCTGGACCTGGGCGCGGATGCGGGCGGCGATCGCGGCGGGCGGCCCGAGCCGGCGCAGCGCGCCGGAGACGTCGAGGAACGCCTCGTCCAGCGCGAGCGGCTCGACCTCGGGCGTGATCGCGCCGAAGATGGCCATGACCTCCTTGGAGGTTGCGGCGTAGGCCCGGTGCCGGGGCGGGACGAACACCGCCTGCGGGCACAGCCGCCGCGCCCGCATGACCGGCATGGCCGAGCGGACCCCGAACGCGCGAGCCGGGTACGTCGCGGACAGCACCACGCCGCGCCCGCCGGTCGCGCCCACGATGACCGGCTGGCCCGCCAGCTCGGGCCGGTCCCTGATCTCGACGCTGGCGTAGAAGGCGTCCATGTCCACGTGCAGGATGTGACAGCCCGTGTCGTCCGGGGCCGGCTCCTGCGGGGTGCTCACGGCGGTCAGCGGTGGCCGAGCACGTGCAGCTGGGCGGCGATGTCGCGCAGCGGCGGGGTACTGGCGGCCGCCTCCTCCAGCGCCCGCAGCGCATCGGTGGCGGCCGCGTCGCCGTCGAGCAGCGCGCCGGGCACCAGCCCGGTGAAGATCCGCAGCCCGTGCGCCTCCCCCGCGTGCAGCCCGGCCTGTTCCAGCAGCGCGGTCAGCTCCGGAAGGGTGAATCGCCGGGGAGTGCTGGCCGCCGCGTCAGCCAGCAGCACGCGGGCTTCGGCGAAACGGCCGGCCAGGGCCCGGTGCAGGACCGCGGCGACCGCGTTGGATGCCAGCACGCTGACCGTGGCGGACGGCCGGAGCACGCGCGCGATCGCGCTCATCGCCTCGGCCGGCTCATCGACGTACTCCAGCACGTTGTGGCAGATGACGAGGTCGGCCGGCCCGACCAGGCTGTCCAGGCTAGCCGCCTCACCCTGCACCGAGGCCAGGCGCGCGCCCGCCTCGGCGGCGCGGCGCTGCGCCGCAGCGAGCGCGTCCGGGCTGGGGTCGACGACGGTGACGTTGTGCCCGAGGGCCGCGAACGGCACGGCCAGCCCGCCGGTCCCCCCGCCCACGTCCACGATGTCCAGGGCCGCCCGGCCGGTGGCCGCCACCCGGGCGGAGACGACCGCGCTCAGCACGTCCCAGACGAGCGAGGAGCGGACACCGTCACGCCTGAAGTCCACGGCCACGCGAGCCTCCTTCACTACAGCCCAATGTAGTGTCCGGCCACCGACAATACTGCTGGCCGTGGCCCAGGGGCTCGCCGCGCGGTCAGGGCTCGCCGGGCGCGCGGTATTCGGGCGACTTCTTGGTGGCCTGATCCATCTCCTCGGGAGTCATCAGCGGGGTGACCCGGCCCCGGGCCTTACCCGTGTTGTTGATGGCGAGCGAGAACGCGGCAGCGCTCTGGTTGTCAGGCAGGTCACAGATAACGATGAGGTCCTCGGTGCCGAAGGCGAAGTAGAAGCACTCCAGCGTTCCGCCCAGGCTGGCGAACAGCTTCTTCGCCGCATCCACCCGCGGTGTGCCGCCCTCGGTCGCCAGTCCCTTGAGCCCTTCTCCGATGTAGGAGCCCTGGAACAGGTATTTGGGCATCAGACGTCCCCCTCTTTGCAGTGCCAAGCGCCGGTTACGCTCACCGTAAGCCACATGATCAACAGGCGTAAAGGCAGCGCCCGGCAAGTCAGTACATCTGACTACTTTCCGTACTTAATCAGTGAACTTCTGTGACCGGTTCGCCGTTTATATAACCGTGCGGAACTCACAGATTCTTCTTTGCCTGACCTCGTGGCATCTCCAGCGCGCATGCACCCGGCCACCGTATGCTCATCGCCATGGCTGAGCACCTCGAGTTGCCACGCCCCTGCCGGCTGATGCTGACCGCAGGCTGGAACCTGGCCGAATCCCTCGGCATTCCGGTCGCCGGCTACTTCCTCGGGGCCCGGTTCGGCGGGCGAGACGCCGGAATGCTGGCCGCGACCGGCGTGGTCTGGCTGACCGTTGTCGGCCGCAAGGTCATTACCCGCAGCGTCCCCGGCCTGCTGACCATCTCGGCCCTGGTGCTCACCCTGCAGACGGCCGTGGTCATCGTCACCGGCAGCGTGCTGTTCTTCCTGCTTCAGTTCCCGCTGGCCAACCTCGGCCTGTGCGTGCTGTTCGCGCGGACCGCGCCGACCCGCAAGCCGCTGGTGGCTCAGCTCGCCGCCGAGGTCGTGGCGCTGCGCCACCCGTTGCATCACCAGGGGCTGCACCGGTTCTTCCAGGGGGCGACCTGGCTGTGGGCCGGGATCTTCGCCGTGTCCACCGCGGGCCTGGCGGTAGCGATGGCCCTGGAGCCGGTCAAGGTATTCCTGCTGCTCACCACCGCCGTCACGATCGGCGGCGTGGTCGCGGGCACGTGCCTGTCGGCGTTCTGGTTCTTCCGCGTGCTGCGCCGTTTCGGCCTGCGCGTCCGCTTCGCCCAGCCCTAGCCCTTGAACGACATTGTGGGACGGGGTTAGAGCCTGGAGGGACGGCTTGAGCTCGGCGATGCGGGCTAGGAGGCCGTTGACGAAGGCGGGCGAGGCGTCGGTGGACAGGTCCTGGGCCAGCAGGACCGCCTCGCTGATGGCTACGCCGTCGGGGATGTCCGGGGCCCACAGCAGCTCGAAGACGCCGATGCGCACCACGTTGCGGTCCACGGCCGGCATCCGGTCCAGCGTCCAGCCCTGCGCGTACTGCGAGATCAGCTCGTCGATCCGGGCCGCGTGCTCGGTCACGCCGCGGACCAGGTCGGCGGCGTAGGCCGAGACGGGCGGGCTGGCCAGCTCGGTGCGTTCGGTGAGCAGGTCAAGCACGGGCGTGCCGCGCAGCTCGGCCTCGAACAAGATGTCCAGGGCCCGCTTGCGCGCCTTGCTACGAGCGGGCACGAGAAGCTGTCATGTTCATCAGGCGCGGCCGAGGTACTGGCCGGTCCTGGTGTCGACCTTGATCTTCTCCCCGGTGGAGATGAACAACGGGACCTGGATCGTGGCGCCGGTCTGCAGCGTGGCCGGCTTGGTCCCGCCGGTCGAGCGGTCGCCCTGGACGCCGGGGTCGGTCTGGCTGATGGTCAGCTCGACGGCCGCGGGCATGTCCACGTACAGCGGCACGCCGTCGTTGAACGCGACCGTGACGGTCTGCTCCTCCAGCAGGTAGTTCGCGGCGTCGCCGACCACGTCTGCGGGGATCCGCGGCTGGTCGTAGTCCTGCGTGTCCATGAACACGAAGTCGGCGCCCTCGCGGTACAGGTACTGCATCTCACGGCGGTCGATGGTGGCCACGTCGACCTTGACGCCGGCGTTGAAGGTCCGGTCGATCACCTTGCCCGACATGACATTCTTCAGCTTGGTCCGGACAAAGGCAGGGCCCTTGCCCGGCTTGACGTGCTGGAACTCCACAACGTTCCAGAGCCCGTGGTCGATGTTCAGGGTCATGCCGTTCTTCAGGTCGTTCGTGGTGGCCACGTTCGGTCTCCAGGTAAAAGGACGAGAAGTTCTCTCGTGGTCGTCGTGAGCAGGCCCGTCCCGTCGGCCCCCACGACAAGAACGTCCTCGATCCGGACACCGCCCTTGCCGGGCAGGTAGACACCAGGCTCGACGGTGATCGGGACCCGGTCGGCAAGCTTACCCGTTCTGGCGTACCCGATCGTCGGCGCCTCGTGCACCTCAAGCCCGACGCCGTGCCCGAGGCCGTGGCCGAAGTGCTCGCCGTGCCCGGCGTCGCGGATCATGTCCCGCGCCGCGGCGTCCACGTCGGCCACGTCCGCGCCGGGCCTGGCGGCCTGGATTCCGGACCGCTGCGCGGCCGCGACCAGGTCGTAGATCTCCCGCTGCCAGCTGGCCGGCTCGCCGAGCACCACCGTGCGGGTCATGTCCGCGTGATAGCCGCCGTACAGCGCGCCGAAGTCCATCGTGATCAGATCGCCACGGCGCAGCGGCCGGTCGGTCGGCGCGTGGTGCGGGATGGCGCCGTTCGGCCCGCTGGCCACGATGGTGTCGAAGGCGGGCCGCTCGGCGCCCAGGTCGACCATCCGCCGGTCCAGCGCCGCGGCCAGCTGGCGTTCGGTCAGCCCGGGCCGGATCAGCGCGAACACGTCGGCGATGGCCTGGCCGCTGATCCGGCACGCGGTGGCCAGCAGCTCGAGCTCGGACGGATCCTTGGCCGTCCGCAGCTCCTCAATTTTTCGGCCGAACGGAACCATGGTGACACCGTCCGCCTTGGCGGCGAGCTCGGCGTGGCGCTCGACCGACATCTCGTGCGCCTCGAAGGCCACGGTCCGCAGGGCCCGGCGGGTCATCTCCGCGGCCAGCCGGGGCTCGATGAATCGCTCGATGATCAGCTCGAGGCCGGGACAGTCCCGCTCGGCGGCCAGCGCGTACCGCGAGTCCGTGGCCAGCACCGCCGGGCCGCTGGCCAGCAGCAGCAACGCGGCGTTCGAGCTGGCCAGGCCGGTCAGGTAGCGGACGTTCGGACCGGAGGTGATGAGGGCCGCGTCGGCGCCGGCCTCGGCGATCTTCTGCCGGGCGCGCTCCCGGCGCGCCGCCTGAATCTCTGGCATGTCCGAACTCTACGCACAGTGCAACCCGCGAGGCCGGTGCGGGTGCTGTCGCGCGGGAGCGTCAGGAAGTAAGCGCGCGGACCTGCTCGATGAGGCGGACCCGGCCCTCGTGGGTGGGCGCCAGCGGGGTGACGTTGAGCGTGGTCACGCCGGACTCGCGGAAGGCGGCCAGGCGCTCGGCGACGTAGCCTGCCGGGCCGATGAGCGAGATCCGCTCGGCCAGCTCGGCGGGGACCAGGGCCTCGGCCTCGGCCTTGCGCCCGTCCAGGTAGGCGTCCTGGATCGCCGTGGCCTCCGCCTCGTAACCGAACCGGCGGGCCAGGTCGTTATAGAAGTTGCGGCCCCGGGCGCCCATCCCGCCGATGTACAGGGCCAGCTGCGGGCGGCTGAGGTCGCGGAGGCTGGCCACGTCGTCGCCGATGGCCAGCGGGGCGTGCGCGATCACGTCCAGCGGGCCGAGCGCCGGGTCGCGCTTGGCGCGGCCCTGCTCGACCGCCTCGCCCCATACCGCGCCGGCCTTCTCCGGCACGTAGAAGATCGGCATCCAGGACTCGGCCAGCTCGGCGGCGACGGTCACGTTCTTCGGGCCGATGGCGGCCAGGGCGACCGGGATGCGCTCCCGGACGGGATGGTTGATCAGCTTGAGCGGCTTGCCCAGCCCGGTGCCCCCCTCCAGCGGCAGGTGGTAGTACTTGCCCTGGTAGGCCAGCCGGTCGCGGCGCCAGACCATCCGGCAGATCTCGATGATCTCGCGGGACCGGCCGATCGGCGCGTCGTACGGGACGCCGTGCCAGCCCTCGATGACCTGCGGGCCGGACGCGCCCAGGCCCAGCATGAACCGGCCGCCCGAGACGTAGTCCAGCCCCGCCGCGGTCATCGCGAGCAGCGCGGGGGTCCGCGAGTACAGCGGGAGGATCCCCGAGGCGATCTGCATCCGCTCGGTCTTGGCCGCGATGAAGCCGAGCTGACTCACCGCGTCGAAGGTGTACGCCTCGGGCACGAACACGATGTCGGCCCCGGCCCGCTCGTAGTCGGCCAGCTCCACCACGGTCTCGGCGAAGCCGCCCGCGTAGTTCAGAAAGATCCCTATCCGCATGCGAGCAGCCTTTCCTGGCGCGGGCACCACGATCCGTTCGGCCCAATAAAAGGAGATTAGCGGCTACGGCGGGTCAGCGGCGTGCGGGTCTTTTCTCGGCGGGTTCGCGGGGCAGGCGGGCCAGGATGTCCGCGCCGATCGCCCCGGGGGCCCGGCCGTCGGTGGGGACGGTGAGCGTGGCGATCCCGGCGTACACCGGGAGCCGGCGCTGGTAGGTGGCGGCCAGGTCGGGGCGGGCGAGCAGCGGGCGGCTAGGGTCGCCGCCGACGCGGTGCAATGCCTGCTCGTACCCGACCTGGAGGTAGACGACCTTGGCGGCAGCGAGCCTCTCGCGGGTCCCGGGGTGCTCGGCGGCGCCGCCGCCCAGGGCCAGGACGAGCGCGGGGCCATCCAGCAGGTCGGCGATGACCTGGTGCTCGAGGGCACGGAAGGCCGGCTCGCCGTCCTCGGCGAAGATCTGCGCGACCGGGCGGCCGGCCCGCTGCTCGATGACCTGGTCGCTGTCGGTGAACGGGAGTCCCAGGCGCTCGGCGAGCAGCTGCCCGATGGTGGTCTTGCCGGCGCCCATGAAGCCGACCAGGACGATCACGGCACGGCCTGCTCGTCCTGCTTGGCGACCAGGCCGGCGATGGCCTGCAGGGCCAGCTGGTAGGAGACCAGGCCGAACCCGGCCACCGTCCCGTCCGCCACCGCGGCTACCACCGAGGTGTGCCGGAACGACTCCCGCGCCGCCGGGTTGGAGATGTGCACCTCGACCAGCGGGGCGGTCCGCATGGCCAGGGCGTCCCGCAGCGCGTAGGAGTAGTGCGTGAACGCGGCGGGGTTGATCACCACCGGCATCCGGGCGTCGGCGGCCTCGTGTACCCAGCTGATCATCTCCCGCTCGTCGTCGGTCTGCCGGACGTCCACGTGCAGGCCGAGGGCCCGGCCCGTCGAGCGGCACAGGTCGGCCAGGACGTCGAACGACACCGAGCCGTAGATTTCCGGTTCCCGGATGCCGAGGCGGCCGAGGTTCGGGCCGTTGAGCACGAGCACCTGGGTGATCACGTGCATACCCCCAGGTATGCGTCCTTGAGGAGTTCCTCGGACGGGTCGTCGAGGATCGCGGGGCGGGCCAGGCCGTCGAGGACGACCAGCCGGAGCCGGGCGCCGCGGACCTTCTTGTCCACGCTCATGGCCTCGCGCAGGGCCGGCCAGGCGCCCGGCCGGTAATTTGTCGGGAGGCCGACGGTGGCCAGGACTTCCCGGTGCAGCATGCTGGTCGGCTCGTCGAGCCGGCCGGCCAGGCGGGCCAGCTCGGCGACGTACACCATGCCGATGGCTACCGCGTCGCCGTGCCGGAACCGGTACTCCTCCACCCGTTCGATGGCATGGCCGAGGGTGTGCCCGTAGTTGAGGATCTCCCGCGGGCCCTGCTCGGTGAGGTCGGCCGACACCACGCCGGCCTTGACCCGGATGGCGCGCTCGATCAGCTCGCGGGCGTGCCGGCCGTGCGGCACGGTGGCGCCGGCGGGGTCTTGCCGGACCAGATCGAGGATGACCGGGTCGGCGATGAAGCCGGCCTTGATCACCTCGGCCAGGCCGGCGACGTAGTCGGCCCGCGGCAGGGTCTCGAGCGTGGCCAGGTCGGCGAGCACGCCGGCCGGGGAATGGAACGCGCCGACCAGGTTCTTGCCCGCGGCGATGTCGATCGCGGTCTTGCCGCCCACGGCCGCGTCCGCCATGCCCAGCAGGGTGGTCGGGACCAGCACCACCTGGACCCCGCGCAGCCAGGTGGCGGCGACAAACCCGGCCAGGTCGGTGGTCGCTCCCCCGCCGAGGCCGACGATGCAGTCGGAGCGGGTGATCTTATGGTCGGCTAGGCTCGACCACAGGCTTGCGGCGACGTCGAGGGTCTTGGCGGCCTCGCCGTCCGGAACGGGCTCGGTTTTGACGGTGAGCCCGGCCTCTTTGAGGGCCCCGCAGGCCGGGCGGGCGATCTCCCCCAGGCCTTCGGGGTGGATGACGACGACGGTCCGGGCGTGCTCCGGGATCAGGCCGGGCAGTTCGCCCAGGACGCCGACGCCGACGACCACCGGGTAAGGCGAGCCGCCGTCCGAGGGCCGGACGTCGATCCTGGTCGCGGTCATTGCTTCAGCCTCGCGCTGATCTCGGCCGCGAGCTCGTCGGGGTCCAGGTCGTCGGTCTGGACCGTGACCGTGGCCAGCTGCTCGTAGAGCGGGCGCCGCTCCTCCAGCATGACGCGCAGCCGGCCGCGCGGGTTGCCCGGGATGACCACGCGGGGCCGGTCCAGGCCCATCCGCCGGGCGATGGTGGCGAAGCCGGCGGCCAGGTAGATCACGCGCAGGCCCTCGAGCCGCTGCTGGATGTCGGGATCGAGGACCGCGCCGCTGCCGAGGGCAAGCACGCCGCCGTGCTCGCGCAGCGCGCGGGCCGCGGCTTCGCGTTCGAGCTGGCGGAAGGCCGGCTCGCCCTGCTCGATGAAGATGTCGCTGACCGGCTGGCCCGCGGCGGCGGAGATGTCGGCGTCGGTCTCGCGGAAGCTGGTGCCGAGTTGTTCGGCCAGCAGCGGGCCCACTGAGGTCTTGCCCGCGCCGGGCGGGCCGATGAGCACCGCCACGGGCCCCGGTCCGGCCGGCCCGGTCATGAGATCACCAGGGCCTTCAGGTAGCTCTCCGCGTTGCGGCGCATCTCCTCGGCCGAGTCGCCGCCGAACTTCTCGATGGCGGCCTCGGCCAGCACGAGCGCCACCATGGCCTCGGCCACCACGCCGGCCGCCGGGACCGCGGTGGCGTCGCTGCGCTGATTGATCGCCTTGGCCGGCTCGCCGGTGCTGGTGTCGATGGTGTCCAGCGCGCGCGGCACGGTGGAGATCGGCTTCATCGCGGCCCTGACCCGGAGCGGCTCGCCGGTGCTCATGCCGCCTTCGATGCCGCCGGCCCGGTTGGTACGCCTCGCTACGCCGTCTTGGGTGGCTTCGATCTCGTCGTGTGCCTGTGAGCCCCGGCGGGTGGCCGTGGTGAAGCCGTCGCCGACCTCGACGCCCTTGATGGCCTGGATGGACATCAGCGCCCCGGCCAGGCGGCCGTCGAGCCGCCGGTCCCAGTGGGTGAAGCTGCCCAGCCCGGGCGGCAGCCCGAAGGCCAGCACCTCGACCACGCCGCCCAGGGTGTCGCCGTCCTTGCGCACGGCGTCGATCTCGGCCACCATGGCCTGGCTGGTCGCGGGGTCGGCGCAGCGCACCGGGTCGGCGTCGATGGCTTGCTGGTCCTGCGGTCCCGGCATTTTGTCTTCTGGCGCTTGAACGGAGCCGAGGGCTACCACGTGGCTGAGGATCTCGATGCCGAGCACCTGGCTGAGCAACTGCCTGGCCACCTCGCCGAGGGCGACCCGGGCGGCCGTCTCCCGCGCGCTGGCCCGCTCCAGGACGGGCCGGGCGTCGGTGTGGCCGAACTTCTGCATGCCGGCCAGGTCGGCGTGACCGGGGCGCGGCCGGGTCAGCGGCGCGTTCCTGGCCATTCCGTCCAGGTCTTTGGGGTCGACCGGGTCGGCGGACATGACCGCTTCCCACTTGGGCCATTCGGTATTGGCGATCCTGATCGCGACCGGGCCGCCGAGGGTGCGGCCGTGCCGGACCCCGGCGGTGAGCTCGACCTCGTCGCGTTCGAAGCTCATCCGCGCGCCGCGGCCGTACCCGGCGCGGCGCCGGGCCAGGGCGGCGGCGAGGTCCCCGGTGGTCAGCTGTATTCCCGAGGGCACGCCCTCGCAGATCGCGACGAGCGCCCGCCCGTGCGATTCGCCCGCGGTCAGCCAGCGAAACATGCACCTGATCCTAATGTGATCATCCGGCGACGATGACCTCGATGCCGCGGCGCAGCCGGGCGCCGAGCCGGGTAGCGATGCCGGCCGCGGCGCGGTTGACCGCGGGGCCGGGGTCCGTTTTCGCGCCTGGGGCCAGGTGCAGCGTGATCGCGAGATCCGCGGCGCCATGGTGGTCCGGCACCAGGCCGTGCTGGCCCGGCGCCAGGCCGTGCGTGGCCCGGCGCCAGGCTGAATCCCGCGATGGCGGGTTCGGCGGCGACCGCCGCCCGGACTTCGGCGCGGACATCGGGATCCTCGTGCGGCGGCGGCACGGGCTGCCCGGCGGCCAGCGCGGTGAGCCGGGCGCCCTCGACGGCCAGCGGCACCGGCCCGGCCACGTCGATGACCACCGCGCAGCCGTCGGCAACGGCGGCGCGCCACACCCGGTCCGCTTCGGCCGGCACGGGGCGGGCGTCCGGACGCCACCGGGCCAGCGCGTCCAGGCCGGTGAAGGCGAGGACCGCGGGCCTGCCGTCCCGGCCGATAAGCGTGGGCAGGACCATCTCGCTGTCCTTGTCCCCTTGCTTTGCGTTTACCGGTTCTTGCTGTTCGCTGCCCAGGACGGCGATCACCGGGACGAGCAGGCGCGCGGCGGCCAGCGCATCGAGCGCGGCCTGCTCGCTGCCCTGCCCGGCCTGGTACGCGGCAAGCGCCGCAGTAACCCGGGGATCGGCCCCGCCGCGGTCGCCGCGGAACTGCTGCCCGCCAGGATTCAGATGGCCCGACACGCCACCGACCCTACGGTACGGGCCGCGTGGCCCGGTCTCGTGGCTGGTGGCGGGAATCCTGGCAGCCGATCAACCACGGAGAGTAATAATCCTCTGAATGAGGCGCTTTCCCGCTAATTGGCGTCATTAACTAGGCACAATCAGTTGTGCGGGGAGTTCGGCGCGAACGGAAGGGAGCTTGGTGGCTCAGCCCGAACGGGTGCCCGCGATCGCTCCGGGCACGCCGATGTGGAAGGCCGTCCCACCACGGCTGGTGGGCCCCTACCTGAACGGGCAGCGATCGGTGCTGGCCGGCTATGTTTACCGCGCGCAGGACGTCCGGTTCCACAATCCGGCCGAGGCCTACCTCGCGCTCAGCCTCGGGTGGGAAGACTCCGAGTTCACGCCGATCATGAGCGAGCTTTACCTGCTGTGCTGGCTGGCCCGGGGGATCGACGGCTATCAGGAGAGCACGAGCCCGGGCGCGGGCGAGTTCTACCTCGAGCCGATCCCGGTGCCGGTCGGGGCGGGCATGTGCCGGCTGGGTCCCGACGGGGACGCGCTCCTGGCCCGGTACGACGGCATGGCCTGGCATCCGGCGGAGCCCTGAGCCATGCGACTACGGCTGATGGCAACGTATCGCGGTGTCCCTTACCAGGCGGGGCTGGGCCCCGACGGCGGGGAGGCGACGCTGTTCTCTCCCGGTCCGCCGCCGGAGGAACTCGGGTTCGCGGCCGCGGCCGGGCACTGGCGCAAGCAGGTCAGGGTCACCGACCTCGACGCGTTGTGGCAGTCGCGGCCGGTGGGCGAGTACCGGGGCGAGCCGTGCCTGGTGCTCGATGACCTCGGCGACCGGCTGCACATCGCCTACCTGGGCCGGGACGCCGCGCGCGCCGCGCAGCTTGGCTACTGGGAAATCGACCGGGAGGTCTTCGAGGTCGTGGTGGCGCGCGGCGACGTCACCGGCCAGACCGAAGAACGAGTGGACTTCCCGCTGACCGCCGCCACGTTCGGGGCCAGCGGGCCATCGACGCGCGAGACCGAGCCGGCGGGGTACGGCGAGCCGGCGGGATTTGCCGCGGGAGCCGGCGGGCTTTGCCGCGGAGCACGCGGCGTACGCGGAGCCGCGGGTATGCGGAGCCGGTGGGATTTACCGCGGCGAATGGAGATCCGGGGCCGCAGGAAAAGGCCGGGCCCGAGGCATATCACGGCGCGGCGGTCAATGGCGGGCCGACCGGAAATGGCCAGCTAACGGGATATGGCGGCGCCGATCACGCGTCCCGGATGCCGGACCGGATGACGGCCTGGCACGGGTCGCCCGAGCCCTGGCCCGGACCGCGGGCCCCGGCGGGAGAGCGGGCCGACGACCTGGCCGAAGACGCGGCCGAGGGCGCTGCCGAGGGTCGGCCGCGGCCGCGGCGCGATCCCCGGCCCGGGCCTTGGCCTGAGCCATGGACCGAGGACGAGCCCGGGCCCGAGCCGTGGACCGAGGATGAGCCGTGGTCGGATCCGTGGACCGAGCGCGAACCAGGGTCAGCGCCCGAGACGGCCCCCGTACCGGGCCGCCGCACGGGACGCAAGGATCGCATCTCGCCCGAATCGGTCTTCGCCGAGCTGCTGTCCCTGGCGGCCATCCCGCACGCCGCGTACGCCGTCGACGAGGAGGTACCGGGCGCGATGTGCCTGGTCGAGGCGGACGGCGGCTTCGAGGTGTTCAGCCGGACCGAGGACGCGCGGCTCGAGGTGCACTTCTTCGAGGACGAGGAAGCGGCCTACTTTTACCTGTTCGGCGTGCTGGCCGCCGAGGCGATCCGCAGCGGCCGCCTCGGGCCCAACGGGCCGGCGCGGGTCAACGGACATCGAAACGGCACCGCTCCCGCGGCCCCGTCCCGGACATCGCCGACCTCAGCGGAAAACGTTTCGAAGTACTTACGACGGAGAAAGTTACCCAACTCCGCATCTGGTCCGGCTAGGGTTTATTTAGCCGGCGGGGCTGACGGTCCCCCGCTCCCCAAGCAGCCCCGTCGGCCTCCCGAAGCTCAAGTTGATTAATTCATCTTGCGTATCACAAATCGATTTCTTTGTCCTTAATGGACATACCGCTAATAGCGACACAACAGGTCCGTAACCGCCGTGTCCCGCAGGATCGGCGGGGCGGCCCGGCCAAGCGACGTCGTTGCGGCAACGACGTCGTTGCCACCCTGCTGATGCGCAGCCTTTGAGGCCCGGCAGTCTCACCAGTCTCAAGCCGCACGGCGGTTGGGGGACCCGGACGGCGAGCGGCGGGACGGTGGCGAGCGGCGGGGGCGGGGGGGTGGCGGGTACTGTGGCGGGCGTGACTGGGGGACGCGGGAGGCGCACGTCTGCGGCCCGGGAGGATACGGATCCGCTGCTGGTGACCACGGGGGTGGCTAGCCTGGCGGTTCGCGACGTGCTCCGGGGGCGCGGCGGGCGGGGAAGGTCCTGGCCGCGTTGCCGCACGCGATCTACCTGGAGTTCCCCGATCTGATGGCCGAGCCACGCGTCATCGCCATCTCGGCGCCGGACGCGCTGCGCCTGCCGAACGCGATCGTGTCCGGCCCCTGGGAGGCACGCCCAGCGGCGGACTGCTGGGCGGGCGAGGGCCGGGTGCTGGCTTGCGGGCTGGATATCCGGATCATGCGCTGGTGGGACCCCTCCCCCGTGTTCGGGCCGCTGTCGCGAGCCCGGCTCGATCATGGTTGCAGCGTCCTGGCCAGGTTCTGCGCGGATTCTGAGCACGCGCCGGGCCTGGCCGGTCACGACGGCCCGATCCAGCTGGCCGCCTGCTGCGGGCGCGGCGACCTGGCGGGCGCGGTCGAGGCGGTCGAGCAGCTGGTCGGCCTCGGCCCGGGGCTGGTCCCCAGCGGCGACAGCGTGGTCAGCGGCGTGCTGCTCGCGCTCCGGCTGCTGGGCGGGGCAATCGCCGGCGGGACACGGGCGGTGTGGCTGGCGAACTGGCTCAGCGCCTCGGCGACCTGCTACGCGGCGCAGCGGACCACCACGCTGGCGGCCTCGCTGCTGCACTGCGCGGCCAGCGGCCAGGCCGCCGCTGAGGTGTCCACCGTCCTGTTCGGGATGGCGGGGCAGGAACCGCTCGAGCCGGCCGCCGCCAAGCTGCTGGCCGCGGCTCAGGGGGCCGATCTGGCCTGGGGTTTGGTGGCGGGCTGCCGCGCGGCGCTGCTGCTATCCGTATCCTTACGGGGTGAGCGTTCCGCTGACCGGGGAGCAGTACCACATCGAGGCCGGCCCGTACCGGGCCACGGTGACCGAGCTGGGCGCGGGGCTGCGCGAGCTGCGGTTCCGCGACGAGCCGGTGATTCTTGGTTCCGATGCTGACGAGTTGCCGCCCGCCGGCGCGGGGCAGCTGCTCGTGCCCTGGCCGAACCGGGTCGACGGCGGGCGCTACTCCTTTGGCGGCGCGGAGTTCCAGCTCGGCCTCACCGAGCCGGCCCTCGGCAACGCGATCCACGGGCTGACCCGCTGGACGGCGTGGACACTGGTCAGCCACGACGCCGGGTCGGTGCTGCTGCGCAGTGCCCCGCACGGCTATCAGGGGTATCCGTTCGGGCTGGAGATCGAGGCCGGCTACCGGCTGCACCCGGACAGCGGACTGCACGTCGACATCACCGCGCGCAACCGGGGAAACCGCGCGGCCCCCTACGGCACCGGCTCGCACCCGTACCTGACCCTGCGGACCGCCCCGGTCGACGACTACGAGTTGTCCCTGTCCGCGGCGTCCTGGCTGCCGGTCGACGATCGCGGGATCCCGTCCGGGCCGCCGGCCACGGTCGAGGGCACCCCCTACGACTTCCGCCGTCCGCGTCCGATCGGCAGTACCCGGCTCGATCACGCGCTGACCGGGCTGGACCGGGACAGCGACGGCCGGGCCTGGGCGCACCTGACCGCCGACGCCGGCGCGGGTCCCCGGGTCAGCTTGTGGGCCGGGGCGGGCTACCGCTGGCTGCAGGTGTTCACCGGCGACCCGCTGGGTCCCGACCGGCGCCGCAAGGCGCTGGCCGTCGAGCCCATGACCTGCCCGCCGAACGCCTTCGTGACCGGTGATGACCTGCTGGTGCTTGAGCCCGGCGAGGCGGTCACGCACAGCTGGGGTATTCAGGCTTCCTAGCGGAGCTGCAGCTAGGGCTCCCCGCCTGACCAGAACGGATCCCGGCCGATGAAACCCAGCAGTCTGGTCTGGGTATCGGCATCGCCGGGTACCTCGATCCGGGCGCCGAACTGACCGGAGGACCGGAGAACCTGTTCCATCTGCTCCATCTCGCCGAGGAGCTGAGCACAGAAGCCGGCATCCAGCCGGTCGTCCTGGCCGGTAGCCCGGGACAGATCCCAGGTGTGCATGAACACGTCGGCGGTGTAGAACCGGTCGATCGCGGTCGGCACCGGCAGGCTGCCGGTGTGCGGGTTGACGAGTTCCCGGTGCGCCGTCTCCGGATCGTCGAGCACGGCCTGCACACCCTCGCAGTGCACCTGCCACGCAGCGACCGGGTCCTCGTCCACCGACGGTCCGCGAGGCAGTTCCAGGCCCCCGGAGGCGAGAAACCCGGGGAGCCATTCGGTCAGGTGACGGACGACATCGCGGGCGGCCCAGCCGGCGACCGGGGATGGCGCGTCCCAGGACCGGGTGCCGCGGACCCGGTCCGTGAACAGCCCGGCCACTTGCCGGTGCCGCTCGGCTGGGCGGTCAGATAGTCCCATCGGTGAGCATCCTGTTCAGCTGGGAGCGGCGGTGATCCGGGCCAGGTCCGCGGGCGTGTCGATGTCGTCGGGGCGGCCGGTGTCGCCGCATTCGACGAGGGTGACGAGCTCGGGCCGGGTACGCAGGAAGGTCCGGGCGCCCTGATCGCCGGTGGCGGTCGCGATCACCTCGGGCCAGTGCTCCCGGGCCAGCAGGACCGGGTTGCGCGGCCGCCCGTCGTAGGCGGCCACCGCCACGCTGGCCCCGTCGCGGTAGGCGGCGATCAGGCGGGCGACCGCTTCGGCGCCGACCAGCGGCTGATCGGCCAGCGCCACCACGACCGCGCCGATGTCCGTATCACGGTCCGGGTGGCGGGCCGCCCCGGTGAGGGCTTGCAGGGCGGCACGCAGCGAGGAGCCCATTCCGGTGCGCCACTGCGGATTGTCGACGGTCACGGTTCCGTCAAGCTCAAGGGGGACGGCACCGGTGACGACCAGGATCGGGTCGGCGCCGCCAGCCCGCAGCAGGCCGACGCCGCGCTCGGCGAGGGTCTGGCCGTTCAGCTCGACCAGCGCCTTGGGCTGACCGAACCTGGACCCTTCCCCCGCGGCGAGCAAGACCCCCGCGACGATCGTACGCACGGCGTCTAAGCGTACCGGCCGTGCCGCGGACGCGCGGTCCGTGAACAGCCCGGCCACTTGCCGGTGCCGCTCGGCTGGGCGGTCAGGTAGTCCCATCGGTGAGTATCCTGTTCAGCTGGGAGCGGCGGTGATCCGGGCCAGGTCCGCGGGCGTGTCGATGTCGTCGGGGCGGCCGGTGTCGCCGCATTCGACGAGGGTGACGAGCTCGGGCCGGGTACGCAGGAAGGTCCGGGCGCCCTGATCGCCGGTGGCGGTCGCGATCACCTCGGGCCAGTGCTCCCGGGCCAGCAGCACCGGGTTGCGCGGTCGCCCGTCGTAGGCTGCCACTGCCACGCCGGCCCCGTCGCGGTAGGCAGCGATCAGGCGGGCGACCGCTTCGGCGCCGACCAGCGGCTGATCGGCCAGCGCCACCACGACCGCGCCGATGTCCGTATCGCTGTCCGGGTGGCGGGCCGCCCCGATGAGGGCTTGCAGGGCGGCACGGAGCGAGGAGCCCATTCCGGTGCGCCACCGCGGATTGTCGACGGTCACGGTGCCGTCAAGCTCAAGGGGGACGGCACCGGTGACGACCAGGATCGGGTCGGCGCCGCCAGCCCGCAGCAGGCCGACGCCGCGCTCGGCGAGGGTCTGGCCGTTCAGCTCGACCAGCGCCTTGGGCTGGCCGAACCTGGACCCTTCGCCCCGCGGCGAGCAAGACCGCCCGCGACGATCGTACGCACGGCGTATAAGCGTACCGGGCACCGCGCCCGCAGGACGGGCGCAGTCCGATGCGCGGCGGGCCGGCGCTGTTCAACCCGCTGCGGCGGCGGGTGCAGCACGCGGTGGACCGGCGGTTCAACCGGGCGCGCTACGACGCCGACGAAGCCGTGGCCGTGTTCGCCGCCCGCCTGCAGGACGCCGTGGACCTGGACTCGGTGCAAGACGACCCTGACCGGGGTGATCCAGCAAACGCTGGAACCCGCCCACCTGGCCCTGTGGGTCAGCCGCCGCGGCTGAGCGCGGGCTTAGGCGAGCTGGTGGTGGATGCGGCCCTCGGTGGCGGTCAGCGGCTGGCCGCTGCCGCCCCAGCGCAGCTGGATCAGCTCGGCGGCGATCGAGACCGCGGTCTCCTCCGGCGTCCTGGCCCCGAGGTCGAGGCCGATGGGCGAGCGAAGCCGGGCGAGCTCCGCCTCGGTCAGCCCGACCTCGCGCAGCCGCTCGATCCGGTCCTCATGGGTCCGCCGGCTGCCCATCGCCCCGATGTACCCGGCCGGGGTCCGCAGCGCCACCTCGAGCAGCGGCACGTCGAACTTGGGGTCGTGGGTGAGCACGCAGATGACGGTCCTGCTGTCGATGCTGGTCCCGGCGAGGAAGCGGTGCGGCCACTCGACGATCACCTCGTCCGCGTCAGGGAAGCGCGACCTGGTGGCGAACACCTGGCGGGCGTCGCACACGGTGACGCGGTAGCCGAGGAACTTGCCGACCCGGGCCACCGCGGCCGCGAAGTCGATCGCGCCGAAGACCAGCATCCGCGGCGGCGGAGCGAACGCGTTCACGAACACACTCAGCTCGTCACCGCGCCGCTCGCCGTGCGCGCCGTACCTGCGGATCCCGGTCAGCCCCTGGGCCAGCATGCCCCGGACGTCGTCGTCGACCGCGGCGTCCAGCCGGTCGCCCGAGCCCAGGGTCCCGGACGCGCCGGCCTGGCCGGGGGCGGGCTGGCCCCAGATCACCCGCCTGGCGCCGACCTGCCCCGGGCCGCCGATCACGGTCGCGACCGCGACCGGCTCACCGCGCTCGACGGCGGCGGCGATGTCACCCAGCTCGGGGAAGCGGGCCTGATCGACCGGCTCGACGAAGATGTCGAGGATCCCGCCGCAGGTCAGGCCGACCGCGAACGCGTCGTCGTCACTGACGCCGTAGGTCTGCAGGACCGGGTTCCCGGTCGCGGTCACGTCCATGGACAGCTCGTAGACGGCGCCCTCCACGCATCCGCCGGAGACGCTGCCGACAACCTCGCCCCCGGGCGAGACCGCGAGCGCCGCACCCGGATCACGGGGTGCGCTGCGGTACGTGCGCACCACGGTGGCCAGGCCGAACGTCTCGCCAGCCGCCCACCACTTGGCGACCTTGTTCAGGATGTCGCGCACTGCGTCACCTCGGCCTTACCGTCCCTCACGCTCACCTCGACGGAACTCGTAGTCCTACCGAGACTATTCCCTGGATCAGGTGCGATCGCGGACGCTGGCCGCGGCGGCACGGATCAGGCCGGGCAGGGACGGGTCCGCCGGGGGCATATCCGGTCCCAGGTCGTCAGCCGACAGCCAGCCGTACTTATCGGTGGTAGCCCGCTCCCAGGAGTCCATGCCGTCGAGAGTCACCTCGGCGGATTCGACGAGGACAGCGTAGAACGTCTGGTCCTGGGTGATCTCGTACCCGGCCCAGGAGAACTCGACCGTGTTCTGCGCGATCGGCTCGCCGAGACAGGCCGGGTCGATGACGATGCCGGTCTCCTCGCGCAGTTCGCGCGCGCCCGCGTCACGCAGGGACTCCCCTGCTTCGGCCGCGCCGCCGATGGTGAACCAGAAGGGGCGGTCCGGATGGCGCGGATCCCAGCCGTGCAGCAGGAGCACTCGCCCCTCAGCGTCCACGGGCAGCACGCGGGCGGTGTGCCGGCGCCATGGGGCCATCGTTACTCGACGATCTTGGAGATGGGGATCTCCAGGATGTCCTGCGCGCCGGCCGCCTTCAGGGCCGGGATAAGCGTGTTGACGCCGCGTTTGGGGACCACGGTCTCGACCGCGTTCATGTCGCCCCGGGCCAGCGTGGTGATCGTCGGTGAAGACAGCGCGGGCAGCATCTCGGTGACCGCGGCGAGCCGTCCGGCCGCGACGTTGAGCTTCAGCAGGACGTTGCCGCGGGCCTGGATGGCGCCGCGCAGCAGCAGGGCGATGTCCTCCATGGCGGCCCGTTTGGCCGGGTCGGCGAAGGCCGGAGCGGACGCGATCAGCTCGGTGTAGCTGGTGAGCAGCGTCTCCAGGATGCGCAGGCCGTTCTTGCGCAGCGACGAGCCGGTCTCGGTGAGGTCCACGATCGCGTCCACGATGTCGGGCACCTTGGCCTCGGTCGCGCCGTAGGACGGGATGACCATGGCCTTGACCCCGTGCGCGTCCAGGAACCGCCTGGTCAGGGACGGGAACTCGGTGGAGATCCGGACGCCTTCCGGCAGGTCGGAAGCGGACTGCCAGGGCGCGGAGTCCGGCACCGCGAGGACCACCCGGACCGGCTGGGAGGTGGCCTTGGAGTACTGCAGCTCGCCGAGCGAGACCACGTCGGCCTCGGTCTCGGTGATCCAGTCGCGGCCCGTGATGCCGAGGTCGAACATCCCGCGCTCCAGGTAGGACGGGATCTCCTGGGGACGCAGGAACCGGACCTTGTCGATCCGGGGGTCGTCGATCGACGCGTGGTAATCCCGGTCCGAGGACCGCCGCACGGTCAGGTCGGCCGCGTCGAACAGTTCGAGAGTGGCGCGCTCGAGCGAGCCTTTCGGCAGTACCAGCGACAGCATGAGCGTCCTAGGAGAAGGGCGGGAAACTAGGCCTTCACGGGGAGGGGCGCGTGGTGAGCACGGCGGATGGAACGGAGCAGGAGAGCGACCTCAAGCGCCGCGACCACGGCTTCCCAGCCCTTGTCCTCGTGGCTCCCGGGCAAGCCGCATCGGTCACGAGCCGACTCTACCGTGTCACAGGTGAGCACGCCGTTGCCCACCGGAGTGCGGGCGTCGAGGGCCACCCTGGTCAGGCCCGCGGTCACCGAGTCGCAGACGTACTCGAAGTGCGGGGTCCCGCCGCGGATGACGGCGCCCAGGCAGGCTACGGCGTCGTGGTGACCGGCCAGTTCGGCGGCCACGACGGACAGCTCGATAGCGCCCGGGACCCGGACCACGAGCGGGTCGGGGATGCCGCAGGCGGCGGCCGCCGCGACGCCCCGGCTCACCAGCGAGTCGGTGATCTCGGTGTGCCAGCGGGTGGCCACGATGGCCAGGCTGAGCCCCGAGGCGTCCACCACGGCCTCGCCGGGACGGCCGGCGCCGCTCATCCCGCCCACTCCCCAATGCCTCCTCGTCTGCTCGAACCTGCCCGGCGGGAAGCACCACGGTCCGTTCGGACTCATTGAGATTTTGAATTTGGTGTCCGAGCTTGTCGCGTTTGGTGGTCAGGTACCTGAGGTTGTACGGGTTTACGGCCGTCGTGATGGGGACCCGGACGGTGACGTCTACGCCGCATCCGGTCAGGCCGCTCACCTTGGCCGGGTTGTTGGTGAGCAGGCGGACCGAGCGCACGCCCAGGTCAGCCAGCATCTGCGCGCCCGCCGAGTACTCGCGGGCGTCAGCGGGCAAGCCGAGTTCCAGGTTGGCGTCCACCGTGTCCGCGCCGGCGTCCTGCAGCTCGTAGGCCTGCAGCTTGCTGAGCAGCCCGACGCCGCGGCCCTCGTGCCCGCGCAGGTAGAGCACGACGCCGCGGCCTTCGGCCGCGATGGCCGCCATGGCCGCCTCGAGCTGCGCGCCGCAGTCGCAGCGCAGCGAGCCGAACACGTCCCCGGTCAGGCATTCGGAGTGCAGCCGGGTGAGCACGTCCGTGCCGCCGGCGACGTCGCCGAGCACGAGCGCCACGAATTCCGTGCCGTCGACCTCGTTCCGGTAGCCGTAGGCCTGCCACAGGCCGAAGGCGTTCGGCAGCCTGGTCTGGGCCTCGCGGGTGAGCTGGCGCTCGGTGCGCCGGCGGTACTCGACGAGCTGCTCGATCGAGATCAGCGCCAGGTCATGCGCGGTCGCGAACTCACGCAGCTCGGGCAGCCGGGCCATCGTGCCGTCGTCGTTCACCACCTCGGCGAGCACGCCGGCCTGCGGCAGCCCGGCCAGCCGGGCCAGGTCAACGGCGGCCTCGGTGTGTCCTGGCCTGCGTAGCACGCCGCCTTCGGCGTAGCGGAGCGGGAATATGTGCCCCGGGCGAACCAGGTCCTGCGCGGTGGTGGCCGGGTCGACCAGGCGGGCGATGGTGGTGGCCCGGTCGGCGGCCGAGATCCCGGTGCTCACGCCCGTGCGGGCATCGACGCTGAGCGTGAAGGCGGTGCGCATGTGCTCGGTGTTCTGGGAGGTCATCAGGGGCAGGTGCAGCCGGTCGAGTTCGGCGCCGGGCAGCGGGACGCAGATGACGCCGCTGGTATAGCGGATCATGAAGGCGAGCAGCTCGGGGGTGGCCATGCTGGCGGCGAGGATGATGTCGCCCTCGTTCTCCCGGTCGGCGTCGTCCACGACGACCACCGGCCGGCCCTCCGCGATGTCCTTGATCGCGCGATCGACGTCGTCGAATACCTGGTTCACTGGTTTGCCTCTCCGCTCAGCAGTCGCTCTACGTACTTGGCGATCACGTCGACCTCGAGGTTCACGACCTCGCCCGGCTGCCTGGTGCCCATGGTCGTGCGCTTGAGCGTCTCGGGGATGAGGCACACCTCGAACCAGGTGTCTGCTCCCGGGGGTCCCAGCGCGGACACCGTGAGGCTGATCCCGTCGACGGTGATCGATCCCTTGTGCACCACGTAACGCGAGATGCCGGCGGGAAGGCTGATCCGGACCTGATCCCAGTGCTCAGCCGGTGACCGGGAGATGATCGTGCCGGTGCCGTCCACGTGACCCTGCACCAGATGCCCGCCCAGGCGGTCGGCCAGGCGGACGGATTGCTCCAGGTTGACCGGTGCTCCGGGGGTCAGCGCGCCCAGGCTGGACCGGTCCAGGGTCTCCCCCATCACGTCCGCGGTGAACGTTCCGTCCATGATGCCGGTGACGGTCAGGCACACGCCGTTGACCGCGATCGAGTCGCCCGGGGATACGCCCTCGGTGGAACCTCGGATGGTCAGCCGCGCCGCGTCGGCGTGCTGCTCGATGCCGGCTACCTCGCCGAGTTCGGCCACGATCCCCGTGAACATCCGCGCTTACCTCCTCGAAGCCCTCTGTGCCGGCTCCGGGGGTGGCGCGGGTACATGCGTACGCGCTTGTCGCGGCCGGCTTTCGCTGGCCGCGTGCGTGCTGCCTCCCATCCGGACTTTAACCGTCGGTCCCGGAATTTCACCGGGTCAACCGACCGCTGGCAGCGGACGGGTCGCGGACTGTCACCGCCGGTTCGGATTTTCACCGACCCCGGAGCACGCTTTGCTCGTATAGCCAGTGTGCCACACGGGTTATTCCGCGGTTATGGGCGCGGGAAGTGGGCTGCGTCACAAAGCGGGCGGCGCTGGCCTGGCGAACGGCGCTGGCGTGACGAGCGGCCGGTACTGGTACCCGGCGCGGTGCTCGGTGACCAGGCACTGACCATGCACCGGGCCGAGCTTGCGCCGCAGGCGGCTGACATGGACGTCGACGGTGCGGCTGTCACGCCGGACGTTCCGGCGGTCCGGCACGTCGGGCCAGACCTGCTGCACGAGGTCGGCGCGGCTGAACACGGTGGCCGGGTGCGCGCTGAGGAAGGCCAGCAGTTCGAACTCCTGGAAGGTCAGCGCGACTTCGGCGCCGTCGATCCAGACCCGGCGCTTGACGCGGTCGATGAGCAGACCGGTCGCGGGCTCGGCGAGCAGGACCGGCGAGTCCGCGGCGGGACCGGGCTCCGGCCCGTCGGACGTGCTGATCGCGTAGCCGACGATAGCCAGCGAGGTCTGGGTGCCCGGGATGGGCACGATCGCGAGCAGCGTCGCGTCCCGGCCGGGCGGCGGAACGCGCTCGTCCCACGGGTGGCCGGGTTCCTCGGCGGCCGGACGGCTGAGCAGTTGCGTTCCGATCGCCAGGTGACCATGGGGCACCTGCCTATAGTCCACTTAAAAGGTCGCTTTTGTCAAGAAGGCTGTCACGCCGGGCTCTCGCTCGGCCGCGAGCCCAGCCCTTTGGGGCAGGTGGGCCCCTGGCCCCGCCTATCGGGGCATGTGTGCCACAAGCCCCATTCCCGGACGGGATGGGATTGGGGCGCGTGTGCCACAAGCCCTACCTATCGGGGCATGTGTGCCACAAGCCCCAAACAGCGGGGCCCGGGATTGTCGGTGGGGGGACGTAGCATCGACGGGTGGCGGTCAGGGCGGTGATTTTTGACTGGGGCGGGACGCTGACCCCGTGGCACTCCGTGGACCAGGAGGAACTGTGGCTGGCGGTGTGTACGCGGCACTACCCGGCCACTGAGGCGGCGGCGGCCGCCGCCGCGGCTGCCCGGGCCGCGGAGCTGGATCTGTGGCGGCTGGCCGAGAGCGCGCAGCAGAGCGCGACCCTGGACTCCGTCTTCGCGCGGGCCGGGGTCACCGCGTCGCCAGACTTCCTGGCCAGCTACTACGAGGCGTGGGATCCGCACACGCTGACCGACCCGGACGCGCCGCCGCTGCTGCGCGAACTGCGGCGCCGCGGCATCAGGATCGGCGTGCTGTCCAACACGATGTGGCCGCGCGCCGCCCACGAGCGGATCTTTATCAGGGATGAGATCTTCGACCTGATCGACGGGGCGGTCTACTCCAGCGAGATCCCGTGGGTCAAGCCGCATCCGGAGGCGTTCCGGGCCGCGATGAAAGCCATCGACGTGACCGATCCGGCCGAGTGCGTGTTCGTCGGCGACCGGCCGTACGACGACGTGCACGGGGCCAAGAGCGCGGGGATGCGCGGAGTGCTGGTGCCGAACTCGGACGTTCCCGCGTTCTCCGGCACCGAGCCGGACGCGGTGATCCCCCGGCTGGCGGACCTCCTCGGTCATGTCGACCGCTGGTCGAGGTGACGCGCAAAACTTTTCTCAGGAAAAACGTTGGCGGATTCCCGTCCCGCGACTCATAGCTGCGGGGAGCAAGTGGGGGCTGGCCGGATGCCGGGAACTCGCTACTGAGGGGGGGCGGGTTTCCGGCGCCCGGGCGGTCACGGCGATGACGCTCTGAACGAAGGCACCAGATGTAGCTTAAAGACACAGTTGCGGTGTTACATAGCACTATGCGCGACAGCGAGGTGGTCGCGGCCATCGTCGCGGGCAACCCGGAGGGGCTGGCCGAGGCCTACGACAGGTACGCGTCACCGCTGTACACCTACTGCCGCTCCCTGCTGCGCGAGCCGGCCGATGCCGCCGACGCCGTGCAGGACACGTTCGTGATAGCGGCGTCCAGGTTGGCGGAACTGCGTGATCGGAACCGGCTCCGGCCATGGCTGTACGCCGTGGCCCGTAACGAGTGCCACCGACGCCTGCGCGCCCGCACGGCTCAGGTCACGACGCCGCTGGATGAGATGCCTGACGTGACCGATACCTCGGCCGACGTCAGCGGCGAGGCCGAGCGGAACGAGCTGCGGACGCTGCTCCGCTCGGCGGTGCGCGGCCTGAACTCCGGCGAGCAAGACCTGATCGAGCTGCAGCTGCGGCAGGGCCTCGATGCCGCCGAGATCGCGGCCATGCTCGGCGTGTCCCGCAACCACGCTCACGCGCTGCTGTCCCGCGCCCGCGATCAGCTGGAGATCTCGCTCGGCGCGCTGCTCGTGGCCCGGTCCGGACGCGAGGACTGCGCGGCCCTGAACACGATGCTCGCGGACTGGGACGGGCAGCTGAACGTCTTGATGCGCAAGCGGATCAACCGGCACATCGAGAACTGCCCGGCGTGCACCGAGCGGAAGAAGCGCGAGCTGGCCCCGGCGCTGCTGCTCGGCCTGGCCCCGCTGGCCGCGCTGCCGACCGGCGCCGTGCCACCCGGGCTGCGGGAGCAGGTCCTCAGGCTGGCCAGCAGCAACACCCCCGACGCGGCCGCCCACCGGGCCAGCGTGGCGCAGCGCACCGCGCCGTTCGGCCACCACGGGTTCCCCAAGCCACTGGACCCGCCGAAGGCGGCATGGTGGCGGACCCGGTCCGGGCAGGCCGCCGCCGTGGCCGCCGCGGCGGCGGTCGTCGCGGCGCTCACGCTGCTGGCCGTGGCGCTGGCAGCCTCGGGCCCGGCCCATCCCGGCGGGGGCGCGGCGGCCATCGGCCCGGGATCGGGTCCGGGAACGAGCCTCGCGGCCGGCGGCCCCGGCAGCGGGGCGCCCAGCGGGGGGCAGAGCAACCATCCGCGGCCCACGGTGTCAGCCAACGGTGCCGCGAACGTGTCGCCGACATCCGGGGCCGGCGGGGGCGGTGGCCCCGGAGGGGGCGGGGGCGGCGCCGGGGGCGGCAGCGCGCCGCCGAGCAGCGGGCCGGCCACCAGCCCCGGCTCACCCGGCCATAGCGGTCATCCGTCGCCCACGACCTCGGGACCGGCGTCCAGCTCGAGCGCGAGGCCGAGTTCGCCTGCGCCCTCGACCAGCAGCGCCACGGCGACGGCCAGTTCGCCACCGCCGAGCCGGGGCATCCTGACCGTGACCCCGACCACGATCGTGCTCGCGCTGAACGGCGGCACGCTGACCCTGAAGGCCTCGTTCGGCTCGGTCAACTGGTCCATCGCCGAGTCCTCGGGGCTGGTCGGCCGGGTCACGGTGTCGCCGACGGCAGGCACGCTGGCTTCGGGGCAGAGCGCCACGGTCTCGCTCAGCGCCGGCAGCCTGCTGGGCGGCCTGCGCTCGGCCGCGCTGGCCGACGGAGGCGGGGGCGCGGGTGCGTGCGCGGCCTGCACGCTTACGGTGAACCCGGGAAACATCACGGTCACGGTCATCCTGGACGTCAGCACGGGCAGTTCCAGCCCGCGCCTCCAGCCCGCCGCCGGACGACGCGAGACCCGCCGTGCTCGCGGGCCGGCTAGTGAACTGAGCCGGTGCGCTTGAGGGTCCGGATGATCGGGGCGGTCTCCACCGAGCGCATCCCCGGCAGGCTGGCCAGCTTGCCGGTCAGGTATTCGTAGAGATGCTGGGTATCGCGGAAGACGGCGCTGGCCATCAGGTTGGTCGGTCCGGTCGTAGCGGCGGCGAACGGGATCTCGGGATGCCCGGCCAAGGCCGTGCCCGCCTCCTCGAGCCGGGCCGGCTCGATCGACAGCCAGAGGATGGCGTGCGCGTTCAGGCCAAGCACCCGGTTGTCGATGTCCACCTCGAAGAACAGCAGGCCGGACTGGCGGAGCTCGTCGATCCGGCGCCGCACCGTCGACTCGTGCCAGTGAATCGCGGCAGCGAGCGCGGCGCAGCTGGCCCGGCCGTCGCGGGCCAGCTCCTTCATGAGCGGTTCGTCTTCCAAGGGCGGTCTGGGGGCCGAGGGGGTTGGGGGGAACGGTTTTCCCCCAAGAGCAGGGGGGTCTGGGGGATCGTTCCCCCGGGGACAACAGAGCCAGCTGGGCGGCGGACAGCGCGCGGGTGGCCTCTTGCCACGGGCCCGGGGTGAAGTCGTGCAAAATCGAGTGTGCGGAGATCTGCACGACGCGGCGGCTGCCCGGCAGGCCGTGCAGGAACAGGGCGTCACGCTGTTCCTCGGTGCGGGCCTGGAGCGTGCCGATGATCTCGGTCCCGCCCGAGGCGAGATGAACCCACCTGGTATCGGGCCGGCGCGCCAGGGCCTCCGCGATGGAATCGGCGCCGCCGGGAGTGGTCTGGAGCCGGAGGAACCAGTCGGTCCAGCCGAGCCGGGAGCCGTCGGGTACGCCGAGCACCCGCAGCCCGGCCGACTCCTCCAGCCTGCGGTAGCGCCGGGCGGCGGTCTGATCGGAGGTCCCGATCACGGCCGCGATGGTCCGGAACGAAGCCCTCGGCTCGATCGTCAGGATGTGGACGATCTGCCGGTCCATCGCGTCCAGCGTCGTGACTTCCACGCGAATCAGCGTAACTCGCGTCGAGATCCGGCACAATCGGGCTGGACCATGGATTAGAACAGGTCGGATCGCGGAGCATGATGTCCGGCGCACGGGGAAGGCGCTTGCCGATGGAGGAAATCGATGGATAAGAAGTGGTGGACCCTGCTGGCGGTCTGCGCGGGGGTCTTCATGCTGCTGTTGGACGTCACGATCGTCACCGTGGCCCAACCTGCCATCCAGAACGGACTGCACGCCAGCTTCACCGACGTGCAGTGGGTACTGGACGCCTACGCCCTGACCCTGGCCTCCCTGCTGCTGACCTCCGGGGTGCTGGCCGACCGGTACGGCCGGAAGCGGTTGTTCACTATCGGCCTGGTCATCTTCACCCTCGGCTCGCTGCTATGCGGGGTGGCCCAGGACCCGCTGATGCTGATCGTGTCGCGGAGCGGCCAGGGCGTGGGCGGGGCGATCATGTTCGCCACGTCGCTGGCCCTGCTCGGGAACAGCTTCCGGGGCCGCGATCGCGGAGTGGCGTTCGGGGTGTGGGGAGCGGTCATGGGCATATCCACCGCGCTCGGCCCGGTGCTCGGCGGCGTGATCACGACGGACTGGAGTTGGCGCGGGATCTTCCTGGTCAACGTGCCGATCGGCGTCCTCGCGGTGGCGGTGACGGCCTGGCGGGTGACCGAATCGAAGTCGCCGCATCCGACGCCGCCCGACTGGGCCGGGTTCGCGTTGCTGACGGCGGGCCTGGTCAGCCTGATCTACGGTCTGATCCGGGCGGGCGAGAACAGCTGGTCAGACACGGGCGTCATCGCCTGCCTGGCGGTGGGCGTAGCCGCGCTGGCCGGGTTCATCGTCGCCGAGCGGCGCGTCGCGCATCCCATGTTCGACCTGTCGCTGCTGCGCATACCGACCTTCGCGGGGGGCTCGATCGCCGCGTTCGCCATGAACGGCTCGCTGTACGCGGTGCTGCTCTGGCTGGTCATCTACCTGCAGGACGTGCTGGGCTTCTCGGCGCAGGACGCGGGCCTGCGGCTGGCCATCATCAGCGGCGCCCAGTTCGTCACCGCGGCCTCGCCGGCCGGGTCAGCGAGCGCGTGCCCGCTCGCTGGCTCATCGGGCCCGGACTGCTGCTGGTCGGCGTCGGGCTGATCATCATGGGCGGGCTGACCGGGGGCAGCGACTGGACCCACCTGATCCCCGGGTTCATCGTGGCCGGCCTGGGCGGCGGGCTGGTCAACCCGCCGCTGGCGTCGACCGCGATCGGGGTGGTGCCGCCGCAGAAGGCGGGGATGGCATCGGGCGTCAACTCGACGTTCCGGCAGATCGGCATAGCGGCGGGCATCGCCGCCCTCGGCTCGATCTTCAACTCCTCGCTGCAGCACAACCTGACCAGCAACCCGGCGGTGGCCTCGTCGGCGCCGCGCATCGTGTCCATGGTCCGGCAGGGCCAGGTCGGCCAGTTGCTGGCCAGCCTGCCGGCCGCCCGCCGGGGCGAGGTCGCGGCGGCGGTCAAGGCCGCGTTCGCGGCCGGCCTGAACGACCTGCTCTACGTGACCGCTGGCATCGCGCTGGTCGGGGCGGTGTGCGCGCTGCTGCTCATCCGCAGCAAGGACTTCGTGAGCCGCGCCGAGCCGCAGGCCGCTCCGGCCGGGGACGCGGGAGCGGGTACGGGCAGTGTCAGCCAGGTCCGTTCGGCATAAAGAAAAGGACCTCAGCCGGGGCGGCCGTGCACGCTCCAGGCGGCGTGGGCGGTAGCGCGCTCGGCCTGGGCCCGCAGGGCCTGTACGGCGCGGGCAGGGTCGTCGGAGCCGTAGACCGCGGAGCCGGCCACGAACACGTCCGCGCCCGCCTCGGCGCAGCGCTCGATGGTCTCCTCGTGGACGCCGCCGTCGACCTGGAGCCAGATCTCGGCCCCGCGCTCGGCCACCAGGGCGCGGGCCCGGCGCAGTTTCGGCAGCACCATGTCCAGGAAGTGCTGGCCGCCGAAGCCCGGCTCGACCGTCATCAGCAGCAGCATGTCGATCTCGGGCAGCAGGTCCTCGTACGGCTCCACCGCGGTGCCCGGGTTGACGGCCAGCCCGGCGCGGGCGCCCGCGGCGCGGATGGCGCGCAGCGTGCGGACCGGGGCGCGGGTCGCCTCGGCGTGGATGGTGACGTTGCGCGCGCCTGCCTCGGCGTACTCCGGCGCCCACCGGTCCGGCTCATCGATCATCAGGTGACAGTCGATGGGCAGCGTGGCGTGCTTGAGCAGTGACTCCACGACGGGCAGGCCCAGGGTGAGGTTCGGCACGAAGTGGTTGTCCATGACGTCCACGTGCAGCCAGTCGGCGACGCTGGCCACCGCGGCGGCCTCGTCGGCGAGCCGGGCAAAGTCCGCGGACAGGATGCTCGGTGAGATCTGAACGGCCACAGCCCAGAGTGTAGATTGCCTGGGTACGCCGCAACTCCCCCGGCTAGGGAAAAGCGGTCCCGGGGACACGCCGGAGGGCAGGGGTCGGGAATGTCGTATCGCGGGGGTACAGTTCGATACTGAGTTCGACTTGGTACGACCTGGAGGATGCTCATGCCGTCAGAACCGCCCAGTGCACTGCTTGACCGGGTACGCAAGCTGCTGGCGAAGGCCGAGGCCGAGGGGGTGACCCCGCCCGAGGCTGAGGCGCTGACCGCGAAGGCCGCCGAGCTGATGGCCCGCTACGGCATCGACCGCGCCCGGCTGGCCGCGTCCCGTCCGGAGACCGACCGCCCCGGCAACCGCGTCATCGACATCGACAACCCGTGGGCCCAGGTCCGGGCGCACCTGCTGGCCGGGCTGGCCGGCGCCATGCGGTGCCAGTGCGTGCTGCTGCACACCACCGGGCCGGGGGCACGCATCCACGTGTTCGGCTACGCCTCCGATCTGGAGCGGGCCGACATCTTGTACACCTCGCTGCTGCTCCAGATGGCGCGCGGGCTGACCGTCGCCGTCGTGCCCGACGGGGTACGCAGCGTCCGGGCGTGGCGGCGGAGCTGGCTGCTCGGCTTCGTCACCGCGGTCATCACCCGGGTGCGCTCGGCCGAGGAGCGCGCCGCCACCAGCGCCGAGGGCGAGGCGCAGTCCGGGCCGAGCACGGCGCTGGTGCTGGCCGACCGCGCCGTGGTCATCCGGCGCCGGCTGGAAGAGGCGTACCCGGTGACCAGGAAGACCCGCATCACCTACAGCGGCCGCGGGTACAGCGCCGGCTACGCCCAGGGCCAGCGGGCCGACATCGGCAACGCCCGCCTGGGCCAGACCCGCGCTCTTAGTCGCGCCTAAGCAGACGAGCGACGGGCCAGCAGCGCCAGGAAGATCGCGTCGGTGCCGTGGCGGTGCGGCCAGAACTGGGCGAACCGGGGGTCGGAGGCGGACAGGCCAGGCACGTCGGCGAGGACCGCGGGAGCGTCGAGGATGGTGACGTCGCCGCGTGCGCCGGCGACGGCGGTGACCACATCGCGGGTCTCGGCCAGGTGCGGTGAGCAGGTCACGTAGGCGACCACGCCGCCGGGCCGGACCGACTCGATCGCGGCGTCCAGCAGCCCGCGCTGAACCGCGGCCAGCTCGGGCACGTCGTCCGGGGTCTTGCGCCACCTGGCTTCGGGGCGACGGCGCAGCGAGCCGAGGTTCGAGCAGGGCACGTCGGCGAGCACGCGGTCAAACGTCCCGGGCCGCCAGGGCACGTGCCGTCCGTCGGCGGCGATGACGGCCGGGGCGAATCTGGCGCTGTCGAATCTGGCGCTGTCGAATTTGGCGCGGCGCAGGGCGTCCAGGACCCGGCCGGCCCGGTGCGGGCGGACGTCGGAGGCGACCAGGCTCGCTCCGCGCTCGACGGCGAGCCCGGCCAGCAGCCGGGCCTTGCCGCCGGGACCCGCGCACAGGTCGAGCCAGAGACGGTCCGGGCCCGGATCGCTCGCGTCACCGGCTGGGCCGAGGCTGACGCGGGTCAGGGCGAGCGCTGCGAGCTGGCTGGCTTCGTCCTGGACGACGGCCTGGCCGCTGGCGACGTACGGGGCTGGGTCACCGGCGGCCAGCCGCCGGCCGTAGGGCGACCAGCGGGTCGGCGTCGTGTCCGGCAGGCCGGGGCCGTGGCTGGCGGGGTCCTGGCTGGCGGGGTCCTGGCTGGCGGGGTCCTGGCTGGCGGCCTGGCCGGGGGTTACGGCGAGAACCACGTCGGGCCGGAGGTTGCCGGCCGCCAGGGCGGGCTCGAGCTCGGCGGTGCTGGCCGGGCCCAGCGCGTCGGCGAACGCCTCGATGATCCAGCGGGGATAGCTGTGGCGGACGGCCAGGTAGCCGTACGGGTCACGGTCGCGGCTGGGGGCGACGATCTCGGTCCAGCCGTCCAGGTCGCGGGTCGCGACCCGGCGGAGCACGGCGTTGACGAAACCCGACGGGCGGGGGCCGCACACGTCCTTGACCAGGTCGACCGAGGTGGCCACGGCGGCGTGCGGGCCGACCCGGGTGGCCAGCAGCTGGTGGGCGCCGAGCCGCAGGACGTCGCGCACGGTCGGGTCCAGCTGGTCACGGTCGCTGCAGGCGGCCACGATCGCGTCGTAGGTGCCGCGGCCGCGCAGCGTGCCGTAGGTGAGTTCGGTGGCGAACGCGGCGTCCCGGCCGGTCAGGCCGCGTTCGGTCAGCAGGGCGGGCAGCAGCAGGTTGGCGTAGGCGTCGCGGTCGGCGACCGCGCGCAGCACGTCGTAGGCCGCGCGCCGGGCTGGATCGACCCGACGCCGGCCGCTCTGGGGCCGGTCGGTCCGGGATCGGCCGGTCCGGGGTTGGCCGGTCTGGGGTTGGCCGGTCTGGGGTTGGCCGGTCTGGGGTTGGCCGGTCTGGGGTTTGGCTGGTCCGGTGGCCCGGGGCCGCGAGGGTCGGGTTCGCTCGGCCATGTCAGCCGAGCCGCACGGGGCCGGCCGAACGCAGCCCGCGGAACCAGTCCGAGGCCATCATGCGGCGCTTGCCCTCCGCCTGCACGTCGCCGAGACGCACCGGGCGCGAGCCGGTGCCGGCGAACACGTCGTGCTTGGTGGCCACTACCTCTCCGGGCGCCAGGTCGGGGACGTCGGCCGCCGGGTCCGGCCCGCCGGGTGATACCGGGCCGAGCTTCAGCCGGGCGCCGTCGTGCTCGGTCCACGCGCCAGGCTCCGGCGTGCAGGCACGGATCAGCCGGTCTACCACATGGGCGGGGAGCTTCCAGTCCACCCGCGCGTCGGCCGGGGTGATCTTCGGCGCGAAGCTCACGCCCTCGGCCGGCTGCGGGATCGCCTCCAGGGTTCCGGCCTCGATCCCGTCCAGCGTGTCGACGAGCAGCCGCGCGCCGGAGAGCGCCAGCCGGCCCAGCAGGTCGCCGCTGGTGTCGGTGGGCCGCACCGGTTCGGTCAGCACCCCGTACACCGGGCCAGCGTCCAGCGCGGCCACGACACGGAACGTGCTGGCGCCGGTCACGTCGTCGCCGTGCATGATGGCGTGCTGCACGGGAGCGGCGCCCCGCCAGGCCGGCAGTACCGAGAAGTGCAGGTTGACCCAGCCGTGGGCGGGCACGTCGAGCACCGCCTGCGGAATCAGCGCGCCGTAGGCGACCATCGGGCAGCAGTCGGGGGCGATCTCACGCAACCGGTCGAGGAACAGCGGGTCCCGGGCCCGGGCCGGGGTGAGCACCTCGAGGCCCGCCTCGGCGGCCCGACGGGCCACGGGGCTCGACTCGACGTGGCGGCCACGCCCGGACGGCGCGTCGGGACGGGTCAGCACCGCGACGACCTCGTGCCGTGAGGCCAGCACCGCGTCCAGCGCCGGTACCGCCGTCTGCGGGGTACCCGCGAACACCAGGCGCATCGGTCTACAGAGCCCGCCCGAGGGTCTCGTGCGGAGACACCTTCACCTTGGGGAGTGGGTCGCCCCACCATTCGGCCTCGCGGATGGCCTTCATGGCCAGCTTGCGCTGGGCCGGGTCCATCCGGTCGATGAACAAGATGCCATCCAGGTGGTCGGTCTCGTGCTGGATGCAGCGGGCCAGCAGTTCGGTGCCCTCGATCGTCACCGGGTCGCCGTACATGTTGAAGCCCGTCGCGACCACCCCGTAGGCGCGCGTGACCGGGTAGGCCAGGCCGGGAAACGACAGGCAGCCCTCGTCGTCCTCGTCTTCCTCCTTGGACAGGTCGAGCGAGGGGTTGATCAGGTGGCCCGGCTCGTGGTCGTCCACGTGGTAGGTGAAGACGCGCAGCCCGACGCCGATCTGCGGCGCGGCCAGGCCCACCCCGGGCGCGTCCAGCATGGTGTCGGTGAGGTCCTTGACCAGCCTGCGCAGCTCGGCATCGAAGTCGCGCACCGGCTCGGCCGGGGTGCGCAGTACCGGGTCACCGAAAAGACGGATCGGCTTGACGCTCACGAAACCTCCTGGACGCATGACGGCGAGGGACCGTCGGCATCCAGTTTATCCGCCAGGGTTTATCCGTCAGCGTCTATCCATCAGGCAACCTCGGCCGGGTCGAGCTGGACGCGCACGGGGGCGCCGTCCTTGCGTGCGCTCCGGGCGGCCTGCGCCGCGTGCAGCGCCCGGGCCAGGGCCAGTCCGTCGGTACGGGGAATCCTGATCAGCGCGCGTTCGGCGGGCTCGGCATCTGGTTCGGCGGCGTTCGGCCCGGCCGGTCCACTGATCTCGGCCGGAATCGGCCCCAGGATCTCGGCCCGGTCCGGGAGCGCGGCCGAGCCGACGAATTCCGCGACCGCGGTGGACGGGCCGGTGACGGCCGCCATCCGCACCGCGGGCGGGAAGCCGAGCTCGGCTCGTTCGGCCAGTTCCCGTTCGGCGAAACCGACCGGATCCCAGCGGACCAGGGCCTGCACCGCGGGCAGCGACGCCTCGGCCAGCACGACCACGGCCCCGGCGGGCCGGACCAGGGCGGCGGCGTTCAGCCACCGGCGCAGTGTCTCCTCGGCGGCGCGCAGGCTCGGCCGGCCGAGCAGGGCCCAGCCGTCGAGCAGCAGCGCGGCGGCATAGCCGTCCGCGGCGACCGGTTCGGCCCCGGGGGTGGCGATGACCAGGGCAGGCTCGGCGGGCACCTCGGCCAGCACGTGCTGGCCGCCCGAGGTGCGCACCGGCACCTCGGGAAAGGCCCGGCCCAGCTCCTCCGCGGTCCGGGCCGCGCCGGTGACCAGAGCGCGCAGGCGGTCGGATCCGCATCGCGCGCAGGCCCAGTCGGCGGCCAGGGCACCGCACCACCGGCAGCCCGGCACCTCATTGGAGCCGCCGACGCGCAGCGGCCCGCCGCATACGGCGCACCGGGCCTGGGCGCGGCAGCGGGCGCAGGCGATCGCGGCCAGGTACCCGCGCCGGGGGACCTGGACCAGGACCGGCCCGACGGCCAGGGCGGTGCTGCCGCGAGGGTCGCCGGCCAGGGCGGTCCGGGCGGTACGCAGGGCCAGGCTGGGCAGGCGGGCGGTCATGGCCGCGGCGTCCCGGGCGAGTTCGGCTTCGTCCGGCGCGGCCCGGACCCGGGGCGCGGCCTGGCGCAGGACGTCCGGCCGGCCGGCCAGCGGCTTGGCCCACCCGGCGGCGACCAGCTGAGTCAGCTCGGCGGTCCGGGCGAAACCGCCGATCAGGGCGGCCGCACCGCACTGGTGGGCGCGCAGGGCGAGCACCTCCCGGGCGTTCGGGTACGGGGCCCGGGGCTCGGCGTGCAGGTCGTCGCCGTCGTCCCAGAGGACCACCAGGCCCAGCTGGCAGACGGGGGCGAACATCGCGGCCCGGGTGCCGGCCACGATCCGGACCGCGCCCCGGAGCACGGCCAGCCAGCGGCGGTAGCGCTCGGCGGGGCCGAGATCGGCGGTCAGGCAGACGTGGCCCGCGTCACCTTGGTTCACCGCGGTCAGGGCGGCGTCGACGCGGGCCAGGTCGCGGGCGTCCGGGACGACGATGACCACGCCCCGGCCGGCGGCGGCCGTGCTGGCGGCGGCGACGGCGATCTCGGCGGGCCACTTCGGGCCGGGAAGCGCTGACCAGGCGGCCCGCACCGGGCGCCCCTCGGCCAGGGCGGCCAGGAACGCCTCCCCCGCTGGGTACCTGGCCCATGAGCCCGGCCCGGGCCGGGGAGGCCGGAGCGGCGGCGTGGCGGAGGGCGGCGCGGCGGGGAATCGGAGGGCGGCACCGAGGGGGCTTCGCGTTCGGCGGTGGCGTGCCGGGGCGGGATGGCCAGGCGGAGCACGTCGGCCAGCGTGCCCGCGTACCGGTCGGCCACCGAGCGGGCCAGAGCGAAGATCTCGGGGGTGAGCACCGGCTCTGGGGAGATCACTCGCTCCAGCCGGGCCAGCCTGCCCTGGTGCTCACTGGTCTGGATCCGGTCCAGCAGGTAGCCGTCGACTAGCTGTCCGGCGAACCTGACCCGGACCCGGCAGCCGGGCACGGCCGTCTCGTCCATGCTGGCCGGGACCAGGTAGTCGAAGGGCCGGTCCAGGTGCGCAAGGGAGATGTCGACCGCGACCCGGGCGACCGGCAGCCGCTCGCTGACCGTCTGCTCCTTCGGCCCCTTCACCACGGCTCCGTCTTATCAGAACATCGGCCGTGGTCAAGGTTTGAAGGATCGTACATACGTTCGGAAGGCGGGAGTGGCGAGGCGGGGTTCAGTCGGACGGCGGGAGGACGCGGGCCATGGTGAGGGAGGTCTGCTGGGTGAGGGGCACCTCGGACTGAGAGCGGAGGTAGCGGCGCAGCTCGCCGGTGAAGCTCTGGCGGACGTCGGCTGGCCGGCTCAGGACGATTGCTCTGGTGTTCGCCACGTCGATGACGGTCTCGGCGGGGGCGCGGTCCGGGCGGCACGAACCACGCATCGTTCGGCAGAAAAGGTTTTAAATACCGACGGCGGCGCGGAGCTGGTCGGCGCGGTCGACGCGCTCCCAGGAGAAGTCGGGCTCGGTGCGGCCGAAGTGCCCGTAGGCCGCGGTCTGCGCGTAGATCGGGCGAAGCAGGTCCAGCGCGTAGATGATGGCCCGCGGCCGCAGGTCGAAGACCTTCATGACCGCGTCCTGGATCCGCTCCACCGGCACCTGCTCGGTGCCGAAGCACTCGATGAACAACCCGACCGGCATCGCCTTGCCGATCGCGTACGCCACCTGGGCCTCGCAGCGGTCGGCCAGGCCGGCGGCGACCACGTTCTTGGCCACCCAGCGCATCGCGTACGCCGCGCTGCGGTCGACCTTGGAGGGGTCCTTGCCGGAGAAGGCGCCTCCCCCGTGCCGGGCCATGCCACCGTAGGTGTCGATGATGATCTTGCGTCCGGTCAGGCCTGCGTCGCCCATGGGACCGCCGATCTCGAACCGGCCGGTCGGGTTGACCAGCAACCGGAAGCCCTCGGTGTCGATCTGCGCGCCGGCCAGGACGGGCTCGACCACGTAGTCCCGGATGTCGGGGGTGAGCAGTTCCTTGAGGTTGATGTCCGGCGCGTGCTGGGTGGAGACCACCACGGTGTCCAGCCGGACCGGCCGGTCCCCCGCGTACTCGATGGTCACCTGCGTCTTGCCGTCGGGGCGCAGGTACGGCACCGTGCCCGCGCGGCGGACCTCGGACAGCTGCTTGGCCAGCTTGTGCGCGAGCATGATCGGCAGCGGCATCAGCTCCGGCGTGTCCCGGCACGCGTAGCCGAACATGAGACCCTGGTCGCCCGCGCCCTGCCGGTCGAAGTCGTCGGTCCCTTCGCCCTCGCGGTACTCGAACGCGTCGTTGACGCCCTGGGCGATGTCCGGCGACTGGGAGCCGATCGAGACCGACACGCCGCAGGACGCGCCGTCGTAGCCCTTGGCCGAGGAGTCGTACCCGATCTCGAGGATCTTGTCCCTGATGATGCCGGGGATGTCGATGTAGGTCTGGGTCGTGACCTCGCCGGCCACATGGACCTGACCGGTCGTGATCAGCGTCTCCACCGCGACCCGGCTGCCCGGATCGTCCTTGATCATGGCATCAAGGATGACGTCACTGATCTGGTCGGCCATCTTGTCGGGATGACCCTCGGTAACCGACTCAGAAGTAAACAGGCGACGCGCCACTTCGTTTTCCCCTCCTAGGACCCGGCAACTGCGGCGATTCTATCCGGAGTCTGCAGGGGAGACGGTTTGCTTCGGATTGACCGCTTACTTCGGATTTGACGCACAGCGGTCACTTTAGGTTGACAGCGGCCAGGTCCCACACCACATTCGCGAGCGCTTCCTTGGGCCCGCGCGGGATCCGGGTGACCGTCCCGTCCGCGCCGTAGACGACCGCCTCGTTGTCCGGGGTCCCGAAGCCGAGCCCGTTCCCCACCGGGTTGACCACCAGCAGGTTACATCCCTTGCGGGCGAGCTTGGCCCGGGCCGCCTGCTCGGAGGTGTCCGTCTCGGCGGCGAACCCGACCAGGACCGGCTGCGTGCGGCCGGGACCCCGCTGCACGGCCAGCCCGGCCAGGATGTCCGGGTTCTCGACCAGGCGCAGCGGCTCGGGCGGCTGCCCGTCCTTCTTGATCTTGCCGTCGCTGCGGGTCTGCGGGCGGTAGTCGGCCACCGCGGCGGCCATCACCACGACGTCGGCATTCGTCGCGGCGGCCAGGACCGCATCGTGCATCTGGCGGGCCGAGACGACACGGACGACCTTGACCCCGGCCGGGTCGGGCAAGGCGACGTTGGCCGCGATCACGGTCACCTCGGCGCCCCGGGCGACGGCCGTGCGGGCCAGCGCGTAGCCCTGCGTGCCCGTGGACCAGTTGCCGATGAACCGCACCGGGTCGATTTCCTCCCGGGTGCCGCCCGCGGACACCACCACGCGGCGGCCGGCCAGGTCCTGCGAGGCCGCGCCGTCGAGCAGGCGGACGGCCACGGCGAAGATCTCGGGCGGCTCAGGCAGCCGGCCCGCGCCGCTGTCGGCTCCGGTGAGGCGGCCGACCGCGGGGTCCAGCACTACCGCTCCCCGGCTGCGCAGGAGGGCCACGTTGGCCTGGGTGGCCGGGTGCTCCCACATCTCGGTGTGCATGGCGGGCGCGTACAGCACCGGGCACCTGGCGGTCAGCAGGGTGGCGGTCAGCAGGTCACCGGCCATCCCGGCCGCGGCCCGGGCCAGCAGGTCAGCGGTGGCCGGGGCGACCAGGACCAGGTTGGCGGACTGGCCGAGCCGGACGTGCGGCACCTCGGATACGCCGGTCCACACGTCGGTGGTGACGGGTTCGCCGGACAGAGCGGCCCACGTTGGCTCGCCGACGAAACGAAGAGCGTCAGCGGTGGGCACGACTCGCACGCGGTGCCCGGCTTCGGTCAGCAGCCTGAGCAGCTCACAGACCTTATACGCCGCGATGCCCGCGCCGACGCCCAGGATGATACGGGCCGACGCGGGCATGGTCTGGGTTAGCCTTCAGTGGCCTCGACGTCGAGCAAGCGCTCCTTGATCTCACGGAGCGAGATGGACAGCGGCTTCTCCTGGCTGCGCGTCTCGACCAGCGGGCCGACGTTCTCCAGCAGCCCCTCGCCGAGCTGGGAGTAGTACGCGTTGATCTGCCGTGCGCGCTTCGCGGCCATGATCACCAGCCGGTACTTGCTGTCCACGACCCCGAGAAGCTCGTCGATCGGCGGGTTGATGATGCCGTCGGCGACCTGAGTGCCTGCCACGTTCTGCCTTCCGTTGTTCACTGCTCCATCAAGGCTATCAGCTGGCGGCACACGTCCTGGACGGATGTATTGACCAGCGTGATGTCGAACTCGGCGGCGGCCGCGAGCTCGTCCTCCGCGGCCGCGAGCCGGCGGGCCAGGACCTCGGCCCGTTCGGTACCACGGCCGGTGAGCCTGCGGACCAGCTCGTCCCAGGACGGCGGGGCCAGGAATACCAGCCGGGCGTCGGGCGCGGCCCGCCTGACCTGCCGCGCTCCGGCTACGTCGATTTCCAGCAGGCAGGCCACGCCCGCCTCGAGCTTCTCGTTCAGAGGCGCGCGCGGCGTGCCGTACCGGTTGCCGGCGAACTGTGCCCACTCCAGCAGCGCTCCCCCGGCAACCAGCCGGTCGAACCCGCTGTCGTCGACGAAGTGATATTCGCGGCCGTCCACTTCGCCCGGCCGCGGCCGACGTGTCGTCACCGACACGGAAATCCAGATGTCGGGAGAAATCCTGCGGAGTTCGGCGACGACCGTGCTCTTCCCGACCCCGGAGGGCCCGGAGAGCACGGTCAGCCGCGAATGCACCGGGGTCGCGACCGCGGCTCCGCTAGGACGTCGCTCCCGTCTGCCGCGCGGTTCAGATATCGGCACCGAACTCTTGCTCAAGCGCGGACCGCTGGTTGGTACCCAGCCCGCGTACGCGACGCGATTCCGCTATGCCTAGCCTTTCCATGATCTGCTTTGCCCGCACCTTGCCCACGCCAGGCAGAGACTCAAGCAGAGCCGAGACCTTCATCTTGCCAATCACGTCATCGGTCGAGCCTTCCTTGATGACATCCGACAAGGTCGTGGCCCCGCGCTTGAGGCGATTCTTCACCTCGGCGCGTTCTTTGCGTGCGCGGGCAGCCTTCTCCAGTGCCGCCGCACGTTCTTCAGGAGTGAGGGGAGGAAGAGCCACTCGGGGTCACCTCGGGTTTCGTTGGAAAAAGGATTGTCGGGAGGGGAAACTAGCCAATCACGTACCCTTTCGGCAACGCAAATCTCCGTTTACGTCATCACAAATTGAAATATATTACTCAAAGTAAGCAATACATTACTTAGAGTTATCATTACTCGGGCCCGGGCCTCACTAGGGGTCTCACCGGGCGATATTCCGTGGTCAAGGTGCAAGGCACCAGCGTATGCCATGGATGTCCGGGCGGTTGACCACCCTCCCGGCGCGTCGTGGATTCGTCACACTTATCCGCGTCCCGCCGGGGCGCCGCCGGCCCAATTCGGGTCAGCCGAATGGGCTTGTTGCCGCGACGGTCTTCGCCTTGACTCACGACGGCTGCTGCTCGCTTTGATCCCGGATTATCGCTAGTTGTCATCTATGAGATTAATGTGACTCCTGATACCTGCTGGGCGGTTCTATCCCGTCTATCCCCATCTGAGGCCCGTTGAGCTTCCTGACATCGTACTCGTTGCGTGAGGCCGACGTCACCCCAGGTCACCATATGTGTGGGTGAAAGTTTTCCAGGCCTGCCAGCCCGGGTTCAGGCCGGATCACGGGCGACGCTGACCCGGCGGAGCGACGCGGCGATGGCGGCCGCGGCCGCCCCCGGGTCCGGTGCCCGGGTGATCGGCCGGCCGATCACGAGCAAGTCCGCGCCGGCCAGCAGCGCCTCCTCCGGCGTCGCGACCCGCGCCTGATCGTCGGCCCCGGCGCCGGCCGGCCGTACCCCCGGAGTGATGAGCGTCACATCGGGGCCGACCTCCGACCGGACCGCAGAGACCTCACGCGGCGAGCAGACCAGGCCCTGCGCACCCGCGGCCACCGAGAGGATGGCCAGCCGAAGGACCGCGTCTGGCACCGGCCCGGTCATCCCGATCCGGCCCAGGTCATCATCGCCCAGCGAGGTCAGCACGGTGACGGCCGCGACCATCGTGCCCGGCGCGGCCTCGACGGCCGCCCGGATGACGTCGGCGCCGCCGGTCGCGTGGACGGTCAGCACGTCGGGCCGCAGCCGGGCCACCGCGCGCGCCGCCCCGGCCACCGTGGCCGGGATGTCGTGCAGCTTGAGGTCGAGAAACACCGAAACCCGGCTGGCTCCCCGCACCGTGGCCACCACCTGCGGCCCGTAACGCAGGTACAGCTCCAGGCCGACCTTGACCGTGCTCACGTGCGGCGTCACGAGCGCCGCCCACCGCGCGGCCGTCTCCAGATCGGGGGCGTCGAGCGCGACCGCCACCGGCGCCGGCTTGCTCACGGCCACTCCTTCCACTCTCCGCTCCCACCTTGTCACGTATTGCCTACCCGTTTTGGCGGCTAGGCCCTCCGGGCCAGCCCGCGGGCGGCCAGGCCATGGCCCCCGTGGGCCTGCCCGATGACGTCGGCGACCTGATCGGCGCCGATGGCCGCCAGTTCCTCCTCAAGTTCCCGCACGACCCGCGAGCATGCCGATGGGTCATGCATGATGGCGGTGCCGACTCCGATCATCCAGGCGCCCGCCAGCAGCAGCTCCAGCGCGTCCCGCCCGGTTCGCACGCCGCCCGTCCCGATGATCGGCACATCGGGGAACGCCTCGGCCACCTGCCACACGCACCGCACCGCGACCGGACGGACGGCGGGCCCGGACAGGCCGCCGTACGCTCCGGCCAGGGCCGGGCGCAGGGTCGCGGGATCGATGGCCATGCCGAGCACCACGTTGATCAGCGAGAGCCCGTCCGCGCCGGCCGCGACGCAGGTGCCGGCCACGGCCACGATGTCGGTCACATCCGGCGAGAGTTTCGCGAACACCGGTATGTCTGGCCGGAGGCTGGCGCGCACCGCCGCGACCACGGACCCGGCGGTCGTGGGGTCCAGGGCGAACAGGTGCCCGGCGTCCTCGGCGTTCGGGCAGGAGAGGTTGATCTCGACCGCCGACACGCCCGCCGCGTCGGACAGCCGGGCCGCCAGCGCGCCGTACTCGCGGACGGTCTGGCCCGCGATCGAGACCACGACGCGGGCGCCGTGGGACAGCAGCCACGGCAGGTCGCGCTGCAGGAACGCGTCGATGCCCGGCCCCTGCAGGCCCACCGAGTTCAGCATCCCGCTGGGCGTCTCGGCCAGCCGGGGTGCGGGGTTACCGGTCCGCGGCTCGGTCATGATCGACTTGCTGATGATCGCGCCGACCCGGGCGACGTCGATGAACTGGGCCAGCTCGCGGCCCGCGCCCGCGCAGCCCGCCGCGGCCAGCACCGGGTTGGGCAGTTCGAGCTGCCCGAGCCGGGCCCGCATGTCAGCCGGCATGCAGATGCCCCTCGGCCTTGGGCTTCCAGCCGGGTGCCCCGAGCGCGTCGAACGGGATCGTGCCCACGTCATCCCAGCGGACCAGGTCGGCGCGGAACACCGGGCCGTCCACGCAGGCGCGCACGATCCGGGTGATCCCGTCGGTCCCGGTCACCGGCAGCACGCAGCCCATGCAGACCCCGATCCCGCAGGCCATGGGCACGTCCACCGAGGCCTGCACCGGGATCGCGTACCTGGCGGCCAGCGCGGTCACGTCGCGCAGCACCGGCACCGGCGCGCTGGCGTAGATGACCTCGGTGCGCGCCTCGCGGATGACCTGCTCCAGCATGGCGGTGACCGGGCCGCGGGCGCCCAGCGAGCCGTCAGCGGTGGTGATCGTCGCGCTCCGCCCGGACCGGCGGGCGCTCAGCGCGCCGAAGACCCGGTCCGCGCTCGGCCCGCCGAGCAGGAAATCAACGCTGCAGGCGCGATCGGCCAGCTTGGCGGCGAGCGCGAACAAGGGCGCGCTGCCGTAACCGACCCCGAGCAGCAGGCACCGGGACGGGTTCTTCGGCACCGGGAACGGCCGGCCCAGCGGGCCCACGGCGTCCAGGGTGTCGCGGGCGCGCAGCGCGGCCAGCCACCGGGTACCCGGCCCCAGCGCCTCGAACACGAACTCCACCGTGCCGCCGTGGTCGGGGCGCACGTCGTGCACGACGAAGGCCCGGCGGCCGAGCATGGAGGTCTCCGGGCCGCCGACGGCCACCGTGACGAACTGGCCGGGCCGGAACCTGGTCGCGATGGCGGGGGCGACCAGCGTCAGCGCGTGGTAGGCATCGAGGCGCCGCAGGGTCAGCACGGTGGCGCGGACCTGGACCGGCCCCGCGGCCGCCTCAGTCACTGTCGGCCTTACTCACGGGGCGCGCGCAGCAGTGCGGCGTGCTCCTGCAGCGACCGCACGCCGATCTCGCCGCGGATGATGGCCTCGATGCCCTGCACCGCGGCGGCCAGGCCGGCCACCGTGGTCACGCACGGGATGCCGCGGCGGACCGCGGCGGTACGGATCTCGTAGCCGTCGAGCCGCGGGCCGGACTGCCCGGGACTGCCGAACGGCGTGTTCACGATCAGGTCCACCTCGCCAGCGAGAATGCGCGTCACCACGGTCGGCTCGCCATCGGGTCCTGGGCCGTCGCCGTGCTTTCGCACGATCTTGGCACGAACCCCGTTACGGCGCAGCACCTCCGCCGTTCCGTCCGTGGCCCAGATCTCGAAACCCAGGTCGGCCAGGCGCTTGACCGGGAAGATCATGGACCGCTTGTCCCGGTTCGCGACCGACACGAACACCCGGCCCTTCACCGGCAGCGACCCGTACACGGCGGCCTGGGATTTCGCGTAGGCCGTGCCGAACATCGCGTCGATCCCCATGACCTCGCCGGTCGAGCGCATCTCGGGTCCGAGCACCGTATCCACGCCCTGGCCGCCCGGATCGCGGAACCGCCCGAACGGCAGCACCGCCTCCTTGACTGCGACCGGCGCGTCCAGTGGCAGGTCACCGCCGTCTCCGCTTTGTTCGAGCATCCCTTCCGTGCGAAGCTCGGCGATGGTGGCGCCCAGCATGATCCGGGCCGCGGCCTTGGCCAGCGGGACCGCCGTGGCCTTGGAGACGAACGGCACGGTGCGCGAGGCCCGCGGGTTGGCCTCGAGGACGTACAGCACTCCCCCGGCCATCGCGTACTGCACGTTCAGCAGCCCGCGCACCCCCACGCCTTGCGCGATGGCGTGCGTGGCCGCGCGGACCTGCGCGATGTCGCCGCGGCCGATGGTGATCGGCGGCAGCGCGCAGGCCGAGTCGCCGGAATGGATGCCGGCCTCCTCGATGTGCTCCATCACGCCGCCGAGGTACAGCTCGGACCCGTCGTACAGGGCGTCGACGTCGATCTCGATCGCGTCGTCGAGGAACCTGTCGATGAGCACCGGGTGGTCCGTTGCCTCCGTCGCCCGGGATACGTAGGACCGCAGCGTGGCGTCGTCGTAGACGATTTCCATGCCGCGCCCGCCGAGCACGTACGAGGGCCGGACCAGCACCGGGTAGCCGATCTCGCGGGCGATTTTCTGCGCGTCCTCGGCGGTGACGGCCGTGCCGTAGCGCGGGGCGGTCAGCCCGGCCTGGTCGAGGACCTGCGCGAACGCGGCGCGGTCCTCGGCCAGGTGGATGGCCTCGGGCGAGGTCCCCACCACCGGGACCCGGGCGGCTTGCAGGGCGCGGGCCAGGCCCAGCGGGGTCTGCCCGCCGAGCTGCACGATGACGCCCTCGACGGGTCCGGTTTCCTGTTCCGCGCGGACGACCTCCAGGACGTCCTCCAGGGTGAGCGGCTCGAAATAGAGCCGGCCCGAGGTGTCGTAGTCGGTGGAGACCGTCTCCGGGTTGCAGTTGACCATGACGGTCTCGTAGCCGGCCTCCGTGAGCGCGAACGAGGCGTGCACGCAGGCGTAGTCGAACTCGATGCCCTGGCCGATGCGGTTCGGCCCGCTGCCCAGGATGATCACCTTGGGTTTGTCGCCCCGGGGGACCTCGGTCTCGTCGTCGTAGGTGGAGTACAGGTAGGGAGTGCGAGCGGCGAACTCGGCCGCACAGGTGTCGACCGCGTGGTACACCGGGCGCACGCCGAGCCCCCAGCGGATCTCCCTGATCACCGTTTCCGTTGTGCCGCGCAACTCGGCGATCTGGGCGTCGGAGAAGCCGTTTTGCTTGGCGGTGGTCAGCGTGCGCGCGTCCAGGGCCGCTGCCTGGTTAAGTTGCTTGGCGACCTGGTTGATGTGCTGGATCTGCTCGATGAACCAGGGATCGATGCCGGTCACGTCGTTGATGTCGGCCGGGCTGGCGCCGGCCCGCAGCGCCCGCTGGATGGTGTTCAGGCGGCCGTCGTGCGGGGTCCCGCAGTCACGCAGCAGGCTGTTTTTGTTGGCTTGGAGATCTTCTTTGAAGCCGAACGGACCGTGGTTACTCTCCAGGCTTCTCAGTGCCTTCTGCAGCGCCTCCGGGAAGCTCCGGCCAATGGCCATCGCCTCCCCCACGCTTTTCATGTGGGTGGTGAGCGTGGGGTCGGCGCCGGGGAACTTCTCGAACGCGAACCGCGGCACCTTGACCACCACGTAGTCCAGCGCGGGCTCGAAGCAGGCCGGCGTCTGGCCGGTGATGTCGTTCGGGATCTCGTCCAGGGTGTAGCCGATGGCCAGCCGCGCGGCGATCTTGGCGATGGGGAAGCCGGTGGCCTTGGAAGCCAGCGCGCTGCTGCGCGAGACGCGCGGGTTCATCTCGATCACGACCATCCGGCCGGTGCGCGGCTCGACGGCGAACTGGATGTTGCAGCCGCCGGTGTCCACGCCGACCGCGCGCATGATGGCGATCGCGGTGTCGCGCATGCCCTGGTACTCGCGGTCAGTGAGCGTCATCGCGGGCGCGACGGTGACACTGTCGCCGGTGTGCACGCCCATCGGGTCGATGTTCTCGATCGAGCACACGACGACCACGTTGTCCTTGCGGTCGCGCATCAGCTCGAGCTCGAATTCCTTCCAGCCGATGATGCTCTGCTCGAGCAGGACCTCGTGGGTGGGGCTGGCGTCGAGGCCGGCGCTGGCGATGCGTCGCAGGTCGTCTTCGGTTTTCGCGATTCCTGACCCCATACCGCCCAGGGTGAAGCTCGGGCGGACCACGACCGGGTACTTAAGGCTTTCGGCGGTGGCCAGGCATTCGTCGAGGTCACGGCAGATGCGGCTGGCGGGGACCTCGGCGCCCAGGCCGGTCACGATCTCCTTGAACCGCTCGCGGTCCTCGCCCGCCCGGATCGCGTCGATGTTGGCGCCGATCAACTCCACGTTGTACTTGTGCAGGACACCTAGGTCATGAAGGGCGACGGCGGCGTTCAGCGCGGTCTGGCCGCCCAGGGTGGGCAGCAGCGCGTCGGGCCGCTGGATCGCGATGACCTTCTCCAGCGTCTCGGTGGTGATCGGCTCCACGTAGGTCGCGTCGGCGAACTCGGGGTCGGTCATGATCGTGGCCGGGTTGGAGTTGACCAGGCTGACCCTGATGCCCTCGCTTTTGAGGACGCGGCAGGCCTGGGTGCCCGAGTAGTCGAACTCACAGCCCTGCCCGATGACGATCGGGCCCGACCCGATCACCAGCACCGATCTGAGGTCCTCACGCCGCGGCACCGTTCCCCCTTTCGAGCAGAGCGCAGAACTGGTCGAAGTGGTCGGCGGCATCGTGCGGGCCGGGAGCGGCCTCGGGGTGGTACTGGACGCTGAACACCGGGCGGTCCCGCAGGCGCAGGCCCTCGACCACGCCGTCGTTGAGGTTGACGTGACTGACCACGGCCGGCCCGTACGGCGTCTCGAACGGCTCTAGTGCCTCCGGCGGGACATGAGACCAGGTGGCGGCGCCGCGCGTTTCCGCGGAAACGTCTGACGCAATTGCGTGGAGCGTTTCCGCGGAAACGTCTGACGATCCGGGCCCGGGTCCGGGTCCGGGTCCGGGCCCGGGTCCGGCCTCCGGCAGGGCGGCGGCGAAGCCGTGGTTGTGGCTGGTGATGTAGACCCGGCCGGTGGCCAGGTCCATGACCGGCTGGTTCACGCCGCGGTGCCCGTAGCGCAGCTTGTAGGTGGACAGGCCCAGGGCCAGGGCCAGGATCTGGCTGCCCAGGCAGATGCCGAAGAGGGGCAGCCCGGCGTCCAGCACCCCGCGCATCGCGTCCACCGCGTACGTGGCCGCGGCCGGGTCGCCGGGGCCGTTGCTGAAGAACACCCCGTCGGGGTCTTCGGCCAGGATCTGGGCGGCGGTCGTGGTAGCGGGCACCACGAGCACCTCGCAGCCTCGGGCGGCGAGGTGGCGCGGGGTGGCGGCCTTGATGCCCAGATCGACCGCGACCACGCGGAACCGGGCGGGCCCGTCTGGCGCGATCGTGTAGGGCTCGGGCGTGCTCACCACCCGGGCTAGGTCGGCTCCGGTCATCTGCGCGCTGGCCAGGACCCGCTCTAGGAGGCGTTCCGGGCTGGTTTCTGTGGTGCTGATGGCCGCGCGCATCGCGCCCTGCTCGCGGACCCGTCTGGTCAGCAGCCTGGTGCCGCGGACGGCGATACCGGGCACGCCCTCGGCGCGAAGGTAGGCGTCCAGGCTGGCGGTAGCTCGCCAGCTGGAGGCGAGCCGGGCCGGCTCGCGCACCACGTAGCCGCTGACCCAGACCTGGCCGGATTCGGGGTCTTCGTCGTTGACGCCGGTGTTGCCGATGTGCGGGGCGGTCATGGCCACGATCTGGCGGCAATACGAGGGATCGGTGAGCGTCTCCTGGTAGCCGGTCATGCCGGTGTTGAAGACCATCTCGCCGAACGTCTCGCCGTGCGCGCCGAAGGCGGTGCCGTGCAGCGTGGTGCCGTCTTCGAGGACGAGCAGGGCCTGCGGTTGGGTCATCTCAGGCGAGCTTCCCGTCCAGGACGGTGGGCGTGCCGCGCAGGAAGGTCGCCACCACGCGGCCGGGCAGCGCCATCCCGGCGAACGGCGTGTTGCGGCTCTTGGACGCGCCGACCGGGCTCACCGCTTCGGCCGGTGCCGCCGGGTCGTACAGGGTGAGGTTGGCGGGCCCGCCTTCCGCGAGCGGGGCGCCGTGCCCGGTCAGCCGGCCGATCCGGGCCGGGCGGACCGACATCCGGTCCGCGACGCCGGGCCAGTCCAGCAGCCCGGTGTCGACCATGGCCTGCTGCACCACGCGCAGCGCGGTCTCCAGCCCGGTCATGCCGAAGGCCGCCTCCGCCCACTCGGTCTCCTTGGCCTCCACCGGGTGCGGGGCGTGGTCGGTGGCCACGCAGTCGATGGTGCCGTCGGCCAGCGCGTTCCTGAGCTCGGCCACGTCGGCCGCGGTACGCAGCGGCGGGTTGACCTTGAACACGGGGTCGTAGCCGACCGCGACCTCATCGGTCAGCAGCAGGTGGTGCGGGGTGACCTCGGCGGTGACCGGCCAGCCCTTGGACTTCGCCCAGCGGATGATCTCCGCGGAGCCCGCGGTGGAGACGTGGCAGACGTGCAGCGCGGAGCCCACGTGCGCGGCGAGCAGGCAGTCGCGGGCGATGACTGCCTCCTCGGCCACGGCCGGCCAGCCCGCCAGGCCGAGCCGGCCCGAGATCTCGCCCTCGTTGAGCTGGGCGCCCTCGGTCAGCCGGGGGTCCTGCGCGTGCTGGGCGATCACCCCGTCGAAGGCCTTGACGTACTCCAGGGCGCGGCGCATGAGCAGCGGGTCGGCCACGCACCGGCCGTCATCGGAGAACACGCGGACGCGCGCGGCCGAGTCGGCCATGGTGCCGAGCTCGGCGAGCCGGGTCCCGGCCAGGCCGACGGTGACCGCGCCCACCGGCTGGACGTCACAGTGGCCCGCCGCGCGGCCGAGCCGCCAGACCTGTTCGACCACCCCGGCGGTGTCAGCGACGGGTTCGGTGTTGGCCATGGCGTGCACGGCGGTGAAGCCGCCCAGAGCCGCCGCGCGAGTGCCGGTCTCGACCGTCTCGGCATCCTCGCGACCTGGCTCGCGCAGGTGCGTGTGCAGGTCCACCAGGCCGGGCAGGGCGATGAGCCCGGCCGCGTCGAGCACCTGGGCGCCCGCGTGGCTCAGCCCGGCTCCGATGGCCGTGAGCGTCCCGTCGGCCAGCAGCAGGTCGGTGACCCCGTGGCCGCCGGGCCCGGCGATCACGGCGCCCTTGATCAGCCATGCGGTCACGAAGCCACCTCCGGGAATTCGGTGCCGCCGAGCAGCAGGTACAGGACGGCCATGCGGGTGGTGACCCCGTTGGCCACCTGCTCCACGATCATCGAGCGGGCTGAGTCGGCCACTTCGGCGGCGATCTCCACGCCCCGGTTCATGGGCCCCGGGTGCAGCACGATGGCGTGGTCGGGCAGCCGGGCCATGCGCGCGGCGTCCAGCCCGTACCGGCGGCTGTACTCGCGCACGCTGGGGAAGTACGCGGCGGTCATCCGCTCCTGCTGGACGCGGAGCATCATCACCACGTCGCTCTTGGGCAGTTCGGAATCCAGGCCGTAGCTCACCGCGCAGGGCCAGGTGTCGACGGCCAGGGGCAGCAGGGTAGGCGGGGCGGCCAGGGTCACCTCGGCCCCCAGGGTGCTCAGCAGCAGCACGTTCGACCGGGCGACGCGGCTGTGCAGGACGTCCCCGACGATGGTGACCCGGATGCCGTCCAGCCCGGCCCCGCGGCCGCTCGACGCGCGAAGCTTGCGCCGGATGGTGAACGCGTCGAGCAGGGCCTGGGTGGGGTGCTCGTGGGTGCCGTCCCCGGCGTTCACCACGCTGCCGCGGACCCAGCCGGCCAGCCGGTGCGCGGCGCCCGAAGCGCTGTGCCTGATGACGACCGCGTCCGCCCCCATGGCTTCCAGGGTCAGGGCGGTGTCCTTGAGGCTCTCGCCCTTGGCCACGCTCGAACCCTTGGCCGAGAAGTTGATCACGTCGGCGGAGAGCCGTTTCGCGGCGGCCTCGAACGAGATCCTGGTCCTGGTGGAATCCTCGAAGAACAGGTTGACGACCGTACGCCCGCGCAGCGTGGGCAGCTTCTTGATCGGGCGGTCGGCCAGGCTGGCCAGTTCCTCGGCGGTATCGAGGATGAGCAGCGCGTCGCCCCGGCTGAGATCGGCCGCCGAGATGAGATGGCGTTTCATGACGGCCGCCCTTCGTCGCCGATCATCACCGCGTCCTGCCCGTCGACCTCGGCCAGCAGGACGTGCACCACCTCCCGCTGGGAGGTGGGCAGGTTCTTGCCCACGTAGTCGGCGCGGATCGGGAGCTCGCGATGGCCGCGATCGACCAGCACGGCCAGCTGGACGGCCCGGGGCCGGCCAAGGTCGGTCAGCGCGTCCAGCGCCGCGCGCACGGTGCGGCCCGAGTAGAGCACATCATCGACCAGGACGACCGTCTTCCCGTCCACTCCCGAGGGGGGAAGCTCGGTGCGGCCCAGTGCTCGCGCTGGGCGGAGCCGCAGGTCATCGCGGTGCATGGTCACGTCGAGCGATCCGCAGGGGACCTCGAGGCCCTCAAATTCGCCGATCCTGGCGGCCAGGCGGCGAGCGAGCGGCACGCCCCGCGTCGGGATGCCGAGCAGGACCACCTCATCGCCGCCGTGGGTCCGTTCCAGGATCTCGTGGGCGATCCTGGTCAGCGCGCGCCTGATCTCCTCGGCGTCGAGTACCGCCAGGCCATCACGCCCGGCGACCGAATGAGCGGTTGCGTCCATGATATGGACCTCCTTCCCCGCCTCTCCGGACGGTCCTTAAAGGATGTCTTCGTCCAAGATCATACGGGGAGTTACCGGCAAGCCCGGCCGCATCGCGGCGGTGAGCACAGTGTGTGATTTACGTCACACGAGACAGACACCATCAGAACGTGACGATCGTCCGCGGCGTCCGCGCGACCTGCCCGCAGCGACGTGAAACCTGATCACAGCCGGGTTCTCGTCGGCCGGCGGAGGGTAGGTAGTGATCCGGGATGGCAAGCCGGTTACCGTACGAGTTAAGCCAGTTTTTGCCATTCGGCTTGACCTTGTCGCGCTCGCCGCCTACCGTCACAGAGCGTAACCGTTACCGTAAGCGACGACTGGCCGGGAACCGAGGAAAAATGCCATCTGAGTACGCCAAGACACTCGGCGCGCGGCTGCGCGCCATCCGCACCCAGCAGGGACTCTCGCTGCATGGCGTTGAGGAGAAGTCCCGCGGCCGCTGGAAGGCCGTCGTCGTCGGCTCCTACGAGCGCGGAGACCGGTCGGTCACGGTCCAGAAGCTCGCCGAGCTCGCGGAGTTCTACGGGGTGCCCGTCTCCGAGCTACTGCCCGGCGACTCCGCCCCGACGCCGCTGGTGCCCTCGCCCAAGCTCGTCATCGACCTAGAGCGCATGGGCCAGCTGCCCAAGGACAAGGTCGGCCCGCTTGCCAGGTACGTCGCGACGATCCAGAGCCAGCGCGGCGACTACAACGGACGCGTCCTGTCGGTCCGGCACGAAGACCTCCGTTCGCTCGCGGTCATCTATGACAAGTCCCCCGCCGACCTCACCGAGGAACTGATCAGCTGGGGCGTGCTCGACGCCGACGCGCGCGGCGCCATGGACGGGTTCTAGCCGCTTAACCGGCCGGCCGCAGCGGGAGCGGAGACTGCACCTCGACACCGAGCGCAGTCTCGGCAAGTGAGAGGAAGGTCTCCGCATCCCGCAGCAGGTCATCGGCCTCACGGGCGGATGCCGCCCGCGGCAGGCCCGCCTCGGCCGCGGCGCGCTTGCCCGCTCCGGCCGCGAAGTAGGCGGCCCACTCGGTGAGGGCGGGCTCGACCTGGGGCAGCAGGTCCCACACGCTGTGCGGCTTGCGGCGCCTGGTCTTGGGCTCGCCCCGGGCCGCCACCACCGCCGCCGCGGCGCGCAGCGCCGCCAGATGCGCGGTGACATAACGGGCGCCAGGCGAGGTCTCGTCGGTCGCCTCGGCCAGTCCCCGTCGCGCGGACTGGAGCATGCTCAGCACCGTCGGCGCCACAGGAACCCCGGGGACCCTCGGTATCGCAAGATGCCGCGAGCCGGTCCTGCTGCCCGTCCGCACCTCCGCTGCGTTCACCATCGCTTCTCATCTCCTCCGGTGGCCCGGCCAGGTGAGACGTTTCCCCACCCCGCCCGGCCGGCGCTGGTACCTCTATTCGAACCTAAATTCGTTCCGATGTCCAGTCGCTATTCGATGTTTGTTCGAAGGTACCGGGAGGGTCTGACATTTTGCCGCGCCGGGCAACGCGGGGCCGGCGCCGCGGGAGCGGAGGCGCTGCGCCGCGGAGCGGAGGCGCTGCGCCGCGGGAGCCGAGGCGCCGCGGGAGCCGAGGGGGCCCGGGCCGGAGGGCGCGTAGCTTGATGGGCGCGGTAAGCGCCGCGGGAGTCGGGGCCGGGGCCGGAGGGGCGTGTAGCTTGATGGGCGCGGTAGCGCCGCGGGTTCCAGAAATCGGACTTCAGTCACGCTGGTTCCGCCAGCACCGCAGCGCGTGTGCTCCGGATCGGCTGGAACCGAATGAACCCCGGGGTTCACCTCGCTGTAGCGTGGTGAAAGCCCAGGTTCATTTCGTTCAGCGCCGAGCTGACCTTCATGATCAAGCTAAGTGCACGGCGGGCTGTGGGTGCTGGCCTCGTGGGGATGTGCTGCCGGCCGGGGAGCATCAGGCACGGTCAGGGGTCCGGCGGTCAGGGACCGGCGGTCAGGGTCCGGCGGTCAGGGATCCGGCGGTCAGGGATCTGGCTGTTTTCCATGATCATGAAGGGTTTACTACTCTATGGAGTAGTAAATCTTTCGCGATCATGAAGATTCGCTCTGGTATACGCATTGCTTTCGCTGATATGGGCGGCCGTGCCGGGTATGCGGGGTCGGCCGGGGTGACGCGGCCGGGGACCGGGGGACTGGCAGCCGGGGCCGGGCAACCTAAGTTTCCGCAGGCCACCGCGGTGCGCACCGCAAGCGGCAGGGTAGTTTCCCGAACCGGCGTGCTTTTTCCGACGCGCCTAAGCGGCATTGGGGCCCAAGCCGGAGGAGCCCGACGCGGCTGGCGACGCCGCCGGCCATATGCGACAGGGCAGGTTATTTATGTTATTTAGGTGCAACGTGTCCGTTTGCACACAGAGGCTATAGGGCCTGTATTTTTATCGCGTGCACTCCCTACCGTCCAGTCATGACGGGGGCGCAGGGCCGGTCGCCATGAACCGGGTACGCGCCGCGGTGGCGGTAGGGATGTCACAGCGGATGCTGACGGGGAGTTCTGTGCGACGGGGGTAGGCGTGATGTCTGGCGTTGCCGACGCGGGCGCTCGGCCCCCGGTCCGGGACGACACCATCCTGGACGACGTACTGAGCACGGCCGGGGCCGGCGCAGTTCCCAGGCCCGGCACGACGGGTGAACCGGCGGGGGGCGGGGAGGCCGGCGGGGATTCGGAGCCTGCGGGAGGTATCAGCCCCGCGGAGACGACCCTGATCGGGTCCGGGACAGGCCTGGCGGAGGGGGGCGGTCCGGCGCAGGAGGACCGGGCGACAGCGCCCCGCCCGGGCGACGAGAGCGTCGCACCGGCCGCGCTGAACGGAGCCGCCAAGTCAGGCGGGGCTATCAAGCCGGACGGGACCGCCAAGCCGGACGGGACCGTCAAGGCAGACGGGACCGTCAAGGCAGACGGGACCGTCAAGGCAGACGGGACCGTCAAGGCAGACGGGACCGTCAAGGCAGACGGGACCGTCAAGGCAGTCGGGACCGTTAAGGCAGACGGCATTGCTAAGGCGGACAGGGCAACCGAGGCGGAAGGGGCCGTTAAGGCAGACGGGGCCGCTATGCCGGACGGGGCCGCCATGCCGGACGGGGCTGCTAAGGCAGACGGGGCTGCTGCTGAAGCGGACGGGCTTATCGAGCCGGGCCTAGGCGCTGGGCAGGAGCTGGGCCGGGCCGCGGCGGGAGGCCCGGGCGCGGCGAGCGCGGCGCCGCCGGCCAGCCAGCAGGGCCCGCCTGATCGTCCGGCCGCCTCGGGCAGGACCGCGGGGCAGGTGCGCGCTGGCCGGGCGCGGACCGGCACTTCGTCTCATCCTGGGGACGCGAGCGCGGCACCGCGCGCGGGCAAGGCTGGTGCGCCGGGTCGGGACGCCAGGAAGGGCGGGCCGCCACATGCCAGCCCGCCCGGGCCCGCAGCGCGCCCGGCCCCGGGGACAGGCGCCGCTCGCCGGTCTCAGGCCGGGACCGGACCGCACACCGGCCAAGCTGGTACGTCACGCCGCGGGACCACGCCGCCGGCCGGGACACCGCTACGCCCGGGCCAGGCCGGAAACCGGGCGCACCGCCCGGGGCAAGACGGCGATGCCGCCCGGGCCAGACCGGATGAGCCCGTAAGTAAGCCGCACCGGCCGGTGGCCGGATCGCCGCGCCCGGCCAAGGCCGGGACCGGGACTCCGGCAGGCGCCGCGCCGCGTCAGGGTCAGCCGGAGGACGGCGGCGCGGCAGGGACGGCCGGGAGGGACGCAGCGGCAGGGACGGCCGGGAGGGGACGACGGCGCGGCAGGGGCGGCCGGGAGGGGCGCTGTGGCGGGGACGGCTGGGAGGGGTGCCGGCGCGGAAGGGCAGCGCGGCGGGGCGCACGGAGACCCGGGCGGCTCCTGGGCAGACGGGCCTCTCCCCCGCCGCGGATGCGGCGGCGTACGAGGGCGAGACCGGGGGGAAGCGGCGGATCTCGCGGCGGGCGGTGATTCAGGCCAGCCTGATCGGCGGCGCCGGGGTGGCCGCGGGGTCGCTGCTCGCGCTGGTCGGGAAGATGTCGCCGTCGAGGGAGCCGCTGCCTACCAACCTGAACTTCTCGCTGAACTCGAACTGGCTATTCGGCGGGCAGTACATGGCGGGCGCGGAGAGCTCGTTCTACGACGACAGCGGCTTCGTGCCGGTAACGGTGCCGCACGCGGTCACGCCGCTCTCCTGGCGCTACTGGAACGCCAGCGCGTGGCAGCAGATGTGGATCTACCGGCGCCACTTCAACGGCGGCCCGCTGGTCAGCTCGCGCCGGCCGGGCAACCGGATCATGGTCGAATTCGAAGGGGTCATGGTCAACGCGACGGTCGTGATCAACGACCAGACGGTGGCCACCCACCAGGGCGGGTACCTGCCGTTCTCGGCCGAGCTCACCGGCCACGTCACCTCGGGCGACAACCTGCTCTCGGTCCTGGTGGACGCCAACTGCCTGCCGGTGCCGCCGATGAGCCTCGGCCGCGGGCCGAACACCGTGGACTTCTTCCAGCCGGGCGGGATCTACCGGGAGGTCAGGCTGCGGGTGCTCCCCCAGGCATTCCTGTCCGACGTGTTCGCCCGGCCGGCCGGCGTGCTCAGCTCACAGCCGCGGGTGGACGTGGAGTGCACCATCGACTCGGCGCTGCCGACCCACGCCGACGGCACCCTGCTGGTCGAGCTGTTCGACGGGGCCACGCTGGTCGCCCAGCAGGCCACGCCGGTCAGCCTGGACACGCCCGGCCTGACGACCATGGCGCTGAGCCTGACCGGACTGGGTGACATCACCCTGTGGTCGACCGACAACCCCAAGCTGTACACGGTGCAGGCCACCGTGGCTTTCCCCGGCGTGGGCAGCCATGTGCTGTCCCGGCGGATCGGGTTCCGGGACGCGTCGTTCCAGGCGGACGGCTTCTACCTGAACGGCGAACGGCTGCAGCTGTTCGGCCTGAACCGGCATCAGCTCTACCCGTACGCCGGCATGGCGATGCCGGCCCGGGTCCAGCGGATGGACGCGGAGATCCTGAAGAAGGAGCTCAACTGCAACATGGTCCGCTGCTCGCACTACCCGCAGTCGCCGCACTTCCTCGACGCCTGCGACGAGCTCGGGCTGCTGGTCTGGGAAGAGGCCCCGGGCTGGCACAACGTGAACGCCGCCCCCGGCTGGCAGGATCTGGTCGTGCAGAACGTGCGTGACATGGTGCGGCGGGACCGGAGCCGGCCGTCGGTCATCATCTGGGGTACCCGGCTCAACGAGACACCCGACGTCCCGGGCCTGTGGGCCGCCACCAAGCAGGCCGCCGCCCAGCTCGACGACTCGCGGCCCAGTTCGGGGGCGATGGCCTACCACCGGGTCTCCGGGTGGGACGAGGACGTCTACGCCTACAACGACTACTTCCACGACAAGGTCACCGGCGAGGCGCTGCTGCGGCCACCCCTCACCGGCCTGCCTTACCTGGTCACCGAGGCGATCGGGGTGGACGAGGCCAAGCCGCGGCGTTTCTCCTGGACCGACTCGCCCGGGCAGCTGGCCAAGCAGGCGGCCCTGCACGGCGAGGCGCAGAGCCTGGCCCGGTCGGAGACCGGCTACTCCGGGCTGCTGGCCTGGGCCGCGTTCGACTACGCCTCACCGGAGGGCCTGGATCCGGAGTCGGTCAAGTACGCCGGGGTGGCGGACACCTTCCGGGTACCCAAACCCGGCGCCGCCATCTACCAGTCGCAGGTGGACCCGAGCGTCCGCCCGGTCATCGTGCCGGTGTTCTTCTGGCAGCCGACCGGGGTGTTCCCGCTCCAGGACCCGACCTCGATGATCGCCAGCAACTGCGAGCGGCTGGAGATCTACATCAACGGCGTACACGTAACGTCCGCACTGCCCGCGACCGGAGCCACGCCCTACGGGCACCTGGCCTACCCCCCGTTCCTGGTCCAGCTCCCGGCCCGGGCACCGCATACCATGCCGAACCTCGTGATCGAGGGCTACGTAGGCCACCAGCAGGTGACGGAGCTGCGCATGTCGTCGAACCCGGCCGATGACACCCTGGCCCTGGCGGTCGACGACGCGACCATCGTGGCGGACGGCTCGGACGCGACCCGGGCGGTGTTCCGGGCGGTGGACGCTTACGGCAACCAGCGCCGGTTCCTGGCCGGGGAAGTGACGCTGACGCTGACCGGTCCGGCCACGCTGATCGGCGACAACCCGTTCGCCTTCGGCGCCTACGGCGGGCTCGGCGCGGTCTGGATCCGCTCGCTCCCGGGCCAGACCGGGACCATCACCCTGGCCGCCAGCCAGCCGGAACTAGGTCAGGCGCAGGTCCAGGTGCGGTCGGTGCCCGCGACCCGGGGCAGCCAGCTCCTGTGATCCGCTGGCCGGCCCGCAAGCGGCCTTATCCTAAGCTTGCGAGGGTGCAGCGCGTGCTCTCGGTCACCGAGCTGAACCCCGGCGAGTTCGTCGGACGGCTCGATCAGATGATCGCGGTGTACGCGGCGGCCATGCGCCCGCCCGCCGAAATGCTGCCGGGCCGGCGGTCGATCATGGCCGGGCACGCCGCCCATCCGGGATTCCGCGCGCTGCTGGCCACCGAGGACGGATCCGGTGCGCCGGCCGGGTTCGGGTACGGCTTCCACGGCGCGGCCGGCCAGTGGTGGCACGACACGGTGGCCCGCGCGGTGGCCGCTGCCCACGGCACGTTCGCCGCCGCGAGCTGGCTGGACGACTCGTTCGAGGTCGCCGAGCTGCACGTAGCCCCGGAGCATCAGGGCCACGGCGTCGGGGCGGGCCTGCTGCTCAAGCTCGCCTCGGGCCGGCCGGAACGAACCGCCCTGCTGTCGACCAGGGACGCCAACTCGCCGGCCCGGCGGCTGTACCGCGGCGTGGGATTCAGCGACCTGCTGACCGGCTTCGCGTTCTTTCCCGGGAGCGAACCGCCCTACGCCGTGATGGGCGCCGAGCTTCCGCTGCGTGCCCGGTCGGGCAGGCCGCGGTCGGCCAAGCCCAGCCGCTGGTAGATCTCGCGGGTCGCCCGGGACCAGTTGAGGGTGTAGAAGTGCAGGCCGGGCACGCCTTCGGCGAGCAGCCGGGCGCACATCGCGGCGGCGTATTCCACGCCGATCTCGCGGACCGCAGCCCGGTCGCCGGCCACCGCCTGCAGCCGCTCCCACAGCTCGGTGGGCACCCGGCAGCCGCCCAGCTCGATCGCGTTCTCGATCACCCGCAGGCTGGTGACGGGCATGATGCCGGGGATGATCGGCACATCGCAGCCCTGGGCGGCGACCCGGTCCCGCAGGCGCAGGTAATCCTCCGGGTAGAAGAACATGTTGGTGATGGCGAAGTCCGCGCCGGCCCGGCACTTGGCCACGAAGTAGCGCACATCGGTGTCCGGATCGGGTGAGCGCGGATGCTTCTCGGGGAACGCGGCCACCCCCACGCAGAAGTCGCCGGCCGACCTGATCAAGCTGACCAGCTCGGCGGCATAGGTGAGGCCTTCCGGGTGCGGTACCCAGTCGGCGTTCGGGTCGCCCGGCGGGTCACCGCGCAGGGCGAGCACGTTACGCACCCCGACCGCCGCGTAGGACCCGATGACCTGCCTGAGCTCGGCCACCGAGTGGTTGACCGCGGTGAAATGGCCGACCGGGGTCAGCGTGGTCTCCGCCGCGATCCGGCCGGTCACCCGCACCGTCCGGTCCCGGGTCGACCCGCCGGCCCCGTAGGTCACGGAGACGAAGGTGGGCCGCAGCGGCTCGAGCTGCCTGATGGCCCGCCACAGCTGCTGTTCCTCCGCCTCGGTCTTGGGCGGCATGAACTCGAACGAGAACGCCTGGCGGCCGACCGCGAGCAGGTCGCGGATCAGCGGCTGGTGCGGCAGTCGTGGCTGGCCCAGGACACGCTTCGGTATCGCGCCCGAGGTTCGACGCGAGCGCGGCGGGCTCGGCGGCATAGCGTCAGCCTACCGGGGGGCGCCAGGGGCCGTCCCCGTGGCTGACACTGCCGCGCCTAGAACGCCATGGCCTGAGCCCTCCGGTTCACTTCGGTTGACCGGTGCTTGGCGATCGCCTCGATCGGCGTGCCCGGCAGCGTTTCGTCCGCCGTGAACAGCCAGCGCAACGCCTCCAGCTCGTCAAATCCGCAGTCGAAGAGCAGGGTGAGGGTTCCGCACAGGCCTTTGACGACCTGGGGGCCGTCCAGGAAGGCGGCCGGGACCGCGAGCGTCCCTTCGGGACGCGTCACGGCGAGGAGTTTCCGGTCGCGCAGGAGTTGCTTCACTCGCCCAGCTGGCATGCCGAGCAGGCCGGCTACATCGGGGAGTGACAGCCATTCGCCGACGAGAGCGTCGGTCGTGGGGTCGATCTGTGCCACGAGTCCAATGTCCCACGTCCGGGGGTGCTCCAAACACAGTGTTTACCCGCTCGCCTCCGCGGCTTCCTTGACGGGAACGGCCGGATCGGTCAGGCGAGCGACGTCGACCGGGGCCGCCGAGGCGATGAGACGGCGGCCCTGGAGCAGGTCGCGGGGGCGGTCCACGGTCATGATGGCCACCAGCCGGCCGACGGCGAGCCAGCACGCCGCCCAGGCCGGATCGGCCGGGTCACCGCGCCAGACCAGCCGCTCGGCATCACCGTGGTATCCCGCGTACTGCACCATCCGGCCGAACTGCTCCGACCAGAAGTACGGCACCGGGTCGTATACCTCGTCGCCGCCGAGCACGTTGGCCGCGACCACCTCGGGCGCGTGCAGGGCCACGTCCCAGTGCTCGAACCGCAGCCGCCGGCCAAAGCGCCGCGACTCGAACGCGGCGCAGTCGCCCACCGCGTAGACCCCGGGCACGGACGCGCGCAGGCCCGCGTCGACGGCCACGCCGTTCTCCAGCCAGATACCCGAACCCTCCAGCCAGGCAGTAGCCGGGCGGACCCCGACCGCGGTGACGATCTCGTCCGCGGCGATCCACCCGCCGCCGGCCAGGGCCAGGCCGCCGGGGGCTACGGACTCCACCGCGACCCCGGTTTGCAGTCGCACGCCGGCGGCGGCGTACCAGCGTGAGGTCTGCGCGCCCACCGGGGCGCCCAGGGCGGCGGCGAGCGGCGCGGGCCCGGCTTCGACCACCGTGACCTGGCAGCCGTGAGCGGCCGCCGCGGTGGCCAGCTCGGCACCGATCCAGCCCGCCCCGACGATGGCCAGCCGGAGCCCGGGCCGGAACAGGGACCGCAGGGCCAGGGCGTCGTCGTAGTTGCGCAGGAACCGCTGCCGCCCGGGGCCGGCCAGCGCCACCGGCACGGCTCCGGTAGCCAGGATCAGCCGGTCATAGGGGTACTTGTCGCGATCGGTGGCCAGGGTCTGCGCGTCCATCCCGGTGGCGGCCTCGCCGGGCCGGAAATCCACCTCCAGCGCGCCGAAGTCGGCTTGCAGCGACGGGTCGACGCCGTCGTCGGTCAGCACCTTCTTCGACAGCGGCGGCCGGTCGTACGGCGGCCGCGTTTCCGCCCCGATCAGGGTGATCTGGCCGGTGAAGCCGCGCTCGCGTAGTTCGGTGACGGCACGGAAGCCGGCCAGGCCCGCCCCGGCCACCACCACTCGCGTGCCATCGGTCACAGTGCTTTAGGCTACGCGGGCCCGCGGGACCCCCTGATTGGCAACGTCCACAGGGCAAACAATCGTAAACTCATCGCGATGGACGATACGCTGGCCGATCCCCTCGCCGGGCGCCTCCTGGACGGGCGCTACGCGGTGACGGCGCGTATTGCGCACGGCGGGATGGCCACCGTCTACCTGGCCATGGATACCAGGCTGGACCGCCAGGTGGCGCTCAAGGTCATGCACGCCGAGCTGGCCAGGGACGAGGAGTTCGTCCGCAGGTTCATCGGCGAGGCCAAGTCGGTCGCGCGACTGTCGCACCAGAACGTGGTCGCGGTGTTCGACCAGGGCTCCGACGGGCCGTTCCTGTACCTGGCCATGGAATACGTGCCCGGGCGCACGCTCAAGGAACTGCTCCGCGAACGCGGCCGGTTCAGCCCGGCGGCGGCGCTTGACATCATGGCCGGCGTGCTCGACGGCCTGGCCGCCGCGCACGCGTCCGGCATCGTGCACCGCGACGTCAAACCGGAGAACGTCCTGCTGACCGCCGACGGCCGGCTGAAGGTGGCGGATTTCGGCCTGGCCCGGGCGCAGGCGGCCGCCGGGCACACCCGGGCGGGCCTGCTCATCGGGACCGTCGCCTACCTGCCGCCCGAGCAGGTGACGGGCGACAGCACGGGCCCGCGCTCGGACGTGTACTCGGCAGGCGTGGTGCTCTTCGAGCTGCTCACCGGCCGCCAGCCGTTCACCGCCGACACCCCGATCGCGGTCGCCTACCAGCACGTCAACACCGATGTCCCGGCTCCTTCCGCGCTGGTGCCCGGCATACCGGCGGCGGTCGATCAGCTCGTGCTCGCGGCCACCAGCCGCGATCCCGCGCTGCGCCCCGCTGACGCCAGCGAGTTCGCGCGCGCGGTCCGCCGCGTCCGGGAGGGGCTCGGCGAGCCGAGCGGGCTCACCGGCGTGATGGGGGTCGGCGTCCAGGGCCTGACCGAAGCGCCCTGGCTCGACCTGGATACGTCCGCGGCCACCAACGGGTGGTGGGCTCGCAACACCGGACCCACGCCAGCACCGAGCGTGTCCGAGGCGAGTACGGCCAACGGTCTGGGGGCGGGTCCGCCGGGCACCGGGCCGTCTGGCGTCTGGCCGTCCGGCCGCCCGGACCAGGACGGCGTCAGCTCGCGGACGCTCGTGGTGCACCGCGAGGAGAGCGGAAGGTACGCGCGCGGGCGCGAGCCGTTCCTGCAGCGCTGGCTGTTCAGCCCGCGGCTCGTGGTCGTCGCGCTGATCGTGGCGCTCGGCGTCGGGCTCGGCCTGGGCGGCTGGTGGCTCAGCTCCGGCCGGTACGCCTCGATCCCGGTCGTGACCAACGACTCGGTGAGCCAGGCGAGGACCGCGCTGACCATGGACGGCTTCAAGGTGGCCAAGGTGTCGCAGGTGCACAGCAACGTCATAGCGCAGGACACGGTGGTCGGCACCAGCCCGTCCGGCCGGGCCGCGAAGGGCTCGGCGGTCACCATCCTGGTCTCCTCCGGGCCGTTCACCTCCATCGTGCCCAGGGTGAACGGCGACAAGCTCCCCGCCGCCGAGGCCGCCCTGAAGCAAGCGCACCTGACCTACAACGTCGACCGGGTCGGCTCGGACGCCGCGGTCGGCACCGTACTGGGCACCAAGCCGGCCGCGGGCACGTCCTGGCCGCAGACCAAGCCGGTCACCATCCAGGTTTCCGGCGGCGCAGCGGTGCCGAATTTCGTCGGGCAGAGCCAGCAGGTGGCCCAGGACTGGGCGTCCGCGCACGGCGCCCACCTGCAAACGCAGCAGGACCAGAACAGCCAGCAGCCGTCGGGCACGATAACCCAGCAGGAGCCCGCGGCCGGGTCGCTGTACCAGCAGGGCGAGACCGTGGTCGTGACCGTCTCCAGCGGTCCCGCCGAAGTCAACGTCCCGGACGTGATCGGGATGTCGGTGCGAGACGCAACGCAGGAGCTCCAGGGGGCTGGATTCAACGTCCAGGTGCAGTCGTTCGGACTGCCCGCCAACCCTAACGGCAAGGTGTGGGACTACAGTCCGGTGGGCCAGGCGCCACGCGGCAGCACCATCCTCCTCGACGTCCTCCCCGGCGGCGGCCAGGGCGGAGGCGGCGGTGGCGGCTTCTGACCGACCCGTGTGCGCGGGAAGGATTCGCTGCGCTAGGCTGTCCGGCATGCGTCAGCAGTTCTGGTTTTGGTTTGGCTACCGGCCCGGGTCCCGGACGGTCGCCTGCCAGACCTTGCGCTGACAGAAGCGACCTCACCAGAGCCCCGGGCCAGCGGCCCGGGGCTTTTTTATGCGCGACACTGAAACTGGAGGCGGACGACATGGTGGTAGTAATGGCGGCGGAAGCCGAGGAGGCTGACGTCGACGGGGTGGTCGAGCTGGTCCGCGGGGCGGGCGGCGACGCGTTCGTCAGCCGCGGCGTATCCAGGACGATCGTCGGGCTGGTCGGGGACATCGACCAGCTGGACACGCTGAACCTGCGCGGCATGCCGGGGGTGAGCGACGTGGTGCGGATCACCGCGCCGTACAAGCTGGTGAGCCGGGAGCACCGCCGGGAGCGTTCGGTTATCAGGGTCGCCGGGGTGCCGATCGGCCCCGACACGCTGACCGTGATCGCCGGGCCGTGCGCGGTCGAGACCGCCGAGCAGACGCTGGCCTCCGCGCTGATGGCCAAGGCCGCCGGAGCGTCGCTGCTGCGCGGCGGCGCGTACAAGCCGCGCAGCTCGCCGTACGCGTTCCAGGGCCTCGGCGAGGCCGGGCTGAAGATCCTCGCCGACGTGCGGGCCGAGACCGGCCTGCCGATCGTGACCGAGGTCGTCGACCCTAGTGACGTGGACCTGGTGGCCAGCTACGCGGACATGCTGCAGGTCGGCACCCGCAACATGCAGAACTTCCCGCTGCTGCAGGCGGTCGGCGGGGTGGGCAAGCCGGTCATGCTCAAGCGCGGCATGAACGCCACCATCGAGGAGTGGCTGATGGCCGCCGAGTACATCGCCCAGCGCGGCAACCTCGACATCGTGCTGTGCGAGCGGGGCATCCGCACGTTCGAGAAGGCGACCAGGAACACGCTGGACATCAGCGCGGTCCCGGTCGCGCAGCGGCTGTCGCACCTGCCGGTGATCGTGGACCCGTCGCATTCCGGCGGGCGCCGGGACCTGGTGGTGCCGCTGTCCCGGGCGGCGATCGCGGTCGGCGCCGACGGCATCATCGTCGACGTGCACCCGCACCCGGAAAGCGCGCTGTGCGACGGGCCGCAGGCGCTGGTCGAATCTGACCTGCGCGAGCTGGCCAGCGTGGCCGCCCACCTGTCCCCGCTGGTCGGCCGGACCCTGACCCCGGCCCCCGACCTTCCGCGCGAGCGTGTCCCGGCGTAAGGAGCGCAAGCGGCGGTGGGAGGCTGAGCAGGAGCGCCAGCACGCCGAGGATCTGGCGCAGGCCGGCCGGATCGGCGCGGACTTCGGTCTCGGCGAGCTCAGGACGACGAGACGATACCGGCAGGCCTGGGGTACGCGGCGGGGCAGAACGGCATAGCGGTGACCCGGTCCGGCCGGGCGCAGGTCGGCGGCGCGTCCCCGGCTAGCTGACCGGGGACCGGACGCACGCAGGATGGTCCGTTCGGCATAAAAAAGGTTTTACTGCCGGTACTCCTGCGCGGACATGGCAAGTTCCTCGGCCAGGTCGGCGGCGTCCAGCCGGCCTTCGATCCGGCGCAGGTCATCGATCCGGGCCCGGGTCTCGACCCGGCGCGGGGTGAGCAGGGTGCAGCAGTCCTGGTCGGGCAGTTCGGAGATGGACAGGGTGCGGATGCGCCGGGCTTCGGCCATGATCTCGGTCTTGTCCCAGCCGATCAGCGGGCGCAGGATCGGCAGCCGCACCGCGTCGTCCAGGGCGGTCAGGTTGGTCAGGGTCTGGCTGCTGACCTGGCCCAGCGAGTCGCCGGTGATCAGCGCGGTGCCGCCGAGCCGCCGGGCCAGCGCCTCGCCCGTCTTGAGCATCAGCCGCCGCTGAGCCACGATCTGCAGCCGGTCCGCGCCGGAGGAGGCCAGCGCCTGCTGCGCCTTGCCGAACGGCACGACGAACAGCCGCGAGCCGCCCTGGAACCGGTCAAGCCCGCGGGCCAGCGCGTAGGCCTTGTAGATCGATTCGGGGCCGGTCAGCGGCATCCCGGAGAAGTGCAGGAAGAAGCAGCGCAGGCCGCGGCGCATCATCCGGTACGCGGCCACCGGCGAGTCGATGCCGCCGGACATGAGCACCACGCCACGCCCGCTCATCCCGACCGGCAGGCCACCCTGGCCGGGCAGGCCCTCGGTGAAGAGGAATACTTCATCCTGGTCGACCTCGATGAAAACCTTGGTGTCCGGGTTTCGGAGGTTGACCTCGAGGCCGTGCGCCTGCTGGATTTCCCGGCCGACCAGCACGGCCAGTTCCGCGGAGGTCAGCGGGAAGCGCTTGTCCCGGCGCCGCGCGCGGACGGCGAACGTCCCGGCCTTCTTGGTGGTCAGCGCCACCGCCGCGGCGACGACCGCCTCGGGCGTCTTGGCCACCCGGAGCGGGCGGGCCACCGTGACGATGCCCGGGACGTCCCCGGCCCGCTCGGCGAGCTGGGCCGCGGCCGCCGCCCAGCCGTCCGGCCCGCGGCTCGCGCCGTCGGTCACGCGCAGCAGGATGACCCCGTCTCGCTGCCGCATGTCGAACGGGATGCCGGTGTCGCGGAGCGCGGAGCGGACGTTGTCGTGCAGGATGCGCCCGAAGTGCTGCCGGTTCTTCCCCTTGAGCACGATCTCGCCCAGCTTGAGCAGCACGCAGGGCTCGTCGCGGGGACGTCCCGCGGCCTGCGCGTGCGGCTCGGCCTGCTCGCTCGGCGGGGAGGGAATCACTGGCACCACCCTAGTGTGCCAGCATCTCGGACAGTTGGTTCCCGGCGCTGCGGGGGCCAGCCCGAGCCCGGAAGCGGGTGTTAGCCCCAGTGCCTTCCGCGTGGCTCGCGGTTAGCGTGGCGCCATGAGCATCAGGGATGAAGTCCGGGCCTCGGCGGCCGCGCACCGTGATCTCGGCCCGGGCTACGACACGGCCGTGGCCGAGGGTCTTGTCGAGCGGATCGGCGAGGAGATCGACCGGCGGGTGGACGCACGGTTGTTCGGGCAGATGCAGGCTCCGGCGCCTGCGCGGCCGCGCCGCGTCCGGGAGCCTGGCCGGCCCGGGGTGGCGGCGGTGTTCCTGGCCCTCGGCTCGATGGGGCTCGCCATCGGGGCCACGGTCGCCGTGCTGCACCCGGGCGACAACCAGGGAAACGTGAGCGGCGGCCAGGCGGTGCTCGTCGCGCTGATCTGGATCGTCATCGGGGTGATCAACGTCTCCTACGCCCGCCGCGACTGAGGCATTTGTGGCCGCCGGCCACAGGTTGTACCGTGCGGACATGGGCAGCGACCATGAGGCGGAGATCCGCGCCTCGGTGGGCGCGCACCACGACCTGGGACCCGGCTACGACGACGCGGTGGCCGAGGGGCTTGTCGAGCGGATCGGCGCGGAGATCGACAAGCGGATCGAGGCACAGCTGAGGCAGTTCGGCGCGCCGTACGGCCCGTACTCCGCACCGCCCGGTCCGCCGGCACCCGGTGCTCAGGGGGCTGCTGAGGCGGCCGAGTCTGGTGTGCCGCGGGGTTATCCCGTGCCTTCTGGGTACCCGCCGGTTCCTGGGTACCCGCCGGTTCCTGGGTACCCGCCGGTTCCTGGGTACCCGCCGGTTCCTGGGTACCCGCCGGTTCCTGGGTATCCGCCTTACCAAGCGCCGGTACCGAGGCGGCCGGTTTCACGGTCCGCCGGACAGCACAGCGTGGCGATGACCGTCATTGCCCTCGGGTCGTTGGCGCTTGGCGTCGCGGGCACCGCGATCGTGGCTCACGCCACGAACGGCGGCGGGCAAGCGGTGATGGTCTTGCTGATCTGGGCCGCCATCGCGATCGTCAACGTCGCCTACGCCAGGCGCTGCTGATTCACCCGACCGCTAGCCACGGAGCGGCACGATGTTCAAGCGTTTCACCGACCGGGCCCGGCGGGTCGTCGTCTTCGCGCAAGACGAGGCCAGGGGGCTCAATCACAACTGGATCGGTACCGAGCACCTCCTACTCGCCGTGCTCAGGGAGGGCCAGGGGGTGGGGGCCAAGGCGCTCGAGGCGATGCAGATCAGCCTGGAGGCGACCCGGCAGCAGGTGGAATCGATCATCGGCCGGGGCCAGAACCCGGTCGGGGACGGACACATCCCGTTCACGCCGCGGGCCAAGAAGGTGCTCGAGCTGTCGCTGCGCGAGGCGCTGGAGCTCGGTCACGACTACATCGGCACCGAGCACATCGTGCTGGGCCTGATTCGCGAGGGCGATGGCGTGGCCGCGCAGGTCCTGGTCAAGCTGGGCGCGGACCTGAACCGGGTGCGTCAGCAGATCATCCAGCTGCTGACCGGCCACCAGGGCCGGCCGACGGCGACCGCGACCATCGGCGACGAGATCGGGGACCGGCTGGCCGCGATGGCCGCGCGGCTGGCCGCGATCGAGCGCAAGCTGGGGGAAGCGGGCGCGGAGGGCTAGCGGGCCGGGGTTTCGGCGGGCAGGACGGCGCACAGCAGGCGGTTGTCGCCGCGTTGCCACAGCGTGCCGACTTCGGCGAAACCGGCCTGGGTGAGCGCCTCGACGTGGGTGGCGAGCTGGTTCGATTCGCTGCCGTGGTGCCCGGCGTCCACGCGGCGGCGCGCGCGCTCGGCGACGTGCCCGGACAGCAGCGGGTCGGCCGCGGCGGCCTCCCACCAGGCGGACCAGCTCTCGGAGTGCCCGGCGGGAAAACGCCGCCGGTCCTCGCGTTGGCGCAGGGCCAGGTCGAGCCGGGCGAGCGTGGGCGATTCCTTCACGTCCAGGGTGAAGTGATCGCCGTCGAGCAGCAGTCCTCCCGGACCGAGCACGGTGGCCAGTTCGGCGTACATGGCGCGCAGGTCGTGTTCGGGCAGCCAGTGCAGGGCGGTGGTGCTGACCGCCGCGTCCGCGGGCCGGGCCAGGCCTAGCCGGGCCGACCAGCCGGGCTCACGCAGGTCCAGGTCGATGAGGCGCAGCCCGGGCCGGCCGGAGTACGCAGCCTGGCCCAGCGCCAGCGACACGGGGTCGGCGTCGATACCGATGACGGTGGCACCCGGCAGCCGGTCGAGCAGCCGGACGGCCAGCGAGCCGGGGCCGCAGCCCAGGTCGAGGACCAGCGGGTCCGGGCGCCCGGCCCCCTCTTCGACCGCGTCGATCAGGGCCGTGAACCGGTCCTCGCGATCGGGCAGGCTCTCCTCCTGCTGAAGATCCCAGCGTGCGATCCAGTCCAGTGCGGTGTCGCGGTCAAGTTCCGGCACGCCGGGCCTCCCTGCTCTGAGCGGCGTTACTGACTAAGCTTTCTTTGACAGTAACGACGCTAGATGCCGAGAGTGTAACCGGTCAAGTGAATTTCAACAGTCACACGGATGTCGTGATCAGGGTCGCGGTGGCCCTGGTGAACCTGCTCACGCCCGGTGAGGACCGCGGCCGCGGCTACCAGCCGCCCGAAGGGGACGAGCGGACGGCGGCCGTGGGGGCGGTGCTGCGCGCGGGCGGCGGCCGCGAGGCCACCTGGGAGGAAGCAGCCGAGCTTTGTTTCGTCGCGGCCGAGCTGCGCGGTGTGTTCGAGGCGGTCAGCGCGGGGGCCATCGATGACGCCGCCGCCCAGGTCAACGCGGTACTTATCCGCACCGGCGCCCGGCCCGAGCTGGAGCGGCACGACGGGCAGTCCTGGCACCTGCACTTTCACGCCGCCGACAACTCGCTGCCGAACGGCTGGGCGGCGGGCTGCGCCACCGGCCTGGCGGTCGTGCTCGGCGGTTCCGGGGCCGACCGGCTAGGGGTCTGCACGGCGCCCGGGTGCGACCGGGTGTTCGTCGACACCTCGCGCAACGGGACCCGGCGGTACTGCTCCACGTCCTGCCAGAACCGGGTCAAGACGGCGGCCTTCCGGGCCCGCCTGACCTGACCCCGTAGGGGTGCACACTATAGGGGTCGGGTCCTGTCTCCCTCAGGATCAGGGCCCGGCGGCGGGGGCCGGCCTGAATCGGAGACAGCCATGTTCGAGCGGTTCACCAACCAGTCGCGGCGCGTCGTGGTCCTCGCTCAGGAGGAAGCGCGCATGCTCGACCACAACTACATCGGTACCGAGCATCTCCTGCTCGGCCTGCTGCACGAAGGCCGGGGTTCGGCGGCCCGGGCGCTGGAGGCCGTGGACGTTACCCTGCGGGCGGTCCGGGACCAGGTCATCGAGATCATCGGCCGGGGCCAGGTAAAACCCGCCGGGCATATCCCGTTCACCCCGCGGGCCAAGAAGTCCCTGGAGCTGTCGCTGCGCGAGGCCCTGCAGCTCGGCGACGGCTACATCGGCACCGGGCACCTGCTGCTGGGCCTGATCCGCCAGGGCGACGGCGTGGCGGTCCAGATCCTGGACAAGCTCGGCGTGAACCTGAAGGACCTGCGGGCGCGGGTGACCGAGGAACTGCGCGGCAATCCGGAGGAGGGCCAGGACGTGCCTCCGGCCGAGCGCGAGCGGCTCAAGGTCCACCTGCGCGGGGAGGTCAAGGGGCTGCTGGACACGATCGACGACCGGCTGAGCGCGATCGAGCGACGGCTGGGCATCACGCGCCCGGTTTCGGCGGTGATGCGCAACCTGGAAGTTCGAATCGCGCAGGTCCGGCGGGACAAGGAAGCTGCCATCGACGTCCAGGACTTCGGCCAGGCGGCGGCGCTGCGCGACGCGGAGAAGCAGCTGATCGAGGAGCAGGCACGCGTCGAGGCCGCTGGCGCGGGCGCGGTGCCTGAGGGCGGCCCGGCGTCTGAGGGCGGCCCGGTGGCTGAGAGCGGTCCGGTGTCTGAGGGCGGCCCGGTGGCCGAGAGCGGTCCGGTGGCCGAGGTTGGCGCGGAGCCTGATGAGCTCGGGCGGTTGCGGGCCAGGGTCGCGGCACTCGAGGAGCGGCTGCGCGAGCACGGCATCGACCCCGACGAGCCCGGGGATTCTGCCGCCGCCGGGTGAATGCTCCGCAGGACTTGGTGTGCGGCTTTCTTGATCATGGCCAGAAATGGGCCCTATTTGGCCCGAACTGGCCACGATCATGATTCACGCCCTAAATGTCTCAACTTGAAGTTAGGACATAACGGATATAACGCGCTGCCCGACGGCCACAGTGGGTCTTGTTTGCCGGCCGGGCCGGGCACCGTGACCGGTACCCGCTCAGCTCCGGGGCCACCGCCCTGAGCGCCGCACTGAGCGCCTCCGCAGAGCACTCAGCCAGCCATTTCACCCTCGGTACGCTATCGGGCGGCCGACGGGCTGGCCTGCGCCGGGCACCCGAAAATGTCGTACCCCCCTCGTAACGTGGGGGCATGAACCCTCCACGGAGACGCCGCGCCAACCCGCCGGACGAGCGGTGCCGGTGCGCGGAATGTGATGCGATGGCCGAGGGCATCAACCTTGACCCAGAGGCCTGCATGCAGGCTGTCGCCGACGACATCCACGCCGTCGGCTGGTCGGTATCCGCGGTGCTCGGCGACGCGATCGCGCCGCCCTGGGCGTACACCATCGGCCTGTGGCTCAGCCATCAGGGCCCGGAGCTGACCATGTTCGGGCTACCCGTCGAGCACATGACGATCATCTTGAACTCGATCGGCGAACGGATCGCGAACGGCGCGGTGATCGAAGCCGGCGACGAGCTCGACGGGATCTGCCCGTGCTCGCTGGCGATCCGGCCGGTCCGCTCGAGCTGGCGGTCGACCTCCCTGTTCGCCGTCTCCGACCGGTACTACGGCTACGTCCGGCCGGCCTGCCTGCAGGTGGTCTGGCCCGACCGGAGGGGCCGCTTTCCGGGAGACCCGGGCTTCCAGCCGCGGTACGAGGGCAGGCAGCCGATGCTGTGGCTGCCGCGTGAGGATCACCCGCCGGGCGTGTGGACCCGGATCGACCAGCTGTGCTGATCGCGTGATCGGGCAGGCGCTGACCCGGGAAAACAAATTGCCGCCCGATTGTGTTGCTAGCTAGCGTCATGAGGTGAGAACGCCGGCCGCAAATGGCCGGCGGTTGCTTGAGAGGATCAAACCGATGTCGCGGGGAAGGCTCGTCCGCCGGTTCCCCGTGCTGGCGATCCGGGACTTCCGGCTGTTGCTCGCCGAACGTCTGCTCGCGCCCGCTTCCGTCGGGTTCTCCATGGTGGGCGTCTCGTTCGCGGTGCTGCGGGCTACCGGCTCGGCCACGGACCTGTCCTATGTGCTCGCGGCCCAGATCGCGCCGGCGCTGGTGTTCGCGCTCGTCGGCGGGGTGGCGGCCGACCGGTTCCGGCCGCAGCGGGTGATCGTCGTGGCCAACCTGCTGATGGCGGCAGGCGAGGGGACGTTCGGCGTGCTGGTGCTGACCGGCCATCCGCCGTTGTGGGCAATGATCGGGCTGGAGGCGCTGACCGGGAGCGGGATCGCGGTGTTCTACCCTGCTTCCCAGGCGCTGCTCCCCCGCGTGGTTTCCCCCGGCATGCTGCAGGACGCCAGCGCGATCAGCCGGCTGGCCATGAACACCGGGCAGATGTCCGGCGCGGCCGCGGCCGGCCTGCTGGTGGCGGCGGCCGGACCGGGCTGGGCGCTCGTCCTGTGCGGGATCGGCATGGTAGGAAGCGTGCCGATGCTGCTGGCCATCCGGGCTCGGGCGGTCGGCTCGGACGCAGCAGAGACGGCATCGTCCAGTCTGTTCCGCGAGCTGCGGGAGGGCTGGTCGGAGTTCCGTTCGCACACCTGGCTGTGGGTGATCGTGGCTCAATTCTGCGTCGTGCTGATGGCCTGGTACGGGGCCTTCTCCGTGCTCGGCCCGGTGGTGGCCAGGGAGCACCTGGGCGGCCCGGCCGCCTGGGGCGCGATCACCGCCGCCGACGCGTTCGGCCTGATCGCGGGCGGCGTGGTGTCGCTCCGGGTCACGCCGCGCCGGCCCATGCTGTTCGTGGTGCTCACCGGGGGCGCGATCGCAGTATCGCCGCTCTCGCTGGCCATGGTCCTGCCGTTGCCTGCCGTGTGCGTCGCGTCGTTCGGCCTCGGCGTGTTCATCGAGATGATGATGGTGCAGTGGACGGTGGCGCTGACCCGGAACATCCCGCCGGGCAAGCTGGCCCGGGTCTCGTCCTACGATGTCCTCGGCTCGGTCATGGCCATGCCCGCCGGAGCGCTGATCGCGGGCCCGCTGGGCACCGCGATCGGGATCTCCTCGGCGCAGTACGCGGCCGCGGCGGCGATCGTGGCGGCGTCCGCGCTGGCGCTCATCCCCCGCGACATCCGCACCATGCGCGGCGGCGATCCAGCGCTGCCCCTGGTTCCCGACGCGCCGACGGCGGCGCTGGAAGCCGCGGTCAGCTAACACGCTCTCGTGACAGCCGGGACGGCGGGGCCCCCGTGGCACCCGCCGTCCCGGCTGTCCTGGCTAGAGGCTCAGACGTTCTTCTGGTATGAGCGGAACGTCACTACCGACACGGCCACGCACACCACGGCGAGGACCAGCAGGCCGCCGCAGCGAACCCCGATCGCGCCCCAGTCCGGGTGGGCCGACACAGCGGATCGCCCGATCTGGACCACCCAGTTGAGCGGGTTGCGCGACGCGATGGCCTGCATCCAGCCTGGCATCAGCCGGGTCTGCATGAACGCCGAGGACAGGAACATCAGCGGGAGCATGAAGAACGTGTAGACGCCGATGATCGCCTCGCGGGACCGCAGCAGCATGCCGACCGCGTTGGACAGCGCCCCGAACACCACGCCGACCAGGATCGACGCCGCGACGAGGACGGCCACCCCGGCGACCCCGCCGTGGTAGCGGGCACCGCCGGCCAGGCCCAGGCCGACGATGATCAGGGACTGGACGGTGGTGCTGACCGCCTGCTCGACCACGGTGGCGTTCATGATCCCGACCCGGCTGGCGGGCGCGGCCAGGAACCGGTTCAGCGTGCCCCGGTCGATCTCCTCGATCATGGTCATGCCCGCCCACATGTTGTTGGACATGGCGTTCATCGCGATCAGGCCCGGCACCAGGTAGTCCAGGTACGTGCCGCCGAAGGCGAAGCCGGGGATGTCGATGACCTTGCGGAACAGCTGCCCGAACAGGAACAGCCAGACCACCGGCTGCACCACGCTGAACGCGAGCACCCAGGGCTGGCGCACCAGGGCGTGCAGCTTCCGGCCGGTCAGGTACCAGGTGTGCACCAGGGTCGTGCCGAACGGCACGGTGTTGGCCGGAGCGGCCGGGATCGCCGTGCCCGACGGCACGGACTGAAGTTGCGCGGTAGCCATTAGTTGCTCGCCTCCGCCAGTTCTCGCTCGCTGCGATCGTCTGAAGTCTCGGATTCGCTGTAGCGGCGCCCGGTGTGCCGCAGGTACACGTCGTCGAGGGAAGGCCGGGCCACCGCCACCGATGAGGCGTTGATCCCGGCGCGCTGCAGGGCGCCGAGCACGACCGGGACCGCGGCCGCGCCGTCGTCGCTGCGCGCCGACACATCGCGCCCGGCGATAACCACATCCCGCACCTCCGGCAGGCCGGACAGCACGCTCCGGACCTGGCCCGCATCGGCGCCCGCGGGCAGCTCGACCTGCACCACGTCGCCGCGCAGCTGGCCCTTGAGCCCATCCGGGGTTCCGGTCGCCACCACCCGGCCGCGGTCCACGATCGCGAGCTGGCTGGCCAGCCGGTCGGCCTCCTCCAGGTAGTGCGTGGTCAGCAGGACCGTTATCCCTTCGCCGCCGGCCAGCCGCGCGATCTCCTGCCACATGGCGGCCCGGGACTCGGGGTCCAGGCCGGTGGTCGGCTCGTCCAGGAACAGCACCTCGGGCCGGTGCATCAGACCGAGGGCGACGTCCAGCCGGCGCTGCATGCCGCCGGAGTAGGTCTTGACCAGCCGTCCCGCCGCCTCGGTCAGCCCGAAGTGATCGAGCAGCTCGTCGGCGCGGGCCCGCACCGAGCCGCCGCGCAGGCCGTACAGCCGGCCCTGCAGCATCAGGTTCTCCCGGCCGGTCGCTGTGGGGTCGGCGCCCGAGCGCTGGGCCACGACGCCGATCACGTGCCGCACCCGGCCCGGCTGGGCCAGGACGTCGATGCCCGCCACCCGGGCCGAGCCCGCGTCAGGCCGGGCGAGCGAGGTCAAGATCTTGACCGTGGTGCTCTTACCCGCGCCGTTCGGGCCGAGAAGGCCGTAGATGATCCCCCGGGGCACGGCGAGGTCGAGCCCGTCCAGGGCTCGGATGCCGCGCTTGTTGCCGTGCACGGCGTAGGTCTTGGCTAGCTGATGCGCCTCGATGGCGCAGTCGGTCGAACTCACTGTTTCTCCTATGGTTACGGATCGCGACGATCCAGCCCCGCGAGGAGAAACCCGGCTACTCTTAATGGTGGGACCTCGGGTTCCGCGTGCTCGCGGGATCGATTGAGGTTGACGGCCCCGGCCGCCGGTGTTGCCGCACCAGGCCGGGGTCGTTTGATCAGTTGCCGGCCGCGCTGCCCCCTTCCTGCTCGACAAGAGCCTGCACGTAGTCAGGAACCTCCCCGGTCGCGTGGAAGCGCCGCCAGTCCTCCAGGCCGGGGAACGTGCCGCCGGTGAACTCCTTGAGCAGGCCGCGGACCCAGTCCTCCTCGGCCCGGCGCTGGGCCAGGTAGTACTCCGACTCGATGAGGAACAGCCGGGGTAGCTGGGTGACCAGCGTGGCCAGCTCAGCCTGCATGCGGCCGTTGGCCTCCTCGAGCGTCGCCAACCGCTGCTGCAGCAGATCGATCAGGTCGTCCGGCGGCAGCACGGCGGACTCGCCGAGGGCCGCCTCGAACCTGGTGTGCTCCCGTTCGGGCACGCTGAGCAGCTCTCGCAGCCAGTCCATCAGCTCGGCCCGGCCGGCCTCGGTGATCTGGTAGGTGGTCCGCTCCGGCTGCCTGCCCTCGCGGGCGACCTCGACGGCCTCGATGAGGCCGTACTTCTCCAGGTTCTGGACGACCGTGTAAAACGATCCCCAGTTGACCTTGATGGAGTTGTCCTTGCCGCGGTTCCGCAACTGCGTCGCCATCTCGTAGGGGTACATCGGCCGTTCGGTCAGCATCGTGAGCAGCGACAGCGCCAGCAGGTTGCTGACCTTGCGCCGCTTGGCCATCCTCATCACCCCGTCTCCGAGTCATCGTTCCCGAGGACTCGTTGCCAAGTACTCGTAGACGAGTATACGCATGCGGGTATCTCGCGTGTCAAGCCGTCGTCGGGAGATCTTTTCTTCCGAACGGGCCGTGGTCTCAGCCGCCGGAATGCGCTACGAGTGGGCGGGTCGGCGGGTTGGCGGGGTGGGGCGGGAGTTTCGTGAGAATGTGCTGGTGAGCAACATTTAACGGTGGCTGGCACGGACCGCGTATGGGGCGTACGCGGATTTACGGGGGATAACGCGGCGTGGACGAGCAGCCGATCGGTGACTGCGGGCGCGGGGGCGGCCAGCGAGTGCTGGTGGGACGACGGCGGTTCCTGAGCGCGGTGCTGGGCGGAGCAGCTGGGCTGCCGGCCTGGCGGGTACCGGGGCTGGGCTGTTGCTGGGGTCTGGTTTGCTGGGGTCTGGTTTGCTGGGGTCGGGTTTGGTGGGGTCGGGTGCGCGAGCCGCGATCGGTGCCGGGAGGGGTCCTGCGGCCGCCATTGTTCCGTTCAACGCGGGGTGGCTTTTCGGGGCGGCGTCGGCTGGGAGCAGCTTGCCCGGGTTCGACGACAGCGGGTTCGCGACGGTGACCCTGCCGCACACCGTGGCCCCGCTGTCCTGGCAGAACTGGGATCCGGCCAGCTGGGAGCAGGTCTGGACGTACCGCAAGCACTTCGACGCGCCGGCCGGCACGAGGGGCATGCGGGTGTTCCTGGACTTCGGCGCGGCCATGGCTCACGCCACGGTGACGCTGAACGGCAGCGGCGTGGCCGACTACCTGGGCGGTTACCTGCCGTTCAGCGCCGAGATCACCGCGGCGCTGCAGCCGGCCGGGAACGTGCTGGCGGTGCAGCTGGACTCCACGTTCAACCTCGACGTGCCGCCGGCCGGCCGGCCCCCGCGGTCAGCGCGTCGGTCGACTTCTGGCAGCCGGGCGGGATCTACCGCGACGTGCGGCTGCGGGTGGTGCCGCAGGCCTTCCTGGCCGACGTGTTCGCCAAACCGGTGAACGTCCTGGACGACGCGGCCCGGCAGGTCGTGGTCGAGGTCACGGTGGACGCCGCGGTGGCGCCCGCGGGGAGGGTGCAGGTGACGGCGGCGCTGCTCGACGGCACGCGGACGGTCGCCTCGGGCCAGGCTCCGGTGGCGATTACCGGGCCGGGCCCGGCCACGGCGACCGTGACGCTGTCCGGGCTTGGCGACATCACCTTGTGGGACCTCGATAACCCGAAGCTGTACGACGTGGTGGCCACGCTGGCGGTCAACGGCGGTGCGGTGCACGACTACCGGGTACGGATCGGGTTCCGTGAAGCCACGTTCACCCCCGGCGGGTTCTACCTCAATGGCCGCCAGGTGAAGCTGTTCGGCGTCAACCGGCACCAGTTCTTCCCGTTCGCGGGCGGCGCGATGCCGGACCGGGTGCAGGCCGCGGACGCCAGGATCATCCGGTACGGGCTGAACTGCAACATGGTGCGTTGCTCCCACTACCCGCAGTCGGAGGCGTTCTTCGACGCCTGCGACGAGATCGGGCTGCTGGCGTGGGAAGAGGCCCCGGGCTGGGGCTACCTGGGCGACGAGTCGTGGCTGGCGCTGGCTTACCGCGACGTCGCGGACATGATCGTCCGGGACCGCAACCATCCCTCGATCATTGTCTGGGGCGCGCGGCTCAACGAAACACCCGATGACACCGCGTTCTACACCAGCACGAACGAGCTGGCCCACGCCCTGGACGACGCACGGCCGACGGCGGGCGCGATGGCCGGGCACTGCCTGACCACGGACTATCAGCAGGACGTCTTCGCGGAGAATGACTACTCCTCCATCATCCACCCGACCGGGAACCGGGAGCCGGTACTGCAACCGCCGGTGGACGGGGTCAGCCAGCCGTATCTGGTCACCGAGGCGGTCGGCACGCTGTCCGGGCCGGCCATCTACTACCGCCGCACCGACATTCAGGCCGTGCAGCAAGGTCAGGCGGTGGCGCACGGGCAGGTCCACAACCGGGCCGGCGCCGACGACCGGTACTGCGGCCTGCTCGCGTGGTCGGGGTTCGACTATCCGTCTGGCAACGGAAACCAGTACCAAGGCGTGAAGTACACCGGCGTGGTCGATGAGTTCCGGGTCCTCAAACCGGGCGCCGCCATCTACCAGGCCCAGACCGACCCGCTGGTCACGCCGGTCATCGCACCCGCGTTCTACTGGGATTTCGGCCCGGTATCCGCCGTCACCAGCCTGTCCGCCGCGGTGATCTGCAGCAACCTGGACCGGCTCGAGGTGTACGTCGGCGGCCAGCACTTCGCGACCGTGACGCCCGACAGCGCCGATTACCCGCACCTGGAGTATCCGCCCTCGTTCGTGGACTTCAGCACGGTGGACGGCTCGGCGCGGCCGGACCTGCGGATCGACGGGTACCTGGGGCCGGACCTCGTGGCGTCGCGGATGCTGGCCGCCGACCCGTCGTCCGACGCGCTGTCCCTGACGCTGGACGATCACGAGATCGACGGCGACGGGGTGGACGCGACCCGGTGCGTGTTCCGGGCGGTCGACCGGTACGGGGCGCCGCGACCGTACGTCACCGGGCAGGTCACGCTGTCGGTTACCGGTCCGGCGGTGCTTATCGGCGACAATCCGTTCGACTTCGCCGCCGCTGGCGGCGTCGGCGCCAGCTGGATCCGCTCGCTGCCCGGCTCGCCGGGCACGGTCACGGTCACCGCCAGCCACCCGGCTCTGGGCAGCACCGCGGTGCGCCTGCGGGTCCGCGAGGTGCCGCAGGCCGGGCGTCCCGTCCCGTACGGCACCCTGCAAGTGCAGGCCGCGCCGGCGCTCGTCACCCCAGGCGGTACGACCACGGTGACCGCGACGTTCGCCAACAACGGCATCCTGGCCCTCGACCAGGTGGAGTCCGCCGTCACCGCTCCGAGCGGCTGGACGGTCACCGCGGCGCCGGCCGTCATTCCCGGCCAGGTACGCAGGGGCGAGGTCGTCAAGGCGGGCTGGGACGTCGCGGTGCCGCCGGACGCCCATCCCGGCCAGGCGCCGATCACCGTGCAGGCGGTGTACACCGCAGGGGATCAGCGCGGGGTCAGCTACGGCAGCGTCAGCGTCCTGCGCGCGTACGCCACGTTGGCCGGCGCGTTCAACAACACCGGGATCAGCGCGGACACCGACGTCACCGCCGCCGACTTCGACGGCACCGGCATCAGCTACTCCGAGCAGGCGCTGACCAGTGCCGGGTTCGGGCCCGGCGCCGTGATTACCCACGACGGGCTGACGTTCACCTGGCCCGATGTCCCGGCAGGCCAGCCCGACAACGTGGTCGCGGCGGGCCAGACCGTCCTGCTGTCCGGCTCGGGGACCTCGCTCGGGTTCCTGGGCGCCGCCAGTTCGGGTGGCCAGCACGGCTCGGGGACCGTCTACTACACCGACGGCAGCACGAGTAAATTCCAGCTGACGCTGGCCAGCTGCCTCGGTCCGCCGGGCCCGGGCGACGATCCGGTGGCCGTCGCGCCGTACATGAACGGCGGTGCCGCAGGGCAGCCCGGGTACGTCTATTACGTCGGCGTCCCGATCTCGCCGGCCAAGACGGTCCAGGCGGTGACGCTGCCGAAGCACGATTCCGGCCCGCCTAACGGCATGCACATCTTCGCGGTCGGCATCGGCCCGCTGCAGGTCCCGGAATAGCGTCCGGGGTCAGCCGAAGAAGACCTCGGCCTCGGCGTAGCGCTGGGGCGGAACCAGCTTGAGCTGGCTGGTGGCCTCGGCCAGCGGCACGCGGATGATGTCGGTGCCGCGCAGCGCCACCATCACGCCGAACGCCTCCTCGTGCACGGCCTGGACCGCGTGCACGCCGAACCGGGTGGCGAGCACCCGGTCGAACGCGGTCGGGGTGCCGCCGCGCTGGATGTGGCCGAGCACCGTGCAGCGGGCTTCCTTGCCGGTCCGCTTCTCGATCTCGTCGGCCAGCAGCTGGCCGACTCCGCCCAGGCGCAGGTGCCCGAACGAGTCGAGCTGCGCGGAGCTGGTGGCGAGTTCCTCGCTCACCGGGTGCGCTCCCTCGGCCACGACCACGATCGGCGCGAACCTGGTCTGGAACCGGTGCTGCACGTAGGCGCAGACCCGCTCGATGTCGAACGGCCGCTCCGGGATGAGGATCACGTTCGCGCCGCCGGCGAGCCCCGCGTGCAGGGCGATCCAGCCGGCGTGGCGCCCCATCACCTCCACGATCAGCGCCCGGTGGTGGCTTTCCGCGGTGGTGTGCAGCCGGTCGATCGCCTCCATGGCGATGTTCACGGCGGTGTCGAAGCCGAAGGTGTAATCGGTGGCGCCAAGATCGTTGTCGATCGTCTTGGGCACCCCGACCACGGGCACGCCCTGCTCGCCGAGCTTGGTCGCCACGCCGAGGGTGTCCTCGCCGCCGATGGCGATCAGCGCGTCGACGCCCAGGCCGGCCAGGTTGTCCTTGATCCGCTCGATGCCGTTGCGACCGCCGCTACCCGTGCTCTTCAGCGGGTTCGTCCGGGACGAGCCGAGGATCGTGCCGCCGCGCGGCAGGATGCCGCGCACCGCCTGGACGTCAAGCGGCACCGTGTCGCCCTCGAGCGGCCCGCGCCACCCGTCGCGGAACCCGACGAATTCGAGGCCGTATTCCTGGACGCCCTTGCGGACCACGGCACGGATAACTGCGTTCAAGCCGGGGCAGTCGCCGCCACCGGTAAGGACTCCCACTCGCATGCCCCCAACCTTAGTGGGCGAGAAGCCCTGCGCGGATGGATGCGGCGTGAGCACAGGTAAAACTCAGCTGCGAGATAGGTCAGACGGTGCCGTTATCGCCCTCCTGGTCGGCCTCGCCCTGGTTTGCGTCGCCGGCCTGCTCGCCGCGGGCGGCGGCCAGCTCGGCCTTGGCCCGGCGGGCGTCGACGTCGACGTATTCCTGGCCGGAGAGCTTGGCGATCGCCTGCATGATCTCGTCGGTCACCGTGCGCAGGAGCATGGCGTCGGCCTGGCCGCGGTAGCGGGAGAAGTCGAGCGGCTCGCCGAACTTGACCCCGGGACGGACCCGGAAGTCCGGCCAGATGGTGGCGGGCCGCTGGAACTCGAACGTGTCGATCATGGCGCACGGGACGACCGGGGCGCCGGACTCGATGGCGAGCCGGGCCACGCCGGTCTTGCCCCGGTACAGGCGGCCGTCGGGGCTGCGGGTCCCTTCCGGGTAGATGCCGAGCACGTGCCCGGCCGCCAGCACCTGCAGGCCGGTCCGCAGCGCCTGCTCGCCCGCCGCTCCCCCGGCCCGGTCGATCGGGATCTGCCCGACCCCGGCGAAGAACACCTTGCTGATCAGGCCCTTCAGCCCGCGACCGGTGAAGTACTCCGACTTGGCGAGGAAGATGACCTTCCGCGGCACCGGCAGCGGCCCGAAGAAGTGGTCGGAGAACGACAGGTGGTTGCTGGCCAGGATGACCGGACCTCGCCGCGGCACGTTCTTGACCCCCCACGCCCGGGGCCGGAAGACGATCTTCAGCGTCAGGCCCAGCGTGTACTTCGTCACGAAGTAGAACACCTCTACATCGTCCCACGTCCCGGGGCTGAGCCAAAGCTACGTGGGAACAGGTTGGCCGCGGCATTAACATCGGTGCATGTCATCATCGCTTCCCGGCACCGAGCCGTTCGAGCACGCCGGCGGTCCGGTGGGCGTGCTGCTGTGCCACGGTTTCACGGGCAGCCCGCAGACGCTGCGGCCGTGGGCGGAGTACCTGGCCCGCCACGGCTTCACGGTCAGCCTGCCCCGGCTGCCGGGGCACGGCACGACCTGGCAGGACCTGAGCCGGACCGGCTGGCAGGACTGGTACGGCGAGGTAGACCAGGCGTTCGGCGCGCTCGCGGGCCGGTGCGAGCAGACCTTCGTCTTCGGGCTCTCGATGGGCGGCTGCCTCGCGCTGCGCCTGGCCGAGATCCATGGCAGCGCGGTGCGCGGCCTGGTCGTGGTCAACCCGTCGCTGGCGCCGGACACCAAGCTGTTCGTGCTCGCTCCGGTACTCAAGCACGTGCCGTGGTCGGTGCCCGGCATCGCGAGCGACATCAAGAAGCCGGGCGGGCACGAGATCGGCTACGACCGGGTCCCGCTCCGCGCGGCGGCCACGCTGCCGCGGCTATGGGGAGCTACCACCCGCCAGCTGGATAAGGTCACGCAGCCGGTCCTCGTCTACCGCAGCTCGGTCGACCACGTGGTCGGGCCGGCCAGCATGCAGGCCCTGCTCGCTGGGTTGCCCAAGGACCAGGTCACGATGCGCGAATGCCCCGACAGCTACCACGTCGCGACCCTCGACAACGACGCGGAGGCAATCTTCGAGGGCAGCGTGAAGTTCGTCCAGGATCATGCGGGAGAGGCGTCCGGATAGGTGGTCCCATGCCGCGATTTATCCTCCCGGCACGGGACCGGGGGCGGCTATCGTGGAGGGCAGGCTTCGATACGCAGCGGTGGAGACGTGCCGGACTGGGATAACACCGAGAGCAGAGAACGCGACGAGGATGCGGCGTGGCGTGACCTTGTGGCCAGGTTCGATGTGCCGCTGACCGAGCAGCAGCCGGTGCCCTGGCCTGCCCGCGAGGATGTGGCCGCCGAGCCGGCGCCGGAGGCGGATGGCGCCGGCGGGCCTGACGAAGCGCGCGGGAGCGACGGGAAGCATCGCGGGCCGCAGGCCGGCGGCCCGGACACAGAACCCGGGCGGCACGCGGCTGACGGCGAGCACGGGCGGCACGCCGCAGACAGCGAGCACGGACGTCACGCGGCCGGACCGGAGCGCGGGCTACCCGGGCCGAACGGGAAACACGCGCCCGACGGGCAACTCGGCGCGCTCGACGGGCCAGGCGTCGAGCAGGGCGGGCTGAGCGGGGCGGCCGGACGGCACGGGCGGCTGGGCGCCGACGGAGCTCATGACCCTGAGGTGATCCAGGTGCCGCGGCGAATCCGGGGGCCGGTGGCGCGCGGCGTCCCGGCGGACGGGACGCCCGCGGAGGACGAGGAGCACTTCATCCCGCCCGCCCCGCCGCCGCTGCCCAAGCTGGACCCGATGGCCAAGGGCGCGTGGGTGGCGCTGTTCGGCGGACCGGGCTACCTGATGGTCGCCACGGCGGCGGGCTGGTCGGTGTCGGGACTGGCGGCGTTCTGCGCGGTCGCCGCGTTCGTGGCCGGTTTCGCCATCCTCGTCCTGCGCATGCACGACCCCGGCCCCGGCGGCCCGGACGACGGCGACGACGGCGCAGTCGTCTAGGGGCCCCGTGAGCCAAAGGCGCCGCCGCCGACTGGACTGAGGAGCGAGGAACGAGCGACGAGGGAAGGAGGCGGGTTCAGAGGCGCCGGAGGCGAGCGGGGGCAACAGAGAGGCGGGTCAAGAGCGCCCGGCGGCGAGCGGGGGAAGACAGAGCGAGCGGGGAGAATCGAGCTTCTCGGGCGAGGTCGGCGGCGCCGACGATGCCCGCGTTCTCGCCTAGCTGCGCCACGGTGATCTCAGCGAACGGCCGGTGGCCACGGCCGGTCAGGGCCCGCTCGAAGGCGGTCCTGGCCGGCTCGAGCAGCAGCTCACCTGCCTCCGACACGCCGCCGCCGATCACGAAGCAGGCCGGATCCAGGATCGCGGCCAGGTCGGCCAGGCCCTGGCCGAGCCAGCCGCCCACGGTCTGGAAGCAGCGCAGCGCGGCCGGGTCGCCCTCGGTCGCGGCCTGGGTGATCTCCGGGCCCGAGATGCCCTCGGGCAGTCCCCCGCCCAGCTGAAGGAGCCTCATGGCCCCCTTCGGGGTGCGCCTGGCAAACTCGCGCGCCTCGGCGACCAGGGCGTTGCCGCTGGCGTACTGCTCCCAGCAGCCCCGGTTGCCGCAGCCGCACAGCCGGCCCTCGGGGACGACCCGGACGTGCCCGGGCTCGCCGGCGATGCCCCAGCGGCCGCGGTACAGCTCGCCGCCGATGATGATGGCGGCCCCGATCCCGGTCCCCACCGCCACCAGCATCACGTCGCGGTAGCCCCGCGCGGCGCCGAACCGCGCCTCCGCCCAGGCCGAGGCGTTCGCGTCATTTTCCACCACGACCGCGCGGCCGAGGCGCTCCTCCACCCGCTGCTTGAGCGGCTCGTCCCGCCAGGCCAGGTTCGGCGCGAACAGCATGGTGGCGCGCGCGCTGTCCACGAAACCGGCTGCGCCCAGGCCGATGGCGCTGACCTCGTGGCCGTCCAGCAGCTCGGTCACCACGTCGGCGATCGCCTGCTCGGTCAGCGGCGGGCTGGCGGCCGGGGTGGACCGCTTCAGCTTGGCGAGAATCCGGCCCTGCTCATCGACCACTCCGCCTGCGACCTTGGTGCCACCGACGTCGACGCCGATGGCCAGGCTCACTGGCCGGGATCCTCGCTATCTGGCTTGATCGCGGGAGGTGTCACCACGGGCCGTTCGGCAGAAGAACGATTTTGATTTTGGGTCTTCATGATCTGGTCGAACGCGGAGAAGGCGTCCTGGGCCATGGACGCCAGGGCTCCGCCGGCGTCGGCGAGGCTGGACATCAGGCTGCCGGAGCCGGACATGCGGGCCGCGCGGGCCGCCTGGCAGATCGGGCACCACTGGCACTCCGGCGACTCCCCGGGCGGCGGCTCGTTGGTGGCCGTGTCCCACACGTCACCGCGGTCGCGCCGCTCCTGGCCGATCGTCCTGCGGACCTGGTCGGCGACCTGGTTAGCCATGCTGCGCGCGCCCGCGCGCATCAGCCAGCGCTGAGCGTCGGCGAGGGGGTCGCTGCCGCGGCGTGACTGGCCGCCGCCCGGCTGGCCGTTGCTCCTGGACTGATTGTTGCTGGGCTGATTACTGTTCCTGGGCTGGCCGCCGCTGCTGGGCTGGCCATCATCCACCGATTCCGACACCTAATGCCTCCTACGTACGATCGTACCGCTACCACTGCAGGACAAAGGGGGCTCCAGTGGCGCGGAAATGTCCTACGTTCAGGCATTCGGTCATGCCGATCCTCGTCCTGCGCGCCAGCGGCTGATGCACGTGCCCGAATACCGAGTACCTCGGACGGGTGGCCTTAATCGTCTCCAGCAGGGCGATGCTGCCCTTCTCCAGGCGCCGGGCCACGGTGTCATACAGGAGTTCGGGGACGGCGGGCGGGATGTGCGTGCAGAGCACGTCGACCTCGCCGACCGCCTCGAGCTTGGCCCGGAACTCCTCCTCGGTCATCTCGTTCGGCGTGCGGTAGGCCGATTTCAGCCCGCCGCCGACGAAGCCGAACGTCCATCCGTCCAGGTCGACCGTGGCGCCGTCCAGGACGTGATGCCCGGGTTTGGCGTAGGTCGGCCACATCCCGGGCACGTCCACGTTGCCGTAGGTCAGGTACGCGGGCTCCTGCAGGGCGCTGAACAGCTCGGCGTACTGGCGGGCTATTGCTTTCTCGAACAGGACGGCCCGGCTCTCGCTTTTGCGGGCCAGCAAGCGGGATGACAGCTCCCTGGCCTCGTCGAACCTCCCGGCGGTGCGCAGTTCGACGTAGACCCGGGTCGCGTCCGGCCCGAACAGGTCGGCGAAGATGCCCTGCCCGTAGTCGGCGTAGTCCAGGAACAGCAGCAGGTCGCCCAGGCAGATCAGCGCGTCGGCCCCGCGCCCCGCGCCGGCCAGCGCGTCCGCCCGGCCGTGCACGTCGCTCACCACGTGAACTCGCATCTCACCACGGTAAGGTGAGTATCGACCTAGATGGAGGCGCCGTGCGCGAGTACAGCATTCCGGCCCTGGCGGAGATCCCCGCCAGCGCGAATCTCGCCAAGGTCGTCTTCCGCCGGGCGGCCGAGCAGCCGCAGGCGGTGATGCTGCGCAAGCCGGGACCGGCCGGCCTGGCCGGTGAGTGGACCGACGTGACCGCCGCCCAGTTCCGGGACGAGGTCACCGCGCTGGCCAAGGGCCTGGTCGCGGCCGGCATCGGGGCCGGCGACCGGATCGCGCTGATGTCGCACACCCGGTACGAGTGGACGTTGATCGACTACGCGATCTGGACCGCGGGGGCGACCGTCGTGCCGGTCTACGAGACGTCCTCGGCCGAGCAGGCCGAGTGGATCCTCTCCGACTCCGGCGCGCGGGCCTGTTTCGTCGAATCCGCCGCCTTCGAGCAGGCCATCGAGGGATTCCGGGACCGGGTCCCGGCCCTGGAGCACATCTGGCGGATCGAGCCGGGCGATCAGGGTTCCGAGGCGTCGCTGAGCTCGCTGATCCAGGCCGGCGCTCAGGTCGAGGACCAGGTCATCGCCGAGCGGGCCGCCGCGGCCAAGGCGGCCGACCTGGCCACCGTGATCTACACCTCGGGCACGACCGGGCGGCCCAAGGGCTGCGAGCTCACCCACCAGAACCTGCTAGCCGCGGTGCGCAACGCGTTCCTCGGCCCGCTCACGGACTTCACCAGCATGGAGGACTCGGGCACGCTGCTGTTCCTGCCGCTCGCGCACGTCTTCGCCCGGGTCATCGAGGTGGGCTGCATCGAGGCCGGGATCGTGCTGGGGCACTGCGGCGACATCAACGCGCTGCTGCCCGCCCTGGCCGCCTTCCGGCCCACGTTCATCCTCGCGGTGCCCCGGGTGTTCGAGAAGGTGTACAACAGCGCCGAGCAGAAGGCGGTCAGCGAGAAGAAGGGCGCGATCTTCGGCCGGGCCGCCGGTACCGCGATCGCGTACAGCCAGGCCCTGGACGCGCCGGGCGGCCCGGGGTTCGGCCTGCGGGCCCAGCACGCGCTGTTCGACCGGCTGGTCTACGGCAAGCTGCGCGCCGCCCTGGGCGGCCGGGCCGGTTACGCCGTCTCCGGCGGCGCCGCGCTCACCGAGCGGCTGTGCCATTTCTTCCGCGGCGTCGGCGTTACCGTGCTGCAGGGCTACGGGCTGACCGAGACGACGGCCGCCGCCACCGTCAACCGGCCGGACCGGAACAAGATCGGCACGGTCGGCCAGCCGCTGCCCGGAGTCGGGATCAAGATCGACCAGGACGGCGAGATCTTGATCCAGGGCGGGCTGATCTTCCCTGGCTACTGGCACAACGAGACGGCGACCAAGGAGACCTTCGCCGAGGAGGGCTGGTTCCGCACCGGCGACCTGGGCGAGCTTGACGACGAGGGATTCCTGACCATCACCGGGCGTAAGAAGGAGATCATCGTCACGGCCGGCGGCAAGAACGTGGCGCCCGCGGTGCTCGAGGACCGGCTGCGCAGCCACGCCCTGATCAGCCAGACCATGGTGGTCGGCGACGGCCGGCCGTACATCGGCGCGCTGATCACGCTGGACCCCGACGCGCTCGGGCCGTGGAAGGCCCGGCACGGCAAGCCCGCCGACGCGACGATCGCGTCGCTGCGCGACGACCCGGACCTGCTCGCCGACGTGCAGGTCGCGGTGGACGACGCCAACCAGGCGGTGTCCCGGGCCGAGTCCATCAGGCGTTTCCGCATCCTCGACGACGACTTCACGGTCGAAAGCGGCCAGCTCAGCGCCAAGCTGGGCATCCGCAGGAGCGTGCTGGCCAAGGACTTCGCGGCCGACATCGAGATGCTGTACTCCTGAGGGCCCGCCGGCCGGCCTGCCGGTCTTAGCCGACCGGCTGGCCGTGGGCCCGGCCGGCCGCAGCCGGCTCGTGGGGCAGCGTGCTGGAGGTCCGGAACAGGAACTCGGCGTATTCGTCGGGTGCCTTGTCCCGGCCGGCCAGGAACGCGTCGGGGGTGGTCCGGAGCGTGAACGCGCGGCGTTGAGCGTAGTTGCACTCGGCGATGAGGTCGGCGACGCGCCGGCCGAACCGGGTCAGGGCACTGGCCCGCGCGGCCATGGTCAGTCGCCCCGGACCGGCCGGTGGCCGAGCCGCCGGGCGTGGAGCCCGGACCGGCGCCGGACGCCGCGTGCCACCTTGGCCTGGCGAGCCGCCGCGGCCTGCTGCCGTGATTCCCTGATGTGATCCCAGACGAGGCTCTGGGGCATGTATCTATCCATACCTTGAGTGTCGCGGTAAGACCCCGGGTCCCGCGTCGGAGGAAAGCCCTATATTGCCTGCTGAGAGGGGTCTTAGACTGGCTTAGCGGTGGCTTAGACCGGGGCGCGGGCTTAGCCCGGGCGGCTAGCCGGCCAAGATCGAGCTGAGGCGGCCGGCAGCCAGCTCCCAGCGCCATTCCCGGTCCACCCAGGCCAGGCCCTTCTCCCCCATGGCCCGGGCCTTGGCCGGATCGGTGAGCAACTCGACCAGGCGGGCGGCCGTGGCCGCTACGTCACCGACGACGTAGCCCGATTCACCCTCGAGGATGGCGTCGGGGGCGCCGCCCGAGTCACCGCCGATCACCGGCAGGCCCGTGGCCGACGCCTCCAGGTAGACGATGCCCAGGCCCTCTACGTCGAGCCCGGCCCGCCGGGTCCGGCACGGCATGGCGAACACGTCGGCCGCGTCGTAATAGGCAGGGAGTTCGGGCCAGGGGACCGCCCCGGTGAACCGGACGGCGTCGCTGACGCCGAGCCGGGCGGCCAGCGCGCGCAGCTGGGGGGCGTAGGGACCGTGACCGACGAGCAGGAGGACCGCGTCGCTCACCTCGGCCCGCACCTGCGGCCAGGCCCGGATCAAGGTGTCCTGCCCCTTGCGCCGGACCAGCCGGGACACGCAGACCACCACCGGCCGCTCCCCCAGGCCCAGCCGGTCCCTGATGGCCGGGCCGCCCGCCCCGGGCCGGAAGAACGTCACGTCGACGCCGGGTGCCAGCCGTACCATGCGTGCGGCCGCGGCCGGGGACAGCGCGCGCGCCAGCCGGACTCTGAAGTATTCGCCCAGGTAGGTCACGGCGTCGACCTCGTCGCCGATGCGGCGGAGCAGGCCGCGGGCGACCGGCAGGGCCGCCCAGCCCGCCTCGTGGCCGTGGGTCAGCGCTACCGCCCGCCGCACTCCGGCCCGGCGCAGGGCCGGGGTGATCAGCCCGAGCGGCGCGGCCGCGCCGAACAGGACCGTGTCACAGTCGTGCTCGCGGGCGATGGCCGCCGCCCGGCGGGAGACGGACGGCACCGGCAGCATGAGCGACGCCGGGTGGCGGATCACCGGGAACGGCTGCTCGGCGTCGAAGTCGGCCGCGCCGTTCCAGGCCGGCGCGTACACGACCACGGTGTCCGGCGGCAGCCTGGTGGCCAGCCCGTGCACGAACGACTGGATGCCGCCCTGGCGGGGCGGGAAGTCGTTGGTGACGATCAGCGTCCGGCGCACCGGAAGAGTGTATAGGCCCGTGGTACGGACCCTGCGTCACCGCTCGGCATCGGCTCCGACGGCGGCCGGGGTGCCGGGGTCCGCGGCGGCCGCGGCCAGCTGTTCGGCCTTCTTCTTCTCGTGCTCGCCGTAGCTCAGCGTCCACCCGGACAGGGCGAAGGCGAAGATGTAGGGAATCAGCTTGGAAAACAGCAGCGCGATCCCGGTCGAGGTGGTTTCCACGACCACCAGGCGCGCCGCGACCTCGATCAGGTAGGCGACGCCCCAAGCCGCGGTGATGACCCGGAACGCACGCCGGAACCCGGGATACTGCCAGGCGGCGACCACCTCCCGGCCCTTGGCCGTGCCCGGGCCGAGCAGTTCGACCGCGAACCGGTAGATCAGCGGTTTGGCGGACCGCAGCGACCCCAGGCAGGCCAGCGCGAATACCAGCGAGGGCACCGCGCCCTCGACGAGGTAGAGCCGCGCGTTGTGGCTGACCAGGCCGGCCACCGTGCCGACGACCAGGCCGGCCAGGACGACGACGCCGATGATGTCGAGCCGCCGGTCGACCATGGCGCCGATGGCGATGCCCAGGGCCGGGAGGATCCCGCTGATGACGAGCGCGGCCACGGTGCTCAGCCCGGCCGACCGCAGCAGGGTGTAGACCAGGAGCGGCCCGCCGAGGTCGAAGACGATTATCATGGCGACCTGGCGGATCCGGGTTATCGGTTCGCGCGAGCGGCCCGGGCGCGGCGGCGGTGAGCCTGCCGTCATGGCTGGCGCCGGTTCTGGTGTGACGGCAGGCGAACTTCGGGACTCCAGGCCATCGTCCACCCGATAAGGCTAGGCCAACTGCGCCACGACGGGCCAGTGAGATTCGGCACGGCCAGCCCGCCAGGGCCGCGACCGCGGGGCCCCGGTCCGCTCGCCGCCTCATATCGTCAACAGTGCCGCATGACGGCACGTTGCGCATCGGCCGGACGGCCGACCCGGGATCAGCCCGGCGGGCGAGAGCCGCGGACTACGGGCGGACCACTCCGTCGAGGCTATCGGCGTACCAGGGCGTGCTCATCGGGATCCGCTCCACGTCCATCCCCGTTTGCGGCGCGTCGATGATGTAGCCGTTGCCCACGTACATGGCGACGTGTCCCTCGCCGTTGTAGATCAGCAGGTCACCCGGCTCGATCGAGGAGAGCGAGACGTGCGGGAGCTCGGCCCACTGCTCGTAGCTGTCACGCGGGATGGCCACGCCCGCGGCGGCCCACGCGGCCTGGGCCAGCCCGGAGCAGTCGAAGCCCATCTGGCACGGTCCGGTGCCGCCGTACACGTACGGGCAGCCGACCTGCGCGTACTCGAACGCGACGGCCTTGCCGGCCTGCGTCGTGGTCGGCCCGTTGTAGGTGACGTGCTGGGTGCTGCCGTTCCCGCCGATCGTATTGCTCTTGACCGTCTGCTGCTGCGGGACGGTCAGGCTGTCCAGCGTGGCCTGCTCGGTGGCGATGAGCTTGCCCAGGGAGTTCTTGTGGTCGGCGAGCTGGGTCCTGAGCGCCGCGATCCCGCTCTCGGTGCGCTGCTGCTCCTGCTCGACGCCGGCCAGCTGGCTGGCGTCGGTGAGCAGCTGCGTCGTCTCCGCGTTGCGGTTACCGGACAGCTCCATCAGCAGCGAGCCCTGCTGCAGGACGACCGACGGGTCGCCAGAGGTCAGCACGCCCGCGATCGAGGTCGCGCCGGTGTCCTCGAAGGTGGCCGCGGCGATCTGGGCCACGGTCGTCTGCGCCGCCCGGAACTGGGCGTTGGCGTGGTTCACGGCCGTGCGGACCTGGGCCAGCCTGGTCTGCGCGGCGGAAAGCTGCTCGCCCACCTGGTCCAGCTGCTCGGTGACCTTGTCGTACTGCGTGGTGAGCTGGTTCACCTTGGCCTGGACCTGGGCCACGGTCGGCTGCGGAGAGGCACCGGCCGCGGAGGCGGAGACGGCCAGCCCGCCGATAGCCACCAGCCCGGTCGCGATCGCGATACCGCGGCGGAACCGGGACTGGTTGCCCGCTGGCCGCGTGCTCACGTTCGTACCACGCTCCTTGTCATGCACGCGTTATTGCGTGTTTGTCCGGGTCGAGCCAGGTCACTGACCAGGACACATTTGGAGCCAGCGTAGTGAAGACAAATGGGCGATTCAACCGGTTCCACTAATTCCAACTACTCCATTACAATGCCGCGATTCTCCCGGCACCCACGGTTCCGGTCTGCTAACGTCACGACACTTTCGTGTCCGGAAAAACCCAGCTCCGGGCGGCCGGAGTGGCCAGCACCCTGGTCAGCGACGGCACCAGACCCGCGTCCGCGAGAACGCGGAGCGCCCGCAGTTCGGCCCGCCCGAGCTGAGCCGTCACGTTTCGTGTTTCGGTGACCGCAATTGCGCGATCGCGACAGCGGGTATCGGAACAGCGGGTATCGCTCATCGCGCAACGACCGCAATCAATCATCGTGCTGCCTCCCTTTGTATTCGGCGAATTGGACATCCACACGTTAAGGGCACCCTCTGACATTTCCCGGGGCACGGGGGCCGGGAGAGGACGGGCCGGACGGGACGGCACGGACGGGGCGGCGCGGGGCGTCGCGGGGCGGCAGGGAGCGGCACGCGGGCGGCAGGGAGCGGCACGCGGGCGGCAGGGAGCGGCACGCGGGCGGCAGGGAGCGGCACGCGGGCGGCAGGGAGCGGCGCGGACGGGCGGGCCCGCGCCGGCGGCGGAAATGTCGGTGGGCGGATCTACGGTGGTGTTCGTGACCAGGCCGATGGTGTCCGCGCGGACCGCGGGCGGGTACGGGTACAGCGAAGCGCCCCGGGCCCGGCCGGAGCTGACCCTCGTGACGCCGGCCGCGCCGGAACTCGCGGAGCTGGAACTCGCGGAGCTGGAGTTCGCGGTGATCGACCTGGAGACCACGGGGTGGTCGCCGGGGGTAGCGGCGATCACCGAGATCGCGGCGGTCCGGGTGCGCGGCGGGCGGCGCGAGGGCGAGTTCGCCTCGCTGGTCAACCCGGGCGTCCCGGTGCCGCCGGGTATCGAGGACCTGACCGGCATCAACGACTGGATGCTGGCCGCGGCGCCGAGGCTCACGGCCGTCCTGCCGGGCCTGCTGGACTTCGCGGACGGCGGGGTCCTGGTCGCGCACAACGCGCCGTTCGACGTCGGCTTCCTGCGCGCCGCGTGCGCCGAGTGCGGCCTGGCCTGGCCGCGCTTCACCGTGCTGGACACGGTCATGCTGGCCAGGCAGTTGATGGACCCGGACGAGGTGCCGGACTGCAAGCTGGGCACGCTGGCCGGGTTCTTCCGGGCCCGCACGGCACCGTCGCACCGCGCGCTGGCCGACGCGCGCGCCACCGCGGACGTGCTCGGCTGGCTGATCAGGCGGCTGACCCACCACGGGATCCGGACCCTGGATCAGCTCCGGGCCTGGCCGGAAGTAGTAAGTTAAGCGCCAGCCGATAGTCTGGCCGAGACAATCTGGGAGGCATCCAGTGGTCACCGCGATCGTCCTGGTGCGAGCCGAGATCCAGCGCATCCCCGAGGTGGCCGAGATGATCGCCCAGATCCCCGAGGTCAGCGAGGTGTACTCGGTCACCGGGGAGTTCGACCTGGTGGCCATGGTCCGGGTCCGCAGCCACGAGGAACTCGCCGACGTCATCCCCGGCCGGCTGAACAAGGTCCCCGGCGTGTCGCACACCGAGACGCATATCGCGTTCCGCACCTACTCCCGGCACGACCTGGAAGCCGCGTTCTCCCTCGGCCTGGGCGCCGACGCCTGAGGGCCGGTCCGGGGCCTCAGCGGCCCTTGGGGTCCAGGCGGTGGCTGGCCTGCGTCCAGCGGTCCAGCAGGGCGCTGGCGGCGCCGGAATCCACGGCTTGCGCGGCGCGGGCGTAGCCGTCGGCCAGCGCGGGGGTGACCGCCTCCGGGCCCGGCACGCCGGCCGCGGCGGCCAGCGCGGCGGCCGCGTTCAGCAGCACGATGTCCCGCACCGGACCGGGCTCGCCGGCCAGCACCGCCCGGGCCACCGCGGCGTTGTGCGCCGCGTCACCGCCGCGCAGGTCGGCCAGCGAGGCCGGGGCCAGCCCGAGATCGGCGGGCGAGAACTCCGTCCTGGCCACCTCGCCGTCGTGCACGACCCACATCGAGGACGGGCCGGTGGTGGTCAGCTCGTCGAGCCCGTCGGAGCCGTGGAAGACCAGGGCCGAACAGCCCCGGCCGGCCAGCACGCCCGCGATGACCCCGCCCATCGCGGGGTCGAACACCCCCACCGCCTGCGCTGACGGCCGGGCCGGGTTGGCCACCGGGCCGAGGAAGTTGAACACGGTGGGGACGCCGAGCTCGCTGCGGGTCGGGCCCGCGTAACGCAGCGCCGGGTGGTACAGCGGCGCGAACAGGAACGCCACGCCCACCTCGGCGGCCAGTTCGGCGGTCGCGGCGGGCGGCAGGTCGATGATCACGCCGAGCGCCTCCAGCACGTCGGCGGCGCCGCACGCGGACGACGCGGCCCGGTTCCCGTGCTTGACCATCCGCACGCCCGCCGCGGCGGCCACGATCGTGCCCATGGTGGACACGTTGACCGTGCGCGCCCCGTCGCCGCCGGTGCCCACCAGGTCGGTCAGGTGACCGGCCACGCGGATCGGCGTGGCGTGCGCGAGCATGGCCCGGGACAGCCCGGTCATCTCGGCCACCGACGTGCCCTTGATCCGCAGCGCGACGCCGAACCCCGCGATCTGGGAGGGCGTCGCCGCCCCCTCCATGATCTCGTTCATGGCCCACTCGCTCTCGTCCGCGGTCAGCGAGTCGCCGCGGATCAGCGCGCCGAGCAGGGCGGGCCACGTCGTGCGGGCGTCCATGACAGCTCCTGGGGGAGAGAACCGGTTGCGGGGTGAGGAACCACGGTCCGTTCGGGATAAAAAGGACAGGGTACGGCGCGGTCAGCTGGGTACGGCGCGGGCCCGCATCAGGCCGGCCAGTTCGTGGGCCAGCGCGACCGGGTCGACCGGGTGGCTGATCACGGCGTCGGCGCGGGACCAGGTGGCGAGCCAGCCGTCGTCGGCGCGCCCGACGACCAGCAGCACCGGCGGGCAGTTGTAGATCTCGTCCTTGGCCTGGCGGCACACGCCCATCCCGCCGAGCGGCTGGGCCTCGCCGTCCAGCACCATCACGTCGGCGCCGCCCGCGTCGAGCAGCCGGAACAGGGCCGCCTCGGTGGCGACCTCGATGATTTCCGCGTCTGGCACGTCCATCGCGGGACGACGCCCGATGGCGAGCCTGATCTGGGCCCGGACATCCGCGTCGTGGCTGTACACAACGACCTTCATGACAGGCATGTTATCGAGACCGGCCACCGATGCGGGGGGTCGCGTAGCGATCGCCTACAGGTTGTCGTAATAATGGCCTCGTGGCGACAGCAACCGTCCAGACGAGCCCCCGCACGCCGGCCAGCAGACCGAACCTGGTCAGCGTGGGCACCATCATCTGGCTTTCCTCCGAGCTGATGTTTTTCGCGGCCCTGTTCGCGATGTACTTCACCATCAGGTCGGTGGACAAGGGCCAGGTCGCTGGCGTGGCCGGGCGCGCACCTGAACATCGCGCTGGGGTCGGTCAACACCACCGTGCTGCTGCTGTCCAGCGTCACCTGCCAGATGGGCGTGTTCGCGGTCGAGCGCGGCCAGATCAAGCGCACCAGGGGTCTGTTCCGCCCCATGAGCTGGGGGCTGCGCGAGTGGTACGTGCTCTCGCTCCTGATGGGCACGTACTTCGTCCTCGGGCAGGGCTATGAGTACCTGGACCTGATCAGGAAGGAAGGCCTTACCCTCTCGTCCAGCAACTACGGCTCGGTGTTCTACCTGACCACCGGGTTCCACGGGCTGCACGTGACCGGTGGCCTGATCGCCTTCATCTTCCTCCTCGGCCGCACCTACGCGGCCAAGAGATTCACCCATGAACAGCAGGTCAGCGCGATCGTCGTGTCGTATTACTGGCACTTCGTCGACGTCGTGTGGATCGGCCTGTTCACCACCATCTACCTCATCCACTAGTCAGGGGACAGCGAGTGGGCTGGATCAACGCCAGGCGCAGGCGCCCGGCCGCCGGCTACGCGGCACTGCTGCTCGGGCTCGTCTTCGTCGGGCTGCTGTACGGTGCCCTGACCCGCACCGGCGGCGGCGCCCAGGCGGAGCCGACCTCGGCATCGCAAGACATCGCGCACGGGCCAGGCCTTGTTCGAGGCCACCTGCTCGAGCTGCCACGGCCTGGACGCGCAGGGCACCTCGCAGGCGCCGAGCCTGATCGGCGCGGGCGCGGCGGCGGTGGACTTCCAGATGTCCACCGGCCGCATGCCGGCCAAGGAGGTCGGCGCGGAGAACGAGCGCAAGCCGAGCACGTTCACCCCGCAGCAGATCTACGACATCGCCGACTACGTGGCCTCGCTCGGCGGCGGGCCGCGCGATTCCCGACGCCCAGCAGGTCTCCACGGCCGGGGCGGACACCGCGCTCGGATCCCAGCTGTTCAGCGCGAACTGCGCGCAGTGCCACGGGTTCGCCGGGGCGGGCGGGGCGCTGACCTACGGCAAGGACGCGCCGGCGCTGACCCAGGCCACCCCGACCCAGATCTACGAGGCCATGCTGACCGGGCCCGAGGCGATGCCGGTGTTCTCCGACGGCGCGATCAGCCCGCAGGCCAAGCGCGACATCATCGCCTACGTCACCCAGACGCGGACCGAGCCCAACCCGGGCGGGTTCTCGCTCGGCCGGACCGGGCCCATCACCGAAGGCCTGGTCATCTTCCTGGGCGGGATGGGCGTCCTGGTGCTGATCGCGATGTGGATCACCGCCAAGCGGCGTGAACCCTGGGACGTGGCGCAGGAAGAGAACGCGCGGGCGGCGCAGGCCGCGGGGACGGCGGGGACGTCGGGGACGGAGCACTGATGAGCGACATGGAAGAGGTCGAGGGCCCGGAAGGCCCGGTCGCCCCGCACCGGGTGATCGGGACTCCCCCGCCGACTCCGCGGCTGCTCGGCTCCGGCGACGGGCCGAGGACGGCGACACGGGGCATGGCACCGAGGTGGAGCCGGCCGAGGAGCAGCTGCCGAGCGAGCCGGACTACCCCTCGCACGCCAACGAACGCCGAGAAGGTCGTCGCGTTCTGCTTCGTGCTCGCGTTCATCGCGGGCTGCGGGTTCATCGCCGCCTACATCGGCCTCGAGGTCCACTCGGTGGACGCGGTCCGCCGCCGCTCCAACCTGGCGCTGGGCCTGTCGCTGTCGGTGGCGCTGCTCGGCCTGGGGCTCGGCGCGCTGATCTGGGTCCGGCACATCATGCCGGACGCGGAGGTGGTCGAGGAACGCCACGCAGATGCGCTCGACGCGACGCCGAGCGCGCAGGCGTTCGCCGAGTACTTCGCGGAGGCCACCGGCGCGAGCCAGTTCGTCAAGCGGCCGATAGTCCGGCGCACGCTGATGCTCGCCACGCTGCCGCTGGCCGCCATCCCGGTCGTGGCTGCTGCGCGACCTGGGCCCGCTGCCCGGCACCAGCCTGCGGCACACGGTGTGGAGCCCGGGCCGGCGGCTGCTGGTCTACGGCACCAACCAGCCGATCACGCCGGCCGAGTTCAGCGCGCCGGGCGGAATGATCACCATCGTGCCCGACGGCTACACCGACGACTCAGGACGCGCTGGCCAAGGCCGCGGTCATCCTGATCAAGTTCCGGCCCGGTGAGCTGAACGATCCCACTCGTGACAACAGCAGCACGCTGATCGGCACGATGAACTGGACGGTCGACAACATCGTGGCCTACTCCAAGATCTGCACGCACGTGGGCTGCCCGGTGGCGCTGTACGAGCAGACCACGCACCACATCCTGTGCCCCTGCCACCAGTCCACGTTCGACGCCGCGACCGGCGCGACCGTGATCTTCGGCCCGGCGCCGCGGCCGCTGCCGCAGCTGCCGCTGACCGTCGACGCGGCGGGCTACCTGGTGGCCAAGAGTGACTTCACCCAGCCGGTCGGCCCGAGTTTCTGGGAGCGCGGATGAGCGACACCCCTGACGTTCCGAAGGCGCTGAGCGGCACCGGCTGGTGGCTGGACGACCGGTTCGGCGGGGCGCGCGGCATCCGCACGCTGCTCATGCGCAAGGTGTTCCCGGACCACTGGTCGTTCATGCTCGGCGAGATCGCGCTGTAGTCGTTCGTCATCCTGCTGCTGACCGGGACCTTCCTGGCGTTTTTCTTCGTCCCGTCGACGAACGAGGTCGTCTACCACGGCTCGTACGTCAAGCTCGACGGCATCAAGATGAGCGAGGCCTACCAGTCGACGCTGAACATCAGCTTCGACATCCGGGGCGGGCTGCTGATGCGGCAGATCCACCACTGGGCGGCCGACCTGTTCATGGCCTCGATCATCGTCCACATGCTGCGGATACTTCTTCACCGGCGCCTACCGCAAGCCGCGCGAGATCACCTGGCTGATCGGCGATCGTGCTGTTCACGCTGGGGCTGCTCGAGGGCCTGTTCGGCTACTCGCTGCCCGACGACCAGCTGTCCGGCGCGGGCCTGCGGATCCTCGAGGGCGTGATGCTAGGCATCCCGATCGTCGGCACGTACGCGTCGTTCTTCCTGTTCGGCGGGCAGTTCCCAGGGACCTCCATCGTGCCCGGCTGTACATCCTCCATGTGCTGCTGATCCCCGGGATGACTCCTGGCGCTGATCACCGCGCACCTGCATCTTCGTGTGCACCAAAGCCACACCGCGATGCCGGCGAAGGAACACAGACAACCGATCGAGACCGGCCAGCCGTTCTATCCCGTACTTCATGGCCAAGACCACGGCCTGGTTCTTCTTCATCTTCGCGGTGCTGCGCGCTGCTGGCCACGTTCGCCCAGATCAACCCGATCTGGCAGTACGGGCCGTACACGCCGGTGGCGATCTCGTCCGCCTCCCAGCCCGACTTCTACATGGGCTTCCTGGAAGGCTCGCTGCGGATGATGCCCGCCTGGGAGTGGAACTTCCTCGGGCATACCGTCTCGTTCAGCGTGCTGATCCCGTTCGCGATACCGTTCGGTATCATCTTCGGCGGCGCGGCGTTCTGGCCGTTCTTCGAGCAGTGGGCGACCGGGGACCGGTCCTACCACCACGTCAACGACCGGCCGCAGGAACGCGCCCATCCGGACCGCTACCGGCATAGCGGCGGTGGTGTTCTACGGCGTGCTGTGGGCCGAGGGCGCGAACGACGTCATCGCGGACAAGGCTGCAGATCCCGCTGTACACGGTCACCTGGATCGCGCGGGTGCTGGTCTTCGTGGGACCGGCGATCGCGTTTTACGTCACCAGACGTATCTGCCTGGGTCTGCAGCGTAAGGACAAGGAGCTGCTCGAGCACGGGCTCGAGACCGGCATCATCCGGCAGATGCCCAACGGCGAGTTCGTCGAGATCCACCGGCCGATGGACGAGGAGGAGCGGGCCATCCTCGAGGCCAAGAAGGTGCCCGCGCTCATGCCCGCGCCCGGGTCGGAGGACGAGAACGGCGTGCCCGCGCCGCAGATGAGCGGCGCCCTGGGCCGGGCCCGTGCGATCGCCAACCGTGCCTTCGCCGAGACGGTGGTGGTCGAGACGAACGGTCACGGGAACGGGCACGGAAACGGGCACGGGCCTGCCGACGAGCACGCCGCGGTGACGCCGCCGGCGCCACGCCGAGCTTCCCGGCGACGGCGACGGCGACGGCGTCGGACGGGGAGTCCGGCGACTCGTAGCTCGCCGACCGACACGACCGGTCGCCGCTGCGGTGAACGCTCCCGCGCCGCTGGACGGGCTGACGGTCCTGGAGGTCTCCAGCTTCATCGCGGCGCCGCTCGGCGGCCTGACGCTGGCGCAGCTCGGCGCGGACGTGATCAGGATCGACCCGGTGGGCGGCGGGCCGGACCTGGGCCGCTGGCCGCTCGCGCCGTCGGGCACCAGCATGTACTGGACCGCCCTGAACAAGGGCAAGCGGTCGGTCACGCTCAACTTCCGCGAGGCTGAGGGCCGGCGCCTGCTCGGTGACCTGGTGGCCGCCTCGGGCCCCGGCGGCGGGATCGTGCTGACCAACGCCGGGCAGGAGTGGCTCGCCTATCCCTCGCTAACCCGGATCCGGCCGGACCTGATCCACCTGCAGATCCAGGGCTACCGCGACGGCCGGACCGCCGTCGACTACACGGTCAACGCCGAGACGGGATTCCCGCTCATCACCGGTCCCGAGGGCATGGCGGGACCGGTGAACCACGTCCTGCCCGCCTGGGATGTGGCCTGCGGGCTCTACGCCGCGGTCGGGCTGCTGGCCGCGGAACGGCGCCGGCAGCGCACCGGGGCGGGCAGCGCGATCACGCTGGCGCTGGCCGACGTGGCCATGGCCGTGGCCGGGCACCTGGGTTTCCTGGCCGAGGCCCAGGTCACCGGGACCGAACGCCCGCGGATCGGCAACCACCTGTACGGCGGGCTGGCCCGGGACTTCCGGACCGCCGACGGCGAGCGGGTCATGGTGGTGGTGCTGACGCGCCGGCACCTGGCCGACCTGGGGGCCGCGACCGGGCTGGCCGGGACGTTCGGCGAACTGGAGCGGCTGCTCGGGGCGGATTTCGGGCAGGACGGCGACCGGTACCGGCACCGCGAGGTGCTCACCGCGCTCCTGGAGCCGTGGTTCGCCGGGCGCACGCTGGCCGAGGTTTCGCGAGGCCTGGAGGGTACCTCGGTGCTGTGGTCGCGGTACCGGCGCTTCACGGACCTGGTTGCTTCTGGGGCGCTGGCCGGGAATCCGTTGCTGGCCGAGATCGACCAGCACGGCGTCGGGCCGCTGCTGGCGCCCGGCTCACCGCTGGCCATGGACGGGACCACCGGGCCGCGCCCGGCGCCCGCGTTCGGCGCGGACACCGGCGCGGTGCTGACCGGGCTGCTCGGCCTGTCCGCGGCTGAGGTTCGGGGGCTGGCCGAACGAGGAATCGCCGGCGGCCTGGTTCCGGACGGCCGCTGAGAGAGGAAACCGATGCCTCGCTTGACCGAAACCGACGGCCTGACCGACCTGCAGCGCGACATCCTGGGCGCGGTCCGCGAGTTCGTGGACGCCGAGATCATCCCGGTGGCCGGGGAACTGGACCGGACCGACACCTACCCGGACCAGATCGTGGCCGGGCTGCGGGACCTGGGCGTGTTCGGGCTGACCATCGACCCGTCGTACGGTGGCCTCGGTGAGTCCCTGCTGACCTACGCGCTGGTGGCGGAGGAGATCGCCCGGGGCTGGATGAGCATCTCCGGGATCATCAACACGCACTTCATCGTGGCCTACCTGATCAGCCGGCACGGCACCGCCGAGCAGCAGGCCGCGTTCCTCCCCCGGATGGCCACGGGCGAGATCCGGGCGGCGTTCTCCATGTCCGAGCCGGGCCTGGGGTCGGACGTGGCCGCCATCCGGACCGCGGCCCGGCGCGACGGGGACGACTACGTGATCAGCGGGCAGAAGATGTGGATCACCAACGGCGCGTCCGCCAACCTGGTGGCGCTGCTGGCCCGGACGCCTTCTGACACCGCGTCTGGTTCCGGCCGGGGGCATCGCGAGCTGACCGCGTTCCTGATCGAGAAGCAGAGCGGGTTCGGGCCGACCCGGCCGGGGCTGACGGTCCCGGGCAAGATCGCCAAGATGGGATATAAGGGCGTCGACACGACCGAGCTCATCCTGGATGACTGCCGCGTGCCCGCCGACCGGGTGCTCGGCGAGCTTCCGGGCCAGGGCTTCTACCAGATGATGGACGGGATCGAGGTGGGCCGGGTCAACGTCGCCGCCCGGGCCTGCGGGGTCGCGCACCGCGCCTTCGAGCTGGCCATCGGCTACGCCCAGCAGCGCCAGGCGTTCGGCAAGCCCATCGCGCAGCACCAGGCGATCGAGTTCAAGCTGGCCGAGATGGGAACCAAGGTGGTGGCCGCCCACCAGATGATGGTCATGGCCGCGCGCCGCAAGGACGCCGGCGGCCAGGCCGACCTGGAGGCCGGCATGGCCAAGTACCTGGCCAGCGAGTACGGCAAGGAGGTGGTCGAGGACGCGCTGCGCATCCACGGCGGCTACGGCTACTCCCAGGAATACGAGATCGAGCGGCTCTACCGCGATGTCCCGATGCTGCTCATCGGCGAGGGCACGGCCGAGATCCAGAAGATGATCATCGGGCGCCGCCTGCTCGAGCGCTTCGCTGTCGCGTCGGGCTGAAGCGGCCCGTTATATCCTTTATGACTGAACTTTAGATTCAGACATTCCGGGCACAGGCCATGATCGTGGACAGTTCGGGCCAAATACGGCCCAGTTCTGGCCACGATCATGAAACAGCGGCGGGCGCAAGGTTTAGCGGACGCTTTTGATCTGCCAGACGCCGATCGCGGCGGCGGCGGCTACCACCGCGGTGGCGCCGAACAGGGCCGGGTAGCCGGCCAGCGAGACGAGCGGGGCGGCGATGGCCGGGCCGATGGCGTACGGGGTCACGATGGCGATGTTGATGATGCCGAGGTCCTTGGCCCGGTTGTGGGCCTTGGGCAGCACCTGGGTGATCAGCGCCTGGTCGACCGCGATGTAGCAGCCGAAGCCGATGCCGAACAGCGTCGCCGCGGCCAGTGCGGCCGGCCAGGTCTCCCAGAACGTCAGCAGCAGGGCGGCCACCCCCATCAGCAGCCCGGACACGGTGACCAGCATCTTGCGGCGGCCGCTGCGGTCGGAGATGATCCCGCCGATGATCGAGGCCAGCACCACGCCGCCGGTGTAGATCAGGATCAGGATGAGCAGGCCGTCCGCGGCGGTCTGGCCGGGAAACAGCCGCGCGTAGTGGAGTTTGTCGCGCAGGAAGTACAGCAGGTACAGGGTGCCCATGGCGATGGCGAGGGTGGTCAGGAAGCGGGTCAGCCAGGCCCAGCCGAAATCGGGGTATTCGCGCGGGCTGATCCAGTAGGAGGAGGCCACCCGGCGCCAGGAGAACGGCTCCCGGTTCTCCGGCGCGAGCGGGTGATCGGGGGTGAACAGCACGAACGGCAGTGCCAGCAGCACCATCAGCACCGCCAGCGTGATATAGCCGGTGAGCAGGTCCTGGTTCAGGACGTCGACGACGATGACGGTGCCCAGGACCAGGCCGAGCGCGATCGGCATGCCCACCCAGCCGGACACGGTGGCGCGCTGCCGGACCGGCACGTGATCGGGAACGGCCGCGCTCAGCGTGGCGTACTGGCCGTTCTGGAAGGCGCCGAACAAGAACCACAGCACGGCCACGGCCAGCACCGTGCCCGCCTTGGCCAGCAGTCCCACGCACACCGCGGCCAGCAGGACCATGACCAGCGTCCACCGGTGCCGGCGGCCGCTGAACCGGCCCAGCCGCCCACCGTGCGCGGTGCGGTCGGACAGCGCGCCGACGACCGGGGTGGCCAGGGCGGAGGAGACGGCGTTGATCGCGGTCACCACGCCGAGGGCGGCGATCTTGTGGCGAGGCGTGATGTCCTGCAGCTGGAGGGCGAGCAGGACCTGCGACGGCGTCTGGTTCGCCATCCACATGCCCAGGCTGGCCAGGGTGAGGGTGACGATCCAGCGGACCCGCACATGCTGAGTCGGTTCGGCCAGGGCGAGCGACTGCACGTCCGGCTGACCGATCACCTGATCTGCCATGGCTGGATCATGACGCATCCCGGCCGTCTCGCGATAGTGGACCCCCGGAGTTTGGCGCCGGCCCGCGTTGTGAGTGGAATGGAGGGGTGGGAGGTCAGACAGAGATGACGTTCGGGTTGCTCGACGGGGCGCAGGCCGCGGCGGACGCGGAGGACCTGCTGGCCCTGCACGCCGAGGTCTACGGCGAGCAGCCCGACGACGGCTTCGCCCGCCGGTTCGGGGTCCTGCGCCGCCAGCCGGGCTTTGTCCTGGCCGAGGCCCGGCACGGCGGCTACCTGGTCGGGTACGCCTTCGGAGCACCGCTGCGGCCGTCGACCTCCTGGTGGCGGCAGCTGACCACCCCGCTGCCCGAGGAGGTCACCACCGAGCATCCCGGTCGCACCTTCGCGCTGGCCGAATTGGCCGTCCGCCCCGCATGGCGGCGGCAGGGCATCGCCGGGGCGCTGCACGACCTGATCCTGGAGAACCGGCCGGAGGAGCGGGCAACGCTGACCGTGCCGCCTACGGCCACCGCGGCGCAGAGCGCGTTCCGGACCTGGGGCTGGCGCAAGGTGGCCCGGACCCGCGAAGACGGACCCGGCTCGCCGGTATCGGACGTGCTCGTCACCACGCTGCCACGGGCTGGCTGACGGGGGGCGGGAACCACGGCCCGTTCGGCAGAAATATCTTTTCATACCGAACGGACCGTGGCGCTACGGTCCGGGCCTGGCGCTAAGCGGGCTCGCCCTTGAGGGTGAAGCCGGACAGCAGCCTGACCGCCAGGACCAGGGCCGCCACCGTGACGATGACGCCCATGACCACGGAGGTCGCCGTGGACAGGCCCGCGTTGAGGGAGCTGTCGTGGGCGATCCCGTTGGCGATGCCGAGCCCGTAGTGGCTGACCGACAGCAGGCGCGCGCCGCTGACGAAGTTCGACAGCAGCGCCTCCCAGATCAGCACGTAGAGCAGGCCGACCGCGATGGCCCGGGTGGTCGCGGCCGAGACCATGATGAAGATCGCGTTGTAGATCACCGCGCAGACCAGGGCTCCGACGAACAGGCCGACCGCGAAACTGGTGTTGCTGATGAGGGTGCCCGGGGTGAAGATCGGCGGGCCGTTCTGAGGGAACTTGACGACCTGCTCGGTGCTGCCGCCGCCGGAGATCAGGGCCCCGATGAGCTCGGGCACCGCGGCGAAGATGATGGTCAGCCCGGTGGCCACCAGGAACTTGGTGATGATCACCGAGGAGCGGCGGACCGGGGTGGCCAGCAGGTGGATGGCGCTGCCGTCGTCGATCTCGGCGCCGAGCACGCTGGAGCCGATGATCAGCGCGGTCAGGGGCAGCAGCACCGAGAAGCCGAACGTGCCCAGCACGTGCGAGGGCCAGGGCCGGGACGGCGGGTGGCTGGCCTTGAGGATCGCCGTGACCAAGATCAGGACCACCGCCGGGATCGCGAACAGCAGCGCTCGCCTGCGGCCCAGCGTGGCGCGGGTGGTAATCCAGGCGACCGTGGGGTTGAACAAGCCGGACATGCTGCTCCTTAGTCCGCAACGAGATAGGCGAAGACGCTTTCCAGGGATTCGTCGGTGGGCTGCACCTCGCGCAGCCGGATGCCGTGGTCACGGGCCAGCACCGCGATGTCCCGGCAGAACGCGCCGTAGTCCGAGGTCCGGACCTGCAGGCCGGTGTTTGGGGGCCCGGTCAGTTCCACCGCGGTCACCGCGGGCCGGGCGATGAGCGTGCCGCCCAGCAGGCGGTCATCGGAGGACCGCACGGTGAACACGTGCGGCCGGCTGGTCATCAGCCGCCGGATGGCGCGGAAGTCGCCGGAGGCGGCCAGGCGGCCGGCCACCACGACCTGGATCGTGCCGGAGAGCCGCTCCACCTCTTCCAGGATGTGCGAGCTGAACAAGATGGTCCGGCCCTCGCTGCCGAGCTTGTCCAGCAGGTCCATCATGTGCAGCCGCTGCCGCGGGTCCATCCCGTTGAACGGCTCGTCCAGGACCAGGATCTCCGGGTCGTGGACGAGCGCGGCGGCCACCTTGATGCGCTGCCGCATGCCCTTGGAGTAGGTGGCGATCTTGCGGTCGGCGGCGTCGGCCATGTCGAGCATGTCGATGGCTCTGCTGGCCGCGCCCGCCGGGTCGGCGAGCTGGTGCAGCTTCGCGGTCGCGACGACGAACTGCTCGCCGGTCAGGAACGCGTATACCGAGTCCCGTTCGGGGACCAGGCCGATGGTCCGGTAGATGTCCGGGTTATGCCAGCTGTGCCCGCCGCCGATGGTGAGCTCGCCGCGGGACGGCGGCAGGAAGCCGGCGATCATGTGCATGATCGTCGACTTTCCCGCGCCGTTCGGGCCGAGCAGCCCGGTCACGCCGGGACCGATCGACATCGTGACGTCGTTGACCGCTACCACGTTGCCGTACCAGCGGGAAACGTTCACCAGCTCGATGCTCATGCTCGGCTCACCTTCCGGTACCGCGCGGCCAGGCCCCCGAGGCAGGCCGCGAGCAGGAGGACCCCCACGACCCCGTAGAGCGGGCCGAAGTGGCCTGGATTGGCGTCTTCGCCCGGCGACGTGCCGCCGAGCCAGATCCGGATCCCGTCCAGGATGTTGAACGGGCTGAACAACCCGGCCAGCCGTGCGCCGGTCGAGGTGGACGACATGCCGCCCTCGGCCTGGATCAGCAGATCGGACAGGGTCCAGGTCAGGAAGCAGGCGATGGCCACGATCCCGGTCGCGTACGCGCGGCGGCCGGTGAGGGAGGCCAGGACCAGGCCCACGGCCGCGATGAGCACGGCCCACATCAGGCCCACCCCGAGGCCGGGGATGAGCGCCTTGGTCTCGTTCCAGACGGCGTTGCTGCCCTTGGCCGACGCGATCGTGCCCACGTACGTGACCAGTAGCGGTATCTCGATCAGCAGCAACAAGGCCAGGGTGAGCGCGATGTACTTGGCCAGCGGGTAGTCGCCGCGCCGGATGGGCCGGGAGAAGTACAGCGGCAGCACGTGGCTGCGCAGGTCCCGCGACACGAGTTCGGGCGCCTGGGCGGCGATGAAGATGGTGAGCACGATGACCCGCAGCTGCGGGGTGTAGACGTCGTAGCCGAACAGCCGCGGGTTACCCCGGGACACCGCGAACGCGTTGACGAACGCGGGCAGGAGCATCGCGATGCAGGCCAGGATGGGGACGATCTTGGCTTTCACGCCCCGGCCGATGCCGAACGAGGAGCGGAAGCTGTGCCAGATCAGCGCCCTGATGATCTGGGCGCGGCCCAGCCGGGGACCGTCGTAGCGGCGGTAGCCGAGGTCGTGGATGACGCCGACGGCGCCCTGGGGTTCAGACATGTTCCTGGCTTTCCTCGTCGCGGAACAGCTCCTCGACCTGGTGCCGGCGCTGTTCCAGCCGGCACAGCGGCAGGGCCAGGTCGGCGACCGCGTCCCGCACCACGTCGTAGGTGTCGTCCCCGCCCAGCGGGACCAGGAGGGTGCGCTGGGCCCGGGTGGCGGCCAGGCCGCGGGCCTGGAGCTCCTGCTGCAGCTGCGCGAGGCCCTCCTCGACCTCGACCGCGAGGACCTGGCTGGCCTGGGTGAAACTGGTGATCGTGTCGGCCCGCAGTAGCCGCCCGGCCTCGATCGCGACCAGGTGATCGCAGATCTGCTCGATCTCGCCGAGCAGGTGGGAGGCGACCATGATCGAGATGCCGAACTCCGCCCCGATCCGCTCGATGAGATCGAGCATGGCGCTGCGCCCGGCCGGGTCGAGCCCGTTGGTCGGCTCGTCGAGCAGCAGCAGCCGGGGGTCGCCGACCAGAGCCTGGGCCAGCTTGACCCGCTGCTTCATGCCGGTGGAATACGTGCCGATCAGGCGGTACCGCTCCTCGTGCAGCCCGACGTGACGCAGCGACTCGGCCGCTCGTTCCTTGGCCACGGTGGGCGGCAGGCCGGACATCCGGCCCAGGTGGGTCACGAACTCGGTCGCGGTCACGTCGGGTGGCAGGCAGTCGTGCTCGGGCATGTACCCGAGCAGGGTCCTGATCGTCTCGCCGCTGGTCTCGGTGTCGTAGCCGAGCACCTTGGCCTGGCCTTTGGTCGGCGGGAGGAGCCCGAGCAGGATCTTGATCAGGGTCGACTTGCCCGCGCCGTTGGCGCCGACCAGCCCGGTGACGCCCGGCGCGACGCTGACCGTGAGCCCGTCCAGCGCGGTCACGTTTCCCGGATACACCTTGGTCAGCGCCCTGGTCTCGATGACCGGGTCGCCGCTCGCCGGGCGGCCGGCTGGGGCTGGCTCCGGTGGATCGGAGGTTTGGTTCGATGGCATGGTGCTACCGTGCCAGCGAGCGCGGTCGCCCGTCATCATCCGGGAGAGTGAAGTTGCGGCATGTCGCGTGCCGCGTCAGGTCGTCGCCGCGGCTTACACCTGCAGGATGACGCCGTGGGCGGCCGTGGCGGTTACCTTAGGTATGTGCGCACCACCTCGGATGATCCGGCCATACGGCAGCGCCCGCCGCTGACCAAGCGGCTGGGACCCAAGCACTGGGCCGCGCTGGACTACGCGGCCGGCGGGTTCACCACGCTGGTTCTGTTCCTGGAGGTCAGGCGGGGCCTGGCCCAGGATAATCTTCAGCCGGGCTTCGGTGTCACGCGTTACTGGCCGATGCCGCTGGCCGGGCCGGTCGCCCTGCTCGTGGTGATGGCGGCGGGCTTCGCGGTGGCCCTGCGCCGCCGCAAGCCGGTGGTCATGCTCGGCGTGCTGCTGGTCGGCGCGTTCCTGGTCAGCACGCTGACCGTCCCGGACTCCGGCGCGCTGAGCTACTTCCTGCCGGTGGCCTACGTGCTGTACCTGGTGGCGGCCACCTACGAGACCAAGCGGGACGCGGTGCGCGTCCTGGTCGCGGTTGGCCTCACACTCGTCGGGGTCGCTACCGTGCTCACGTTCGGCCCGGGCCACGAGTTCAACGGAAGCTCGCTGTTCCCGGTCGTGCTCTGCGTGATCATCGCGTGGACGAGCGGGTACAGCGTGCGCCAGCGCCGCCGGTACGCGGTCCGGCTGCAGGACGAGGCGGCCAGCAAGGCGGTGGCGCAGGAGCGCTTGCGGATCGCCAGGGAACTGCACGACGTGGTGGCGCACAGCATGAGCGTGATCGCGGTCCAGGCGGGCTACGGCCAGTACGTGATCGACCGCCAGCCCGGTGACGCCCGGGCCGCGCTCGGCGCCATCCAGACCACCAGCCGCGAGGCGCTGGACGAGATGCGCCGGATGCTGGGGGCCCTGCGGCAGGCCGACGACGCCGACGCGCGCGGCGACGGTACCGGCCTGGTACCGGCTGGCTCCGGGCCTGGGTTGCATGCGGAGCCCGCCCCGCCGGGCGGCGGGGCGGGCGTGCCGCTGTTTCCCGCGCCCGGGCTGGCCGAGCTGGACCGGCTGGTGGCGCGGACCGCCGGCGCGGGGGTTCGGGTCGACGTGACGCGCTTCGGCCGGCCGCGCGACCTGCCCTCGAGCATCGACCTGTCGGCCTACCGGATCGTCCAGGAGGCGCTGACCAACGTGGTCAAGCACGCGCGGACGAGTTCGTGCCGGGTGCTGCTCGGCTACCGGGACGACGAGCTGACCATCGAGGTCACCGATAACGGCGCGGGGCTGGCCGGTGCTGGGCTGGCCGATGGCGGGGTGGCCGACGCCGGTTCTGGGCTTGCCGGTGCTGGGATGGCCTGGCACAGGCCTGGCGTGCCGAGCGGCACCGCCGTGCTGGCCCGGGAGGGGTCCTCGCTCGTCCTGGACAGCGCGCCGGCCCTGCCTGGCGCCGGGCACGGGATCATCGGCATGCGCGAGCGGGTCAGCCTGCTCGGCGGCGAGTTCAGCGCCGGGCCGCTGCCGGGCTACGGGTTCCGGGTGACCGCGCGCATCCCGCTGCCCGTCGCGAGCGCATGACCGGTTCCGCGCCCGGTTCCGCGCCCGGTTCTGCGCCCGGTTCTGCGCCTGGTTCCGCGCCTGGTTCCGCGCCCATCCGGGTGGTGGTCGCCGACGACCAGGCCCTGGTCCGGGTGGGTTTCTGCGGCATCATCTCGGCCACGCCCGGCTTCGTCGTGGTCGGCGAGGCGGGCAACGGGGCGGAGGCGGTGGAGGCGGCCAGGCGAGCCCGGCCCGACGTCATCTTGATGGACGTGCGCATGCCGGTCATGAACGGCATCGAGGCGACCCGGCAGATCACCCAGAGCACAGACGTCCGCGCGCTCATCTTGACCACTTTCGACCTGGACGAGTACGTCTTCGCCGCGCTGCGCGCGGGCGCCAGCGGGTTCCTGCTCAAGGACACCCTCCCGGCCGAGCTGCTGACCGCCATCCGGGTCGTCGCGGCCGGTGACGCGCTGCTGGCGCCGAGCGTGACCCGGCGCCTGATCGGCGAGTTCGCCCGCACCGCGCCCGCCTCCGGGGCGGTTTCTGACGGGGCCGATCCTGCGGTGAAGACCGCCGCCGGCGGCCGGTGCACCGCCGACCTCCTGGCCCGGGTCCTGACCGAACGCGAGCGGGAGGTCCTGACCATGGTGGCCCGCGGGCTGTCCAACGCCGAGGTCGCCGAGCAGCTGACGATCAGCCCGGCCACGGCCAAGACCCACGTGGCCCACCTGCTGACCAAGCTCGACGCCCGGGACCGCATCCAGCTGGTCATCATGGCCTACCAGTCCGGCCTGGTCACGACGCTCCAGTAGACCCGGGGGCCGGGTTTCTTTTAGGTCGGCCACAATGGGGGGCATGGTTTCTGAGATCTTCGACCCTGCGCAGTGGCGTTCTGTCGAGGGGTTTTCCTTCACCGACATCACCTACCACCGGGCCGCGGACTCGGGGACGGTGCGCATCGCCTTTGACCGGCCGGAGGTCAGGAACGCGTTCCGGCCGCATACCGTCGACGAGCTGTACACGGCGCTTGACCACGCGCGGATGTCCGGCGACGTGGGCTGCGTGCTGCTCACCGGGAACGGCCCGTCGCCCAAGGACGGCGGATGGGCGTTCTGCTCCGGCGGCGACCAGCGCATCCGCGGCCGCGACGGGTACCGCTACGCCGACGGCGAGACGGCCGAGACCATCGACCCGGCCCGGGCCGGGCGCCTGCACATCATGGAGGTGCACCGGCTGATCCGGTTCATGCCCAAGGTGGTCATCGCCGTGGTGCCCGGCTGGGCCGCGGGCGGGGGGCACAGCCTGCACGTCGTCTGCGACCTCACCCTGGCCAGCCGCGAGCACGCCCGGTTCAAGCAGACCGACGCGGACGTGGGCAGCTTCGACGGCGGGTTCGGCTCGGCCTACCTGGCCCGGCAGGTCGGGCAGAAGTTCGCCCGGGAGATCTTCTTCCTGGGCGAGGTCTACGACGCCGAGGCCGCGCACCGGATGGGCATGGTCAACGCGGTGGTGCCGCACGCCGATCTGGAGCACGTCGCGCTGGAGTGGGCGGCCAAGATACAACGCCAAGAGCCCGACCTCCCAGCGCATGCTGAAGTACGCGTTCAACCTGATCGACGACGGGCTGGTCGGCCAGCAGGTGTTCGCGGCCGAGGCCACCCGGCTGGCCTACATGACCGACGAGGCGGTCGAGGGCCGGGACGCGTTCCTGGAGAAGCGCCGCCCGGACTGGGCCCGGTTCCCGTATTACTACTGAGTTTGCCTAGTGCGAGAAGTGGCCGCGGTAGTACTCGAAGACGAAGCCGACCGTGGCGAACACGGTGGCCAGCATCCCGATCAGGAACAGCCACCAGCCGACCGCGAGGCCGAGGGCCGTGGTGGCCGCGGACAGCCCGAGGAACAGCGGCCACCAGCTGTGCGGGCTGAAGAACCCGATCTCGCCGGTGCCCTGCTCTATATTGCCCTGGTTGTCATCTTCCGGCCGCAGCGGCAGGCGGCGGCCGGTGAACAGCACGTAGAAGCCGATGAGCAGGGCCAGGGCCACGGCCAGCGCGAGCGCGGTGGTCCCGGTCGGGTCCTTGGAGGTGTACCAGTAGACGATGTCCGCGCCGCCGAAGAAGATCCCGCAGCCGAGGAACAGCCAGCCTTCGACCTTCATGTCCCCAACCCCTTATTTCCGACCGCGTCCTCGAGGGCCGGAAGCTCCTGCTCAATCCCGTGTGAGGCCCGGCCCCACTTGATGTCCGGGTAGTGCGCCTCGAACGCGGGCCGCTCGGACCTGATCCGCGGGATCCGGTAGAAGTTGTGCCGGGGCGGCGGGCACGACGTGGCCCACTCCAGCGAACTGCAGAAACCCCACGGGTCCTCTTCTGTCACCTTCTCCCCGTAGCGCCAGGTCACGTACATGTTCCAGAAGAACATGAGGATTGACAGGGCGAGAATCCACGACCCGACGGAGGAGATGACGTTGAGCGTGGTCACGTTGCCCGGCAGCAGCGGGTAGTTGGCGGTCCGCCGTACCTGACCCTCGACTCCCGCCCAGTGCTGGACCAGGAACGTCATGTTGAAGCCGATGAACATGAACCAGAACTGCCACTTGCCGATCCGGCTGTTCAGCATCTTGCCGGTCATCTTCGGCCACCAGAAGTAGAAGCCGGCGAACATCTCGAACAGCACCGTGCCGGCCAGCACGTAGTGGAAGTGCGCGACCACGAAGTAGGAGTCGGACACCGCGAAGTCAAGCGGCGGCGAGGCCAGGATGATGCCGGTGATGCCGCCGAACAGGAACACGATCAGGAACCCGATCGTGAACAGCATCGGGGGCTCGAAGGTGAGCTGCCCCTTCCACATCGTGCCGATCCAGTTGAAGAACTTCACCCCGGTCGGCACCGCGATCAGGAACGTCATGAACGAGAAGAACGGCAGCAGCACGGCGCCGGTGGTGAACATGTGGTGCGCCCACACGGTCATGGACAGGCCGGCGATCGCGATCGTCGCCGCGATCAGCGTCTTGTATCCGAACAGCGGCTTGCGGCTGAACACCGGGATGATCTCGGTCGCGATGCCGAAGAAGGGCAACGCGAGGATATAGACCTCGGGATGGCCGAAGAACCAGAACAGGTTCTGCCACAAGATCGCGCCGCCGCTGGCGGCGTCGAAGACGTGCGCGCCGAGCCGCCGGTCGATCTCCAGCACCAGCAGCGCGGCGGCCAGCACCGGGAACGCCATCAGGACCAGGATCGAGGTCAGCAGCGCGTTCCAGGTGAACAGCGGCATCCGGAACATGGTCATGCCCGGCGCGCGCATGCAGAAGATCGTGGTGACGAAGTTCACCCCGCCCAGGATGGTGCCGAACCCGGACAGCACCAGGCCCATGATCCACATGTCGGCGCCGACGCCGGGCGAGTAGATCGCGCTGGTCAGCGGGGAGTACGCGTACCAGCCGAACGACGCCGAGCCGCCCGGCGTGATGAAGCTGGCCAGCAGGATAAGGCCACCGAAGGTGAACAGGTAGTAGCTCAGCAGGTTCAGCCGCGGGAACGCCACGTCGGGCGAGCCGATCTGCAGCGGGATCAGCTCGTTCGCGAACCCCACGAACAAGGGGGTGGCGAACAGCAGCAGCATCAGCGTGCCGTGCATGGTGAACAGCTCGTTGTACTGCTGGTCGGACACGAAGTGCTCGTCCGGGCCGAGTAGCTGGATCCGCATCAGCATCGCCATGACGCCGGCGCACAGGAAGAAGAAGAACGAGGTGATCAGGTACAGGTGCCCGATGATCTTGTGGTCGGTCGACGAGAGCCAGTACGCGAGGATCGACCCCTTGCGTTCGGTCCTGCCCTGGGGGATCGCGATGACCGGTTGCTCGATGGTGCTCATTGCGTGCTCCCGGTTGACTGCGCCGCCTGCTGGGCGGCCATGTAAGCCTTGAATTGCTGCGGGGTCACGACCTTCACAGTAAACAGCATGCGACTGTGATACAGACCGCACAACTCACTGCAGTGCCCGATGTAGGTGCCCGTCTGCGTGGCGGTGATCTGGAAGTGGTTCGGGTGGTCGGGGATGACGTCCCGCTTGAACAGGAACTCGGGGACCCAGAACGAGTGCACGACGTCAGCGGAGGTCAGGTTGAACTCGACCGTCTCCCCGGTCGGGATCTCCAGCACCGGCAGCGGGCCCTCGTTCCACATGTTGCCGACGTTCGTGACGTTGTACTGCGGGTATTTGAACTGCCAGCTCCACTGGAACCCGAGGACGTCCACGATCACGTTGGGCTTGGACGAGACCCGGTCGATGTAGTTCTCGTCCTTGGCGGTGTAGTAGAACAGGATCCCGATCAGCACGAACGGCACAATGGTGTACATGATCTCGATCGGCATGTTGTAGCGCGCCTGCGGGGGCAGCTTGTCGCCGCGCTTGCGGTGGAAGATCACCGCCCACAGGATCAGGCCCCAGACCAGCGCGCCGACGGCCAGCCCCGCGATCCAGGACCCTTGCCACAGGGTGAGCACGGTCTTGCCCTGCTCGGTGATCGGGTTGGGGAAGCCCAGCCGGGTGAACGAGTTGTTCGTGCAGCCGGACAGGCCGAGGACTGCCGCGGCGACCGCGGCGGTCATTCCCATCGCGCGAGCGACGCGTATCCTGCGGGGACCAGGGGACCTCTGGGGCCCGGGTCTTGGCCCGGATCCTGGCGCGCCCGGTCCGGCGTGATCGGTAGTCAAGGCGAGGGCCTTCCTCGGATCTGCTACAGCGTGTCGTGCAAACAGTATCGCGCGCCGGCCGCCGGCCTTCGGCGACCCCCGCATGTTTCTCGCATCTTCGTTCTGTCAACTTTACGGTCGTGTTTTACGGCCGTGTTTCCGGTCGTGTTTCCGGTCGTGTTTGCGGCTCCACGCGCGTACCGCAGGCGGCGGCGGGCATGATGGGACCGTGAAGGTGTGCTCATGACCGGACGCCGGCTTCGCCTGTTCGGGCGTGTTCCCGCGGCCCGCCGCACGGACCGCCCGGCGGACGCCGCCGTTGCTGAGTCCGGGCCTTCCGTGGCGCCACCCCCCGGTCTGGCTCCCGCGCTGACCATCGACGCGCTCGGCCGCAAGTGCCCGATCCCCATCATCATGCTCGCCGAGCAGATCAGGGACGTTCCGCTGGGCGCGATCGTCTCGGTCCTGGCCGACGACCCGGCCGCCTACACCGACGTGCCCTCCTGGTGCGCGATGAAGGCCCAGGAGTTCGTCTTCGCCCAGGATCTCCCCCGCGGCTGGGCCCTGTTCATCCGCCGGACCGTCTAGCGTTTCGCGCTTCCTCCGGCCGGGCTTCAGCGTTCCGGCAGCATCAGCTTTCCCGTCAGCACCACCCGCCCGCCGGTTTCGGCTTCCGGGCGGCGTGGGGCTTCCTGCCAGCCGAACGTTCGGAGGTGGCCGGGCGGCGCTGGGAGGCCTAGCTGGTGGGTTTGAAGCGGCTGGTGAAGCGGGGGTCGGTTTCCCACCAGAGCTGTGGCTCCTGGGACTCGTGGGCGGCAGCAGGATCAGCTTCGTCGGCTGGGGTGGCTGATGTGGTTGGAGTGGCTGGGGTGGCTGTGGCGACTAGGGTGGCTGGGGTGGCTGGGGTGCGGGAGAGAACGGGGTTTGCTGGGAGTTGGCGGGGGGGTGGGCTGCTTCGAGTTGGGCTTGCTGGGCGTCTAGTTCGGCGTCGATGCGGGCCGCGTCGGACTCGTCTTCGCGCATCATGTGGATGAGCTGGGCGGCGAGGAACGGCAGGCCGACCAGGTCGCCGAGGATCCACAGCACTCCCCCGGCGATGACCTGGTCGGTGGCCAGCGTGGGCCCCCAGGGGCGGGCCAGCGCGTGGAAATACCCGGCGCCGATCAGGTTCTGGTCGGCGATGACCGCGATCCCGAAGAACGCGTCGCCGATCACCTCCGCGCCGGTGATCCACATGGACACGGCGTAGGAGTACTCCTTCGGCACCGGGTCGACGCGCAGCAGGGTCCAGAAGAACACGTAGCCGGGCACCATCAGCACCAGGTAGGTCAGTTCCCGGACCGTGGTGCTGTGGAAGACCGCGGTGTACCAGGACGTGAAGTACATCACGAACGGCACGGCGACCAGCGCGAACGTGGTGATAGCGGGGAAGGTCAGGTTCCGGACCGGGCGGCAGCGGATGACCGCCTCCAGCCGGGCTCCCGCGTGCGGGAACACCGCGGCGAACAGCGTGAGCGGGCGGCCCAGGGCCAGGAACAGCGGCACCACCAGGACCAGCAGCACCGTCTGAACCGCCCTGGGGTACATCAGGACGGACTGGTAGACGCCCACCCACGACATCGTGGCGATGAGCAGGAAGCCCAGGCCGAGGCCGCAGAACCAGATCGGGCGGGCCGCCGGCCAGGAGCCGGTGTCTCGGACCCGGCGGACCCCGGCGAGGTAGGCGCCGCCGAGGAGCACGATGAGCGCCAGCATCCACGGGTCGAGCGTCCACTCGATCAGAGCCCGGGTCACGGTCAGCTCGGGAGGTCCGTGATACCCGGCCGCGAGAGTGCGGGTCAATCCGGGCGCGCCCGCGACCCCGAGGGCGGTTCTCATGCCGCCACGCTACCGCGCTCTCCCGTGACCGGATCCCGGCAGGCTGCGACCCCGGGGCGGCGCTGGAGCGAGGCGGGGCGGGGCAGGAGGCGGGGTTCTGGGGGCGACACGCGGTGGGTTGCCGGGCGGGCGGATCGGTGCAGGCTACGGTTCTAGGTGACTGGGAGTTACCGAGCGTATGCAGAGACACTCCAGGCACTTGTGGCGCACGGGAAACATCAGGCATAAACAATCAAAAATTTGCACCAGGATAATTCGCATAGCTGCTTTAATCGCGACATAACAGGCATAACACGCCTTGCTGGATCGGGCATTCGGACGGAAGCTGACCCCCGGGGGCTCAAAAGAGACCATATCTCCTCGTGTCCGATCAGTCAGCAGAGCGTCACCCAGGACACATAAGGTCTCTTCCGTCCCGGTAAGCACGGAAACTAGATCGGTTACACGGATCTGAAGGAGCGGAACTAGTGCCACATGTAACCAGAGGATTGCGCGTTGCCGTCACGGCGGCGGCCGCGGCCACGCTCGTGGTCGGCGTCGTGACTTCGACAGCGGCGGCGCAGCCCAGCACCGCGCGGGCCGGGATTGCCGGGACGCATCCCGCGTGGGCTACCACGTCCGCACGCATGTCCTCGCAACCGGTTACCTCTGGGACCGTCACCGCCAGGGTGTTCCTGGCCGGGCAGGACCCGGCGGGCCTGGCCTCCTACGCCACGGCCGTGTCGACCCCGGGCAACGCGCTGTACGGCCACTACCTGACCCCCGCGCAGGTGATGGCCCGGTACGGGCCCACCCGGGCGCAGGTGAGCGCGGTGAGCAGCTGGCTGACCGGGGCGGGCCTGACCGTGACCACGGTCAGGGATGAGATGGGCGGCTACGTGGCCGTGCAGGGCTCGGTCCAGGCCGCGGCGCACGCGTTCGGCGTGACGTTCGGGACCTTCCGGGGCCCGGACCGCCAGGCCGACCGCGCGCCTGAACAGACCGCGAGCGCGCCCGCGGGCGTGGCCGGCGACGTGCTGAGCGTCACCGGGCTCGACACGGCCACGCACAAGATGACCCCGGCCGACACGCTGCCGCCGCCCGGCCCGAACTACTGGGTCGCTCCCCCGTGCTCGCAGTACTACGGGCAGAAGATCGCGGTCAACGAGCCGTCCGCCTACGGGGCCAAGCAGCCGTGGACGAACTGCGGTTACACGCCGCGCCAGATCCGCGGCGCCTACCGCGTGACTCAGTCCGGGATGACCGGCAAGGGCGTGACGGTCGCGGTCGTGGACGCCTACGCCTCCCCGACCATGCTGAGCGACGCGAACCAGTACGCCAAGGTCACCGGGGACAAGCCGTTCGCGGCCGGCCAGTACACCCAGGACCTGGCCAGCGTCTTCACCAACACCGCGCCCGACCAGTGCGATGCGGCCGGCTGGTACGGCGAGCAGACGCTCGACGTGGAGGCGGTGCACGGGATGGCACCGGACGCCCACGTGGTCTACGTCGGCGCGGCGAGCTGCACCGACCAGGACTTCGGCGATGCGCTGGCGCTGATCGTCGACAACCACCTGGCCAGCATCGTCTCCAACTCGTGGGGCGAGCCCGCCGACGACTCCAGCGAGATTCCCGAATACGACGAGATCTTCCAGGCGGGCGCGGCCGAGGGCATCGGCTTCTTCTTCTCCTCTGGCGACAACGGCTACGAGAACCCGGCCGAGGACCCGGGCTCGGACATGCAGCAGGCCGACTTCCCGCCGGAGAGCCCGTACGTCACCTCGGTGGGCGGGACCAGCCTGGCCATCGGCAAGCACAACAACTACGAGTTCGAGACCTCCTGGGGCACCGAGCTCGACCCGCTGGCTGTGTCTACTTCCGGCGACCACCGGTCCTGGCAGCACACGCCGCCTGGCGTATACCCCGGCAGCTACGACGGCTCGAGCGGGGGCGGCGTGAGCTTCGAGTTCGCCCAGCCCGCCTACCAGAAGGGCGTGGTGCCGAACAAACTGGCCACGGCGCTGCCGAACGGTTCCACCGCCACCAAGCCGATGCGGGTCGAGCCGGACGTGTCGTCGCTGGCCGACGCGAGCACCGGCATCCTGGAGGGCGAGACCGTCCTGCAGCCCAACGGCACGACGCTCGCGTTCTCGCTGAGCCGGACCGGCGGCACCAGCGTCTCCTGCCCGGTCTTCGCCGGCATCGAGGCGGACGCGGAGCAGGCCGCGGGTCACCCGCTCGGGTTCGCCAACCCGGCGATCTACCAGCGGTACCGCACGTCCGCGTTCCGTGACGTGACCGATCACCCGTTCGGCAGCCGTCACCTGGCCGAGGTACGCACCAACTACACCGACCCGTCCACCAAGAAGGGCCCGCTGCTCACCTTCCTGCGCACGCTCGGCATCGACGGCGAGGGCGCCGCCGCGCTGCCGGCGGTGAAGGGGTATGACGACGCCACCGGGGTCGGCTCGCCCGCCCGGTACATCCAGTCCTTCAGACGGTAATCAGGTGCCGCCCGAGCCGGCCTGGACCGCGCTGATGAACAGGGTCTGGACCGGCTGGTCGCCCGCGATCACGTTCCGGTGACGGGAGCAGGCACCACGGCCCGTTCGGTAAAAATGAAAAAGGATCAGGCGGGCAGGTGTGCCGCGACCTCAGCCGCCGCGGCGGGTCCGTAGGCCGTGGCGAAGCGGTCGGTCAGGGGGCCGGGCTTGAGGTTGTACTCCTGCGGACCGGTCGCTTCCAGGGCGTGCACGGCCATCAGGTTGCCGAGCTGGGCGCAGCGCTCCCGGGACAGGCCCCACGCGACGCCGGCCAGGAAGCCGGAGCGGAACGCGTCGCCCGAGCCGGTCGGGTCGACCGGCTGCGCGTCCGGCACGGCCGGCACGTGCACCGCGGGCTGCCCAGACTGCTCGACCCGCGCGCCGCCCGGGCCCAGGGTGGTGATCCTGACCTTGACCCGGGCCAGGATTTCCGCGCTGGTCCAGCCGGACTTGCGCTCGATCAGCGCTTCCTCGTACTCGTTGCCGAACAGGTAATCGGCGCCGTCGACCAGCGCGCGTACCTGCTCGTCATCGAGGATCCGAGCCAGCTGCTGGGACGGGTCGGCGGCGAACTTGAGGCCGGCCTCGCGGCACTGGTTGGTGTGCGCCACCATGGCTCCCGGGTCCCCGGCCCCGATCAGGACCAGGTCGATGCCGCCGTGTTCGGCGGCCAGGGGCGCGACCTTGATCTCGGCGTCCTCGGCCATCGCACCGGCATAGAACGAGCCGATCTGGTTCCCGTCCGCGTCGGTGGTGCAGACGAAGCGCGCGGTGTGCCTGAGCAGCGACTCGCGGACCCCTGTGGTGCGCACCCCGTGCTCTTCCAGCCAGTGCCGGTAGTCCGCGAAGTCAGCCCCGACCCCGCCGATCAGCAGCGGTTGCAGGCCGAGCACGCCCAGGCCGAAGGCGATGTTGGCGGCCACGCCGCCACGGCGGATGGCCAGGTCGTCAACGAGGAACGAGAGCGAGACCTTGTCGAGCTTGTCCGCGATGAGCTGGTCGGTGAACTTGCCAGGGAACGTCATCAGGTGGTCGGTCGCGATCGACCCCGTGACGGCGATGCGCACGGCGGATAATCCGGCGGGCGTCAGTGGAAGGAGTCGCCGCAGGCGCAAGAACCCGTGGCGTTCGGGTTGTCGATGGTGAAACCCTGCTTCTCGATCGTGTCGACGAAGTCGATGGTCGCGCCCATCAGGTACGGGGCACTCATCTTGTCCGTCACGACCTGCACGCCACCGAAGTCGGCGACGATGTCGCCGTCGATCTCGCGTTCGTCGAAGTAGAGCTGGTAGCGAAGCCCCGAGCAGCCGCCCGGCTGGACCGCGATGCGCAGCCTCAGGTCGTCCCGGCCCTCCTGGGCGAGCAGGCCACTCACCTTGGCAGCCGCGCCCTCGGTCAGGATGATGCCCTCTGTGGCCTCTTGCTGAACAGTCACCTTAGCTCCCGCCTGGTTCGTGTGCCGCATGCTGCGGCGTGGGGCATCCCCACGTGCAATCCCAACGATAAGCGGTGCGGGCGCATTCCAGCCACTCGCACCGGAGTTCTCTATAGCCCGGGGGCGCCCCAGACGGGGAACCAGCGGGACAGGTCAGGTTCCCACTTCAGGTCGTCGCCGACGACGCCTTTGACCTGGAGCTCCAGCGCGTTGTCCCGTTGCTGGCCGTCCAGCGGCGCGAACGGGTAGAACGTGCCCCGCTTGTACAGGTAGATCAGGCCCAGCCGGCGCTCCTGGTCGTCCCGGAAGGCGACCAGGGTGCACAGCAGCTGCGGGCCGAAGCCGGCGTCGACCAGCGAGGAGTTGACCGCGTGCAGGTCGGTGACCAGCGTGTCGAGCTGGTCGGACATGTGCGAGCTGACCAGCCAGGTGAAGCCGTAGGAGTCCTTGGTCACCTCGACCGGCAGGCCGCCCTCGCTGCCCGAGTCCATGTTGAGCAGCTCCTGCACTTCCTTCTGCACGTCGGAGAAGGAGCGGCCCTCGACCGGGCGGAAGCACACCGAGCCGGAACCGGTGGGCTTGAACCCGGTTCCGGCGTCGAGCGTGATCGCCGCCGACGGCAGCGCGAACAGGTCATCCAGCTTGGGCGGGACCGGCTTGGTCCGGCCCAGCAGGGTGTCCAGGAAGCCCACTCGCTACGTCCTTACCGGGCCTGGTTGAGCTGCTGCTGGACCTTGTCCAGCTCGGCCAGCCTGCGCTCGAGGCTCGGGTGGGTGGAGAAGATCGAGGACAGGCTCTTCCCGCCGGTCAGGTGCGCGGCCGGAGCGAAGAAGAACGCGTTCAGCGGCTCGGCGCTGCGCAGGTCCTTGGTCGGGATCCTGTTGATGCCCTGGCTGACCTTGAGCAGCGCGCTCTTCAGCTCGCTGGGCTGGCCGGTGAGCAGCGCGCCGCTGCGGTCCGCGGCCAGCTCACGGTACCGGGACAGCAGCCGGATGAGCAGGAAGCTGATCGCGTAGACAGCGATGCTCACGCCCATGATGATGAGGAAGATGGGCAGGGCGCCGCCGTTGTTGTTGTTGCGCTTCGGCGGCCGCCGCCGAACAGCTCGCCGTAGAAGGAGAACCTGATCAGCAGCGCGGCGACGATGGCCAGGAACGACGCGATCGTCATGACCTGGACGTCCTTGTGCGCCACGTGCGACATCTCGTGGGCGATGACGCCCTCGAGCTCCTCGGGCGTGAGCCTGCCCATCAGCCCGGTGGTCACGCAGAGCACCGCCTTGTCGGCGTTGCGCCCGGTCGCGAAGGCGTTCGGCAAGGGGATCTGGCGATGGCGATCCGCGGCTTGGGCATGTCGGCCAGCGCGCACACGCGGTCCACGATGCCATGCAGCTACAGGCGCTTCCTGTCGTTCGGGCTGACCTCCTTCGCGCCCGCCGTGCTGAGCGCGATCTTGTCGGAGTAGAACAGCGACCCGATGGCGAAACCGCCGGCGAGAACCACCGCGAACAGCACGATCACGGCGTCGGACGCGTGAGTCGCGGCTCCGATACCGATGATCGCAGCGACAAAACCGACAAACACTAGCCCGAGCAGGAACATCGTCGCGGTCATCCGCACCGACAGCCCCCGGTCAGGCGCATACCTGGTACGCGCCGCCATGGCGCCACCTCCGTTCGGCCCCGATCGGGTTGTTGCCCTCCGGGTGCCACCAGCACTACCTAGCTGAAATGTATCCGACGGATGCTGAGCCTTAGCTGAACGACGTCCGCAAGTCTGCTCTGGGCTGATTCCCGGCCGGTTCCGGCCGGGTGAGGACCCCCGTATGTCCTCGGGTCAGCCCGGCTTTCAGCCTGGAATAAGGCCTTCGTCCGTGAGCAGCTTGCGTACCTCGTCCATGCTGGAGTCCTCGTGAGGCAGGATCAGCTCCGACTCTTCAAGGATATCCGGGGGCAAAGGTGATCCATGCGCCCGAACCTGGGCCAAAAGGTTAGTCAGCGCGTCGGTGAAGGCGGCCTCGTCGCGACGCTCGACCGCGGTCTCAAGGGCGGCGTCAAGCTGGTTCAGCTCGGCGGTCGCCGCGTCGTCGACCCGGAACTGGCCCTCGCCGAGGATCCTGACGATCACGATCTGTCACCATCCTGCGGCTCGTCCTGCAGACCGGGCAGGTCGGAGACGGGGAACCCGGCGGGCTGGGCTTGCTGATTCTGCTGAGCCTGCTGAGCCTGCTGGGCTTGCTGATTCTGCTGATTCGGCTGGCTCGGCTGGGGAGGTGCTGGCGGCGCGTACGGTCCTTGCTCCTGCTGCGGCTGCGGGGGCGCCTGGTATCCCTGATTCGCCTGGGTTCCCTGGCCGGCGCCGTTCTGCGCGCCGCCCTCGAGCTGCTTGGGGGCGGCCGCGGTGATCTCGCCCTTGAGCATGGCCAGCTCTCGCTCGACGTCGCTGCTGGCGCTCATCATGTCCAGCTCGGACTGGATGTCGTCGCGATGGCCGCCCACCGCGTCGTCGAGCGCGCCGGAGGCCATCAGCTCGTCGATCGCACCCGCCCGAGCCTGCATCTGGGCGGTCTTGTCCTCGGCGCGCTGGATCGCCATGCCGACGTCGCCCATCTCCTCGGAGATGCCGGAGAACGCCTCGTTGATCCTGGTCTGCGCCTCGGCCGCGGTGTAGGTGGCCTTGATGGTCTCCTTCCTGGTCCGGAAGGCGTCCACCTTGGCCTGCAGGCGCTGGGAGGCGAGGGTCAGCTTCTCTTCCTCGCCCTGCAGCTGGGCATACTGCGTCTGCAGTTCGTCCAGCTGGCCCTGCGCCGACGACTTGCGCCCGAGCGCCTCCCGGGCCAGGTCCTCCCGGCCCATCGAGAGCGCCTTGCGCGCCTGGTCCTGGAGCTTGTTCGATTGCTGCTGTAGCTGGTTCATCTGCAGCTCGACGCGCTTACGCGACGTGGCGACGTCCGCTACCCCGCGGCGGACCTTCGTCAGCAGTTCGAGCTGCCGCTGGTAGGAGTAGTCCAGAGTCTCACGCGGGTCTTCCATTTTGTCCAGGGCCTTATTGGCCTTGGCCTTGAAGACAAGTGAGACTCGCTTCATCACGCCCATACGCGCGGCCGTCCCCTTCATTTACATCCACGCCGCCGACGTGGCCGCGCGACCTGGCCGAGGGTGGCCGGGCACCCGGCTAGACGGCGGACGAGCCCGTGCGACTAGTCGCATTCCACCCTACGCGGTCGCCGGCATGCGAGCTACCACTGTGCTGATGCCCCGGGGCTAAGCTGAGCGCGTGTTCCGACGCCGTAGCGCCGGGGCGACGGACGGCACGTCCCAGGATTCCCCGGGCGCGCAGAGCCCGGACGGCCCGGCAGAAGCCAAACAGCCTCGTTCTCCCGCCGAGGCGGCCAAGGGGCGGCCCACGCCCAAGCGCAGTGAGGCCGAGCGCAACCGCCGCCAGCCAATCACCGGATCCGGATCCCGGTCCCGGGCGCCGGCCGCGCCGCGCACCCCTGAGGAGAAGTCCAGGGCCCGCGGCGACCGGGCGCGCAAGTACGAGGCGATGAAGCAGGGCGAGTCGTGGGCGCTCAACCCGCGCGACCGCGGCCCGGCTCGCGCGCTGGCCCGTGACTACATCGACTCCAAGCGCCGGATCAGCGAGTACTACATGTACATCCTGGTGCTCCTGCTCGCCGCCGTGTTCCTGCGCAACAAGACCGAGCAGCAGTACATCTCGCCGCTGGTCCTGGTGCTGGTCGTGGTCATCCTCGTCGACGCCCAGGTCATCCGGCGCAGCCTGCGCAGGCTGATCGCCGAGCGGCTGCCGGGCGAGTCCACCCGCGGCCTGACCCTGTACGCGGTGATGCGCGCGCTGCAGATCCGGCGGTTCCGGATCCCGGCCCCGCGGGTTCGGCCAGGAGACAAATTCTAGGATCGGGAGATCATGGACTACCGGCACCTGGGCCAGAGCGGCCTGAAGATCAGCGAGATCGCGTACGGAAACTGGATCACCCACGGTTCCCAGGTGGAGGAGGAGGCCGCCGTCGCGTGCGTGCGGGCCGCGCTGGACGAGGGCATCACCACCTTCGACACCGCCGACGGGTACGCGAACGGGCGGGCCGAGGCGGTCCTCGGGCGGGCCCTGGACGGCGTGCGGCGCGAGTCCATCGAGGTCTTCACCAAGGTGTACTGGCCCACCGGCGACGGGCCGAACGACCGGGGCCTGTCCCGCAAGCACATCACCGAGTCCCTGCACGCCTCGCTGCGCAGGCTGGGCACGGACTACGTCGACCTGTACCAGGCGCACCGGTACGACCACGAGACCCCGATCGAAGAGACCATGCGTGCCTTCGACGACCTGGTCCGGGCGGGCAAGGTGCTTTACGTGGGCGTCTCGGAGTGGCGTGCCGAGGAGATTTCGGCCGCGCTGCAGGCGGCCGGCGAGCTCGGCCTGGACCGGATCGTGTCGAACCAGCCGCAGTACAACATGCTGTGGCGGGTCATCGAGGCCGAGGTGGTTCCGCTGTGCGAGAAGGAGGGCATCGGCCAGATCGTCTGGTCACCGATCGCGCAGGGCGCGCTGACCGGCAAGTATCTTCCCGGTTCCCCGCCGCCAGCGGACTCGCGCGCGACCGACCCCTCCGGTTCGGTGTTCATGACGGACCTGCTCACGGACGACGTGCTCACCGCGGTGCAGCGGCTGGCGCCGATCGCGGCCGACGCCGGGCTCTCGATGGCCCAGCTTGCGGTGGCCTGGACGCTGCAGAACCCGAACGTGTCCGCGGCCATCGTCGGCGCCACCCGGCCCGAGCAGGTACGGGAGAACGTGAAGGCGGCGGGCGTTCGGCTGGATGCCGCCCTGATGAGCCGGATCGACGTGGCGCTCGGTGATGTGGTCGTGCGCGACCCGGCGCTTACCCGGAGTCCGCGCGGCCGTCCGTAGTGGTCGCTGCTGGTCCCGGTCTTGCCCGGGTTCCTTTGGTTTCAGGCTTCCTTTGGTTTCAGGCTGTCCTTGGTTTCAGGCTTCAGTCTTCGGGGTGGAGGCTCATCGGGCCGTACTCGGCCCGGGAGTCCTCCAGCAGCGTGACCTGGTCCACGCCGACCGCGAGCAGCGCGCGCCAGTTCTCGCCGAGCCAGCTTTCCGCGTCGCCCTGGCTGACGAAGATCGCCTCTTGCAGGTCATCGGCGGCGACCGGAGTGCCGTCCGCCTTCTCGTAGCGCCACGTCCAGGGCATCGATGCCACGCCTCTCTTGCCGTCTGCGTTGTGCCTTGCGCGGCCGGTTCGGGGTGCGGCCGGTTCGGGCCCCAAGGTTAACGCGTGAGACAGGGGAGGGTGGTCGTTACGGTGCGGGGCTAGGGATAAGGCGCAGAAGAGGATGGCCCAGACGGCCTTGCCGCGGCCGGTCACCGGGCTCCAGCCCCAGACGTCGCTCAGCGCGTCCACCATCTGCAGCCCGCGCCCGGCTTCCTCGTTCCGGTCGGGCATCCTGAGCACCGGCGCGCTATCGGACGGATCGAGCACCGCGCACATGACCTCGCCGGTCCGGCGAAGCAGGCGCAGCCCCAGGGCCTGCCCGGGAAGAGCCGCCCGGGCCGCGTGCGAGACCGCGTTGGCGACGAACTCGCCGACGATCGCCTCGGCGTCGTCAGCCAGCGTGGCCAGGCCCCATTCACGCAGGGTGTTGCGGGTGAAGCGGCGCGCGGTCCGCCCGGACTGCGCGCTTACGCCGAGCGGGCATGCGGCGACGGCGGGCGAATCCCACCAGTCAGAAGGCATCCGGACCACCCGCGGACGGCCCGGCGCGCATTGCAACCTCGAGCTCAGGTCTAGGGGCCGACGGAAGGCCGGATCGACCTTCGTACGTGTCGGCAACCCTACTTGGCTCATGCCCATTCGCGACCCCGCGAAGTGTAATGCGCCAACCCCGGCTGATCGACGCATTTGACATCCTGCCCGAGATCCGGCACTTCATGCAAGACCGTTTGCACGTTCATTTGTATCGTGCACCTGCGTCGGTCCCTTCTTGCGGGCACTACAAGTAGAGTGCGGACCCTGGGCCGGGGCCCAAGCCGTGATCGCTGTGACACCGCTGTGACATCGCTGTGACATCGCTCGACAGGAGCCGCTGATGCTGGTCGCAGGCGTCGACTCATCCACCCAGTCCACCAAGGTGCTGCTGTGCCAGGCCGAGGACGGCTCCGTGGTGGGGCAGGCCAGCGCCCCGCACCCGGACGGCACCGAGTGCGATCCGGGACTGTGGTGGCAAGCCCTGGGCGAGGCAGGACGCGGGCTGCTGGACCGGGCCGACGCGATCGGGGTAGCGGCCCAGCAGCACGGCATGGTGGTGCTGGACGAGGCCGGCCGGGTGATCCGGCCCGCGCTGCTGTGGAACGACATGCGGTCCGCGCCGCAGGCGGCGGCGCTCATCGCCGAACTTGGCGGGCCGGCCGAGTGGGCCCGGCGGACCGGGAGCGTCCCGACGGCTTCGTTCACGGTGACCAAGCTGCGCTGGCTGGCCGAGCACGAACCGGCCGCCGCCGAGCGGACCGCGCACGTCCTGCTCCCGCACGACTGGCTGACCTGGCGGCTGACCGGTTGGCGCGGCGACGCGGGTCGAGCGGCGGGGCGGTGGAGGCGGCCAGCGATCGCGGCGACGCTTCGGGCACTGGCTACTTCTCCCCCGCTGCTAGCCAATGGCTGCCGGAGATCGCCACGGCCGCGCTCGGCCACCCGGTGAGGCTGCCGCGGCTGGCGGCCCCGGCCGAGATCGTGGGCCGGACGCCGGGCGGCGCAGCGCTGTCCGCGGGGACCGGTGACAACATGGGCGCCGCGCTCGGCCTGGGCGTTGGCCTGGGCGAGGTGGTCGTCTCGATCGGCACCTCGGGCACCGCGTACGCGGTGGCGGCCGAGCCCGCGGCCGACGAATCGGGCCTGGTCGCCGGGTTCGCGGACGCTACCGGGCGCTTCCTGCCGCTGGTGGCCACGGTGAACGCCGCGCGGATCTTGACCGTGACGGCCCGCATGCTCGGGACCGACCCCGAAGGCCTGTCGCGGCTCGCGCTCGCCGCCCCGGCCGGGGCGGACGGCCTGACCCTGCTGCCCTACCTGGACGGCGAGCGATCGCCGAACCGGCCGGACGCCAGCGGTGTGCTGCGCGGCCTGACCAGCACCAACACCACGCCAGAGAACCTGGCGCGGGCCGCCGTCGAGGCCTTGCTTTGCTCGCTCGCGGACGCCATCGGGAACCTAGCCGACTGCGGGATCACCGCGCAGCGGGTCATCCTCATCGGTGGCGCCGCCCGGTCCGAAGCCGTGCGCCGGATCGCCCCGGCCATCTTCGGAATGCCGGTAGCCGTGCCCCCGCCCGCCGAGTACGTGGCGCTCGGCGCCGCCCGGCAGGCGGCCTGGGCGCTGTCCGGGGCCGAGTCGCCGCCGGAGTGGCCGTTGCCGGGCTTCAGCGCCGAATACACCGCGGAACCCGTGCCGCTGGTCCGCGAGCGCTACGCCGCGCTTCGCGACGCCACCGTCGACTGGGGCGCCTGAGGGACACAAGGCGTTCGAGGGCGTACGGGACGTCTGAGGCGTACGCGGGTCCGCGCAGTCCGGCACCGATGGTCCATCGGCGCTGCTATAACGGCACCGATGGTCCATCGGGGCGGTTGACCGGCGGCCATGGGGCGAGGCGGGGCCGCAGCCAACCGGGACGATGGCCCGCTTGGGCGTGGTGGCTGACGAGATCGTTTCGAAAGATTCCCGAAAGTCGGTGTGCTCATGGCGGCAGGCGGCCGACGTGAAAGCATAAGGACGTCAGTGGCAGCTCAGGGAAGGAACGCCGGGTGAGCACGGATTACGTCCCCACACGCGAGGACCACTTCTCGTTCGGGATCTGGACGGTCGGATGGCAGGGCGTGGATGTCTTCGGGACGGCCGTGCGGCCGCCCATGCCGGCCGAGCGGGCCGTGTACAAGCTGGCTGAGCTCGGCGCGTACGGGGTCAACTTCCACGACAACGACGTGTTCGCCTTCGACGCCACGCCAGCCGAGCGTGACGAGCGCATCGGCGCGTTCCGCAAGGCGCTGACCGAAACGGGGCTGGTGGTGACGACCGCTACCACGAACCTGTTCGGCCACCCGATGTTCAAGGACGGGGCGTTCACCGCGAACGAGCGGGAGATCAGGCGGTTCGCGCTGGCCAAGGTGATGCGGAACCTGGACCTGGCCGCGGAGCTCGGCGCCCGCACCTACATCTTCTGGGGCGGCCGCGAGGGCGCCGAGTCCGGCGCGGCCAAGGACATCCGGGCCGCCCTTGACCGGTACGCCGAAGGGCTGGACCTGCTGTGCGCGTACGTGCGGGAACAGGGCTATGACATCCGGTTCGCGATCGAGCCGAAGCCGAACGAGCCCCGGGGCGACATCTTGCTGCCGACCGCGGGCCACGCGCTGGCGTTCATCAACCGCCTCGCGGACCCGCAGATGGTGGGGATCAACCCCGAGATCGGGCACGAGGAGATGGCCGGGCTGAACTACGCGCACGGGATCGCCCAGGCGCTGTGGCACGGCAAGCTGTTCCACATCGACCTGAACGGCCAGCACGGCCCGCGCTTCGACCAGGACCTGCGGTTCGGCGCCGGGAACGTGCGCGGGGCGTTCTGGGTGATAGACACGCTGGAGGCCGGCGGCTACGACGGGCCGGTCCACTTCGACTACAAGCCGCCGCGCACCGAGGACGACGAGGGCGTCTGGGTCTCGGCCGCCGCGTGCATGCGCAACTACCTGATCCTGCGGGCCAAGGTCCGGGCGTTCCGGGCCGACCCGGAGGTGGCCGAGGCGCTGCGCGCCAGCGGGGCCGGGCAGCTCGGCTCGCCGACGCTCGCCCCCGGCGAGACCTGGCGCGACGTCCGCGACGCGACCGCCGACGTAGACGCGCTGGGCCGCCGCGGCCTGGCCTACGAGCACCTGGACCAGATCGCCCTGGAATACCTGTACGGCGTGCGCTAGAGCTCTGTGGCATCCGCGCTGGGGATCCAGATCCGCATGGGGCGTCCGTCCCGGTTGTCCCACTGGAAGTACGGGATCGCGATCGCGGTGGCCGGAGCGGCCGCGGGCAGGTGCACCCCGCCCGCGGTGACCTCGATCGTCTGGCCGATACCGGGCAAGCGTGACCGGCCGCTCGCCCAGCACCGCGCTCAGCCGGACGGCAAGGTCGTCCACGTGGACGCCGGCGGGCTGGTCGGCCTGCTCGAAGCAGTAGACCAGCGGTCCGCGCTCGATCGCCACGCAGCCGCGGACCGCGTCGACGCGCCGGTCCGGATGGGTCCAGCGCGGGGTCACGTCCATGTGCAAGGTGATCCCGTCGCCCGCCTGCCATCGGCGACGAAGCTGACGGTAGCCGGGTCCGGGGTGATGGCTCTCGCCGTTCACCGAGACGCGCGTGTGCGCGCTCCAGGCCGGGATCCGCAGCGCGATCCCCCGCTCGGCCGCGGGGGCGGCGAGCACGCGCAGGTAGACCGCGCCTGACCACGGATAGTCGGTGGTCACTTCCAGGTCGAGGTCCGCGCCGGAGAGCCGGGAGCCGGTGTACTGGTGGACGTACAGGGTGTCGCCCGACACCGTGGCCAGGTAATGCTCGAGCGAGGCAAGCAGACGCATGATGTTCGGCGGGCAGCAGGCGCAGTTGAACCAGGCCCGCCTGCGCCCGGGGTCATCCTTCTCGAAGTGATCCTCGCGGCGCTGCAGCGGGTTCACGTAGAAGAACCGCTGCCCGTCGGTGGCCACCGCGGCACCGAACCCGTTGTAGAGGATTCGTTCCATGTGGTCCGCGTACTTCGCCTCGCCGGTGGCCAGCAGCAGCCGCCAGGTCCAGTGGAAGCTGGCGATCGCGGCGCACGTCTCGTTGTACGCGCGGTCCGGCGGCAGCTCGTAGCGGTCGCCGAAGCCCTCGTCCACGTGCCGCGAGCCGTTGCCGCCGGTGAGATACGTCTTGGTCGCCACCATGTCGTCCCAGCGGCGAAGCGAGGTCTCCAGCAGAGCTTGGTCGCCCAGCTCGGCGGCCACGTCGGCCACCCCGGCCTCCAGGTAGAGCGCGCGCACCGCGTGTCCCACCGTGGTGTCCAGGGACCGCACCGGCGCGTGGTCCTGCAGGTAGCGCCGGCCCAGGCCAGAGTCCCCGGCCAGCCCGTGGCCGCGCTGCTCGACGAACTGGCGGGCCAGCTCGAGGTAGTCGGGGTTGCCGGTCTGGCGGTAAAGCTCCACCAGCGCGGTCTCGATGATCGGGTGGCCGTCCAGGCCCCGCTCCTGGCCGGCGAAGTTGCGGACCAGGTTGTCGGCCAGCCGGACGGCGATGGCCAGCAGGCGGTCGTCCCCGGCACCGCGCTGGTGCGCCACCGCGGCCTGGATCAGGTGCCCGGCGCAGTACATCTCGTGGCTGGTGGCCAGGCGGGAGTACCGCGGCTCGCCGCTGACCTGGAAGTAAGAGTTCAGGTAGCCGTCCGGCCGCTGGGCCTGCTCGAGCAGGCCGGTGACGTCGGCGGCGAAGGCGAGCCGAGTTCGGGCCGTGGGCGCCGTGCGCCGAGTTCCCAGCCGACCGCCTCCAGGGTCTTGTAAATGTCTGAATCCATGAACACCGGCCCGCGGTATCCGATCCCAGGCAGCGGGTCGACCGGCCCGATCCAGGCCGGCCGCGAGCCGGACGTGCTGGCGTCGTCGGGTGCGCTACCTGCCTGGATGGCCAGGCGGATGTTGTCCAGGTTGCCCGCGCGCTCGAGCTGCCGTAGCGCCAGCGGCAGGCTCGAAGACAGGTTGCGCTGCTGCCACTCGTACAGCAATCCCCTGGTCAGCCAGGCTTCTGCCACCGGCCGGCGGGCGACGGCGGCCGCAGCGGCGGGCGCGACAGGGCCGGTGCGCCGATGCTTCTCGGCGGGGCTGCACGGGCGTTCCGGTGACGCAGGATCCCGGCGTCCGGTGGCTGACCTTCCGGCGCTGTTCACGTGTACGGCCTCCGTGGGTGACTCAGTCGGCGAGGTCCCGGCTGATCTCGGCGCCGGCGTCGGATGGTGCGGGGACGCGGGCCGAACCGCGGGAGCGGCTGGACTCGCGGAGCACCAGGCTGCACGGCAGCTTCTCCACGCCGACGGAGAACTGACCATCGATGGCGGCCAGCAGCCGCTCGGCGGCGGTCCGGCCAAGCTCGCGAAGGTTCATGTCAACGCTGGTCAGGGGCGGGCGACAGGCCGCGGCCAGGACCTCCCAGTTATCGAAGCCGACCAGGGCCACGTCATCGGGGACACTGCGTCCGGCCTCGCGGACCGCGTCGGCCGCGCCCCGGGCGATCTGGTCGTTCCCGCAAAAGACCGCGTCCACATCGGATACCGAGCGAAGCAGGGCGTCGGTGGCCTGGCGGCCCCACTCCTCGCTCCATTCGCCGTAGAACGGGCCGCCCCCGGCCATCGCGAGCCCGGCCTCGTCGAGCACCGCGTCCGCCCCTGCTGCCCGCAGCCGCGAGGCGGCGAACCGTGCCGGGCCCGTCACGTGGCCGATCCTGGTCCGCCCACTGCTCAGCAGGTGCCGCACCGCGAGGCTGCCGCCCTGCTGGTCGTCGGGTACCAGCGACAGGTCGGCGGGACTCGTGGAGCATGTCATCGCGTACACCACGGGCACCGGGACGGCGGGGCCTATGGGATCGCGGGGGTCCTGGCGGCGGCCGGTCACGATGATGCCGTCCACCCGCCGTTCCAGCAGGGTACGCAGGTAATGCTGTTCGCGGATGCGATCGTCTCGGCTGTCGCACAGGAACACCGATATGCTCCCAGGGCCGAACGCGTCTTCGGCGCCCTGCATGACCGGGATGCTGAAGCGGCCGAAACTGTCGGTCGTAATCAGTCCCACCGTGGCGCTGCGGCCGGTGAGCAATCCTCTGGCCAGGGCGTTCGGCTGGTAGCCGAGCCGGTCCGCGGCCTGGCGCACGCGCCGGGTGGTCTCCGGGCTAATTCCGCCGCGGCCGTTCAGTGCCTTGGACGCCGTCCCGGGCGACACGCCGGCCAGCCGGGCCACATCGGTAATCGTCACCTGGGTATGCCTGCCGGTTCCCCTGAGAGTCCCGGCGGTGCTTGCGGCCGCAGCCGCTGCCCTGCGGCGGGGCGGCCGAATCTCCCGCAGCGCCGCGCCCCTTCCGGACTGTGTTCGCTTCGGCCTCCCTTCCGAGATGGTTTACCGCGAAGAATACTTGCGAAAACGTGTGCCATCAACGTTTCGTAACTAGTCAAGAAGTTTTGAGGCGAGCGTAACAAGTTAGCACCTGGCTTGACTACTATGACGAGAATCTGACTAGCATCCGGATTTGGAAAACCTTTGCGTTATCCGCGAAACACCGGGAGGTTACCCGGATGGGTATCTTCGGCCAGGACGGCGCGGCGGTGGAGTGGCGCGGGGGCCAAGAGACCGTCCGGATCGAGCCGTGGGGCCCGGACAGCCTCCGGGTCCGGGGCACCGTCGGGCAGGCCGTCAGGGACGGCCTGCCCGGCGCGCTGCTCCCCGCCCCGGCCGGCCGTCGAGCGGCTGGGCCGAGATCACGCCAGGCCTGGCCCGGATTGTCAACGGCCGGGTGACCGCCGAGATCACCGCCGGCGGCCGAGTACGGTTCGTGCGCACGTCCGACCGCGTTGAGCTGCTCGCGGAGGTGGTGCCGCACTTCTTCTCTGACCCCTCACCACGCCGGTATACGCCGACTGGGCGCGGCGGCGAGCTGCACCGCACCGAGGTTCAGTTCGCCGCGCGGGACGGCGAGCGGTTCTACGGGCTCGGCCAGCACCAGCACGGCAAGCTGGACCAGAAGGGCGCCGTGGTCGAGCTGGCCCAGCGCAATGCCGAGGTGTCCATTCCGTTCCTGCTATCCAGCCTGGGGTATGGGTTCTTGTGGAACCACCCAGGCATCGGCCGGGTCGAGCTCGGCACCACCGCCACCCGCTGGGTGTCCGAGGCGTCCCGGCAGTGGGACTACTGGATCACCGCCGCCGATGAGCCCGCCGGGATCCTGCGCCGGTACACGGACGTGACCGGGAGGGCGCCGATGCTGCCCGAGTGGGCATCGGGCTTCTGGCAGTCCAAGCTCAGGTACCGGACCCAGGACGAGCTGCTGGACGTGGCGCGAGAGTACAAGCGGCGCGGGCTGCCGCTTTCGGTGATCGTCGTGGACTACTTCCACTGGACCCGGCAAGGCGAGTGGCGGTTCGACCCAGGTGAATGGCCGGATCCGGCCGAGATGGTGGCCGAGCTCGACCGGCTGGGCGTAAAGCTCATGGTGTCCATCTGGCCCACAGTCAACCCGGCGAGCGAGAACTACGCCGAGCTGGCCGACCTTGGCCTGCTGGTGGCCAGCGAACGCGGCATCGGGGTGCATCTGCCGTTCTGGGACAGGGGCTCGGCCGACCGGGTCATGGTCACCTACTACGACGCCACGAACCCCAAGGCGCGGGAGTACATCTGGTCCAGGGTCAGGGATGGCTACTACAAGCATGGCGTACGGGGCTGGTGGCTGGACGCATGCGAGCCCGAACTCCGCCCCGATCATCCCGACAACCTGCGCTACTACCTCGGTCCCGGCCTGGAGGTCGGCAACATCTACCCGCTGCTGCACGCGAAGGCGTTCCACGACGGCATGGCCAGCGAGGGCGAGGATGAGGCCGTGCTGTTGTGCCGGTCCGCCTGGGCAGGCAGCCAGCGATACGGCGCGGCGGTCTGGTCAGGCGACATCGGCTCGACGTTCGAGGACCTGCGGCGGCAAATTCCGGCCGGCCTGAACATCGGCCTGTCCGGCATCCCCTGGTGGACCACCGACATCGGCGGGTTCAAGGGCGGGGACATCGGATCGCCGTCGTTCCGTGAGCTGGTGGTGCGGTGGTTCCAGTTCGGGGTGTTCTCGCCGCTGTGCCGCCTGCACGGAGTCCGGCAGCCCGTCACGATGTCGGGAGCGGAGGAGACCGGGGCACCGAACGAGCTGTGGTCCTTCGGCACCGAGGCATACGAGATCCTCCAGCCGGTGGCTCGGCCTCCGCGAGCACCTGCGGCCCTATGTCATGGGCACCATGCAAGAGGCACATACCCAGGGTTTGCCGCCGATGCGCCCGCTGTTCCTCAACTTTCCCGGGGACCAGAGCTGCTGGGAGATAGCGGATCAATTCCTGCTCGGCGACGATCTGCTGGTGGCGCCCGTGGTCACCGAGGGTGCGGTCGAGCGGGAGGTGTACCTGCCGGGCGGCGCTGACTGGCGGGACGCCTGGACGGGCGCGCGGCTGACTGGCGGCCGGTGGCTCACCGCCTCCGCCCCGCTGGAGACCATCCCCGTCTACGTCAGGGACGGCGGGAGCCTGGATCCGTTCGGCGACCTGGACAGGTTCGGCGGCGCGGGGTGAGCCAGGTGACGGCCCACGCCCGCCAACTGCCGCCGGGAACCCGGCGACCCGGCGGTGTTACCGAGGCAGCCGCCGCGCGCCGCGCCCGGCTACACCGGACTGTCAGGTGGGCGTTCCTGCTACCCGCGATCGCCTATGTGCTCTTCGCGTTCGCAATCCCGGTCGTGTACAACCTGCTGCTGTCCTTCGAGCAGACCTCGCCAGCGACGGTATCCCACCTGACCGCGCCGTTCGCCGGCTGGTCCAACTACACGACCACGCTGAAGGATCCAGTCGCGGACAGCGCGATCTTGCGTACGTTCAGCTTCACGGTGCTCTCGCTGGTGTTCCAGTTCCTCATCGGCTTCGGCCTCGCGCTGCTGTTCAACCTGCGGTTTCCGCTGCGCAGGTTCGCCCGATCGCTGATCCTCGTCCCGTGGCTGCTGCCGCTGCTGGTCACCGGCGTCATCTTCAAGTTCCTGTTCCAGCTCCAGGCCGGCGCGGTCAACCAGATCCTGCTCGACCTGCACCTGATCCACGTCCCGATCGGGTTCGAGGTCGCGCCGGGCTGGGCGTATCTGACCGTGCTGATCACGAACATCTGGATCGGCGTTCCGTTCTTCACCGTGCTGCTGTACAGCGCGTTGCAGGACGTACCCGCGGAGCTCATCGAGGCGGCCAGGATCGACGGTGCCGGGCCGTGGCAGCGGCTCACCCGGATCACCGTGCCGATCATCCGCCCCGTGATCGAAGTGGTGTTCGTGCTCGGCTTCGTGTTCACGGTCAAGGTATTCGACGTCGTGATCGGCCTGACCAACGGCGGCCCGGCCAACTCGACCCAGCTGATCGCCACCTGGGCTTACAACCTGTCCTTCCAGGACTTCGACTACGGCGCCGGCGCGGCTCTGAACACCGTCCTGCTGCTGATCGCCCTGGTCGCTGCCCCGCTGTACATCTGGCTGAACCGTGATTCACTACGAGGGGATTCGCGATGAGAGCGGCTACCCGGCGCCGACTGGCCGCCGCGGCGGCCAGCCTCGGCGCGCTGGCGGCGCTGGTCGTGCTCCTGTTCCCGCTATACGCCGTGCTCGTCGCCTCGTTCGAGACGAACTCGCAGCTGTTCGGCGCATCGCACTACAGCTTCTTCCCGGCGACGTTCACGCTGTCGAACTACCGCGTTGTGCTGTCCCAGCAGGGTTCGCACGTAGTGAGCTCGCTGATCATCGCGCTCGGCACGACGGTGCTGACGCTCGCGATCGCCGCTGCCCGCGGCGCATGCGCTGGCCCGCTATCGATTCCGGGTGACCGCGTTGCTGGTCGGCTCGCTGCTGATCGCGCAGATCCTGCCGTCGATCGTCATCGCGAACTCGCTGTTCCTCGTGTACCACCGGCTGCACCTGCTCAACAGCTACACGGGGCTGATCATCGCCGATGCCAGCTATGCTGTGCCGTTCGGCATCCTGGTGCTGCGCGCCTTCATGCTCGCTCTGCCGCCCGACGTGATCGCGGCGGCCCGCGTGGACGGGGCGAATGAGTGGCAGGCGTTCGCCCGGGTCGTGCTGCCGATGAGCCGGTCCGCGGTCATCACCATCGCGCTGTTCGCCTTCCTCAACGGCTGGGGCGATTTCATCTTCGCGCTCACCATGCTGAACGGCAACACGTTCGAGCCGGTCACGCTGTCCATCTACACCTACGTCGGCGAGTTCTCGCAGAACTGGGGACAGGCGATGGCGCTCGCTGTGTTCGCGGTGCTGCCCGCCGCCATGCTGCTCATCGCCGCTCAGCGCTACATCGCGGCCGGCCTGACGGTCGGCTCTGTGAAGGGTTTATTTCACCTTAAGGAGATAATCATGCCCAATCAGCATCGGATAAGAAGACGTCGCCTCGCCGTGGCTGGCGCATCCTTGCTGCTGGCCACGACCGCCGCTTGCTCGTCCAGCTCTCCCGCCAGCTCAGCTGGTGGCGGCAGCACGAGCGGCGGCAAGGTCACGATCACCGAGTTCGACTATTACACCGGTGGCGCCAACGCCGCGATCAACGCATACAACGCGCAGTTCATGAAGGCGCACCCGAACATCACCGTTCAAGCGGACCTCGGTTCCGTACGCGAACCTGATCACGAAGATCCTGCAGGACGCCAGCGCCGGCGACATGCCGAACCTGATGCTGATCGACAACCCGAACGTGCCCGAGGTGGCCGCCACCGGCCAGCTGGTATCGCTTGACAGCATGCCCGGGTTCACCACCAGCGGGTACACCGCGGGCGCGATCGCCGAATGCACCTACCAGGGCAAGCACTACTGCTACCCGATCGGCACCAACGCAGTCGGGCTGTTCTACAACAAGGCCATGCTCGCCGCCGCTCACCTGACCCCGCCCACCACCTGGGCGCAGCTGCAGGCCGACGCGAAGGCGCTCACCACCTCATCCCACGACGGGATCGCGTTCGACGCGACCAACGACGAGCAGTCCACCTGGCAGCTTGAGCCGTTCTTCTGGTCCAACGGGGCGTCGCTCACCCACGTGAACACGCCGCCGTTCCAGCAGGCGCTGCAGCTGTGGGTGAACATGGTCAAGGACGGGTCGGCGTCGAAGTCGGTCCTCACCTGGGGTCAAGACCCCGACCTGACCCAGCAGTTCCTGCACCAGAAGGCGGCCATGATCGTCGACGGCCCGTGGATCTTCCCCGAGCTAAACGCGGCGGGCTGGAAGTACAACCAGCAGTACGGCATCGTGCCCATCCCGGTGCAACAGGCCGGACAGACGGTCATCGCTCCCCTGGGCGGGGAGACCATGGACATCGGCGCGGGCGGCTCGGCGGCGCAGACGCAGGCCGCCTGGCAGTGGATTGAAGGACTGCAGAACCCGGCGACGATGATCCATGTCACCTCGATGATGTACTACCTGCCCAGCAAGCCAGCGGTCGTCCAGCAGTACCTCCAGGGCGGCCCCGAGTACACCGTATTCGCGCAGGAGACCCAGAACGCCCGGCCGCGCACCACTGAGTACGGCGCCAACTACCCGAAGGTGTCGCAGGCGATCTGGACCGCCATCCAGGCCGCGATCACCGGCACCGCGTCGGTGAACTCCGCCCTGCAGACTGCGCAGGGCACGATCTCCGGCATCCAGACGATAAACGGATAGCACACACACATCCGGTACCGGGGGCGTCACTTGACAGCGTGACGCCCCCGGCTGTCCAGCGGGGCCAGGCACCGGCCGGCTGGCTGGCGGTCGTCCTGGCCCGACCCGGGTTCAGCTCTCTGACTCATCGCCGCGGCTGGGCCTGCGCGACCGTCTGGCCTGCGCGCCGCCTGCATCATGTGACGCTGCGAGCGCACCTGGAAGAACACGATGACCACGACCAGCCCGATCGAGATCCACAGGCCGTAGTGCGAGATGCTCTGCGCGACCACGACCGCGTGATGGCCGAGTTCGTAGCCCAGGCCCGCCAGCAGGCCGGCCCACAGCAGCGAGCCGATGGCGTCCAGGATGAGGAACGTGACCAGCCGCATCCCGGCCCAGCCGGCCACCACGTAGATGATCGCGGTCGGGATGGGCAGGAACGGGGCGACGATCACCGCGGGCCAGGTGAACTTCCAGCCCCAGCGCTGCACGCGGTCCATGTACTTGCCACCGCGGTTGCGCCGGCCGGACAAGATGCCGATCAGCCGCTCACCCCACAGCCGGCCCGCCCACCAGTACAGCCAGTCGAACTTCATCAACCCGGGGATGGCGGCCAGCAGCACGATGACCAGCGACCCGTGCCCGACCCGGACGAACGCCGCGGCGGAGATGATCGCGGCGGTGTTCCCGTTGAGCACCTCGAGCAGCACCGGGTGGGTACCGACCAGCGGAGCCACGAACGGGAGCAGGGCCCAGTAGTAGAGGCCGCTGAGCACGATCCCGGCCCACAGCGCGATGTCCAGCCGGCCTGGCCGGCCAGACCACGGCACCCGCGGGTCGTCCCACGTCCCGCGCTGGGCACCGTCGACCTGCACGGACGCCTCGGGCTCCGGGTCCTGCGTCTGCGGATCGGCGCCCTGGGCACCCCCGATCCTGGCCTCCTCGTTCACTCAGCCAAGGTATAACGCATCAAGGGTAGTTCTGCCCCTGACCGAGCGCCTGACTGCATCAGCGGCTCGGTATACGCGATGATGGCCCACGTGACCGACGATCCGTACGCCGTGGCGGCAGCCAGCGCAGCCCGCCTCACCGCTCTGGCCGGGAAGCCCGATGTCGCCGTGGTGCTGGGCTCGGGCTGGGCCCCGGCCGCCGACGCGATCGGGCCCGCCGAGGCCGAGGTGCCGCTGACCGAACTGGGCGGATTTCCCGAGCCCACCGTGGCCGGGCACACGCCCACGGTGCGTTCGGTCAGGGCCGGGCCGCTGCGGGTGCTGGTATTCCTGGGGCGGGTGCACCTGTACGAGGGGCTGCCCCCCGCCACCGTGGTGCACGGGGTGCGCACCGCGGTCTGCGCGGGCGCCCGGGTGGTGGTGCTGACCAACGCGGCCGGCGGCATCAGGTCCGGGCTCACGGTCGGAGAGCCGGTGCTGATCAGCGACCATCTCAACCTGACCGGCAAGTCTCCGCTGACCGGGCCGGCGCCGTCAGTGGGCCAGCGGTTCACCGACCTGACCGACCTGTACTCGCCGCGGCTGCGCGCGCTGGCCCGGGAGGCCGACCCGAGCCTGGCCGAAGGCGTGTACGCGATGCTGCCCGGCCCGCACTACGAGACCCCGGCCGAGATCACCATGCTGGGCCGGCTCGGCGCGGACCTGGTCGGGATGTCGACCGGCCTGGAGGCGATCGCCGTACGCCAGCTCGGGGCCGAGGTGCTCGGCATCTCGCTGGTCACGAACCTGGCCGCGGGTCTGGCCGGGCACGGCCTGAGCCATGCCGAGGTAGTCGAGGCCGGCCAGGCCTCGGCCAGCCGGATGGGGACCTTGCTGGCTGGGATCTTGCCCCGCGTCTAAACGAGCGCGTGGTCGGCGAGCGGCGCGTGGTGGTCGGTGTCGTCCAGCGGATCGGCGTGGACCACGGCGGCGGCCAGGTGCGGGATGGCGTGGATGAGCCGGTGCTCGGCGGCGACCGCGACCGCGTGGGCCTCGATCACCGAGCAGTGCGGGTCGACCAGGATCGCGCACTCGGCCCGGAGCCTGCGCCCGACCCAGCGCAGCCGGACCGGCCCGGCGCCCAGCACCCCCGGAGTCGCCCGCAGGGTCGCCTCGGCCTGCTCGGTCAGCGCCGGGTCGACGCTATCCATCAGCCGCGCGCCGACGTCGCGGGCCGCCTGCCAGCCCACGGTCAGGATGATGACCGTGATCGCCAGGCCGACCACGGGGTCGGCCCAGGTCCAGCCGAGCGACATCCCGCCCGCGCCGGCCAGGACGGCCAGCGAGGTAAACCCGTCGGCGCGCGCGTGGCGGCCGTCGGCGACCAGCGCGGCGGAGCCGATCCGGCGCCCGGTCCGGATCCGGTAGCGGGCGACCAGCTCATTGCCGGCGAAGCCGAGGGCGGCGGCAGCGGCCACGGCAGCCAGGTGGCTCACCGGCCGCGGGTGCGCCAGGCGCTGGACAGCGGCGAACGCGGCCACCACGCAGGAGATCGCGATCACGGCGACGATGGCCATGCCGGCCAGGTCCTCGGCCCGGCCGTAGCCGTAGGTGTACCGGCGGTTCGGACGGCGCCGGCCGAGCATGAAGGCCACCCCGAGCGGGACCGCGGTCAGCGCGTCGGCCGCGTTGTGCAGCGTGTCGCCGAGCAGCGCGACCGAGCCCGACAGCGCGACCACCACCGCCTGCGCGGCCGCGGTGGCGGCCAGCCCGGCCAGCGAGATCCACAGCGTGCGCCAGCCGTCGGCGGAGGCCTCCAGCGCGGCGTCGGTGCCGTGGTCGTGCGAGTGCGGCCGGATCGCGTGCCCGACGCGGTGCCCGAGAGTGCTCATGCCGCCAGCATGCGCGAAAAATCTCATCGCAGCATCTCGACACCAGCCACTGCCTCGCTGGTGCAAGTCCTTGGCGGGGGCGGCGGGGGGCGGGCACCACGGCCCGTTCGGTAAAAAAGACTATGACTTCTGCAGATGGGGCTCACCTGGCGGTACCGGAGACGGCCGGTCGGATGGCCGCGGCCGCGGGCGCGTTCCTGGCCGCGCTCGATGAGGCACAGCGCGGCCGGGCGTGCTTCGCGTTCGGCGAGGAGCGGCGCGACTGGTCCTACCTGCCCGCGCGGGATCGCGACGGCCTGCCGATCGGCGCGCTGGACGACGGCCAGCGCCGGCTCGCGCACGAGCTGATCGCGGCCGGCACCAGCCTGCCGGGGTACGCCAAGGTCGTCTCGGTGATGGCCATGGAGCACGTGCTGCGGGCGCTGACCCCGGGGCTGGCCGACCTGTTCAATCCCGAGCGGTACAGCTTCAAGGTGTTCGGGTCGCCGGACGACGAGGCGTGGGGCTGGCAGGTGGCCGGGCATCACGTGTCACTCAACTTCACCGTCGTCGACGGCCGTTGGGTGTCGCCGACTCCGTGCATGCTCGGCGCCGAGCCCGCGTCCTACGGGCTGCTCGCCCCGCTGGCCGACGACGAGGAACTCGGCTTCCGCTTCGTGAACTCGCTGAACGCCGAGCAGCGGCAGGCCGCGATCATCCACCACCGGCCGCCGCCGGATCTGGCCACCCGGATGGTGCCCAGGATCGGCGAGGTCGAGCGGCCCGACGCGGTGTTCTTCCCCGAGCCGGACTACGTGATCAGCGAGGAGGAGCGGGACGTGCTGAGCTACGTGCGCTCGGGCCCGAAGGGGATTCCCGGTTCCGCGCTGAACCGGATCCAGCTCGACGACCTGGCCGGGCTGGTCGGGTCGTTCGCGCGGCGGCTGCCCGACGAGGTGGCCGGGGCGCAGCTGCATGACCTGGAGCGGGCCGGGCTGGACAACCTGTGCTTCGCGTGGGCGGGCGGCACGTCGCCCGGGGGTCGGCACTACTTCCGGGTCCAGGGGCCGACGCTGCTCATCGAGCACGACAACACCCAGGCGAACGGCAACCACATCCACTCGGCGTGGCGCAACCCGGCCGACGACTTCGGCGACGACGTGCTGGCCGAGCATTACCGGCTGCACCACGCCGGGTGAGGGGGCCTGCTGTTGCGTGGTGAAACCCCGGGTTCACCACGCTAGAGGGCGTGTTGCTTCTTTTTTGCCTGGCAGGATGGGGTTTATGAGCCGCATACTCCCGGTGAACCGGGAGAAGCCGATGTTTTTGCCCCTGGATATGCAGGAGTGGGTGCCTAGGGACCATTTCGTCTGGTTCCTGATTGATGTTGCCGGGCAGCTGGATATCTCGGCCGTGGAGGCCGGCACGAGCCCGGGCAAGGGCCGGCCGGGGTATGACCCGCGGATGCTGGTGACGCTGGTGATGTACGCGATGTCGTGCGGGGAGCGGTCCTCCCGCCAGATCGAGGACCGGACCCGGGTGGATGCGGCGTTCCGGATCGCCTCGGGGAACCAGTTCCCGGATCATTCGACGCTGTGCCGGTTCCGGCAGCGCACCGGGGGGGAGGACGGGCCGCTGGAGGACCTGTTCACGCAGGTGCTGTATGTGTGCGCGGTGGCGGGGCTGGGCCGGCTGCGGGTGATCTCGGTGGACGGCTCCAAGATCTGGGCGGACGCGTCCAAGGAGGCCAACCGGACCCTGGCGGGGCTGCGGAAGCTGTCCCGCCAGGTGCTGCAGGAGGCCGCCGCCGCGGACGGCGAGTGCGGCTGCGAGGGCCACGGCCACGGCGAGGCCGCCGGCGCCGGGGGCGACGGCTGTCCCTGCTGTGCCGGGGGGTGCTGCCGGGGCTGGGGCTGTGCGGCCCGGCGGTGCTGCCGGCCGGGTGGGGCGGGGCGTCCCGGGCGGAGCGGATCGCGGCCGCCCTGGCGGACCTGCAGGCCGCGCGGGAGGCGGAGGACGCGGCGCGCCGCCAGCAGGCGGGAGCGTACCTGGCGAAGGCGCGGGCCGGGCAGGCGCCGCCGGGCCGGGTACCGGAGGAGGTGGCGGTCACGGTCGCGCAGATCGCGCTGGGCAGGCCACCGCCGCGCAGCAGGCCAGGTGCGACGTCTACGGCCAGCGGGTCGCGGCCTCCGCCGGCCGCGGCGTGCCCGGCGCGCGGCCCGTCCCGCCGGAGCAGGCCGCGGCGGTGCGGCGCGCCCGGGAGCGGCTGGCCGCCGCCCGGAAGGCCGCAAAGGCCCGGGCCGCGCAAGCCGCAGCCTGCCGGACCCGCCGGGCGGCGCGGGGACCGGGAAGGGGAGAGGAGACGCGGCAAGAAGCCGCCGCAGCCGGTGCGCAACATCACCGACCCGGATTCGCGCGCGATGCACTGCACCCGCAACGGCACCGTGCAGGCCTATAACTGCCAGCTCCCCAGGGCCGATGACGGGCTGGTCCTGGCCGCCCGCGCCACCCAGGACGTCAACGACGCCGCCCAGGTCGAGCCCACCCTGGCCGGAATCACCGCCGCGCAGCAGGTCATCGCCGCCGGGCACCGGGCCGGCGGGCGCCCCCCGGCCTGGTCCCGCATCGGCACCGTCGTCTATGACAGCGGGTACTTCAGCGAGAAGAACTGCGCGGCCCAGGGCCCGGACCGGCTGATCAGCCCCGGCTCCTGGGAGCTGGCCGGAAGCAGCGGCCCGCACACTCCCGCCTGCCGGCACCAGGACCCCCGCGACCAGATGGCCCACAACATGTCGACCCGGCAGGGCCGCGACATCTACCGCCGCCGCGCGCCGCTGTCCGAAGGCGGCTTCAGCTTCCTCAAAGACACGATCGGGCTGCGCCGGTTCTCCATGCGCGGCCTGCCCCTCGTCCAGGCCGAGCTCACCCTCGCCGCGCCGTCAGCAACCTGATGCTGCTGCACCGGCGGCTCCCCAGCCTTCCCAGACCCGCAACCCAGCCGGCGTTATCCACAGCCCGCACGTCACACGGCCAGCCAGGCATGCCCGGAACACGATCTCCCGCCGCGCCAGGCCGCCCCGCACCCCCGCGAACACCAGCAACCAGCCATCCCCAGCCTCGCGCGGCCATCAAAGACCCGCAACCCGCGGCCAGCACCCGACACGGCCGCTGACCGGACTCGCCAGCGCGAAAGTTCCGCAACACGCCCTAGAGGGCGGTGAAACCCGGGGTTCATTTCGTCTGGTAGCGGCTCAGCTGGCGGCGAGGGCGGGGGTGGCGGCTTCCGGACCGGACTCGGCGGCGGCGGCGGCCTGGGCGGCGAGGCGCTCGCCCTGGCGGCGGGCGCGGCGGCCGGTGACGACCATCCACAGGACCAGGACGCCGGTGACGGCGTAGGGCATCACCTTGGAGATGGCCAGCGCGGTGCCGGTGGAGGTGTTCTCGACGATGACGATCCGGGCTGCGGCTTCGGCCAGGTAGGTGCAGCCCCAGACCACGGTGTAGAGCCAGAACAGGTGGCGGAAGCCGGGGTAGCGCCACAGGCCGTCGAACTCCTGGCCGCGCGGGGTGTTCGGGCCCATGAACTCCAGGGCGAAGCGGAAGATGAGCGGGCGGCGGGACCGCAGCGAGGCCAGGCACAGCACGCCGAATACCGCGGTAGGCACCGAGCCTTCGAGCAGGACCAGGCGGGCGTTGCCGCTGACCAGGCCGAGGATGGTGCCGACGGCGATCCCGGCCAGGACCAGGGCGCCGACCGCGTCCAGGCGCCGGTGCCTGACCAAGCCGCCCAGCACGGCGACGCCGGGTAGCACGCCGCTCAGGACCAGGGCCGAAACGCTGCTCAGCCCGGCCGAGCGCAGCATCTGGTAGGCGACCAGCGGACCGGCGGTGTCGAAGATCACGATCTGCGCGACCGCCCACAGGCGGCTGCGGTTGCGGGTCGAGGCGGTGGACTGGGTGCTCGTCGTCATGTCCTCAACGCTAGGCAGATGCCCGGCGCTGGCCCAGTGCGACGGCTCCTGTCCTGGGCGTGACGGATGTCATGACCTCGGCTGTGACAGTGACATCCAGGCTGGTCAGGTGCCGGCGGGGTGCCAGACGGTTTTGGTTTCCAGGTAGGTGAGCATGCGCTTGAGGCCGGGGGGCTGGGTCCAGTCTTCGGCGCCGGACCGCAGGACGCGCTTGAGGTTATCGGCGGCGGCCACCGCCAGGTCGTCGGCCAGGGCATCGGGCGCGCCGGTCAGGTCGATCGCGTTGACGTCCATGTGCGAGGCGAGCCAGGGGGCGACCTCGGCGGTGCGGCCGGTCAGCACGTTGATCACCCCGCCGGGCACGTCCGAGGTGGCCAGCACCTCGGACAGGGACACCGCGGGCAGCGGGCAGCGCTCGCTGGCCAGCACCACCACCGTGTTGCCGGTAACCACGGCGGGCGCGACGACCGAGACGAAGCCGAGCAGGCTCGAGGCTTCGGGGGCGATCACCGCGACCACGCCGGTCGGCTCGGGCAGGGAGAAGTTGAAGAACGGACCCGCCACCGGGTTGGCCGCCCCGCGGACCTGGGCGATCTTGTCAGCCCAGCCGGCGTACCAGACCCAGCGGTCGATGGCCGCGTCTACCACGGCTTCGGCCTGCCGGGCGCCCAGGCCTTCGGCCGCGCGGACTTCGGCGATGAACTGGGCGCGCCGTCCTTCGAGGAGCTCGGCGACCCGGTAGAGGACCTGGCCCCGGTTGTAGGCGGTCGCCCCTGACCAGCCCGCGAACGCCTTGCGGGCGGCGACCACCGCGTCCCGGGCGTCCTTGCGGGAGGCCAGGGCCGCGTTGGCCAAGAACCCGCCCTTGTGGTCGGTCACCACGTAGGACCTTCCGCTCTCCGAGCGGGGGAAGGCCCCGCCGATGTACAGCTTGTACGTCTTGCGCACGGCCAGGCGCGGCGGCACGGTGTTTGCCCAGGGGGACGACCCCCCCAAACCCCCCCGGTCAGAATCGGGTTTGTCAGACATCGAGGTAGGCCTCCAGGCCGTGGCGGCCGCCTTCCCGGCCGTAGCCGGATTCCTTGTACCCCCCGAACGGGGAGGACGGGTCGAACTTGTTGAACGTGTTGGCCCACACCACGCCGGCCCGCAGCCGGGAGGCCATCCACAAGATCCGCGACCCCTTGTCGGTCCAGACCCCGGCGGACAGCCCGTACGGGGTGTTGTTGGCCTTCTCCACCGCCTCGGCCGGGGTCCGGAAGGTGAGCACGGACAGCACCGGGCCGAAGATCTCCTCGCGCGCGATGCGGTGCGCCTGCGAGACCCCGGTGAATACGGTGGGCGGGAACCAGAAGCCCTTGACCGGCAGTTCGCACGGCGGCGACCAGCGCTGCGCGCCCTCGGCCTCGCCGACCTCGGACAGCTCGCGGATCCTGGCCAGCTGGGCGGCCGAGTTGATCGCGCCCACGTCGGTGTTCTTGTCCAGCGGGTCGCCGAGGCGGAGCGTGGTGAGGCGTCTTTGGAGGGCGGCGAGCACCTGGTCGTAGACGGACTCCTGGACCAGCAGCCGGGAGCCCGCGCAGCAGACGTGGCCCTGATTGAAGAAGATCCCGTTCACGATGCCCTCGACGGCCTGGTCGACCGGGGCATCCTCGAACACGATGTTCGCGGCCTTACCGCCCAGCTCCAGGGTCACCTTCTTGCGCGTTGGCGCGCAGTCCCTGGCGATTTCCTTGCCTACCTCAGTGGATCCGGTGAACGCCACCTTGTCGATGCCGGGGTGGGTAACCAGGGCCTTGCCCGTGTCGCCGGCGCCGGTGAGGATGTTGACCACGCCCGGCGGCAGGTCGGCCTGCTGGCAGATCTCGGCGAAGGTCAGCGCGGTCAGCGGCGTGGTCTCGGCCGGCTTGAGGACCACGGTGTTCCCGCAGGCCAGTGCCGGGGCTATCTTCCAGGCCAGCATGAGCAGCGGGAAGTTCCACGGGATGACCTGACCGGCCACGCCGAGGGGTTTCGGCGCCGGGCCGTAGCCGGCGTATTCGAGCTTGTCGGCCCAGCCGGCGTGGTAGAAGAAGTGCGCCGCGACCAGCGGGATGTCCACGTCGCGCGATTCCCGGATCGGCTTGCCGTTGTCGAGTGACTCCAGGACGGCCAGCTCGCGGGATCGTTCCTGGATGATCCGGGCGATGCGGAACAGGTACTTGCCGCGTTCGGTGTCGGCCATTTTCGACCAGATGTTGTCGTAGGCCTGGCGGGCGGCGGTCACCGCGCGGTCGACGTCGGCCGGGCCCGCCTCGGAGATCTCGGCCAGGACCTCCTCGGTGGCGGGCGAGATGGTCTTGAACGCGCCGCCGTCCTTGCTGGGGGTGAACTCCCCGTTGATGAACAGCCCGTAGGACTCCTTGATATGCGCGATCGCGCGGGATTCGGGCGCGGGGGCGTACTCGAACTTTGGCATGTCAGTCCAGCGTGAAGTAGTCGGGGCCGGAGTAACGGCCGGTGGCCAGCTTGGTCCGCTGCATGAGCAGGTCGTTCAGCAGGCTGGAGGCGCCGAAGCGGAACCAGTCGGGATCGAGCCAGTCCTCCCCCGCCGTCTCGTTGACCAGGACCAGGTAGCGGATGGCGTCCTTGGCGGTGCGGATCCCGCCGGCCGGCTTGACCCCGACCTGGCGGCCGCGGGTGGCACGGAAGTCCCGGACGGCCTCCAGCATGACCAGGGTGACCGGGAGGGTGGCGGCCGGGCTGACCTTGCCGGTGGAGGTCTTGATGAAGTCGGCGCCGGCCAGCATGGCCAGCCACGAGGCGCGCCGCACGTTGTCCAGCGTGACCAGCTCGCCGGTTTCCAGGATGACCTTGAGATGAGCTCGCGCTTCGACGACCTCGCGGACGGCGGCGATCTCGTCGTAGACCAGCTGGTAGTCCCCGGCCAGGAAGGCGCCGCGGTCGATGACCATGTCCACCTCGTCGGCGCCGGCGTCGATCGCGTACTTCGCGTCGGCCAGCTTGACCTCCAGGCTGGTCCGGCCGCTGGGAAACGCGGTGGCCACGCTGGCCACGTGGATGCCGGTGCCCTTGACCTCGGCCGCCGCGAGGTGAGCGAGGTCCGGGTAGACGCATACCGCGGCGACCTGGGGCGCGGTCGGGTCGGCGGGATCGGGGCGCCGGGCCTTGGCGCAGATGGCCCGCACCTTGCCCGGCGTGTCCTGGCCCTCCAGCGTGGTCAGGTCGATCATCGAGATGGCCATGTCGAGCGCCCACTGCTTGGCCGTGGTCTTGATCGACCGGCTGGCCAGCGTGGCCGCCCGGGCCTCCGCCCCGACCTGGTCCACCCCGGGCAGCCCGTGCAGGAACTCCCGCAGCGAAGAGCCCGTACTTACTGGGGCGACAACTGGCGCGCTCATCGGCGACTCCCTCCTGCGACCATTCTCACCTACGGCCGCGACCACGAGGTAAGCCACCACCCGGCCCGTCCGAGGCCAGCACCCGGCCCGGCCAGGCCCCCGTGCCGGCCGGGCCATCTGCTAGGACGTCCGGGCCCGCGAAAATTCATCGCCGGAATCGCTAATCACCGGGGCGGCTCCCGCGTACTAGTGACTGTGCGGCACTGGCTCCTGCGGCGATGCATTGACTACTCTCGTGCCAAGCCATGGCTAGGGAGGGCAATGGACCAGGGTTTCCCGGACGGCGATTTCCCGGAGGGGTCTGAAACGGAATTGCAGCGGCGGGTCGCCGCAGGTGCGGAGCCGCGCACGATTCTGGAGGAGCTTTGGCAAACCCTGCAGACACGGCTGTACGCGTACGGCTGCAAGCGCCTGCCGGACACCGGCCAGGCCGATGACTTCGTGCAGAAGGTGTTCCTGAAGATGCAGGTGAACTTCACCAGAATGATCGCGCGCGAGCCGGTCGAGGCGTGGATATTCACGGTGGCCAGGAACGAGATAGCCGACTGGTACCGGGAACGAGCCAAGAGCGATGTGCCCGCCGAAGCAGAACTCCTGGACCGTGACTCGGCCGAGGAATCGTGGCGCATTCCGTTCGAGGAGCAGATCGAAACGCGGATCGGGGATATCAGGCCGCTGTATGCCTACCTCCGCGCCATTCTCGCGCGGGGCTGGCTACACGATGACGACCTGCGCGCCTACTGGCAGGGAATCGTCGAGGAGGTACCCCAGCGGACCCTGGCCGAGCAGTTCGGAGTGAGCCAGGGACGCATCTCCCAGCTGAAGTCGGAGGTCGGGCAGAAGGTGCGGACCGCGCTGTACCTGTCCGAGATCCTGGGCCTGGTCAGGGCTCCGCAGCGGGAGGCCGACATCCGCTCGCACCTGGAACTGCTGGACCTGACCGCCGCCCTGACCCCGGCCGATCGCACGCTGCTACGGCGTGCCGGAGGGGCGGTCCGGCGCGATCCGCTCGGCCAGCCCTACCTGCTCCCCAAGGACGCGGAGCAGGCGATCACGGCCCGGGCCGCCGGCCGATCCGCGAGCCTGCGCGAGCTGCACAGCGCGGAATCGAAGTACGCGGCGGCCATTCCCAATCCCACTCCCCATTGCATCGAGAGCCCGTGTGCGGCCCACACGGCTTCCCGCGGCTGAATCCCGCAGCCACTAAGGCGGAACGACCATGAGTGAACTTGACGAGCCTGACGAGATCGCCCGCGAGCTAGACGCGATCTTCGCCGAATTCTTCGGCCCGCCGACCGAGATGGACCTGCGCGGGGTCGACCCGGCCACATTCGCGCTGGGCCTGTCCTACGGATTCGACAGCTGGCAGCAGGCGCGGGTGGTGGCGAACAACCGGCGCCACGTCGCGACGGCGGCGCGGCACTGGGCCCAGCATCATCCCACCCCGGAGTTCCTGAGCCACGCGGCCGGGACGGACGAGAGCGCCGTCCGGCACCGGGAGCTGCTCGACCGGGCGCACCCGGGGTGCGCCGCTTGCGAGGAGCGCCTGCAGCGGCTGGCCGGACCCGACCCGGACCGCGTCGACGCGTTCGCCCCGCCCGACGACATCGACCTGGCCTGGCTGGCGTTCCAGCCGGTGGAGGTGGTCCGGCGGCTGGACACCGACCCCGGGACCGCCCGCCCGCTGCACATCCGCGGGCGGGCCGAGGACCGGTCCATCACCGCCGAGCCCTACGGCGGGCGCGACTGGCGGATCACCGTCCGGGATCCCCGCGCGCGACACGCGACGGTGTGGATCGGCTGGACGGGCCGGCAGATCACCCAGCACGCGGCGGTCTTCGAGAACGACCTGGCCGAGATCGACGCCGAGGCGCCCGAGGAGGGGGCCCGGCCGCAGCGAGTGCGGGTCCGGATCACCGACCCGCCGGTCCCCCCGTAGCCGCCGGCCCGCACATACCCGGATCGCCCACCGGAAAGCCGCTGTGGCTTACGATTGAGCTGGCTTCGGTTCCGATCGGAAACCCTCTTGTACATCTACGCCGAGTTCAAAGTAGAGATCCGTCGCGGGCGCGAGGGCAGGCACGGCCACCGGGTGACGGTGGAGTGCGAGAAGCCGGACGGCGGCCGGGTCGGCCCCACCGACGCTCAGCCCATCACTGCCTCGGTCACCAGGCTGATACCCGCGGCCAGTACCGAGCAGCGGATCGATCTGGGCGAGGAACTGGGCCAGTGCATGTTCCCGCCGCGGGTGCTGGCCGCCTTCACCGAGACACTGCGCGGGCTCGACGCCGGCACCGGGATCCGGGTCCGGCTGCTGTGCGTGGATGAGGAGATGGCGCGCTGGCCGTGGGAGCTCGCGCGCATCGCGGTGCCGGCCAAGGCCCGGCCCAGGTACTTGTTCCGGGAAGAGCGGTTCTCCCTGGTCCGGACGGTGATCGACCACCGGCCGGCCGCCCAGCCCAAGGAGCGGCGCAAGCTGGTCATCCTCACCGTCGACGCCACCAAGGTGCTGGACGACCAGGAGCTGGAACCCGACTTTCCCGAGCAGCTGGCCCACGCCGCGCCGCTGCAGCGGCTCGACCTGTCCCATCCGACCCGCAGGAGCATCGACGAGCTCATCGACCGGGTGGTCGACGGCGAGGACCCGCTCGACATCTTTCACTTCACCGGGCACGGCAGGCCGCCCCGCGACGGCCAGGCCGGGGCGCTGGTGCTCTACCGCGACCAGGACACCGGCAGCGAGCACTACCGGGGCGACGAGCTGGCCAGGCAGCTATCCCGGGCCGGCACGTCGCTGGCGTTCGTCAACGCGTGCTACACCGACCAGGCGGCCTCCGCCTCCGGCGACGGGCCCGGCATCGCCCAGTCGCTGACCGGCGTCGTGCCGGTGGTGATCGCCATGCGCGACGCGGTGCGGGACCGGGACGCCAAGGACTTCGCCGAGACGTTCTACCAGTGGCTGCTGAACGGCAGTACCGTCGACGAGGCGGTGGCCAGGGGCCGGGCCGGCCTGGACGAGTCGCTGCCCGGCTGGGGTTCGGTGGTGCTCTACAGCCGGGCCAGCAGCGGCCGGTTCCTGGAGCCGATGCCGGCGGCCGCGCCGCCGGCGGACCGGCGGCCGCCCGGTGACGGGATCCGGCGCTGGGCGATGATGGCAGGCGCCCAGGGATACTGGCAGGTCATCCCGGGCGAGGCCGGCCCCGAACTGCGCCGGGTGGAGGACGCCACCAAGGCCGACATCAGCCACCTGCGCCTGGTGCACGCGTCGCTGGCGCTCAGCGGCGACGCCCGGGTGGTGGCCCAGGTCAACCGGGACCGGCTCGCCCTGGCCTGGGTGGACCGGGTGCGGCCGCGGCTCGACCGGTGGCCGCGGCCGTTCGAGCTCGCCCTGGACGGACCGGAAATACGTCTGCTCGCGGTAGCCGTGGACTACGGTGACGAGGTGGTATGCGTACTGAGCACCGATAAGGCCACCTACCGGGTCGACGTGGCGCCGATGGCCACGCCGCTGGTGACCCCGCTGTTCGGGGAACCGACGCGTTACGCGACGATCGTGGCCGGCCAGATCGACACGGTGGACTCGGCCGGGCGGGCGCGCGGCTGGGACGTGAACCAGGACCGGTACGGCATCGCGGAGGTCAGCTCGCTCGACGGGGCCCGCTCGGGCGGGCGCGCGGTCTACGCGCTGGCCGGACGGGACGAGGCCGGACGGCCGATCGTGGCCAAGAGCGGCTCCGCCGGCACGCTGGTGGCCTGCCTCGGTACCGCAGCCGACGAGGTGGTGGTCGTCCGGCCGCTTTCCGCGGCCCAGGTGCCGGCCGAGATCTTGCTGAGCACCGACGGGCACATCGAGCGGGCCGGCACGTGAATCGGGTCGCGCTGCTGCGGGACGTGTCGGCCGAGCTTCGCCACCGGCGTCTGGTGTGGGCCGGGATCAGAGGCGACGACGCCGAGCCGCTGGCCGATCTGCCGCAGTTCGAAGGCGCGTACACGATCATCAACGCCTACTCCAGGAGGCTGTCGGTCGACGGCCAGGCCTACGAGGACCTGACCGGCGTCCGGGTCGACCTGGAGACATGGGACATCGACGATCACCTCGACGCGCCGGAGACGGCCAGATTCCGCCGGGTCATGCTCCAGGCGCTGTCGGTGCCCAGCGCGCTGCTGCCCTACCGCCCGTCCAGCTTCCTGTCCGCGATCTACTTCGCCAGGCGGGACCGCTGCCTGAACCTGGGCCTGTTCGGCGGGCACCAGGCCGCGTTCGAGCACAAGCCGTGGGTCGAGACGTCGCTGGCCGATCTCGGCGTCCGCACCATCCCGTGGACCTACGTGGCCGACGAGGAGCAGCTGCGGACCGAGGAGATGCTGCGGCGCGGCCCGCTGATGCTGCGGCGCAGCCGGACCTCCGGCGGTGAGGGCATCGTCCGGGTGGACGACGCCGGGCAGGCCAGGCTCCAGTGGCCGCGGGTGGCCGAGGCGTTCGTCAGCGTGGCTCCGTTCCTGTCCGGCGGCGTGCCGGTCAACGTAGGCGCCACCGCATGGCACGACGGGGTGACGGTGCACTACCCGTCGGTCCAGCTGATCGGGATACCCGACTGCGTGACGCGCCCGTTCGGCTACTGCGGCAACGACTACGGGCGGGTCAAGGACCTCGGCCGCGCCATCCTGCACCAGATCGAAACGGCCACCGTCACCGTCGGAAACTGGCTGCGCGGCTACGGTTACCGCGGCACGTTCGGCGTGGACTTCCTCGTGCATGACGGGGTGGCGCTGTTCACCGAGGTCAACCCGCGCTTTCAGGGCTCGACGCACGCCTCGTGCAAGCTCGCCATCGACGCGGGCGAGAGCTGCCTGATGCTCGAGCACCTCGCGGCCATCATGGGCATGTCCGCACCGCCGCAGCGCCCGGTGGCCGAGCTCGCCGCCGAGGCACCCCCGCTGGCGCACTTCGTGGTGCACTGGGTCGGCGAGCAGGCCGAGCGGCTGGATCCCTCGCCGCTGGTCCGGCTGGCCATGGCGACCGGGCGGTCCATCCGGGCCGAGGTCCAGACGCGGCCGGCGCTGCTCACCGAGCGGGGCGCCGCCGTCGCTCGCATTGTCTGCCGGGAGTCGGTGACGCAGACCGGGTTCGAACTGACGCAGCCTTGGGCCGGGGTAGTTTCGACCTGGAAGGCCGGCGCTTCCGTGGCTGCTTCTGCGGCCGCGGCCGGACCGCTGAATGCGGAGCAAGTGATGACGCCAGGATCCTTGGGGGCTAGATGAGGCAGTTCAAAGCCCGGCGAGAGCCACGTTCCGGAACCAAGACCTACTTCGAGCACGGGCGCGATGAGTACCTCGCGGCGAAGGTGCCGGCGTGGGTGGAGCCGCGGCGGTTCTGCAACGCGCTGGAGGAAATCCACGCGCCGCTCGGCCCCCTCTACAAGCGCAGCGGATACCCCTGGATCACCCTGGTCCTGGGCAGCGGCTGCCTGGAAGCCGGGCACGACATAAGCGGTACCCGGATCCGCGACGTGCCGGCCATCGTGCAAGGACTGCTGGCCGACGCCGACCCGCTGCCCGACGGGACGAACGCCGCGAAGCTGGCTGGCGCGTTCGCGGCCTCGCTCATTGCCGACCGGCTGGGACCGCCGGGGTCCCGGGACGATGGCGACGACGGCGACCCGGCGGCCGGGCCGGGCGAGCCCGGCCAGCGCTTCGGCGGCTCGTTCGACACCACGACCGACCTGAAGACGGCCAAGCTCCTGCTCTGCGCGGCACTGCTGACCCGCCTGTACCACCTGGCCAGCGCGGCCGCCCCGGACGCGCTCAGTCGCAGCGGTCACGACCGGGTCGTCCTGCCGATCGGCCGGGCCGGCTCGGCCGAGCTCGAGACCGACGCCCTCCAGCCGGTCCTGGTCCTGCTCGAGGAGCTGATCAGCTCGGCCAAGGAGAACGGGCACGACACCGGGGACACCGTCCTGCATCAGGCGCTGACCACGATCGACAGCTCGCTCAGCCCGCGGGGCCACCATTCGTCGCTGCGGGTGGCGGACATTCAGCTGCTGACCGAACTGTGCTGGTATTCGCTGACTCAGGGCACCTCGGTGTATCCGGGCTGGAACGACCTGCTGCTGCACCTGAGCACGCGGAGCTCCCCCGCGTTGTTCGACCGGTGGCTGCCCCGGCCCGCCTTCGACGACATCGATGCCGCCTGCCAGTTCGTGGAGCAGCGCTACGCGGCCACGACCCGGTTGTCCTGGAACGAGCTGGAAGACGACGACGAGACCGACCGGGAACGTTTCTACGCGACGGTGGCCGCGATCTTGCGTCAGCAGGCCGCCCTGCGCGAAGGCTTCCTGCAGTCCTCGCCGCTGCAGCCGCCCATCGCGTCGGCCTTCGTCACGTCGTTCGACCTGGAGCTCGAGATGGCCATGTGGCGCTCGAGCACCGAGCCGTTCGTGGTCGCGGTGCCGATGAACCTGCTGCAAGACGTGGCCGAACCCGCGTCGTGCCTGGCGTCGGTGTGCTGGCTGGGCTGCCTGATCCGGCCCGACCACGACCTTCCGCTTGAGGATCAGCTGGAGAGGCTGCGCACCCCGGCCGAGGAGGACTGGTTCCTGCTCAACGGCGAGGGCGCCTACGAGCTGACCTACGGCAACTACCCGGTAGTGGTCAGGCTCAGCGGGTCGCCCCTGATGGGAGCGCCGCGGCTGTGGACCGAGGACGGCAGCGACTGGAACGACCTGTGCCGGCGGCTGCTGAAGGACTACCACATCGACCTGCCGAGCGAGCCGCCCGACCCCAATGAGCCCGAACTGCGGATGGCGCACGTGGCCCTGCTCGATGAGTACTCGGCCATGCAGCACGCGGCGTCGGAGTTCCTGGTCTACCAGCCCGACCGGAGCAACGAGCGGGTCCGCCAGGGGCTGCCCGCCGCGCTGTTCGGGACCCGGGGCTCGGCTTTCGCCAGGTTCTGGATGATGATGGGGGTCCAGGTCAGCGACAGCAGCATCCGCTACCGGTTCGCCTCGCAGATGACGGTGCCCACCAGCATCGACGGCGAGTCGGTCAAGAAGGCGCCGAGCCCGAGCCGCGCCGGGCTGGTGGTCAACTGGCGGACCGACGACACGGTGCGCGACCTGCTCGGCTGGTACAACTTCGATGTCGTGACCGACCGCTGCGAGAACTTCCAGGTCGATCTCCAGCACTATCTCCGGCACCTGCAGAGCACCACCCACCGGCCCGCCGCGCGCAAGAGATGTGAGCTGAGCTGACGTGATCACCCTTGAGCAATGGAAGAAGAACTTCCTCGACAAGGACACCTGCCCGTGGCGAGGTCCCAAGCCGATGGAGCCGGGCGATGACGACCTTCTCGTAGGCCGGCAGGGCGACCGCGATCGCTTCGCGCACGAGGTGCTGACGCACCAGCTCGTGATCCTGCACGGCGAGTCCGGAGTCGGAAAGTCCTCCCTGCTCAACGTGGGCCTCGTCGGTGACCTCACCGAACGCGGCTTCCAGCCGGTCGTCTGCCGCAACTGGACCAGGGAAGCGGGCAGCCCGGACCGGCCGGAGGACTTCGTCGCGGCCAAGGTCGCCACCGAGCTGCGGTCCCTGGGCATCAACGTCACCGAGGCCGCGCCGCAGTCCATGATGGAACAGCTCAACGCGAACTACGGCGAGCTGGCGGTGCTGGTGCTCGACCAGTTCGAGGAGCTCATCCGGCACCAGCGGCCGTTCTTCAAGCGGGCCATGGACTGGGTGGTCGAGCTCAACAGCAGGTACGACATCCACGTCGTCATCTCGCTGCGCTCGGAGTACGTGCACCGGCTCAAGGCACTCAACGCGCAGATCCGGCCGTTCTCGATGTCGACCTTCGAGCTGGAGGCGCTGACCGCGGCCGAGCACATCCGCGACATCATGGCCAGCGGCAACCCCGGCCGCTTCGGCAGCGCGGCCTCGCTGCGCACACAAGACGCGGTCCCCGACCCGGCGGCCCTGGCCATCACCCTCGAGGCGATCGGGCTGCTGCTTGGCGAGTGGAACGCCATCCAGGAGACCGAGTTCCGGTCCGCGGACGTCGGGTTGCTGCACCTGCAGGGCGCGCTCTACGCGCTGCACGCCCGGGCCAAGCCCGGCGGGAGCGCCATCCGGGCCGAGCACGTCCGGCAGATGGTCGCGGCCGCCGCCGAGCGGCGCCGGGACATCTTCACCCTCGGCCTGATCGAGTCGGTGGCCCGCAAGCTCGACCTGTGCGAGGAGGCCTGCCTCGACGAAGACCAGGCGAGCAGCCTGGATGAGTTCCTCATTGCCGGGACCCGCGAGGTGGTGCGGCGGACCGCGGCCCACCTGTCCAGCGGCGGCTTCAAGCTGGACCGCGAGGCGTGGGACCTGGCCCAGCTCGCGCTCGAGCGGGAACTGCGGATCCTCAGCGAGATAGAGCCGGACGCGGCCCAGCGCGCCTTCCGGACGATCTACGGTCTGGGCACCACCGTTGCCCCGGCGGCCGCGGGTGCCGTCGATCTGCTCAGCGTGCCGCGCACGGAGGTCGCGGTCGCGGCCCGCCTGCGCACGCCGATCGACACGGTGCAGAACTCGCCGCTGGCCGAGCTGGGGATGGTGGTGTCGCCGTGGGAGGCCGACCCGGAGGGCCTGTCGGCCGGCCCGATGTTCGGTTACCCGGCGCCCGAGGTCATCATCGAGGAACTGCGGCGCTTCGCGTTCGCGCTGGAGTGGCTCACCACCTCCTCGCTGATCAGGCCGACGTCCCCGGCGGTGGATTGCACCATGCTCTCGCTGATCCACGACGGATTCGGCGAGGCCCTGGAGAACTGGGCCGATTCGGAGCAGACCGGGCCGGCGGCGGCGCTGGTGCTGCTGACCGGCGCTCAGGGCGACGTGTTCGACTGGGTCCGCGACGACGCCGAGGAGTACTGGCCGCAGTTCGACGGTGCGGGCCAGGACCGGACCATCGTCAACCTGCGCTGGCGCAACTGCCGAGTCACGGCGCGGTTCCGGCACATCGTGTTCGCCAACTGCGACTTCCGGGGTACCCGCTTCGAGAACTGCTCGTTTGAGGGCGTGGTGTTCGTCAACTGCCTGCTGGACGGGGCGATGTTCGGCGACTGCGACATCATCGGACCGGTGGTCAGCGCGCCGGCCAAGGTGTACGACAAGGAGGGCCTGCCGTCGTTCGCGCTGACCGGGCTCGACGCCTCGACCCGGGCCGCGCTCAGCCACTACCGCGGCGAGGACTTCTCGGGCGCGACGCTGTACTCGGTCACCTCGGGCATACCGGTGACGAACCGCCCGGGCACCCGCTCGAAACTGCTCGACTGGGCGTCGCAGCGCGGCGGCCTGACCATGTACGGCGGCCGGCTCAGCTCGCTGATGGTCCGCAGCGGGCACTTCAGGGGCGGCGGCGAGCTCGCGCTGCGCCACATCGCCGGGTCGTCGCTCGACATTACCGAGCAGGGCGCGGCGCTGATCTCGCTCTTCGGTAGCTCGATCCGCGGGCTGTCGATCAGCCGCCGCATCGGGCCCGAGGAGGAGCAGGGGGAGATCGAGCTGATCGTGCAGGGCTCGGTGCTGGCCAACACGTGGTTCGACGAGGGCCTGACCGGGACGGCACGTTTCGACAACAGCGTGGTGTGGCAGTTGCTGAACGTGAGCGAGCGCAGCCGCTACCGGGTCACGCTGGAGAACTGCACCCGGTACGGAGCGGTGAACATCGAGGAGAGCGACGACGCCGGGCCGAAGGCCGACTTCGCCGAGCACGGCATCGCCGATCGCAGCGAGATCGTGCACCAGGCGCGGCTGATGGCGTACCGCCGGGAGCCGGCCATGGTGGAGCTAGGCGAGACGCGGGGCGAGTAGCGCCTCGATCAGCGCCATCCGGACGAACAGCGCGTCGTCGCTCTGCTCGAACATCCGGATGCGCGGATCGGAGCGCGCGGTGGTGGCGATCTCGTCGATGACCGGCATCGGCGACAACACCACCGCGTCGGGCCGCAGCGCGGCCAGCGCCTTGCGATCCACCCGCAGGCGCGCCCGCCCCGGTTCGTCCAGCGCGCCGTGCGAGATGCCTGCTACGTAAAGGACATCCACGTCATCGACGTCCCACGGCGCGCGGTCCTCGGCGCGCTTAGCGTCGGGCCCGGCGTCGGCGTCGTCGGGTGTGCCGGCGGTCAGGCGAGGGTCAGAGATCGCCACCAGGTGCCGGGGCGGAAAGCGCGCAAACAGCCGCAGCAGGCTGCGTACCGCGCGCATCCGCAGGTCGCCGCAGATGGCCACGGTCAGCTCGGAGACCGGCCCGCGGGCCTGTTCGATCGCGTACAGGTCGATCAGGGCCTGGGACGGGTGCTCGCCGCGGCGGCCCGTGTCGCCGCCGTTCAGGAAGCTGCTGACCAGCAGCGGGCACAGCTGCGCGGCGTCGTCGAGCGGCCGGCCGGGACGGGCGACGATCAGATCGACGTTGCCGCTGACCACGCGCAGGGTGTCGGCCCAGCCCTCGCGCGGCGCGGCCGCGTTCCCGCGGCGCTCGGCAATGTCGATGGGCTGCCCGCCTAGCCGGGCCGCCGCGGCCGCGAAGCCGACCCGCGTCCGCAGGGAGGTCTCCAGGAACAGCAGACCGACGAGCGGTGGCCGGGCCAGTTCGCTAGACGCGCCGGCCCGCAGGCCGGTCGCGCGCGAGAGGATATGCCGGATCTCCTCGGTGCCCAGATCGTCGACACCTACGATCACCCGGTTCGGCGCGGGCGTCAGACCATCACCGGCCTGCGGTAGCGGTAGGGCGAGCCCGGCGCGACGAAGCTCAGCGTGTTGTGCGTGCACGGCGGGCAGTCCGGGCCCAGCATGATGCCGTGGCTGGCCGCGACGTCCACCGCGCGCAGGTAGGTCTCCTCGAGCTCGGCGGCACCGCAGGGCTTGCGGTCCCGTAGCGGCGTGGCCGGGTCGGGCCGGAACGGGCTCAGCACCGGGACCCCGCCCCGCTGGGCGACGGCCGCCACGCCGGCCAGCGTCATGTCCATGGGTTCCAGGCCGACCATCAGCATCGAGCGGACGCGGCCCGGGCCCAGCGTCTCGGCACCCTGCGCGATGAAGTCCAGGTAGAAGTTCAGTCCCTGGTTGTACTTGTTGCGCATGACGTCTTTGGCGTGGGTTTCGCTGAACACCTCGATGTTGATCGAGATCTCGTTCACGCCCAGCTTGTCCAGCAACTGCAGGTCGAGCAGGCCGGGCAGCGGCACCATCATGATGTCGACCTTGGTGTCCGGGAACTCGACCAGCACCCGGCGGTACAGCTCCTGCATGAAGCCGAAGTCCGGCCGTTTGGGCGTGCCGCCGGAGATCAGCAGGTGGTGCGCGGGCTGGCGCTCATCGCCGATCGCGATGCGGGCCGCCTGGAGCAGGGCGTCGACCGGCTTGGTGCCGTACACGTCGAGCGGGTCGTCGTACGGGATGTTGCAGAACGTGCAGGTCATGGCGCACCCTCGCACCGGTGACAGGCGCGCGCGGTCGCCGTGGGTCACGACGAAGTGGTTGAGCGGGCCGAACTGCCTGGATTGCCCGTGGTAGAGCGGCGGCGGCCAGAACCGGGCCGGGCTGGCCAGCCCGGCGCCGTGCACGCACAGGCCGTCCACGCCGTAGTCCAGGACGAACCGCGAGCCGGAGACGAAGTTCGGGTTGTGGTCGTTAATCGGCGCGTTGACCCACACGTCGTCGTCGAGCTCGAGGATCAGGCCGGTGGTCGAGGCGTAGTCGGCCGGGGTGAGATCGCTCTGGGCGGTGGCCTCGCGCAGGGCCTTGCGGGCCAGCGGGGAGATCTCGAGTCCCTCGGCCAGCAGCTGAAACTTCAGCCGCTGCGCCGCACTCAACGTCGTTGACATAGGCATCGGTCCGAACGTGCTCGGTTACTACTATGGAAAATCACTGCACTGCACCTTGTCTACGGCAGCGCTGGGAAGGGGGACCCATGCCGCAGCCGGACCCTCCGCTCCACGACGAGGTCATCGCCGCGATGCTCGCTCGGCGCAGCATCAGGGAAGGGTTCGACGGCCAGCCTATCCCCGGCGCGGTTCTGCGGGAGATCGTTCGGTGCGGCCTGGCCGCCCCGTCGTCCAAGAACGCGCAGCCGTGGCGGATGCACGTCGTCACCGACCGCGCGACGCTCGGCGTGCTGGCCGACGCGGTTGAGAAGGCCAAGGGCGTGGATGAGTACGTGCCGCACGATCCGGCCACGGGGCGGCCGCGGCTGGCCTACGTCTCCACCGTGCGTGAGTCGGCGCAGGTGCTGCGGGAGGTGGCGGCGGCGATCTTCATCGAGAACCGCGGCCTGTTCAGCGACGGCCGCGCCGGGCTGATCGCCGCGACCCGCCCGGCGCTGGCCGGATCGCTGGTGGGCTTCGGCCTGGAGATGATCGGCATCGGGGCCGCGATCGAGAACATGTGGCTGGCCGCCGAGGCGCTCGGCGTCCGGGTCGCGTTCATGGGCGACGTGGTCATCGCCGAGGACGAGATCCGCGCCGCGCTCGGCATCGCCGGCGATCTGGCGGGCGTGCTCGCCCTCGGGTTCAGCGACGCGCCGCTGCCGCCGCGCCGTCAGCGACTGGACGAGCAAGATGCCGACCACGTCGTCTGGCACGAGCCGCCCAGGTAGGGCTCGGTTCGGGCCGCAGGAGTCACGTCGCCGGTGCGGGCGGTTGGGTCAGTGCGGCGATGCACGCGGTGAGCAGGTACCGCATCTGATCTTGTTCGCTGACATCCAGATTGGCGAGCATGTCTTGCTCGACGCCGCGAACCGCGGCACTGGCCACCTTGAGCTGGCGGCGCCCGCGGGCGGTCAGCTCGGTCGGCAGGGCCCGGCCGACGGGTGCCTGTGCTGGGCGGACGACGAGTCCCTGGCGTTCGAGGGCCTGCAGGAGAACATTCATCGACTGCCGGGTGACGAAGGCGCCGCGGGCCAGCTCGGAGTTGGACAGGCCCGGTCGCTGGGCGAGCAGCTCCAGGCAGGCGTAGTGGGTGATCGTCATGCCGAGCGGCCGCAGCACGGCCTCCAGGGCAGAGTGCAGGGCGCTCGCGGCCGCCTTCAGCATGTACCCCAGCGATGTGTCCAGCACGACTCCGGGCTCGCCTTGACTCATGTCAGTAGTCTGACATACATTGCTGTGTGTCAGAAAACTGACATACTATGAGGAGGCACGAATCGTGGCCGTCACCGGACCCGACTTCATTTCACTGCAGGTACGCGACCTGGAGCGCTCCGCCGCTTTCTACGAGCGGTACCTGGGGCTGAAGCGCTCCGCCGCGGGACCGCCGCACGCCGTCGTGTTCGACACCAAGCCGATCGCGTTCGCCGTCCGCGACGTCGTCGCGGGCACCGACCTGGACGCGATCGCGCAGCCGGGCCAGGGAATGGCGCTGTGGCTGCACGCCCCCGACGCGCAGGACATCCACGACGCCCTCGCCGCCGCCGGCACCACAATCGTCTCAGCCCCCGTCGACGGGCCGTTCGGCCGCACTTTCACGTTCGCCGACCCCGACGGCTACCAGGTGACCCTCCACGACCGCGGCTGAGGAAAGATGACATGAGCGGGCGGGCGTCCCTCGTGGCAGACGACGGTGAGTATGAGAGCTTGCATCGTTCCGCCCGTGGCCCCGGCCGGTCCTCTCAGACACGCCGGGCCCATCACGGCGATTGCGTCGAGCACCTGCCGCACCTGGGTTGCACGGGGCTAATCATCGGGGGCTCGGGGGCGTGTACCCAGTGACAGCGGATCGCTGGGGAGAAGAGGGACATGATGGCCGGAACCTACCTGACCGCAGCAGCAGCACTCGTGATCGCAGGGATCGTGATCGGCGTCCTCATCGTGATCTGCCTGGGCATCCACCGCGAAGAGCGCCGGGGAAGCCTGACCAGGCAGTCCGACAACCGGATGGACCGCGGGGTCCGGCGCCTCAACGGCGCCGGCTCCCGGGGCTACTACCTCCGGGTCGTCCCTAACGATGACGACGACTCGAACTACGACGACGACTCCTACGACCAGGCCGCGTAATGGCTAGCCAGCACGGGCCGGGGCCAGCCGGCCCCGGCCGTCGCGGACACGACGGACCGTTCCCGGCGACGCGACCGCTCAGCGTCCCGGCCGGCGTGCTGGCCCAGCCGATACCCCTGCCGTACCCGCCGGAGCTGCCGGCCGGGCTTCCCGCCCGGCCGCGGGTGCTCCAGCTCACCGACGCCGATGCCGTCTCCCACGGCCTGGCGGACGGCACGCCCCGGGACCGGGCCTCCAACCAGGAGATGCGGGCGTGCCTGGACGCCGTGCAGGCCACCACCAGGGCCATCGACCCGCAGGCGAGGGTCGTGTGCGCGGCGTCGAGCGCCACCGCGACCCGTCACCTGGACGTCATGACCGCCTCCGGCGGGAACACCTGGCTGGTCCGCCGCGGCCTGGACGGCGCGGACCGGGCGCTGCTTGAGGAACTCGATCACCTGACCGACCTGCACCAGGCCTCGCACCGGTCGGCACGCAAGCGGCCGTACGGCCCGGCCGAGCTGGTGATCCTCGTCGCCCAGGACCACATCTTCGCCAGGTCCGTCCGGCGGCTACGCCTGCTGGGCGTCCCGACCTGGCTGCTTGTCCCCGGCCGCCTGGTGGCACACGACCTCTACACCACGGCCTGCGCGGTGACCTTCATCGGGCCGCGACCGCGGCCTCGATGACGCGGCCGAGGGCCAGCAGCTGCTCCTCACTGCGTGGCGGGCCGACCAGCTGCAGGGACGCGGGCAGGCCGGCCGGCCCGCCGGGGACCGGCAGGGCCAGCGCGGGCAGGCCGGCCAGGTTGACGGGCATGGTCAGCAGGGTGAGCGGCATGCGCTGCCCCTGCTCGCCGATCAGCGGCGGAGCGCCGACCAGCGTGGGCAGGGCCAGGATCGGGTGCCGGGCCTGCAGGCCGGCGAACCAGTCGCGGACGCCGGCCCGGACCTGGTTGGCGGCGGCCTCCTGGCCGGCGGTCATCGCGGCCGCCGCGGGCAGGTTGCGCTGGTTGTACGAGCTGAGCCGGGCCAGGTCGGGCATCAGGTACGCGTTGACCTGGTAGGCCTCGACATCGATGAGCAGGCTGGCCGCGGCGTTGGCGGCGGCGAAGTCCAGGCCGGCGACGTCGGTGGTCACGATGCCCGCGGCGGCCAGCGCGGCGTCGATGGCGGCCTCGACGGCCGGGTCGACCGGCGGGTCGGTTTCCGGTCGCACCCGGGCCACGGCGAGCTCGCCGGATGCGGCCGCGAAGCCCGGTTCGATCAGGGCCATGCCCCGCTCGACCGCGGCCACGTCGGCGCCGAGCGGGCCGACCGTGTCAAAGGACCGCGCCAGCGGGTAGACGCCCTCGACCGGCACCCGGCCCCAGGTCGTCTTCAGGCCCGCGATGCCGCAGCAGGCAGCGGGGATCCGGACCGAACCGCCGGTGTCGGTGCCCAGGCCCACGTCCGCCTCGCCGGCGGCGACCGCAACCGCCGAGCCGCTCGACGAGCCGCCGGGCAGACGCCGCGGATCGGCCGGGTTGACCGGCGTCCCGGACCAGGCGTTGGTGCCGGCCGCGGACCAGCACAGCTCGGCCAGGTTGGTCTTGCCCAGGATCTGGGCCCCGGACCGGCGGGCCGCGGCCACCACGGCCGCGTCCCGGCTGGCGGGCCGGGCCCGCTCGGCGATCACCGGGCAGCCGACGGTGGTCGGCAGGCCCGCGACGTCGATGCAGTCCTTGACCGCGAGCCGCACGCCCGGCGTTGCGGGTCCGATGCCGTCCAGCCGCACGATCCAGGTGGGACTGCTGACGTTGTGGGTCATAGCGTCATTGTGGCAAAGCTAAGAAGTCACGGACTCTTCGCCTGGAAGTCACGGCGGCTGCGGCACTTCGATCCCCTTGTATCGCACCTTGTGAGCATGAGGGTTGCGATCATCACCGAATCGTTCCCGCCCGACGTCAACGGCGTCGCGCACTGCGTGGTGCGGGTGGCCGAACTCCTGGCCGCCCACGGCCACCAGCCACTTGTCATCGCGCCGAGGCCGCCGCGGGCCACGCGGTCGCGGCGTGAGGACGCCGATCCCGGACGGTTTCCCTACCCCGTCGTGCGCGTCCCGGCCGTGCCGCTGCCCGGCTATCCGAGTTTCCGGCTCGGGTTGCCGAGCCGGCGGCTGCGTAACGCGCTCATCAGGCACCGGACGGAGGTCGTTCACCTGGCCAGCCCGGTGGTGCTCGGCGCGCACGGCGCCGCGGTGGCCAAGCGGCTGGGCCTGCCCATGGTGGCCGTGTTCCAGACCGACCTGCCGTCCTACGCCCACGCGTACCGGCTCGGCCGGCCCGGCGAGGCGGTCGCGTGGCGGTGGCTGCGCGGCATCCACAACCGGGCCACGCGAACGCTGGCCCCGTCCACGGTCACCGCGACCGGCCTGCTCGGCCGCGGGATCGCCAACGTGTGGCGGTGGGGCCGCGGGGTGGATACGGCCCGGTTCGACCCGGCCCGGCGCAGCGCCCAGATCCGGGCCCGCCTGGCGCCGGGCGGTGAGCTGATCGCCGGCTATGTGGGGCGGCTGGCCCCGGAAAAGCACGTCGAGCTGCTGGCCGGGATCACCGCTCTGCCCGGGGTGCGGCTGGTCATCGTGGGCGCCGGGCCGACCGAGGCCGCGCTGCGCCAGCAGATGCCCGGCGCGGTGTTCCTGGGCGAGCGCCGCGGTGACGAACTGGCGGCCATCTACGCCAGCCTGGACATGTTCGTGCACAGCGGTCCTTACGAGACGTTCGGGCAGACGCTGCAAGAGGCCGCCGCGAGCGGGCTCCCGGTGGTGGCGCCGGCCGCGGGCGGGCCGCTGGACCTGGTGCAGGACGGTGTGACCGGGTACCTGGTGCCGCCCGGCGACGCGGACGCCTTCGCGGCCGCGGTCGCGCGGCTGGCCGCGGACCCGGGGACCCGGGCGGCGTTCGGCGCGGCCGGACGGCAGAAGGTGCTCACCCGCAGCTGGCCCGCGCTGACCGAGGAGCTGATCGGCCACTACGCCGCGGTCCTGGGCCGGAAGCGCCCGGCCCAGAAGCGCGGAAACAAGGTCACGATATGAGGATCGTGCGGGTGGCGAACTATGTCGCCCCGCACTCCGGGGGGCTCCGCACGTCGCTGCGCGAACTCGGTGCGGGCTACCTGGCCGCGGGCCACGACCCGGTGCTGATCATCCCCGGCGAGGGCGATAGCGACGAGCAGACTCCGCAGGGCCGGGTGATCACGCTGAGCGGGCCGCGGCTGCCGTTCACCGGCGGGTACCGGGCGCTGCTGCGCAAACGGCGGGTCGCGGCTCTGCTCGGCGAATTGCGGCCGGACACGCTGGAGGTATCGGACCGGACCACGCTGCGCTGGACCGGACGGTGGGCGGGCGAGCACGGCGTGCCGGCCGTGATGATCTCGCACGAGAGCCTGACCGCGCTGATCCGGCTGGCGGTACCCGGGCTGGACCTGCCCGCACTGTCCCGGTGGGGTCCCGCGCTGGCCCTGGTCGCCTCGGTCAACCGGCGGACGGCCCGCGCCTACCAGCGGGTGATCTGCACCACCGCCTGGGCGGCCGCGGAGTTCGAGGGGATCGGCGCCGCCAACCTGGAGCGCGCCCCGCTCGGCGTCGACCTGGCCACGTTCGCCGCGCCCCGTCCTGACCAGCGGGGCACGCGGGTCCGGGACGCCTACGCCGCGCCGGGCGAGACGCTGCTCGTGCACGCCGGGCGGCTGTCCCCGGAGAAGAAGCCGCAGCGGTCGCTGAACACGCTCGCCACCTTGCGCGCCAACGGCCTGCCCGCCCGGCTCGTGGTGGCCGGCGACGGCCCGCTGCGCCAGCGCCTGGAGCGGCGCGCGAGGCGCGACCGGCTGCCGGTCACGTTCGCCGGCTTCCTGCCCGACCGCACCGACCTGGCCGCGCTGCTGGCCAGCGCCGACGTGGCCATCGCCCCGGGGCCGGCGGAGACCTTCGGGCTGGCCGGGCTCGAGGCGCTGGCCTGCGGGACGCCGGTGGTGGTGAGCGCGGAGTCCGCGCTGCCCGAGGTGGTGGGCGACGCCGGGGCGGCCGTGGCCGGGGAGGACCTGTCCGCCGGGGTCACCACCGTGCTGTCCTGGCCGGAGGCGGCCCGCCGGGCCCGGGCCCGGGCCCGGGCCGAACGCTTCGGCTGGCCCGCGGCCGTGCACGCCTTCCTCGCCATCCACAAATCCTTGACGGCGGGCGGGACCGGCGCGAGAGCCACCGTGACCAGCAAAGGGAGGCCGGCATGACGACCTTCGTCGCACTGGGCGACTCCATCACCGTGGGGATGGGCGACCCGGCCCCCGAGGGCGGCTGGCGCGGCTGGGCCGCGCTGCTGGCCGCCAGCCTGCACCAGCCGGTCATCCACTGCATCTGGACGCGGCCCGCGACCCGGCCATCTACGAGCGGCGGTACTGGAGCGTGGACCGGCTGCACCCGAACGAGCGGGGACACCGCTTCGTCGCCTGCCAGTTCCACGCCCTGCTGGCCGCCGCGGGCTATCCGGTCGGTCCCCAGCCCGACCCGGAGCCGTCCACGCCGCCGCCCTCAAAGATGGCGGAGATCTGGTGGATGGCGACCAAGGGCACCACGTGGCTGGCCCGGCGGTCCCGGGACCTGGTCCCGGCGCTGGTGGCGATGGCCGTGCGCGAGTGGCTGATCGCCGAGGACGAGGGCGCCGAACGGGAACTGGTCCCCGTTTCCGAGTACCCCTCAACCTGAACGGATTCAGAGGACCTTCAGGAAACTTGGAGCATTGCGGGGGGTTGTCCTTGGCTGGGCTCAAGGTCCGCGGGCGAATATCTAGGTGTAGTTAAGGAGACGGCTCGCGAATTGAGGGACGGGAACCATGAGCCAGACGTTTGACCCAGACAACTCAGGACAGGCCGGCGAGAGCAAGGGCGGACAAGGCTCGGCTGCGGGACACGGACAGGGCTACCCCTACGGCTACCCCGCGCCGCAGGGCTACCCGGCGGCCCCCGGCTACCCGGGCGGATCTTGGTACGCGGGCGGTCCTGGTTACGGCAGCGAGCCGCCGATGCCCCCGCGGCGCAGCCACAAGCGCGGGCTGATCGCGACCGGCGCGGTGGCACTCGCCGCCGGGGCCGCGTTGGGCGGGTTGATCGGCAGCATGGACCACACCGCGGTGGGGGCCGCCACGGCCACGTCCAAGACCGTGCTGACGGCCGGCCAGATCGCCTCCCGGGTGGACCCGGCGCTGGTCGACGTGATTTCCACCGACGGGTACCAGGGGGCGACGTCGGAGGGCACCGGCATCGTGCTGACCTCCAATGGCGAGGTGCTGACCAACAACCACGTCATCGAGGGCGCCACCTCGGTCAAGGTCATCGACATCGGCAACGGGAAGACCTACACGGCCACGATCGTGGGTTACGACGCCAGTCACGACGTGGCGGTCATCCAGCTCCAGAACGCGTCCGGGCTGACCACCGCGAGCCTGGGCGACGCGTCGTCGGTGCAGACCGGGGACAGCGTGACCGCGCTGGGCAACGCCGAGGGTAAGGGCGGCACCCCGGCGGTCGCGACCGGCACGGTAACCGCGCTGAACCAGTCGATCACCGCGTCGGACGAGCTGTCCGCCGTCAGCGAGCAGCTCACCGGGCTGATCGAGACCAACGCGCCCATCCAGCCCGGCGACTCGGGCGGCCCGCTGGTCAACTCCTACGGGCAGGTGATCGGGATGGACACCGCCGCCTCCTCGAACTACCAGCTCCAGGGGCAGTCCTCGACCGCCACCCAGGCCTACTCGATCCCGATCAACGACGCGCTGTCCATCGCCAAGCAGATCGAGGCGGGCACCACCTCGGCTGACGTGCACATCGGTGCCACCGCCTTCCTCGGGCTGGAGATCGGGGGCTCGAGCAGTAACTCGGGCGGGTTCGGCGGATTCGGCGGGCAGAACGGCCAGAGCGGCACGTCGGGCGTGACCATCGCCGGAACCGTCTCCGGCTCCCCCGCCGCCAACGCCGGCCTGACCCAGGGCGACACGATCACCGCGATCGCCGGCCAGTCGGTCACCTCGGCCGAGGACGTCGCGCACGGCCTGGTCAAGTACCACCCCGGCGACTCGATCTCGGTCAGCTGGACCGACACGTCCGGCCAGTCCCAAACCACCAACCTGACCCTGACGAGCGGCCCGGCCGCGTAACCACCCGCACGGCCCCGTACCCGTGATCCCCGTCTCCCTGCGGCGGGGATCACGGGTTTTCGCGTGGCCGGGGGCACGCACCACGCTCCGTTCGGGATAAAAAAGAACTAAGGACCACCAGGAGGAGATCGGGTGCGGGCAGCGAGACTCCACGCGATCGGTGACGTGCGGGTGGGCGATGAGCCGGCGCCTGCGGCGGGCGCCGGGATGAGCCTGGTGCGGGTCACGGCGGTCGGGATCTGCGGCTCTGACCTGCACTGGTGGGACGAGGGCGCGATCGGCGACGCCACGCTCGCGCACCCGCTGGTGCTCGGCCACGAGGGGGCGGGGGTGATCGCCGAGGGGCCGAGGCGGGGCGAGCGGGTCGCCATCGACCCCGCCATCACGTGCGGGACCTGCCGGGCCTGCCGGGACGGCTACGCGAACCTGTGCTACCGGATCCGGTTCGCCGGGCACGGCGAGACCGACGGCATGATGCGCGAGCTCATGAGCTGGCCGACGGAGTTGCTGCACCCGCTGCCGGACGGTGTCTCGGATACGGACGGGGCCCTGCTCGAGCCGCTCGGGGTGGCGCTGCACAGCGTGGACCTGGGGCATCTGCCGTTCGGCGGGACCGCGTCGGTGATCGGCTGCGGGCCGATCGGGCTGCTGCTCATCGCGGTGCTGAAAGCGGCGGGGGCGAGCTCGGTGCTGGCCGTCGAGCCGCTGGCGCACCGGCGCGAGGCGGCCTCGCGGTACGGCGCGGACCTGGTGGCCGAGCCGGGCTTGGCTGACCTGACCGGTGCCGGAGCGGACGTGGCGTTCGAGGCGGCGGGGGGTCGGTTCGCCTCCGGCGACGCGGTCCGGCTGGCGCTTGAGTCGGTCCGGCCCGGCGGGCGGGTGGTGCTGGCCGGAATCCCGGGCGACGACGCGATCACGCTCCAGGCCTCGGTGGCGCGGCGCAAGGGGCTGACGATCTCGATGGTGCGGCGGATGAACCATGTATACCCGCGGGCGATCAGCCTGGCCGCGCGCGGAGTGGTGGACCTCGGCGCGCTGGTGAGCAGGAGGGCGGGGCTGGGCTCGGTGGCCGCGGCGTTCGGTGACGCGGCGGATCGCACCGGCCTGAAGGTGATCATCGAGCCGCAGCGCTAGCCTGTGTCCTGTGCGTACGGCGCGGCTCGCGGTGGTCCTCGACTGCTGTTGCGTGCTGGCGTTCGTGATCATCGGGCGGGCCAGTCACGCGGACGGTCTCGGGCTGGCCGGCGTGGCGTCGACGGCGTGGCCGTTCCTGGCCGGGCTGTTCCTGGGCTGGGGCGCGGTGCGGGCCTGGCGGCGGCCGGTGACGCTGGCGCCTGCTGGCCTGGGCGCGTGGCTGGGGGCGGCCGGGCTCGGCATGGTGCTGCGGGTGGTGGCCGGGCAGGGGACGGCGGCGGCGTTCGTGGGCGTGGCGCTGGCGTTCCTGGGGTTGTTCTTGCTCGGCTGGCGGCTGGTTTTCCGGGTGTTCAGGCGGTTACCGGGGTTTCGGCTGCGGTTACGGCTTCGGCTTCGGCTTCGGCTTCGGCTTCGGCGAGGTTGAAGCCGGCGGTGATGTTTTGGATCCGGGCCAGCCGGTAGCTGGACAGCACTTCCAGCGACAGCTCGTGCAGGCGGCGGGTCTGGGCCGCGCAGCAGTCGGCCAGCAGCGTCACCGGGAAGTCGCGCATGAACGCCGAGCGGATGGTGGTCTCCACGCACAGGTTGGTGACCACGCCGCAGACGACCAGGTCGTTTATGTTCAAGCCGCGCAGCAGCGGCTCGAGCGAGGTCCACTGGAAGGCGTCGAAGCGCACCTTGTCCACGACCAGGTCGCTCGGGCCGCAGGCGAGTTCGGTCACCACCTCGGCGTCCCAGGTGCCGCCCTGCAGGCCGTGCAGGCCAGCCAGCGCCGGGCTGTTCTGCTTGAGGGCCTGGCCCTCGTCGGCCCGGCCGGGGCGGTACAGGTGCCGGGTGAACACCACCGGGATCGCGGCCCGGCGGGCCTGTCCGATGGCGGCGGCGGCATTGCGGATGGCTGCGTCCGCGCCCTCCAGGCCCATGCCGATCCGGGTGAACGAGCCTTCCGGATGGCAGAAGCCGTTCTGCATGTCGACGACCAGCAGCGCGCGGTTCATGGCACCACGGTAACCCGAATATCCGGCGGGCCGCGGTTCAGTTCCAGGCGGTGTGGCGTGGCGGCGGACCATGCGGTGGGTGAGTGGCTGGGCTGCCGGTCCTCGGCGCCGCGCCCAACGACATGATTGCCACAACCATGCTGCCAGGACGACATGATTGCCGCAATCAAGTCGTTACCGCCATGCCCCGGGCCGGTTGGGCGGGCCGGGCCGTGTGGCTCAGCGGGTAGCTGGGGCTGAGGTTGGCCTTGTGGCGATGGTCTTGGGCGGGTCGATCGGCGGCGGGGGCGGGGACGGGTCTGGAGGGTCGATGGGGCCGGGCGGTTGCGGAGGGACGGGCGGTTGCAGAGGCTCGGGGGGTTTTGGAGGCTCAGGGGGTTTTGGAGGTTCGGGGGGCTTCAGGGGATCGGGGGGATCGAAGGGGTTGGGGGGGTCGAAGGGGTTGGGGGGATCGAGGGGGTTGGGGGGATCGAGGGGGTTGGGGGGATCGAGGGGGTTGGGGGGATCAAAGGGGTCGGGGGGATCAAAGGGGTCGGGGGGGTTGGGGGGTGGGGAGGCGGCGACGGCTTTTTCGTAGGCTTCGCGGAGGCGGGCTACTTCGGCGTCGGGGTCGTGGAACCAGTTGGTGGACCAGAGCCGGTGGAAGCGCCAGCCGAGGCGCTCCAGGTGCTCCTTGCGCAGCCGGTCCCGGACGCTGCCGGAGTCGCGGTAGGACGCGCCGTCGGCCTCGACGGCCAGGATCATCGGGGACGGGTCGTCGGGGTGCGCGGCGACGAAGTCGACGCGGTAGCCGCTGGCCCGCCGGTCCTTGTAGTACAGCAGCGTGTTCCGGCCGCCCAGGTCGGTCAGCGCCGCGATCCACTGCTGCTGGGCAGCCCGGACCAGGTCCAGCCGCCGGTTATCCAGACTCTCGGTCATCTGCCGCCTCCCGGGGGCGAACGCCTGACTGCGGCGATCGTCTTCCCCGGGAAACGAGATCTATCCCTGCGCGGCGCCGTTCACCCGTGGACGAACGGGCGCACCTCGATGGTCCCGATCCGGGCGGTCGGATGCCGCGCCGCGACCTCGACGGCCTGCTCCAGGCTGGCGCAGGCGAGCACGTTGAGGCCGGCTACCTGCTCCTTGGTCTCGGCGAACGGGCCGTCGCTGACCAGCACCTCACCGTACCGGACGCGCACGGTGGCGGCCTCGCGGACCGGCCGGAGCGGCATGCCCTCGCGCCGGACGCCACGGCCGTCCATCTCGGCCACCCAGGACTCGGTTGCGGGGCCCATCGCGGCGCTCTGTTCCGGGGTGAGCTGGACGTCCTCGGCGACGCAGATCAGCATCAGGTAGGTCATGGCCTTCCAGGCTAGCTGCCCCCCGGTGGTATCGTGGATGGATGATGCGCGCGGAAATGACGACGACGCCGGAGTCGGTCCCGGCGCGCTGACAGCTGCTCTTATCGAAGCCCCGGGGCGAGTGCTCCGGGGCTTTCGCGTTCCCTGGTCACTGGCCCCGCCCTATGACGAGGAGATGACCATGCACGACCATCGCAAGCTGGGCCGTGAGCTCGAGCTATTCGACACCGATCCGCTGATCGGCGCCGGGCTGCCGTACTGGCTGCCGGCCGGCGCCGCGGTCAGGCACGCGCTGGAGGAGTACGTCAGGGAGGTCGAGCGGGAGGCCGGCTACCAGCACGTCTACTCCCCCGTGCTCGGCAAGCGCGAGCTGTACGAGATCTCGGGGCACTGGTCGCACTACCGGGACGGCATGTACCCGCCGATGGACGTCGGCGGCGAGCAGGTGGTGCTGCGGCCCAGCCTGTGCCCGCATCACGCGCTGATCTACCGGTCCCGGGCCCGCAGCTACCGTGACCTGCCGCTGCGGCTGGCCGAGCTGGGCGGCATGTACCGATCCGAGCTGTCCGGCGTGCTCGGCGGGCTGACCAGGGTGCGCGCCATTCAGCTGAACGACGCGCACATCTTCTGCACCCCGGATCAGGTAGCGGCCGAAGCCACCGCCGCGCTCGAGCTGATCAAGCAGGCCTACCGGGCACTCGGCATCGAGCCGGCCCGGTACCGGCTGTCGCTACCGGGCCGGGACGGGAAGTACGCCGGCGACCGCGACCTGTGGGACCGGGCGGCCGGGCTGCTGGAGCAGGCTCTGGCTGGAGGCCGGAGTGCCGTACGAGGCCGAGGAGGGCGAGGCCGCGTTCTACGGCCCGAAGATCGACGTGCAGGTGGCCGACAGCGCCGAGCGGGAGGCCAGCCTGTCCACCGTGCAGGTCGACTTCTACCTGCCCGAGCGGTTCGGCCTGGAGTACGCCGGCGCCGACGGGGCCCGGCACCGGCCGGTGATGGTGCACCGGAGCGTCATCGGCAGCGCGGAGCGGGCGGTGGCCCAGCTCATCGAGGTGCACGGCGGCGCCTTCCCGGCCTGGCTCGCGCCGGTGCAGGTCGTCGTGCTGCCGGTCGCCGACGCGCAGTTGCCCGCGGCCGAGGCGGTCGCCGGGCAAGCGGTCAGGAAAGGGCTGCGGGCGGTGGTGGCGCGGCCGGAATCCGGCAGCCTGGGCGCCCGGATCCGGGCCCACCGGCTGGTGCCGTACCAGGCGGTGGTCGGCGCCCGCGAGGCGGCCGCGGGCGAGGCGGCGCTGCGGCTGCGGGACGGCAGGCAGGTCGCGGCCCGGCCGGCCGGCGAGATGCTGGCCGGCATCGGCGAGCGCGTCGCGGAGCGCAGCGCCGGATTGTGGGACGAGGCCGTTATGTCCGTCTAGGGGCCGGGGCGGTCCAGACCGAGAGGTGGGCGGGCTCGACGGCGGCGGTCACCACGGCCAGCAGGTCGGACCGCACCGCGTCGAGGGCGGCGCCCTCCTGCAGCCGCGCGGCGAAGGCGGCGATGGTCTGGTCGGCGTCGTAGCGCACCCGGTTGAACCGGCGGTCGACCACGTGCTGGACCCGGCGGCGCAGCGGGGCGAACAGCGCCGCCGCCGCGAGCGTGGACGCGGCGACCGCGACCGGGGACTTGATCGACAGCACCTCGGTGGCCAGCAGGACCAGCCCGGCGTACAGGCCGACCAGCAACCCGGTCACGATCGCGTAGCCCAGGGTGCGGCTGATCAGCCGGTCGATGTCGTACAGCCGGTACTTCAGGATCGCGATGCCCACGGCCGCCGGGATCAGCGGGAACACGACCTCGAACTCGGGCAGCGGGTCGTTGGTGAGGTCGCTGGCGACGAAGACGACTACCGCCGCGACGGCCGAGGCGTACAGGAACCACTTGAGCTGGAGCCGCTGCTCGGTGCCAGAGCGCCGGAAGCGGACGACCATCGAGATCACGCCGACCAACAAACACCAGCAGCCCGGCCTCCTGGGACAGGTTGTAGGCGGTCACCAGCGGCGCGACGACCGTCATCGGGTCCCGCAGGTTGGGGAAGTCGGTCCGAGAATTCCACGTTGGACAGCGCCGTACACAGACCGCCGCGCCGAGCCCGCCGATGGCCGCCACCCACACCGCCGAGCCGCCACCGCGGCGACGGAGGTCGGCCGTCGGGGAACAGCAGCGGAGTCAGCAAGAACAACGGCCCGACGGGCGCCCAGGACCACGCTGAAGACCCAGCCCGTCCAGGCCGCACCGGGCAGATTGCCGGTCGGCGCCGGTCCGGCGTAGGCGGCCGCGGCCACGGTGACCGCGCTCACCGTGGCCGCGGCCAGGAACAGCCAGCCGAGGCGGTTCCCGGTCCGCGCGGCGACCAGCGCGCCCACCACGGCGAAGGAGCCGGAGACCGGGATGAAGGCGAATTTCTCGTTCCAGCTCTGGCCGCGCAGCGAGCCGATGAGCACGCTCGACGCCAGCAGGACGACGGTAAGACCGAGCAGCGCCCAGGCCAGCCTGGGACGGCGGCCCGGCGGCGGGTTCGGCATACCGCTCTCCCTGTCCTGCGCGCACTCGCTCTACACCTCGCCAGCCTAGAAAGCCAGCGATACGAGACCGTTACGGCGGCCCGAGTTGACGTCACCGCTACAGCCATCTAGTGTCTTAGATGACTAAGACATTGGAGCGCGTTGCGGAATGAGCAGAGCATGATCAGCTTCCGGGTTGACGGCCATTCGGTGGTGCCGCCCTACCTGCAGATCGTCCAGCAGGTCAGGCAGGCGCTGCGGATGGGCGTCCTCGACGTGGGCGACCAGCTCCCCACCGTGCGGGAGGTCGTCTCGGCGACGGCGATCAACCCCAATACCGTGCTCAAGGCCTACCGCGACCTGGAACGCGAGGGCCTGGTCGAGGCGCGGGTCGGGCACGGCACGTTCGTCCGCCGCCGCCCGCCCGGGCCGCCGCCCGGCACCCACACGCGGCTGGGCCGCGGCCTGGCCCGCTGGGTACGCGAAGCCCGCGAGGCCGGGCTGGACGACGAATCAATCGAATCGCTGCTGCGGGTCACGCTGCGGGCGGCGGCCGAGGAGGAGATCGCATGATCGGTATGCACGAGGTTCCGGGCAGTGCGCTCCCCGGCCCAGCGATCGAGACCAGCGGGCTGACCAAGTGCTACGGCAAGGTCAGCGCGCTGACGGACTGCACGGTCAGCGTGCCGGAGGGCCGGATCACCGCGCTGATCGGGCCGAACGGCGCGGGCAAGACCACGCTGCTGCGGCTGCTGGCCGGCCTGTCCCGGCCGACCGCGGGACAGGCCACGGTGAACGGGACCACCCCGCGCCAGGATCCGGCCTTCCTGGCCGACATCGGCTTCCTGGCCCAGGACATCCCGCTGTACCGGCGGCTGTCAGCCGAGGATCACATCCTCGTGGGCGCGCACCTGAACCCGCGCTGGGACGCGGAATCGGTCCGGGAGCGGCTGGCGACCCTGAAGATCCCGCTGGACCGGGCGGTGGGCAAGCTGTCCGGCGGTCAGCGGGCCCAGGTCGCGCTGGCCCTCAGCCTGGCCAAGCGGCCCCGGCTGCTTCTGCTGGACGAGCCGGTCGCCGCGCTCGACCCGCTGGCCCGGCGGAACTTCCTCGGCCTGCTCGCCGACGGAGTCGCCGCGGGCGGCCTGACCGTGCTCCTGTCCTCGCACCTGGTCGCCGACCTGGAACGGGTCTGTGACCACCTCATCATGCTGGCCTCGTCCCGGGTCCAGCTGTGCGGCGACATCGAGGAGCTGCTGGCCGAGCACCAGATCCTCACCGGCCCGCGCAAGGACACCACCGCCATCGAGCGGAGCCACCGGGTCGTGCAAGTCACCCGCACGCCGCGGCAGACCACCATGCTGGTCCGGCTGAACGGTCCGGTCGTCGACCCCGCGTTCGAGGCCAGCGACGTCAGCCTGGAGGAGCTCGTGCTGGGCTACATGGGGCAAGATGCCGAGCCGGCCCCGGCCCAGCTGATCACGATCGGAGAAGACCAATGACCTGGCTTGTCTGGCGCCAGCATCGCATTCAGTTTCTGGTGGGCGTCGCGCTGCTGGCCGCGTTCGCCGTCCTCATCGTGATCACCGGGGTCCAGGTCGCGAATCAGTACCATGCGGCCCAGGCCGCCTGCGCCGCGGGCCAGGGATGCCACACCGGTGGCGGGCTGTTCCTCGGCAGCCACGCGGTCGGCTTCCTGATCATCTCGACGCTGGGCGCGCCGGTCCTGGCCGGGCTGTTCTTCGGCGCCCCGCTGGTGGCCGCCGAGGCCGAGGCCGGCACCACGCAGTTCGCCTGGATGCAGAGCGTCACCCGCAGGCACTGGGTCGCGGTCAAGGTCGGCTGGATGCTGCTGGCCGCGGCGGTCTGGGGCGGCGCCATCTCGGCCCTGGTGACCTGGTGGGAAGGGCCGAACAACGCCTTGCAGCTGAATATGTTCGACCCCGGCCGGTTCGACATCATGGGCATCGTCCCGGCGGCCTACTCGCTGTTCGCGATGGCGCTCGGCATCGCGGCCGGCACGCTGCTGCGCCGGACGCTGCCGGCCATCGCCGTCACGCTGGCCGGGTTCATCGCGGTGCGCGCGCTGATCACGCTGCTGCTCCGGCCGCACTACCTGAGCGCGGTCACCGTGTACTACAAGGTGACCAGCAACTTGCGGCCGCCGGGGTCGTTCTGGCAGCTCGCGTCGGGCATCGTCGGCCCGAACGGCCAGGCCATCGACCTGAACACGAACGGGAACGCGGTCTTCGGCATCCCCGCCACCTACCTCCCGGCTTCCTGCACCCAGGTGATCAGGGGTGCCTTCACTCCCCCGCCGTCCTGCGTGCAGGCGGCGTCCCACTTCCGCTACTTCCTGACCTACCAGCCCGCGGACCGCTACTGGACGTTCCAGGGCATCGAGACCGGCATCTTCCTGCTCCTGGCGGCCGCGCTCATCGCGGTGGCCGCGGTGACGCTGCTCCGCCGCGACGCCTAGGTCCGGCTGGAGGGTGTGCCGGCGGCACGCATGCTGGTCCGTTCGGAAGAAAAAAGAAGTTGCCCCGGCCGGGGCGGTGGTGCACGGTGAACCTGACCGGGCTGAGCAGAGGAGCGGAAATGCGAGCGGCGTTCATATCCATCGACAAGGGCTTTTTCACCTGTCCGGAGGGTATGACACGTGGCTCGCGGAACGCTGAACCTGGGGATCCTGGCGCATGTAGACGCCGGTAAGACCACCCTGACCGAACGGCTGCTCTACGCGGCCGGGGTCATCGACGAGGTCGGCAGCGTCGATGACGGCACGACCCAGACCGACTCGCTGGCGCTGGAACGGCAGCGCGGCATCACGATCAAGTCCGCCGTCGTGTCGTTCACGGTCGGCGACGTGACCGTCAACCTGATCGACACGCCGGGTCACCCGGACTTCATCGCCGAGGTGGAACGCGCGCTGAGCGTGCTCGACGGGGCGGTGCTGGTGATCTCGGCCGTCGAGGGCGTCCAGCCGCAGACCCGCATCCTGATGCGGGCGCTGCGGCGGCTGGGGGTCCCGGCCGTCCTGTTCGTGAACAAGATCGACCGGCGCGGCGCGGGTTACGGGCGGCTGCTGCGGGACATCTCCGAGCGGCTGACGCCGGCCATCGTGGCCATGGGCTCGGCGCACGAGCTGGGCGCGCGCACCGCTCGCTTCGCAGGCTGGGACGGGTCCGACGCGGCGTTCACGGCCCGGCTGACCGAGGTGCTCGCCGAGCACGACGAGGCAATGATGGCCGCGTACGTCCGGGGCGAGTCCCGGATCCCGTACCGGCGGCTGCGCCAGGAACTGGCGGCGCAGACCAGGCGGGGCCAGGTGCACCCGGTGTTCTTCGGGTCGGCGCTGACCGGGGCCGGGGTGGACGCGCTGATGAGCGGGGTCACCGAGCTGTTGCCCCGGGCCGGCCGGGACGCCGGGGGCCCGGCTTCGGGCCGGGTGTTCAAGATCGAGCGCGGCCCGGCGGGCGAGAAGATCGCCTACGTCCGGATGTTCTCCGGCACCGTGCGCACCCGGGACCCGGCCGGCCCGGGCCGGGCGCGGAAGGTGACCGGGATCAGCGTCTTCGCGGACGGCTCGGACGCCCGGCGCCGGTCGGTGTCCGCCGGGCAGATCGGGAAGCTGTGGGGCCTGGCCGAGATCCAGGTCGGCGACGCGGTCGGCGCGCCGACCGCGTCGCCGGCGGAGCGGCACCAGTTCGCCCCGCCGACCCTGGAGACGGTCGTCGTGCCCCGCGATCCGCGCGACCGCGGCGCGCTGCGCGCGGCGCTGGCCCAGCTCGCCGAGCAGGACCCGCTGATCAACGTGCGGCAGGACGATATCCGGCAGGAGATCTTTGTCTCGCTGTTCGGCGAGGTCCAGAAGGAGGTCATCGGGGCCACGCTGGCCGCGGACTTCGGCGTTTGTGTCGGTTTCCGTGAGACGACCACGGTCTGCGTCGAGCGGCTGGCCGGGGTCGGCGCCGCGGTCGAGCGGCTGGGTGAGACGCCGAACCCGTTCCTGGCCACGATCGGGCTCCGCGTCGCTCCCGCGGCGGCCGGCTCGGGGGTGAGGTTCCGGATCGAGGTGGAGCTCGGCTCCATGCCGCTGGCGTTCTTCCGGGCGGTCGAGGACACGGTGCGGGAGACGCTGCGGCAGGGCCTGCACGGCTGGGATGTCCCCGACTGCACGGTGGCGATGACGCACTCGGGTTACCTGGGCAAGCACAGCCTCGGCCACCAGCGCTTCAACAAGAGCATGTCGAGCACGGGCGAGGACTACCGCAAGCTGACCCCGCTGGTCCTGGTCAGCGCGCTGCGGCAGGCGGGCACGGTGGTCTGCGAGCCGATCCACCGGTTCCGGCTGGACGCGCCGGCCGACGGCCTAGGACCCCTGCTGGCTTTGCTGGCGCGGCTGCACGCGGTCCCGCTGACCCAGGCCAGGCACGGCGCGGCGCTGACCGTGGAGGGCGATATCCCCGCGGCCCGGGTGCACCGGCTGCGCGGCGAGCTCCCGGCGCTGACCCGCGGCGAGGGCGTCCTGGAGTGCGCCTTCGACCGGTACGAGCCGGTGACCGGGGTGGCGCCGACGCGACGGCGCACGGACCATGACCCGCGCGATCGGGAGGTATACCTGCAGCGGGTCACCCGGACCTGGTTGCTTACGGGACCGTCACCGGCTGGATGACGACCGCGCCGAGGGTGGGGTCGAGCTCGGTGGCCTGCGACACGCCCGGCGGCGTGATGACGTCCATGGCCTTGGGCACGTTGTTCGGGTTGAAGCCGCAGATCTTCGCGGTGCCGTTCGGTGCGCACACGCCGAAGGTAAAGGCTTCGGGCGTGGCGGTGAAGGCGCGTGCCTGATCGGGGCTGAAGCCGTCCTGGCCGGTCAGCACGACGCTGAAGCCCCACCCGGAGCCCGGCGTGCCGAACTGGGCCTCGGGCACGGCGACGGTGATGGTGCGGTCGGACTGGACGGGCAGCACAAACGGGGTTCCGACGCTGGTATTTGCGGGGTTCACCCAGACCGGCGCGGCGAAGCCCTGCACCTCGAGCCGCTGGCTCCAGGCTCCGTCCGTAGCGATCGTGTAGTTGCGGCTCTGGAACGCGGCTGCGGTGGTGGTGGCGGTGGCCCCTGGGACGTGCACGTAGACGTCGAGGAGCTGGGCTCCGTCGAGCGCGCCGAAGGTAGGAACCAGGGTGCGCAGCGTGACCCGCAGGTAGGCGAACGTGCCGTCGCTCAGCACCTGGAACCGGGTCAGGTCGAAGGACCCGGCCACGAAGGAGGAGTCGGTCGGGTACTGGTAGGTGCCGGGCCCGTTGTCGTCGCCGGCCGGGTCGGAGACGTCAAGGACGCTGGTCCCGCCGCCCTCGTTGGTCGCGGTGACCTGGGCGTACCCGGTGCTCCGGCCCCCACCCACCTCCCCTGCCCCCTTCTCTGTGGCCGACACGGTGATCACGTTGCTGCCGAAGCTGACCGGCACGGTGGCTTGGAAGGAGCCGTCGGATTTTGCGGTGGTGCTGGTCACTGAGGCCGGCGTGCCGGTGGTGGTGTCGTCGGAGGCGACGCTCATCTGCGCGCCCGGCGTGGTGGTGCCGGTCACTGTGGTGGACGAGGCAGCCAGGGTGGCGCCTGAGGCCGGCGCGGTGATCGTTACCTTGAGCGTGCCGGGAGGGCCGTTTTTGACGTAACGGCCCGTGGTGACAGCCGGAGTGTCCACGTTACGTCCGGCGCCCAGGGACAGGATCAGCCGTAGTTCCTGCGCCTGAGCCCAGGTCAGCGGGGAGGCCGAGCCGGCCGCCTTTCCGTCGGTGAACCCGATCGACGCGGTGGCCGGGTCGCTGCCGAAGGGGGACGCGGCCAGGTCCGGGTCCTCCCACGCCTGCTCGGGCACCAGGCCCACGCCGGCGGAGAAGTTCATCATGGCCTGGAGCAGGGCGGTTGTTTTTGCCGGTTCTCCTGCCGCGAGGTCGGACTCGGCGCGCTCGCCGGACAGGTTCGGCCACAGGTGCCCGGTGCCGGTGTCGGTCGGCGGCCACGGGGCGCCGGTCGTGGTGCACGAGGTCTGGCTCGGCTGGTAGCAGTCGCCGTACCCGTCGGCGCTGCCTTTGCTAGCCGATGTGCCGTACCGGTAGTAGCCGGTGCCGCTCGGGGTCGGCACCGAGATCTGCTTGTCCAGCACATCGAGGGAGGCCTGGATGTCGGGGTCGCTGACGGGCAGCTCGCCCAGGCGGGTGAGCTCCTGGAAGCCGCCGTCGATGACGGCGCGCTGGTCCACGGTGGGCCCGCCGTTGCCCAGGCTGTAGGTGATCGCGGCGTTCGGGTCGCCGGTCTTGGACAGCCTGATGAAGTAGCGCGGGCCGTCGGGGCCGGTGGTGGTCACGGTCCAGGTCTTGATCATGCGCTGGAAGTCGTCGGCGGTGGCCTGGTACAGCTGGGCTCGCGTGGTGTCTTTGTTCGCAGCTGCGATGGCCGAGGCCGCGGTCAGGCCGGCGATCTCGGCGGCGATGGTGGACGGCGAATAGCCGGTCTGCTCTTCCCAGCGCTCGACGCCGAACGACGGGCCGTTGGCGACCAGGAAGTCCGCGGCCGGGCGGATGTGGTTCTCGTACAGGCTGTTGTCGTTGGCCAGCCCGGCCTCGTAGGCCATCAGGATCGGGTAGGCGGTCTCGTCCAGCTGGGTTCCGCCGGTGTCGGGGGCGGCCTGGCCGTTGAGCAGCGAGTTGCGCGGCATCGAGCCGTTCGCGAGCTGCTGCTGGTCGAAAAGGAACAGCGTCGCCGCGCGGGCCGTTTGCACGTCGCCGTCGGCCAGCAGGCCGGTGAACGCCTCGTACAGGTCCCGGGAGAACACCTCGCGGTAGGAGCCGAAGTAACCCGGCTGGCCGTTGGCGGTCACCCCGGCGGGGACCGACTGGCCCCACGGGCTGGCCAGCGAGGCCACGATCGCGCCGGGGAACGTCTTGTCCTCGCTGGCCTTCAGGACGTTGGCGGACAGGTAGTAATGGTCTTTGATCTGGCTGGTTGAGAGCCCCTGGATACGCCCGTGAGGCGGTCGCAGGGCGGCGTCGTAGGCGGTCCAGCCGCCTTGGTACTGGTTTTCTACCTGCCCGAACGGCTGGCTCAGCGAGCTGTTCGCGGTCGAGATCGCTCCGGACTGGGTGCGGCCGAAGCCAAGGGCCAGGGTCAGCTGGCCTTTGCGGTCGGGGGTCAGGGCTTCGGTGGCCACGATGTGGCCGTCGGGAGCGTCGGTATAGCTGGTCAGGGCGCGGGAGGCGTCGAGCTGGGTCAGGCCGTCGCTGGCGGTGCCCGCGTACCCGACGCTCGCGGCTTCGCTGGCCGGGCTCGAGGCCAGGGCCATGTAGGTGGGCACCGCGTAGTTCCGGTTGACCGCGTTGGTGACGGTGTTGGTGCTGAAGACCACCGGGATCTGCGCGCTGGTACTGGTGTCAACGACGCCGGAGTTCGCGCCGGCGTTCTGGGTGCCGCCGCCGCCGTTGCCGTTGACGTGGGCGTCGAGCCGCGCGTACAGGTGCAGGTTCTTGGTGTTGCCTGCCAGCTTGGTCCGCATCAGCACGGTGTCGCGGGCCGGATCGGTGATGTACGTGGTGACCAGGCGGAAGCCGTGCTTGGCGTCGGTCGAGGTCACGGTGCACGCCATGCCGGACCGGTCGGCCGCCACGGTGTAGGTCATGTCGCGGGTCTGCAGATCGGTGAACGTGGACCCGTCGGTGACCACGTACTGCAGCGTGCTCACGTCGGTGTTGTCGATGGTCGGCTCGTAGACGTCGGACAGCACTCCCCCGGCCACGGTGTACCACACCCTGGAGTCGCGGCCGGCCGCGGTGCCGACGCAATCCTTCCTGGCCAGGTCGAAGTACGACGCGGCGCCCGGGGCGCCGGGGGCGGTGCCGGCCTGCGTGGCTGCCTGCGTGGCCGCCTGCGTGGCCGACGCGGTTCCGGCGGTGATGACCAGGCTGCTCGCGATGAGGGTCGCGCCGGCCGCCGCGGCCGTGAAACGATATCTGCGCACCATGCCGAGGTCTCCCATCGTTCCGCCGGTGTCGGGGGCGGCCTGGCCGTTGAGCAGACGGAAACCGGCACCGGCGGCTTCGATCAGGCCTCGCGCGCCTAGAGCATGGCCAAGCCTCTCGCCACGGGCTTATGTGTGTCAATGAGACGGAACGAGTTAGTGCACGGGTGAACGTGTGCGTTTGGCGGGATCGAGGAAGGGACTGTGATGGCACAGCGGATCTGCGTGACGGGAGCGGCCGGCCAGGCGGGCCGGGCGGTGGTACGGGACCTGCTCGAGCACGGTTACGACGTGGCGGCGACCGATATCGCGGTCTCCGAGGAGGATCGCTTCGAGGGCATGCTCCGGGCCGACCTGACCGATTACGGCCAGGCGCTCGAGGCGCTGCGGGGCGCCGAGGCGGTCGTGCACCTGGCCAACATCCCGGCTCCCGGCCTGGCCACCCCGCCGGTCACGTTCAACACGAACATCACCATGAACTTCAACGTGTTCCAGGCCGCCGCGAACCTGGGGCTGAGCCGCGTGGTGTGGGCGTCGAGCGAGACCACGCTGGGCCTGCCGTTCGACGTGCCGCCCAGGTACGCGCCGGTGGACGAGGATCACTACCCGGTGCCGACCAGCACCTATGCCCTGTCCAAGGTGGCCACAGAGACGATCGCCTGCCACTTCGCCGAGTGGTCGGGCATCCCGTTCGTCGCGCTGCGATTCTCCAACATCTGGCGGCCGGAGGACTACCACGAGTTCCCGTCGTTCTGGGCCGACGCGCGCGATCGCAGGTGGAATCTGTGGGGCTATATAGACGAACGGGACGTGGCTTTGTCCTGCCGGCTTGCGCTGGAAGTGCCGCGTGAGACGGTGGCCGGGCACCCCGCGTTCATCATCGCGGCGGCGGACACGGTGATGAACCGGCCCTCGGCGGAGCTGCTGGCCGAGGTGTTCCCTGGCGTGACGCTGAGGCGTGAGGTCGGGGAGTTCGGCACGCTGCTGGCGATCGACCGGGCGCGGGAGGTGCTCGGCTTCGAGCCGCGGCATTCCTGGCGCGACCACGTGGCTGCCGACGCGGCGCCGAGCGCGTCGTAGGCTGGGGCTGTAAAACTTTCGAGGGGCATTGGCGCTGGTCAGGGGGCAGGAGGCGGCAGGGCGGGGGCGGGGAGGGGCTTGACAGGGTTGGGGTGCTGTGTTTACGTAAGCGCTTAACCAACGTAAGCGCTTAACTAGAGCAAGCGCTTACTCGACGGGAGACAGCCCGAGAGGCAGGGTCTGCGAGAGGCAGGATCTGGACGTGCCTGACCGGTCGACGATTTACGAGGTCGCTCAGCGGAGCGGCGTGTCGACGGCGACCGTGTCCCGGGTCATGGCCGACGGCAAGGGCTTCTCGGAGGCCACCCGGGAGCGGGTCCGTGCCACGGCCGCCGAACTGGGCTGGGTGCCGAGCGGGCCGGCCCGCGGCCTGGCCTCCAAGCGCGCCGGGGTCGTCGGGCTGCTGTTCCCTGACCTCGGGCGATCCGGCGAGGCCGAGGAGGAGTCGCCGCTGTACGTGGATCAGGTGATCCGCGGGGCGGAGCGGGCAGCGACCTCGGTCGGCGACGCGGTCATGATCGCGGCCACCCGCACCGCATCCGGGCGCGATCTCGCGTTCTCGATCGCGGGCAAGACCGACGGCCTGGTGGTGATGGCCCGGAGCCTGTCCGAAGCGGACATCGCCGTGCTGTCTCGCAGCGTGCCGGTCGTGGTGCTGGCCGGCAATTCAGGCGATGACGGGCCGGACTTCGTAGGCGTGGACAACCGCAGCGGCAGCCGGGAGATCACCGCGCACCTGATCGAGGTGCACGGGCACACCGACCTGGCCTTCCTGGCCGGTCCCGCGGACTCGCCGGACTCCGGCGAGCGGTTCGAGGGGTTCTGCCAGGCGCTGCGGCAAGCCGGCCTGCCGGTACCTGGCGAGCCGGCCGCGAGCGGCGGGTTCACCGAGGCGGGCGGGCGGGCTGCGGTCGCCGCCCTGCTGGCGGGCGGGGAACTGGCGGGCGGGGAACCGCTGGCCGGCGGCCGGACGCCGCGGGCCATCGTCTGCGGCAACGACGAGATGGCGATCGGGGCGCTGATCGCGCTGCGGGCCAGTCGGCTGCGCGTGCCGGCGGACGTCGCGGTGACCGGGTTCGACGACATCGCGGCGGCGCACCACGTCCGGCCCGGGCTGACCACGGTCCGCCAGCCGATGCGCGAGCTGGGCGAGCAGTCGGTCCGGATGCTGCTCGGCCGCATCACCGACCAGGCCGCGCCACGGCAGTCCGTGGTGCTGCCGACCAGGACCGTGATCCGCCGCAGCTGCGGGTGCCGCCCCCGCTCCGCCGGGCACGCCCAGCCTGGGAAGGCATGACGGGCCGGGCTGACACCGGAAGCGCTGGCGGGGCCAGCGTCACTGCAGGGAGCGCGAATACATCGCCGGCCGGCGGGCAGCCGGGGCACATGATGCTCCGCGGGCAGCTGATGGCACTGACGGGGCGACGGGGGCCGAAGACCACCTGGGGCAGTTCAGGCGGGCGTGGCGGGGGACTCGTGCTGAGCACGGAGTCGCCTGGCTGCGCCGCGATGGGCAATCCCTTCCCGATCGGGCCACCTAAGAGGAGAAAGGCACATGAAACCCCTGTCGCACGCCAGATCCGTCGCGGTTTGCATCTGCGCCGCGGCCCTGATGGCGACCACCGCGAGCGCATGCTCATCCGCCAACTCGGCCGGGACGTCCGGCAGCACGGGCTCGGGCGGCACCCTGACCATCCAGGGTGACACCGGCAGCCCGTCGCTGGTGGAGAACTTCAACCCGTTCACGCCGAGCACCGAACTGCACGGCGCGTTCCTGATCTACGAGCCGCTGGAGATCCCGAGCCCGATCAACGGCGCCTACACGCCGTTCCTGGCCACCGGGTACAAGTTCACCAACCCGACCACGCTGGTGTACACGATCCGGCCGGGCGTGAAGTGGAGTGACGGCACGGCCTTCACCCCCGCCGACGTGGTGTTCACGTTCAACATGCTGAAGAAGTACCCGGCCCTGGACACCACCGGGATCTGGGCGCAGATCTCCGGCGTCTCGGCTTCGGGCAACGACGTCACGTTCACGTTCAAGGCGCCCGACGTCCCGTTCGCCGGGACGATCGCGCAGGTCCCGATCGTGCCCGAGCACATCTGGTCGAAGATCAGCGACCCGACCAAGTACGCCGACACCAACCCGGTCGGCACCGGGCCGTTCATGCTTTCCAGCTTCGCGCCGACCCAGTACACGCTGAAGAAGAACCCGCAGTACTGGAACGCGGCGAAGATCGCGCCGAGCTCGGTGGTGTTCCCGGCCCAGGCCACCAACCAGAGCACCAACCAGCTGGAAGTCAGCAGCGGGCAGTTCGACTGGTCTTACACCTACATCCCCGACGTCAAGTCGACGTACGTGAACCGCGATCCGGCCACGAACTCCTACTGGTTCCCGCCCGGCGGCACGATCGGCCTGTTCCTCAACCTGACCATGGCACCGTACAACAACGTCAGCTTCCGGCAGGGCATCTCGCAGGCGCTGAACCGGACCACGATCTCGCAGAAGGCGGTCAACGGCTACATGGCGCCGGCCAGCCTGTCCGGGCTGATCCTGCCCAACCTCCAGCAGTGGCTGAGCCCGAGCCTGCCGGACCAGGGCCTGGTCAGCCAGAACCGCACGGCGGCGATGGCGGACTTCGCCAAGGCGGGCTACACGCTGAAGGGCGGCAAGCTGACCGGCCCGGGCGGCACGCAGGCCACCATGAGCATCGTGCTGCCGAACAGCTTCACCGACTGGGCCGCGGCCGCCACCGAGATCAGCAGCGAGCTCGGCCAGGTCGGCATCAAGGTGAACCTGGACGAGCCGCAGTACGCCCAGTACTCGCAGACGATCGACGCCGGCACGTTCAACGCGGCGATCGGCGGCTTCGGCGGCACCGGCAGCCCGTACACCGATTTCAACCAGGCGCTGAACGCCAGCTTCGCCGCCCCGGTGCACACGGCCACGGTGAACAACTTCGAGCGGTTCAAGAACCCGCAGGTCAACCAGGCGCTGGCCACGCTGGCCGCGGCGACCGGAAAGTCCGCGCAGCAGCAGGCCACCGACCGGCTCGAGCAGATGATGTACACCACGGTGCCGATCGTGCTGCTGTACTACGGCGGCAGCTGGGGCCTGTTCTCCAGCAAGCACTTCACCGGGTGGCCGTCGGCCAGCGACCCCTACACGCTGCCGACCAACTACAACAACTCGCTGCTCACAGTGGTGACTCACCTGGTTAAGGCCTGACATGCGCTATGTCACGCGCAAGGTAGGGCTGTTCATCGTGACGCTGTGGGCAGCGATCACGCTGAACTTCCTGCTGCCCAGGCTGATGCCGGGATCGCCGGTCGACGCGGCGCTGGGCAAGCTCGCGTCGGCCGGCGTGCCGATCACCAACGCCGAACGGAACGCCATCGAGGTCCAGCTGGGCGTGCCGCACGCCAGCGTGTTCACCCAGTACGCCGACTACCTGAGGAACATCGTCACGCTGAGGTTCGGCACCTCGTACTCGTTCCCCACCCAGACGGTGGCGCAGACGATCGGCAAGGCCCTGCCGTGGACGCTGGTGCTGGTCGGCGTGACGACCATCGTCGCGTTCGTCGTCGGGACCCTGCTCGGGGTCTACGCCGGCTGGCATCGCGGCCGGGCCTCCGACGCCTCGATCACCGTCGGGGCGACGTTCTTCGGCGCGTTCCCGCCGTTCTGGCTCGGGCTGCTGCTGCTGTACGTCGCGGCGTTCAAGTACGGCTGGTTCCCGATCAAGGGCGGTTACAGCCCGGGCGCCTCGCCGAGCTGGAGCCCGTCGTTCCTGTCCGACGCGCTGCAGCACAGCGTGCTGCCCGCGCTGACGCTGGGCATCACCACGCTGTCCGGCTGGGTGTTCGGCATGCGCAACAACATGATCAACACCCTGGGCGAGGACTACGTGACGTTCGCGGAGGCCAACGGCCTGCGCTCGCGGACGATCGCGCTGCTGTACGCCGCGCGCAACGCGCTGCTGCCCAACGTCACCGCGTTCGGCCTGATCCTGGGCGCGGTGGTGGGCGGGTCGGTGCTGGTGGAGGGCGTGTTCAGCTATCCGGGCGTGGGCGGGCTGCTGTTCACCGCGGTGACCAACCACGATTTCCCGCTGATGCAGGCGCTGTTCCTGGTCATCACGCTCAGCATGCTGGTCGCGATCTTCATCGTCGAGCTGCTCTACGTCCGCCTCGACCCCCGAGTCCGGAGTGCCCCATGACCATCATCACTGCCGTACCGCCGCCGGAGGCGCCCCGCCCGGGGGGGTCTGGGGGGGTCGCCCCCCCGGGCCAGCAGGGCACGGCCGCGGCGGTGCCGGCCGGCACAGCGCAGGCAATACCCGGGCCGCTGCGGTTCGTCGGGCGGGCCCTGCGCACGCTGTGGAGCAACGGCAAGGCGCGGACCGGGATGATCGTCCTCGGGCTGATCATCGTGGTGGCGGTGTTCGCGCCGCTGCTGGCGCCGCACTCCCCCACCGCCGCCACGTTCGCCCCGTACAAGGGCCCGAGCGGCACCAACCTGCTCGGCACGACCGGCAACGGCCAGGACGTGTTCTCGCAGCTGATCTACGGCTCGCGGATCTCGCTGATCGTCGGTCTGGTGGCCGGGGCGGCGGCCACCTTCGTAGCCGTGACGCTCGGCCTGATCGCCGGGTACCGGCCCGGTCCGGTCGACGAGGTGCTCGGCTTCATCACCAGCCTCGCGCTGGTGATCCCGGGGATACCGCTGATGATCATCCTGGCGGCGTACCTGCAGAGCCGGTCGGTGTGGACGATCGTGCTGGTCGTCGCGTTCACCAGCTGGGCGACCGGGGCCCGGGTGATCCGCAGCCAGACCTCGACGCTGCGCACCCGGGAGTTCGTGACCTCGGCCGTGTTCTCCGGCGAGCGGATGCTCCGGGTCGTGTTCCGGGAGATCCTGCCCAACATGACCTCGCTGGTCGCGGCCAGCTTCTTCGCCGCCGCGACCGCCGCGGTACTGGCCGAGGCGAGCCTGGAGTTCCTCGGCCTGGGCAACCCGGCCACGGTCAGCTGGGGCACCATCTTGTACGCCGCCCAGCAGCAGAACGCGCTGCTGACCGGCCAGTGGCTGATGGTGCTCGCGCCCGGCCTGGCCATCGTCCTGCTGATGGTGTCGTTCACGCTGATCAACTTCGGTGTCGACGCGCTGTCCAACCCCCGGCTCCGGGAGAAGTGATGGCCCTACTGGAAGCACGCGGCGTCAACGTCGCCTACGAGCCGAACCGCGGCCAGCGCATCTGGTCGGTCCGCGACGTGGACCTGACCCTGGAGCAGGGCGAGTTCGTCGGGCTGGTCGGCGAATCCGGCTGCGGGAAGACGACCCTGGGCTACGCCCTGACCCGGATGCTGCGGCCGCCGGCCCGGCTGACCGGCGGCAGCATCCGCTTCGACGGCACCGACATCGCCAGCCTGAGCGGTGAGCAGCTGCGCCGGCAGCGGCGCAACGGCTTCGCGCTGGTCCTGCAGAGCGGGATGAACGCGCTGAACCCGGTGCGCAGCATCGGCAAGCAGTTCGGCGACGTGCTCAAGGCGCACGCCCGGCCGGGCGACGACGTCTCCGCCCCGGGCATCCGGCGCCGGGGCGCGGAACTGCTGGAGAGCGTGCGCCTGGACGGCGACGTGCTGAGCCAGTTCCCGCACGAGCTATCCGGCGGCATGCGGCAGCGGGTCTCGATCGCGCTGGCGCTGGCCCTGCAGCCGCGGCTGATCGTGTTCGACGAGCCGACCACCGCGCTGGACGTGATCGTGCAGCAGGCGGTCATGAAGATGATCAAGGACCTGCAGGCCGAACGCGGGTTCACCGCCATCTTGATCAGCCACGACCTCGGCGTGGTGCTGGAGGCCACGGACCGGGTCATGGTCATGTACGCGGGCCGGATCGTGGAGGACCAGCCCGCCCGGGTCATGGCCCGCGGACGGCACCACCCCTACACCGAGGCGCTGCTGAACTGCTACGGCGACCCGCGCGCCGACGTGGTCGAGATCGGCGGCATCCCCGGGTCACCGCCGGACCTGTCGCAGCCGAACCGCGGCTGCTCGTTCGCCCCGCGGTGCCCGATCGCGGAGGACATCTGCCAGACGGCCGATCCCCCGCTGTCCCCGCTAGCGCCCGGCCTCGCGGCCTGCCACGTGCGGGCCCGGGCCGGGCAGGTGGAAATGGAGGCCAGCAGTGTCGGCTAACGGCGGCAAGAACGTCCCGGCGCTGACCGTCAGCGGCGTGTCGAAGCTTTACCGCGGCCGCGGCCGGGACCGCAAGACGGTCAAGGCGGTGGACGACGTTCTCGTTCACCATCGCGCCGGGCGCGGCCGTCGGGCTGGTCGGGGCGAGCGGCAGCGGGAAGAGCACGCTGGCCAAGATGATCACCGGCTCAGAGCGGCCGACGGCCGGGGAGATCACGTTCGGCGACGTGGCGGTGGGGCGGCTGCGGGCCGGCGGCCTGCGCCGGTACCACCACCAGGTGCAGATGGTGTTCCAGGATCCTTACGGCGCGCTCAACCCGCTGCACACCGTGGAGTACACGGTGATGCGCCCGGTCCAGAACTTCCTGGGCCTGTCCGCCGCGCGGGCCCGGGAGCGGGTCGCGGAGCTGCTGGAGACCGTGGGCCTCACCCCGGCCAGCCAGTTCGCGCCCAAGCTGCCGCACCAGCTGTCCGGCGGTCAGCGGCAGCGGGTGCTGATCGCCCGAGCGCTCGGCAGCGATCCCGAGCTGATCGTGGCCGACGAGCCGGTGTCCATGCTCGACGTCTCGCTGCGGGCCGGGGTGCTCAGGCTGCTGGCCGAGCTCCGCCGCCAGCGCGGGCTGAGTTTGCTCTACATCACCCATGACCTGCTGTCCGCGCGGCTCGTCACCGACGAGATCCTCGTGCTCAACTCCGGCCAGGTCGTCGAGCACGGCCCGACCAAGCAGGTCCTGCAGCATCCGCAGCACGGCTACACGATCCAGCTGCTGGACGCGGTGGCTAATCCGTTCGAGGCGGCCCAGGCGGGCAGCCCGGCTAATGGCAGGGGCAGATAGATGAAAAGGACGAGGTACTGGTGGATCATCGCGGTGGCGGCCATCGTGGCGCTGCTGGCATCCGTGGCGCAGGCCAGGGCGCAAGGGGCCTCAGGTAATGGCGGGGTCGCGCAGTACTCCGGGCCCAGCGCGGCGCAGCGGGCCAACCTGCTGGGCATTGCCCGTGACACCTGGAAGTTCTACGGCGTGGACGTCGACCCGGCGACCAACCTGCCGATGGACAACCTGACCTTCGCGGGCGGCTCGGCCACCCCGACCTCGGAGGGTCACTACACCTCGGCGGCCAACATCGGGGTCTACCTGTGGGCCGTGGTCTCGGCCCGGGATCTCGGCCTGATCAACGAGGAGCAGGCCAAGGACCGGGTGCAGGCCACGCTGACCGAGGTTTCGCACCTGCAGCGGTATGACGGCTTCTTGTACCAGTGGTATGACACCACCAACGGCGACGTGCTCCTCAACCCCGGCCAGGGAGACTGCACCCCCGGGACGGCACCGACGAACAACAACTGCTTCTTCTTGTCCAACGTCGACAACGGCTGGTACGCCTCGGGGCTGATCGTGGTCCGGCGGGCCATGCCGGAACTGGCGCACCTGGCGGGCAGCTTGATCGCGCCGATGAACTTCGGGATCTTCTACGACAACCGGGCCGAGACTCATTGCAATACCAACCCGGCTATCACCGGGAATCAGCCGACCGGCCAGATGTTCGGCGGATACTACGTCGGGTTGCCGCCGTACCAGGGCAACAACGCGGCGCAGTACTACTACCACAACGGCGCGTTCTACAGCGATCCGCGGATCTCGGCCTACATCGGCATGGGCCTGAAGCAGATGCCGGGCAATGTGTGGTGGCGCAGCTGGCGGGAACTCCCGCCGCCCGCGCCGTTCACCGACTGCCAGAGCACCGACCCGGATTTCTCCTGGCAGGGCCAGTGGCCGATGGGCGGATCCTGGCAGACCTACACCGACCCGCAGTCCGGTCAGCAGTTTCCTGTCTGGGAGGGGCACTACACCTACCCGGGCTCCAACCTGACCTTCATCCCGACCTACTCGGGCGGGATGTTCGAGGCCATGATGCCGAACCTGGTCGTCCCCGAGACCAGCTGGGGCACCAGCAGCTTCGGCCTGGCCGACGCCCGCACCGTGCAGGTGCAGATCAAGTACGCCACCCAGCAGCTGCACGACAAGGTGTGGGGCATGTCGCCGTCCAGCACGGCCGATGACTCGGGCGGGTACTCCGGGTACGGCGTGGAGGGGCTGGCCTTCCCGTACTACGGCACGGGCGCCGACGCCAGCCACCCGAACGAGGGGCTGTCGCAGTGCCACGGGTGCGCCACCGAGGACGTGGTGACCCCGCACGCGTCGTTCATCGCGCTGGACGTCGCGCCGCAGCAGGCCTACGACAACATCGCGGCGCTGCGGGCGGACTACCCGGGCCTATACGGCGCGGACGGCTTCTTCGACGCGGTCAATCCCACCACCGGGGCGGTCGGCCATCGTGACCTGGTGCTCGACCAGTCCATGATCATGGCGGCGCTGGACAACGCGCTGAACAACCGGGCCATCCAGCGCGACTTCGCGCGCGACCCGGTGTCCTGGGCGGCGCGGACCTACCTGTCGCTGGAGAAGATGTCGCTGTGACAGATGACGCGCGGGCCGACTGGGAGGAGCGGATCGGTCGGCGGGGCGTGCCCGGGCAGGACGCGCACCACGCCGCGGCGGGCAGCCTGGCGCCTCCGACCGGACTGCGGGCGACCTCCGGCCAGGGCCACGTCACGCTGGACTGGGATCCGGTGCCGGGGGCGGCCGGCTACCTGGTCTACCGGGCCGCGGGCGAGCCGTACCAGCCGCTGGATCACGGCGGCGGGGACGTGCTCGCCGTGCCGGCCGGGCCGTACGCCGACACCTCGGGCGAGCCCGGGAAGATCAGGCATTACGCGCTGGCCGCGGTGGCGGACGGATCATCGGCCGGGCCGCTATCCGAGCCGGTGGCGATGGCACCCGGCGCGGCCAACGGCGGCCGGCCGGAGGTCACGATCGAGATCGGCGGTCAGGCCGCCGGCCAGCTGGAGCGCCCGTGGGAGCCGATGATCGGGTCGGAGCACCTGAGCTACATGCTGAGCCAGGAGCGGACCGGCGGCCAGGTCATCGGACCGGAGGTGCGCGAGGCCCTGCGGATCGCCCACGACGAGCTCGGCGTGCGCGCCGTCCGAGCGCACGCCATCTTGTGTGACGACCTCGGGGCCTACACCGAATCCGGCGGCCGGGCGGTGCACGACTTCAGCGGCGTGGACCGGGTGTACGACCAGCTCATGGAGATCGGCCTGCGGCCGGTGGTCGAGCTGTCGTTCATGCCCCGCGACCTGGCCAGCGACCCGGGCAAGACGGTGTTCAGCTACGGAGCGATCGTCTCACCGCCCAGGGACTGGGACCGCTGGGCCGACCTGGTCCGCGACCTGACCGCGCACCTGACCGAACGGTACGGCCGGGACGAGGTGGTGTCCCGGTGGGCGTTCGAGGTGTGGAACGAGCCCAACCTGGAGGTGTTCTGGTCCGGGACGCCGCAGGAGTACTTCCGGCTCTACGACGTCTCGGCGCGCGCGGTCAAGTCGGTGGATCCGGACCTGCGGGTGGGCGGCCCGTCTTCGGCGGCGGCGGGCTGGATCGGCGAGCTGCTCGGTCACCTGGAGGGTTCGGACCTGCCGCTGGACTTCCTGTCCACGCACGTCTACGGCAACGTACCCCTGGACCTGCGGCCGGCGCTGGCGTCGTTCGGCCGGCCGGGGGCGCCGATCTGGTGGACCGAGTGGGGCACCACGCCGACCCACTTCCACCACGTCGGGGACACGGTGTTCGCCGCGGCGTTCCTGCTCCGCGGCATGACCTCGGCGCTCGGGCGGATCGAGGCGCTGTCGCACTGGGTGGCCTCTGACCACTTCGAGGAGCTGGGCCGGCCGCCGGAGCTGTTCCACGGCGGGTTCGGGCTGCTGTCGGTGGGGAACCTGCGCAAGCCCCGGTACTGGGCCATGGCCCTGCTGGGCCGGCTGGGGCGGACCCGGCTGCCGGTATCGGTGTCCGGCGACGGCGCCGGGGGCCTGGTGGAGGCGCTGGCCGCGCGGCACGACGACGGACGGATCGGGATCTTGGCGTGGAACGTCACGCTGGATCAGAGCAAGATCGGCGGGGACCCGCTACTGGACCGCCGGATCCGGGTCCGGGTGCCGGTCCCGCCCGGGACGGCGTATGACATCCGGCACTACCGGATCGACGCCGGGCACTCGAACATCGTCACGGCCTGGGAGCAGATGCGCGACGGCGCCCCATGGCCGTCGCGGCAGCAGTGGGCGACGCTGGCCGAGCGGAACACGCTCGATCAGCTCCGTCCGCCGGAGCGAGCCACCGCATCCGGCGACGGGACGCTGGAGGTCGGCTTCGACCTGCCCCTGCCGGCGGTGTCCTACCTGGAGCTGGCCCCGCAGGCCTAACGGCCGGGCTCGGGCCAGTGGCTGGTGGTGACCTGGCCGCCGGCGATGACGGTGGCGGTCCGGACCTGCCGGGTGCTCATCCAGCCGACCTCCCCTACCCCCTCCCCCAGCCCGAGCGCCTGACCCGGTTCCCGCTCCGCTGCCCGGCGGGCCTGCGCCATCATGGGAGAAGCGGCTATCCTGTATTAGCCACTATTTCGATGTGAATAGCAGAAAAGGGATCATCTCATGCTCCTGCCCTGGCCCGAACGAGGTGCCGTCGCGGTGCAAGCGCCCGGGACCGGACCGGGGTACTGGGCCGGGGCGCCGTGCGCGGTCGCGGGTGACGGGGAGATCTTCCTGGCCTACCGGCTCCGCCTGCCCGCCGGGTCCGGGCCGGGCCGGGAGCGAGGCTACGCGGTCACGGTGGCCCGGTCCACGGACGGGGAGCACTTCGAGACGCTGCTGAGCATCGGCAAGCTGGCGATGGCCACCGAGTCGCTGGAGCGGCCGGCGCTGGTCCGCACGCCGGAGGGACGCTGGCGGCTGTACCTGAGCTGCGCGACGTTCGGGACCAAGCACTGGCGGGTGGAGATGACCGAGGCGGCGCACCCGGGCGAGTTCGACGCCGGGCGGCGGGAGGTGATCCTGCCCGGGGACGCCAAGACCGGCGTCAAGGACCCGGTGATCAGGCATCATGATGACCAGTGGCACCTGTGGGCGTCGTGCCACCCGCTGGCCGACCCGCTCCAGACCGACCAGATGACCACCGAGTACGCGACCAGTTCCGACGGGCTGGCCTGGACCTGGCACGGCACCGCGCTGAGCGGGACGCCGGGCGGCTGGGACGCCCGGGGCACGCGGGTCACATCGGTGGGCTTCGGCGAGGGGGTGGTGACGGCGTACTACGACGGGCGGGCGAGCGCGGCAGAGAATTTTGAGGAACGGACCGGGGTGGCCACCGGCACGGACCCGTCCGCGCTGACCCCGGTCGGCGACGGGCCGCACGCGTCTTCGCCGTACCTGGGCGGCGGCCTGCGGTACCTGGACATGGTGCCGCTACCCGGCGGCCGGCAACGCCTGTACTACGAGCTGACCGGGTCGGATGGGTCCCACGCCCTGGTTACCGAACTTCGTTGACGGGGCCCTGCTAGCCTGGCCGCCTGTAGCGGCGGGCGTTCCGGGCCTGGCCCTGCCCGGCGGGCCGGGCGCCGACCATGCCGCCGGAGCGCTCCCGCGGCCGCACCCAGTCGCCGAAGTCCTCCTCGAGGACCTGCTCGAGCAGCGCGATGTCCGGTTCGAAGCGCGGGATGAGCGCCTGACGTTGTTCCCAGCTCAGCGGCTGGCGCTCCCGGCTGTGCCGCTGCAGGTACCGCTCGAGCGGGCCGGTCAGGGTGGCCGCGGTCAGGCCGGGAACCAGGCTGCCGACCGCGCTGCCCGCCCGCTGGGCCAATGACACGGCCCGGTGCGCCAGCGTCGGTTCGGGGTGGGAGGTGACGTTCTGCCGCGGCAGGTGCGTCAGCGACCCGGCCTGCACGCCGAGAAACGCGCAGATCCGGTCCAGGGTCCGCGCGGGCTCGTCGACCAGCAGGCGGTAGCGCAGGACCAGGACCTGATCGCGGGGGAAGAGCGTGAACAGGTGCTGGAGTTGCTCGCCGTAGCGGCCGAGCCCGGTGTAGTGCCAGAAGCTGGCCCAGCCCGCGGCGATCCGGCGCTCCTCCTCGCCGCAGGCCCGGACGAAGTCGGCCACCGGCTCCAGGCCCGCCGACCACAGATGGGCCCAGTTGGAGTGGGCGCGCTCGACCGGGTCGCGGACGATCACGATCAGCCGGGCCTGCGGGAGCGTGTCACGGATCCGGCCCATCGCGGCCCGGTCGTACAAGTAGAGCGGGGTCGACTCGCCGCGCAGGGTCCCGGGCGGGGCCGGGGCGAACAGGGCCTCGTAGTCCGCCCGGCGCCAGACGTGCTCCCGGTAGGTCAGCGCGTCGCCGGGGCCGCCCTTGGTCGGGGGCGGCCCGTCGGACAAGAAGAACTTGGGCTCCTTGATGGCGGACACGTAGAGCCCGGGGTGTTCGGACAGCGCGGCGTGCAGGGCCGTGGTGCCGGCCTTGGGGGCGCCGACGACCAGGAAGTCGGGCATCGCCACGGGGCCTCCAGGGCAAGTTCCGTATCTATATTTTCGATAAGAATAGTCGGATATTACCTTCACGGCTACTGTTACCCCGTCGGACGCCATCCATGCCGGGGCGAGGAACGGGCGGGGCGACGAACCGGCGGGCGCGCGAGGAACGGCGGGCGCGCGAGGAACGGCGGGCGCGCGAGGAACGGCGGGCGCGCGAGGAACCGGGCGCGAGGAACCGGGCGCGCGAGAACGGCGGGCGGCGAGGACCGGGCGGACGCGGGGCGAGGAACCGGGCGAGCCGGGCGAGGATAAGGCGCGGCGAATCGGGAGACGCGGCGCTTGAGCCACGCTCGGTTCGGGCATCTACCACCCTCGGCGAATCGGGAGATGGGCGCTTGAGCCACGTTCCGTTCGGCAGAAAAGAACTTGACCTTTACCACCAGTGACTAGTCCTGCTTGCGGGTGGCGGCCAGCAGGAGCGGGAGAGTGACGAGAGTGGCCAGGGCGCACAGGAGCCCCGCGACGACGTACGGGGCGCGCAGCCCGGCGGCGTGCGCCACGAAGCCGCCGGCCAGGGCGCCGAGCGGCATGAGACCCCAGCCCAGCATGCGGTAGACGCTGTTCACCCGGCCGAGCAGGTGACCGGGGACGACCCGCTGGCGCAGGCTGACCGTGACCACGTTCCACATGGTGACCGAGAATCCCTGGCAAGCCAGCAGCGCCGCCACCACGACGGGGCCGGGCGCGAGCCCGATGCCGACGAACGCGGCGGCGTCGATAAGCGCAGGGAGGACCAGGCAGGGGAGCATTCCCATCCGGCGGGCCAGGATCGGGTTCACCAGCCCGCCGGCCACGCTGCCCACGGCGGAGGCGGCCAGCAGCACCCCGTAGCCGCGGGCGCTGACGTGCAGCGTCTGGGTGGCCAGCAGGACCAGGACAGCCTGGCCCATCTGGTTGGCGAAGTTGTAGATGCCGAGCAGGACGGCGACCACGCGGAGCAAGCGGTGCCGGGCCAGCCAGCGCAGGCCCTCGGCGACCTGGGCGCGGATCGACGGGCGCCTGGTGTCCTGCGGCGCCTCGCCGGTCCTGGGCAGGCGGGCCAGCAGGGCGGCCGAGCCGGCGAACGACGCGGCGTCGAGGCCGAACGGGAGCACCGCGGCCGCGGCGAACAGCAGGCTGCCGGCCGGCGGGCCGAGGAACGACTCGCCGACGGTCAGGCTCACCTGCTGGCTGCCGTTGGCCTTGGGCAGGAGTTCGGGCGGGACCAGGGCGGGCAGGACCGACTGGGCGGCGTTGCTGAAGATAACCTCGGCGCTGCCCAGCAGCAGGCCACCCGCGGCGAGCATCTCGATGCTGGCCTGGCGGGCGACGACCAGGACGGCGATGATCACGACCACCGCCGCCTGGACCGCCTGGGCGCGCCACATGAGCGTGGCCCGGTCGTAGCGGTCGACCACGGCGCCGGCCGGCAGGGAGAGCAGCAGCCAGGGCAGGTAGGTCGCGGCGGTCACCACCGAGACCAGCCGCGGGTCCCTGGTGATGGTCACGGCCAGCAGCGGCAGCGCGGCCACGAACGCGCCGTCGCCGGTGCTGCTGATGGCGTTGGCCCACCACAGCCGCCAGTAGTCCCGGCTCAGGCGCGGGGCCGCGGGTGCTGCGCTTGCTTCCCGGCCTGGTGCTTGCGTCATGTCGGCCAGCGTGGCGGGAACGACGGGCCGCGAGCTACGGTTAAGCGGATCGCTAAATCCTGGCCGGCGCTGGTGACAGTCTGGCAGGTTGGGTACCGGGAGGACGGATGCAGCTGGTGCTGGAGCTCGGCGTGGCGGACCTGGCGGGGACCAGGTTCGCGGTCTCGCCGCTGCACGAGACGCTCCGGGCGTTGCCGCTGCTGGCCAAGCCGGAGCGGTCGGCGGTCAACCGGCCCTGGGTGCGCTGGGCCCTGGCCGAGCTGGACCGGCGGGCGCTGCGGCTGCCCCGGGTCTGGCCGCTGATCGTGACCGACCTGCCGTACTGGCCGGAATTCCTGTTCCCCGCGCTCCGGCCGTCCGGGCGCCGGGCCTGGACGCCGAGCTGGTCAGCCTGTGCGCGACACCGGACGATCAGGTCCGGGCGAGCCTGCGGCGGGTGTTCGGCTCCGGCCAGTGGCCGGGCAGCGCGACCGACCTGTTCGAGCGGCCGCGGGAGACCCTGGCCGAGATAGCGGCCGAGGTGGCGGATTACCATGACCGCCTGATCGCCCCGCACTGGGAGCGGATGCGGTCGGTACTCGAGGCCGACATCAGCTACCACGCCGAGTTGCTGGCGGGCGGCGGCGCCCGGTCGCTGTTCAGCGAACTCCATCCCGGCCTGCGCTGGTCCGCGGGCCAGCTCCTGATGACCGACGCGGATACCGGGCCCGATGACCCGGTCACGCTCGGGCCGGACGGCCTGGTGCTGGTGCCCAGCGTGTTCAACTGGCCGGACTGGTCGATCAAGAAGTCGACCAGTACCCAGACCACGCTGCTGTACCCGGCGCGGGGTGCCGCGACGGTGTGGGCGCCGGTCGAAGCGAGCGCGGGGGGCGCGCCGGCGGTCGAGTTGCTGATCGGCGCGCCGCGGGCCCGGCTGCTTGAGGCACTGTGCTCGCCGGCGACGACCACCGCGCTGGCCCGCCGGCTGGGCGTCACGCCGAGCGCGGTCTCGCAGCACCTGGTCGTGCTGCACCGCGGCGGGCTGGTGGACCGGCGTCGCAGCGGGCGGACCGTGCTGTACCAGACCTCGGAGCTCGGCCTGGCGCTGCTCGACGGGGCCCTGCCGGGGTCCGGGCTCAAGCCGGGGCTCAGCACGGGGCTCAGGTCGGGCTCGTGAGGGCGGTCGTCTACCCGGGCTACGGGATCATGCCGGAGCTGGCACAGGTCGCGGACCCGGCCTGCCTGACCGGACGGGTCATCGGCTGGCGGAGACGGGCCCGGCGCTGGCCGCGATGGACGGCCCCGCGGCGGGAGCCGGGATGACCGTGATCCGGCTGCTGTTACAGGCGCGCGGCGAGCCAGTCCGCCATCGTGGACCGGGACTCGAAGGCGTGGTTGGTCAGGCCGTGGCTGCCGTCCGGGTACAGCATGAGCTCGGCGCCGGGTGCCTCGCGGGCCAGGCGTTCGGCGTGATGGGCGGGCACGAGGCGGTCCCGGCCGCCCGCCGCGACCAGCAGCGGGGTGGTGATGCGGGCGGCTGCGTCTTCCAGGGTCAGCTGGGCGGCTTTTTCGCGGGCCTCGCTTTCGGTCGCAGCGCCCGAGCGGTGCTGGAACGTGGCCCGGGTCTGCGGCGGCAGGATGTCCCAGTCCAGCGACCACTGGTACGGCCCGGCCAGCGCGACCACGGCCTTGAGCCTCGGTTCGTAGGCCGCGGCCCGGGCCGCGTAGTAGCCGCCCAGGCTCACCCCGAACCCGCCGATCCGGGCCTGGTCGATGTCGTCGCGTCCTTCTAGGTAGTCGGCGACCGCCGTGGCCACCCGCTCGTAGGCGGGCTCGATCGGCAGCTCGTACTCGGCCTCTCCCTGCCCCGGGCCGTCGATGGCGATGATGGCCAGGCCGCGGGCGAGCAGGTACTCGGCGGTGGCCTGCAGTTCCTCCTTCACCGAGTCCAGGCCGGGCATCATGATCACCACGGGGCGCTTGTCACTGGTTCCCGGGATGCGCAGGTAGGCCGGCCAGGGTGGTCTTTCCGTACGGGATGCGTACCGGCTCGGCGGGCGGGGTGAGCGCCGCGGCGCCGCGGCGGAAGCAAGCCACGGTGCGATCGTGGGCGGCCCGCTGCTGGTCCAGGTCGTCGACGAAGACGAACTTGCCCCAGTGCCAGCACAGCGCGGCGCGGCGCCAGGCCTCGCCGGCGGTCACGGTTGCTGCCTGCCGCTTCGGCCTCCTGCGCCAGCCGCTCGTAGTACTGGCCGGTCCGGCCCCACTCGCGGCACCAGTCATCCCAGGTCGTGATGCGGGCCATGGTGGCCTGGAAGTCGGAGTAGCTGGTGCCGTTCGCGATGAAGCGCGCCGCCCAGTGGGCGTTGGCCGCGGCGACGCGCTCGTCCTTCTGTTCTGGCTCCATTTGGCTAAGGCTCGGTGTAGAGGCTGGGCCGGCGGTCGGCGAGCAGGTCGTTGTCGCCGTCCAGGCTCTTGTCCCTGGCCTGCTCCAGGTCGCAGACCGCCGTCAGCACGGCGGTCCGGTCCTGCAGGACGGGCCCGGCCAGCGGGTACCCGTCGGGGCCGACGATCAGCGAGCCGCTGATCCAGGACACGCCGCGCTCGTCCTGACAGCGGTCGGCGACCGCGACGAAGACCCCGTTGGTGGCCGCGCCGGCCTGCGCCTTGATCACCTCGGCGGGCCGCTCCCCCGCCGGGCGGGCCGCGTAGGGCCAGTTCACCGGGGCGGCGATAAGGTCGGCGCCGTTGATGGCGGCCAGGCGCACCCACTCGGGGAACTCCAGGTCGTAGCAGATCATCACGCCTACCCGGCCGACGGCGGTGTCGATGACCGGGGGCGGCGCGTCGCCGGGGGTGAAGACGAGCTTCTCCTGGTCCCACAGGTGCGCCTTGCGGTAGACGGCCCGGGTCCCGGACGCGTCGACCAGCGCCGCGCTGTTGTAGAGCTTGCCGTCCGCGCCGCGCTCGCAGAAGCCGCCGACGATCACCAGCTGGTGTCCGGCGGCCAGGGCGTGCCACTGGCGCAGGGTGTCGCTGTCGTCCGCGGGCGAGGCGAGCGCGCCGGCCTCGGCTTGCGCCTGGGCGGCCACGGCGCCGAAGACGTAGCCGGAATCGCACAGTTCGGGCAGCACCACGAGGCTTGCTTTTGCGGCAGCGGCTTCGGCCACCGCGGCCGCGGTGGCCTTGCGGTTGGCGTCGGGTTCGCCGATGGTGATGGCCAGCTGAGCGACGGCGATGACAGCGGGATCCACGGGGCGGGCTCCGTCCTGGTGTGACGTTGGACGTTCAACGCCCATGTAAGCACCCCGGCTGGCGGGTCCGCTCGCCGGGATCCCGTACCGTCTGTCTGGGGGACCTGCGGAAGGAAGGGCTGGCAGTGACGGGTCACGCGGATGTCGTGGTGGTCGGCGGCGGGCACAACGGGCTGGTCGCGGCGGCGTACCTGGCCCGCGCCGGGCTGGAGACGGTGGTCTGCGAGCGGCGTGAGGTACCCGGCGGAGCAGCGGTCAGCGAGCATCCGTTCGGGCCGGATTACACGGTGACGTCGCTGTCGTACGTGGTCTCCCTGCTGCCGCCCGACCTGGTGCGTGACCTGCGGCTGGACCAGCACGGCTACCACGTGTACCCGCAGGGACCCTACTTCGCGCCGCGGCGGGACGGGCGGTACCTGCGGCTGCCGGACGACCCGGCGGCCCGGCACGCCGAGATCGCTGCCTTTTCGGCCCGTGATGCCGACGCCTACGTTTCTTACTCCTCCCATCTGGACGACATCGGGCGAGTGCTCGGGCCGTTGCTGCACCAGATCCCGCCGCGCCTCGGGTCGCGCCTGCCCGCGGACCTGGTGCGGCAGGCGCGGCTGCTGACTCAGCTGCGCGGGCTGGACGAGCGCGGCGCGGTCGACGTGACCCGGCTGCTCACCGACAGCATCGCCGACCTGGTCGAGGGGTACTTCGAGAGCGACGCGATGCGGGGGCTCCTTTCGGTGTCCGGCGTGATCGGCACGTGGGCGGGCCCGCGGTCGGCCGGGACCGCGTACGTGATGCTGCATCATCACATCGGCGAGACGGCCTGGGGGTTCCCCCGCGGCGGGATGGGGGCGGTGTCCGGGGCGCTGGCCCGGGCCGCCCGGATGTTCGGGGCCCAGGTGCGGACGGGCGCCGAGGTGGCGCGGATCCGCACCCGCGACGGCCAGGTCGCCGGGGTGACGCTGGCCAGCGGGGAGTCGATCGACGCGCCGGTGGTGATCACCACCGCGCACCCGCAGATCTCGTTCCTGCGCCTGCTTGACCCGGCCGAGCTGCCTGCCGATTTCGTGAGCGACATCCGCGGGTGGCACAGCCGCAGCGGCACGGTGAAGATCAACCTGGCCCTGGACCGGCTGCCCGTGTTCACGTCATTCCCGGATCCCGACCCGTCGGTGTACGGCGGCACGATCGTCCTGGCCGAGTCGCTTGACGACATCGAGAACGCCTACCAGCAGGCCGTGGCCGGCCAGCCGGCTGAGCTGCCGTTCGCGGACATCTGCATCCCGAGCGTGTTCGACGACTCGCTGGCGCCGGCCGGGAAGCACGTCATGTCGCTGTTCACCCAGTGGGTGCCGTGTGAGTACGCCGCGGGTTCCTTCTCTGATTCGCTGGATGCGTACGCGGACCGGGTGCTGGCGCGGCTGGAGGCGGTAGCGCCGGGGTTCACCGACTCGGTTCTGCACCGGCAGGTCATCGGGCCGCACCAGATGCAGGAGGAGTACGGGCTGATCGGCGGGAACATCTTCCACGGGGAGCTGTCGCTGGGGCAGATGTTCCACGCCCGGCCCGCGGCCGGGTACGCCGACCTGCGCACCCCGGTCCGCGGCCTGTACCAGGCCGGGTCGGCCACCCACGGCGGCGGCGGGGTCACCGGCATCCCGGGCCGCAACGTGGTCCGGCAGGTCCTCACCGACCGCCGCGCCGAACGCTGGCGCCGGAGAGTCTCGCGGCCGGGCCGGGCGGAGTCCCGGGCGAAGGCGCCAACGACGTCGCTGTGACAACCGCGTCGTCAGGTGCGCGTCGTTGCGGCAAGGGTGCCGCTCTTTTAGCGGGAGCTGTGCTGATCTGCCGGGCGGGCGGGCGCTGGGTTTGCTGGCCGGTGCCGCATCGTGCCAGTTCTTGCTGGTACAACGTGACATCGACCCGGTAACCAGGCCGCGTTCTGCGGCAGTGGCGGTGCTGGTGGTTCCTGTGGTGCGCGATATGCCAGGTCACTGGCTCTCCCTTCAGAAGAGCCGCACCCCTGCCGCAACCACGTCGTTCCGGGCGGGCCGCTGATCCCTCAGCGAAGCGGCCAGGTCCGTGTCGATGGACCGTTGTACACGTAAGAGCAGGTACAACGGCCCATCGAGCAGGAAACCAGGGCGCGCGGCGGCGGTAAAAGAGGTACGGAGGGTGGCCAGGTGACTAGGGGGACCACGGTTTCGTGATGCTGGTCAGCTGGCGGGGGGCTGGCTGGGGCTGGGGCTGGGCTCCTGGGGCGGGGCTGGGGCTGGGGTTGCGGCGGCGGAGGGGGACGATGGTCTGGAGGACGCTGCGGGCCATGGCGTTGTGCCAGACGTTGCCCGCGCGGCGCCACTGGCGCTTGGGGTCCATGACCACCGAGCGAATCTGTACCGCCGGGTCGGCCACGCCTAGGCGCCTGGCCAGCGCGGCCAGCGTCTGGGCCCAGAAGCGGTCCTCCATGCGGTGCATGACCGGCATGCCCAGCTCGTAGAACGGGTCGCCGGCCCGGAGCAGCACCTGCGTCTGCACCACGGTCGTTTCGCCCGAACGCTCGGCCGAGAACGTGATCCAGCCCGCGAACTGGTGGCCCTGGGGGGTGGCGAACGTGAACGACTCGGCGTCGGCGTACAGCACGAACACGCCGGTGGACATCTTCACCCCGCCGCCGACGGCGATGTCGAGCAGGGCCACATCCCCGGGGCTGATGCCGGTCAGGGCGCCGGCGAAGCGGTTCCCCTTGGGCCAGAACTCCGGGAAGTGCGCCTTCCAGACCGCGATCGCGTCCTGAGGGGAGACCTCGGAGCCGATGTCGACCGAGTAGGTCTTCTGCCACAGCTTGCCGAACCCCTGGACCGGGCCGGTGAGCCGCTTGCCGGCCACGTTGGTGCCGCGGACGCCCTCGCGCGTCCCGACCTGCAGCCGGTCGACCTTGGCCGCCCAGTGGCTGGCATCGCGCGGCACGGCGTGCTCGGGTCCGGTTTGCTCGGTCATGGCGCTCTCCTGACGCTGACGGTCCTGTTCAACTGACCACGAGCCTAGGAAGCCGGCGATATGAAAGCGTTACGGTATGCCCGTGATTGCGCGATCTTTTAACGGATATGCGTTACCAGGGTCCGGGCCATGGGGACCCCACGGACGCGAGCCGGCCTGCCGCCGGGCATGCTGGGAGGCGGAACCGGACCCCGGTGGCATGGAGGAGCGCGATGGCAGGCTCGGCGAAACAGCATTGCGTGGCGATCGTGGGGGCGGGTTTCGCGGGGTTCAACGCCGCGCGGGAGCTGTCCCGGCTGGCCGGGGCCACGACCGAGATCGTGGTGATCAACTCGACGGACTACTTCCTGTACCTGCCGCTGATGCCTCAGGTGGCGGGAGGGCTGATAGAGCCGGAGCACCTCCGGGCCACGCTGCCCCGCCGGCTGCGCAAGACGCGGTTCGTGCTCGGCACGGTGAACCACATCGATGCCCGGCAGAAGACGGTGAGCTGGGCCGGCCCGGAGGGCTCGTCGGGCCAGGTCGGCTACGACCGGCTGATCCTGACCGCGGGCAGCGTGAACAAGCTGCTGCCGATCCCCGGCGTCGCCGACTACGCGCACGGGTTCCGCAGCATCACCGAGGCCATGTACCTGCACGACCACATCATCCGCCAGCTCGAGCTGGCCTCGGTCGCCACCGATCCGGAGGAGCGCCGCGCGCGCTGCACCTTCGTCGTGGTCGGCGCGGGCTACACCGGCACCGAGGTGGCGGCGCAGGGCCAGCTGATGACGACCAGGCTGGCCAGGACGATGCCCGGGCTGGCCGGCCAGGAGATCCGGTGGATGCTGCTGGACACCGCGCCGCGGGTGCTGGCTCAGCTGGACCCGCGGCTGTCCAAGACCGCCGACCGCGTGCTGCGGCGCCGCGGCGTCGAGGTCCGGATGGGCCAGTCGGTAGCCGACGCCCTGGACGGCTACGTGCAGCTGTCCACCGGCGAGAAGGTGTCCACACGGTCGCTGATCTGGTGCGTCGGGGTCCGCGCCGACCCGCTGATGGAAGGCCTGGAGCTGCCCACCGACCGGGGCCGGCTGGTGGTCGATGAGTTCATGAAGGTTCCCGGCGCCCCGGAGATCTACGCCTGCGGCGACTGCGCGGCGGTACCCGACCTGACCCGCCCCGGTGAGGTGTGCGGCATGACCGCGCAGCACGCCCAGCGGCAGGGCAAGCTCGTGGCGCGGAACGTGGCCGCCTCGCTCGGCACCGGCACGGCCAAGGCCTACAAGCACCGCGACCTGGGCTTCCTGGTCGACCTGGGCGGGCTGGCCGCCGCGGCCAACCCGCTGAACGTCCCGCTCTCCGGGCTGCCGGCCAACATCGTCACCCGCGGCTACCACCTGGGGGTCATGCCCGGGAACCGGTTGCGCGTGCTGACCGACTGGACGCTGAACGCGATCACGCCCGCGGAAGCGACCTCGCTCGACGTGATCAACGCCCGGTCGGTCCCGCTCGACCCGAACACCCCGCGAGCCTGAATCCCGCGGCTAGGGGGCGGTCCGGGCCGGCTGGCCCTCGGGACTCGCGGTGCGGGCCAGCTCGGCGACCAGTTCGAAGGAACGCAGCTGGTCGGCCGGGTCGAAGACCATGGTGGTGAGCATCAGCTCGTCGGCGGCGGTCGCCTTCAGCAGCTCGGTCAGGCCCCGGCGCACGGTCCCGGGCGCGCCGATGACCTGGGTGGCCTGCCGGTCCAGGATGTACGCGCGGTCCAGGTGGGTATAGGGGTGGGCGCGCGGAGCGCGTCGCCGGCGTTGCCGCCGTCCGGTACCGGGCTGGTCAGGCCTTGCGGCCGACGGCGCCCCACATCTGGGCCCGGGCGGCGGAATCGCTGACCGAGGCGGGGCGCCATTCAGGGACGCGGACCAGGCCGGGCTCGAGCAGGTCGAGCCCGGCGAAGAAGCAGGCGACCTCGCGGTAGGTCCGCGGCACGCTCTGCTGGGCCATCAGCTCGTTGAGCCGGTTGGTCATGCTGATCATCGCGCCGTTGTCGATGTCGCTCGCCGCGTGGCTGATCACCACGTAGCTGCCCGGCGCCACGGCGTTGACCAGCTGGCTGACCAGGTCGTACGGATCATCCCGGTCCAGGATGAGGTGCAAGATGGCGATCAGCATGATCGCCACCGGCCGGCTGAAGTCCAGGGTCCGCGCGGCCTCGGACAGGATCTTCTCCGGCTCACGCAGGTCGGCCTCGATGTAGTCGGTGACGCCTTCCGGGGCGCTGGTGAGCAACGCCCGGGCGTGCGTCGAGACGATCGGGTCGTGATCGACGTAGACGATGCGGGATCCGGGCGCGATGGACTGGGCCACCTCGTGAATGTTGTTGTTGGTCGGCATGCCGGTGCCGATGTCGAGGAACTGGCGGATGCCGGCCTGGCTGACCAGGTAACTCGTGGTGCGGATGCCGAAGGCGCGGTTGGCCCGGGCGGTGGAGACGATGTCCGGGTTGATCCGCATGGCCTGCTCGGCGGCCTCGCGGTCCGCGGCGAAATTGTCCTTGCCGCCCAGCAGGTAGTCGTAGACCCTCGCGACATGCGCAATGCTGGTGTAGCTCGCCAGCGGCCGCTCCGGACCCGGAGCGGTACTGCCCGACGTCTGCGGCGGCATGAACCCAGCATGCCACGGCTATGTCTCAGTTATGGAGACGCCGGTCAGCGGCGCCGGCGGCGCTGCCTGATCTTGATATAGCCGAACAGCGGGTGGCCGGTGACGATCACCGTCGGGGCGCCCGGGTCCGCCATCTCGGCCGCCCGGTTGCTGATGTGCCCGGTATAGGTGCTCAGCGGCCCGATGCGGGCGGCCCAGCCGTCGGGCAGGATCAGCTGGATCCACCCGGTCCGGGTGATCACTTCCACGGTGACCTCGCGGTAGGCGCAGAAGGCCTGGGTGAAGTCGATGGTGATCCACCCGGTGGTCGACTCGGCGGTGATCCGCTGCGGGACGTTCCACCGCCCGGCCTGCTTGATGTTGGGCGTGGTGGTCCGCAGGACCAGCGTGCCCGGCTCCAGGCTGACGCCCGGGTAGGACACCAAGGGCGGCTGCGCGGGCAGGTCGGCGACCAGGGTCTCCAGGTCGCCGTAGGTCTTGGCGCTATAGGCCAGGCCGAGCCGGTCATCAAGCTCCCAGGGCTCGAGCCGTCCCTCGCGGGCCGCGATCCGCAGCCGCTCCGCCACGGCGTCCCGGTCCACATCGGCCGCCCGGTGCGCCGCGATGTCGTTCGGCCCCGGTCCCGGCCGATCCGCATCGGTCATATCGCGATACTACGGACGCCGGCCTAGTGATGGACGGCGGCGAGCAGGGCGGCGTAGGAACGAACGAGGGCCGCGTGCTCCAGCGGGAGCAGCCGGCTATCGGGCTGGCAGCCCTCCCGGATCCATAGATCGGACAGGTCCATGGCCCGGGCGCGGTGGACAGCGGCCGGGCGGAGCGCGGCCTCGGGCTCGCCGTAGAGGTAGCAGTACAGGCGGACCAGCGACTCGACCAGTTCCTCGGCGGGCTCCGCGTCCTGGGTCGGGTGCGACCCGGCCCGGTGCTGGCCCTCGCGGTGCACGCGCCACCAGTCGACCTCGAGCTCGGCGGCCTTAGCCGGGTTGGCGGGCTCGCCGTAGGCGAGCCTGACCAGGGCGTAGAACCGCCGCATGCAGAGCCGGGCCCGCTTGGGATGGTTGTCGGGGTACGGCGCCCACAGCTGGTTGGCCCGCAGCACCAGCCAGGCGCCGTACAGGGTCCGGTACCAGTTCATGCCGAAGCCCGCCCGGACCAGGCCGACCGAGGCGACCAGCACCCGGGGCCACTGCCGCAGGTAGTACCCGACCCAGGCCCGGTACTCCAGGTCCGCGAGCCGGACCGGATCGAAGGACCGGAGCCGCACCGGCGTCCCGACGCTGACCTTGCCCGTGCCGCCCATCGGCGCCCTCCCCTGGCCGCAGCCGGCCCAGTAATGAACACAGCGGCCGGTAGCGCTAAGGTACATCGCCGGGCGCGGGCAGGACCCGGCGGAGCCAGCGCGCGCAGCGCCACGTCCCGGCGGCGTCGCGCTGACGCGGGGCGGGTACCACGGTCCGTTCGGCAGAAAAATCTTTTGTCTTTTATTCGTCGAGGGCGCCGGCGTCGGCGGGGACGTCGACGGAGTACTGACGGAGCACGTCCAGCGGGACGATCTCCAGCGCGCGTTCGTGGGTGCAGGCCAGCACTACCGGCGCCGCGGCGCCGTCGCGGTGCGCGCGCAGCCAGTTTGCCGCGGTCACGCACCACCTGTCCCCCGGCACCAGGCCGGGGAAGCTGAACTGGGGCATCGGCGTGGACAGGTCATTGCCGATGCCGCGCTGATGCGCGAGGAATTCCGCGGTCACCACCGCGCAGATCGTGTGGCTGCCCAGGTCCTCGGGTCCGGTGGTGCAGCACCCGTCCCGGTAGAACCCGGTGAGAGGATCGGTTCCGCACGGTTCGAGCTCCCCGCCGAGCACATTTCGGTCGACCATGCTTGCAGTATCAGCACGACGGCCGCGCGGGCGCAAGATCAGCGGCCGAGCCCGGTCCCGGGCTGCGTCATAACCGCGATATAGGAGAAACGCGGGGGCGCGGAGCAAGACGCGCCGTCCGGGCGCCGGCAAGGTCCCGGCTGGACAGGGCTCGGGCGGGCGGCTTAGTCTTGACTGTATGGTCAGTCAAGATGGCGATTACCGGCGGGACCCGGCTCCGCTCGACCCTGCTCCGCTCGACCCTGCTCTGACCCTGCTCCGCTCGACCGGGCCGGGCTGGCGGCGGCGCTGCGGCCGTTCGGCGAGAGCCGGATGCTGCCGCGGGCCGCGTACGTGGACCCGGCGGTGTTCGAGTGGGAGCAGCGGAACTTCTTCGGCGGCGGCTGGGTGTGCGTCGCGCGCAGCGAGCAGCTGCCGCAGCCGGGCGACCAGCGCGCCGAGGCGACCGGGACGGGCGGCGTGCTGCTGGTCCGGGGCGAGGACGGCACGCTGCACGCGTTCGCGAACACCTGCCGGCATCGCGGGCACGAGCTGCTGCCCTGCGGTGATTCCGCACAGGCCCGGATGATCATCTGCCCGTACCACGCCTGGACGTACACGCTGGCCGGGGAACTGCGCGCCGCGGGGAGCTTCAAGAAGGTGCGCGGGTTCGACTTCTCTGCTTGGGGCCTGGCCCGGCTGCCGGTGACCGAGTGGCACGGCCTGGTGTTTGTCGACACCTCGGGCGGTGCTTCTTCGTCTTTGGGTGAGGCGCTGGCCAAGCTGGACGAGATCATCGCGCCGTACGAGCCGGAGCGGCTGGTGACGGCCGGGCGGCACAGCTATGACGCCGCGGCGAACTGGAAGATCCTGACCGAGAACTACCACGAGTGCTACCACTGCCCGTCCATCCACCCCGAGCTGTGCCGGGTCAGCCCGCCCAAGAGCGGCGAGAACTACGCCTCCGACGGCACCTGGGTGGGCGGCTGGATGGACCTGCGGGACGGCATGGCCACGATGTCTTTGGACGGCGCGAGTGGCGGCGTGCCGCTGCGCGGGCTTGACGCGCAGGGGCTGCGCACCGTCATCTACGTCAACATCCTGCCGAACGTCCTGCTCAGCCTGCATCCGGACTACGTGATGACGCACCGCCTGACGCCGGTGGCCGCGGACAAGACCCGGATCGAGTGCACCTGGGCGTTCGCCCCCGAGGCGGTGGCCTCGCCTTCCTTCGACCCGGGTTACGCGGTGGAGTTCTGGGACATCACCAACCGGCAGGACTGGGCCGCGTGCGAGTCGGTCCAGCGCGGGCTGGCCTCGCCGCAGGCCTCACCGGGACCGCTGGCGCCCGACGAGGACGCGGTGTACTCGTTCGTCACCACCATCGCCCGGGGCTACCAGGGCCAGATCGCGTGGGGCCCGGTAACTTAGCAGGGTGACCATACTTGACATCCCCGTGAAGACGCTGGCCGGCCAGGACTCCTCGCTCGGCGCGGCCGCGCCCGGGTCGGCGTTGCTGATCGTGAACGTGGCCTCCAAGTGCGGGCTCACGCCCCAGTACACGGCGCTGGAGAAGCTGCACGAGGAATTCGCCTCCCGCGGGCTGGCGGTGGTCGGGTTCCCCTGCAACCAGTTCGGCGGGCAGGAGCCCGGCAGCGCCGACGAGATCGCCGAGTTCTGCTCGGCGACCTACGGGGTGACGTTCCCGATGTTCGAGAAGATCGAGGTGAACGGGGCGGGGCGTCATCCCGTCTACGATCTGCTGACCGCGGTGCCGGACGCGGACGGCGAGGCCGGCGACATCATGTGGAACTTCGAGAAGTTCCTGGTCCGGCCGGACGGCACGGTGGCCGAGCGGTTCCGGCCGCGTACCGTGCCTGATGACCCGCAGGTGCTGGCCGCCATCGAGGCCAACCTCCCGGAGGGCTACTTCCTCGGCTGAGCTTGGCCTCGGGCCAGCTGAGATCGTGGGTCGTTAGGCTTGTTATGGCAGGTATTTTGACCCGCGATCAGCCGGCGGGGACGGCTAGACCAGGGCGGCGGGGGTGCGTTTGGTCATCTGGCGGGCGATGATCATGCGCTGGATCTCGCTGGTGCCCTCCCAGATGCGCTCGACGCGCAGCTCGCGGAAGAAGCGTTCGGCGACGTTCTCGCGCATGTAGCCGCGGCCGCCGAAGACCTGGACGGCGCGGTCGGCAACGCGGCCGGCCATCTCCGAGCAGTACAGCTTGGCCATCGAGCACTGGGCGTGCGACACCTTACTGGCCTGGCCGCCTGCGGCGGCGGGGCTGGCCTGGCCGCCTGCGGCGGCGGGGCCGTCGATGGCGCGGTCGATGCCGCGGGCGGTCTCGTAGGCCATGGCCCGGGCCGCGAACAGCTCGGTGAGGCTGTCGGCGAGCATGCCGGCGACCAGGCCGTGGTCGGCGATCACGCCGCCGCCCGCGCGGCGGGTAGCGGCGAACGCGGTCATCTCCGCGGTGAGCCGTTCCGCGGCTCCGAGGCAACGGGCGGCGACCATCAGCCGCTCGAACCGGAACCACTCGTACGCGAACGCCATCCCGTCGCCCTCGGCGCCGACCAGGTTGGCGACCGGGACGCGGACGTCTTCGAACGAGACGATCGGGTGGTGGTGGCTGATCGAGTGGGAGTAGGCCGGGGTCCGGACCACCCGGACGCCGGGGCTGGGCAGGTCGACCAGGAACATCGCGTGGTCGCCGCCGGGCAGCTTGGCCTGGAAGAACGCGAAGTCGGCGGTGTTGTACGAGGTGACGTGCCACTTGACGCCGTTGAGGATGTACTCCTCGCCGTCGCGGCGGGCGGTGGCCTCGATCGCGTCGACGTCGGAGCCCGCGCCCTCCTCGGTGATCGCGTAACACTCCTCGCGCTCGCCGGCGATCGTCGGCCGCACGTACCGGTCGAGCTGGTCCGCGGTGGCCACCCCGGGCAGCCAGGACGGCGGGGTGGCCGCCACCCAGCCCAGCGCGTTGGTGACCCGGCCCATCTGCTCCTGCACCAGCACCTGCTGCAGGGTGGTGCAGCCGCCCCCGCCGAGCTCGGCCGGCATGTTGGTCGAGTGCAGGCCCAGCTCGCGGGCGCGCTTGGCGTGCCCGGCGATCAGGTCGGCGGGCAGCTCGCCGCCCGCGGCCTCGGCCTGCTCCTCGAAACCGATGAGCTCGTCCGCGAAACCGCGGGCCCGGGCCTGGAGGGCCAGGTCTTCGGTTGACAAGCCGTACATCCGGCGGGTCCTCTCTGCGCGCGCAGCTGTATTGACTGAATGTTCAGTCTATGTAAGCATCGTTGCTGTGCCAATGACAAGCGCTGACGCCGTGGTGGTGGGCGGCGGGACGGTGGGCGCGTGGTGCGCGTACTTCCTGCGCCAGGCCGGACTGAGCCGGGTCGTCCTGATCGAGAAGGGCCGCCTCGGGCAGGGCGCGAGCAGCCGGGCGGCCGGCGTGGTGCGGATGCAGGGCGGCACGCCCGAGGCCGTCCTGCTCGGCGTGTGGTCGCGGCAGTTCTACCTGCGCCAACGGGACGAGATCGGCACCGACTCCGGGTTTACCGAGCAGGGCTACCTGATCCCCTGCTTCACCGGGGCGGACGTCGCCGCGGCCCGCGAGCGGATGGCGATGCAGACCGGGCTGGGCGTGCCGGTGCGCTGGCTCGACCCGCGCGAGGTGGACCAGGTCAACCCGACGCTGACGCCGGGGCAGACGCTCGGCGGGACGTTCTGCGCCCAGGACGGGTACATCACGCCGCCGCGGAACGTGGCCGCGTACACGGTGGCGCTGCTGCGCAGCGGGGTCGAGGTCCTCGAGGGCGTGGCGTTCCGCGGGCTGGCACCCGGGGGCGTGGACACCAGCCAGGGCCGGATCGACGCGGGCCTGGTCGTCCTGACCGGCGGCCCGAAACTGGCCGAGGTCGGACGGCTGGCCGGCCTGCGCATCCCGGCGGGCGGCGTCCGGCACCAGGTCGCGGTGACCGAGCAGCACCCGGACCTGGATCCGGGCCGTGTGCCGATGGTGTTCGACCTGGCCGCGGGGCTGTACTGGCGGCCTGAGGAGGGCGGCCTGCTGTTCGGGATGAGCAACCCGGACGAGCCGCCGGGCGAGAACCGGGAGGTGGACGAGGCCTACCTGGCCCGGATGCGGGCCCGGCTGGCCGACCTGGTCCCGGTCACCGCGGGGCTCGGGCTGCGCCGGATCTGGGCCGCGACCATCGACTACACCCCCGACCACCTGCCCATCATCGGACGCGCGCCCGGGCTGGACCACGTCACCGTGGCCAGCGCCGGCGGCGCGGGCATGATGTGGGGGCCCGGCGTGGCGCGCGCGGCCGCCGACGTGGCGCTCACCGGTAAGACCGACGTGCTCGACGTGTCCTCGCTCGGCCTGGACCGCTTTGACGAGGCCGGGCACAGCCGCCTGGCCACCGACCCCATCGCCCTGCCGTTCCCGGAAAGGATCTCCGCCCCATGATCACCGCCACCCCGTTCCTGGCCGCCGCGGCCGACGCCGAGCTCGAGGACTGGGGGCCGCTGGACGAGGCCACTGGCGCGCCGATGCAGACCTCGGGGACCACGCTGTGGAACGGGGAGGGCGACCAGGAAGCCGGGGTCTGGGAGTGCACCGCGGGCCCGTCCCGGTGGAGCCTGGAGACCAACGAGGTCGTGCACATCGTGTCCGGCCGGATGACGGTCACGCCCGACGGCGGTGGGCCGGCCGACATCGGGCCGGGCGACGTCGCGGTGTTCCCGCGCGGCTGGACCGGGACCTGGCAGATCCACGAGACTATCCGGAAGGTGTACGTCATCTTCTAGGTGGTGCTCTAGTGCTGGCTGATTTCCCGCGCTATCCGCTGCTGTTCGGGCCCAGCCCGGTCCACCCGCTGGAGCGCCTGTCCGCCCACCTGGGCGGAGGCGCGGCGATCTGGGCCAAGCGGGAGGACTGCAACTCCGGGCTGGCCTTCGGCGGGAACAAGACCCGCAAGCTGGAGTACCTGGTCCCGGACGCGCTGGCCCAGGGCGCGGACACGCTGGTCTCGATCGGCGGGGTGCAGTCCAACCACACCCGCCAGGTGGCCGCGGTCGCGGCCAAGCTCGGCCTGCGGGCCGTGCTGGTCCAGGAGAGCTGGGTGGACTGGCCCGATTCGGTCAACGACCGGGTGGGCAACATCCTGCTGTCCCGGATCATGGGGGCCGACGTCCGGCTGGTCGACGAGGGGTTCGGCATCGGCATCAAGAACAGCTGGGAGCAGGCGCTGGCGGAGGTCCGCGCCGCGGGCGGGACGCCGTACGCCATCCCGGCTGGCGCGTCCGACCACCCCCTCGGCGGCCTCGGCTTCGCGAACTGGGCCTACGAGGTCCGCCAGCAGGAGGCCGAACTCGGGCTGTTCTTCGACACGGTCATCGTGTGCAGCGTGACCGGCTCTACCCAGGCCGGGATGATCGCCGGGTTCGCCGCCGCCGACGACCCGGGGCGGCCGCGGCGGGTGATCGGGATCGACGCGTCGGCCCGGATCGCCGAGACCCGGGCCCAGGTCGAGAAGATCGCCCGGAACACCGCGGAGCTCATCGGCCTGGGCCGGGACCTGCGCGACGACGAGATCACCCTGCTGGCGGGGTGGGCCGGGGACTACTACGGCATCCCGGTGCGCTCCACGCTGGACGCGATCCGGCTGACCGGCGGGCTAGAGGGCATGATCATCGACCCGGTGTACGAGGGCAAGTCCATGGCCGGGCTCATCGACCTGGTCCGCGACGGCCGGATCGGCCCGGACTCCACCGTGCTTTACGCCCACCTGGGCGGGCAGCCCGCGCTCAACGCCTACAGCGCGATGTTCCGCTGACCTGAGTCGGCAGGGCGGTCCGGGCCACCGCTGGACATCTGCCGGATCTTGACGTAGCGGGCGATATCCCGCCACTGGCTGGCTACCACCGCGGCCACGGAGGCGGGAAGCAGCCAGAGCGCCTTTCTGGTCATGGTGCTTCCCGTTCCCCCGGGCCCGGGGCGCAAACCGCGGAATTTGACCGATTCCCCGGTGGTGCGCCACCCTGAATGTCATGGTCTGGCGGATCCATTTCACGGCCGACGACCTCGAGCGGATCCAGGTCCGGCCGACGCTTGGCCCGCTGGCCGAGACGGTCAAGGCGATGGGCCTGCTGCGCTGCCCGCAGCAGCCCCGCGCCACCTACCGGCAGTGGCGCGGCCAGGTGAAGGACCGGCTCACGCCGCAGATGGCCGCGTTCACGGCGATGATCCCGCCCGGGTCCAAGGGCGTGGACCTGTCCATGCTGACCGGTCCGGCGGCCACCTTGGAGGAGGGCGTAAAGGCCCTGCTGACCGTGCCCCGCGAGCATCTCCTGGTGGAGATGGATTTCGCCGACCAGGAGTGCAAGCTGCCCGCCTCGGTGTGGGCGGCGGCCGAGACCGGCGGGCAGGCCCGGCTCCAGCTGGCCGCGGCGGCCGTGGCCGCCCACCAGGTGCTGGTCGAGCCGTACTGGACCCGGATCCACGCCTGCCTGCACGCCGAGCACGTGGCCCGCCTCCGCGCGCTGGCGGCGGGCGGCCCGGACCGGCTGCTGGCCTCGCTGCAGAGCCAGTGGGTCCGCTGGCGGCCGCCGGTGCTCGAGGTGCTGGTGCCCGCCGACTACGACGTGGCGCTGAACGGCCTGGGCCTCGCGCTGATGCCCTCGGCGTTCGTGGGCCAGATCCCCAGCCTGCACCAGAACCCGAACGATCCGGGCTCGGCGCCCTGGCTGGTGGTGCCGCCGGCCGACGGCCGGATAGAGCAGCGTCACCTGTGGGGTAACCCCCGGCCCCGGGGCGCGGCGCTGGCCGCGCTGGTGGGCCGGAACCGGGCCGCGGTGCTGCGCACCCTCGCCGACGGGTGCTCGACCACCGAGCTCGCGGACCGGGTGGGCATCTCGCTCGCGGCGGCCAGCCAGCACGCGTCGGTGCTGCGGGACGCGGGGCTGATTACCACGCACCGGCAGGGCAGCGCGGTCCTGCACGTGCTCACGCCGCTCGGCGTCGAGCTGCTCCGCGCTGGATAGCACTCGGCGTTAACGCCTGGCCCGGCCCCGGTGCGGGCCGGCGGTGGGCTGGTCATGGTCGGCCGGACCATGACCAGCTCGGACCACCGGCTGTGGTTTCCACACTCAGGATTACCAAGGCCGGAGCGCGCCGCAAACCCTTTCGGCTGAGCCCGAAACCTGACCGATTGACAGCCGACACAAAAGACATCAAGATCGGTAAACAACGGTCATATAGGAGCCGTATGCTGCCGACTCAGCGCCGCCGGGCCATCCTGGCCGAACTGCGCCAGACCCAGGCGGTCTCCGCCGAGGACCTGGCCCAGCGGTTCGGCGTCTCCGCCGAGACAATCCGGCGCGACCTGCGCGGCCTGCGGGACCGGGGCCTGCTCGAGCGGGTCTACGGCGGGGCGCTGCCGGTTCGCTCGACCGAGGACACCCGCAGACGCGACCGCGCTCGGGGTGGCGCGCTGGCCCGGCTCGGCGCCGGGGACGTGCACTCCGCCGCCGAGGCCGTCGGGCCGGCTGAGGTGGAATCGAGGGTGGCTCCGGCCATCACCGCCGATGAGGCGGCCGAACGGCTCGTGGCCTTCCGCTCCGCGCTCCCGCTCGCGCTCGCCGGGCGCTGACGCCTTCGGTTGCGCTTGTTCGTGGTCGGGCCGTCTCCGGCACGGTCAGGCGGGTCAGCGCGGCGGCGGCGAGGGTGACCAGGCTGGCCGCGAGGGCCAGGCCGGTCAGGTGGATGGCCTGGGCCAGGAAGGGGCCGGCCAGTGCGCCGAGCAGGCCGACGGCGGCCTCGCCGGTCAGGAAGACGGCGCTGATCCGGCCGAGGACGGCGTTGGGGATGACGCGCTGCAGGGCGGTCTGCGGGATCACCTCGGACATCGAGCCGAACGTGCCGATAGCGACCGCGGCAGGCAGCGCGGTGACCAGCGAGACCGAGGTGAACAGGGCGAACTGCCCGGCGGCGGTGGCGGCCAGGGTCGCGGTGAGCAGGATGCGCGGCTGCGCCCGGTCCAGCAGCGCGCGCAGGAGCGGGGCGGCGAGCAGGAACCCTACGCCGAGCGCGGATAGTACGAATCCGGTGTTTTCGCCGCCGCCCAGCCGGCGGATCCCGAGCGGGATGAGCATCGCGCTGAGCGCTGCGTTCGCGGCCAGGAAGATGACCGTGACCGCGAGCAGCGCCCGGGCTATGGGTTCGGCGCGCAGCACGCGGGCGCCTTCGGCCAGGTCACGGGCCACGTGGCCGATCATGTCCGGGGTCGGCTTGACGTGGTCGGCTGGGGCAGGGCGGGAGGTCATGGCGTTGGCGGCGGCGGAGGCTAGGTAGCTGACGGCGTTGGCGAGATCAGCCAGCGGACGCCGAGGGCGGCCAGGAGGATCCCGCCGAGCGGGCCGCCGATCAGCCGGACCGCGCCGTCGGCCAGGGCGTTGAGCGAGTTGGCGCTGCTGAGCAGCGTCCCGTGCCGACTATGGCGGGGGTGCGGGCCTGCCAGGCCGGGAGGTACAGCACGCCGGCGCTGCTCTCGGCGATCAGCGCGCCGTAGAGTACCCAATAGTGGCCGGGAGCGGTGCCGAGCAGCATCACGGCCACGGCGCCCGCGCGGAACAGGCTGGTCGCGATCATCAGGCGGCGGCGGTCCCACCGGTCGGTGAGCACCCCGGCCACGGGGCCGAGGATCAGGACCGGCAGGTACTGCGCGGCGAGGGTGAGCCCGGTATCGCGCAGCGAGCCGGTGACCAGGAGGACGTGAGCGGGGATGGCCAGCACCAGCAGCCACGTGCCGAGCGCGCTGATCACGCTGCCGCCCCACAGCAGCCGGAAGTCGCGTATCCGCAGGGCCTGGAACATCAATACCGCCGCCTGTCATGCCGGTGCGCTCGGTTGATTATTCTGACAGAATAGTTTTATCGAATGGTGTCCTGTCAAGACAGGAGGGGCGTGGAGGATTCGGCGATCGGGCGGCAGCTGCGGGCCCGGCGGACGGCGGCGGGCCGGACCGTGGCCTCGGTCGCGGCCGACGCGGGCCTGTCGGTGCCCTACATCGCCAACCTGGAGAACGGCCGGGGCAACCCGACGACCGCGGCGCTGCGCAGGCTGGCCGAGGCCCTGGACCTGCGGCTGCTGGTCACGCTCGCCCCGGACGGAGGCGGACGGGGCGGCGCGGCACCGGAGGTTCCGCCCTCGCTGGTGCGGCTCGGCCGGACCCGCCGGTTCCGGCAGGCGGTGACGGCGATGGCCACGGCCCTGGACCGGGACGCCGACGAGCTATCCGGCCAGCTCGTGGTCGCGCTGGCCGCGCTCGCCCAGGCGATGGGCCGCGACCTGGCCGAGGCGGACTGGTGGCGGCTGCTGGACGCGCTGCTGCTGATCGCCGCTCACCCGGCGGTGCCCGTTGCCGAGCCGAGCCGAGCCGAGCCGAGCCGAATGAACCCCGGGGTTCACCACGCTAGAGGGCAGTGAAACCCGGGTGTCATTCGCTTTGGGGGCGTGGCGGTGCTACGTCTTGCGTAGCTACGTGGGACGTAGTTGAATGGGAATGTGGGAAGTAGCGGGCTGCGGCGGGCTCGGCCGCGCTGGCCGGGGCCCTGGCGGACCTGCGCCGGATCACCAGCGCGGGGCTGGCGCGGCTCGGGCTGGATCCGGCATGAAGGCCGCGCGCCTGCTCCGCTGACGGCGAAGACGCTCGCAGCCGGGACGATCGTGGCCCTCCTCCCGGAAAATCTCTCGGAATCGCCGTCCCCGGCGCGAGGCTGGCATGCGGCGGCGGCCTTCGACGCGATGCTGGCAGCCGTCGCCCTGACCGGCGCGGTGGTCGTGGCCGGCGGCTTGGCGGCCCTTCCGGCGCTGGTCAGATTCTTGCGGGCGGGCGGCTGGTCCAAGATCCGGCGGCGGGTCGCGTGGGCCGCGGCAGCGACCGTGGCGGCCGGGGGTGGGCTGGCCAGCTTGGTCCTCGTCGTGGGCTCACGCTCAACTGCTCAGCTCGACGCCTCGTGGGTCTACTTGGTCGGCTGGCTCGCCACCGGACTGGCGACAGCGGTCGCGATCGGGCTGTGGGCCGCCGCGGCGGCCGCCACGGCCAGGCACCTGGCGCTCGGGCCGCGGGTACGAGCCGTCCAACTGGTGCTGGGTGCGGTAGGCGCATCCCTGGTCACGGTCGTGCTGGTTACCTTGAACCTCTGGTGGTCGGCGACTCAATCTGCTGTGTGGCTGGTCGCGGTCCCGGTCTTCCTCGTCTCGGGGAGCGTGGACGCATGGCAGCGGATACCGCGGGCGGTCCGCCGGGGCAGGCGGCTGCGGGCCGCGGCCAGTGGGGCGAGCATCGTCAACCCGTCTGCTCAGCGGACACACGGCCGCCACCGGGCCTGACGAGGCCGCAACGGCTGTGTCCGCGGAGCGTTCGGGCTGGTCGATCTTGGGGTGACCCACTATTGACAGCCGCCGGAACCAGGCGCAAGGCTTCCGATCAGGCCGCTGGCGACTATTTCACGGATTCTCGTCCGCCAGCGGCCTTGTGACTGCCCTTTCAGCGCCGATAGTGGAGGTTCCTATGACGACGGCAGCGGACCTGGCAGCGGGACGGCCGCTGGTTTTCCGCAACGCGACGGTGCTCACCATGGACGACGGGCACCGGATCCTGGCCGGCGCCGACGTGCTCGTCACCGGGGAGCGGATCGCGGCGGTCGGCCCGAACCTGCAGGCGCCCGACGGTACCGCGGAGATCGACGCGACCGGCGGCATCGTCATGCCGGGCATGATCGACACCCACCGGCACATGTGGCAGACGGCCATGCGGGCCTACGGGGCCGACTGGACGCTGACCCAGTATTTCGTCTGGTACTACCTGAACTGGGGCAAGAAGTTCCGGCCGCAGGACGTCTACGCCGGGAACCTGCTGGCGGCCATCGAGTCGATCGACGCCGGCGTGACGACCACGGTGGACTGGTCACACGGACTGCAGACGACCGACCACGCCGACGCCGCCACCGACGCCCTGGAGGAGGCGGGCGGACGGTTCGTGCTGGCCTACGGGAACATCCAGCAGGGTTCGTGGGAGTGGAGCACCACGCCGGAATTCCGGGACTTCTACGTCCGCCGGTTCGACGGCAAGGGCGACATGCAGACTTTCGCGATCGCCTTCGACATCCCCGGCGACGACCCGGAGTTCCCGGAGAAGGCCACGTTCGAGGTGGCCAGGGAGATGGGCGTGCCGGTCACCACGCACGCCGGGGTGTACGGGATCACCCTGGACGCGGGCGTCCGGCGGATGTACGAGAACGGCTTCTGCACCCCGCAGACGGTCTACGTGCACTCCGCGTCGCTGTCCCCCGACTCCTACCACATGATCGCCGCCACCGGCGGTTCGGTGTCGGTCTCGACCGAGAGCGAGTGCAGCGCGGGCCAGGGATACCCGCCCACCTGGAAGCTGCGCAAGTACGGCATCCCGGTCTCGCTGTCCCAGGACACCAGCGTCTGGTGGAGCGGCGACATCTTCTCCGCCATGCGGGCCACGCTCAGCGCGGACCGGGTCATGGACCACTTCGAGAATCACAACGAGGGCCGGGCCGTCACCAACCACCACCTGCGCGCCGAGCAGGTCGTGGACTGGGCCACCCGGGGCGGGGCCAAGGCCATCGGCCTTGACTCCTCGGTGGGCAGCGTGGAGGAAGGCAAGAAGGCCGACCTGGTGCTGATCAAGAACGACGACTCACCGGTCAGCTTCCCGATCCTGCACCCCTACGGCCACGTGGTCTTCCAGGCCCAGCGCGGCGACGTGCACACCGTGGTGGTGAACGGGCGGGTGGTCAAGTTCGACCACAAGCTGGTCGACGCGGACCTGGCCAAGGCCCGGCGGGCGATCGACGAGACCACCGAGTACCTGCGCAGCGAGCTCGGCGAGCAGGCCTGGGCCGAGGGCATGAACCCCGAGGTCCCCGAGCACGAGCAGCTGGCCAACCCGTACACCTACACCGGCGCGGCCGCCTGGAAGGAAGACGAGGCGTAAGGCGGCGGAGCAGGGCGGCCCGTCCAGGCCGTGGTGCAGGCTAGCACTCCTGTGCCAGGCTGAGTTTAGTAATACTGAACAATGTGGTCAAGATCACTAAACGATTGTGGGGCACAGGTAAGTAACGCTGTTCTCACGGGGACGGCTGGGCGGCGAGCCCTGGGGGTTAGCGAGACCGGTTGAGGATGACCCAGATGGCCCGGGCCGGGACCGTTCCCGCGTTCCAGAACCGGTGCGGGATCGCGGAGTCGAAGGTGAGCGAGTCGCCCTCTTCCAGGACGTACTGCTCGAAGCCGATCTGGGTGGACAGGGCACCCTCGACGATGACCGCGTACTCCTGCCCGGTGTGCTGGATGGCGTGCTCGGCCTCGGGCACGCTCTGCCCGACGGGGTAGCACACCTCGAGAAACTCCATGTCCTTCTCGGCCGCCGCGGTGAGCCGCTCCCACATCACGCCGCGCTCCAGGGTGATCCGCGGCCGGGCGTATCGCCGCAGTACGGGGCCGTCTGGCGGGCTCTCGGCGGTCGCCGCGGCGGTGTCTCCCTGGTCGGCCGGGCTCTCCTGGGCCGGGTCGAAGAGCCGGTCCATCGAGATCCGCAGGGCGGTGACCAGAGCCCATAGCGTGCTCACCGACGGAACCGCCCGGCCCCGCTCCACCTGCGAGATGAGGCTGGGCGAGCAGTCCACCCGGCGAGCCAGCTCGCGGGCCGTCATACCGAGCTCGAGCCTGCGGTGACGCAGCCGCGCCCCGATGAGCGCACCGCGGTCGAGCGACTCGGGAGGTGCGTTTTCGTCCGCGAACATCCGTGGGGCCACGGGTGTCATCCTACTTGGGCAGGTCCTGCCCTCCCGGCGTGCCGCCGGCCCGCCGGGAGGTTCGTTTAACCATACTTTATGCGTTTAACCTAACGAACCGCGGTGAATCTGGAGCGGCGCGGAGCTCTGGCTGACCGGCATCAGCTCGATGACGTTGACGTTCACGTGCGGGGGCTGGCTGGCCGCCCATTCGATCGCGGCGGCGATATCGTCGGCGGTCAGCGGCTGGGTTCCGGCGTAGACGGCCGCGGCCCGCTCGCGGTCGCCGCCGAAGCGCACCTGCGAGAACTCGGTCCCGCCGACCAGCCCAGGTTCGACACAGGTCACCCTGACCCCGGTGCCGTGCAGGTCGGAGCGCAGGTTCAGGCTGAACTGGTGGACGAACGCCTTGGTCGCGCCGTACACGTTGCCCCCCGGGTAGGGGTAAGTGCCGGCGATCGAGCCCAGGTTGATGACGTGCCCGCGGCCGCGCGCGACCATCTGCGGCAGGAACGCGCGGGTCATGTAGACCAGGCCGGTGCAGTTGGTCTCGATCATCTGCTCCCACTGGCCGACGTCGGCCTCCTGGGCTGGCTTCAGGCCGAGGGCCAGGCCCGCGTTGTTGACCAGGATGTCGACCTCGGCGAAGCCGGGCGGGAGTTCGGCCGGGAGCCGCTCGACGCTGGCCCGGTCGCGCACGTCAAGGGTCAGCGGGAGCACGACCTCGGGGCCTAGTTCCTTGGCCAGCTCGGTGAGGCGCTCGGTGCGCCGGGCCGCGGCGATGACCCGGTCGCCGAGGGCCGCGAACCGGCGGGCGGCCGCGGTCCCGAAGCCGGAGCTCGCGCCGGTGATGAGTACAGTCCGCACGGCACGACCCTAGCGAATCGGCCCCGGGGTGCCGCGCAGCAGAGTGAAACCCGGGGTTCACTACGCTAGAGGGTGGTGAACCCCGGGGTTCATTTCGCTCGGGGCGCGGAAGGGCCGCGGAAGGGGCACGCTCTCGGGGCGCGGAAGGGCCGCGATGGCGAGGAGACGGGGCTCGGGGCACGAACCACGTTCCGTTCGGCATAAATGATTTTGATTTTTGGTTGGTTAGCCGTGACCCTCATTGACCTCCTGCCGGACTCAGCCGAGCCGGACGCGGTGTTCGACGCGTTCGCCGGGTGGTCAAAGCAGCGCGGGCTGGCGTTGTACCCGCATCAGGAGGAAGCGCTCATCGAGATCGTGTCGGGCGCGAACGTCATCTTGTCCACTCCCACCGGGTCGGGGAAATCGCTGGTGGCGGCGGGCGCGCACTTCGCGGCGCTGGCCGACGGCCGGCGCACGTTCTACAGCGCGCCGATCAAGGCGCTGGTGTCGGAGAAGTTCTTCGACCTGTGCGACGCGTTCGGGCCGGCCGAGGTCGGCATGATGACCGGCGACGCCAGCGTCAACGCGGAGGCCCCGATCATCTGCTGCACCGCCGAGGTGCTGGCCAGCATCGCGCTGCGCGACGGCGCCGCGGCCGACGTGGGCCTGGTGGTGATGGACGAGTTCCACTTCTACGCCGACCCCGAGCGCGGCTGGGCCTGGCAGGTCCCGCTGCTCGAGCTGCCGCACGCGCAGTTCCTGCTGATGTCGGCGACCCTGGGCGACGTCTCCCGGTTCGAAGCGGACCTGACCCAGCGCACCGGCCGGCCGACCGCGGTGATCGCGTCGACCGAGCGGCCGGTGCCGCTGGTCTTCTCCTACTCGATCGAACCGCTGCACGAGACGCTCGGCGAGCTGCTTTCCACCGGGCAGGCGCCGGTGTACGTGGTGCACTTCACCCAGGCGGCGGCGCTGGAGCAGGCCCAGGCGCTGATGAGCATCAACGTCTGCAGCCGGGCCGAGAAGGACGCCATCGCCGACCTGATCGGCGATTTCCGGTTCTCGGCCGGCTTCGGCAAGACCCTGTCCCGGCTGGTCCGGCACGGCATCGGCGTGCACCACGCCGGGATGCTCCCCCGGTACCGGCGGCTGGTGGAGACGCTGACCCAGGCCGGGCTGCTCAAGGTCATCTGCGGGACCGACACGCTGGGCGTGGGCATCAACGTGCCGATCCGCACCGTGCTGTTCACGGCGCTGTCCAAGTACGACGGGACCAAGACCCGGCTGCTGCAGGCGCGCGAGTTCCACCAGATCGCCGGGCGGGCCGGGCGGGCGGGATTTGACACCTCCGGACGAGTGGTGGTGCAGGCTCCCGAGCACGTGGTGGAGAACGAGCGGATGCTGGCCAAGGCGGGCGATGACCCGAAGGCGCGCCGCAAGGTGGTCCGCAAGAAGCCGCCGGAGGGCTTCATCGCCTGGGGCAAGCCGACCTTCGAGCGGCTGGTGGCCGCGGAACCCGAGCCGCTGACGTCCAGCTTCAAGGTCACCCACGCCATGGTGCTGAACGTCATCGCCCGCCCGGGCGACGCGTTCGCCGCGATGCGGCACCTGCTGACCGACAACCACGAGGACCGGGCGGCGCAGCGGCGGCATATCCACCAGGCCATCGCGATCTACCGGGCGCTGCTGGCCGGGGGCGTGGTGGAACGGCTGCCTGAGCCGGATTCCGAGGGCCGGCTGGTCCGGCTGACCGTGGACCTGCAGTACGACTTCGCGCTGAACCAGCCGCTGTCACCGTTCGCGCTGGCCGCCATCTCGCTGCTGGACGTGGACGGGCCGGCGTACCCGCTGGACGTTCTGTCGGTGATCGAGTCGACGCTTGACGATCCGCGCCAGGTGCTGGCCGCGCAGAAGTTCCGGGCCCGCGGCGAGGCGGTGGCCCAGATGAAAGCGGACGGCGTCGAGTACGAGGAACGGATGGAACTGCTTGACGGCGTGACCTATCCCCGGCCGCTAGCCGACACGCTGGAGGGCGCGTACGACATCTACCGGCGCGGGCATCCGTGGGTCCTGGATTATTCGCTTTCGCCGAAGTCGGTGGTCCGGGATATGTACGAGCGGGCGCTGACGTTTTCCGAGTACGTCGCGTTCTACGGGCTGTCCCGCTCCGAGGGGCTGGTGCTGCGCTACCTGGCCGACGCCTATAAGGCGCTGCGCCAGACCGTGCCGGACGAGGCCAAGACCGAGGAACTGACCGATCTCATCGAATGGCTGGGCGAGATCGTGCGCCAGGTCGACTCCAGCTTGCTTGACGAGTGGGAGCGGCTGCGTAATCCGTCCGCGGTGGCCTCGGCGCCTGCCGACGGTCAGCCTGCCTCGGTGACCTCGAACGTGCGGGCGTTCCGGGTGCTGGTCCGCAACGCGCTGTTCCACCGGGTCAAGCTGGCCGCGGTCGGTGATTACGAGTCGCTGGGCGGGCTGGACTCCTCGTCTGGGTGGGATGCCGCCGCGTGGGCCGATGCGGTCGAGCCCTACTTCGAGGTGCACGACGAGATCCTGACCGGGCCGGATGCGCGCGGCCCGGCGCTGCTGATCATCGACCAGCGTCCCGATGGGTGGGTGGTCCGGCAGATCTTCGACGATCCGGCGGACGATCACGACTGGGGCATCAACGCCGTGGTCGACCTGGCCGCCTCCGATGAGGCGGGCTCGGCCGTGCTGCGCATTACCGACGTGGGCCAGCTCTAGCCGTCAGGGCATTGACACGATCATGCAGCCCTCACCCAGCGGAAGAGTCAAGGGCCATGACGGATGTCACCGGTAGTTCGTGGCATCCGGCAATGGTGCCGGTGACCGCTGGTCGACGACATTAGACCTATGACTGAGAAGATTCTTCCCGCGGCGATGAGGGCTTCGGACGCCGACCGTGATGCGGTCCTGGCCGACCTGAGCGAGCATTTCCAGGCGGGCAGGCTGACGGCCGAAGAGCTCGACGAGCGAACCGGGCAGGCGCTGGCCGCCCGGACCTGGGGTGAGCTCAGGGAACTGCTGGCCGATCTGCCCGCGACTCTTCCCGCGGCTCTTCCCGCGGCTCTGCCCGCGGCTCTTCCCGCGACCAGCGGCCGGCCGCCGACGCCGGCCGGGCGGGTGGCACGGCCGCCGATCGCCGCGCTGGCCGGCTTCGGGATCGCCGTCGCGGTGCTGCTCGGCGTGGTGACCGGCGGATGGGGTGTCATCTGGCTGGTCCTGCCGGTCCTGCTCATCGCGCGGCGCCTGACCGGCTGCCGGGTGTTTACCGATCGGTAGCTATTCCGTAGATTTGGCTGCAGGTGGAGGCGGACGTGTTCGTGAGGGGCAGGTGCGATGCCGGAGGACACGCTTTCGGTCTACGCGCGGAGCCAGCCGGGTAAGCCGGGCGTCATTGACGACAGGCCGGACGGGACGGTCGTGGTCTGGACCTACGCCGAGCTTGAGGCGCAGGCGAACCGGGTGGCCAACCTGCTGCTGTCGCTGGGGGCCGGGCCGGGCACCAAGGTGCTGTGGTGCGGGCCGAACTCCCCCGAGGTGGTCGCGGTGATGAGCGCCACCAGGAAGATCGGCGCGGTCGCGGTGCCGCTGAACTACCGGCTGACGCCGGACGAGGCGCTGTACGTCATCAACCACAGCGACGCCGGGGTCGCCTACGTGGACTACGAGCACGCGCCGATGTTCGCCGCGTTCGGTGGCCAGCTGGAGAAGGTGCGGCACGTCATCGCGGTCGGCGGGCCGGCCCCGGAGGGGATGCTGGGCGACGCGGATATCGCGGCCGCGTCGGCTGACCCGCCCGACGTCGGGGACGCGGCCGGCGGGGGCGGGACGATGATCTACACCTCCGGTACGACCGGCAAGCCGAAGGGCGCGGTCCGGAAAGGACCCCCGGATCCGGAGGTGCTCGGCGCCCTGCTGAACCTGTTCGGCTACCGTCCCGACGACATCTACCTCACCTCCGGCCCGCTGTACCACAGCGGGCCCAGCGCCTTCATGAGCGCCGGCCTGCTGTTCGGTCAGACGATCATCGTGCAGCGCAGGTTCGACGCCGAGGACTGGCTGCGGCTGGTCGATAGCTACCATGTGACCTCGACGTTCTCCGCGCCGGCGCTGGTCCGGATGATCTGCGCGTTGCCCGGGCAGGTCAAGGAGCGCTACGACCGCTCCTCGATGCGCGTCATGATCGCCAACGCGGCGCCGTGGAGTTACGCGCTCAAGCAGCAGTACGTGGCCGACTTCCCGCCCGAGTCGCTGTTCGAGGTCTACGGCTCGACCGAGCTCGGCGTGGACACCGTGCTGCTGCCGCAGGACCAGATGCGCAAGCCCGGATCGTGCGGCAAGCCAGCTCCCGGCATCGAGATCATGCTGGTCGGCGCGGACGGCAGCCCGGTCACCGGCACCGGGCCGGGCCAGGCCGGCGAGGTCTTCGTCCGGTCCAAGGTCACCTTCGACGCCTACTACAAGAACGACTCCGGCTATCAGTCGAACATGCGGGGCGACTATCACACGGTCGGCGACATCGCCTACTGGGACGACGAGGGCTACCTGTACATCTGCGACCGCAAGACCGACATGATCATCTCGGGCGGGATGAACATCTACCCGGCCGAGATCGAGGCCGCGCTGGAACAGCACCCCGGGATCTACGACGTCGCGGTGTTCGGGATCCCGTCGGAGGAGTGGGGCGAGGCCGTGCACGCGACCGTGGTGCGCTCGCCCGGGTCCTCGCTGACCAGCGAGCAGATCACCGCGTTCGCACGCGAGCACCTGGCCAGCTACAAGGTGCCGCGGTCGGTGGAGTTCGCGACCGAGCTGCCCCGCACCGGATCGGGCAAGCTGCTCAAACGCCAGCTCCGGGCGCCCTACTGGGCTGGCCAGGCCAGCCAGATCGGATAGGACTACGCCGAGCCCGCGACTTCGTAGTGGGAGACGGTCAGGTCGCGCTCGATCAGGTACCGGTCGTCCTCGGGGTAGAAGACGGCCTGGTCGATGTCCTGGCCGGCGAAGCCCTCAATCGCGGACCGGGACTCCCACATGCTCACCGTGACGATCTCGGCCCGGTCGCCGTCCACCCGCCACAGCGCCCAGGCCCCGCGGTTGCCGGGCGTGCGCTGGTAGCCGGCGATGCCGGTCTCCTGAACGTAGGCCGCGTAGGCGGCGACATCTTCGGCCCGGACCGCGCCGCGCCAGATTCTCGCGATCATGCCCCGATGCTCGCACAGCGGGTGGTTTCGCTGCGTCAGCCGAGGGGCTTGCCAACCTGGCAGGTCACCGCCCATGCGGTCGCGCTGCCCGGGCTGAACCCCGGCCAGGTCAGCGAACTGGACCGCGAGCGGCTCGGAGTAGCGGCCCATGAACCGCAGGTAGGCGTCCGCGCTGACATCGAAGCTCACGTATGCGAACTTACCCGTCGGGGGTTTGCGGTTCCGGGGTTTGCGGGTCCGGCGCGGTGAGCGGTTCGAGCAGGTCGATGAGCGGCTGCTGGCCGAAGTGGCGGGCCCAGCCGAGCGGGGGCGAGTTGAACCGGTGATCGCGGATGTCCGGGTCGGCGCCCAGCCGGAGCAGGGTCCGGGCCAGCTCCAGGTTCCCGTCCTCGGCCGCCTTGTGCAGGGCCGTCTGCCAGGGCTGGTCGCTCGGCATGTCGGTGCGGCCCCTGGCGTTGACGTCGAAGCCCAGGCCGGCCAGGATCTCGACCGCCGCCGGGCGGCCGCAGGCGGCGGCCCAGGTGATCAGGGCGGGCCGGGCCGCGCGGACCTGATCGGCGAGCCCGGGATGCTCGCGGGCGAGCCGGTCGAGACTGGCCCGGTCGGCGGCCAGGGCCGCCGCGACGAACGCCTCGGCAGGGTCCAGGCCGAGCGGCGGCGCGCCGTGCGCGACCAGGTAGTCGATCAGGTCGGGGTGGCCGGTGGTGGCGGCCATCGAGGTCGCGGTGGCGCCGCGTTCGAACGGGGCGGTCAGGTCGACGCCGTGGCTGACCAGCAGGCGGACCCGTTCGGTCATGCCGTGGGTGATGGCCCAGGCGAGCTCGCCGCGGAGCATCTCGGCCGGGGTGTCGACGGCGTCGCCGAGCCGCCTGCGCCACGGGCCGCCGTCGCCGGTGCCCAGGCCGAACTCGAAGAGGAGCTCCAGGTGGTCGTTTCCCGGCTCGAACATCCGGTTGTAGAGCGCCTGGCCGTCGTTGGGGTCGGCGCCGGCTTGCAGCAGGAGGCGGCCGAGGGCGAGCGAGTGCGGGTGCCGCGGCTGGCGGACCGGGCCTTGCTCCCCCTCGCCGAACACCCCGGTCAGGACGGTGAACGGGGTGCACAGTCCGTGCCAGAGATAGCCGGCGTTCGGGTCGGCGCCCGCGGCCAGCAGCAGCCGGGCGGAGGTCAGGACGGCGTCCTCGTCGATCTGCGGGTCGTGCCGGGCATAGGCCAGGTACATCAGCGGCGGACAGCGGAACGGGCCGCCCTCGCGGCGGGCGGCGGCGGGATCGGCGGCCAGGATGCGCCGCAGCGCCGCGGTGTCGGCCGCCGCGGCGGCCGCGTGGACGCTGTCCCGGGTGAGCTCGGGATGCTCAGCGAGCAGGCGGCGGCCTTCGGCCCAGCGTTCCGGCTGGTCGTCTTCGTAGTACAGGCTCACCAGGCGGAGGAACTGATCGGCCAGGCTGTCGGTGCCGTCGCCGGTCATGCGCTCGGGGAAGCGGCTGTAGCGCTCGATGACCTCGACGTGCCGCTTGAGGCGGGACCAGCTGGGGAAGCCGTACCGGCGGGCCACGACGAGCTGCGCGGCGTGCAGCGGAAACGGGGCGGGCGCGTCGGGGAAGTGTTCTGCGACCTCGGCGAGTGCGCCGGGCTCGCCCGCGAGGACGGCCCGGCGGAGGTCCTTGGCCTGGTTGCGAAGCTGCTCGTAACTGGGCTCAACGGGAAGGTCGGCCACGGAGGGCTCCTTTCGGATGCCTGCGGTCCGCGTCGTCAGGCCGAAAGGAGGTATGGCGGCCAGTTGCTCACTGTGATCTCAGGCGGGCTCTGCCCTTTCCGCGGACCGGAGGCCCCCTGCGGGCCTGATTCAGCTTAACGCAGGGGGCCGGGCCGGACCCGTCAGTAGCTGGCCGGGGTGTTCCGGATGACGATGAGGGTGACGATCTTGCCGTCGCGGACGGTGAAGTAGTTGGTCAGGATGAGCTCGTCCGGCAGGTTCGTCCGGTCGAAGTCGCCGTCGTAGCGGCCGCGGACGACGGCCTTCTCCTTCGCCGGAGGGTCAAGAGCGGGCGCGGCGCCTGGCTGTCCGGTAAGGGGAGGGTCGACAATAAGCTCATGTCACTGCAGGGCAGGACGCTGCGGATGGTGCAGGCCGGCCAGCCGGTGTCGGTCGGCGAGCGGGTCAGCGAGGGAGATGCCTTCACGGTTTACCGCGCCTCGGCGGGCGATGCTCCGCTCGCGGTCAGCTGGTACCCCGACCTGCCGGGCACCCGGTCGCTGGCCAAGCTGCTGACCTGGCTGGTCGACATCGGCTCTCCGCACCCGGCGTTCACGTGGCCGATCGACACGGTAATGAGCGAGGAAATGCCGGGATTCGGCCTGATCATGCCGCTCCCGGAGCCGGGCCTGGAGTCGCTCGGCCAGCTGCTCTCCCGCGCCGAGAGCCCGTCGTTCCCGGTCCTGATCTCGATCGCCAGGCAACTGGTCAGCGCGTTCGAGGGCCTGCACGAAGCGGCGATGTGCTACCGCGACATCGGCCTGGGGACGATCCTGGTGGACGCGGATCAGGGCGCGGTCGCGCTGGTCGACATCGACGCCATCGCGCCCGATCACAGCGAGCGGTACTTCGGGTCGACCTCGCCTTTCATGGCTCCCGAAGTGGTCCGCGGCGAGGCGCCCGTCTCGTGGCGCAGCGATCGCCACTCACTGGCCGTGCTCCTGTTCTTCCTGTTCATGCACGGACATCCGCTGGACGGGAGCACCACCGATCCGGACGCCGGGGACGAGAGCGAGGTGGCGCTGCGGGCGTTCGGGCTGGAGCCGGTGTTCGTGTTCGACCCCGAGAACGACGTCAACCGGCCGGCCCGGGCGAGCAGGTCCTGCTCTGGTGGCCGGTCTACCCGCGCTTCGTCCGCGCGCTGTTCGAGCGGGCCTTCACCACGGGGCTGTCGGACCCGTCATCGGGCCGGGTCACCGAGGAACAGTGGCTCTCCGCCCTGGCGCGGCTGGAGGACTGCGTCTGGACCTGTTCGTGCCGCGCATCGGTCTTCCGCGACCCCGACGATCCCGCGCGGCCGTGCTGGAACTGCGGGTTGACCGTCCAGTAACGGGAGGGTCGACAATGGCCTGATGGCAGCAGGGCTCACCGTGGGCGATCTGCCGAACGCGGACGGGCGGAATGGAGGACCGAGATTGGCTGGCCCATCTTCCGTGCCGACCGCCCGGCCTGACCCGCCGCTGAGCGCCCGGGTGCGCCGGGTCGCGCGCCGCTTCGCCGAGGTGGTCTGCCCGCCCGGGATGCGGGCGCACCACCGGACGGACCGGGTCCTGGCCGAGTTCGAGCTCATGCTCGCCGCGCTGGCCCCGGCGGCCAGGAAGGCCCTGACCGCCGCGGTCGTGGTCCTGGACCACGGCGCCCGGCTGTACCCGCGGGCCCGCGGGCGGCGGTTCACCCGGCTGGACGACCAGGCCGCCGAGGCGTACATCCGGGCGCTGCTGGCCCGCGGCGGCGTCGCGGCGCAGCTCGTTCAGCGCCTGCGCGGCCTGGTCGTGATGTGCTACTACGAGCTGCCCCCGGTGCAACGGGAGATCGGCTACGACCCGGACCCGTACATCGCGGCGGTCTCCCGCCGGCGCCTGGACTCCTACGGCCCGCAGATCGCCGCGGCCGAGTCGGCGGTCACCGCGAGGCAGGAACCATGATCGTGGCCAGAAATGGGCTGTATTTGGCCAAAACTGGCCACGATCATGAAAGTCACCCGGTCTGGGGAGCGGTGGGGGTGGGGCGAGCGTGAGGGCGCCGCGGGGGCTGGTCACGGGGGCGGAGGTCTCGGGCGAGCTGAGTGTGGAGTGCGATGTGGTGGTTGTGGGGTCTGGGGCCGGCGGGGCGACGATGGCGGCGGAGCTGGCTGAGGCGGGCGTGGACGTGGTGGTGATCGAGGAGGGCGGTTATCACCCGACCGAGTCGTTCAGCGCGGACAGCATGCGGGCGCTGCGGACGCTGTACCGGGACGGGGGCGGCGGGATGGCGGTGGGCCGGCCGTCGGTGCTGTTCGCCGAGGGCCGGTGCGTGGGCGGGTCCACGGTGGTCAACGGGGGGATGTCCTGGCGGACTCCGGAGCGGGTGCTTGAGCGCTGGTCGGCGGCGGGGGTGCTGGGCCTGGGCGAGCAGGAGATGGAGCCCTGGTTCGCCAGGGCCGAGGCGCGGCACTCGGTCGGGTTGCAGGACCCGGAGACGATCGGGCGGGACTCGGAGCTGATGCGGGCCGGCGCGGCGGCCAAGGGCTGGGCCGTGGTGCCGAACCGCCGTGGCCAGCTGCACTGCGCGGGCACGAACAACTGCACCAGCGGCTGCCCGACCGGCGCCAAGCGCTCGATGCTGGTGACCAGCGTGCCGCGCGCGCTGGCGCTGGGCGCCCGGCTGTACGCCGACTGCCGGGTGGACCGGGTGACCCGCACCGGGCGGACGGTCACCGGGCTGACCGGGCACTTCGTGCGGCCCGGCGGGCGTCAGGGCCCGCGGCTGACCGTCCGGGCCGGCGCGGTGGTGGTGGCGGCCGGGGCGATCCAGACGCCCGCGCTGCTGGCCCGGTCCGGGGTGCGGCCGGCCTGCGGGCAGCTGGGGCGCAACCTGTCCCTGCACCCGAACACCACGGTGGTGGCGTTCTTCGACTCCGAGGTCACCGGGTGGCACGGCGTGCACCAGGCCTTCCAGGTCCGCGAGTTCATGGCCGAGGGCCTCGTGCTCACCGCGCAGAACCTGCCGCCGCCCATGCTGGCCGGGATCGTGCCGGCCTACGGCCGCGAGCTCGGGGAGCTGATGGCGGACTACAACCGCATCGTCACCGCGGGCCCGCTGGTCACCGACACCGGCACGGGGCGGGTACGGACCATCCCCGGCCTCGGCACGCAGGTCTTCTACCGGCTCACCGACGCCGACGCGGCCCGTCTGGTCCGCGGGGTGGAACTGACCGCGGCGGCGCTGTTCGCGGCGGGAGCACGCCGGATGCTGCTGCCCTTCGACGGCGCGCCCGAGGTGCGCAGCCCCGGCGAGCTGCAGGCGCTGCTGGCCCGCCCGGTACCCAAGGCCGCCATGGCGGTGTACTCGATCCACCTGATGGGGACCGCGCGGATGAGCGAGGACCCGCGGCACGGGGTCACCGACAGCTTCGGCGCGGTGCACGGCGTGCCCGGGCTGTTCGTCGCCGACGCCAGCTTGTTCCCCGGCCCGCTCGGCATCAACCCGATGGAGACGATCGTCGCGCTGGCCATGCGCAACGCCCGGGGCCTCATCGAACGGGGCCTGCTCGAGCGCCGTCATGCCGCCTAGCGTCTGCCGACGCGGGGGATTACCGCCAGACGGCGACGGGGGTGCCGGGCACGTAGACGTACCCGCCGCTGCCCTTGGCGGAGTTCGGGTCGTGGGACAGCCTGGAATAGTCGATGCCGAACTGGTACATCACGCCGGTCGGGACCTTGTGGTAGGTCGGGTTCGTGCCCTGGATGATGCCAGGGTCGGTGAACGAGCCGTCCTGGAAGAAGAACTGCTTGGGGTTGACCACGAACCCGTCGGCGCCGCCGATGATGACCCAGCTGATCACCGCTCCCCCGGTCTGGTCGCCCTGGGTGTCGATCTCGGCGATGCGCGAGCCCTCGGGGGTGGTGTACCAGGACAGCTGGCTCGGATCCGTGCTGTCGGTGGACTTGAGCTTGGCCTCGGGCGGGATGATGTCCTTGATCCCGTCCAGGCGAGCGGTGCTCTCGTCGAGCAGGCAGGTCGCGGCGTTGATCTGGTCGATGGTCCCGCCGGTGTTGAAGGCCGCCTTGCATACCGGCCCGCGCGCGTTCAGCCACGCGCTGTCCCCGGCCACGATGGCCGCCTTGATCGAGAAGGTCGGCGCGGTCTTGTAGAAGCCCTGCTGCACCGTGTCGATCTGGGCGTCGACGGTCTCGGTCTGGTTCTCGAAGCACTGCACGATGGCCAGCGTGCTGGACTGGCTCCCGCAGTCGGCCGGAGCGGTCTTGGCCTGGGCGGGGTGACCTGGGTCGAACGGCTCGACGATGGCCGCGAACGGGGGCGCCGACGTGGCGTGCGCGGAGGGCGGGCTGGACGGGGACGTCGTCGCCGTGCTGCCGCTGCTGCCCGAGGACGAGGCGCTGCTACTGCACCCCGCCGCCACGCCGATCAGGGCGGCGAACACCACGGCCCGCCCCAGCTGCCACCCATGCCGCATCTGAAAATATCCTTCCAGGACCCCCGCCGTTGCTGCTGACGATGGTAGCGGCGGCTCGGGCCCCGTGCTGACAGGTTGCGGTAGACGGCCAGGCCAGGGCGGACGGCATCTTGCCGGGTGAACTGCCCGCGGAGGCGCCGGGGCCGGCCTGCGCCTCCGCGAGGGCTCAAGGTCCCCGTCATGTGACGGCGTCATTGCTTTACGTGCTTAGAGAATTCCTCCAGAAGGCTGCACAAATAACTCGACAATTGGGCCCCCGTCGAAATATCGGTGCGGCAGGAAGTCAGTACGCGCCGCTGCTGTTATCAATTCATCGGTCAAATTGTTGTTGTCCTGTAACCCCTGTGAGCTTTGGCTTTATAGATGCTTGGAGTGGAGTGCTGGATATATAGGAAATCTGTTTTTACGTCCCGGGCAATCAATTCGGGTAGCACCGAAGAATCCGGAGCGGGGACCGGGCCGGGGCGCCGACGGGGGACGGGAGGCGATCGTGGTGCGGGTCAACTTCACCGCCGACGACCTGGCGCGCACGCGGTTCGGCACCGCCCCGGCGCCACTGGTGGAGAGCGGGCTGGCCCTGGCGGAACTACGGCGGACCGGTCCCCGCCGGAGCCGGGGCCGCAGCCGGGCGTGGCTGCACCAAGCGCGGCGGGCGTTCCCGCCCACCGCGCGCCCGCTGCTCGACCTGGCCAGCCCGCACGGGCCGTGGCCGCTGTTCACCGAGCCGCCCGCGCCTGACCTGGATGAAGCGCTCGACATCGTGCGCTCCACCCCCCGTCGGTACCTTCGCTGTGAGCTCGCCGACCTCTGGCAGGATCGCCCGGGCCGGCCCTCGGCCTGGCTGCAGAACCTGGCCGACGGCGACGCCGAGGCCCTGGAGGTGGTGGTGCGCGCACTGCGGGCCTTCCATGACGCGGTCGTCGCGCCCCGCTGGGACACCGTGGTCAGCTCGTTTCACAGTGATGTGGCCAGGCGGATGCCGGTACTGGCCGCGGGAGGGCACCAGGCGCTCTTCGACACGCTCGACGAGCGGCTACGGTGGCGCGATGACGGGCTGGAACGGGAGGGCAAGGGCGGGGAGTACGACCTGGGGGGCATCGGCCTGCTGCTGATGCCGTCGACGTTCTGGTCCGGGCCGCCGGTGTTCGGCATCGGCGACGGGAACCGGCTCGCGCACACGATGCTGTACGCGGCCCAGCCCAACGGCCAGCCGTCCGATCCGGACAAGGCCGGGACCGACAACCTGGCCGCCTTGCTCGGCCCCACCCGGGCCGCCGTGCTGCGCGCGCTGGCCGAACCGCGCGGCACGGCGGAGCTCGCCTGCCAGGTCGGGATCAGCCCGGCCTCGGCGTCCGAGCACGCGAAGGTGCTGCGCGACGCGAACCTGATCGAGACGCGCCGCCAGGGGCGCTCGGTACGGCACTCGCTGACGCCGCTCGGCCGTACCATCGTGGGCCAGTTGCTGGCCCGCCTCACCGGGTGACGGCCAGGACGTCGGCGGCCACCGCGCCGGACGGGCCGCAGATGAGCGGGTTGATGTCCAGCGCCGCCAGGAGGTCACCCAGATCGGCGGCCAGCTCGGACAGGCCGGCGATGGCGTCGGCGATCGCGTCGAGATCGGCGGGCGGCTGGCCGCGGGCTCCGGCCAGGACGGCGGCCAGCCGGAGCCGGGCGACCACCACGCGGGCGCTTGAGCGGGTCACCGGAGGAAGCACCACGCTCCGTTCGGAAAAAATTTCTATCAAGACCCCGCCGGCACTGACGATCAGGAGGGGACCGAGCGCGGCGTCACGGACCAGGCCCAGGGCCAGCTCGGTGCCGGGCGCGGCCGTCTGGCACACCAGGACGCGCGGGCCGAGGCGGGCGGCCAGGTCGTCGTAGGCGGCGCCGGCCGCCTCGGGGCCGGCCAGGCCGAGGCGCACTCCCCCGACGTCGGACTTGTGCGCGATCGCGGGCTCGTCGGTCTTGAGCACGACCGGGTAGCCGATCTCGGCCGCGGCGGCCAGGGCTCCGGCCCGGGTGCCGGCGGCCCGGGCGCGGACGGCCGGGATGCCGTAGTCGCGCAGCAGGTCGAACAGGACCGCGGTGCCGGGCGGGCCCGCGGCCAGGACGGGGGCCCAGCGCTCGCGGCGGGGTCCGGGGGTGGCGGGGGCCGGCGGCTCGGGGCGGTCAGCGTGCTCCAGCAGGTGGCGCAGCGCGAGCAGGCCGGTGCGGGTGCCTTCGAGGACCGGCACGCCGCTGGCGCGCAGTCGGCTGGCCGCGACCGGGTCGACGGCGGCGGGCAGGCCGGCCAGCACGGCGACCGGCTTGGCGGTGCGCGCGGCCGCCGCGAGGACCGCCCGGGGGTAGGCCTCGTCGCCGTCGAGCTCCGGCACCAGGTCGACGGCCAGGGCGACCGCGGCCACCTCCGGGTCGGCGGCCAGCGCGGCCAGGCACTCGGCGAACAGCGGTTCGGTGTCCCGGCCGGTGGCCCACACGTCGAGCGGGTTGCCGGGCTGGTGGCCCGGGTCGATCGTGTTCGCGAGCCGTCGCGCGGTGACCGGGCTGATCGGGGCGAACGGGACGTTGAGCTCGGCGGCCAGGTCCGCGACGTGCGCGCGTTCCAGGCCCGAATCGTGGACCGTGGCGATGCCGGTTCTGGCGTGGCACCTGCGGCCGGCCGCGAACAGTTCCAGGGTGTCGGCCAGCTCGGCCAGGTCACCGACCCGGTGCAGGCCGTACGCGCCGGCCAGCGCCTCCCACGCGCCGTCGCCCGCGGCCAGCGCGCCCGAGTGCGCCGAGACCAGGTTCGCGCCGGCCGGGGACAGGCCCACGCTGAGCAGGACGACCGGGACGTCTTTGGTGAGGGCGGCGGCGAGGACCGCCCTGAGCTCGGCGGGATCCCTGATCGCCTCCAGGACCAGAGCCAGCACCCTGGTCTCGTCGAGCTGCAGCGCGTACCGCGCGTAGGCGGCGGCGGTGGTGACGAGCTCCTGCCCGGACGAGACGACCACGCTGAAGCCGAACCCGCGGCGCGCGCGCAGCATGGCCGAGAACACCGACCCGGAGTGCGTGATCAGGGCGACCGGGCCGCCCGGCACCGGGTCGGGCTCCACGTACCCCACCGCGCGCAGGCCGCGGGCCACGTTCACGAACCCCATGCACCCGGCCCCGCACAGGGCCAGGCCCGCGTCCGTGGCGATCGCCGCCAGCCGGCCCCGCAGCCCGGTCGCGCCGTCAGCGTCGAAGGCGTTTCCGAAGATGACGGCCGAACGGGCCTTGGTTCGTGCGGCCAGGGCCAGCTGATCCTCCAGCGCGGCATCGGGCACCGCGAGCAGGGCCAGGTCGACCGGTTCTGGCAGCTCGGCCAGGCTGGGCAGGCAGGGCGTTCCGCCGATATCGGGGTAGCGGGGGTTGACCAGGTAGGTGCGCGGCCGCGACGGGCTGCGGGCCAGCTGGTCGATCATCCGCGCGCCCAGGCTGTCCGGGCGCGCGCTCGCCCCGACCAGGGCGACGCTGCGCGCCTCCAGCATCGCGGTTACGGTCACCGGCGGCGGCTCCGGCGGCGGGCGGCCTTGCGGTCGGCGATCGCGGCCCGGGCGGCCTGCATTCCGGGGATGCCGCACACGCCGCCGCCGGCGTGGGTGGCCGAGCTCGCGTAGTACAGGCCGGGCACCGGCGTGCGGTAGTCCGCGAAGCCCGGCGCCGGGCGCATGTGGAACAGCTGCTCCAGGGACAGCTCGCCGTGGAAGATGTTCCCGCCGATCAGGCCGTAGTCGTGTTCCATCTCGTACGGGCCGATGATGTCGCGGTGCAGGATCGAGCTCTTGAAGTTCGGCGCCACCTCGTTGTAGCAGTCGATCATGCGGTCGGCGTAGGCCTGGAGTTCTTCGGTGTGCGGCTGCTCGTTCCAGTCGGACGGCACCCACTGGGTGAACAGCGACATGATGTGGTAGCCGTCCGGGCACAGGGTCTTGTCGAACGCGGTCGGGATCACGCCGTCGGCGAAGGGTTTCGTGGCGGGCCGGCCTTCGCGTGCGTCCTGGAAGGCGCGCTCGATGTAGGGCATGGTGGGGGCCATCTCCACCGACCCGGTGTGGTGTTCGGCCAGGCTGGTGCTTTTGGGGGCGGGGTCGGCGGTGAAGTCGGGGAGCTCGGCCAGGGCCAGGTTGATCTTGACCACGCCGCTGCGGGTCTTCCAGTGCTCGATGTCTTGCACGAAGTCGTCCGGCAGGTTCTGGCGGCCGACGTGGTCCAGGAACGCGGTGCGCGGGTGCAGGCTGGTGACGACGACCTTGGCCGTGAGCTGCTGGCCATTGTCCAGCTCGACGCCGGCGGCCCGGCCGTTCTTGAGCAGGATCTGGTTTACTTTCGCGCCGGTGCGGATCTCGGCGCCGTTCTCTCGCGCGGCGTTGGCGATGGCGCCGGCCACGGCGCCCATGCCGCCCTCCTGGAAGCCCCAGTTGCCCAGGTGCCCGTCGCCGACGTCGCCGATCGAGTGGTGCGCCATCACGTAGGCGGTGCCCGGCTCGTACGGGCCGGCCCAGGTGCCGATCACGCCGTTGACCGCGAGCGCCCCCTTGACCTGCGGCGACTCGAACCAGTCGTCGAGCAGGTCGGCGATCGACATGGTCATCAGCCGGGTCACGTCGGCGATCGTGCGCACGTCGAGGTTCTTGTGGCGCCAGGCGAGCCGGAGGGTTTCCTTGAGATCGCTTGGTCGATGCGAGCCGAGGTTGGGCGGGACGGTGAGCAGCAGCGGGCCGAGCACCTCGGCCAGGCCGGCCAGCCAGGCGTCCCAGCGTGGCATCGCGTCGGCGTCCTGCTTCGACCATTTTGAGACTTCGGCATGGTTGCGCTGGGCGTCGTCGGCGTAGAGCTTGATCGACCCGCCCTCGGGAAAGGCCTGGTAGTACGGGCCCATCGGGAAGATCTTGTAGCCGTGTTTTGCTAGTTGCAGGTCGTTGATGATGGTCGGGGGCATGAGCGACATCACGTAGGACAGGCGGGTGACGCTGAACTCCGGTGCGTCCGGCCACGGGGCTTCGGTGGTCGCGGCGCCGCCGGTCTTGTTCCTGGCCTCGAGCACCAGGGTGCGGGCTCCGCTTCGCGCCAGGTATGCCGCCGCGACCAGCCCGTTGTGCCCGCCGCCGACGATGATCGCGTCGTAATCCGATTGGTGGGCTCCCCCTTTGGCCCCGGTCGTGCTGGTCGCCTTGGTTGCCTTCGTAGCCATGAACCTGGCCCTCCAAAAGGTTGACTGAACATTCAGTCTAGAAGCTGCTACGATAAATTCTCAAGACCGCTACTGGTGAGGGGCGAGGACTGGCACATGAACGAGCGTGCGGGGGGTTCGCGAGACGCCGGGGAGCGCCGCGAGCAGATGCTGCGTGCCGCGATAGAGGTGATCGTCGAGCGGGGGTACGCCGACACCCGGATCGCCGACGTCGCCGAGCGCACCGGGACGAGCCCGGCGCTGGTCATCTACTACTTCAAGACCCGCGATCAGCTGCTCACCGAGGCGATCCGGTTCTCCGAGGACACCTGGTACGCCGAGAACCTCCGGCGGATGGAGGACATCCCGACCGCGGCCGGGCGGCTGGCCGAGCTCATCGCCATGATCTGCCTGCCCGGCACCGACCCCGAGCCACGCAGCTACTGGCTGCTGTGGCTGGATCTGTGGGCGCTGTCACCGCGGAGCCCGGGAGTGGCCGCGGTGCGGCAGAAGTCCGACGAGCGGTGGCGGGAGGCCATCTGCTCCATCGTGCAGTCCGGCCAGGAGGCCGGCGAGTTCGCGCCCGTGGACGCGGACGACTTCACGATCACGCTGTCAGCCCTGCTCGACGGGCTGGCGGTGCAGATCGCGCTCGAGGACCCGGAGGTGCCACCGCAGCGCACGTACGAGCTGGCGATGCGGTTCGCGGCCGGGCAGCTGGGGTTTGACTGGAAGCCCGCCCCTGGGCGGGCGCGGGTCCGCAAACGCGGTGGGTGACTTGCGGTGGGTGACTTGCGGTGGGTGACTTGCGGTGGGTGACTTGCGGTGGGTGACTTTCGGAGGTGGCGCCGTGGCCGGAGGAAGCATCGAGCTGTCCGGGCTGACCAAGAGGTTCGGCGAGATCGCCGTGGACAACATCGACCTGACCGTGGCCAGCGGTGAGTTCTTCTCGCTGCTCGGGCCGTCGGGCTGCGGCAAGACCACCACGCTGCGCCTGATCGCCGGGTTCGAGCAGCCGACGTCGGGCAAGATCTTGCTCGACGGGGTCGACGTGTCGGACGTTCCGCCGCACCGGCGCAACGTCAACACGGTGTTCCAGAGCTACGCGCTGTTCCCGTTCCTGTCGGTGTTCGACAACGTGGCGTTCGGCCTGCGGCACCGGTCGGTTTCGAAGACGGACCTGCGGCGCCGGGTGGACGAGGCCCTGGAACTGGTCATGATGACCTCGTTCGCCAAGCGGCGCCCGGGACAGCTGTCCGGCGGCCAGCAGCAGCGGGTCGCGCTGGCCCGGGCGCTGGTGCTCAACCCGGCCGTGCTGCTGCTTGACGAACCGCTCGGCGCGCTGGACGCCAAGCTGCGCCGCTCGCTCAAGGTCGAGCTGAAGGCGCTGCAGGAGCGGGTCGGCATCACCTTCCTCTACGTCACTCACGACCAGGAGGAGGCGCTCACCATGTCCGACCGGCTGGCCGTGATGAACGCCGGCCAGATCGTGCAGATCGGCACGCCCCGCCAGGTCTACGAGGAGCCCGCCGACATCTACGTGGCCGACTTCCTGGGCGCGGCCAACCTGATGGAGATCTCCGTTGAGTCCGCGGGGGTGCTCCGGCTCGGGGACTTCGCGCTGGCCTCGGAACGGTGCGAGGCGGATGCGGGCACCGCCCACGCGGTGATCAGGCCGGAGCGGGTCCGGATCGAGGCGCACGGGTCGGCCGGGGACAACCGGGTGCCCGCGATGGTCGAGCGGGTCGTGTTCCTCGGCTCGGCCACCCAGGTCATGCTGCGGCTGGCCCCGGGCGTGCCGCTGCAGGCCCTCATCCAGAATGACGGTTCACGCCCGGAGCTGGCGCAGGGCACCCCGGTCCACGCCTACCTGCCGCCGGACGCGCTGCGCGTGCTGGCCGGGGCCCGCGGCGTCGTCCCGGCGCCGGCCGAGGAGCCGCTCGTCTCCAGCTAGCTGGTTTCATGATCGTGGCCAGAATTGGGCCGTATCTGGCCGAAAGTGGCCACGATCATGGTCGGGAGACGGGCGCATGCGGGCACTGGTGATTCGCGGGGCTGGGGTGGCGCGGGTGGAGGAGGTTGTGGAGCCGGTGCCCGGGGGCGGGCAGGTGGTGGTGGACGTGCGGCGGGCCGGGATATGCGGGACGGACGTCGAGCTGTTCACCGGGCAGCTGGCCTACTTCGCCCAGGGCAAGACGCGGTTCCCGGTACGACCGGGGCACGAGTGGTGCGGCGTGGTGTCAGCGGTCGGGCCCGGGATCCCGGCCGGGTGGGTAGGCGTCCGGGTCACCGGGGACACGATGCTCGGCTGCGGGCGCTGCGCGCGCTGCCGGGCCGGGCACAGGCACGTCTGCGCGGACCGCTACGAGCTCGGGATCATGGGCGGGTGGCCGGGGGCGCTGGCCGAGCGGGTGCTGGTCCCGGCGTGGAGCCTGCACCGGCTGCCGGACGCGCTGGATGACCGTTCGGGGGCGCTGGTCGAGCCGGGCGGCAACGCATGGCGGGCCGCGGCGGCGGCTCAGGCGGGTCCGGGGCAGCGGATCCTGGTCTGCGGGCCGGGCACCATCGGGCTGCTGACCACGGCCTTCGCTGTCGCTTCGGGCGCGTCGGTGCATGTCCTGGGCTTGGACGATACTCGGCACTCGCTGGCGCGGTCGTTCGGCGCTTCGGAGTACTGGACACGGGCGGATCCGCCGCCGGTGACCTACGACGCGGTGGTGGACTGCACCGATGACCACCAGATGCCCGCTTTCGCGCTGGCGCTGACCGAGCCGGCCGGACGGGTGGTGTTCATCGGGGTGTCGGGCGCGCCGAGCCTGATCGACAGCCGCGACCTGGTGCTCGGCGACCTCACCGCGGTCGGCATCCTGGGCGCTTCGGCCGGGCTGGCACCAGCGATCGAGCACTACGCGGACGGCCGGGTGGATCCCTCCGGCCTGGTGTCGGTGACCGTCGGCCTCGATCAGGCGGCCGAGGCGCTGTCCGGGCAGATAGGGACCGGCTCTGGGACCAAGATCCACATCGACCCGGGCGCCTAGCTGTATCACGCCGGCGCTGTATCAGGGGCGCCGGACCGGCCTCCGGACAGTCGTACGGAGCCACCGGCTCTGGGGGCGGAGATCGACATGCCTATTCCCAGACATTCCATGGCCGTGGCCAGCGTGCAGCTTCCGCTGGCCGCCGGGTGCGAGGGCGTGACGGAGTTGCGCGTGCACGGGGTCGGCGGGTCACCGCCGGACGCCATTCTCGGCGACCTCGCGCCCGAGCAGGCCAGCGGCGACCAGATCGCCGGGTTCTACCGCTCGGGCGGTCACCGGGCCAGCCCGGCGGACGAGACCACCGGGCGGGACGCGGACCGCAACGTCGAGTGCTACTCGTGGGGCGGCCTGACCTCGCGGAGCAAGATCCGGGTGCTGTGGCTGGCGCTGCTGCCGTTCCTGTTCGGCAACCTGGCGGGCTGGATGTGCTCGGCCCGGACCCGGCGGTCGGGCTGGCGGTTCAAGCTGCACCGGCTGTCGCACGGGCTGAGCGGGCTGGCGCTGACGGTGAACGCGGTGCTCCTGGCCGTGCTGATCAGCGCGGACCTGCTCGCTTACCAGGCGGTGCGGGCCGGGCGGGCCGGGCATCAGTGGTGGCTCGCGCCGCTGGGCTGGCACGACGTCTCCGGGTTTGCGGCCCGGCAGCTCCTGATCGGGATGCTGGTGCCGGTGCTGTTCCTGCTCCTGCTCGCGGTGCTGGCCCGCAGGTCGTGGCGGTATGAGCAGGTCCGGCCGCCGTTCCACGGCGAGACTCCGCCTGCCACCAGGCAGATCACAGCGTCCGCGCTGCCGGGCGGGCTGGCCCACCCCGAGTTCTGGGACGGCGAGGACAGCGTCAAGCTGCTCACCGAGGTCCACCTGGCCGCGGCGGCCGGGTTCCTGGCCGTGGTGCTGGGGGTCACCGCGAAGCTGCTGACTTCTGGCGGGTCGGCGCACTGGATCGCCTGGTGGTGGATCGCCATCGGGGCGGGCGGGGTCGCGATCGCGGGCGCGGTCGGCTACCTCAGCCTGGACGCGCTCGGCGCGCTGCGCCGCTCCGCCGTGTTCCCGCTGGTCCCGCTGTTCCTGCTGGTCGTGGGGGCGGCCTCGCTGGTCAGCGCGGGCGCGTTCGCCTGGCTCCAGCCGGCTTCCGCGGGCGGGCGCACGGCAGAACTGCCCGGGATGGCGAGCGCGGTCCGCTGGACCGTGCTGGCCATCGCGGTGGCGCTAACCCTGGCCTTCGTGTCCATGCTGCTCGGCCTGGCCGGCAGCCGGGGCACGCTCATCGGCGGCCCCTGGGTCACGCTGATGCTGGGCTTCGTCCTGCTCAACACCGTGATGCTCGGCGCGGGGATCTGGGTGGCGCACCTGGTGGGCCCGGTGACCAGTGACGCGGCGGACTCTCACGCGATCTACGTCCCGTACCTGATCACCTCGGGGGTGCCGCTGGTGGCGTGGGCGGCGGTGGTCGTGGTCGCGGTGTTCGGGCTGATCGAGCTCGGGCGGTGGTGGCGGGCGCGTCAGCTGCCCGCGGCGATGCGTCAGGCCTATGGCAGTCAGGCCCAGGCGTTCCTGAACCGGCAGCCCGGCGCGCGGAAGATCTGGTACTCCGGGGTCGAGCCGGATCAGAACTGGGAGCGGACCGTGGCCCGGACGCAATTCCTGGCCCGGGCGCCGCTGGACGCGAGCTGGCTGCTGTGGGGGGTGATCGCCGCGCAGGCCGGCGTGGCGCTATGCGACTGGCAATTGCACTGGGAGCCGCCGGTGGTCGTCCGCAACCTCGGGTTGTCTATCGCGGGCCTGGTGCTGCCCGCCCTGATGGCCTTTCTGTACTCGGCGTGGAGCGACCCGACCAAGCGGCGCACGATCGGCGTGCTGTGGGACGTGGGCACGTTCTGGCCGCGGTCCTACCATCCGCTGTCGCCGCCCTGCTACGCCGAACGCGCCGTGCCGGAACTGCAGCGACGGATGTGGTGGCTGCACGACAACGGCGGCCGCGTCGTGCTCATCGCGCACAGCCAGGGCGCGATGCTCGCCACGGCGGCGCTCGTCCAGCCCGGATGCCGCCCCGACGGCGACCACCCTTCGCTGATCACGTTCGGGTCCCCGGTGGTCAAGCTCTACGGCTGGGGCTTCCCCGCCTACGTCACCCCGTCGCTGCTGACGGCTTTGACGCCCGGCGGGCAGGGCGGCGTGGACGACTGGTGCAACTACTTCTACCCGACCGACCCCATCGGCGGGCCGGTGGCCCTGGACCTGTCCCAGGCCGACGGCAAGCGGGTGGACCAGGACCTGCTCGACCCGGCGCAGTGCTGGTACGTGTACGGGCAGCCCGAGCCCGCCCCGCAGGGTCATTCCGGATACTGGGCCGACCCGCGCGTCTGGGCCATGGTCGATCGCATGGCGGCCACCGGACCGCGGATTCCGGCCAGCAGCAGCATGCACTGAACGCCACTGCGCCGTCAGCCGTATCTAGCGATGGGGAGCGGCAACGAGGCGGCCCGGCAGGGCTGGGAAGGTGCGTGGCTGATGGCGGGCGGAGTCGTCCGAGTCGTTCCCGGCAGGCATGCGCCTCGGGGACCAGGTGATCGCGGTGCTGGCCGCGGCGGGCCTGACCGCCATCGGCGGGGCGTTCGCCTCGGGCGAGATCTTCGTGCGCAACGGCCAGAACACCGCATCGCTGGTCATGGCCCTGCTGACCGGGGTGGCGCTGCTGTGTTACATCGGCGCGCTGACCTGGGTCAGCACCGGCCGACGGCGCGGGCCGAGCTAGCCGTACCGGCGGACCCAGGGTCGTGACACACGCACCCCGTAATTGCGGTGGGGCGGCTTGCGGGGTGGCACGCCGGGCTCGGCGGGCGCTGATGACGATGAACAGGACCCAGCCGACGAGCAGGACGAGCCACAGGCTGATCAGGCGGTAGATCATGACCGCGACCGCCGCGGGGGCGGCGGGCATCCCGACGCCGACCAGGGCCGCCACCAGCGCCACCTCGACGACGCCTACTCCGCCGGGAGTGAGGCCAATGCCGCCTGCCGCCAATCCGGCACGATGCGGGGCGGGAGGCGCGCCTGGCTTGCTCCGCGATGAACCGGTCTGCGATGCCGGGTGGTTTACCGCTTGCCGAGGGGGAAGGCAGCGATGGTGCGCCATTGGCCCGGCGGCGTGCCCGGGATTCCGGAACGGGGACCGGCCATCAAGATGACCTGCGTTGCGGCCGCCTCGATGGGGAGGCAGTGACGGACCGACTCGGCAGCGGCGCCCAGGGCCTGCGGCCCGCCGGAATGGCCGATAGTCAGGTGCGGGATCACCTCGGTATGCCGCCCGCCGTAGGGCGGGCAGGAGGGGAATGCCCTGACGGCCAGGTCGGTCAGGGCGGTGAATGACGCGGGTTCGCGCGGCCCGAGCCAGAGGACGTCCTCGCCGAACCAGCCGACCTTGTCCAGGGTGAACCCGAACGCCTCGTGCTCGGCGAACATCCTGCCCAGCGCCGCGAGCAGCGCCTTATCGATCCCGGCGGCCGGCAAGAACGGGTACAGCACCGTGATGTGCGCGGGGACCCCGTCCCTGGCGGCCCCGTCAAGCCGGGCACGGTGCTGGCCGACAGCCGACTCAGCGGCAGGCACGGGCACGAGCAGCGCGGACTCCCAGCCGGGACCGGCACCCGGGATCAGGTCTGGCATGCTAGCGAAGCTATATGGTCCGCCGGGTGGTTTACCCGGTGCGGGCGGGGGGGCTGTGGCTGTGCAGGACTTTGGTGCGGTCGGGGTTCCAGGCGGTGGTGGTGCCGTCGGGGTTCAGGACCAGGGTCCAGCCCCACCGGTGGATCACGACCTGGTGGTGATAGCTGCAGAGCAGGACGCAGTCTTTGAGGCTGGTGTGGCCGCCGTCGGCTTTGTGCGTGACGTGGTGTACCTGGCAGGCGGCCGCGGGCTGGTGGCAGCCGCCGGGCCAGCGGCAGCGCTGATCGCGCAGGATGACCGCGTTGCGGATCCCGGCCGGGATGGTGGCGGCGTAGCCGATGTCCAGCGGCAGGCTCGGGCCGGCCAGCCGGGCGCCCAGCTGCCGGGTCCGCAGGAAGGAGGCCAGGCCGCCCGGGCCGGACAGCAGGTCGGCGGCCTTGCCGATGATCGCCTGCCGGATCGCCTCCCGCGACATGCCCGACAGCACAGCCAGGCCCGACGGGCCATCGGCGGGGTCGGGGCCGGGGTCACCGGCAGGCTCGGGGCCGTCGGCGGGGGCGGGGCTAGGCTCGGGCTCGGGCTCGGGCTCGTGGTGGCAGCGGGGGCCGTGGCCGGTTAGCTGCAGGCACAGGGCGACCAGGTCATCGAGGACGGCGGGGTTGACGTCGCCGGTGACGACGGGGGTGATCGCGGCGTCGCAGGCGACCGCGCGGGCGGCGTCGCCGTCCAGCCACGCGCCGCCGTCACCGCCGGTGCCGCCGGCGGTCCCGGCGCGGCGGGCCGACCAGCGGATCCGCATCTCGGTGACCCACTGCGTCTCCAGCACCGACCCGTCATCCATCGCGCGCAGCTCGGCCAGCGACACGTGAGCCCACGCCCTGACCGGCTGCCCGGCCCGCTCCGGGAAGCAGGCCGCTGGCCGCCAGCCGCCGCATTGCCTCGGCCAGCGCGTCGTGGTAGCGCTGGTCCCGGGTCCGGGTGTCCTCCGCGCCGGCCGGGGCCGACAAGGCGTCCAGCACCGCAGTCACCACGGCGGCGCATTCGGGGGTCAGGTCACCGGAGATCACCCCGGCGCCCTCGAAGGTGGTCTCGACCCGGACCTGGCGGTCCTCGAAGTCCAGGCCCGGCTGGCCGTCGCGGTCTTCGGGCAGCGACCGGGCGTAGATCTCCGCGGCCAGGGCGGCGATGTCTTCCTGGCGGCCGCCGGCGTGGGCGGCGGTGAGGAGGATCTCATCGGCGTCGGGCCGGCAGGCCTGGGGCAGCTTGTCGGTCCACCGGCAGATGACCCGGGCCATCGACTCCGACACCACCGTGCCCTCGGCTAGGGCTTTCAGCACCTGCGGGTGGGTGTCGGCGCGGCGGGCCCAGCCCAGATGACCCCGGGCCGCGCCCTTAGTCACCCGGGTCCGGTGGATCAGCCACGAGGTCGCGCTGTAATCCGCGTCGGCGCAATAGCCCTGACTGGCGGTGAACGCGCCCAGATACCAGGCCCGGGCCGCGGTGAGGACCGCTTCGGCCTGCTCCAAGCCCGCCAGACACTCGGCCTGGGCCTGGGCGGCCAGCGCGGTCGGGTCCGAAGCGGCCAGGTAGCCTCAGGCCGGACAGGACCTGGCTCATCGCCTCAGCGTCGCTAGCGGGAACAGGAAGGGTCTGCACCGGGTCCTCACCTCCTTGTGGAAGGAGCTGGCAGGCTGGCCCGTTCGGCAAAAATGGTCTTTTGATCTTTGTTCGAGTTTAGCAGTCCTTACTGACATTTCCCGAGATTGACACGCAGTCATGGTGCCATTGTCCTGTTCGGGCAGGCACGATGGGCCGATGACCTTTGACTGGACCCGTGAGCTGTTCGCGCAGTTCGACTTGGAGTGGAACCTGGCCCATGGCCCCTCGCTGGACACGCTCACCGACGAGGAATACCTCTGGGAGCCGGTCCCCGGCTGCTGGAGCATCCGCCCGACGGGGCCCGGCGGCCGCGGCGAGATCGAGCAGGTGTGGCCGGATCCCGAGCCGGCGCCGGTGACGACGATCGCGTGGCGGCTCTCGCACCTGGCGGTGAACGTCTTCGGCCTCCGCGTCTCCCACTACTTCGGCGACGGCTCCCTTACCCATAAGGACGCCGAGCGCCCGCTGACGGCCAAGGAGGGCGTCGCCTACTTCAGGGAGCAGGCCGGGCAGTGGCGTTCACATACCGAGCGGCTGGACGCGGCGGGGCTGGCCCGGCCGGCAGGCCCGCCGGAGGGGGACGTTCCGATGGCGTCGCTCGTCTTCCACGTCAACCGGGAGGCACTCCACCACCTGGCGGAGGTGTCACTGCTGCGGGACCTCTACCGGGCGGGCGGGGGCGCCCGGATCGCCTGACGCCCCGATACTCAGAGACGGGCGCCGCTGACGCCGGGCGGAATGTCGGGAGCCGGAGGTACGGTGAGCGGATGCTTGACTCGTTCCATCCCGCGGTGCGTGCCTGGTTCGAGCGCCGGTTCCCGGCGGGACCGACCGAGCCCCAGGCGGGCGGCTGGCGGGAGATCGCGGCGGGCCGGCACACGCTGATCGCGGCGCCGACCGGGTCGGGCAAGACGCTGGCCGCGTTCCTGGTCTGCATCGACCGGCTCTACCGCGCGGTCGAGGTCCAGGACGGGCCGCAGGTGGTGTACGTGTCGCCGCTGAAGGCGCTGGCCACGGACATCCACCAGAACCTCGAGGCACCGCTGCGGGAGATCGCGGCGGTGGCCGGGGAACTCGGCCTGCCCGCGCCTTCGATACGGGTGGCGGTGCGGACCGGGGACACGGCGGCCGCCGAGCGGGCCGCCATGCTCAAGAACCCGCCCGACATCCTCATCACCACCCCGGAGTCGCTGTTCCTGCTGGTGACCGCGGAGCGGAGCCGGTCCATGCTGCGCGCCACCCGGACCGTGATCGTGGATGAGATCCACTCGGTGGCGGGGAACAAGCGCGGCTCGCACCTGGCTCTGACGCTGGAGCGGCTGGCGCACGTGGCGGACGAGCCGGTGCAGCGGGTGGGCTTGTCGGCGACCGTGCGGCCGATTTCGGTGGTCGCGCGCCTGCTGGTCGGGGCGGGCGAGGACCGCGACAACCCGGACGGGACGCCGCGGTGCGCGATCGTGGACTCCGGGCACCGCCGGCTGATGGACCTGGCCCTGGAGATCCCCGACGACGAGCTGGGGGCGGTCCCCACCGGCGAGCAGATGGCGCAGATCCTGGACCGGATCGCGGAACACGTGACCGGGCAGCGGACCACGCTGGTGTTCGTCAACACCCGGAGCATGGCCGAACGGGTCGCCCACCAGCTCGGCGAACGGCTCGGGGAGGCTCTGCTAGCCCGGGGGGCGACCCCCCGGAACCCCCCGACGGCGGCGCGTTCGTCGCCGCCCATCACGGGTCGCTGTCCAAGGCGCGCCGGCAGCGGGTCGAGGCCCGGCTGCGAGCCGGAGACCTGCGGGCGCTGGTGGCGACCGCCTCGCTCGAGCTGGGCATCGACATCGGCCCGGTCGAGCTGGTGTGCCAGATCGGCTCACCGCGCAGCATCGCCACCTTCCTGCAGCGGGTGGGCCGGTCCAACCACACGCGATCGGGGACGCCGCGCGGGTTCTTGTACCCGACGACCCGGGACGAGCTGGTGGAGTGCGCGGCGCTGCTGCACGGCGTGCGGTCCGGGCGACTGGACGCCATCATCGTCCCGGAACGCCCGCTGGACATCCTGGCCCAGCAGATGGTGGCCGAGTCGGCGGCCGAGCAGTGGGCCTCGGATGAGCTGCTGGCGCTGGCCCGGCGGGCGGCACCGTTCCAGGACTTGTCCCGATCGGACTTTGAGGACGTCGAGGAGCTGCTGGCCGAGGGGATCCGGACCGGGCGCGGGCGCCGGGCGTACTACCTGCACCGGGATCAGGTCAACGGGACGGTCAAGGGGCGCCGCGGGGCCCGGCTGGCCGCGCTGACGTCCGGCGGGGCCATCCCCGAGCTGGGCGACTTCCGGGTGGTGGCGGAACCGGACGAGGTCCAGGTCGGCTCGGTGCACGAGGAGTGGGCGGTGGAGAGCCGGCCGGGCGACGTGTTCCTGCTCGGCACGCACTCCTGGCGGATCCGCCGGGTCGAGCCCGGGACGGTCCGGGTGATCGACGCGCACGGGGCGCCGCCGTCGGTGCCGCACTGGCAGGGCGAGGCGCCCGGGCGGACCCGTGAGCTGTCCGAGGAGGTCTCGGCGCTGCGCCAGGCGGTCGCGGACCGCTCGGCCACGGACGCCCGGGCCTGGCTGGAGGCCGAGTGCGGCCTGGAACGGGCGGCCGCCGACACGATCGTGGCCTACCTGCAAGCCGGGCTGGCCGCCCTCGGGGCGCTGCCGACCATGAACGTGATCATCCTGGAGCGGTTCTTCGACGAGGCCGGAGGCATGCAGCTCATCGGGCACGCGCCGTTCGGGACGCGGGTCAACCGGGCGTTCGGGCTGGCGCTGCGCAAGCGGTTCTGCGTGACGTTCGACTTCGAGTTGCAGGCGGCGGCGAGCGACAACGCGATCTTGCTGTCGCTCGGGCCGCAGCACAGCTTCCCGCTGGAGAGCGTGCCGCGGTTCCTGGCCTCGCCCACGGTGGAGCAGGTGGTGCGGCAGGCGGTGCTGACCTCACCGCTGTTCGCGGCGCGCTGGCGGTGGAACCTGAACACCTCGCTGACCGTGCTGCGGATGCGGGGCGGCCGGAAGAACCCGCCCGCGATCCAGCGGATGGAGGCCGACGACCTGATGGCGGCGGTGTTCCCCACGCTGGCCGCCTGCCAGGAGAACGTGGCCCCGGGCCCGATCGAGATCCCCGACCACCCCCTGGTGCGCCAGACGCTGGCCGACTGCCTGCACGAGGCGATGGACATCGACGGGCTGCGGGAGCTGGTGGCCGGGATCGAGACGGGCCGGATCACGGTGATCACCCGGGACACGGTTGAACCGTCCGTGCTGGCGCACGAGATCCTCAACGGGATGCCCTACACGTACCTGGACGACGAGACCGAGTTCGCGAACCGGCGGAGCAGGCAGGTGCAGCTCCCCCGCGGGCTGCCGGTGGACGCCCGTGACCTGGCCCGGCTTGACCCCGCGGCGATCTCGCAGGTGGCCGAGCAGGTACGGCCCGCGCCGCGGGATGCGGACGAACTTCACGACCTGCTGATGACCTTGTTCGTGATGCGGCCGGTTCACCAGTGGCAAGAGTGGTTCGATTCGCTGGTGGCGGCCGGGCGGGCCGTCCAGATGTGCGGGCCGGGCGGGGTGCTGTGGAGCGCTACCGAACGGTCCGTGGTGCTTGCCCCGTTGTTCCCTGACTGGTCGGCCGTTGCTCCGGGGCCTGGCGGGCTCCGGCCGATGGAGCCGGAGGCGGCGGCGGCGGAGATGCTGCGCGGGCACCTGGATATCTCGGGGCCGACGACCGCCGCTGACCTGGCCCAGGCTACGGCGCTGGCCGAGTCCGAGGTGTCGCTGGCCCTGGTCCGGCTGGAGACGGAGGGGTTCGCGCTGCGGGGCCGGTTCAGCGACCCTTCCGGGCCGGAGGAATGGTGCGCGCGGCGGGTGCTGACCCGGATCCACGCCTACTCCCGGCAGCGGAAGCGGCGCGAGGTCGAGCCGGTGACGGCCCGGGACTTCATGCGGTTCCTGCTGCGCTGGCAGCACGTCACCCCGGACACCCGGCGCGAGGGCAGCCGCGGCGTGCTGGCCGTGGTCGAGCAGCTCCAGGGGTTCGAGCTCGCGGCGGGCGCGTGGGAGAAGGCCATCCTGCCGGCCCGGGTGACCGGTTACCGCAAGGAGTGGCTGGACGAAGTGTGCCTGGACGGCGGCGTGGCCTGGGGCCGGCTCTCGGTGCGCGACTGCGAGCCAGCGGCGGAGCTGCCCAGCCGGGGCCTGACCCCGTCCCGGGCGACCCCGATCACGCTGATGATCCGGGACGACCTGGCGTGGCTGCTGGCGGCTTCGCGAGGTGCCGCGTGCCCTGCCTTGCCCGGTCCCGGTCGCACGCGGGACGTGCTCGACGCGCTGGCCGCGCGGGGCGCGCTGTTCCAGACCGACCTGGCGGCCGCGACGGGGCGGCTGCCGGGTGAGATCGAGGACGCGCTGTGGGACGGCGTGGCCCGCGGGCTGCTCACGGCGGACGGCTTCCGGGCCGTGCGGTCGTTGTTCGCGCAGCGGTCGCTGGCCCAGACGGCGCTCGGACGGCACCGGCTGCGCCGCGGCGGCCAGCTCGCCTCGCGGACGGCCGGGCGGTGGTCGCTGCTGCCCGCGCCGCTTGCGGAATGTGATCCAGACGAGCTGGCCGAGGCGGTCGCGGAGCAACTGGCCGTCCGGTGGGGCGTGGTGTTCCGGGACCTGCTGGTCCGGGAGAACATCGCGGTGCCCTGGCGGGAGGTGCTGTGGGCGTTCCGGCGGCTGGAGGCGCGCGGCACGATCAGCGGCGGGCGGTTCGTCAACGGGTTCAGCGGCGAGCAGTTCGCGCACCCGGACGCGGTGGCCGTGCTGCGCGAGATCAGGAAGCGGCCGCTGGACGGCGACACGGTGGTCTTGTCCGCGGCGGACCCGCTGAACCTGGTCGGCGTGGTCCTACCCGGCCCGAGGATCCCGGCCGTGGCGACGAACTCGGTCAGCTACACCGACGGGGCGGTCAGGCCGGACGGCGCGGTGCCCGGCCTGACCGCCTGAGCTGGCTGCCCGAGCTGGCCGCTCAGTTCAGGGCGATGGCGGCGATGGCCAGGGCGCACAGGCCCAGGCCGGCGCGCTGCGCGGGGGTGAACCGCTCGTGCAGCACGGTCCGGGCCAGCAGGACGGTGACGCCGGGGTACAGGGAGACGAGCACCGCCGCGATGGCCAGCATGCTGAAGTGGGTGGCGTAGAAGTACGCGAGGGTGGCGGCCATCCCGCTGGCCCCGGCCAGCACGGGCAGGCCGACGGCGCGCAGCGGGATCCGCAGCGGCTCGCGGGTCTTGACCGCGATGGCGAGGGTGATCAGCAGCGCGCCGGTCTGCTCGGACGCGACCGGCCACAGGCCGGCGTTGCGGCCCGCCTGCGCGAGGCCGATGAACAAGATGCCGAAGGCCAGGCCGGCGGCCAGGCCGTCGAACAGGCCCGCGCCCAGCTTGCCGCGCACCGAGCCGCTGGCCGCGACGAGCACGATGGCGGGCAGGGCAACCAGGACGCCCGCCACGGACAGCAGGCTGGGACGCTCACCCAGGGCGACACCCGCCACGACCGGCACGACCGCCGCGCCCACCGCGGACAGGGGGCCGACCACGCTCATCTGCCCGCGGGCCAGGCCCCGGTACAGCACCAGGGTGCCGGCCCCGCCGGCCAGCCCGCTGGCCAGCCCCCAGGCGACGGCCCGCAGGCTCGGCCCGGGACCGCCGACCAGGATCAGCGTGGCCCAGGCGGCCAGGGTGGCGACGGCCGAGCCGAGTACAGAAACCCGGAGCGATCCGAGGCGCCGCGAGGCCAGGCCGCCGCCGAAGTCGGAACTGCCGTACAGCACGGCCGCGGCCAGGGCGAGCAAGATTCCCATTGTCATCCCTCACTTAGCTGGTGGGTACAGCTCAACCCTGACAGGAATCGGTCCTGGTGATAAGGTCCAGTCTGATGACCGAAATCAGGACCAATCCGGAACTGCTCGTGCCGCTGCGGCATGACGCGCGCATTCCGCTGCACCGGCAGATCGAGACCTCGATCCGGGACTCGATCCGCGCGGGCCGGCTGGCGCTCGGATCCTCCCTTCCGCCCACCCGGGTGCTGGCCGCCGACCTGGGCGTCTCCCGCGGGGTCGTGGTCGAGGCCTACCAGCAGCTGACCGCCGAGGGGTACCTGAGCAGCCGTGCGGGCGGGTATACGCAGGTGGCAGCCGGGCCGGCGCCGGCGGCCGCGGCGCTGCGCCCGGTGAGCGAGCCCAAGCCGGCCATCGACCTCAGCTACGGCCGCGCCGACGTGTCCAGCTTTCCCCGGGCCGCGTGGCTGCGGGCCATCCGCGGTGCGCTCGCCGACGCCCCGAACGAGGTGTTCGGCTACCTGACCGGGCGCGGCGTGCCGCAGTTGCGCACGGCGCTGGCCGGCTACCTGAACCGGGTACGCGGCACCGTGGCCGACCCGGATCAGATGGTGATCTGCACCGGCTACGCGCAGGGCGTGACGCTGCTCATCGGCGTGCTGGCGGCCGCGGGCGCGAAACGGCTGGCCCTGGAGGACCCGTCCTCCCGGGACGACGCCCTCCCGGCGGCCCGCGCGGCCGGGCTCGAGGTGGTCGGGATCCCGGTCGACGGCGACGGCATCCGGGTCGACCTGCTGCGGGACAGCGAGGCCGATGCCGTCATCTTGACGCCGTCGCACCAGTGGCCCACCGGGTCCGTCCTGTCCGCGCGGAACCGGGCCGCGGTGATGGCCTGGGCCACCGAGCGCGGAGCGGTCGTCATCGAGGACGACTACGACGCCGAGTACCGTTACGACCGGACACCGGTCGGCGCGCTGCAAGGCCTGGCGCCCGACCACGTGGTGTACGCCGGCTCGGCGAGCAAGACGCTCGCGCCGGGGATCCGGCTCGGCTGGTTCGTCCTGCCGCGGCACCTGACCGAGCCGATGGCCGCCGCGAAGATCGCGGCCGACCGCGGCTCGCCGGCGCTGGAGCAGGTCGCGCTGGCGGACTTCGTCACGCGCGGCGAGTTCGACCGGCACCTGCGGCGGATGCGCCCGGTCTACCGCAGGCGGCGCGACGCGCTGCTTGAGGCGCTGGCCCGCGACCTGCCCTGGCTCCAGCCGGTCGGCGTTTCCGCCGGGCTGCACCTGGTCACCTGGCTGCCGCCGCACCTGGACGAGGCGGCGGTGACCGGCGCGGCGCGGCGGGCCGGAGTGGGCCTGGACGCGGTCGGGCCGTACCGCATCACCAACCCGGGTCCGGGCGGCCTGATCTTCGGCTACGCGACGGTCAGCGAGCGGGCCATCGCCGAGGGCGTGGCCCGGCTGGCGCAGGTTATCGCCGGGCTCTGACCGCGACGGTGTCGATTTCGGCCTGGGCCGTTCGTATGGGAGGCGACAGGCAGATAACTGACCGGGAGGCTGGAATGGGCCGGATCGTCGTGATGAACCACGTGACGCTGGACGGCGTGATGCAGGGACCTGGCCGGGCGGACGAGGACACCCGGGACGGGTTCACCCAAGGCGGCTGGGCCAGCCGGTCCGTAACGCCTGACGACGCCACGGGCAAGACGATGGGCGAGAGGATGGCGGCCGGGGGCGGGTTGGCCGGATGGCTGTTCGGGCGGCGAACCTACGAGGACCTGCTGGCCTCCTGGAACGCCCAGGGCGGCCCGTTCAAGGACGCGCTGAACAACACGCCCAAGTACGTCGCCTCGACCACGGCATCCGAACCCCTGCCGTGGCCCAACTCGACGCTGCTGCGCGGCGACACCGTGGACGCCGTGCGCGCGCTCAAGGCGCAAGCCGGCGGGGTTCTGGCGATCATGGGCAGCGGCGTGCTGATCGGCTCGCTGATGGCGGCCGACCTGATCGACGAGTACTTGCTGATGATCCACCCGCTCGTGCTCGGCACCGGACGACGGCTGTTCCCGGCGGGCGCGCACGTGCCGCTGCGGCTGACCGGCAGCGTCAGCACGGCGGCCGGCGTGGTGGTCGCCACCTACGAGCCGGCCAGGGACTAATTGAGGCGGACCCGACCTGGGACGACGCCGCCGGAAATGTCAGTGGGGTCGTACACAATATCGGAAGGAGCCAAGAACGTAGGGTAAGGAGATCTGCTCATGGCAGCAGGCGACACCGCGATTACGATCGCGGGCAATCTGGTGGATGACCCGGAGTTGCGGTTCACCCCGGCCGGGCAGCCGGTCGCGAAGTTCCGCATCGCGTCCACCCCGCGGTATCTCGACAAGAACACGAACGAGTGGAAGGACGGCGATTCGCTGTTCCTGACGTGCAATGTGTGGCGGCAGGCGGCGGAGAACGTGGCCGAGTCGCTGACCCGGGGGATGCGGGTGATCGTGTCCGGGCGGCTGCGGCAGCGGTCGTATGAGACCAAGGAGGGCGAGAAGCGGACCGTGTACGAGGTCGAGGTCGACGACGTCGGCCCGAGCTTGCGGAACGCCTCGGCCAAGGTCAACAAGATGGCCAGGTCCGGCGCGAACGGCGGCGGCCAGGGCGGTTCCGGCGGCGGCCAGGGCGGTTCCGGCGGCGGCCAGGGCGGAGGCCGGCCCTCCGGCGGCGGCCAGGGCGGCTCGGGTCAGGACACAGATCCGTGGGCGTCCGACGGCGGCGGCAACTTCTCCGACGAGCCGCCGTTCTAGGGCGGCCCCGTAGGCCTACGTCTCGCCGAGGTCTTGCAGGGTGGCGCGGAAGTCGTCGATGGCCTGGTCCTGGTCGGGGCCGAGTTCATCGATGACCAGCATCTCGGTGCCGGTCCAGTAGGCGCCGGCGAAGTCACCGCCCTTGGCGGGCGGCGGGACCAGCAGCGGGTGATGCGCGATCTTGATGTGGTCGCGTACCTCGGCCCACGAGACGCCGGGCGGCACCAGGGCGATCGCGGGTGAGTCGCTGTCGTCGATCTCCAGGTCGTCGAGCACGCGCCTCCCTTGGTGGGCTCCTAGCGACATGCTGGGGCACGCACCAGGTCCGTTCGGGATAAAAATGAGACAACCCTACGGTCAGCCTTCGCTGCCGGCGATGGTGGTCAGGGCGTCGATCCGGCTGCCGCGCTCGCCGCGAGTGAGCCACCGGTAGCCGATATATCCGATGATCGCGACGACGAACGACATGGCCAGCATGATCGTGCCGAGCGCGTTGAGCGCGGGCCCGCCGTTGCCACCGCGCTGCTGCGCGTAGATGTACACAGACATGGGCGTGTTGCTGGAGTTGGAGCTCAGCAGGTCGACGAGCACGAAGTCGTCGATGACGCCGGAGAAGACCAGGACCGCGCTGGCGAAGATGGCCGGCGTGAGCAGGCGCATCATGACCCGGTAGGTGACCTGCCATGGGGTAGCGCCGAGGTCGGCCGCCGCCTCCTCGTAGTGCCTGCCTATCGTCACCAGCCTGGCCTGCACGATGAGCGCCGGCCAGCTGACGTTCCAGGTGACCAGGGCGAGAACCTCGGCCAGCGAGCCCAGGCCCACCGTCGTGAACAGCCGGGTGAACACGAAGAACATCGCGACGCCGAAGATCAGCTCGGGGATCACGAAGGACAGGATCATCACGAAGTTGAAACTCGCGGCCACCGGACCGCGCCAGCGGTTGATCCCCAGCGCGAACGCGACGCCGAGCGGCACAGTGATCAGGGTGACGTAGACGGACAGCCGGAGGGTCTGGACGACGGCGGCGTGCAGGTCGGGATTGTGCAGGACCGAGTTCACCGGATCCTGGTAGTACCAGCGCCAGGAGAAGCCCTGCCACACGCTCTGTGATCTCCCGTTGTTGAACGAGAACAGGACCGCCAGCGCCACCGGCAGCAGCGACCAGATCAGGTAGAGCCAGGTGAACCCCTCGAGGAACCAGGCGTGCCCCCATGGATTGCGGCGCGGCCGCAGCCTGCCGAGCACGGTGCCGGCGGTCCGGGTCTCGTCGACCCGGGCGGCAGAGGGCGTGGCGGTCGGTGTCATGTCGCACCTCGTGAGGAGCGGTTCGTCGCTACCACGTAATAGATCATCGGGGCGATCAGGACCAGCAGGAACAGCAGCGAGAAGACCGCGCCCTGACCCGCGAGGACTCCGCCGCTTGAGGTCAGCTGGTCATCGATCACGTTGCCGAACATCGCCGTTCCGGTGGTGCCGGACAGCAACTGGTTGGTGAAGTAGTCGCCGAGCATGGGGAGCACCGTGATCAGCATCCCGGTCAGGATCGCCTGCCTGGACATCGGGAGGGTCACGCGGACGAAGGTGCGGACCCGGCCCAGGCCCAGATCGCGGCCGGCTTCGATCAGCGCCTGGTCGATCCGGTCCAGGCCCGCGTACAGGACCAGGATCAAGTAGGGGATGTAGCCGTAGACCAGGCCGAGCACCACCGTTATCCACATTCCACCCAGCCAGTCGACCGGCTGGCCGATCAGGTGCAGGGAGCTCAGCACCTTGTTCACGTACCCGCTGGTCTGGAGCAGGTCGATCCAGGCCAGCATGCGCATCATGTAGCTGATCCAGAAGGGCGCGACGAGCAGGATCAGGAACAGCGCCTTGCGCCGCCCTGCGAACCTGGCCACGAAGTACGCCGCGGGATAGGCGATCACCAGCGAGATCAGTGACGCCAGGGCCACGTAGAGGACAGTCCTGAGAATGATCGGGCCGACGAAGGCTGACGCGCCGGCCACGTCGTGCCAGGCCCCGGTGAAGTTGGCGGAGCTCCAGTGCAGCGGGTTCCAGACCGCGACGGGGTTACCGAATAGGTCAAGCTGACCGCCCGCGATGGCGAGGATCGCGTAGAAGGGCACGATGAACAGCAGCGCGAGCCAGATGATGCCGGGCGCGGCGAGCGCGGCCCAGAACAGGCGGTGCTGGCTCCGGCCGCGCGCGGGACCGGTCACGCCGCGCCGCCTACGAGCTCTTGGCCTGGAGCCATGCCTGCTCCCACAGGGCGTTCGTGGCCGTCGGGATCTGGAGCTCCATCACCCCGCGCCGGAAGTACGAGGGGAGCACCGCCGTGGACATCAGGCTCGGCGGCAGCAACTGCTCGGTGACCAGGCGCTGCGGGGTGATGCCGTTGATGGGCTGCATGTAGCCGTTGTAGCTGATGTTCGTCAGCACGTTGTTGACGTCCAGCATGTAGTTCAGGAACAGGTGGGCCAGGACCGGGTTCGGGGCGCCCTTGAGCACGGTGATCGTGTCGTTCGCGACCGGGCCCTTGCCGTCGGGCGGGAACCAGTAGCCGACGACGTTGACGTTCACGCCCTTGGGCATGTAGGACGCCGCCGTGGCGATGTCGCCGGACCAGGCGTGGTGGATCCAGATCTGGCCGCTCGGGACCTCGGTGTAGTCGTTGTTGTCGATGTGCACGTTGGTCAGTCCCGCTAGTTGCGCGAGGGACTGCCCGGCCGCCGAGATCTGGTTCGGGTTGGTGGTGTTGAGGTCGAAGATGCCGTTCTTCATCAGCCCCAGGCTGATCGATTCCCGCGCGTCGTCGAGGATCGCGACCTTGTCCTTGTACTTGGCCTGCCAGGGCATCGCCCACGGGTTCGCCATCGCGTACGGGTTCTCGTCGACGTGGTCCTTACGCCAGGCGATGCCGGTCGTGTAGATGGTGTAGGGCACCGTGTATCGCCACTTGCCGTCGTAGAACGGGTTGGCGAAGTCCGACCAGGCCTGCGTGATATTCGGGATGTAGCTGTGGTTGAGCGGCTGGATCAGCTTCCCGTAGACGAGCTCGCCCATGACGTCGACAGTCGGGAGGAAGACGTCGAAGCCGAGGTCCTGCCCGCTGCGCAACTTGGCCAGCGCGTCGTCCATGTTCTCGAACGTCGTCACCTCGACCTTGCAGTTGTATTTCTTGCCGAAGGCCTTCAGGCAATCCGGGTTGATGTAGGCGACCCAGTTGTACAGCCGCAACGTGGCGTTCGTCTCTGGCGGAAGGCCGTTGGCGATCGCCGGGTTGTCCTGGTACAGCGGCCAGGTCACGGGGTTGTTCGGCCTGGGCAGCGGGATACCACCGCTGGTGAGGGTGCTGGTTCCGGTGGGCGTCGTGCCGGACTTCGCCGAGCTGCAGGCGGCCAGCAGGGAGCTTCCGCCGCCGAGCACCAGTCCGGCGGCCGCGCCCTGCCTGAGGAAACCGCGGCGCGTCAGCAACTCCGGTCGTCTGTCCTCGGTCCATCCTTCTCGTGGATGCATCGCGGTCACCTCTCTCCCGGCTGCGTTAGCGATCCTTGACTGAACAGTCCGTCAATAGCAGGTACTCTTGTTCGGATGTCGCGCGCAAGATACGGCGCGTAACGGTTTAGGACACACGGATCAGGGCGCACCGCCGACCGCTTGGGCGAAGACGGCGAAGTTCTCCACGAGGCGGTCGATGTCGGCCTCGTCATGCTGGACCGAGATCAGCCATTGCTCGATCTTGCCCCAGGGCGGGAGAAAGACGCCGCCGTTGTGCTGATAGAGCCAGTGCGCGTGGCTGTACCGGTCGTCCACGCCCAGGAAGCCGCGGTAACTGGTGACCGGTTCCGCGGCGAACACCACGCAGCCCTTGGCACCGGCGGTGACCACGTGGGCGGACAGACCGGTTTTGCTTATGGCGTCCTCGATGCCTTCGGCCGCGCGCAGGCGGAGCTTCTCGATCTTCTCGTACGCCGCGTCGGTGGCCACCTCGGCGAGCATGGCCCGGGTGGCCGCCATGGCCAGCGGGTTGCCGTTGAAGGTGCCCACCATCTCGTAACCGCCGCTGGCGACGTGATCCATGACGGCTTCCGTGCCGCCGACGGCGGCAACTGAGACGCCACCGCCCAGGGACTTGGCCAAGGTGATGAGGTCCGGCTGGACGCCTTGCTGCCGGGTGACGCCGCCCGGCCCGACGGTGAGGCCGGTCTTGACCTCGTCGAAGGTCAGCAGGGCGCCGTGGCGGTGAAGCAGGTCCTTGAGGGCGGCGAGGTAGCCGGGCTGGGGCTTGATGATCCCGGCGTTCATCATGATCGGCTCGATGATCATGCCGGCGACCTGGCCCTGGTGCTCGTCGAGGATCCGTTCGACGCTGCCTAGGTCGTTGAAGGTGGCGATCAGGGTCAGATCGGTGATGGCGGCGGGGATGCCGGTGGAGCTCGGGGCGCTGTTCGGCCGGTCCCGGGGCCCGGCGTCCTCCGGGTCGGGCATGACGCTTACCTGGACCGAGTCGTGGTGACCGTGGTAGCACCCCTCGATCTTGATGAGCAGATCCCGGCCGGTGATCGAGCGCATGAGATGGACGGCGTCCATGGTGGCTTCTGTGCCGGAGTTGGCGAACCGCCAGCGGGGCAGGCCGAACCGCTTAGCCAGCTCGCGGGCCACGGCGACGGCGTTCGGGGTCGGCTGGGCGAAGTGGGTGCCCTTGCCGACCTGGGCTTTGATGGCTTCCTGAATCGCGGGGTGGCCGTGGCCGGCCAGGGCGGCGCCGTAGCCGCCGTGCAGGTCCACGTACTCGTTGCCATCGACGTCGTAGACCTTCGAACCGTAGCCGTGGCTCAGCCAGACCGGCTGCGGTGCGGTGATCTGCCAGCTGGAGGTGACGCCGCCGGCCAGGTGCTGCTGGGCCGCCTGGGCGAGATGCGCGGAGTTCGGCTGGCGTCGGACGAAGATCTCTTCCTGGGTGGCGATGAGCTGGGCGAGCTCGGCGTCGGGCAGCGCGCCGCCGACGCGCTCGACGCGGTGCTTGACGGTCTCGGTGTTCTTGACGGTCTCGGTGTTCTTGCCGTTCTCGGCGTTCTCGGCGTTCTCGGCCGTGGGCTGGATGGTCTGTTCGGCGGGCTGGTGCGGGGTCACCATGGCTTCCCAGGCTCCTCCTTGTCTTGACTGAACGTTCAGTCTAGACCTCGGGGATTGGCCGGAGCAAGGGGCCGGCTTGGGCGGTGCGCATTTCTTCCTCCCTCTTGACCTATCGACGTGCCGGAGTTAGCTTATCTGTTATTCGGAAATAAGTTTTCACGATGCGGAAAACTAGTACAGACGGCCGGGGCTGGACCGGCCGATAGCGCAACTGGAGTTCCACATGTCGCTGACCAACGCCCCCGAAACCGTCGCGCCGGATGCGCGCGGGAAACCGCCGGTCCATCCCGTGGACGAGGTACTGCCCGCGCCCCGGCTGTTCGTCCTGGGCCTGCAGCATCTGTTCATCATGTACGCCGGGGCCGTGGCCGTTCCGCTCATCGTGGGCGGCGCGCTCGGGCTGCCGACGTCGACCATCGGGCTGCTGGTCAACGCCGACCTGTTCGTCTCGGGCATCGCGACGGTGATCCAGAGCGTCGGGATCGGCAAGGTCTTCGGGGTGCGCCTGCCGGTGGTGGCCGGGGCGACGTTCACCGTGCTGAGCCCGATGATCGTCATCGCGCAGAAGTACGGGCTGCCCGCCGTATACGGCGCGATGCTCATCTCGGGCGTGTTCGGCTTGCTCATCGCCAAGCCGTTCTCGATGCTGGTGCGGTTCTTCCCGCCGCTGGTGGCCGGCACCGTCATCTGCGTGATCGGCCTGTCGCTGATCGGCGCGGACGTCAGCCTCATCGCCGGGGACAACCCGGCGGCCAAGGACTACGGGCAGGTCTCCCACATCGCGCTGGCGGGCCTGGTCATCCTGCTCATCGTGGTCATCACCCGGGTGTTCCGCGGGTTCGTCAGCCAAATCGCGGTGCTGCTGTCCATCGCGATCGGCACGCTGGTCGCCTGGCCGATGCACCTGCTGAACTTCTCCAGCGCGAGCTCGGCCAAGTGGATCGGCTTCAGCGGCTTCTTCCGGTTCGGGCACCCGAAGTTCGAGGCGGCGGCGATCATCTCGATGTGCATCGTCATGCTGGTCACGTACACCGAGTCCACGGCCGACATGCTGGCCGTGTCGGAGATGGTGGACAAGAAGCTGGCCCCGTCCCACCTGGCCCGCGGCCTGGCCACCGACGGCCTGTCGGCGGTCCTGGCCGGGTTCCTGAACTCCTTCCCGGACACCGCCTTCGCGGAGAACGTCGGCCTGGTCGGCCTGACCAAGGTCCGCAGCCGGTGGGTGGTGGCCACCTGCGGCACGATGCTGATCCTGCTGGGCATCCTGCCCAAGATCGGCCAGGTGGTCGCCAACGTGCCCGGGCCGGTGATCGGCGGAGCCGCCACGGTGATGTTCGCGATGGTGACCGCGGTCGGCATCCAGACCCTGCACAAGACGTCGTTCGACGGCAATCACAACCTGCTGATCGTCGCGGTGTCGCTGGCGGCGGGGCTGCTCCCGGCCGTGCAGCCCGACTTCTACGAGCACTTCCCCAACGATTTCCAGGTCATCTTCGGATCCAGCATCACCTCGACGGTGATCGTGGTGTTCACCTTGAACCTGGTGTTCAACCACTGGACGCGCCGGCCCAAGGGCGAGTCCGCGGTGTCGCTCGCGGTCCGCGAGGGCGCGGTCGCGGTCAACGTCCCCGACGACGGCGCGGGCGTCCCGGAAGCGACCTGAGGTACGTGGGCGCGGCGGTGCGGGTCTCGCGGGGCGGCGGCGCGGGTCTCGCGGGGTGGGCGCGGGTCTCGCGGGGCGGCGGCGCGGGTCTCGCGGGGCGGCGGCGCGGGCCTCGCAGGGCGGCGGCGCGGGTCTCGCGGGGCGGCGGCGCGGGTCTCGCGGAGCTGATTTCCATGATCGCGAAGGGTTTTACGTGCTGGGGCATATAAAAGTCTTCGCGATCATGGTGACGGTCGGGGTCCTTGGTGGGAACGCTCCCCGGGGCTGCGGGGAAGGCTAGTCGGCGCCTTCGGCGGCGATGGTGGCGGACATCTCGAAGGCGGTGAGCTTGAGCGCGGGCACGATGCGGGCCGCGGCGTCGTCGGTCATCCGGGCTTGCGGGCCGGAGGTGGAGATGGCCAGGGGGGCGGGCGCGTCGGGCACGGCGACCGCGAAGCAGCGCACGCCGATCTCCTGCTCGCCCTCGTCGACGGCGTAGCCCTGCTTGCGGATCACCTCGAGGTGGGCGACCAGCAGGTCAGGGTCGGTGATGGTCGTGGGGGTGTAGGCCGGCATGCCGCTGCGCCCCAGCGATGGCTCGCGCCTCGGCGGGCGGAAGCTGCGCCAGCAGGGCCTTACCGACCGCCGTGCAGTGCGGGCGGACCCGGCGGCCCGGCTCGGTGAACATCCGCATCGAGTGCGCGCTGGGCACCTGGGCCATGTAGACGACCTCGTCGCCGTCGAGCATGGCCAGGTTGGCGGTCTCCCCCGTCTCCCGGACCAGCTGAGCCAGGAACGGCCGCAGCCAGGTGCCGAGCATGCGGCTTGAGGTCTCGCCCAGCCGGATCAGCCGCGCGCCGAGTGCGTACCGGCGCGAGGCCTCCTGGCGGACGTAGCCCCGGTTGACCAGCGTCCGCATGAGCCGGTGAACGGTGGGCAGCGGGAGCCCGGAGTTGGCCGCGAGCTCGGACAGGCCCAGTGCACCGCCCGCGTCGGCCAGCATCTCGAGCAGGTCGAAGGCCCGCTCGATGGACTGCACCCCGCCCGCGGCCGGGCCGCGGCCGGTCTCCTCGCGGGCGGGCCGGCCGGAGCTGGCCGGGGCCAGCCTGATGCTCTGCGTCGAATCGTTCACGCTTCCATGATACAGAATTCGTAATCCGTATATCAAAAGTGTCAGACTCGAGTCGCGGGCCCTGGGCCGGTTGACGTGCCGATGGCTTAGAGTCTACGCTTATCCGATAAACGGAAAAAAACTTTCAGGATACGGAAATATGACTGATCACTCACTTCCCTACCTGGTCAACTGCTCGCTGATGTTCACCGAGGAGCCGCTGCTCCGGCGCCCGGCCGCGGCCCGGGCCGCGGGGTTCTCGGCGGTGGAGTTCTGGTGGCCGTTCGCGGCGCCGGTGCCGTCCGACCGTGAGGTGGACGCGTTCGTCGCGGCGGTCCAGGAGGCCGGCGTGGCGCTGGCGGGCCTGAACTTCTTCGCCGGCGACCTGGCCGGCCCGGACTGCGGTGTGCTATCGATCCCCGGGCGCAGCGGTCAGTTCCGCGACAACATCGACGTGACCGCCGGGATCGGCGAGCGGCTCGGCGTGCGCGGGTTCAACGCGCTGTACGGGAACCGGGTCGACGGGGTGGATCCGGCGGCCCAGGACGAACTGGCCATCGAGAACATCACGCTCGCGGCCAAGGCGGTGGCCGGCATCGGCGCCACCGTGCTCATCGAACCGGTCAGCGGGCCCAAGCCCTATCCGCTGCGCACGGCCGGTGACGCGGTGGGCGTGGTCCAGCGGGCCCGCGCTGCGGGTGCCGCCAACGTGGGCTTCCTCTGCGACCTGTACCACCTGGCCAGCAACGGCGACGACGTCGACGCGGCGATCGCGGCGTACGCCGGCGTGACCTTCCACGTGCAGATCGCCGACGCGCCGGGCCGCGGCGAGCCGGGCAGCGGCGAACTGCCTCTGGACCGCTACCTGGCCGCGCTGGAAGATCACGGGTATCGGGGCTGGGTCAGCCTGGAGTACAAGCCGACCACCACGACCGAAGCCAGCCTGGCCTGGCTGCCCGCGAGCCGGAGGGGCGCGGCGCCGCCTGGACAGTGTTTGTCCCCACGGACCCACCCCAGGGACGACGGAGGAGCGACGAGGGAAGGAGGCGCCTCATGAGCGCCCCGGAGGCGAGCGGGAAAACACAGCTTGGGTTTATCGGGCTGGGGATTATGGGCGCGCCGATGGCGGCCAACCTGGTCAAGGCGGGGTTCGACGTTACCGGGTACAACCGGAGCCCGGCCCGGACCGAGCAGCTGGTCGCGGCGGGCGGGCGCGGGGCGGCGGACATCGCCGAGGCGGTCCGGGACGCGGACGTGGTGGCCACGATGGTGCCGGACTCCCCCGACGTCCAGGCGGTCCTGGCCGGCCCGGGCGGCGTGTTCGAGCACGCTCAGCCGGGCGCGCTGATCATCGACTTCTCGAGCATCCGGCCGGACGTGGCGGCGGCGCTGGCCGCCGAGGGGGCGGGGCGCGGCTTCCGAGTGCTTGACGCGCCGGTGTCCGGCGGTGAGCAGGGCGCCATCGAGGGCGTGCTGTCGATCATGGTCGGCGGCGCCGCCGCGGACTTCGAGGCCGCGGCACCGGTCTTCGACGCGGTGGGCAAGACCGTCGTCCATGTCGGGCCTGCGGGCTCCGGTCAGACGGTCAAGGCCGCGAACCAGCTCATGGTGGCCGGTCATCTCGAGCTGCTGGCCGAGGCCATCGTGTTCCTCGAGGCCTACGGGGTCGACACGGAGGCGGCGTTGCGGGTCCTGGGCGGCGGCCTGGCCGGCAGCACCGTACTGCAGCGCAAGGGCGCGGCCATGCTGGCTCGCGACTTCAAGCCCGGCTTCCGGATCGCGTTGCACGACAAGGACATGGGAATCGTCACCGCCGCCGCGCGCCAGGCGGGCGTGGTGATCCCGCTTGGCGCGGTGGCCGCGCAGCTGGTGGCGTCGCTGAAGGCACAAGGAGACGGCGGGCTGGACCATTCGGCGCTGCTCAAGCTGGTCACCCAGCTATCCGGACGAGACGAGGAGTAAGAACATGCCACGCATGACTACCGCCGACGCGGCGGTCGCGATCTTGCGCCGGGAGGGGGTCACGAATGTGTTCGGGCTGCCCGGCGCGGCCATCAACCCGTTCTACGCGGCGATGCGCCGTGACGGCGGGATCAGGCACACGCTGGCCCGGCACGTGGAGGGCGCCTCGCACATGGCCGAGGGCTACACGCGGGCCCGCGCGGGCAACATCGGCGTGTGCGTGGGCACCTCGGGGCCGGCCGGCACCGACATGCTGACCGGGCTGTACTCGGCCGCGGCCGACTCGATCCCGATCCTGTGCATCACCGGCCAGGCGCCCGTGGCCAAGCTGCACAAGGAGGACTTCCAGGCGGTGAACATCTCGGCCATCGCCGCCCCGCTGACCAAGATGGCGATGACGGTGCTCGAGCCGGCCCAGGTGCCGGGCGCCTTCGCCCAGGCCTTCCACCTGATGCGCTCGGGACGGCCGGGACCGGTGCTGATCGACCTGCCCTTCGACGTGCAGCTGGCCGAGATCGACTTCGACATCGACACCTACGAGCCGCTGCCGGTGTACAAGCCGTCGGCGACGCGGGCCCAGATCGCCAAGGCGCTGGACATGCTGGCCGCCGCGGAGCGCCCGCTGATCGTGGCCGGCGGCGGCATCATCAACGCCGACGCCGCCGACCTGCTGGTCGAGTTCGCCGAGCTGGTCGACGTGCCGGTCGTTCCGACGCTGATGGGCTGGGGCGCGCTGCCCGACGACCACCGGCTGATGGCCGGGATGGCCGGTCTGCAGACCTCGCATCGCTACGGCAACGCCACGCTGCTGGCCTCGGACTTCGTGCTCGGCATCGGCAACCGGTGGGCAAACCGGCACACCGGCGGGCTGGCCACCTACACCAAGGGCCGGACGTTCGTGCACGTCGACATCGAGCCGACCCAGATCGGGCGGGTCTTCGCGCCCGACTACGGGATCGTCTCCGACGCCGGGGCGGCCCTGCGGCTGTTCGTCGAGGTGGCCAGGGAGCGCAAAGCGGCGGGCGGCAGCACCGAACGCGCGGCGTGGGTCGAGCAGTGCCGGCACCGGCGGGCCACCATGCAACGGCGCACGCACTACGACAACGTGCCGGTCAAGCCGCACCGGGTGTACGAGGAAATGAACCGGGCGTTCGGCCCGGAGACGCGGTACGTGAGCACGATCGGCCTGTCCCAGATCGCCGCGGCCCAGTTCCTGCACGTGTACCGGCCGCGGCACTGGATCAACGCCGGGCAGGCGGGCCCGCTGGGCTGGACGGTGCCGGCCGCGCTCGGGGTCTGCGTCGCGGACCCGGACGCCACCGTGGTGGCCCTGTCCGGTGACTACGACTTCCAGTTCATGATCGAGGAACTCGCGGTAGGCGCGCAGTTCAACCTGCCCTACATCCACGTGCTGGTGAACAACGCCTACCTCGGCCTGATCCGGCAGTCGCAACGCGGCTTCGACATGGACTACTGCGTGCAGCTGTCCTTCGACAACGTCAACGCGCCCGAACTGGGCGGGTACGGCGTGGACCACGTCAAGGTCGCCGAGGGCCTCGGCTGCAAGGCGCTGCGGGTCAGCACGCCGGACGAGATCGGGCCCGCGTTCGAGGCGGCCAGGAAACTGATGGCCGAGTACCGGGTGCCGGTCGTGGTGGAGATCATCCTGGAGCGGGTCACCAATATCTCGATGGGCACCGAACTGGACAACGTGGTCGAGTTCGAAGACCTGGCGGAGCGCCGTGAGGACGCGCCGACCGCGGTCGTGGCCCTCCTCGACTAGGGCTTAGCTGATGAAGATCGTCATCGCGCCGGACAAGTTCAAGGGATCGCTGCCGGCCGCCGAGGTGGCTGACGCGATCGCGGCCGGGCTGCGGGCCGAGTGGCCCGAGGCCGAGCTCGTCACCGTTCCGGTAGCCGACGGCGGCGACGGGACGGTCGACGCGGCCGTGGCGGCCGGCCTGGAACGGGTGCCGGTGACGGTGGACGGCCCGACCGGCGAACCGGTCCGCGCGAGTTACGCGCGGCGCGGCGAGATGGCGGTGATCGAGCTGGCCGACGCCTGCGGCCTGGCGCGGCTGCCCGGCGGCCGGCCCGCGCCGCTCACGGCGTCCAGCTTCGGCTGCGGTCAGGTGCTGGCGGCCGCGCTGGCGGCGGGCGCGCGCCAGATCATCCTGGGCGTCGGCGGCAGCGCCAGCACCGACGGCGGCGCCGGGCTGCTCCAGGCGCTCGGGGCGCGAGTGCTCGACACGCGCGGCGAGCCGCTGGCCCGGGGCGGCGCGGCGCTGCGCGACGTCGCGACGCTGGACCTGGCTGGGCTCCATCCGGCGCTGCGCGCGGTCGCGGCGCCGGGCCTGAGCGGGCTGGACCCGGGGCTGCGGGGCGGCACGGTCATCCTGGCGACCGATGTGGTCAACCCGCTGACCGGGCCGGACGGCGCGGCCGAGGTGTACGGGCCGCAGAAGGGCGCCTCGCCGGAGCAGATCACCGAGCTCGCCGGCGGGCTGCGGCGCTGGGCGGCCGTAGTAGCGGCGGCAACCGGGACCGACCGGTCGCAAGCGCCCGGGGCCGGCGCGGCGGGCGGGGTCGGCTTCGCGGCCCTGGCCGTGCTCGGCGCGCAGGCGCGACCCGGCATCGGGATGGTGCTTGACCTGGTGGACTTCGACGCCGCGCTGGACGGCGCCGCGCTGGTGATCATCGGTGAGGGCTCGCTGGACACCCAGACCCTGGCCGGCAAGGCGCCGGCCGGGGTGGCCCGGGCCGCCACCCGGCGCGGCATCCCGGTCGTCGCGGTGGCCGGGCGCAGCACGCTGACCGAAGACCAGCTGGCCGCGACCGGGATATCCCGGGTCTACACGCTGACCGACCTGGAACCGGACCTGGCGCGATCCAGTGCGCAGGCCAGCACGCTGCTCCGGCGGGTAGGTCAGGCGCTGGCCCGCGAGATCCAGGCGACGGGGCCGGGGTTGGCCGGGTGCACGAGGGCAGGTCCGTTCGGAATAAAAAATCTGATCAGCAGGACGGAACCATGAACACTGACAGCAAGCAGTGGCCGGACCTGGCCTCGCGGTCGCTCGGCGGCGGCGTGATCTACGCCAACGACGAGTTGTTCGCCGACCGGGAGAACCTGATCAAGCCCGGGGACGCGGTGTTCCAGCCGCACACGTTCGGGAACAAGGGCCAGGTCATGGACGGCTGGGAGACCCGCCGTCGTCGTTCCGCCGCCGGTGATGGACACGGGGACGAGGCGATCGTGCGGCTCGGCTGCGCGGGGGTGGTGCGGCGGGTCGTGGTCGACACCTCGTACTTCACCGGCAACTACCCGCCGGAGGTTTCGGTGCAGGCGTGCGGGGCGGAGGGTTACCCGGGCCCGGCCGAGCTGGCCGCGGCGCCGTGGACGACCCTGGTGCCGCGCAGCACGGTGGCCGGCGACGCGCGCAACGAGTTCGAGGTGAGCGTCGAGCAGCGCTTCACCCACATCCGGCTGACGATCTTCCCCGACGGCGGCGTGGCCCGGCTCCGGGTGCACGGCGAGCCGGTCCCGGACCCGCGGCTGCTGCCCGCGACCATCGACCTGGCCGCGCTGGAGAACGGTGCCGTCGTCACCGGGTGCAGCAACATGTTCTACTCCTCCCCCGCCAACCTGCTCATGCCGGGTCTGGCGCGGGTCATGGGCGACGGGTGGGAGACCGCGCGGCGCCGCGACGACAGCAACGACTGGGTGGCGGTCCGGCTGGCGTGCGCCGGATCGGCGGAGGTGGTCGAGCTGGACACCTCGCACTTCGTGGGCAACGCGCCCGGCTGGGCCGCGCTCGGCTACGACGGCGGGGACCTGGTGGCCCGCACCGCCCTGCAGCCAGACACGCGGCACCGGTTCGCCGTGGCCGGCGGGCCGGTGGCCGAGCAGGTCCGGCTCGACGTGTACCCGGACGGGGGGATGGCGCGGCTACGGGTGTTCGGGGTGCCGACGGAGCGGGCGCGAGTGGCGCTGGCCGACCGGTTCCTGCGGCTGCTGCCCGTCGCGCAGCTTGCTGTGCTGCTACGCGGGGCCGGAGTGCCTGCGGAGGAGGCGGACCGGGTGGCTTCGGCGGGGGCGGGCGTGGCGGACCTGCCGGCCGCGGCGCAGGCCGGGTTCCGGCTCGGTTCCTCTGAATAGCGAAAAATAGTTTCCGTAATACGAGAGATCGTGGAGTTCATCATGGCCATCACGTTCGGCGACAACCAGTACGGCAAGGCGGAGGTCCGCCTGGTCCACATCACCCGGGACGGCGACCGGCACCAGATCAAGGACCTGAACGTGTCCAGCGCGCTGCGCGGCGACTTCGCCGACGCGCACCTGACCGGCGACAACGCCAAGGTCGTCGCCACCGACACGCAGAAGAACACCGTGTACGCCTTCGCGCAGCAGTACGGGGTGGGTGAGATCGAGGAGTTCGCGCTGCGCCTGGGGCGCCACTTCGTCGACGACTTCGAGTGGGTGACCGGCGCGAAGATCAGCATCGAGGAGTACGGCTGGGACCGGATCACGGTCGACGGCGCCGAGCACGGGCACGCCTTCTCGCGGGCCGGCGGCGGCACCCGGACCACGGACGTGACCATCGACGGCGCTTCGGCCTGGGTGGTGTCCGGGCTGACCGGGCTGGTGGTGCTCAAGTCGACCGGGTCGGAGTTCTGGGGGTTCCCGCGCGACCGTTACACCTCGCTGACGGAAACCACGGATCGCATCCTGGCCACCGCGGTCACCGCGCGCTGGCGGTACGCCTCGACCGACGTGGACTGGGGCAAGAGCTACGCCGACGTGCGGCGCATCCTGATCGAGTCGTTCGCGGCCAAGCACAGCCTGGCCCTGCAGCAGACGCTGTACTACATGGGCGAGCAGGTGCTCCAGGCCCACCCCGAGGTGGCCGAGATCCGGATGTCGATGCCGAACAAGCACCACTTCCTGGTCGACCTGAGCCCGTTCGACCTGCCCAACGACAACGAGGTGTACTACGCCGCGGACCGCCCGTACGGGCTGATCGAGGGCACCGTGACCCGCGACGACGCGCCGGAGCCGGGGCGGGCCTGGCAGGCGATACCGGGCTTCTAGCGGGCCGGGGGTTCGCTGCGGACGGGTGCGGGCGCCCACGGGGTTGCGGCCGCGGATGGGCGCGGGCCGCGGATGGGCGCGAGCCGCGGATGGGCGCGAGCCGCGGATGGGCGCGAGCCGCGGATGGGCGCGGGCCGCGGATGGGCGCGGGCCGCGGATGGCATTAACTCGATCACCAGTGCGATCATCTGCACCATTTGCGTGGAGGATTCGGCTTTAATGGAGTATTTGGGTAGCTATAGTTGCCCAAAGTTTCCACGGAAGCCGGATCCTCCACGATTTTGGGGACCGTGTTACTGGAGGGACCCGAGCGGCGCGGCGCGGGCGCGGGTGGGCGGCGGGCGATCGACTGGAGGCGAGCGAGGGCGGGAGGCGGGAGAGACGGGAGACGGGAGACGGGAGACGAGGAAGAGGAAGAGGAAGAGGAAGAGGGAAGAGGGAAGAGGGAAGAGGGAAGAGGAAGGAAGGAAGGAAGGAAGGAAGGAGAGGTCAAGCCTGATTAGCTCGTATCCATGATACGGAAAAAAGTTTTCATTATGGGCTGGCTTTTCGGGTGGGCGAGGGGTTATCGTCGGTATTAGACAGATTGGGCCGGCGTATGCCCGGGTGGGTGACGGGCTGCGGCGGGGGTAGGAGCGTGTGTGGTGAAACCGCAGCTAGTGGTCAATGGCCGGACTCGGGAGCTGGGCGAGGTCGGCGGTCACGTCACGCTTCTGGAATGGCTGCGCGGCGACGGCCTCACCGGGTGCAAGGAGGGCTGCGCGGAGGGCGAGTGCGGCGCGTGCGCGGTGCTGGTCGCCCGGGCTGACGGGCCTGGCCGCACGCGGTGGGTCGCGATCAACGCCTGCCTGGTGCCCGCCGCGGCGTTCGACCAGCAGGAGGTCCTCACGGCCGAGGGCCTGGGGCGGCCCGGGCAGCTGCATCCGGTTCAGCGCGAGATGGCCGAGCGCGGCGGCTCGCAGTGCGGTTACTGCACGCCCGGCTTCATCTGCTCGATGGCCGCGGAGTACTACCGGCCGGACCGGCGGGCGGCCGGGGCCGGGCTGGCCGGGTCGAGCGGTCCCGCGATGAACGGGTCGTCCGCGCTGCAGGGGACGGCCGGGGTGAACGGGGCGGGCGCGGAGCACGGGCACGGGGTGAACGGGGCGGGTGCGGAGGATGAGGGCGAGTGCGGGGTGAACGGGTTCGACTTGCATGCGCTGTCGGGGAACCTGTGCCGGTGCACCGGGTACCGGCCGATCCGGGACGCGGCTTATGCGCTGGGCACGCCGGAGGCCGGTGATCCGTTCCTGGCCAGGCTGGCCGAGCCTGCCCCGCGGCCCGCGGCCACCACGGCCACGAGTGCGCAGGGCCGTTACGTGCGGCCGGCCGACCTGGCCGGGGTGCTCGAGCTGCTGGCTGTCCACCCGGACGCGCCGCTGGTGGCCGGATCCACCGACTGGGGCGTCGAGCTGAACATCAAGGGATCCCGGGCCGCGCTGACCATCGGCATCGACCGGCTCGAGGAGCTGCGCGAGTTCTCCGTCGGCCCGGACCGGATCGACCTGGGCGCCGCGCTGAGCCTGTCGGAGATCGAGGCCCGGCTGGCCGGACGGGTGCCGCTGCTGGCCGACCTGTTCCCGCAGTTCGCCTCCCGGCTGATCCGCAACGGGGCCACGCTCGGTGGCAACCTGGGCACCGCGTCGCCGATCGGCGACGCCCCGCCGGCGCTGCTCGCCCTGGACGCCTCGCTGGTGCTGGCCTCGGCCGAGGGCGAGCGCGAGGTCCTGCTGGCCGACTACTTCACCGGCTACCGGCAGAGCGTCAGGCGGCCCGGTGAGCTGATCAAGACGATCCGCCTTCCGCTGCCGCTGGCCCCGGTCACCGCCTTCCACAAGATCGCCAAGCGCCGGTTCGACGACATCTCGAGCGTGGCCGTGGCCTACGCGCTGGCCGTAGACAGCGGGGGCCGCGTGGCTTCGGTCCGGATCGGCCTGGGCGGGGTGGCGGCCACGCCGCTGCGCGCGATGGCGGCCGAGGAAGCCTTGACGGGCCAGCCGTGGAGCCGCGAGACGGCCACCGCGGCCGCGGACGAACTGGCCCGGGCCGGCACGCCGATGAGCGATCACCGGGCCAGCGACCGCTACCGGATCGCGATGCTGCGCAACTCGCTGCTGAAGTTCTACGCCGAGCACCCGGCGTCAGGAGGGTCGACATCATGAGTAAGAGGTACGGCCCGCTGGCTGATCGGCCGGAGCGGCCCGTGGTCGGGCTCGAGGTGTCGCACGAGAGCGCGGACCTGCACGTGACCGGGGCCGCGCTGTACACCGAGGACCTGACCGGGCGCACGCTCGGCACCCTGCACGCCTGGCCGGTCTGCGCCCCGCACGCCCATGCCCGGGTCACGGCCCTGCGGGTGGCGGGCGCCTACGAGGTGCCCGGGGTGATCCGGGTGCTGACCGCGCGCGACGTGCCCGGCGTGAACGACGCCGGCGAGAAGCACGACGAGCCGCTGTTCCCCAGCGAGGTCATGTTCTACGGGCACGCGGTCTGCTGGGTGCTGGGCGAGACACTGGAGGCGGCGCGGCAGGGAGCGGCCAAGGTCGAGGCCGACTACGAGCCGCTGCCCGCGCTGATCAGCGTGCACGACGCGATCGAGGCCGGCAGCTACCAGGGCCACCAGCGCACGGTCAGCCGCGGCGACGCGGCCGCCGCGCTTGAACGGGCCGTGTACCGGTTCAGCGGCGAGCTCGAGATCGGCGGGCAGGAGCACTTCTACCTGGAGACCCAGGCCGCGCTCGCGCTGGTCGACGAGAACGGGCAGATCTTCATCCAGTCAAGCACGCAGCACCCGAGCGAGACTCAGGACATCGTGGCCCACGTGCTCGGCCTGCCCGCCCACCAGGTCACCGTGCAGTGCCTGCGGATGGGGGGCGGCTTCGGCGGCAAGGAGTTCCAGCCGCACGGGCTGGCCGCGATCGCGGCCCTGGGCGCCACCTTGACCGGGCACCCGGTGAGCCTGCGGCTGAACCGCAACCAGGATATCCAGATGACCGGCAAGCGGCACCCGTTCTTCGCCACCTGGGAGGTCGGATTCGACGCCGCCAAGCGCCTGTGCGCGCTGCGCGCCACGCTGACCAGTAACGGCGGCTGGAGCCTGGACCTGTCCGAGCCGGTGCTGGCCCGGGCGCTGTGTCACATCGACAACGCGTACTGGATTCCCGACATCGAGGTGCACGGGCGCATCGCCAAGACCAACCGGGCCTCGAATACCGCGTTCCGCGGGTTCGGCGGGCCGCAGGGCATGATCGTCATCGAGGATATCCTCGGCCGCTGCGCCCCGGCGCTCGGCCTGTCTCCCGATGAGCTGCGGCACCGGAACTTCTACGCGCCCGGCCAGGCCACGCCGTACGGGCAGCCGGTGCGCCATGCCGAACGGCTCGAGGCCATCTGGTCCGAGCTGCTCGAGCGGAGTGATTTCGCGCGGCGGCAGGGCGAGGTGGCGGCATTCAACGCCGTGCACGCGGACGTCAAGCGGGCGCTGGCCATTACCCCGGTCAAGTTCGGCATCTCGTTCAACCTGACCGCGTTCAACCAGGCGGGCGCGCTGGTGCACGTCTACAAGGACGGGTCGGTGCTGATCAACCACGGCGGCACCGAGATGGGCCAGGGCCTGCACACCAAGATGATCCAGGTCGCGGCGACCGCGCTGGGCGTGCCGATGAGAGCGGTACGGCTCGCGCCGACCCGCACCGACAAGGTGCCGAACACCTCGGCCACCGCGGCCAGCTCGGGCGCCGACCTCAACGGCGGCGCGATCAAGAACGCCTGCGACCAGATCCGCGAGCGGCTGGCGGTGGTGGCCGCGGGAAAGCTCGGCATCAACCCGAACGACGTCCGGTTCTGCGACGGCGTGGTCACCGGCATCGGCTTCCACGACCAGCAGATCGCCTGGGCCGACCTGGTGCGCGACGCGTACTTCCAGCGCATCCAGCTGTGGGCGGCGGGCTTCTACCGGACCGAGGGGCTGCACTGGGACGCCGAGCGGATGCAGGGCGAGCCGTTCAAGTACTTCGCCTACGGCGCGGCGGCGGCCGAGGTCGAGGTGGACGGGTTCACCGGCGCCTACCGGCTGCGCCGGGCCGACATCGTGCACGACGTCGGTGACAGCCTGTCCCCGCTGATCGACATGGGCCAGATCGAGGGCGGGTTCGTGCAGGGCGTCGGCTGGCTGACGCTGGAGGAACTGCTCTGGGACGAGAGCGACGGCCCGCACCGGGGCCGGCTGAACACCCAGGCCGCGAGCACCTACAAGATCCCGAGCTTCTCGGAGATGCCGCCGGAGTTCCGCGTGCACCTGTTCGAGCGGGCGACCGAATCGGGCGTGGTGTACGGGTCCAAGGCGGTCGGTGAGCCGCCGCTGATGGAGGCGTTCAGCGTGCGCGAGGCGCTGCGGCAGGCGGCGGGGGCGTTCGGGCCGGCCGGGTGGAGCGTGGACCTCGGCTGCCCGGCCACGCCGGAAGCGGTGTTCTGGGCGGTGCAGGCGGCCCGGAACGCGGCCCGGGTCCCGGCTTACGCGGAGGCCTGACCGATGGACTGGCTCAGGGCCGTGCAGCAGCTACGGCACGACGGGCAGCCCGGCGTGCTGGTCACCGTCATCGAGGTGCGCGGGCACGCGCCGCGCGAGGCGGGCACCAAGATGGTGGTCAGCCGGGAGTACAGCTGGGGCAGCGTGGGCGGCGGGAACCTGGAGGCCACCGCGGTGGCCAGGGCCCGGGAGATGATTTCCTGCGGCTTTTCTGAACCCGAGGTCCGCGAGCTGCGGCTCAACCCGCACGAGCGCACCGAGCACGGCCGGCAGTGCTGCGGCGGGGTGGTCAAGCTGCTGCTCGAACCGCTCGCGGTCCGGCCCGTGGTGGCGCTGTTCGGGGTCGGGCACGTCGGCTACGAGCTGGCCCGCATCCTGTCCCGGCTGCCGATCCAGCTGCTGCTTATCGACTCGCGCGCCGAGCAGCTGGACCGCGTCCGGCTCGCGGACGTCATCGACGGCACCGCCGAGGTCGCCATCTACCACACGCTGCTCGGCGAGCAGGTGCTCGAGCAGCTCCCCCACGGTGCGCACGTGCTGATCATGACGCACGACCACGCCGAGGACTACGCGCTGTGCGACGCGGCGCTGCGGCTGAACCAGCCGCTGGGCGGCATCGGGCTGATCGGCTCGGCCGCCAAGTGGACGCGGTTCCAGGCTCAGCTGGCCGCCGCCGGGCACAGCCCGGAGGTGATCGCCCGGATCACCTGCCCGATCGGCCAGCCCGGCATCACCGGGAAGGACCCGGCCGTGATCGCCGTCGCGGTGGCCTCGGCCCTGCTGCCGGTGCTGGACGCCAGGGCCGGCGCGGCGGTGACGCGATGACGCTTTACGCCGGGACGATCGTCGACACGCCCGGCGACCCGTTCACCGGCGATCCGGACGACGCGCTGGCGCAGACCGGCGCGCTGCTGGTCCGCGAGGGCGTCATCCGCGCCCGGGGCAGTTTCGCCGACCTGCGGGGCGAGCATCCGGACGAGCCGGTTACCCGGCTCGACGGCGGGCTGCTGGTCCCCGGCTTCGTCGACAGCCACGTGCACTTCCCGCAGATCCGCGCGATCGGCGGGCTGGGCATGCCGCTGCTTGACTGGCTGGAGCAATGCGCGCTGCCCGAGGAGAGCAAGCTCGCCGACCGGGCGTACGCGCGCGCGGTGGCCGGGGAGTTCCTCGACGGCCTGCTCGCGTCGGGGACGACAAGCGCGCTGGTGTTCGGCTCGCACTTCGCCCCGGCTATGGACGAGCTGTTCGGCGCGGCCGAGCAGCGCGGCCTGAACATCACCTCGGGGCTGGTGCTCAGCGACCGGATCCTGCGTCCGGACCTGCTCAACTCACCGGAGACGGCGCTGACCGACAGCGCGGACCTGATCCTGCGCTGGCATGACCGCGGCCGGCTGCGCTACGCGGTCACGCCGCGGTTCTCGCTGTCCGCGTCCGACGAGATGCTCGACGTCTGCGCGCAGCTGCTGGGCAAGGGCGTCTGGTTCACCTCGCACATCAACGAGAACGTGGCCGAGATCGCGCAGGTGGCCGGGTTGTTCCCGGGCGCGCGGAACTACCTGGACACCTACCGCCGGCACGGCCTGGTCACCGAGCGCAGCGTGCTGGCCCACAACGTGCACCCGGCCGACGCCGAACTCGAGGTGCTGGCCGAGCACGGCGCGTCGGTGGCGCACTGCCCGACCAGCAACTGCGCCCTGGGCAGCGGGCTGTTCCCGCTCCGCCGGCACATCGGCCACGGCGTCCGGGTCGCGCTCGGGTCCGACGTGGGCGCCGGCGCCGGGCTGTTCCTGCCCAAGGAGGCGTTGCAGGCCTACTTCATCCAGCAGCTGCTGGGCTCGGACGGGCTCCCGCTGACCCCGGCGCACCTGCTGTACCTGGCCACCCGGGCCGGCGCGCGGGCGCTGGGCCTGGACGACCGGGTAGGTGACTTCGCCGTGGGCAAGGACTTCGACGCGGTGTGGCTGCGCCCGGTCACGGGCAGCACGCTGGAGGTCAACCTCAACCACGCCTGCGACACGACCGACGCGCTGGCCAGGATCTTCGCCCTGGCCACCCCGGCCGACGTGGCTGACGTGTGGATCAGGGGCGTCTCGGGTCGGGCTCCTCGCTGAGCTCGGCGGCGCGGTAGGCCCGCCAGCCGCCGTAGCTGGTGATGTCCTTGTGGATGCCGAGGGCGTGCTCGGCGTCCCGCAGCACCATGGCGAAGGACAGGTCACCGCCGTCGAGCTCGATGATGGAGAGCTCGAGCTCCTCCGGCTCGGTGGCCAGCAGCGCGCTCAGCGGGCCCATCGGCACGTCGTACAGCTCGCCGAGGATCGGCCCGCCGCCGCCGGTGGCCGGGTGCAGGGCGGGGAACTCGTCGCGGACCGAGTAGAACCGGTACAGCGGCGCGGTCCGGCGCTCGCCGATCAGTGCCGCCGCCCCCTCGATGGTGTAATGCGCCCGCCCTCCTCGCATCCCGTCCCCGTTCAGAAACATCAGGGCCATGCGCGCCTCCTCGGTGAGTCTGCGACCGTAGATCGTTACTACCCGCCCGGGGGGCGGGATGATCCACGGCGACCGCGGTGGGCCGCTGACAGCAGAGGCGGCGGCAGGTCCACGGGCCGTTCGGGATAAAATTCTTTTTCCCGGTGATTAGGCGAGCTGTGTGAGGCGGGCGTGAGCGAAGCTACGGCGCCCGAACCCGCGCCCGCGGAGGCCGCCGAGACCTCGACGGGGTCCCTGTTTTCCGGGCGGACGGTCTGGCACAAGCGCACCGCGCTGCGGGAGTTCCTGCGGACCGAGACGGGCAGTGCCTTCGTGCTGGGCACGGCCACGGTGGCCGCGCTGGTGTGGGCGAACATCAGCGTGTCCTCCTACGACAAAGTGCTGGGCACCCGGGTGTCGGTGCTGGTCGGCGGCGCGGGCGTGACGGCCAGCGTGCACGAGTTCGTCAACTCCGGGCTGATGGCGTTCTTCTTCCTGGTCGTGGGGCTGGAGGCGCGACGCGAGTTTGACGTCGGCGAGTTGCGGGTGCGCAGCAGGCTCGCGCTGCCCGCCGCGGTCGGGCTGGGCGGCATGCTGGTGCCGATCGGCATCTACCTGATCGTGAACGCCGGGCGGCCCTCGGCGCACGCCTGGGGCGCGTCCATGTCGACCGACACCGCGTTCGCGCTCGGCGCGCTGGCCCTGGTCGGCCTGCGGCTGCCGGACCGGGTCCGGACCTACCTGCTGACGTTCTCGGTGGTCGACGACCTGGCCGGGCTGGCGATCATCGCCATCTTCTACAGCGGGCACATCGACGTCATGCCGCTGCTGATCGGGATCGCGTTCCTGCTGGTGGTGGTGGCGATCAGGGCGCGGGGGGTGCGGTACGGGCCGGCCTACCTGCTGATCGGGATCGCGGCGTGGGTGGCGTTCTTCAAGTCGGGCGTGGATCCGGTGGTGGTGGGGCTGGTCCTCGGCCTGCTGACGTACGCCTACCCGGCCACGCGGGCCTCGCTGGAGCAGGCGTCCGAGGCGTTCCGTTCGTTCCGTGAGCAGCCAACCGCGGAACTGGCCCAGTCGGCGCGCGACGAGGTGCGGATCGCGATCTCGCCGAACGACCGGCTGGCGCAGCTGTTCCACCCGTGGTCGAGCTACGTCATCGTCCCGCTGTTCGCGCTGGCCAACGCCGGGATCGTGCTCAACCCCTCGTTCCTGGGCCGGGCGTACACCTCGCCGGTCACGCTGGGCATCGTGTTCGGCTACCTGGTCGGCAAGCCGGCCGGCACGGCGGGCAGTGCGTGGCTGGTCACCCGGCTCAGCCACGGGCGGTTGCGGCCGCCGGTCGGCTGGGGCGCGGTGGCCGGGGCGGGCGCGGTGGCGGGGATCGGTTTCACCGTCTCGCTGCTGATCGCCTCGCTCGCGCTGAGCGGGGTGGACCTGGCCGAGGCCAAGCTGGGCATCCTGACCGCGGCGCTGTGCTCGACCGGCCTGACCTGGGGCGTCTTCCAGGCGGTGAACAAGCTGCCGGTGCGGTCGCGGCTGCGCGCGCTGCTGGGCACGTCCGAGACCCTGGTCGACCTGGCGGTGCCCGTCGATGACGAGCGCGACCACATCCGGGGGCCGGAGAAGGCGCCGGTCACGGTGATCGAGTACGGGGACTTCGAGTGCCCGTACTGCGGGCTGGCCGAGCCGTCGGTACGCGAACTGCTCCGCGACTTCGGCGACGTGCGGTACGTGTGGCGGCACCTGCCGCTGACCGACGTCCACCCGCACGCCCAGCTGGCCGCGGAGGCCACCGAGGCGGCGGCCAAGCAGGGCGCGTTCTGGGGGATGCATGACCTGCTGCTCGAGCACCAGGGCGCGCTCACCGTGCGCGACCTGATCGGGTACGCGACCTCGCTCGGCCTGGACACCGAGCGGTTCACCGCGCACCTGCGCAAGCACGCCGGGGCGGCGCGGGTGGCCGAGGACACCGATTCCGCCGACCTTTCCGGCGTATCGGGGACCCCCACGTTCTTTGTCAATGGCATGCGGCATTACGGCGCCTATGACATCGAAAGCCTGTCAAAGGCGGTTAAACTGGCGCTGGCCCGGGCGAAAATCAGCGCCTGATTGCTGGTTTTACCGGCTATGCCAGCCTTACCGGCCGACACGGCTAATTAATCCCTGCGGAATGCGGGACATCTACGCATCATCGTGCCAGCCTGGGGAGCTGAGCAGACCTTTTACTCACCCAGGGGAATAATGAAGCGAGCCATCGCTGCCGTCGTTACCGCCGTGGCGGCAACCGGATCGATGTGGCTGGCCACGGTACCAGCTTATGCAAAACCGGCACCAAAGCCGCCGACGGCCACATTGCGCAGCATGCCGCAATGGACCTATCTAGCTGGCGGAGAATTCGCGGTCACCACAAAATGCTCGGTGCGTAAAGACATCCGCGTCGTATTCTCGCCGCTGCTGTACCGTCCGGTCGTGGTCCCCGGCGCCGGGAACCTGCTGATCCGCTCGTCGCGCCTCAGCACGTCGCGCCTCAGCTCGTCGCGCCTCAGCAGGCCCACCCCCAAGGGCCGCTGAGCCGTCTCATGATCTCCCCCCGCTACGGAGGCGCGGGGGGAGATCATGAGAAGCTGCCGGTGAGCGTTTTTCAGAACCGGTCAGCATGATTCAGCATGATCAGCATGAGGAGGACGGCGTGAGCGCGCAGCCAACCGCAGCCGCGGCAGGGACCATCGACGTCGGCGGCGACCTGACCGTCAACCGCCTGGGCTTCGGCGCGATGCGGGTCACCGGCTCGGGGATCTGGGGCGAGCCGCCCAGCCGCGAGCAGGCCATCGCCACGCTGCGGCGAGTGGTCGAGCTGGGCGTCAACTTCATCGACACGGCCGACTCCTACGGGCCTTCGGTCAGCGAGGAGCTGATCGCCGAGGCGCTGCACCCGTACCCGGACGACCTGGTCATCGCGACCAAGGGCGGCCTGGTCCGGCCCGGCCCGAACCGCTGGGACGCCGACGGGCGCCCGGAGCACCTGCGCGAGGCGTGCGAGGGCAGCCTGCGGCGGCTCAAGCTGGAGCAGATCCCGCTGTACCAGCTGCACCGGGTCGACCCGAAGGTTCCGCTGGCCGAGTCGCTCGGCGCGATCGTCGAGCTGAAGAACGAGGGCAAGATCCGGCACGTCGGCGTGTCCAACGTGACCGAGGACGAGCTCCGCCAGGCGCAGCAGATCCTGCCGATCGTGTCGGTGCAGAACCGGTTCAACGTCACCGACCGGCAGTCGCAGCCGCTGATCGACCTGTGCGAGCAAGACGACCTGGTGTTCCTGCCCTGGGCGCCGATCCAGCAGACCGACAAGCGGGTCGCGGTGGCGGCGGCCGCCGAGAACCACGGCGTGACCGACCGCCAGATCGTGCTGGCCTGGCTGCTGGCCAGCTCGCCGGCCATGCTGCCGATCCCGGGCACCGGCTCGCCCGAGCACGCCGAGGAGAACATCGCCGCCGTGGCCATCGAGCTGAGCCCGGAGGAGATGCGGGCCATCAACACGGGAGGATAGCGCCATGGAGACAACGAAGTCCGCGGACGGCACCCTCATCGCCTACGACCGGGCAGGCGAGGGGCCGCCGCTGATCGTGGCGGTCGGGGCGTTCTGTGACCGCCGGTCGTTCGTGCCGCCCGCCGGGCTGACCGAGCGGTTCACGGTCTACACCTACGACCGGCGCGGCCGTGGTGACAGCGGCGACACCCAGCCCTACTCCCTCGATCTCGAGCTTGCTGACCTGGGCGCGGTGGTTGCCGCGGCTTCGTCTGCGGCGGCTTCGGGCGCGGTGTACGCGTTCGGGCATTCCTCGGGCGGCGCGCTGGTCCTGCGGGCCGCGGCGCACGGCGTGCCGCTGACCGCGGTGGCGTCCTACGAGGCGCCCTTCGTGGTGCCGGGCACCCGCGAGGTGGCCAAGGACCCGGCGGACCGGATCCGCGAGATGGTCGCGGCCGGGCGCCGGGGCGACGCGGTCCGGTACTGGATGACGTCGGTCGTCGCGGCACCGCCCCAGGTGCTCACGATGATGGAGGGCTCCCCGGCGTGGCCGGCCCTGGAGGCGCTCGCGCACACGCTCCCCTACGACATCGCGCTGACCGGCGATCAGGGGGTCCCGGCTTCGCTGGCCGCGATCGCGATGCCGGTCCTGGTGCTGGGCGGCGGCACCAGCCCGGACTGGTTCCACCGCACGGTGACCGAGACCGCGGCCGTCATCCCCGGGGCCAGGCTGGTCATGATGGAGGGCTACGACCATGGCGTGCCGCCCGAGGTGATCGCGCCGGTGCTGACCGAATTCTTCCTCGGCTAGCACCCTCGGGCCCGCCGGATTCTTCCTCGGCTAGCGTTTCCGCGCCGTCGGGGCCGCCGGGTTCGCGGGGCCTAAGATTGGCCGGGTGACGGAGACTGCGATCGTGGGTGGCCGGGTCGTCCCGGTCGAGGGTGAGCCGATCGAGGGCGGGACCGTCCTGCTCCGGGACGGGAAGATCGCGGCCGTCGAGGGGCCCGGGTTCGCGGTGCCGTCCGGCGTGCCCGTGGTCGACGCCACCCGGAAGTGGGTGCTGCCCGGCTTCATCGACGCGCACGCCCACGCCGGCGTGCACGAGGAGGCGCAGGGCTGGGCGGGCCAGGACACCAACGAGCGGACCAGCCCGAACACCGCGCACGTGCGCGCGCTGGACGCGATCAACCCGGCCGACGAGGGGTTCCGCGACGCCATCGGCGGCGGCGTGCTGGCGGTCAACGTCAACCCCGGCTCGGCCAACCCGATCGGCGGCCAGACCGCGGCCATCAAGTGCTGGGGCCGCACCGTGGACGAGATGGTGCTGCGCGAGCCGGCTGGCCTGAAGTCCGCGCTGGGCGAGAACCCCAAGCGGGTCTACGGCGAGCGGAACGAGACCCCGTCGACCAGGCTCGGCACCGCGGCGGTGATCCGCGGCGCGTTCGTGGCCGCGCAGAACTACCAGGCGAAGCTGGCCGCCTCGGCTGCTTCGGAGGACTCTTCTGCGGAAGTTGATCGCGACCTCAAGCTCGAGGCGCTCAGCCGGGTGCTGCGCAGGGAGATCCCGTGGCGCCAGCACTGCCACCGGGCCGACGACATCGCGACCGCGATGCGGATGGCCAGGGAGTTCGGCTACGACCTGGTCATCGACCACGGCACCGAGGCGTACCTGCTGGCCGACCAGATCGCCGCCGCGCAGATCCCGGTGATCATCGGGCCGCTGTTCACCAGCCGGTCCAAGGTCGAGCTGCGCAACCGGTCGCTGGCCAATCCGGGCCGGCTCGCGGCGGCCGGGGTGACCATCGCCATCACCACCGACCACCCGGTGGTGCCGATCCACTTCCTCATCCACCAGGCCACCCTGGCGGTCAAGGAGGGCCTGGACCCGGTGATGGCACTACGGGCCGTGACGATCAACCCGGCGCGGATCATCGGGGTCGATGCCCGGATCGGGTCGCTGTCGGTGGGCAAGGATGCCGACCTGGTGATCTGGTCCGGTGATCCGCTGGACGTGATGAGCCGGGCCGAGCGGGCGTTCGTGGACGGGCGGGAGATCTACCACTACGACTACGACCTTCGCGAGGGCGTCTTCGCCGCTCACTAGGGTCCTGGACTGGGGATGCGCGACGAGGGCAGCACCCAGCGCTGGTGCGGCCTGACCATGCGCCAGTTCCGCTATCCCGCGTAGTCGCGCAGCACCTGCGCGGTGCGGCCGGCGCGGGCGGCCCACCAGCCGGTCACCTCGTCGCGCGGAGCGCGGTCGCGGTGCCGCTGCTGCCAGCGGTCCGCCTCGCCGGCCAGCCAGGCCACGGTGGCGCGCGGATCCTGCTCGAGCATGGCGCGCAGCGCGAACCGGCGCTCGCCGATCCGGAACCCGACCCCGGCCCGGCCCGCGCCTTCGGCCAGCCGGCGCCGGGTGAGGATCAGGCCGCTGCGCACCGGGATGGTCACGAGCTCGACCAGATCGCGGGACCAGGCGACCGGCTCGGCTCCGGGGACGGCGGCGAGCTCGGCTTCGGGGCCGGCCGCCGGCTCGGCGGGCGGCGGCGCCGCGCGCAGCGCGAGTGGCTGGCGCGGGCAGGGCGGTTTCACGCGGTGCTCGGCGGCGATGGCGCGCCGCACCAGGCCGGTCCAGGTCGTGAGGGACGGGACGGCCAGATCGGCGACCGCGTCGAGGTAACCGGGCAGCCAGGGCCACAGGTGCTCCCAGAACAGGACCGCCTGCGACTGGGCCAGCGCGGCCGCGGTGGCCGGGCGCCGGGCGCCGGCCGCGGCCTCGCCCAGGCGGGCGTACAGGCCGAGCAGGGCGGCGAGATGATCGGGTTCGGCGGGCGGGGTGATCCCGATGGCGCGCCAGAAGCCGGCCACCCGGTCGGCGCCCTCGCCGCCGATAGCGCCCTGGGGACCGAGGTAGATCCCGGCGTAGGGCGGGCAGTTCAGGACGAACGCCTCGGTGTGCTCGGCGTCGCTCACCGGGTCCAGACCCAGGGCCGGCCCGACGCACCGGGCGGCGGCGGGGCTGTCGGGGACGGCGCCCAGGGACCGCAGCAGCTCCCAGCGTCCCGCCGCTGCCCCATCGATATCCGGGGCCGCGGTCACTGATCACTCCCGGCGGGCAGCGCGAATGCGTCGGCGGACGGCTTGAGCGGGCGCATCAGCCACTTCGGGCGGCGGGTGCCGTCGGGTGAGACGCGGCCGGCCGGGCGGGTCTGCTCCATCCACCGCTGGTAGACCTCCCGGGCCTGGTCCGTGTCGACCGCGATGTCGCCGTGGGCGTCGCCGGGCCCGGCCGGACGGACGGTGACGGCCTGGTGCCAGCAGTGCATGCCGGAGATCGGGTCGGGGTGCACGGGGAAGGTCAGGTTCTGGTGCACGCCGGTGTCGGACCACCAGATCCGGGCCGTGTCGGGGTCGGATGAGGTGTAGGGCCCGACCTGGCGGGTGCGGTGCATCGACCAGCCGTCGTCGCCCCGGCGCAGGTCGACGGTGGCCATCATGGCTCCGACGCCGCCCTGGTCTCCGTCATCCTGGTTGGGGCCGGATAGCTTCCAGCGGCCCATGTGGTGGGAGCAGGCCACCACGCCGGGACGGATGCCCTCGGTGATCCAGGCCTTGGCCACGAAGTAGCCGATCTCGGTCTCCACCCGGATCAGGTCACCGGTGCGCGCGACACCCAGGCGGGCCGCGTCGGAGGGGTGCACCCAGACCGGGTTGGTGTGGGCCAGCTCGTCCAGCCACTTGCTGTTGGCCGAGCGGGTGTGGATCTGGGTCGGCAGCCGGAACGTGGACAGCAGCACGACCTGGCCCGGTTTGAGGGCCCTGGGGTGCACGTGGCTGCGGATGTAGCCGGGCAGCGCGTGCTCGGGCCAGCCCCAGGCGGCCAGGGTCGAGGACCAGAACTCCAGCCGCCCGGACGGGGTGGGGAAGCCGCGGCGCACGGTGCCGTCGATCATGACCCCGACGGGACGCCGGCCCTGGCCGTCGGGGGCCGGGGCGCCGGTCGGCACGATGTTGGGGCTTTCCGGGGCGGGGGCGCGGGTGTAGACGCGGCCGGCCGGGGTGACAGCCAGGCCGGCGAGTTCGCTGGCCGGGACCTCCCGGTCGTGCAGCGCACCCTGGCCGCGGCTGATCTCGAAGGCGCCGTGGCGGCGCATGTACTGCAGCGGGGTCAGGCCTTGCGCCGCGGCCCGCTCGGGCAGGCCGGGCACTGAGTGCTCGAACATCCAGCCGTAGTACTCATCCACGGTCAGCTTCTCGCCGGGCCGGGCCCGGGATTCGTGGTAGCGCCTGATGCCCATCGAGCCGTCCGGATCGATCCGCCAGGACAGCTCGGTCCACCACTCGTTCTCCTCCCACACCTCGCCCGGGTTGACCTGGCGGGTGTCGGTGACCTGCTCGCCGAGCCGCTCGCGGGCCGTGCGCAGCACCGGCTGCCGGAAGCCGATCCACTGCCCGTCGTACTGCTCGTAGGAGTGGGTGTCGTGCCGTTCTGAGCCGTGGCCCATCGGCAGCACGTAGTCGGCGAAGTAGGCCGACTCGTTCCAGGTCGGGGTCAGCGCCACGAAGCAGCCGACCTTGGTCTCGTCGGTGAGCATCTCCATCCAGGACAGCCCGTCGGGGTTGGTCCACACCGGGTTGTAGACCCGGATGAAGTAGGTGTCGAGCTTGCCCCGGCCGTCTTTGAGGAAGTGCGGCAGCAGGAAACTCATCTCGTTCTGCGCCAGCGGGAACTCCGCGGGCCAGGACAGGTCCTGCCAGACGGACGGATGCGGCGGGGTGTGGATCGGCCGGGGCACGAACTTGTTCCAGGCGTTGGGGAACGTGCCACCCTCGGTGCCCACCGCGCCGAGCAGCGCGGAGAGCAGGAACAGCGTCCGGGAGACCTGCCAGCCGCCCAGGTTGCCCGCGGCCGCGCTGCGCCAGCAGTGCACCGACAGCCGCGTCCCGGCGCCGGCCACCAGCTCGGCGACCTGGGCGATGACCGCGGCGTCGACGCCGGACTCGGCCGCGGCGAAGTCGAAGGTGAAGTCCGCGTAGAGGTTTTTCAGTACCTGCTCGAACTGTTCAAAGGTCTGGGTGGCCGTGGGGTGGCACTCGGTCAGGTACTCCTGCCAGTTCCACCAGCGGCGGACGAACTCCCGGTCGTAGCGGCCGGTCTGGATGAGGTGGTTGGCCACGGCCAGGTTGATGGCCGCCTCGCTGCCCGGGTACGGCGACAGCCAGTGATCGGCGTGGCTGGCGGTGTTGGACAGCCGGGTGTCCAGCACGATCAGCTTGGCGCCGTTCTGCCTGGCCTCGGTGATCCGCTGGGCGTGCGGGTTGAAGTAGTGGCCCGCTTCCAGGTGGGCGCTGATCAGGTAGATGACCTTGGCGTGCTCGTGGTCGGGGCTGGGCCGGTCGATGCCCATCCAGAACTGGAACCCGGCCCGGCCGCCGCTTGAGCACACGTTGGTGTGCGAGTTGTGCCCGTCGACACCCCAGCTGGCCAGCACCCGCTCGGTGTAACCGTCCTCGCCGGGACGCCCCATGTGCACCATGATCTCGTTGTGCCTTTGTTCGGTCAGGGCTGTGCGGATCCGGGCCGCGATCGCGTCCAGGGCCTCGTCCCAGCTGATCCGCTCCCACTGGCCTTCGCCGCGCCGCCCGGCGCGCCGCAGCGGGTACAGCACCCGGTCGGGGTCGGTGACCTGGTTGATGGTGGCCGGGCCCTTGGCGCAGTTGCGGCCGCGGGAGCCGGGGTGCTCGGGGTTGCCCTCGAACTTGCGGACCTGCCGGGTGTCGCGGTCGACGTAGGCGAGCAGCCCGCAGGCCGACTCGCAGTTGAAGCAGGTGGTCGGGACCAGCATGTAGTGCCGTTCCTCGCGAGCCGGCCAGGCCCGGGAGGACAGCTCCACCCAGTCGTCCCAGCGCTCGATGGGCGGGAACGCGGCCAGGTGCACGCGGCTGGCGCCGGGGTAGAACGTCTCGCCCCGCGCTTCGGTGGCCGCGCGCGCGGCCGAGACCCGCTGGGCGATCTCGTCGAGGTCGTCGGTCATAGCGGTCCTTAGCGCTAGGCGAGCGGGACGGACTGGCCGGCCTGGACGTAGGCGTGCTCGTGGGCGAGCAGGCCGAGCAGGGCGAACGGGATGGCGACCGGGCCGATCCAGGGCGCGCCGACGGCCACGGCGGCGCCGGCCAGGCCGGGCCAGAAGAATTTGGCATAACGGCCCGTGGTCATCGCCGCCGCCGCCAGGTGCGCGTGCTCGGTGGGATGCCCCACGGTGATCTCGCTGCCGGCCAGCAGCAGGTGCGCGGCGGCCGCCGCGGCCAGCAGCACCTCGGCGCCGGTGGTCGCCTGCCGCGGGCCGAGCCATTCGGTGAAGGGCAGCGTGACTGCCGCCCCGGCCAGCACCGCCTGCACCGCCAGGTGCGGGCCGAGCAGCGGGCTCTGCCACAGGTCACGGGCCCGGGCCTGGGCGAACAGGTAGGCGGTGTAACAGGCGGTGGCCAGGCTGAGCGGGATGGCGAAGCCCGCCGCCACCTGGCGGAGGACGACCGAGCCGGCCACCGAGCCGAGCAGGTACAGCGCGGCCGCGGCGCCGAAGGCGCCGATGATGAACGAGCCGCGGACCAGCCAGCTGCGCCAGTGCGGCCGGGTGAAGATCAGGTAGAACCGCATCGGGTGGCGCAGGTCCCAGATCAGCAGCAGCCCGGTCAGGCCGAGGAAGCCCAGGGCCACGCCGGGCGCCGACCACCGGGCGGCCGGGCTATCCCAGCCCAGCCGGCCGGCCAGCACCAGGAGCAGCGGGACCAGCAGGCCGCCGGCGGCCACGCTCTTGGTCCAGGTGTACAGGCTGACCCGCCAGCCCCAGGGCGCATGGTGGCCCACGTCGTAGGACAGCAGGGCCTCGGCACTGGAGTTCGGCCGGCCGGGATGCCCGGCGGTGACGTGCCCCGGGTCGTGCTCGCCGCCCTGCGTGGCCCAGGCAAACAGCCCGCCGTCGGGGCGGCGGGCAGCCAGCGGATCCAGCGTGGCCTGATGCGCGCCCTTGTAGAACACCCCGGGCCGGGTGCCCTTCTCCGGCCGGCGGACGGTGACCGGCTCGCGGTTGATGATCTCCGCTACCGCCGAGTCCGGGTCGTTCAGGTCGCCGACCAGGATGGCCTGGGTGGGGCAGACCGTGACGCAGGCCGGCTCCAGGCCGATCTCCAGGCGGTGGGCGCACAGGTTGCACTTCTCGGCGGAGTTGTCTTCCGGGTTGATGAAGATCGCGTCGTAGGGGCAGGCGGCGATGCACGCCTTGCAGCCGATGCAGATCTGCTTGTCGAAGTCGACGATGCCATCCTCGCGCCGGTACATGGCCTGCGTCGGGCAGGCGGCCACGCACGGCGCGTCGGCGCACTGGTTGCACCTGGTGACCTGGAACGCGCGCCGGACCTGCGGGAACGTCCCGACCTCGACCGACTTCACGTAGGTCCGGGTGACGCCGAGCGGGACCTCGTTCTCGGACTTGCAGGCGGTCGTGCAGGCGTGGCAGCCGATGCAGCGGTCCTGGTCGAGCAGTTTCACCCAGCGGCGCAGCGGCTCACCTGACTCGCCTGTAGCTCGGGCACGCCTTCACGCTACGTGATCGCGGCGTGGGCGGCCTAGTCCCCCGCTGCTTAGGAACTCATTAGCCTTCCTTATGAGAAGCCTCGCTCAGGAGACGCCGGGCGAGCGGGGCCAGCGGCCGGTCGGCGGGCCACACGGCCCGCAGCGCCCGGGTCAGGTCGATGCCCTCGGTACGCACCGGCAGCAGCCGCCCGAGGTCCACGTCCTCGGCCACGGCCAGCGCGCTGAGCACCGCGGGGCCCTGGCCGCGGCGGGCGGCGGCCAGGATCGAGGCCGTCGACCCCAGCTCCAGCCACGAATGCGAGCCGCCCCAGCTGCTCAGCGCATCTTCCAGTACTTCCCGGGTGCCCGAGCCCGGCTCCCGCACGATCAGGTCGGCCGTGGCCAGTTCGGGACCGGTGACCGCCGACTCGCGCCGGGCCCAGGGATGCGCGGGGTCCACGACCACCACGAGGTGATCGCTGCGCACCACGACCGTGGACATGCCGGGCAGCCGCAGCTCGTGGCCCTCGACGAAGCCGACATCCGCCCGGCCCTCGCGGACGCGGTCGAGCACCCGGGAGGAGTTCGTGACCTCGACGGCCAGCATGACGCCTGGTGATTCACGGTGCAGGGCGCTGAGCCAGCCGGGCAGCAGGTACTCGGCCACGGTCAGCGAGGCGGCCACGCGCAGGTGCGAGCCTTCCTCGGCGACCAGCGCGGCCACCCCGGTCATCATCGCCTGCACCTCGCCCAGGACGCGCCGGCCCAGCGCCGCGACCTGCTCTCCGGCCGGCGTCAGCTTCGTGCCCGCCGGGGACCGCTGCAGCAGGTTCAGGCCCAGGCTGCGCTCCAGCTGGGCCATGCGCATGCTGACCGCCGGCTGCGACATGCCGTGCCGGCTGGCGGCCTGGCCCAGGCTGCCGAGCTCGGCGATGGAATCAAGCAGGTCCAGCGACAGGAGATCGGGGGTGGCAGGCGGCAGCACGGCTCCAGGCTAACCTCACCGGAGCTTATGAGCGGCCGGTGAGGATGAACCGGCTGCGGGCGCGCATCGCGGCGACGATACCGGCGGGAGCGCGGTCCGGAGAGCCCGCGTCATAGGGGGGCTGGGGGTCGTACTCGATGCCGAGCTGGATGGCCTGGGCGACCTCGTCGCCCGCGATCCGGCCGGCCAGGTTCAGGCCCATGTCGATGCCGGCCGACACGCCCGCCGCGGTCACGTACTTGCCGTCGAACACCACCCGCTCGCTGACCGGGACCGCGCCGTGCTGGCCGAGCTCGCCCAGGGCGAGCCAGTGCGAGGTCGCGCGACGTCCGGTCAGCAGCCCGGCGCCGGCCAGGATGAGCGAGCCGGTGCACACCGAGGTGGTCCAGGTGGTGCCCTGGTCGGCGGCGCGGAGCCAGTCATGCAGGGGCCCGTCGTCCATCTGGTCGTGCTGCCCGGGGCCACCGGGGACGACCAGGATGTCCGGGCGGGGGACGTCGGCGAGCGCGGCCTCGGCGGACAGGTGCAGGCTCCGCTCGTCGTCGCTGACCCGGCCCGCCTGCTCGGCGGCGAAGACGACCTGCGCGCCGCGCAGGCTGCTGAACACCTGGTACGGGCCGACCGCGTCCAGGGCGGTGAACCGGTCGTAGAGCACGATCACGATCTGCATGACTCTCCTCGTGGTTTTATCGGGCGGGGACGGGGCGGAAGCGGCGGCGGTACTCGGCCGGGCTGACGCCGAGCGCGCGGATGAAGGCGCGGCGCATGGCCTCGGGCGTGCCGTAGCCGCACAAGCGGGCGGTCTCCGCCACGCCGTCGGCGGTGTCTTCCATCCGGCGGCGGGCGGTCTCGAGCCGGACCCGGTTGACGTAGCGGCCCGGCGGCATCCCGACCTCGGCGGCGAACGCGCGGGCGAACTGGCGCGGGGACAGGCTGGCCCGGCTGGCCAGCATCTCGACGGACAGGTCGGCGGCCGGGTGGTCGGCGATCCACCGCTGCACCTCGCGCAGCGGCTCGCGGTCGGCCAGCTGGGCGGCGAGCTGGGTGCTGAACTGGGCCTGGTTGGCCGGGCGGCGCAGGAACACCACCAGATGCCGGGCGATGTCCAGCGCCGCGTCCCGGCCCAGGTCGTCCTCGACCAGGGCCAGCGCCAGGTCGATACCCGCGGTGACCCCGGCGGAGGTGGTGACGTGCCCGTCGGTGACGAAGATCGGGTCGGGATCGACGGTGATCTCGGGGAACCTGGCCGCGAGCGTGGCGCAGTAGGCCCAGTGGGTGGTAACCCGGCGCCGGTCCAGCAGGCCCGCCTCGGCCAGCAGGAACGCGCCGGTGCAGACCGATACCAGCCGCCGGGCGCGCGGACCGTGCGCGCTCAGCCAGGCGAGGAGGTCTGGATCGGCGTCCCGCGTGCCCTCACCGCCCGGCACGAGGAGCAAATCGGGGCCGCGTTGGTCTTGGCCGAGGCGGTCATCGGGCGCCAGGCGCAGCCCGCTGGAGGTTCGCACCGGGTGGCCGCCCAGGCTGGCCGTGCGGATCCGGTACGCGGGCCCGTCCGGACCGTTGGGTCCCGCGGGGCTATGGTCCCGGCCGGACTGCCAGCGGTTGGCTCCGGCGAATACCTCCAGCGGGCCGGTCACGTCCAGGCTCTGCACCCCGTCGAACAGGACGATCACGACCGTGCGCATGCATGTCAGTGTGCCGCCCGCGACGGGGTGTCAGCAATGACGAATATCCCACCTTTCCTGCCGCGGCGTTACGGTGTCCCGACAGGGGCGGGGGCGACGGGCGGCTGCTCCGTGCCGCAGTACTTGCACTTGGAGGCAGCAGCGGGCAGGTCGCCGGACAGGCACGCGGGGCAGGTCTTCACGTCAGGCGGGTCACCGAACACCACTTGCCCGCGGCGGGCCTGGACCAGCTTGTACGGCACCACGATGAGGAAGTACACCACGGCCATGAGGATGATGAAAGAGATGATCGCGGAGATGAAGGTGCCGAAAGCTACGAGCGTCTTGGAGTTGCCGGACCGGATCTCCACGCCGAGCCCGTTCTTACTGCCCGTGAAGCTGTTGATGAGCGGGGTGATGAGATTGCTCGTGAAGGCGGTGATCAGGGTGCTGAACGCCAGGGCTACGACCAGGCCCACCGCGACGACGATCACGTCGCCCCGCATCAAAAAGTTCTTGAATCCCCTCATGTCCTGCTCTCCGATCCGCGGAATCCGCCGTGTAGGCGGTTCACTAGCGCACAAGGCCTACGATGATTCCGGCTGGCCGACGGCCTCGTCAAGCATTTCGCCTGTTCCGAACACATACGTGTCGAAGCTGATAGCGATCGTGATCAGCGCCCGCGCAGGCTGAAGGCCCAGTTCAGCATCCTGGTCGCGTCCGCTCCGTTGACCGTGGTGCCCACGCCGGGGCTGTCCAGGTTGACCCCGATGAACGAGCGGCCGCCCCGGGTGACCTCGAACAGCAGGCAGTGCCCCGCGGCCGGGGTGTAGCCGGTCTTGATGCCGATCGCGCCCCGGTACACGCCGAGCAGCGGGTTCAGGTTCACCCAGAAGTACGCGTGATGCCCGGATCCGGACGCGAGCCGGTAGCTGCGCCGGTCCACGATCGAGCGGAAGACCGCCGAGGTCATCGCGACCCGGCCGAGCTTGAGCAGGTTGGCCGGGGTCGAGTAGGTCGAGTACCCGGTCGGATAGGGCAGCCCGTCAAAGTTGCTGAAGTGCGTTCGGGTCATGCCGAGCAGCTTCGCCGTGGCGTTCATCGTGGCGATGAACGCGGACAGGCCGGGGCCGTAGGCCTCGGCCAGGGTGTAGGCGGCGTCGGCGCCGGAAGGCAGCAGCAGGGCCTCCAGCAGCTGGCTGGCGGTCAGGGTGTCCCCCGGGCGCAGGCCCGCGCTGCTGGCGTCGTGCTCCTCGACGTACCCGGTCACGGCGGCCGGGACGGTGATCCGCCGGCTCAGATGGCCCGCCCTGATCACCACCAGCGCGGTCATCACCTTGGTGATGCTGGCCATCGGGACCTCGGTGTTCAGGTCCCGGCTCCACAGCACCTGACCGGTCGACGCGGTCGCGATCGCGGCCGCCCTGGCCTGCACGCCGGCCGGCCCGGTCGCGGCGGGGCGGGCGTCGCTGGCCGCGGCCGGAGGGGCGGTGACGGCCAGGGTCAGGCCGGCCGCCAGGGCCGCGGCCACGGCCGGGCCCAGCGGGACACGCGGACCGACCGCCGAGCACGCGCCGCCATGAGCAACCCCCGTCGCTGAGCACCAGACAGTAGCCAAAAGCCTGTCAGTTCCGGCACTTTCTGGCAAACATCCCTCGCGTGCGCGTCGGACATGTCATGAGTGCCGCTTTCTGGCGGATAGCCGCCAGCGCCATACCCACATCCGGATCGGCGCCGCCTCCCTACCCACGCTGCCAGCGGGAGAACAACTCGCGAGTTTCTTTTCGAGGCACGAACTGCGGCGGTAATCGGTGCCAGGCAAAGCGTCAGCTCCCCCTTTTACCGCGTCACCTTCGGGATGCTGGCGAGGTCAAGCGGGAGCCCGGCTGCTACCAGCACCGCGACCCGCCAGCCCACGGTGCTGCGTACGCGCGTGACGACGACCGCGATCGCCAGGCCTCGCCGCGGGCCGGCGCCACCGGGGATTTGTGCTTCGCCCTGCTAGCCTCGGCGCGACAGACGCCGCAGGTGAGGAGCCATGGTGACAGCTAGGCACACCGCGATCGTAACTGGCGCCAATCACGGCATCGGCGCGGCGACCGCCCGGGCCCTGGCCGGGCGCGGGTGCGCGGTCCTGTGCACGTTCCTGCGAGTCTATGACCCGGATGATCCCGGAACCCCGCAGGCATACCGCGACCACCGGGCACAGGACGCCACGGCGGTCATCGCCCGCATCCGGGACGACGGCGGCAGGGCAGCCGCCGTAGAGGCCGACCTGTCCGACCCGGCCACGCCCGTCATGCTGTTCGACACCGCCGAGGAAGAGTTCGGGCCGGTTGACATCCTGATCAACAACGCGACCGGATGGCTCGCCGACACCTTCGCAGCGGCCCCAGCCGACCGCCTCGGCAGGTCACTCCAGCCCGTCACCGCCGCCACCTGGACCCGACAGTTCACGGTCGACGCGATGGGCGCGGCCCTGATGATCAGCGAGTTCGCCCGCCGCCACATCGCCCGCCAGGCGACCTGGGGCCGGATCATCGGTTTGACCTCAGGAGGCGACCTCGGCTTCCCCGAAGAAGTCTCCTACGGAGCGGCCAAGGCCGCCCAGGAGAACTACACGATGTCAGCCGCCATTGAACTCGCCCCGTTCGGGATCACGGCCAACATGATCCACCCGCCCGTCACCGACACCGGCTGGGTCACCGACGCCGTCCGTGAACACGCCGCCGCGACCCCCGGGCTCATTCACATCGCCACCCCCAGCGAGGTCGCCGAGGTGATCGCCTACCTCGTCTCCGACGCCGCAGCCCTGATCACCTCGAACGTGATCACGCTCCGCTAACTGGCGGATTTCCGGGAGCCGCGCGGCGTAGATCGCCTCGGAACCGTCGGGGGACCGGACGTTCCATGCCGTTGTCCGGCACATATTGTCTGGTCTCCGGGACCGCGCCGACTGCATTTACCTACCCCAGACGGCGTCCGGCTCCGCAGCGAAGCCCGCAAAATCAGGGATGGCAGCCATGGCGCGCTTGATGTCCGCCGCCGGGTAAGGCGTGGCCCGGCTCGTCCCGAACAGGTCCCAGTAGAAATCGTTCATGACGACCGCGGCCGGCGCGTACCTGCTGATCACCTGCGCCACGGCGGCCGGGGCCTCCACGACCTGGGTACCCGCGGCGCAGCGCCGGATGTAGTCGTTGCGCTCGACCGGGCCGCCAGTGGCCGGGACCGCCACCCCGCAGACATCGCTCACCAGCCAGTTGACCAGCTGGGTCAGGGCGTAGCACACGTCGTGGCTCAGGTGCCGGGCCGCGAAGTCGGCCTCCGCAGCGGACAGGTCGAACCGCGGCGACGTAGCCAGGCCGAGATCGGCGAAGTACAGCCGCTGCCCGTCGGTCACGATGTTGCCGAAGTGGGCGTCGAAGTGCAGCAGGCCGTTCCCGTTCATGAACGCCAGGCCGGCCCGCAGGCTCCGCTCCAGCATGGTGCACGCGGAGGTAACCGCCTCCGGCCCGCGGCTGAGCTGGCCGCCCAGCCATGCGGGCAGGACCTGCGGGATGTGCTCGCTGAACAGCACCACGCTGGCCGATGCCCCGGCCAGGGCACTGATCCGCTCGCGCACCGCGGGCGACCCGCCCCAGTAGGCGACCGCCGCTTCGACCTCCGCAAGCTCCTCAGGCAGCGCCGCCGCGCCGGGCAGCACCCGCCAGTGGTACAGCAACGGGAACGCCTCGGTCCGCCTGGCCAGCACCCAGCCGGTCGTCATCACGTTCGCGGCCAGCTCCCGCCACGCGCCGAAGCCAGGACTGCCGACACCGTACTGGCAGAACACCGGCAACCCGAACAGGTTGGCCGTGGACATGACGCTGCCCGGACGGCATTCGGTGTCGGTCAGCGGCACCCGCTTCACGAACACCGGCACACCAGCGACATCCGCCACCGCCGAGGTGCCGCCGATACCGGCGCCCGCGGAACCCGCATCAGCCACGAGCCGGCCGAGCCCGCGGTCACTGAGCACCGCCAGCGAGCTGGATACCTCGCTGTACCTGGCCAGCCGCGCGGCGTGAGACATATCCACGCCCGGCGCAGGTCCTGCCAACGCGCACCCCGATCCGTGACCGCTGAAGCCATCCCGCCACGCCAACACCGCAACGCGCCAACGAACGGCGCCGGGCCGCCCCGGCAAGATGTACTACGTGTAGTACACTGGTATCATGGAAACGACCGCGCGGGATCTGAACCAACATACAGCGCAGGTTCTGGCCCGGGTCGAGGCCGGCGAGACCTTCACCGTGACCAAGAACGGCCGGCCGCTTGCGATCCTCAGGCCCTATGGCTCCGAGGATCCAGCGGTGTACCCGTTCCGCACCGATCCCATGGGGCAGGACGACTCGGTCCCGACCTTCCACGGCGCAGCAGACTTCTCCGAGCGAGTGGATGAGCTGATGGCTGGCTTCGGCGGCGATGAGTGAACCACTGCCGGTAGTCATAGCTGATACATCTGCACTTATCGCCTTCTTCAACCAGGCAGACACGCATCACGCCGCGGTTCGCGCGGGAATCGCGCGAACAGGTCACCTCGTCGTATCACCCTGCGTACTTACCGAGTTCGACTACCTCGTGACCACCAGGCAAGGACCCGGCCCCGCGGCGGCGGCACTGCAGTACATCGCCGGCCGGGTAGCGGCCGGCCGGTGGGAGGTACCCGGAATCGGCCCGCTCCTACTCGCCTCTCATGAAGTGCTAGCTGATTATCCGGCGATCGGACTAGCCGACGCCATGAACGTGGTTCTCGCGCGCGAGTTCCGCACCGACGTCATCGCGACGCTTGACCGCCGCCATTTCCGCATGCTTCGTCCACTGACCAAACATGACGCCTTCCGCTTGCTGCCTGACGATAACAGGGCGCGGAAGGCAGCGACACGCTGACGTCGCGAACACCGCGCCCTAGTCGCGGGGCCAGGCGAAGACGGGGCCGCGGGCGCGGAGGGTGACCGGGGAGCCTACCGGGAGGTGGGAGCCGCCGATGATGCGGACCACGAGGGTGCGGTCGTCGGGGGCACGGTCGGGCTGGACGTGCAGGACGGCGTCGTGGCCGTGGTAGCCGTAGGACGTGACCCGGCCGGGTAGGCCGTCGGCGGCGGACGGGCCGTCGGCGGCGGCGGGGGCGTCCGGGGGGCCGTTGGGGGCTAGGTCGATTTGCTCGGGGCGGATCAGGACGGTGACCTGGCCGGCGGTGCCGAGGGAGGGGGCGGCGGGGTCCACGGGGAGGTTGCCGAGCAGGGTCTTGACCGTGGCGCCGTTGAGGACGCCCTCGAGCAGGTTGGCTTCGCCGACGAAGGTGGCCAGGGCGGGGTCGACCGGGCGGCTGTAGAGGTCCTCGGGGGCGGCGTACTGCGCGATCGTCCCGTCGCGCAGGGCCGCGACCCGGTCGGCCACCGACAGCGCCTCGTCCTGGTCGTGGGTCACCAGCACGGCGGTGGTGCCGGCCCGGCGGAAGATGTCCTGGACGTCGGCGCGGACGCTGGCCCGCAGGTGCGCGTCGAGGGAGGCGAACGGCTCGTCGAGCAGCACCACGGCCGGTTCGATGGCCAGGGCCCGGGCCAGCGCGACCCGCTGCTGCTGGCCGCCGGACAACTGGTGCGGGTACCGCGGGCCGAGCCCGGCCAGGCCCACCATCTCCAGCATGCTCGCCGCCCGGCCGGCCCGGCGGTCCCGGGCGGCCAAGCCGAAACCGACGTTGGCCTCGACGGTCAGGTGCGGGAACAGGCTGCCTTCCTGCGGGACGTACCCGATGCGGCGCCGTTCCGGCGCGACGTAGACGCCGGGCCCGTCGACCAGGCTGTCGCCGATGGTGATCGTGCCGGCGTCGGCGCGCTCGAAGCCGGCCAGGATACGCAGCAGGGTGGTCTTCCCGCTGCCGGACGGGCCGAGGATCGCGGTCAGCGACCCGGCCGGTACCTCGAGGTCTACGCCGGTCAGCACCGGGTGCGCCCCGAAGGCCTTGTGCAGGCCGGTCACCGCGACTTGCCGCATTCCCCTCATCTTCTTCATTCTCGGCTGGCTCGCGCTTGTACGGGGCGATTGAAGAACCGGCCCAGGACATAGCTTGGCACAGCCGCGACGATGATCATGACCAGGGCGAAGGGCGCCGCCTGGCTGTAGGAGAGGTTCGACTCATAGGCCCAGAACTGCGTGGCCAGGGTCTGCGTGCCGGTCGGGATCAGCAGCAAGGTGGCGGTGAGTTCGGTGACCGCAGACAGGAAGACCAGGCAGAACGCGGCGACCAGGCCCGGCCCGGTGAGCCGCAGGGTGACCCGGAGCAGCACGGCCAGCCGGCGCTGGCCCAGCGACCTGGCCACCTCATCCAGGCTGACCGGCGCCCGGGCCAGCGACGCCTTGACCCCGACCAGGGCCAGCGGGAAGAACATGATCGCGTAGCAGGCGATGAGCAGCATCGACGTCCCGTACCCGAATCCGGCCGCGTAACGCTCGGTGAAGTAGGACAGGGCGAACGCGACGACCACGCCGGGCATGCCCAGAACCAGGTAGGTGCTGCGTTCCAAGGCGTGCCGCATCCGCCCGCTGTGCCGGATGGCCAGCAGGGCCACCGGGACGGCCATGACCGTGGCCAGGGCCGCCGCCGCTCCGCCGTACAGGGCGGTATGCCCGGCGGCGTCAAGCAACGAGACGTTGGCCCCGCCGGACAGGGCGGGCGGCAGGCCGTCCGCCATCCAGTACAAGGTCGACCCGACCGGGACGCCCAGCGCGAGCAGGACCAGAGCGGCGAACAGGGCCAGCACCGGCCAGCGGGCCCAGCCCAGCCGCAGCGGCGGGCTCTGGCGCTGGGTCATCGGGCCGGACCGGCTGACCCGGCCCCCGTTCCTGTTACTACCGCCGCGAAGCACGCCCTCCCCGGCCAGCACGAGCAGGCTGAGCAGCACGAGCACCAGGGACAGCGCGCACGAGGCGGCGAGGCTGTAGCCGTGGAACTCGCTGAAGATCTCGGTGGTGAAGGTCTGGTAGCCGACGATCGAGAACGCGCCGTACTCGGCCAGCAGGACCAGCATGACCAGCAGACAGCCGCCGGCGATGGCGCCCTTGGCCTGGCCGAGCGTGATCCGGACGAAGGTCTTGACCCGGCTCGAACCCAGGCTCCGGGCCACCTCCTCCTGGCCGGGATCCGCGCCGCGCAGGCTGGCCGCCACCGGCAGGTAGACCAGCGGGTAGACGGCCAGGGTCATGACCAGGACCGCGCCGCGGAAGCCGTGCGCCCAGGTCCACAGCGAGTTCCAGCCGAAGCTCACCACGAAGTCGGGAATCGCGAGCGGCACCACCACGAGCACCGCCCACGCCCGGCGGCCCGGCAGGTCCGTCCGTTCGACGCACCACGCGGCGGCGGTCCCGAGCACCGCGCAGGCCACGGTGACCACGACCGCGAGCCGGACCGTGTTCCACAGCAGGGTGCCGGTCAGCGTCCGGAAGATCAGGTGGGCCACGTCCGCGGTTCCGGCGCCCTGGGCCTCGATGAGCAGGAAGACCAGCGGCAGGGCCAAGATCGCGGCCACCAGGTAGCTGACCGTGAGCAGGGCCGCCGGGCGCTGCGCGCGCCGCGGGGCGCCAGCGGCCTGCTCCCGGGGACGATCGGTCAGCGTGCCCGCGGTCATCGGCGAGAACCCCGGCCGCTCACAGCAAGCCCGCCTTCTGCAGCAGGGCGATGGCCGCCGAGCCGTCGCCGAGATCGGCGATCGTGATCGGGTTCGGCTGGAGCTGGCTGAACGGGGTCTCCGGCGCGGAGGTCGTCACCCCGTCCCCGAGCGGGTACTCATAACTCTGCTCGTTGCCCTGCGCCCGGGCGATAATGTCCTGGCCTTGCTGGCTGACCAGGAACGCCACGAACTTCTGGGCCGCGGCCTGGTGCTTGCTCGACTTCAGCACCGCCGCGCCGGACACGTCGATCACGTACCCAGGATCGCGCGGGGCGAAGTAGGCGAGCTGCGAATGCATGGCCGACGCGCCGATCTCGGCGCGGAGCCGGTACCAGTAGTACTCGTTGATCAGGCCGAAGGCGACCTGGCCGCGGTTCACGTCGTTGACGAGCGTCTCGTTGTCCGGGACCAGGTGGCTGGCGGCGTTGGATTTCATGCCGTTCAGCCAGCTCAGCGCGGCGGCCTGACCGTAGGTCTTGACCACCGAGGTGACGATCGGCTGGAAGTCGGTCTCCCCGGCCGCGAAGGCCAGCTTGCCCTGGTACTTCGGGTCGGCGAGCTGCGTGACCGAGGTCGGCAGCTGGCTCTTGGCGATCAGCGAGGGGTTGTAGATGAGCACGCTGACCCGCGCGGAGACCGCCACCCAGTCGCCGGCGGCCGAGTTGTACTTGGCCGGGGTGCGGGCCAGGGTACTGGCCCGCACCGGGGCGAGCAGGCCCTTTTCCTGCAGGAACTCCAGGGCGGGTGAGTTCTCGGTGTAGAAGACGTCGGCGGGTGAGTGCGAGCCCTGGAGGGAGATCAGGTTGGCCAGCATATCCTCGTCATCGTTGCGTACGTTGACGGTGATGCCCGTCTGCTTCTCGAACGCGGTCACCAGCCCGTTGACGGTCTGCTCGTGCTGGCCGCTGTACAAGGTGATCGACTGCCCGGACGACGGGTCGGACCCCGACGAACCGCAGCCTCCGAGCACTCCGCACACGGCCAAGGCCAAGACGACGGTCGGCCAGCGCCTCATACTGAACTATCCCTCCCCTGGACGGCAAGAAACTTAGCTTAGGCTAACCTTACAAACCTTGTCAGTGTGATCTTGAGACTGGTGGCCGGCGGCGGGCGCGGGCGGGTGGGGTAGCGTCGATCCAGTGAGCAATTCGGGAGAGTTTGTCCGGGATACCCGGTACCTGGACGGGCGGATCACGGCCGACGGGCGGGACGGGACGTTCCCGGTGCAGGCCGGGCGGTACCGGCTGGTGGTGGCGCGGGCGTGCCCGTGGGCGAACCGGACGATCATCGTCCGGCGGCTGCTCGGCCTGGAGGGCGCGCTGTCCATGGGCATCTGCGGGCCGGAGCACGACTGGCGGAGCTGGACGTTCGACCTGGACCCGGGCGGGCTCGACCCGGTGCTCGGGATCGGATGGCTGCGCCAGGCCTACGAGAAGGCCGTGCCCGGGTACGACCGGGGCGTGACCGTCCCGGCCATCGTGGACATCCCGGCGGGCGCGGTGGTGACCTCGGACTTCCGGCAGATCACCCGCGATTTCGAAAGCGAGTGGGTGGCACATCACCGGCCGGGCGCGCCCGATCTGTACCCGGAGCGGCTCCGCGAGGAGATCGAGGAGGTCAGCGCGGGCGTCTACACCGACGTGAACAACGGGGTGTACCGGTGCGGGTTCGCCAGCACCCAGGCCGCCTACGAGGAGGCTTACCGGGTCCTGTTCGCGCGGCTGGACTGGCTGTCCGAGCGGCTGGCCACCCGGCGGTACCTGGTCGGCGACACGATCACCGAGGCCGACGTGCGGCTGTGGCCCACGCTGGTCCGCTTCGACGCGGTCTACCACGGGCACTTCAAGTGCAACCGGAACAAGCTGACCGAGATGCCGGTGCTGTGGGCCTACGCCCGGGACCTGTTCCAGACCCCGGGGTTCGGCGACACGATCGACTTCCAGCAGACCAAGCAGCACTACTACAAGGTGCACACCGGCCTGAACCCGTCGAAAATCGTACCGGCCGGGCCGGACCTGTCCGGCTGGACCACGCCGCACCATCGCGAGGAGCTGGGCGGACGGCCGTTCGGCGACGGGACGCCGCCGGGTCCGCCGCCACCCGGGGAGCGGGTGGCGGCGAACCTCAGCTAGGCGCCGGGCGCGGGATTACGAGCTCTGTCCGGAGCAGGCGGCGGGAGGCGTCATCCGGACCACGCCGGACCGCTGGGACGCGTTGTCGGAGTAGTAGGAGTAGGCCTTGCCGCCGGAGATCACCGGGCTGCTGAAGTACTCGATCACGCCGTGGTCGGTGGGCAGGGTCACGGTGTCCAGGACGCGGCCGGTGGCCGGGTTCGCGCAGCTGAGCGTGTGCGAGCCGCCGACCCAGATCACTCCGCCGCTGTAACTCGGGAGCGAGGCGTAGCCGGCCCCGGCGCCCGCGCCGATGCGGACGGCCCGGGTCAGGTCGCCGTCCGGGGCGAACCAGGTCCACTCGCTCATCCCGACGCCGGTGGTGCCCCAGACGCCACCCGAGGTGGCGACCAGGCCGCCGCCGGAATCGGTACCGGCCAGCTTGGTGGAGCTGACCACGGTGTCGCTGGGCAGGTTGTAGACCAGCACCCGGAAGCCGCCGACGCCGACGTACATCTTGCTCCCGTCGGGTGAGATGGCCACCGAGTCAGTGGTGCCCGCGGTCAGGTTGATCCGGTTGAGCACCTGACCGTTCTCCGGGTTCACGACGACCACGGCGATACCGGCGGCCACGTAGAGGTTACCGTCCGGCCCGCTGGTGACGACGTTCGAGCCGCCCGAGGCGCCGACCGCGCCGACCGCCGGGACCAGCAGCGTCCTGGTCGGCGCGAGGGTACGGGCGTCGAAGCCATGCAGGATCGCGTTGCCGCCGCCGTAGGACCACAGCACCCAGACCGTGTTCCCGATGATGACCGGCGGGTTCGGCAGCGCCGCCTTGGCCTGGGCCGTCGCCGCGATGTTGCCGGTGGCCGGGTCGATCCGGACCAGGGTGCCGTCCCCGAACGCATACAGCGAGCCGTCAGCGCTGGCGGTCAGCTGCTGGCTGAACGACTGGTGGTCGATCAGCTCCGCGCCCCAGGGGCCGCCGGGGATTCTGGTCGCCTGCGTGGTCTGCTCGGTCGAGGAGGGCGTCTGGGACGGCGACGAGGACGCGGTCGCCGACGTCGACGCCGACGTGGCGGGCGCGCCGCCGGCCGGCGGGGAGGAGTGGTGATGCGAGCTGGCCAAGACCGCGACGCCAGCGCTGGCGCCGGCGATCACGACCACGGCCGCCGCCGCCAGGGCCGGCGCCAGGGCACGGCTGAACACCGGGCCGCGCCGCGGCCGGGATTCCCGGCCCCGGCTTTGCCGTCCGAGCTGGGGCTCGCTGACCAGGCGGTACGCGACCTGCTCGACCGTCACCCGGCGCGGTGGCTCGGGGGTGACCCGGTGCAGAAGGTCGGCGAGCTTGCGTTCCTCAGTGTTCACGACGCCACCCCTCCGGTCATCAGCTCGGCCAGGCCCGGCGCGTCACGCAGCCGGGCCAGCGCCTTGGACGCATGAGACTTCACCGCGCCCACCGAACAGCCCATCGCTTCCGCGGTCTGCGACTCGGTCTGGTCGGCGAAATAGCGAAGCACGACCACGGCCCGCTGCCTGGCCGGCAGCCGGTCCAGCGCCGCGAGCAGCGACTGGCGGGCATCGACCTGCGCGAACACGTCGTAGGCCTGCGTCTCGGGAAGCCGGCCGGTCGCGATCTCGCCGTTCCAGCGCCGCTGCCGCCAGCGCAGGAAGGTGTTCACCATGATCTTGCGTACGTACAACTCCGGCGCGTCCTGCCTGCGCAGGCTCGACCAGCGCGGCCAGGCCGCGGCCAGCGCGGTCTGGACCAGGTCCTCCGCGCTCGGCCAGTCCCCGGTCAGCAGCCAGCCAGATCGCAGCAAGGCCGATGACCGCGCCTCGACGAAATCACGAAACCCGTCTGGCTCGGCAAGATGTTCAACCCCGGTTAGTGTGTCCACCGATCCTCCGTTCCGGCACAATCTTCGCAACGCACGGCGGCCTCACGTGTAATAGAGACGCTGGGACACCGGGAAGGTTTACTCAGCCGGCTTGGCCGCCTCCGGCGGCGGGCGGAGCCGGCGCAGCGTCTCCCCCGCCCGCCGCTGCTGCGACTCGGCCCGGTAGGCCTGCCGCCGGGCGTCCGCGAGCTGCTGGCGGGCCTGCGCCAGCTCGGCTTCCAGCCGCCGGACCGCGTCTTCCAGCTCCCGCTCAGCCGCGTTAGCGGCGTCGGCGTTGCGGTCAGCTTCAGCCACGGCCCGTTCGGCCGAAATGATTTTCTCGCGGTGACGGCGTTCCCGCTCGGCACTGGGCTCAGCCGGCGCGGGTTTCTTGGTTTTCGCAGCTGGGGCGGGCGGCGCCGGCGTGCCGGGAATAGGCGGAGTTGGGGCCAGGCCGAAGCCGGCCCAGTGCGCGGCGCGGACCAGGGTGCCGAGGTTCGCCGCGACCTCGGGGTCGGCCAGGGCGGCGTCGAAGGTGGCCCTGACCTCCTCGCGGACCGCCCCGGGCGCGGCGGGCAGGTCATCGAGGGCCTGCCGGGTGAGCTCGTCGACCAGCTGGGCCCGGGCCGCGGTCAGCTCCCGGATCCGCCCGCCGTCCAGTCCCCCGTCGCGCAGCTCGGCGGCCAGCGCGGCCAGCCGGGCGGTGACCTCGGGATCGGCGCGGACCAGGCGGTTCACCACCCACGCCGACCGGGTCGGCTTGCGCAGCGCACCGATCTGCTTGGCCACGGCGGCCTGCCCGGCCTCGCGGGCCTGGGCGGCGAGCTCGCCGCGGCGGGCCATAAACTCCTCGGGGTCGCCCTGGTAGAGCTCGGCCGTCGCGTCGGCCAGCAGGTCGGACTCTGCCTTTTCCCCCATACCCACCCTAGTGAGAATAGACAGCATGACTGACATCGTGCCATCGGGGCAGGGGCGGCTGCTGACCGCGCGCGGGAACGTGATGGCGTTCAAGGCGGTGGCGGCCCAGACGGGCGGTGACTTCTCGCTGATGGAGCGGACCGTACCGCCGGGAGCCCGTACCCCGCCTGCGCACCGTCACGTGAACTGCTCGGAGGCGTTCTTCGTGCTGGACGGCACGATCACCTTCTGGCTGGATGCCACGGAACTGGCCGGCGGGCCCGGGGACTTCCTGCTGGTGCCGCGCGGGGCGGGCCATACGTTCGGCAACCGCGATATCAAACCGGCCCGGCTGCTGGTGCTGCACGCCCCGGCCATGGACGCCTACTTCGCCGAGCTTGACGCGCTGTGGGCCGGGCCCGAGCCGCCGACCCGGGAGGCCGAGCGCGAACTGATGAGCAGGTACGGGATGGAGCCCGCCGGATAATTGGCCCTTTCACCCGCCGGATAATTGGCCCCCTGAAATGTCGTGGGGCTGACGTAGGGTTTGGGGGTATGGCGCCAACCGCATCAGCCGAGGTGAGCCCGGACCGGCTCGAGGAGTACCGCCGGGAACTGACCGGATACTGCTACCGCATGCTGGGCTCGGGGTTCGAGGCCGACGACGCCGTGCAGGAGACCATGCTGCGGGCCTGGCGCGCGGCCGACGGGTTCGAGGGCCGCTCCAGCGTGCGGTCATGGCTGTACCGGATCGCGACCAATATCTGCCTGGACATGCTGCGCGGCCGGCAGCGGCGGGCGCTGCCGATGGATCTCGGGCCGGCCTCGCCGCCGGTCGAGGCCCTGTTCGGCGACTCGCGCCCGGACGAGGCCTGGATCTCGCCGGTCGCCGACGACCGGGTCGTACCCGAGCACGGCGATCCGGCCGACATCGCGGTGGCCAGGGACACGGTCAGGCTGGCGTTCGTGACCGCGCTGCAGCACCTGCCGGCCCGGCAGCGGGCCACGCTGATCCTGTGCGAGGTGCTGCGGATGCCCGCCACGGAGGCGGCCGCCACGCTCGGCACCAGCGTGCCCGCGGTGAACAGCGCGCTGCAGCGGGCCCGGGCCACGCTGGCCGCGCTGCCCGAGGACCAGCGCCCGGTGGCGGTCGAGGCCGACCAGGCCGACCTGCTGGCCGAGTACGTGGACGCGTTCCAGCGCTACGACCTGGACCAGCTGGTCACGCTGCTGCACGAGGAAGCGGTGATGACCATGCCGCCGTACACCTTGTGGCTCAAGGGCGCGACGGACATCTGCCGCTGGATGGTCGAGCCGACACCGAGCCTGTGCCGCGACTCGATCCTGGTGCCCGCGGGCCAGGTCAACGGGGTGCCCGCGTGGGCTCAGTACAAGCAGGACCCGGCGGGCGGGTACTTCCCGTGGTCGCTGCAGGTCCACCAGGCCTGGGACGGGCGATTCGGCCGGCTGACGTTCTTCCTGGATACCGAGCGGATCTTTCCCGCCTTCGGGCTGCCGCCGCGCCTGCCGTAAGCGGCATTATTGGCTCTCATGAGCATCGATCCTGCTGGTGTCGGGCAGCCGGGGTTCGTGGGCCGGCACGGACTGGCCTCGCCGGAGCGAGAGGCCCTGGCGCAGGAGGTCATCGCGTCGATCCGCTCGCTGGGGCTTCGCACCGTCCGGCTCGTCGTGGTAGACCAGCACGGCGTGCCGCGCGGCAAGATGCTGTCCCCGGAGGCGGCGATCGCGGCCATGTCCGACGGGCTCGACTTCTCCGGCGCGATCTACAGCCTGGACACCGGCAACCAGGTGTTCGTGCCCGCGTTCGCGCGGGGCGGCGGGTTCGGCATCGAGGAGTTCACCGGGTTCCCTGACGTGATGCTGGTGCCCGATCCCGCTTCCTTCCGCGTGCTGCCGTGGGCGGACCGCACCGGGTGGATGCTGTGCGACGTGTACTTCGGCAACGGGCAGCCGATGCCGCTGGACGGGCGCGGGCTGCTGCGGCGGGAGCTTTCGTCGCTGGCTTCGGCAGGGTTTGACTTCCTGGCCGGGATCGAGGTCGAGTTCTACATCGTCGTGCTGGCTGGCGGGCCGCTGTCGCCTGCCGACGCGGGGTTCACGCCGCCTCCGCCGCCGGTCAGCGTGTTCGAGCGGGGGTACCAGTACCTGTCGGAGGTTCGGCTGGACGGCATGGGGCCGGTCCTGGAGGCGGTCCGCGACGCACTGGACGGGGTCGGGCTGCTGCCGCGGTCAATGGAGGACGAGTGGGGACCCGGGCAGCTGGAGTTCAGCTTCTCGCCGCTTTCCGGTATGGCCGCGGCTGATGCCGCGGTGCTGTTCCGGTCGGCGGTCAAGCAGGTCTGCCAGCGGCGCGGGCTGCTGGCCACGTTCATGTGCCGGCCGGCGCTGCCGAACTTCTTCTCCTCCGGCTGGCACCTGCACCAGTCGCTGCTGAACCGGCCGGACCGGTCGAACGCGTTCGCCTCCTCGTCTGCGGTGCTGTCGGACGTCGGCCGGCGGTACGTGGCCGGGCTCCTCACGCACACGGCGGCGATGGCGCCCTTCGCGGTGCCGACGGTCAACGGGTACAAGCGGTTCCGGCCCTACTCGTTCGCGCCGGACCGGGTGACCTGGGCGGAGGAGAACCGCGGCGCGCTGGTCCGGGTCCAGGGCGCGCCCGGGGACGCCAGCAGCCACGTGGAGATGCGGCTCGGCGAGCCGGCCGCGAACCCGTACTTCTACCTGGCGTCGAACATCGCGGCCGGGCTGGACGGCATCCGGCGGAACCTGGAGCCGCCGCCCCCGGTGTCGGCCGACCCGTACGCCGCGGAGGCGCCGCCGCTGCCCGGCTCGCTGCGCGACGCGGTGGACGCGCTGGATGCCGACCAGTTCTACCGGTCGGTGTTCGGCGCCACGCTGGTCGATTACCTGGTCATGATGAAGCGGGCCGAGATCCGGCGGTACGAGGACGCGCTGGCCGCGGGTTCTGGGGGCTCGGGCGGCTCGGCTGGCTCGGCTGGCTCGGCTGGCTCGGCTGGCTCGGCTGGCTCGTCTGGCTCGTCTGGCTCGGACGTCAGCGAGTGGGAGATGCGGGAGTACTTCGAGTTCTTCTGAGCTAGTGGCTGTGGTGCGAACGGGTGCTGTGGGGCGGAAGTGGCCCGTGGTGCGCATGGCTTGGGGTGCGCGTCCCGGTTTCCGGGTCGATGACGCACCGTACTTGCTCTTAGCATGCGTCAGCTTTTAACCCGTAGGGTTCGCGGGATGGTGGGCCGCGGGCGGGTGTCCCCGGGGGTCAGCGTCAGGACTCCTCCGGGCACTCCTGCCCCGCCCTCCTCCCCGTTACCACCTGACCCGTCCGCGGTGACCCGCGCAACGACATGATTGCCGCAATCATGCGCACCCGCCGGCATGATTGCCGCAACCACGTCGTTACCGCCATCTCCGGCTCCCGCCGCCGGCCGGTACCCACCGCAACAGCCGCGCCACCGCCCGCCGCGCCACCGCCGCCGCCCGCCGCCCGCCGCCCGCCGCCCGGGAAGCTTCCCAGCCCAGGACGTGAGCGAGTGGGAGATGCGGGAGTACTTCGAGTACTTCGAGTTCTTCTGAGCTAGCGGCCGGGCTGGCCGCGCCAGTGGTCCAGGGGCAGCGGGCCGCGGGACAGCACGGTGCGGATCGCGAACGTGCTCTGCGCCTCGACCACGGACGGGATGGTGAGGATCTGGCCGAGGAGCAGTTGCTCGTAGCCCGCGAGGTCCGGCACGGCGGCCTCCACCAGGAAGTCGCTGCTTCCGGAGACCAGGTAGCAGGCGACGATCGCGGGGATGGCCAGCAGGGCCTCCTCGATCCCGACGGAGGTCTCCTGCGAGTGCTTCGCTACCTTCAGGCCGATGAAGACGGTCAGGCCGAGCCCGGCCCGCGCCCGGCTGACCTCCGCGCGGTACCCGGCGATGATGCCGCTGGCCTCCAGCGCCTTCACGCGGCGCAGGCAGGCTGAAGGCGACAGCGAGATGGCGTCCGCGAGATCGACGTTGGCCATCCGGCCGTCCCGCTGGAGGGTGGCCAGGATGGCACGATCTACCCGGTCCGGAACATGTTCAGGCATGAAATTCAGCGTAGACCTTGAGTTACGCAACAGCATTGTGGCGATGGGCCCCGCTGGCGCAATATTTGCCATCGCGTGCCGCGCCGATTCGGCGATCGTGGAGGTATGGCACAGAACCTGACCACCTCGCGGGGCGCCGCCCTCTACATCGGGGCCATCCTCGGCCCCGGCCTGCTGCTCCTGCCGGGGCTGGCCGCCGCCGAGGCGGGCCCGGCCTCGATCCTGGCCTGGCTGGCTCTGCTGGGGCTGTCCGGCCTGTTCGCCGCGGTGTTCTCGGCCCTGGGCAGGCAGATGCCGTCGGCCAGCGGGGTGATGGGATACGTCACCGCGGGCCTGGGACCGCGGGCCGGGCGGACGACTGGCTGGATGTTCCTGGCCGGGGTGGTAGGGGGCGCCCCGATCGTCTGCCTGATCGGCGCGAGCTACGTCACCGGGACCTTTACCGGCCTGACCGGTGGCGGCCAGGGCGCCCGCGCGGCCGTGGCCGCGGTGCTGCTGCTGACCGTCCTCGGCCTGGCCGCCGGGGGGCTGCGGGCCAGCGCGACGGCCCAGCTGGTACTGGTCAGCCTGCTGACCGTGGTGGTGGTCGTGGCGGTGACCGGGTCGGCGCTGGCCGCCCGGGTTTCTTACTGGACCCCGTTCGCGCCGCACGGCTGGCTCTCGGTGGGCAGCGCGGCGGCGACGCTGATGTTCTCCTTCGCCGGCTGGGAGGCGGTCGCCCCGCTCACCACGCGGTTCGCCGACCCGGCCCGGCAGCTGCCGCGGGCGGTGGCCATCGCGCTGGCGGTCACCACCGTGCTGTACCTGGGCCTGGCGGTGGCCACCATCAGCGTGCTGGGGCCTTCGGCGGCCACCGACATCCCGCTGGCCGCACTGCTCAGCCACGCCATCGGCGCGGCCGGCCCGGACGCCGCCGCGGTGGCCGCCATCGTGCTGACCCTCGGCGCCACCAACGCCTACATCAACGGTGCCGCCGTCCTGGCCGGACAGCTCGCCGGTGGCTCGCGCTCCGCGCCGATGCTGCGGCTGCTGGCGGCGATCGGCGTGGCGGGCCTGCTGCTGACCGGCTTGTACGGGCTGGGGATCGTCGGTACCGCCACCCTGGTCGCGGTGCCGACGGTGCTGTTCCTCACCGTGTACCTGGGCGCCATGACCGCCGCGGTGCGGGTCCTGCGCGGGCGGGTGCGGCTGGCCGCCGTGCCGGCCGGGCTGGCGGTCGCCGTGATGCTGGGATTCTGCGGCTGGGCCGTGGCGCTGCCTGCGGGTATTGCGCTGGCCGTCTGCTGGCCGCCGGCCGTTCGCCGGCGTTCCGCGCGGTCAGGGGGCCTGGAGGTCGACGGGGTACCAGGTGGTCGGGTCAGCGGGCACGGACTGGAAGTCGTAGCGCAGGGCCCGGGCACCGAGGGCGACCAGGCTGACCGACGTGGTGCCGTACACGCGGCCGTCGGGCAGTTCATGCCGGACCACGATCGCGGCCGGGTCGGTGTCGGACAGGCCGTCGCCGTCGGCCAGCGTGAGCCAGTCGCCCCAGGCGTCCTTGATCGTGGCGGCCGGGTCGCCGTCGGGACGGTGCGCGGCGAACTTGGCGCCGAAGTGCGCGGCCTTCGGGTCTGGAGGCTGCGCTGGGGCTTTTTCTGGGGCTTTTTCTGCGGGCGGGGGGTAGGCGTGGCCGGCGTTGGTGATGACGTGGGTCTGGTCCGGCTCGAAGTTCCCCAGAGTGGCGCGGGCACCGTCCCAGCTCAGCATCAGCGCGGCGGACAGGTCGGCGCAGATCAGGAGGAACGGGTCATAGCGGGCCAGTGCGCTTAGGTTGCCGTGCAGATCCTCGAGCGCATGGCGTCCCTCGGCGGCGGCGCGGAGCGGAAGCTCGCCGCGGGAGTGGCGGGTTTGCGGCGGGGCCTGCTCGCCGCGGGCGTTCAGGATGCAGGCGACCCGCGGGATCTGCGGGTGGACCGCCAGCCAGGTGCCGCCGGCCTGCTCGTCACGCCCGCCCACCAGCGGTGACCCCGGCCAGTGCCGGGCCGGGGGCTGCCACGGCCGGCCGGTGAACTCGTCACGGAAGCCCAGGAGCAGCAGCGGCATCGGTTCGGCGGGCGCGAGACTGATCACGACGGTGCACACGCACCGACGATAACCGTTCCGGAGGCTCTGATGATCATCGCGTTCGGTACCGGGTGGCTTTTCGGGCCGGCGGCCGCGGACAGCAGCCTGCCCGGGTTCGACGACAGCGGGCTGCAGGCCGTGACGCTGCCGCACACGGTGGCGCCGCTGTCCTGGCAGGAGTGGGACCCGGCGGCGTGGGAGCGGGAGTGGGTGTACCGCAAGCACTTCGACGCTTTTGAGGTGGCCGGGCGCCGGGTGTTCCTGGACTTCGGCGGGGCGCTGACCCACGCGACGGTGACGCTGAACGGGACCGATGTGGGCGACTACCTGGGCGGGTACCTGCCGTTCAGCTGCGAGATCAGCGACCTGCTGCAGCCGGCCGGGAACGTGCTGGCGGTGCGGCTGGACTCCGGCTTCAACCTCAACGTGCCGCCGGACCGGCCCGCGCCCGCGGTCAGCACCGTACGTGGACTTCTGGCAGCCGGGCGGGATCTACCGGGACGTGCGGCTGCGGGTGGTGCCGGAGGTGTTCCTGGCCGACGTGTTCGCCAAGCCGGTCAACGTGCTGGATGCCGCGGCCCGGCAGGTCGTGGTGCAGGTGACGGTGGACGCGGCGGTTGTGCCCGGCGGGTCCGTGGAGGTCGTCGGTCTCGCTGCGGGACGAGGAGCGCGTGCTCGCGGACGGCCGGGTGCCGGTGGCGTTTGCCGCGGCGGGCCAGACGACGGTGACCGTGACGCTGTCCGGGCTGGGCGAGGTCACCTTGTGGGACACGGACCGGCCGAAGCTGTACCACGTGGTGGCGACGCTGCTGGTGGACGGCCAGCACCGGCACGAGTACCGGGTCCGGACCGGGTTCCGCGAGGCCAGGTTCGCCCTGGACGGGTTCTACCTGAACGGCCGGCGGATGACGCTGCTCGGGGTCAACCGGCACCAGTTCTTCCCGTTCGCCGGGGGCGCGATGCCCGCCCGGGTCCAGGCCCGGGACGCCGAGATCATCCGGCGCGAGCTGAACTGCACCATGGTGCGCTGCTCGCACTACCCGCAGTCGGAGGCGTTCTTCGACGCGTGCGATGAACTCGGGCTGCTGGCCTGGGAGGAGGCGGCCGGGTGGGGTTACCTCGGCGACGCCGCCTGGCTGGAGCTGGCCGCCCGCGACATCGGGCAGATGATCGTGCGGGACCGCAACCATCCCTGCATCGTGATCTGGGGCGCGCGGCTCAACGAGACGCCGAACAACACCGCGTTCTACACCAGTACCAACGAGCTGGCGCACGGCCTGGACGACTCGCGGCCGACGGCGGGCGCGATGGCCGGGATGCGGCTGACCACGGACTACCAGCAGGACGTGTTCGCCGAGAACGACTATTCCTCGGTGACCGGGCCGGACGGCGCCAAGCAGCCGTCGCTGGAGCCGCCGGCGGACGGGGTGGGCCGGCCGTACCTGGTCACCGAGGCGGTCGGCACGCTGTCCGGGCCGGCCCGGTTCTACCGGCGCACCGACGCCCAGGCCGTCCAGCAGGGCCAGGCCACGGCGCACGCGCGGGTGCACGCGATCGCGGCCGCCGACCCCCGGTACTGCGGGGTGCTGGCCTGGTCCGGGATCGACTACCCGTCCGGCAGCGGCAACCAGTACCGGGGCGTGAAGTACACCGGCGTGGTGGACCTGTTCCGGGAGGCCAAGCCGGGCGCCGCGATCTACCGGGCCCAGGTCGACCCGCGGGTCAGGCCGGTCATCGCGCCCGCGTTCTACTGGGACTTCGGCCCGGTCTCGCCGGTGACCAGCCTGCCGGCCGCGATGATCTGCGCCAACCTGGACCACCTGGAGGTGTACGTGGGCGGGGAGCACTTCGCGTCGGTCACGCCGGATGCGTCCGGGGATTACGGGTCGCTCGCTTACCCGCCGTCGTTCGCGGACTTCCGGGGGGTCGACGGGTCCTCGCTGCCCGACCTGCGGATCGACGGGTACCTGGGATCCGATCTGGTGGCGTCGCGGTCGTTCTCGTCCGACCCATCACTCGACACGCTGTGGCTGGCGGCGGACGACGATGAGATCGCGGGCGACGGGGCAGACGCCACGCGGGTGGCGTTCCGGGCGGTGGACGGCTACGGGGCACCCCGGCCGTACGTCACCCGGCCGGTGGCGCTATCCGTTTCCGGTCCTGCGGTACTCGTCGGGGAGAGTCCGTTCGATTTCGCGGCGGCGGGCGGGGTGGGTGCGGTCTGGATCCGGTCGCTCCCGGGTTCGGCGGGACACGTTGTGGTTTCGGCCAGCCACCCCGTTCTGGGTCAGGCGGTGGCTCGCGTCCTGGTGCGCTGAGTCCGGTCCCGGGTCGGCCGCCCTGCTAGCTCAGCGTGGTCAGCCGTTTCCGCCGTGGCCCGCCTGCACCGGTGGTAGTGGCGGCACGTGGCTGGCGGCTACATGCGCAGATATGCTTCTTGAGATGGGAAAACGGTCTGCGATTAACGATTCTTCCTGTGAGTAACGACTGGCGCCGGTTATTGTCGGGGCATGCCGCGTGTCAGCACGTTTTACGGCGTGGTGATCTACATGTACTGGAACGAGCGTGATCACCCGGTTGCTCACTTCCACGCCTACCATGCAGGCAGGCGTGCCTCCGTCTCGGCAGACGGAGATGTGCTGGCCGGGAGTCTCGAGTCCAGGGCGCTGCAGTTCGTCCGGGAATGGGCTGCGCTTAGGCACGATGAGATTCTGGCGAACTGGGAACGGGCACGGCGGAATGAGCCCCTGCTCGGCATCGACCCGCTGGCGTAACATGAAGATCGTGGATGAGAGCTACCTGCCAGCCGTGGTGGGTGTCGCCGTGGTCGGTGACCGCGTGCTGCGCCTGCTGTTCAGCGACGGCACTGCCGGGGATGTCGATTTCTCCGGTGAACGGTGGACGGGCGTCCTCTCGCCACTGAATGACCCCGCCTACTTCGCTGAGGTCACGGTTGATCCTGAGGCCGGGACGATCGTCTGGCCTGGCGGCATCGACCTAGCGCCCGAACCGCTGTACGAGCAAGCGAAAGCCCATCCGCTCCTCGCCGCCTGACAGCCTGGCCGCGACGCTCCTGGCGTGAAGATCGAGCCATCCGAAGTGTGTCATTATCGTTTGCACCGTGGACTGTGGTGCCATTGGCAGTCTGCGGATAGTCGGCTGCGTCGTCCGCTTGCCGGCGCCGCGCACAGCCACTTGACGATAGTCAATCTTGAATATCGGGTGAGACGAGTCGAAGCTGGTCCGGTGTCGAGCATCGGGAATGGGATTGGCGCCCCTGCCGGGATAGGCGATGTCAAGCGCATGGATGACAGGCGAACTGGAACACCACGATGAATGAGGCTCACCTGAGAATCTGCTCCAGTCCGGAGTGGGCCAGCTACGTGGCCGATGAGTTGATGCCATGGGTTCTCGCTAGTTACGAGCTCGGCGATGACGTGCTTGAGCTTGGCCCAGGCCCTGGGCTCACGACCGATGTGCTGCGACGGCTGGTTCCGCGGCTGACGGCGGTCGAGATTGACACGTCACTCGCGACGCAGCTGGCTCGGCGGCTGGTGGGGACGAACGTCACGGTGCTGCCCGGCGATGGCACCCAGCTGCAGTTCGAGGCTGGGCGTTTCAGCGCGGTCACGCTTTTCACGATGCTGCATCATGTGCCATCAGCCGGTCTTCAGGACCGGCTCCTGGCGGAAGTACGGCGGGTCCTGCGCCCTGCGGGCTTGGTGGTGGGCACGGACGGACTGGACACCGCCCAGCGGCGGGAGGTGCACGTCGGAGACACCTTCATTCCGGTTGATCCAGCAACCTTTGCGGACCGCCTGTCGGCGGCAGGCTTCACCAATCCGGTCGTGGAGCAGAGCGGAGACCGGTTCCGGTTCGCTGCCCTCGCGGGAAAGGCAGGAGCATCTCCAAGCGCTCGGCCCGACGCGTGCCGGATCTGACCCGGCGCCATTACCAGGCCCCGGCCGCGCCAATTTAGTGTGTCATTATCGCTTGCATTTCGGACTGCGGCTGCAACCGGCCGACGGGGGCCTGGGCGCCGCGCCTCGCGCCCGTCCCGCTGGTCACATTCCGGATGCCGGAAACCGTAAACGGATCCCGGTGCCCGCGAAGCTGCCGGGACCGGTGAGGCACCTGGGACCGCCTGACCACAGTGGCCGGTGCTCACGCTAGACGAATCCCCGCGGCGCCCGGGAGCAGGACCCGGGTCCGCTAGTCCGGCGCCCGGCGTCGATCTGCTCCAGCAGCGCGACGGTCTGCCGGATCTGCTCGAGATAGGTGGTGCAGCCGTCGCAGGCGCTGAGGTGATCGTCGATGCTGACTCGCCAGTCCCGCGGTAGGTCGCCGTCGAGGTAGTCGCTGACCAGTTGGACGAGCTCGTGGCAGGTGAGGTCGTCCGGCGGCGGGCTCAGCAGAGGGTGGGGGCGGTCGCCGAGGCTCTCCTCGCCGACTGCCGCAGTGACGGGTTCGATTTTGGCGGGCGTCTTCCGGGCAAGGGCGGCTAGGGCCAGCAATGCGGCGAGAGCCGCGCAGGCGCCCACGATGAGCCACCCTGCGGCGTACACGCCGCGGGTGCGGGCCAGTGCACCGAAGCCGAGCGAGAACGGGAGGAACAGCACCCAGGAGAAGGTGCCGGCGCCGGAGGACACGCCGGCGCGGATGTGCGACGGTACGGCGTCGTGCAGCAGGCGTCCGGCGCGGATCCCGGTGACGGCGAGCATGAGTTGCAGCAACGTCTGGGCGGCGGCGATCACGGCCACTGCGCGGCTGGTGGCGAGCAGGATCGGCGCGGTGGCAAGCAGCGCGGCCACGCCGAGGGCGGTGGCCCGGCGGTCGAGGTGCATTCGTGCGGCGAGGTAGCCGCCGGCACCGAGAGTGGCGACGAGCAGCGCCCAGTAAGGTCCGAATGCGGCCGCCGGGGCGTGCAGCGCGACCAGCCACAGCGGTCCGAACTCGAAGATCGCTTGGGACAGCATAGCGGTGAGCGCCGCGAGCAGGAGTACGCGGCGCACACTGGGCAGGCGAGTCATGGCGTTGACCGTGGTGGCGATGTGGCGGCGTAGTGCGAGCGGCTCGGCCGCGCGGTGCAGGCGCGGTTCGCGGAAGCGGCTGAACGCGATGATCGAGGCAAGCACGAATGGCACCGTCAGGAAGTAGGTCAGCCGCGGGGAGGCCGCGTCGGCGAGCAGCCCGCCGCCCAGGGCACTGGTCGTGAACGCCGCGCTTTCGACGATGCGCACGCGCCCGATCCAATGTTCATACAGGTCGGCGGAGCCGGTCTCCTCGATCACGGTGTCGTAGACCACACTGTCGACGGTGCCGGAGTTCATCGCGAAGTAGATGCCAAGTATCAGCGCCGCGACAATGTAGGTCGCGACGTTGCGGCTCAGTCCGCCGACCAGGGCACTGGCCGCAGCGGCGGCACTGGCGATGATCAGGATGCCGGAGCGGCTCCACCGGTCGGCGAGGATGCCGGAGGGCACTTCGAGCAGCGGGACGATCGCGGCGTAGGCGGCCGCCAGCACCGCGATTGCGGCCGCGTCGAAGCCGATCTGGGTCTGGAACAGCTTCTCCACGGGTACCCACAGCATGAAGCCCTGTAGGCCGGCGCCGATCTGCAGCGGCCGCAACCGGCGCGCCAGGCTACCCGGCGTGGTCCGGCCCCGGTGGAGTAGGGCGATCATCTCGGGCCGTCCGTCTGCGTGCGGTCGAGCTGGTCACGCACGGCGGCCCGGGCGCGGGCCAGGATGTCGCGCTCCTGTTCGAGGGTGAGACCGAGCTCGTCAGCCACCTGCTGGTCCGCGCGGCCTCTGACATCGTGGGCCGTGACAACGCGCCGCCACAGCGGCGGCAGGCCGGCCAGCGCAGCGTCGAGCGCCATTCGCTGCTCGGCCGGCCGCGCCTGCGGGCCGGGCCGGCGGCGGGGCGGCCGGCCAGGGTTCGGGGAATCGACGCCAGTGTCCGGGGTAAGGCTCGGTCGCGTCCTGGAATGCGGCGTCCGGCACGAGCGGCTTGGCGCGGAACCACGGCGCCCAGTCGGCGGCCAGCCAGTTCTTTCTCATGCCGGCGCCACCGCGTCGGCCGCGGGTGTCGTGTCCGGGAACGAGTGGTGCTCGTGGACCACGATCCAGCGGCCAGCGGCCTTTCGCAGCCCCACGGTGAGCCGGAGGCGCCGATCAGGGTCTCGCGCGAGCTCGGCCGCTGTACCGCAGCGCAGTAGCGCGAAGGCGAAGGCGACATCGGCGCCGGCGGTGACCTCCAGCGACTCGATCTGGAACACGGCTCCGCTGGCCTGCCACTCGAAGAATGGCGGCCAGGTATCGCGGTAGGCCTCGATCCCGCGCACCCCCTGGTTCGGGGGCGGGACGTCGAACATCACGATGTCGGGTGCGTGGTCGGCCAGTATGGTGTCCAGGTCGCCGCCGTGGGCGGCGACCGCCCAGGCCTCGATCAGTGCCCGGATCTGCTGCTCCTCGCTCATGCCGTTCCTCCCTCGTCAGGTGGTGTCAGAGGTGGAACCCCCGTCGATCGGCAAACTCATCTCGGGAGGTGGAAATGATCAAAGGAGTCCCGGACGGTGGTCGGATTGAGCAACAGCATCGGCAACAGCAAGGCCGCCGGTTCCCAAACCGTTTCGGCCTCAACCCCCGAGCGACAAATTACGGGCTGGTAGGGTCCTGATCACGCCATCCATTAGGCGGCGCCGGGCACGAGGGGTTTTGTGAGCGCAGCAGCCGGCATCCTAGACGCCGCGCGGTCGGGCGATGCCGACGCCTTCGAACAGCTAGTCGGCCCATACCGCAGTGAGCTGCTGGCGCACTGTTACCGGATGCTGGGATCTCGCCACGACGCCGAGGACGCGGTGCAGGAGTCCCTCGTCCGGGCCTGGCGCAGCGTCGGCGGGCTCGACCAGCGCGGCTTCGTCCGGGCGTGGCTGTACAAGATCGCGACCAATCGCTGCCTGACCGCGCTCGAACGACAGGGCCGGCGCGAGCTGCCCTTCGACGTCCTAGCCGGAACGCCCGAGGTCGAGATCACCTGGCTCGAGCCCTACCCCGACCAGTCACCGGAGGCGACCTACCTCGCCCGGGAAAGCGTCGAGCTGGCGTTCGTCGCCGCGCTGCAACACCTGTCCGCGCTGCAAAGGGCCGTGCTGATCCTACGGGAGGTGCTCGGGTTCTCCGCTGCCGAGGTCGCCGATCTGCTCGACACCTCCACCGCCGCGGTGAACAGCGCGCTGCAGCGAGCCCGCAAGGTAACCGAGCCGATCGGCGTCAGCCAGCAGAACGTCTTGCGTGACCTCGGCCGCGACGGCGTCGAGCAGATCGTCACCCGCTGGATGAATGCGTGGCAGGCCGGTGACGTCGACGCGATCGTCGCCATGCTCGCCGACGACGCCCGCTACTCGATGCCTCCGCTGCCCGAGTGGTACCACGGAGCCGAGGCTATTCGGGCGTTCCTCATCGGAGGGCCGTTGCAGTCCCGGTGGCGGTTCCTACCGACGTCGGCCAACGGCCAGCTCGCCTTCGGTACGTACATGTGGGACGACGCCGCGGGCGCCTACCTCCCCGGCGGTCTCGACGTCCTCACCATCCAGCACGGACGCGTGGCCCAGATCGTGGCGTTCCTGTCCGCTGACCTCACCGATTTCGGCCTGCCCGCGAGCCTGCCGACGTGACGACTCGACCCGGCGGATCGCGCTTCCAGTCAATGCTCCCGCCCTTTCCAGTCAGTGCTCCCGCCTTTCGGTGAGCTCTCACCCGAACGCCGGTCTGGAAAACAGGTCCTAGGGCACGAACCACCGTCCGTTCGGAAGAATCCAGAAATACCCTTTACGAACAGTATATCTATCTACGGTCCGGTGCTGGGCCAGGCGTCCGTCGGCGTGCGGGTCCGCTAGCCGGGTTCCTGGGTTCCTGGTTTTTGCAGGCCGACGCGGTGGTAGGCGGCGGCCGGGATGGCCTGGGGATCCTTGTAGATGCTCCACGTGCACTTACCGCCGGCCCGTGAGGCGGGCCAGGTGGGCGGGTCGACGACTCGCAGCGGGAAGCCGAAACGCTGGATGGGGACCCGTTCTTGCAGCTGGCAGCAGTGCACGCAGTACAGGCAGACTCCCTCGCGCTGCCACGCCCAGTCGTGCCGCCCGGTGGTGACGGCGAAGTCGTACGGCGGCTCCATCCGGGCCCGGCCGTCGGAGGTCGAGTCGGGGCGGTGCGTCCGGCCGCCCGAGCCGCACGGGTCGAAGGAGACGACCCAGCGGCCGGGCTCCTCGGTGACGTCCACCTCCCCCATGCGCTCCTGCCCGCTGAGGTGCCCGCGCAGCGAGGCCACGGCATCGGAAAGCAGCGCCTGCACCGAGTCCGGCCACGGCCGGGCCGCGGGGTCGTAGTCATCCCGGGTCGCGTAGAAGTCGCTCATGAGCGCGTCCCACATGGCGCCGATCACCTCCTCGCCCAGGTGACGGGCGGCGGCATCGAGCAGGCCGTAGATCCAGTCGCAGGCCCGGTCGTGAGCGGCGCACCAGGCGCGGCGGGCGCCGTCGAGCAGCGCGGCCGCCTCATCGCCGCGGCCGGCGGCGCAGCCGCGGACGGCCTCGTCGGCGGCGGCCCCCAGCGCATGCCACGCGGCCTCGGGATCGACGCCCTCGCCCGCGGGATCGAGCAGGGCGCCGAGGCGCTCTTCCTCCGCGTGCAGCTGTCCGGCGGTAAGCCCGTTGGCGAGCAGGTAGTCACGGGCCCGGGCGATGAAGGACGGGAACAGGTCCCGGGCTTCCGTCGCTTCGGCGAGGATCTGGTCCGTCAGGTCCCGCGCGGCCTCGGTCTGGCCGTCCCGCAGGGCCGCATAGGCCCGGGCGTAGGCAGAGCGCGTCTCGACGGGCACGGCGGGTTCCTGCTGTCTGCTTGACACTTGATGGTCTAAAGGTCTAGCAAGTATGCCATGACGGCGGTTGATGACGAAGCGCAGTCCGGTGCCGAACGGGACCAGCGGCAGGTGGCGGAGCTGCTGGATGCCCTGATCAACGCGGGGAGGCCCTCGAGCCGGACCCTGCCGCTGCCGGCGGGCCGGCTCAACTTCAACGACCTGGTCGCGTCGGTAACGTCGACCGCGCAGGTGGCCGGCGCGGAGGACCGGGTGCTCGGGTCGGTCCCGGTCCGCGTGTACCGCCCGGATGAGGCCGGCGCCGGCGGCCCGGTCGTGGTCTTCATCCACGGCGGCGGCTGGGTGTTCGGCGATCTGGACTCGCACGACGGCCTCTGCCGGGCGCTGGCGCAGGCCGCTGACGCCGTGGTCGTCGCGGTCGACTACCGCCGGGCCCCGGAGACGCCCTTCCCGGGCGCGCTTGAGGACTGCCTGGCCGTCGTCGAGTGGCTCGCGGACCACGGCCCGGAACTCGGCGTCGACGGCACCCGCCTGGCCGTGGCGGGCGACAGCTCGGGCGCCAACCTGGCCGCGGCGGTGGCGCTGACGGCCCGCGACGCCGGGCACCCGCAGGTGAGCGTGCAGTGCCTGGTGTACCCGGCGACCGACCCCGCGCTGGCGACCGGCTCGCTGGCGGAGTACGCCGACGACCCGTTCCTGTCGCGGGACGAGCTGGCCTGGTACTGGGACCAGTACACGACCCCGGAGCAGCGCGGGGACGTGCGCGCGGCGGTCGGGCTGAACCGGGACCTGGCCGGCGTGGCGCCCGCGCTGATGGTCATCGCCGGACGCGATCCGCTCCGCGACGAGGGACTGGCCTACGCCGAGGCCCTGCGGGCCGCGGGCGTCCCGGTGAGCGTGTACCAGGGCGCGGAGATGCCGCACGGATTCCTGCTCTTCGGCCGCTACCTGGACCGTACCGGTGAGGTGATCGCCGAGGTCGGGGCCGCGCTGGCCAAGGCGCTGGCCCAGCCGCTAGCGGCCGAAACGCGCGGGAAACAATAGTTGCGGTTACGATCTCACTGATCGTATTCGTCACAGCTGGATGGGGTTTCACGTGGAGCGTGTCGCAACGCCGGCCACCTATGAGCTGGTCAGCGAGCAGATCCGCCGCGCGATACACATCGGCACCTACCTGCCCGGCGACAAGCTGCCCGCCGAGCGCCAGCTGGCCGAGCAGATGGGCGTCTCCCGCACCACGGTTCGCGAAGCACTGCGGGTCCTGGAGGGCGAGGGCTACGTCGAAAGCCACCGCGGCGCGGCGGGCGGCATCGTGGTCCTGGACCAGACGTCCAGCGAGGAGCGGATCCGGCCGGTGGTCATGGCCCGGATGGCCGAGTTCGAGGAGCTCTTCGACTTCCGGATCGCCGTGGAGGGCGCGGCGGTGCGCCTGGCGGCGGTGCGCCGGACCGAGACGGACCTCAAGCAGCTGCAGAAGGCGCTCGACGCGATGGCCGAGGGCTGGCAGACCGCGCGGTTCCGCGCCGCCGACTCCGCGTTCCACCTCGGCATCGCCGACGCGGCCCGCAACAGGTTCATGCGGCAGGCGATCGAGGACGCGCGGGCCCAGATGTGGATCCCGATCGATCCGCAGATCGAGGTGGTCTTCCGCACCGCGAACCGGCATCACGAGGAGATCCTGCAGGCCATCAGGAACCGGGACCCCGATGCCGCCGAACGGGCCGCGGTGGCGCACCTGAAGACCGCGCGGCGGGATCTGCGCCGGGTCGCGCGGACCGACGAGCCTGCCTAGCCAAACCTGACGAGATCGCCTTCCGCAGTGCCTCCGGGACCTCTTGCCGGGCTGAGGTCAATGGTCTAGTCTTCAGACCAAGAGCCCTTGGAGGGGAAGACTGATGGCTGGTGAAGTGGAGTTCGGCTTCGTCGCGAGCGCGGCAGACGCGCCGGGAACACCGGACCATGAGCTGTACCGGACGGTCCTGGAGGACGTCGAGTATCACGCGGACCTCGGGTACACCACGGCGTGGCTCATCGAGCACCACTTCAGCGACTACTTCCCGACCCCGAGTCCGCTGGTCCTGGCCAGCCACATCGCCGCCCGGTTCCCCGAGCTGTCGCTGGGGACCTGCGTCCTGGTGACGCCGTGGTACCAGCCGCTGCGGCTGGCCGGCGAGATCGCGATGCTGAGCCTGCTCACGGATCAGTCCCTGCATCTGGGCCTGGGCCGCGGCACGGCGAAGTACGAATTCGACGCGTACGGCCTGGACATGGCCGAGAGCCGGCAGCGCTTCGAGGAGACCTACGAAATCCTCGCGCTCGCGCTGCGCGGCGAGCCGTTCACCTACCAGGGAACCTACCTGCAGGTCCCCAAGCAGGTAACCGTGCGACCGCGGGTGGCGGGCATCAGCAGCGACCGGATCCACCTGTACGGCGCCATCGGCAGCCCGGGCAGCGCGGAGGTCATGGCCAAGCTCGGCCTCCCGCCCATCTGCACGACCATCGGCAACTTCGACGCGCAGGTCGGGATCTTGCGCGGCTGGGACAGCGCCGCCGCGGCGAACGGCACGCAGGACGGCGACCCGACCCGGCCGATCATGATCAACTGCATCGTGGCCGACACCGACTCCGAAGCTATCCGGCTGGCCCAGGAGTACATCCCGCGGTTCATGCAGGCCCAGCTGGACCACTACACGCCGGACGAGGTCGACTGGGAGAAGCTGGAAAGCTACCGGGCCTGGAAGGGCCAGTTCGCGGGGATGAAGGCCAAGACCGACCCGGCGAACATCCCGCCCTGGGCCGACTTCCAGCTCGTCGGCTCGCCGGACACGGTCGCGGTCAAGACCGCCCGTTACATCGAGGCCGGGTTCAACCACATCTTCGTGCACGCGGCCACACCCGGCGTGCCCGCCAAGGTGCGCCGCCAGTGGACGGAGCGGTTCGCCCGGGAGGTCGCCCCGCGCTTCGCCGGCCACAAGCCGCACGCCGACGCGGGCGCGGGCGCCGTCGCGTGAGCCAGGCCGGCGTGCCGGCCCTGCTCGGCGGCAAGACAGCGGTGATCACCGGGGCCACCCGGGGCATCGGGCTCGGCATCGCCGAGGTCTTCGCGGCCGCCGGAGCCAGCCTGGTGCTCACCGGCCGGGACGCCGGCGCCGGGCAGCGCGCGGTGGCCGCGATGGAGGCCATCGGCACCAAGGCCTGGTTCTGCGCGGCTGACATGCGGGATCAGGCCGCGGTACAGGCCGCCGTCGCGGCGGCGGCGGACCGGTTCGGCGGGATCGACATCCTGGTGCAGAACGCCGGGATGTACCCGGAGCAGCCGATCGAGCAGATGACCAGCGATGACTGGGATCTGGTGCACCACACCAACCTGCGCGGCACGTTCTTCGCGGTGCAGGCGTGCATCCCGGCGATGCGCGCCCGCGGCGGCGGGCGGATCGTCCTGATCTCGAGCATCACCGGCGTGCGCACCGGCTTTCCTGGCCTGGCGCACTACGGCGCCAGCAAGGCGGGCATGAACGGGTTCATGCGCAGCGCGGCCCTGGAACTCGCCTCGTACGGCATCACGATCAACGCCGTCGAGCCGGGAAGTATCCGGACCGAAGGGCTGGCCGCCCTGGGCGCCCCGGCCATCGCCGCCATGGAGGAGTGCATTCCGCTGCGGCGGCTGGGCCAGCCAGCGGAGATCGGCACCACGGCCCTGTTCCTGGCCTCGGACCTCGCCTCCTACATCACCGGCCAGTCCATCGTGGTGGACGGGGGGCAGACGCTGCCCGAGATCAAGCAGTAACGGCGGCATGACCTTTCACGGCCACAACGCCATCGTGACCGGCGCGGGCGGCGGAATGGGCCTGCGCATCGCCGGCGACCTCCTCGCGGCGGGCGCGACGGTCACGGCCATCGACCTCAAACCGCGCCCCGCGGGCCTGGACGCGGCCGGCTGCGCGTACGAGCAGCTTGATGTCACCGACCATGACGCCGTCCAGGCCGTCGTCGGCCAGGCCCACCAGCGGCACGGGCGGCTCGACTACATCGTCAACGCGGCCGGCGTCGGCTGGTTTGACCGCGACCGGTCGCTGGTCGACACCGATCCCGGCGTGTGGCAACGTGTCCTGGACATCAACCTGACCGCCGCCATGTACGTCTCACGCTGCGGCATCCCCCTGATGCGGGAGCACGGCGGGGCGCTGGTGCACGTGGCCAGCGTGGCGGGGCTCAGGAACTCGGACGGGCCGATGGATGCCTACCAGGTAGCGAAGGCGGGGCTGATTTCCATGTCGCGGGCGATCGCCCTGACCTACGGCCCGGACCGCGTGCGGTCCAACACCGTCTGCCCGGGCGCGATCTTGACGCCGATGATCGAGCCGCTGTACGAGGCGGACCCGCCCCGGCGGCAGCGCATGGAGCAGCGGACCCCGCTGCGCCGGCTCGGCACCCCGGCTGACGTGTCGGCGGCGTGCCTGTTCCTGCTTTCGGACCAGGCTTCCTTCATCACCGGCGTGGACCTGGTCGTCGACGGAGGGTGGATGCTTGCCCTGTCTTAGCCACGCTGTCGTAGCCACCTGAGGAGGGTCAGACGTTGAGCACCGCAGAGGAGCTCACCGCGGAGCTGGCGGCGCGGGAGGTGCGGTACGGCCGGGTCGAGGTGCCCGACCTCGACGGCTCCATGCGGGCCAAGCTGGTGAGGCTGGACAAGGCCCTCGGCGCGGACGGCGTCGCCCTGTGCAGCATTGCCTTCGGCCTGACCGTGGCCGACGACGTGTACGAATCGCCCGCCTCGTCCTACGCGAACGGGTTCCCGGACCTGTGGGCGCACGGCGACCCGGCCACGGTCCGGGTCCTGCCGTGGCGGCCGAACGTGGCCAGCGTCATCTGCGACCTGCGGTTCCCGGACGGCACGGCCTTCCCGCTGGCCCCGCGCGGTGTGCTGCGCACCGTGACCGAGCGCTGCGCCCGGCTCGGCTACGAACCCCGGTTCGCCGTCGAGTTCGAGACGTGCATCCTGCACGCCGACACCGAGCTCATCGCCGCCGGGCGGCACCACGAGCTGCGGCCGGCCGGGCGGACGGTCAACGCCTACAGCGCGCTGCGGCTGGCCGACGTCGGCGAGCTCGGCCAGGAGTTCATGGATCGCATGTCGGCGATCGAGATCGATATCGATTCTTTCCATACCGAGCTCGGCGGCGGCATGGTGGAGTTCGCGCTGGCGCACGCCCCCGCGCTCGAGGCGGCGGATCGCGCGGCCCGGGCCAAGGCCTACTTCAAAGAGCTATGTGCCGAACGAAACCTGGTCGCCACGTTCATGGCCAAGTGGAAGCCAGCCGACCCCGGGTGCGGCGCCCACGTGCACCAGAGCCTGTGGCGGAACGGCCAGAACGCCTTCGCCGGGGACCGGGACGGCCTGTCGGACCTGGCGCGTCACTACGCCGCCGGGCAGCTGGCCACCATGCCGGCCTTCACGGCGCTGTTCAACCCCAACGTCAACTCCTACCGGCGGATCGGCGTCGCCGGCTGGACCCCGGAGAACGCGACGTGGGGTACTGACAACCGGACCGCCGCGCTGCGGGCCATCGCGGCGCCCGGGCCCAAGGCGGCCCGGCTCGAGCACCGCCGGCCGGGCGCCGATGCCAACCCCTACCTGATGATCGCGGCCATGCTCGCGGGCGGCCTGCACGGCATCGAGACGGCGGCCGAACCACCGGAACCCGCGCGCGGCAACGCGGCGGAAGACCTGCGCTCGGCGCCGCTGCCCGGCTCGCTGCCGGACGCGATCGCCGCGCTGCGCGGATCAGACCTGGCCCGGGAGCTCCTGGGCAGCGAGTTCGTGGACCATTTCGCGCTGTCCCGGCAAGTTGAGTGGGATCTGTGGGCCCAGTGGTCCAGCGCGCAGGTCACCGAATGGGAACTACGACGCTACTTCGAGGTGACGTGATGAACGCCGCACCGCCCGACCATGACACCCCCGATCTTGACAACATTGCCGAGCGCCTGCGGCTCGACAAGATCGAGACCGTCATCTGCGCGGTCCCCGACATCTGGGGCCGGCTGGTCGGCAAGCGGGTGACCACCGAGTCGTTCCTCAAGACCGCGCTCGGATCCGAGGGCCTGCACGGGTCCCTCTACCTGTTCGTGGTCGACATGGACATGGACCCGCGGCCGGGTTACGCGGTGTCCAACTGGGCCAGCGGCTTCTCCGACTTCCGGCTGGTCCCCGACGTGACCACGCTGCGGACGCTGCCGTGGCTGCCCGCCACGGCCATCGTCGTGTGTGACGCCTACGCTGAGGACTCCGACGAACTGGTCGAGGTCGCGCCGCGCACCATCCTCCGGCGTCAGATCGAGGCCGGGCGGGCGGCGGGCGTGACGTTCAAGTTCGCCTCGGAACTGGAGTTCTACCTGTACCGCAACGCTCCCGCGGACGCCTGGCAGCGGCAGTACCAGGGCCTGGAACCGCTGTCGTACTACCGCTCGGACTATCACATCCTCCAGTCGAGCAAGGACGACTGGATCATCGCCAAGATCAGGAACGGCATGAACGCGGCCGGGATCGAGGTCGAGTTCTCCAAGTCCGAATGGGGGCTGGGCCAGCAGGAGGTCAACCTGCGCTACACCCACGTGCTGGAGATGGCCGACCGGCACCTGCTGTACAAGAACGGGGTCAAGGAGATCGCCGCGCTCAACGGCCTCACCGCGACGTTCATGGCCAAGCCGTCGATGGACGACATCGGCTCCTCCTTCCACGCGCACGTCAGCCTGTGGGACGAGACCGGCAGCAGGTCGCTCATGCACGACGCGCAGGCGCCGGGCCGTATGTCGGAGGTGTTCCGGACCTTCCTGGGCGGGCTGCTGGAGAACTCTCATCAGCTGGCCTGGATGTCGGCGCCCAACGTCAACTCCTACAAGCGCTTCCAGTCGTCGTCGTTCGCGCCCACCGTGATCTCCTGGGGCCAGGACAACCGGACCTGCGGGTTCCGGGTGGTGGGCGAGCACGAGTCGCTCCGGGTCGAGAACCGGATCCCGGGCGCCGACGCCAACCCCTACCTCGTGTACGCGGCCATGATGATGGCGGGACTGTACGGCATGCGGGAGAAGATCGACTGCGGGCCGCCGCACACCGGGAACGCGTACGAGGACCGCGCGCTGGCCACCATCCCCGTGACGCTGCACGACGCGGTCGAGGCGTTCGAGCACAGCCCGCTGGCGGTCGCGGGGCTCGGCGCGGACGTCCACGCGCACCTGGCCAACTTCGCACGGCAGGAACTCCTGGCCTTCGAGCGCGAGACGGTGACGGACTGGGAACGCGTCCGGTATTTCGAGCGGGCGTGACCGGGCGGGCTAGCAGGCCGGCCGGCGAGCGGCCGAGATGACCAGGTCCGGCGGGTATTGCCCCGGCTATGGCTCATTGGTATGCTGATCAGACCAATGAACGGAAGGAGCGCTCATGGGCCGCCCGCTCGCGTTTCCGAAGGCCAGCCACGCGTCCACCGTCATCGGGTCCCGCGGGATGCTGGTCGTGGGGATCGGCGGATCCCGGCGACCCGGCTCGTCCACCGAGCGGGTTATCGCCGCCGTGCTGGAGGACCTGGAAAGGCGCGGCGCCACGACCAAGCTGTACGGCGGGGAATCGCTGCTGTTCCCGCACTACGAGCCGGGGGCACCGCTGGATGCGGCGGCGGCGGATTACCTGGCGACCGTGCGCGCGGCCGACGCGGTCGTGCTCGGCTCCCCCGGCTACCACGGCGGTATCTCCGGACTGGTCAAGAACGCGGTCGACTACCTGGAGGAACTGCGGGACGATCCGGCCCCGTACCTGGAGGGAAAGGCGGTCGGCTGCGTGAGCACCGCCTACGGGTGGCAGGCCGCGGTGAGCACCTTGTCCGCGCTGCGCCAGACGGTGCACGCCCTGCGCGGATGGCCCACCCCGTACGGGATCGCGATGAACGTCACGGGCGGCCTGTGCTCGTTCGACGGGCGGTTTACCGACACCCGGGCCGGCGAATCCGCCGGCATCGTCGCGAGCCAGATCATGCAGTTCATGACCGCCTTCCGCGACACGCCCGCGCCCAGCGCACCAGAGCTGCGCGCGTGCCCGGTGAGCTGACGGACGGGCCGGCTTGATTCGAAAGGAGACAGCGTGACCGACGTTGCGTTCGTCACGGGAGCGGCGGGCGGCATCGGGCAGGCGATCTGCGCCAGCCTGACCCGGGCCGGCTTCACCGTGTACGGCGGGGACATGTCCGTGACGGCGGAACGGGCCGACGGCGCGGTCGTCCTGGCCCCGCTTGATATCCGGTCGGCGGAGAGCGTCGAGACGGCGGTGGCCGGCGCCGCGAAGCTGGGCTCCATTTCCGCGGTCGTCAATTGCGCAGGAATCGTTCGGCATACTCCTCTTGACGACCTCAGTGAAGCGGACGTCGCCTCGGTATGGGACGTCAATGTGGCCGGCACCGCCCGGGTCTGCCGTGCCGCGGTCCCCCACATGCCGGACGGGTCGGCGATCGTCAACATCGGGTCCGTCACGGCGCGGTCGGGGCGGCTGCGCGGCGCCTCGGCCTACGGCGCGTCCAAGGCCGGCGTCGAGGCGCTGACCCGGTACCTGGCGCTGGAACTCGCGCCGCGCATCCGGGTCAACGCCGTCGTGCCCGGGTACATCAACGTGCCCATGAGCCCCTCCATGCGGGCGGTGTCCGGCGGGGAGGAAAAGCTCAGCGCGATGGTCGCGCTCGGACGGCTCGGCGAGACCGCCGAGGTCGCCGACGCGGTGGAGTACCTGCTGTCGCCCCGCTCGTCCTACATCACCGGGTCGTCCCTGCTGGTAGACGGCGGACTGCTGGCATGGTGACGGCGAGCGCGGTCACCGCCGGGCGCGAGACGGCCAACGCCGAGGCCGTCCGCCGAATGACCGCCGCGGATCCGGTCCTGATCGACGTCCGCCCGGCCCGCGACGTGGTCCCCGGGATGGCCGAGCGCACGGTGCTCACCTCGGGTGCCCCGCTGCCCTGGCCTGCCTACCAGGGCGGCCAGCGTGACGGCATCATCGGCGGGGTGCTGTACGAGGGCCTGGCGGCCACGCCCGCCGAGGCCGAGGCGGCACTGGCATCGGGGCAGGTCACCGTCGACGGATGCCACGGCTATGGCTGCGTGGGCTCGCTGGCCGGCATCTACACGGCCTCGATGCCGGTGTTCGTGGTGGAGGACCGCAATACAGGGCAGCGGGGGTTCTGTAATTTCTTCGAGGGCGGGTCGGTCAAGCGGCTCAACTACGGCTGCTACGACGACGAGGTCCGCGACAACCTCCGCTTCGTCGAGCGGGAGATCGCGCCCTTCGTGGGCGAGGCGGTCCGCCGCGCGGGCGGGATCCCGCTCAAGCCGCTCATGCGCCGCGCCCTGCACATGGGCGACGAACTGCACAGCCGCAACACCGCGGCCACGCTGCTGTTCGGCCGGGAGATCTACCAGCCGCTGCTGGACATGGCCCGCGAGGACCGCGACGCCGCGGGCCGGGTCATCTCGTTCCTGACCGACAACGAGTACTCCTTCCTGCGCCTGTCCATGGCGGCGGCCAAGGTCATGGCCGACGCGGCGCACGGCGTGGACGGGGCCAGCGTGGTGACCGCGATGACGTTCAGCGGCGTGGAGTTCGCCATCCGGGTCAGCGGCCTGGGCGAGGACTGGTTCCGCGGGCCGCACGGGCGGATCCAGGTCCGGCTGTTCGACGGGCATACGCAGGACGAGATCACCTTCATGGGCGGGGAGAGCCCCATCACCGAGACCGTCGGCCTGGGGGGCTTCGCCCAGGCCGCGGCGTTCCCGCTGCAGGCCTACCAGGGCGGTTCTGCCCAGCTCATGGTCGAGCGCAACCTGGCCATGTACCAGATCACGGCCGCCGAGAACCCCGACTTCCGCATCCCGTTCTTCGACTACCGTGGCACCCCCACCGGGATCGACATCTTCCGGGTGGCCGAGTCCGGCGTGCTGCCGCTGATGGATGTGGGCGTGCCGGGCACGGGCGGCGGGCAGATCGGGGCCGGGGTGCTTGAAGCGCCGATATCCTGCTTCACGGCCGCGCGGGAGGCCTACCAGGCACGCTACGGCTGATCACTCGCTACGGATGATCAGGAGCTCGTGATGACCTTGCTTGACCTGCCCACCGGCGCCACCGTGGCCTGCACCGACACCGGGTCCGGACGGCCCGTCCTGCTGCTGCACGGCGTCTGCATGTCCCAGAAGTTCTTCGAGCGCAACATCGGACCGCTGGCCGGCGGTCACCGGGTGGTCGCGCTGGACTTCCGCGGGCACGGCGAATCACCGTCGGTCGAGGGCGGGCACACCGTCGCCCAGTACGCCCGGGATGTCCGCGCCGTCATCGAGCTGCTCGACCTGCGCGACGCCGTGGTGGTCGGGTGGTCGATGGGCAGCATGGTCCTGTGGGACTACCTGGATCAGTTCGCCGGTGACCCGCGGCTGGCCGGCGCGGTGGTGGTGTCCCAGGGCCCGTCGGACCTCACCCAGCCCGGCTGGCCCTACGGGATCGCCGACGTGCCCGAGCTGCGCACCTACCTGCAGCTGGCGCAGGACGACTTCGCCGCGTTCTTCGCCGGCTTCGTGCCGGAGATGTTCGCCGGCGAGCTGACCGAAACCGAGCAGGCCGGGTTCGTCAAGGCGATCTCCGCGGTCGGCGCCAACGCGGGCTCGGTCATCTTGGTGAACCAGACCCTGCAGGACTACCGGGAGCTGATCCCCCGGCTGACCGTGCCGCACCTGCTGGTCTGGGGACGAGACGAGAAGGTGGGCAAGCTGGCCGCGGCCGACTGGCTGCACCGCGAGCTGCCCCGGTCCGAACTGCACGTGTTCGAGCAGAGCGGCCACTGCCCCATGTGGGAGGAGCCGGAGAAGTTCAACGCCCTGCTCACCGAGTGGGTCGCCCGGCTGTAGGTCATCAGGCGGTCTCCACGTAACGCCGGATCTCCCATTCCGACACCTGCTGCCGGTATTTTTCGGCCTCGAACCACTTCATGAGGGCGAAGTGCCGGACGAAGTCCTCGCCGAACATCTCTCGCGCCACCGTGCTGCGCTCCAGCAGGCGCACGGCGTCTTCCAGCGACGCTGGTACCGACTCGAGCCCGCTGGCGGCGTACGCGTCGCCCTCGTAGGCCGGCGGCGGCTCGATCTTCTGCTCGATGCCGTGCAGGCCGCCGGCCAGGCAGGCGGCGACCACGATGTAGGGATTGGTGTCGGCGCCGGGCAGCCGGTGCTCCAGTCGCGCCTGCGCCGGGCCCTCGGCGATGGCCCGGATACCGGTCGACCGGTTCTCATAGCTCCAGCTGACGCTGGTACCCGCCCACGAGTAGGGCGTGAAGCGCTTGTAGGAGTTCGGGGTCGGGGCGAACAGCGCGGTGAACTCCCGCATGGTGGCCAGGAGGCCGCCGGTGTAGTGCCGTCCGGCCTGCGACAGCCCGTGCCCGCGCGCATGGTCGAAGAAGGCGTTGGGGCCGTCGTCCGGCTCCCACAACGACTGGTGGACGTGACAGGACGAGCCGGCCCAGTCGCGGCGCGGCTTGGCCATGAACGAGGCCATGAGGCCGTGCCGGGCGGCGATCTCCTTGACGCTGTTCTTGTACACGAACGCGTCGTCGGCCGCCTTGAGCGCGTGGTCGTAGCGGATGTTCAGCTCGAACTGGCCCGGGCCGGTCTCCGGGTTGCACGCCTCGACGGGTACCCCGGCCCCGGCCAGCTGACGGCGGATCTCCCCGATCAGGTCCTCGTCCAGGCTGCCGCCGTAAACGCCGTAGGTGTAGGGGCGGGTCCGGAGCGGCTGCAGCCGCCAGCCGGACTGCGCCAGCGCGGCCAGGTCGCCGCGGAACAGGTAGAACTCGTACTCGATCCCGGCCTTCGGCTCCAGGCCGTGCGAGCGGGCGCGGTCGATCAGCCGGCGCAGCGCGATCCGGGGATCGACCGGCACGCCCTGGCCGTCGGGGAGCCGGAACTCGCCGAGCACCCCGGCGGTCCCGTCATGCCAGGGCAGGAGCCGGGCGGTGGACAGATCCGGTACGGCGAAGATGTCCGGGAAGCCCTGCTCCTTGCGCGGGAAGTAGAGCGGGTACGCGTCGCCGCCGGGCGGCTCGACCAGTTCCTGGCCCTCGTCGGTGTCCTCGGAGTGCGTGATGACCAGGACCACGTCGCTGAACGGGACACCCCGCTCCAGCAGGTCCAGGAAGGCCGCTACCGGGAGTCGTTTGCCGCGCCAGATCCCGTGCGTGTCGGCGGCCCCGGTGATCACGGTGTGGATGCCTTCGGTCTCACACCAGCGGGCGAAATCGTCCCGGTGGCTCACGTCCCCGCCCCTGCTAGGACGAAGCCCTCGTATCCGCGCTCGACCACCTGATCGCACTCCTTCCGGTACGTCCCGCAGCCGCCGGTGTAAGGCATGAACACCCTCGGCTTGCCCGGGATGTTAGCCCCGACGTACCACGACGCGGCCCGCGGGTAGAGCGTCCGGCCGGCGAGCTCGCCGACGTGGCGGACCCAGCGGTCCTGCGCCTGCGCCGACGCCTCGATCCGGTTCAGGCCGCGGCTGCGCAGGTGATCCAGGCAGTCGAGGATCCAGTCGGCGTGCTGCTCGATCGACACCACCATGTTGCTGAGCACCGAGGGGCTGCCCGGGCCGGTGATCATGAACAGGTTCGGGAAACCCGCCACGCACAGCCCGAGGTAGGTGCGCGGTCCCGCCGCCCACTGTTTAGCCAGGGGGGCGCCGTCCCGGCCCCGGATGTCGATCTCGAGCAGGGCTCCGGTGATCGCGTCGAACCCGATCGCGAACACGATGACGTCCAGTTCGTACTCCCCGGCCGCGGTGGCCAGGCCCCGCGGGGTCACGGTGGTGACCGGCGAGCTCCGCACGTCGACCAGCTCCACGTGGTGCTGGTTGTAGGTCTCGAAGTACCCGATGTCCACGCAGGTTCGCTTGGTGCCGATGTGGTGGGCCGGGCAGAGAGCCTCGGCAACGACGGGGTTGCGGACCAGCTGGCGGATCTTTTCGCGGGCGAAGTCCTGGGCGGTGAGGTTGGCCCGCTCGTCGGTGAAGAAGTCGGTGAAAGCGTAGGACAGCGCGTTGATGCCGCCGCGCTGCCAGCCGGCCTCGTACATCCGCCGGCGTTCGGCCGGCGACACGTCGAGCGCGGCGAGCCGCGGCGGGGCGATCGGCACGCCGGCGTCGGACTGCTCGGCGGCCCGGCGCCGCGCAGGGTATCCCTGGACCACCTCGCGGAGCTCGCTGGTCGGTAGCGGGCGGTTCCGGGCCGGCATGGAATAGTTCGGCGTGCGCTGGAAGACCTGGACGCGGTCCGCCTGCCGCGCGATCTGGGGCAGCGCCTGGATCGCGGTGGACCCGGTCCCCACGATCCCCACCCGCTGGCCCTGGAGATCGACGCCCTCGGCGGGCCACCGGGCGGTGTGGTACCACTGGCCGCGGAAGCTTTCGAGCCCGGGGAAGGGCGGCGGCTTGGCTCTCGAAAGGTTGCCGACCGCCAGGACGCAGTAGCGGGCCGATACCGTCTCGCCGGCGTCGGTGGATACGAGCCATGCGTTGCTTTCCGCGTCATAGTGCAGCGACGTGACCTGGGTGCCGAACTGAATGTCCGGCCGCAGGGCGAAGCGGTCCGTGACGTGCTGGAGGTAGCGCAGGATCTCCGGCTGGGCGGCGTAGCGTTCCGTCCACGTCCAGTCGGCCAGCAACTCCGGGGAGAACGAGTAGCAGTAGTCGACGCTCTCGATGTCACACCGGGCACCCGGATAGCGATTCCAGTACCAGGTGCCGCCGACGTCCGCGCCGCGCTCGAACACGCGCACCCGCAGCCCCCGCCCGCGCAGGCGGTGCAGCATGTAGAGCCCGGAGAACCCGGCACCCACGATCGCCACGTCAAGGTAAGGTTCAATGGCATGAATACTAGACCAAAGTACCGCAGGGGCGCCTGAGTGGCCGCGCTGGACGGCAAGGTCTGCGTGATCACCGGCGCCGCCGGGGTGATCGGCCGCGAGAGCGTGGACGTGTTCACCGGGCAGGGCGCGACCGTGGTCGGGGTCGACGTCAAAGGTCACGTGGACGCCCCGCTCTTCCTGACCGCCGACCTGACCGATCCCGGTCAGGTCGAGGCCGTCTACACCGCGGCCGCGGAGCGTTTCGGCCGCATCGACGTCCTGTTCAACAACGCGGGCATCGCCGTGCCCGAGGACGGGTCGGTGCTCGATACCGACCTTCAGACCTGGCACCGGGTGATCGAAGTCAACCTGACCAGCATCTTCCTGTGCTGCAAGTACGGCCTCCCGCACCTGCTGCGGGCGGGCGGTGGCTCGGTGATCAACACGTCGTCGCTGGTGGCCACCATGGGCTCGGCGGTGTCCCAGATCGCCTACACCGCCTCCAAGGGAGGCGTGCTGTCCTTGTCACGGGAACTGGGCGTGGAGTTCGCCAGGCGCGGGGTGCGGGTCAACGCGCTGTGCCCCGGCCCGGTGGACACGCCGCTGCTGCGGTCGCTGTTCCGGCCCGAGGAGACGGCGCGCCGGCTGGTCCACGTCCCGCCCGGCCGGTTCGCGCTGGCCAGGGAGATCGCCACGGCCGCCGCCTTCCTGGCCAGCGACGCGTCCTCCTATGTGAACGCCACGGAGTTCTTGGTGGACGGCGGGATCTCGGCCGCGTACGTCACGGCCGGACCTCCTGACGGCGCAGGCGGTAACCAGTAACTCACCGGTAGCACGGCGCCGGGCCTGCCGGGCCTGCCGGGGCGAATGCGTTGCTACCTGCCCATTGACAGCCGATCAGCCTCGGTCTTATGGTACGCAAAGTAGACCAAAGTGACTGTCGGTGTAATGGCGCACCCGCCGGTCAAGTCAGCGCCGACCAGGGACAACGCGAACGCACCGCGAAGCTGAGCGCATTCTTCCGGTGATCCCTGAGCGGCGGGCCAATCGGGAGGACATATGGACGTCATGGGCTCCGGTGAAGCCTCCAGCGTGAAGGAGGCGACGGCGTCGCTGGACATCTCCGAACGCGGCGATGTTAATACGCTGCGCAAGAGTGCCATCGGGCTGAGCGGGGTGCTGTTCATCTCCTTCGCGGCCATGTCCCCGCTGACCGGGCAGCTCGGCAACGTGCCGCTCGCGATCGGGCTGGGCAACGGCATCGGAGCGCCCGCCGGGTTCGAGATCGGCATCGTCATGCTGGTCCTGTTCTCGGTGGGCTACGTCAAGATGATGCGGAGCGTCCCGTCCTCGGGCGGGTTCTACTCCTTCATCAGCCACGGGCTCGGCCGCCCGCTGGGGATGGCCGCGGGGTGGTCGTCGATCCTGGCGTACGCGTTCGTGGTGGGCTCGCTGTTCGGCGCGTTCGGCTACTTCGGCAACATCACCATCTCGCAGTTCTTCCACGTGGGGATACCGTGGCCGTACCTGGCCTTCGGCGCCTTGATCGTCATCGTGCTGCTGGGACACTTCGACATACGCATCGGCACGGCCGTGCTCGGGGTCGCGCTCATCCTGGAGATCGTCGTCCTGACCGTCATGGACGTGGCGGTGTTCGCTCACGGCGGCGGGCCGGGCGGCGTCTCGGCGGCCCCGATCAACCCGGTCAACGCGTTCAAGGGCCTGGCCCCGGGGGTGGGCATCTTCTTCGCGGTGTGGTCGTGGGTCGGGTTCGAGACCATCCCGAACTACGCCGAGGAATCGCGCAACCCGCACCGGATCGGGGCGCAGGCGCTGTTCATCAGCGTGATCGGCGGCGGCATCTTCTTCGCCATCTGCGCGTGGGCGGTCGTCTCCGGATGGGGCCTGCACGCGGTGGATCACCAGGCGGCGACCAACGGCGGCAACCTCTACTACGGCGTCACCACCAAGTTCGCGGCCAAATGGGTGACCGACGTCATGGAATGGCTGATCCTCACCTCGTCGTTCGCCTGTGCGCTGTCCTTCCATAACACCCACTCGCGGTACCTGTACGTGATCGGGCGGGAGAAGATCTTCCACCCCAGTCTCGGCCGGACCCACCCCAGGTGGAAGAGCCCGCACGTGGCCAACATCACGGCCGCGGTCATCGAGGGCGCCCTGGTCGGGCTGTTCCTGATCATCTGGTACTCCAGCAAGTCGGCCCAGTCCTTCGCCAGCTTCGCCAACGCCCCCTACTACGAGCTGTTCGGCTGGTTCGCCATCGTGGCGACGTTCACCGTGCTGGTCAACCAGACGCTGTGCTCGCTGGCCACGATCGTGTACTTCCGCAAGCCCGAGCACCGCAGTGAGCGGAACCTGTGGACCACCGAGGTCATCCCGGTGCTGGCCATCGTGGCCATGGGCGTCGTCCTCTACCTGCTGTGGTCCAACCTGCATTCGATCGGTGGCTCGATCATCTGGGTGGACATCATCCCGTGGTTCTGCCTGGCCTGGCTCGCCATCGGCGTGGTCCTGGCGCTGGGCATGCGCAAGCGGAACCCGGCGAAGTACGAGGTCCTGGGCCGGATGGTGAACGGCGGGATCGAGTAAGCCGTCTTCGGTCACCGGGCTGGGTGCCGGGTAGCCTCGGGTCATGACGACCACGCAGGAGCCGCGGTACGCCAGCCCGGTGGACTATGACGCCTACGGCGAGTACGGGCCCGGGCGCGGCTTCGAGTCGGCAGGCCTTCCAGCCGACCCGGTACCGCTTCCAGGCCGGATCACCGCGGACGGCAGCAGCGGGTACCAGGCCGAACCCGGCCGGTATCACCTGTACATCTCCTGGGGCTGCCCGTGGGCGCAGCGCACCGCGATCGTCCGCGGGCTCATGGGCCTGCGAGGACGTGGTCTCGCTGTCCTACGTCGATGACCGGCGGGACGGCCGGGGCTGGGCGTTCCGGGAACGGCGCGGGCCTGATCCGGTCAACGGCTTCCGGTTCCTGGCCGAGGCCTACTAGATCACCGAGCCAGGGTACGACGGGCTCGTGTCGGTCCCGGTGATCTGGGACCGGCAGACGCGGCTGCGTTTGCCAGCAACAACTTCCCATGACATCATCATCGACCTGGGCACGCAGTTCGGGTGCCGGGCGGTTTCCGGAGTCGAGCTGTACCCCGTGCCGCTCCGGGCCGAGATCGACGCGCTGAACGAGCGCGTCTACCAGACGGTGAACAACGGGACGTACAACGTGGCGGGCGCCACCACGCAAGGCGGACTACGAGCGGCTGCGGCAGCTGCTGATCGGCAGCTTCGAGTTCTTCTGGACGCGCGCCTGGCCGGGAGCAGGTACCTGTTCGGGGACCGGATCACCGAGGCCGACGTGCGGCTGTGGCCGACGCTGGCCCGCTTCGACCTGAGCTACAACCCGCTGGGCAAGATCAGCGAGCGGCGCCTGACCAGCTTCCCGAACCTGTGGGGGTACGCGCGCGACCTGTACCAGCACCCGGCGTTCGGCGAGACGACGGACTTCGCGGCGTTCGGCGGGCTGCTGGCGGGCCCTGCGCCGAGCTTCGTCAACGACGCGCCCTGGCGGATCGACGTCGAGCCGGCGCAAGCCGACTGGGACGCGCCCGCACCACCGCGAGACCCTGACTCCCTAGCCTCTACTGCTCGGGGGTCTCATGATCATGTACAGAACGGGACAGCATTTGTCCTGAACTGTTCACGATCATGACTGCGGGGGGTGCTTGCGCAGGGAGTAGGCGACGTTGACGGCGCCGACGATGGTCCAGATCAGGGCCATGAGGGTGATGGCGGCGAAGCCCGGGGACCCCCTGAGCACGATCGCGGTCACCACCAGGGCGACCAGCATGGACCCGAGGGCCAGCGCGAGGGTCTGCCGGCCGGACTGGTCGGCCCGCTCGGCCCGGATCATGCGCCGTTCGGCCCGGATCATGCGCTTGGCCCGGCGGCGCTGGTGCCGGCACCCGGCGTACCGGTCCAGCTGGGTCAGGATGCGGCCGTCCACCTCCGCGGTGACCCGGTTGTCGATCTCGGCCGCGATCCGCTTGTCGATCTCCGCGCCGATGCGTTCCACCAGACCCTCGGCCAGCGCCTGGTCATAGCCGGGGCCAAGATCCTTCAGGGCGGCCACCGACGCGGCGATCTCAGCCTGGCTTTCTGCGACCATCATGCCCTCCGAACGGTCCGTTAACTCCTGCAAAAACGGTACGGACCGCAGGCCCGCAAGCGGAATGCGGTTACCCCCCGTCGCGTCCTGGGGTTTCCCCCACCCAGGCCGCCTGGACGCAGGCGCGCAGGAAGCGGAGGTCGCCGGCGGCGTCGGTGCTGTCGACGAACTGGTCGATCGCGCCCGCGGGCGGCAGCCGCCTGATCTGCGGGTCCGTGATCGCCTCGCGCAGCGCGGCGGTGAACCGGGAGGCATGGATGACCTGATAGGGCCGGTCGTAGAAGGGGCGCGTGCCGGTGCCCAACGGCCGGGTGAGGCCCAGCTGGTTGTGCCGCGCGGCGACGGTCTGGTAGGCCTCGCGCAGGTGCTGCTCGCGTGCGGGCCAGTCGCATGCCGATAGCGCGGCCGCCAGGGTGGCGGTGAGGCCGACGGTGCCGGGAAGCCGCGCGAAGGCGGTGCCCAGCCATTTGCTGTAGGGCGGGTAACGCTGGTGCATCAGCAGGCACAACCGCATCAGGTCGCGGGCCAGGCGGGCGGTGACGACGGCCGAACCGAGGTCATCGCCGGCTTCCGCGCACCGGCCGGGAAAGGCTTCCTCCTGCCCGATACGCTGCCACTGGCAGGCCAGCAGGTACAGCCACACGTCGCGGGGGTACCAGGCCATGGCGGCCCGGGCGCGGCTCAGCTCGCCGGGCCCGTCGTGAAAGACCTCTCCGGTGGTGAACTCCGCCAGCCGCTGCGCCGGGGTGGCCAGCCAGTCCAGCAGGGTGACGGCGGGCCGCGGGTCGAACCCGAGGTGCGAGGTCAGCCAGGTCCCCAGCCCGGTGACCTGCACCCGGTGCCGCGCCGCGCCGGGCCCCCTGGTGACGGGGAACGCAACCGGGTAGCCGCGAAAGGATTCCGGCAGGCGGCTGGCCAGCATCGCGGTGAGGACCGCGGCGTGGCGGTCCGCGTCGCGGTCGGGCAGGAAGATCTGCAGGCGCGGACCCCAGTCGTGATCGGTGGAGCGCTGGCTGTCGAAGCCGGCCACCTCCGATCCGGGGCCGAGCAGCGCCGCCGCGTACGGCACCCGCGGGAACTGTTCGGCCAGCAGCGGGCGGACCGCGGTGGCATAGAACTCGCGGGCCAGCTGCAGGCCGGGGACGAACTCAGGAACCACGTCCGTGATCCTGCCGCTTCACGCGCGCGCTGTCGCCTGGTTTTCCCGCGCGCTTACTGGCTGGCAGGATGAATCGCATGATCGCTGTCCGCCGCTTCGCGGCCGGGGATGCCCCTGCGGCCGCAGCCATAATCCGCGGCCTTTCCTGACTACTTCACCGACGACGTGCCCGCCAAGGTCGACCACGACGCCGCCAGCCACCAGGCATGGGTCCTCACCGACTCCGGGACGGTCGCGGGCATCGCCGTAGCGGCCAGGAAATCACCCGGCGGGGCGGAAATCCTGTGGTTCGCCATCGAGGCTGCCCGGCGCGGCCGCGGGCACGGGACCAGGCTGCTCGGCCACGTCCTGGACCACCTGGCCATCGCCGGGATCAGCGTCGTGGAGGCCAAGACCCTGGACCGCTCCGCCGGCTACCGGCCCTACGAGGCCACCCGGGCGTTCTGGGAACGCCGCGGCTTTGTTCATGTCGACACGATCGACCCGCTGCCCGGCTGGCCCGGCAACCCGGCGGCAATATACGTGGCCGCACTGCGCCCAACCCGGGCCTTATGCTGAACCGCATGGCGGCCCGGTCCGTGTAGGTAGAGGATGGGGAGGCAGTCATCATGAGGACGATCGTCCTGGCCGTTGTGGGAGTTCTGATCACCCTGGCGGGGATCATTTTCACGCTCCAGGGCGTCGGCGCCATCGGCGGGAGCAGCATGTCCGGCGACAGCTTCTGGGCGGTGGCCGGCCCGGTGATCGCGGTCGTCGGCCTGGCCATAGCCGTGGTCGGCCTGCGCCGGCGCGTGGCGTCATAGCCGCCTGCCCGGCTAGATCAGGCCCGCATGCAGGGCGAGGCTGGTCAGGTCGGCCCGGCGGCGGCAGCCGTCTTGTCGCGATGCGGCCCAGGCGTGAGCTGACCGTGCGCACGCTGACGGACAGCTGAGCGGCGATCTGAGCGTCGGTGCGGCCCTGGGCCACCAGGGTGACCAGCTCTCGTTCCCGGGCGGTGAGCTGCGCCGGGCCCGGGTCCGGTACGCCCGCGGGCCGGGCCGGCGCGGTCAGCAGGAGCACGTACTCGGCGGCGGTCGCCTGGCTCATCGCGGTGCCGCGTTGCTCGGCCGCGTCGGCTTCGGCGGGTCCGAGCGCCACCCGGAGCTCGCGTTCCGATTCCAGCCGTCGGCCGGCGTCTGGCCCGTCCAGGAACCCTTCGCGGCGGGCGAACGCGGCGTGGGCGGCCCAGGCGGTAAGAGCCTCGACTGGGCGCCCGGTCTGGGCACACAGCTCCGCACAGTGGTACAAGATGTTGATCAGCTCGAACCAGATGCCGGTGCGCATGGTGATCTGGAGCGACTCCCGTATGCGCGCGGCGGCGTCCTCGTTGCGGCCCGCCCGCAGGTCCAGATCCGCCATCAAGCTCAGCAAGGAGCCCAGGACCCGCAGGTCACCTACGGCCCGGGACTGGGCTAGCGTGGCCGTGCCGATCTGCTCGGCGGCCGCCAGTTCGCCGGTTTCCATCAGCGCGGCGGCGGCCAGGGTGCTGCCGGCCCGGATCATCCAGCCGGGGATGTCGGCCGGGATCTGCTCCGCCTGGATGACCAGCTGCAGGCCGCGGTCGTAATCGCCGCCGTTTATGGCCGCGATGGCCAGGCAGCCCACGGCCAGCACCTCGACGGCCGGATACCCGAGCTTGCGGGCCATGGCCAGGGCGCGGCGGGCTTCGCTCGGTCGCTTCGGCGAGGTGACCCAGGGTCGCGAAGACGGTTGACCGGCCGCACAGGGACTCGGCCAGCGCCCGGGACGGCCCCTGGTCGGCGAGCGCATCCCTGACCGCGGTGAAGTGGTCGAGCGCGCCGGTCAGATCGGCGGCGTGCAGAGCAGTCTCGCCGCGCCAGAACTGCGCGTCGCACCAGGTCTCGCTGCCCGTCTCGGCGTAGATCGTGGCCCCGCGCAGCACTACGTCTTCGCCTGCTGCCCGGCCGCGCAGCATCCACCACGGCGCCAGCGCGACGGCCAGTCGCGGCGCGATGGCGTGGTCGTGCTCCACGGCCCAGGCCAGCGCCTGCCGCGTGGTGGCGTCCTCGGCATCCAGCCGCTGGAGGGCCGCCAGCTCCGCGGTCGTGGTCAGGAGTCCCGCCGCCGCCTCCTCGGCGACCCGCAGGGCATACCCGGCCAGCGCGGCGGCGGCCTCCTCTCCTCCTCGCCGGCCGCCGCCAGCCACTCGGCCCCGTAGGACCGCAGCGTCTGCAGCATCGCGTAGCGGGACCGGCCGTCCGGCCCGGTCCGCGGCGGCATCAGCAGCGAGCAGTCCACCAGGCGCAGCACCGCCGCGCCCGCGCCCTTCCCGGCCACCGCCTCGGCGGCGTCCAGCGTGAACGGACCGGGGAACACCGACACCGCGCGGAACACCTGCTGTTCGTGCTCATCGAGCAGCTGGTAGCTCCAGTCCACGGTGGCGGCCAGCGACCGATGCCGGCCGGGCGCCGCCCGGTCCCCGGTCGTCAGCAGGTCGAACCGGCCATCGAGCCGGTCCAGCAGATCGGTCACGCCCAGTGCCTCGATCCGCGCCGCGGCCAGCTCGATGGCCAGCGGCATCCCGTCCAGCCGCCGCACCAGCCGCACCACCGCCGGGCCGGTTCGCTCATCCAGGGCGAAACGCGTGTCGGCCTGCCGGGCCCGGTCCGCGAACAGCGCCACCGCCTCGGCCCGGGCCGCCTCGGCCAGGTCGTCCAGGCCGGGCAGGGTCAGCGGCGTGAGCCGGTACCGGGCCTCCCCGGCCACCCGCAGCGGCTCGCGGCTGGTCGCCAGCACCCGCAGATCATCGGCCGCGGTCAGCAGCCGGGCGCACAGCGCCGCGGTCTCGGCGATCACCTGCTCGCAGTTATCCAGCACCAGCAGCAGCTGCTGGCGGGCCAGCACCCGCGCCACCGCGTCAGCCGCCGAGAGCCCCGGTTGCTCTCGCACGCCCAGCGCCGCCGCCACCACCGAGGCCACCTGCGCCGGGTCTTGCACCGGGCCCAGTTCGGCCAGCCACACGCCGTCGGCGAACCGGGCCGCCGCGCTTCTGGCCACCTCGCCGGCCAGCCGGGTCTTCCCCGACCCGCCCGGGCCGGTCACCGTCACCAGCCGGAACTCCCCCAGCAGCCCGGTCACCTCAGCTACCTGAGCCGCTCGGCCAATGAAGCTGGTCAGGGCGGCCGGCCAGCCGTGGACCCCCGCCGCCGGGCCGCCTGCCTGGCCATCCTGGCCGCCCGGACGGGTAACTCTCTCATCCGGCGGCTCCAGCCCGGCCGCGGCGAGCTGGAACAGATGTACCGGCCGGTCCAGGTCCTTCAGGTGGTGCTCACCCAGGTCCGCCAGCGTGAAGCCCCGCTCCTCCCCCTCCTCTTCGTCCTCGACGAGGGTCTGCGTGGCCTGGGAGATCAGCACCTGACCGCCGCGGGCCGCGGCGCAGATGCGCGCCGCCCGGTGCACGGCCAGGCCGGTATACATCCCGTCCGCCGGGACGCATTGGCCGGTATGAATGCCCATCCGGACCCGGACCCGGGTGCCGGCCGGCCAGTCGTGCGCCGCCAGCGACCGCTGTACCTCGAGCGCGCACAGCACGGCCTGCTTGGCCTCGCCGAACACGGCGAAGAATGCGTCGCCCTGAGTGTCGACCTCATGCCCGCCATGGCCGGCGATGGCGGCGCGGACCAGCTGCCGGTGCTCGGCCAGGACCGGGGCATAGCGTTCCCGCAGCGCCTTGACCAGCCGGGTCGAGCCCTCGATGTCGCTGAACAGGAAGGTCACCGCACCGCTGGGAAACTCAGTCAACCGGTCACCCCGCACCGCCCCCATCGGCTGTCTCCGCTAGCCAGCGTAGCCAGCACGGGAACAGACGGCCAGGCCGGCGTCGCCGGGCGGCGGGCTACCGCAGGACGACGTTGACGATCTTGCCGGGGACGATGACCAGCCGGGCGACGGCGTCGGCCGGGAACTCGGGGCGGCCGGCCAGCAGGTCGGCGATCTCGGCCTGGCCGGCCGTGGCGGGGACCTCGATGGTGAAGCGGTGCTTGCCGTTGACCTGGACGGGCAGGGTCACGGTGGGCTCGGCGGCCAGGGCGGGGTCGGCTTGCGGGAACGGCTCGTAGGCCAGCGAGGCGTGGTGCCCCAGCCGCTGCCATAGCTCCTCGGCGGCGTGCGGGGCCAGCGGGGCCACCATCAGCACCAGCGGCTCGGCCAGCGAGCGCGGCACGTGATCCAGCCGGGAGGCGTGCGCGGTCAGTTCGATGATGCGCGCGATCGCGGTGTTGTACCGCAGCGCGGCGAAGTCGTCCCGGACGGCGATGATCGTCTGGTGCAGCAGCCGGGTGGTAGCCGCATCCAGTGGCTCCCGCTCGTCTGGCGACGGCAGCCTCTCCCCCGTCGTCTCGTCTACGATCAGGCGCCACAGGCGCTGCAGGAACCGGTGCATGCCGATCATGGCGTCGGCGCGCCACGGGCGGTCGGCGTCCAGGGGGCCCATGGCCATCTCGTACAGGCGCAGCGTGTCCGCGCCGTAGGAGGTGTAGATCTCGTCGGGGCTGACGCCGTTCTTCAGGCTCTTGCCCATCTTCCCGGCCCGCCGGGTGACCGGCTGCCCGCGGTAGGCCCAGCTATTGGTATCGCGGGTCACCTCGGCCGCGGGCACGTACAGGCCGCGGGCGTCGGTGAACGCGTCGGCCAGGATGTAGCCCTGGTTGACCAGCCGGCCGAACGGTTCGGCGGTGCTCGCCACGCCGATGTCGTACAGCACCTTGTGCCAGAACCTGGCGTACAGCAGGTGCAGCACCGCTTGCTCCACGCCGCCGACGTACAGGTCGACGCCGCGCGGGCCGCATCCAGTAACGCTCGATGTCCGGGCCGACCAGGGCCTTTCGTTTCGCGGGTCCAGGTAGCGCAGGTAGTACCAGCACGAGCCCGCCCACTGGGGCATGACGTTCAGCTCGCGCCGGTAGCGCTTGGGGCCGTCGCCCAGATCCAGGGTGGCGTGCGCCCATTCGGCGGCCCGGGCCAGGGCGGGCACCGGTTCGCTCGCGTCGTCCTGCGGCAGCGGCCGGAAGTCGGTCACGTCCGGCAGCGTGACCGGCAGCATCTCCTCGGGCAGCGCGATCGGCCGGGCCGGGTCGGCCTCGTCATAGACGATGGGGAACGGCTCGCCCCAGTACCGCTGCCGGGAGAACAGCCAGTCCCGCAGCCGGTACGGTCCTCCGCTCGGGCCGATCCAGTTGCGTTGCAGCCGCTTGACGTTCTCCGGCCAGTCCACACCGTCCAGGTCGGCCAGCAGCCGCTCGGCGAAGGCGGTGATGCGCAGCAGCCACTGCCGCAGCGGCCTGCGGTGGACGGGGTAGTTGCCCACCGCGCTGCGGCCATCCTCGGTCACCTCCTCGTCAGCCAGGACCGTGCCCAGACCCGGGCACCAGTTGACGACCTGCTCGGCCTGGTAGGCCAGCCGGTGATCGTCGACGATGTCTCGCTGCTCAACGGCGGACAGGCCGGCCCAGGCCCGGCCGCCGGGGACCTTTCGTTGCCGCGTGGCGAACTCGGCGACCAGCTCCGCGATCGGCCGGGCCCGGCCCTGGTCCGGGTCGTACCAGCTGTTGAAGATCTGCAGGAAGATCCACTGCGTCCAGCGGTAGAAGGACGGGTCGCTGGTCATGATCTCGCGCCGGCGGTCGTGTCCCAGGCCCAGGCGGCGCAGCTGGCGGCGCATGACCGCCGCGTTCTGCCGCACGGTCACGGCCGGGTGCTGGCCGGTGTCGATGGCGTACTGCTCGGCGGGCAGCCCGAAGGTGTCGAAGCCGAAGGGGTGCAGCACGTGATGCCCGGTCATGCGCAGGTACCGCCCGAACACGTCGGTGCCGATGTAACCCAGCGGGTGACCGACATGCAGCCCGATGCCGCTGGGATAGGGGAAGAAGTCGACCAGGTAGAACTTGGGCCTGTTGGTAACGCGGTCCGGGGACTCGAACGTGCCCTCGCGCTCCCACCGGTCCTGCCAGCGCAGCTCGATCTCGTTCGCCAGCCGCGCGTCGTACCGGAACCGCGGCGTCTCCTCGTCCATCGGGCTCTCCTGGTCCATCGGGCTCTCCTCGTCCCATCGCCGGCCGGGAACGAAAAAGCCCCTCACGCGTGAGGGGCTGCCGCACTGACCGATCGCGTCAGTGCGGCGTCACGAGGAGCAGGCACGCCGTCTGGACCATGCCGGGAGTGTAACCCGCTGACCGAACGGCCTTCCAGTCATTTGTTCCCTCCGGCGGTGGGCCACGGTCGGTTCTGAATTCGACATATTTCCGAACGGACCGTGGTTTGACATACCTGGACATGCGAATCGATGAGTCGAAGGGATCACACCATGGCCGTTCAGCTTCAGAAGGTCCTGTACACGGCGGAGGCGGTGGTGGAGGGCGGGCGCCAGGGGCACGGCCGGACCGCCGACGGCCGGCTCGAGGTTGACCTGTCGGTCCCGGCGGAAATGAGCGGGGACGGCGGGCCCGGGACCAACCCGGAGGAGCTGTTCGCCGTCGGCTACGCTGCCTGCTTCCAGTCCGCGCTGCTGGGCGTCGCCCGCGGCCACCACCTGGACGCGTCGCAGTCGCAGATCACCTCGCGGGTCGGGATCGGCCCGACTGGCCACGGCGGCTTCGGGCTGGCGGTCTCGCTGGACCTGCACGCGCCTAACCTGACCGCCGTGCAGGCCGCTGACCTGATGACCCGGGCGCACGAGCGCTGCCCGTACTCCGTCGCCACCCGGGGCAACATCGAGGTCACGCTCACCGTCGACGGGCTCCCGCTGGAGCAGGCGGCCGCGTCGGCGGCGAGCTAGGCGTCATACGACGGCGAGCAGGGCCCTGGTCCAGTCGCGGTAGCCGTCCTGGCTGGGATGGAAGCAGTCGGACGCGAACTTCCCTGTCCACGGGGGCAGGAAGTGCGCCGACACCTCGGCCACCGGCAGACCCCGGGAGCCCGCCACCTCGTGCAGGGTCCGGTTGATCCGCGCCAGGTAGGGCCGGCGGCCGGCAGGCCGGCGTACCCGGCGGCACCGGCAGGTCGAGCATGATGGTGCGGTCGGGTACGCCGCCAGCAGCGCGCGCAGGTCGCCGAACAGCTTGCCCGGCCCGCTGTAAAAGATGTCGTTGATGCCGATCCCGCAGGTCACCAGGTCCGCGAGGCGGGCAGCCGGGGTAGCTGGTGTGCAGCACGTCACGGATGAGCGAGCCGGACGCGGACAGGTTGAGCACCTGCCACGGCAGGCCGGTCCGGCGGCGCAGCGCGCCGAGAGCCTGGCCGACGTACCCGTACTCCGGGCTCGGCGCACCGAGGCCCTGCGCGGTCGAGTCCCCGAGCACCACCCACAGCGGGCCATCGTGTGCCGTTCGCAGAACCCGCTCGTTGTGCGCCTGCCAGTGATCGGCGAAGGCGACGCAGTCGGCGCGCATCGCGGTGACGCCACTGGCCCATCGCCCGAACGGCCCGGCGCGCAGCCCGGAGACCTCGGCGGCGTGGGTGCGGGTCAGGTAGGTCCCCATGGTGGCGACGATCTCCACCGGCGAGCGCCGCCCGCCGATCCCCGTCCCGCTGACCGGGCTGCGCAAGGTCAGACCCGAGACCGCCGGCATCCGCAGCATGCGCCGCCCCCATCCAGTATTTACGCGGGACAAACGACGCTAAACGAACGGGTAGACCGCTGTCAAAGCTCAGATGTCTTCGGTCCGTGGGTTCTCGCCTACGCTGCTGTTCCATGGAACGGGTACCCGGGCGCATCGGGGTCGCGGGCGACTGGCACGGGAACACCGCGTGGGCGACCCGGGCGGTACGCAAGATGGCCGCGCTGCTGCCCGCGGACGGGCCGCGGGTCATCGTGCACCTGGGCGACTTCGGCATCTGGCCCGGCCCCGGCGGACAGGAGTACCTGGCCCGGCTCGACGCCGCGCTCGCGGAAGCCGGCGCGGAGCTGTCCTTCGTGGACGGGAACCACGAGGACTTCACCCAGCTGGCCCGGCTCGAGCCGGGGCCGGACGGGCGGGCGCGGGCCACCGAGCGGATCTTTCACCTGCCTCGCGGGCACCGGTGGCGCTGGCACGGACGGGACTGGCTCGCGCTGGGCGGCGCGGTCAGCCTGGACCGCGCCGGGCGCACCGAGGGCGCCGACTGGTGGCCCGAGGAGGAGATCACCGTCCGGCAGGCCGGAGCGGTCATGGAGGCCGGGCCCGCTGACGTGATGGTCACCCACGAGTGCCCGGCCGGCATCGAGCACGCCTTCCCGCCCCCGCCGCCGTGGTGGTCGCAGGCCGACCTGCGGCGCAGCGACGCGCACCGCAGCCTGCTCCGCGAGGTGGCGCTGGCGGTGCGGCCGCGCTGGCTGATGCACGGCCACCTGCACCTGAGCTACCAGCGCCAGGTCGACCTGGGCGGCGGCCCGATCGAGGTAACCGGCCTGGACTGCGACGGCGCGGACCGCGGCAACTGGGCCATCCTGGACGTCACCAGCATGCGCTGGCTGCGTTTCGCGGGCAGGCCGATCAGCAACGTCCTGCGCGGGCTGGTGTCCCCTTAAGACGGGTCGATGGACCACGCCTCTTCGGGAGCGCCAAACACCTCGGCCCGCACCGGGCTGCTGGCCGGCATGGTAGCTGGCATCGGCGCCAGCGCCGGGGCCAGGCTGGCCGGGGTCGGGGCGATATGCGCGTGCCGCGGCAGGCTCGCCGTCCAGCGCTCGGTACACGCCTTGGCGTCCTTGCAGTACCAGCGGATGTCGGCACAGGCCTGGCCACCATCGGGCACCATCAGCCCGGTCGGCAGCGCGATACCGCACAACGAGCACTGAGCTGACGGCAAAGGACGCTGCCGGTCGTCACGCTGCGTGGCCATCGATGAGTCCCCCCATGCGAACTGGCGGCTCATCGGAGGACCGCTAGCTCTTCGGACTCCCTGGACATAGGCATCGCCAAAGCTGGCGAGGCAGGTGTGGCCATAGTTCCTCCCACGGACACCGGTCACGACGACCTTCGGCACCCTGTCGTACGTCGGGTTACTACAGAGCGAGGTCGGCATGCAGGCTCCTCATCCAAGTTAGCCACTCAGGCATGGACGACTCAGGCAAAGCCGCAAACTTCTTCGCTTCTCCACTGAAAGCTACGCAAACACATTACCGATACAAAAGTGATCTGAGTTAGGTTATGTGACTCCTGTGATTACTAGGCGTGACCCGGCCACCCCCGCGAGCCATACGGAGTCGGCGGAGGCCGGGAATCACGATTTCTCGGCCGGTAGATTCAGCGGACGGGCCGGGCCAGAGCTGGGAGGAACGGCAGTGCCAGCCGACTATCAGAGGATCCGCGAGGAGAACATCGCGCGGTACGGCTGGGACACGGCCGTGCTCGACCTGCTCGGGCAGCTCTACAGCGAGCGCACCCACTTCATCTTCGAGCTGATCCAGAACGCCGAGGACGCAGGCGCGACCGAGCTGGCCTTTGCGCTGTCCGAGGACCGGCTGGAGCTGCGGCACGACGGCCGGCCGTTCACCGAGGCCGACGTGCGCGGCGTCTGCGGGGTGGGCCAGAGCGGCAAGGCTGGCGACCTGACCGCGATCGGCAAGTTCGGCATCGGCTTCAAGTCGGTGTACGCGTACACCAGGACCCCGCGTATCTACAGCGGCGGCGAGGCGTTCCGGATCGAGAACTTCGTCCGGCCCTACGCCGTGAGCCCGGCGGCCGGGCCGCTGGCCGAGACGCTGTTCGTGTTCCCGTTCGACCATGACGGCGTGCCCGCCGAGGTCGCCACGCGGGAAATCGCGGCGGCCCTGGACGCGCTCCAGCCCCGGATCCTGCTATTCCTGCGGAACATCAAGCGGCTGCGGGCCGGCGGGCCCGGCGGACCGGCCTCGATAGCGGAACGCTCGGTCACGGCCGGGCCGGGGGCGTCCCGGCGGGTGACGGTGTCCCGTGACGGGCGGCGGGAGGCGTGGCTCACCTGGCAGCGTGCGGTGGAGGGCCACCCCGGGCAGCGGGTCGAGATCGCGTTCCGGCTGGAGGGCGAGCGGGTGGCGCCGCTGGGAGCGTCGCCGCTGACCGCGTTCTTCCCGACCGAGAAGGAGACCTTCCTCGGCTTCTTGATCCAGGGGCCCTACCGGACCACGCCGGCCCGGGACAACATTCCCGGCGACGACCCGTCGAACCAGGCGCTGGTGCGCCAGACCGCCGCGCTGCTGACCGACGTGCTGCCGGAACTGCGTGACGAGGGGCTGCTCACGGCCGACGCGCTGCAGGCGCTGCCGCTGGACGAGGCGCGGTTCGGCGACGGCTCCATGTTCCGGCCGTTGTTCGACGCGGCGGGTGACGCGCTGACCGCCGAGGCGCTGATCCCGATGACCGGTGGCGGCTACGGCGTGGCCGTCGACCTGCTGCTGGCCGGCAGCCCGGAGGTGCTCGGCCTGCTCGATCCCGGCCAGCTCGGGGTGCTGTGCGGGGCGGGGCGGCCGGTCTGGTTCGCGGACGCGGCGATCAGCGAGCGGGGCACGCCGGCGCTGTGGCGGTACCTGCGGGACGAGATCGGCGTGGACGAGATCACGCCCGAGGCCGTGGTGACGCGGCTGACGGATGAGTTCCTCGGCGAGCAGAACGATCCGTGGATCACGCGCTTCTACCAGTTCCTGGCCGGCCATCCGTCGCTGTGGCCGGCGGCCACGGCACAGCCGATCATCCGGCTCGAGGACGGCCGCCAGGTCGCGCCGTTCGACGGGCAGGGCCGCCCGGCGGTGTACCTGCCCGGTCCGGCGCCGAGCAGCCTGCCGACGGTCAAGCGGGCCGTGGCGGACTCCCCCGCGGCCCGGGCCTTCCTGACCGCGCTGCAGCTCACCGTGCCGGACGTGGTGGCCGAGGTGCTCCAGATGGTCCTGCCCCGGTACGACGGCCTGGACCTGGCGGCGCTCGATCCGGCCCAGCACGACGCCGACCTGGAACGGGTCGCACGGGCCCTGGACGAGGCGGCGGCCGGGCGGCGGGCCGAACTGCTGGAGAGCGTGGCCGCCACGGCGTTCCTCATCGGCGAGAACGCCGCCACCGGCGAGCAGGCGCTGCTGCCGCCGCCCCGGCTGTACCAGCGCGCCAAGGACCTGGAGGCCTACTTCGAGGGCAACCCCGACGCGTGGTTCGCGCGCGACGGATACGGGCCGTGGCTGGTCCAGTTGCGCGCGATGGGCGTCCGGCAGGCGGTGCAGGTCAGCGCGCGCACCCCGAACGCGGCCGGGTACGTGAGCATCGCCGTCGACTTCGGGCGGAACGAGCGCGGGCTGGACGGGTTCGACCCGGCCGCCGAGGTCGACGGCCTGGACTTCGCGCTGGCTCATCCCAGCCACGCCCGTTCGGAGTACGTCTGGAACGTGCTGCTGGCGCCGAACCGCCGGCTGGTGGCGGGGGTGGTCGAACGGTCGGTGCTCACCTCGTTCAGCGACTCCACGCTGGCGGAGACCAGGTCGGCGATGGGCGAGGCCGCGGCCCGCCAGGCGTGGCTGCCGGGCCGGGACGGGGCCTTTCACCGGCCCGGCGAGCTTTCGCTTGACGACCTGCCGCCGACCTATACGCGAGACGAGGGGCTGGCCCAGGCGCTGGGCATGCTCCGGCCGGTGGTGAGCGAGGCCGCCCGCCAGCTCGGGGTGCCAGCCGAGGTCCTCTGGGGTCTGAGCGAGCGGCCGGACCTGGTCGCGCTGGTCGAGCGTGAACTCGGCCAGCAGCCGTAACGTATGTGTTGTGGGCTTGACGATATGGGAGGACGACGTCAGATGATCCGCAGCACCATGCAGGACGGCCCGCTCACCATCGGCGCGATCATGCGGCACGGCGCCCGCGTGTACGGCCGCAGTGAGTGCGTGACCTGGACCGGAGCCGGCACCCGCCGGGCCTCGTACGCCGCCGTGGCGCAGAACGCGGGGCGGCTGGCCGGGGCGCTGGCCCGGCTGGGGATCGGGCCGGGCGATCCGGTGGCCTCGTTCTGCTGGAACAACACCGAGCACCTGGAAGCCTACTTCGGCGTGCCCGCGATGGGCGCGGTGCTGCACACGCTGAACATCCGGCTGCCCGGCGCGCAGGTGGCCCAGATCGTCAGGCACGCCGGGGACCGGATCATCATCGTGGACGACAGCCTCGTCCCGCTGCTGGCCGCGATCAGGGACCAGATACCCACCGTCGAGGCGTTCATCGTCAACGGCCCGGGCGACGCGTCGGCGCTCGAGGGAACGGTGCCGGTGCTGCGGTACGCGGACCTGCTGGCCGGCGAGGACCCCGGGTACGACTGGCCAGAACTGGACGAGCGGGCCGCGGCGCTGATGTGCTACACCAGCGGCACCACCGGGGATCCCAAGGGCGTGGTGTACTCGCACCGGTCCACCTACCTGCACGCGATGGCGGTCATGGCCGCACCGCTGGGCATCAGCGAGGCGGACCGGGCGCTGGCCATCGTGCCGATGTTCCACGCGAACGCGTGGGGCCTGCCGTACGCGGCGTTCCTTTCCGGGGGCACGCTGCACATGCCCGGCCCGTTCCTGCAGCCGCAGCACCTGACCGCGTTCATCGCCGCCGAGAAGTCCACGGTCACCTCCGGGGTGCCGACGATCTGGAACGCGATCCTGGACTACGGGCGGGACCACGAGATCGACCTGTCCTCGCTGCGGCTGGGCAACTCGGGCGGGTCCGCCGCACCCCGGGTCATGCTGGAACGGTTCCAGGATCAGTACGGGCTGCGGATCATCCAGGGCTGGGGCATGACCGAGATGAGCCCGGTGGGCGGCATGGCGATTCCGCCCGCCGAGGTGCCGGAGGGGACGACCGAGGACCTGGACTGGCGGATGCGCTCGGGCCGGGTCATCCACGGGGTCGAGATGCGGCTGACCGGCAAGAACGGCGAAGAGCTGCCGTGGGACGGCGAGAGCGAGGGCGAGATCGAGGTCCGCGGCCCGTGGGTCACCGGGTCGTACCACAACGACCCGGCGCCGGAGAAGTTCCGCGACGGCTGGCTGCGCACCGGCGACGTCGGGACGATCGACGACCGCGGCTTCTTCACCATCACCGACCGGATCAAGGACGTGATCAAGTCCGGCGGCGAGTGGATCTCCTCGGTCGACCTGGAGAACCAGCTCATGGCCCACCCGGCCGTGCAGGAGGCCGCGGTGATCGGGATGCCCGACTCCCGCTGGGGCGAGCGGCCGCTGGCCAGCGTGGTGCTCCGGCCCGGGATGACGGCCAAGCCCGCCGAGCTGGCCGACTTCCTGTCCGGCCACGTGGCGCGCTGGCAGGTGCCGGAGAACTGGACGTTCGTGACCGAGATTCCCAAGACCGCGGTCGGCAAGTTCGACAAGAAGATCCTGCGCGCCCGCCTGGCCGACGGCGACCTGGAGGTCGAGCGGGTCAGCTGAAGCCGTCGGCGCCGACTCGGACCTCGGCGGGTTGCTGTTCGGGGACCAGGGGGCGGAGGTGGCCGTCCAGGTCGAGGACGGCGCTGGCCTGGGTGTACCAGGACGGGATGACCGGATTGCCCCAGAAGTCCCGGCGCCGCGGGTCGCGCACGGACCAGCGCAGCACCGGATGGTCCGGGTCGCCGGTGAAGTAGTCGCTGGTGTAGATCTCGACCCGGTGCCCGTCGGGGTCGCGCAGGTAGACGTAGAACGCGTTGGACACGCCGTGCCGGCCGGGGCCGCGCTCGATGCGGGCCTCCTCGCCCAGCGAGCCGAGGATGTCGCAGATGCGCAGCACCTGGTGCGACTCATGGGCGTAGAACCCCAGGTGGTGCACGCGCGGGCCGTCGCCGCCGGTGAAGGCCACGTCGTGCACGGTCTGCTTGCGGAACATCCAGGCCGCGTACAGGGTGTCGCCGTCCTCGATGGTCTCGGCCAGGCCGAATCCGAGCGAGGAGTAGTACTGGTAGGCGGCCCGCACGTCGGGCACGACGATGTTGAAGTGGTCGAGCCGGGCGGGTTCGGCGCCGCGCCGCAGGTCGTAGCGCTGCTGCAGGCGCTGCGGGTGGTCCGCGGCGAAGAAGAACTCGACCGTGAAGCCCAGCGGGTCCTCGGCCAGGACGCTCTCCCCCACCCCGGGCGTGGCGCCCGCGGGACGCCGCCTGGTGCGCGAGCCGAGCGCGGCGTAGAACGCCTCGGCCCGGTCCAGGTCGGCCGCGGTGCGGACCCGGAACGCGAGCCGGGCGGCGGCGGGTTCCCGGCCTTGGGTCAGGATCAGGTTGTGGTGGGTCAACTCTTCGTAGCCGCGCAGGTAGAGGGCGCCTTGGGTCATCGCGGGTGACCACGAAGCCGAGCAGGTCGACCCAGAACCAGCGGGCCCGCTCCAGGTCGGTGACGACCAGTTCGGCGTAGGCGGCCCGGACGATGTCGGGAGGCACCATGGTCAGGCTCCGAAGCGGGGGACGCGGGGGCCGGCCAGCGGGACGTGGACGATCCGCGACTCGGTGTAGAAGTCCAGGCTGTGCGCGCCGCCCTCGCGGCCGAGCCCGCTGGCCTTGACCCCGCCGAACGGGGTCCGCAGGTCACGCACGTTGTGCGAGTTGATCCAGGTCATGCCGGCCTGCACCGCGTCCGCCAGGCGGTGCGCGCGGGCCAGGTCGGCGGTCCACAGGTACGCGGCCAGCCCGTAAGACGTGTCGTTGGCCAGGGCGATCGCGTCGGCCTCGTCGTCGAACGGGGTGACGCACACCACCGGGCCGAAGATCTCCTCGCGGAAGATCCGCATCCACGGCTCGACGTCGGCGAACACCGTCGCAGCCAGGTAGTTGCCGGCTGGCTGGGCTGGCGGGCGGGAACCGCCGGCCACCAGCCGCGCGCCTTCGTCCAGGCCCGCCCGGACGTAGGACAGCACCCGGGCGTAGTGCTCGGGATGCACCAGCGCCCCGATCTCGGTGTCGGGGTCGGCCGGGTCGCCCACCCGGATGCGTCCGGCCCGGGTCGCGAGCCGGGTGACCAGGTCCTGGTAGATGGACCGTTCGGCCAAAATTCTGGAACCCGCCGTACACCGTTCGCCATTCAGAGAGAACACGCCGAACAGGGCACTGTCAATCGCGGCGTCCAGGTCGGCGTCGGCGAAGATGACGCACGGCGATTTGCCGCCCAGTTCCATGGACAGGCCCTTGAGGTGCGGCGCGGCGGCGGCCATGATCGTGCGGCCGGTGCTGGTCTCGCCGGTGAACGAGATTTTGGGTACGCGTGGGTGCGCGACCAGCGCGGCACCCGCGACCTCGCCGATCCCGTGGACCAGGTTGAACGCGCCGCCGGGCAGGCCCGCCTCGGTCATGATCTCCGGCAGCAGGCTGGCCGAGAGCGGGGTCCACTCGGCGGGTTTGAGCACCACCGTGCACCCCGCGGCCAGGGCCGGGGCGAGCTTCCAGGTGGCCAGCATGAACGGGGTGTTCCACGGGGTGATCAGGCCCGCCGCCCCGGCCGGCTTGCGGATGACGTAGCCGAACTGCTCGCTGGTCCGGAAGGCGTCTTCGTGCAGGGTCACGGTCAGGTCGGCGAAGAACCGGAAGTTCTCCGCGGCGCGCGCCGCCTGGCCGCGGGCCTGGGTGATGGGCAGCCCGGTGTCGAACGTCTCGAGTTCGGCGATCCGCTGGGCGCGGTTCTCGATGCCGTCCGCGATGTTATCGAGGATGCGGGCCCGTTCCCGGGCGGGGAGGTGGGGCCAGGGGCCTTCGGTGAAGGCGCGGGTGGCCGCGGTGACGGCGTGGTCTATGTCCTGGGGGCCGCCGGCCGCGACGGTGGCGTACGGGCGGTTGGTCACCGGGTCCGCGACCTCGAACGTGGCGCCGTCCGCGCTCGGGGTGTGCGCGCCGGCGATGAAGTGCTCGAGCTTGGCCGGGATGTCGCGCGGGGTGCTTGTCATGGCCGGTCCCGCCAGGATTCGTACTCGGGGCGGCGGGACTCGGGCAGCGGGAACAGGCCGTCGATGCTCTCGCCGGCCGCGACCCGCTCGGCGACGAACTCTTCGGTGCGCTCCTGCTCGCGGGCTTCGGCCAGCACCTCGGCGGCGAGCGCGGGGGGCAGCACGACCACGCCGTCGGCGTCACCGACCAGGAGGTCGCCGGGCTGGATCGTGACCCCGGCGCAGGCCACGGTGACGCCGGTCTCCCAGGGGACGTGCCGGCGGCCGAGGACGGCCGGGTGGACGGCGGCGTGGTAAACCGGGATGTCCAGCCCGGTCAGGGCTCCGGAGTCGCGGATCGCGCCGTCGGTGACGATGCCGGCCGCGCCGCGCACCTGGGCGCGCAGGGCCAGGATGTCGCCGATCGTGCCCGCGGTGGACTCGCCGCGGGCCTCGATGACCAGGACCTCGCCGGGCCGGATGGCTTCGATCGCTTGCTTCTGCGCGTTCATTGGTGGTTGCGCGGCAGCCAGGTCCTCGCGCAGCGGCAGGTAGCGGACGGTGCGGGCGTAGCCGGCCATCTTTTGTTGTTTGCGGGTGGAGCGCAGGCCGTCCAGGGTGACGGTGTTCAGGCCGCGCTTGCGCAGGACGGCGGCGAGGGTGGCGGTGGAGACCTCGCGCAGGGCGTCGAGGATGTCGTTCGGGGGCGCGCTGGGCCGGTATCCGGTGCCATAGGCGGCACTGCGCTCGGCGTCGGTGGCGCGGGGCATGGCGCCGGGAGGATCCAGGCGGTAGTCGGCCTCGACGATCGGGCTGCGCAGCCGGCCGGAGGACTGGTCGCCCGCGCTGACCTCGACCTCCACCACGTCGCCAGGTTGCACCACGGTCGAGCCGGCGGGCGTGCCGGTGAGGATCACGTCGCCGGGCTCCAGCGTGAGCAGGCGGGACAGGTCGGCCACGATGTCGCCGAAGCCGAACAGCAGGTCCCGGGCGGGCCACGCGTCCTGGGCCAGGGTCCCGTTGACCCAGGTACGCAGGCGCAGCGCTTCGGTGTCGACCGCGCGGGCGTCGATCAGCCGCGGCCCGATCGGGGTGAAGCCGTCGATCCCCTTGGAACGGACGTTGGAGCCGCGGTCGGCGTAGCGCAGGTCATAGACGCCGAAGTCGTTCGCGGCGGTCAGGTGGGCCACATGGTCCCAGCCGTCGGCCGGGCGGACCCGGCGGGCGCGGCGCCCGATGACCAGCGCCACCTCGCCCTCGAAGGCGAGCAGTTCGCATCCGGGCGGGCGCGCGACCGGGTCGCCGCTTTCAGCCAGCGACGAGGCGGGCTTGAGGAAGTACGACGGCCAGGCCGGCATGGTGCCGCGCTCGGCCGCGCGGCTCCGGTAGCTGGAGTGCACCGCGACGACCTTGCCGGGGACCCGTTCCAGGGCTGCAACTTTTTCCGGCATGGTGCGCAGAATCATATCTGGAGGGCCTGGATGTGGGCGCGATCGCCGGCCGGGTCGAGGATGGCGAGGATCTCGACCGGGCCGCCGTGGGCGGTGATCGCGTGCGGGATCATGCATGAGAACTCCGCGGCCTCACCCGCCTGGACCAGGATGATCCGGTCGCCGAGCTGGAGCCGCGCGGTGCCGGACAGGACCGTGAACCAGTCCCGGCCGGGATGGACCCGCAGGTCGTCCTGGTCACGGGGGGACGTCGGCTCGGTGATGCTCATCTTGGCCACTGACACTCCGTGCGGGGCCCGGTCCGGGGAGGTCAGCAGCCAGGTGGTGGCGCCGCGCACGACATCACGCCGCGGCCTGATCACGACGTCGTCGTCGCCGGGCGACTCCACCAGCTGGTCGAGTGTGGTCCCCAGGGCCCGGGCGATCACGGCCAGCTGATCCAGCGCGATGCGGCGGTGCCCGGTCTCGATCCGGCTCAGGTTCGACGGGCTGACGTGGCAGCGGCGGGACAGTTCGTCCAGCGACCAGCCCTTGGCCACGCGCAGGCCCCTGATCCGCTGGCGGACCAGGCTGTCCACGTTCGCTTCTTGCTCCATCGGCAAGATGGTATGCCATTACGGCAGGAATCGCGTAGCGTCGCGGGCATGGAACACCACTCGCACCATCACGGCACCGACTCCTCCGCCGGCGACTGGGCGGCCATGGCCGACCTGCTGGACCTGGACGGCGAGGTCCTGCACGCGTACCTGTCGCAGGCCGTCGCGTGGGTACACCAGGTCGCCGCCGGGCGGCCCGTGAACCGGATCCTCGACGCCGGCGCCGGCACAGGGAACGGCGCGCTCGCCCTGGCCGGGCAGTTTCCCGGCGCCGAGGTGATCGCGGTGGACGAGTCCGGTGAGCTGCTGGCCCGGCTGCGGGCCAAGGCGCGCGACCGCGGGCTGGACGACCGGGTGCAGACCGTCGAGGCCGACCTGGACCAGGCCTGGCCGGGCGTCGGTCCCGTGGACGTGACCTGGACGTCGATGGCCCTGCATCACCTGGCCGACCCGGACCGGGCGCTGCGGGAGATCTTCGCCGCGACGCGTCCCGGCGGCCTGCTGGCGCTGGCCGAGAGCACCGCCCCAATGCGCTTCCTGCCCGACGACGTCGGCTTGGGCCGCCCCGGGCTCGAGGCACGCGTCCAGGCCGCGGTGGCCGAGCACCACTCCGGGACGATGCCCTACCTGGGCGCGGACTGGGGCCCGCTGATGGCGCGGGCCGGGTGGACGGGCGTGGCCGAGCGGGCGTTCGGCATCGAGGTGGGCGCCCCGCTGCCCGGGTCCGCGGGCCGTTACGCCCAGGCCTACCTGCGGCGCACCCGCGGTCACGTGGACGGCACGCTGGCCGCCGACGACCGGGCCACGCTCGACGTGCTGATCGGCGACGGGCCCGGCAGCGTCCTGCGGCGCCAGGACCTGGTCATCCGCAACACGCGCACCCTCTGGACGGCCACCCGGTCATGACCTGGCCCGGGCCGTGCCTCGGTCCGGGCATCGGACGCGGGCTGCCCCCAGTTAGCCTGTAACGGTCGGGCTGGCGACGCAGGCTTGAGGGAGACGCGATGGACCGCAAACAGCGCATCAGCTATCTGCCGCTTGAGGCGATGGACGAACAGATGCGGGCCGAGATGGACCGGTGCATGCGGGAGGGCACCCCGCGGCCGGAGAGTTCGGCCGTGCGGGCGCACGTGCCCGCCTGCTTCTGGGCGTTCGCCCGGTCGTGGGAAGCGATCTTCCGCGACGGAGTATGCGATCACGCCGTCAAGGAACTGTGCCGGGTGTACGTGTCGCGCTCGGTGAAATGCGAGTACTGCGGGAACCAGCGCTCGGAGAAGGCCAGGACCCAGGGCCTGAGCGAGGGGCAGTACGACGACCTGCTCAACTTCGAGAGCTCGGCCACGCTCACCGAACGCGAGAAGGCGGCGCTGGCCTACGCGGAGGCGATCACGTGGCACCTGGACGCCGGCGATGAGCTGTGGGACCGGCTTTACCGGCATTTCTCCGAGCCGGAACTGGTGGAGCTCGGCTGCTTCGTCGCCCTGACCATGGGCCAGCAGAGCTGGCTGCGGCTCCTGGACATCGAGCACCACGAGGTACTGGCGGGGACGGCGGCCTCGATGGCACCGGGTTTCGGCACAGCGCAGGCGCTCGCCGCGGCCAAGGCCGCGGAGGACTACTGGGCGCGCAAGCCGGCCACCTGATCCGGCCGGGCCGCGCGGGGGCGCGCTATCCTCGGCGCTATGCGACTGGCCACCATCCGGACTGAGTACGGGACGACCGCGGCGCGGCTTGACGGGGACATGCTCGTCCCGCTGGACGCGGCTGACGTGGGCGAGGTGCTCGCCGCGGGCGGGCTCGGGCGGCCGCGGGAGGGCGCGGCGCCGGTGCCGGCCGCCGAGGCGGACTTCGCCCCGGTCGTGCCGCGGCCGGGCAAGATCATCTGCGTGGGGCTGAACTACCGGGCGCACATCCTGGAGACCGGGCGGGACCTGCCGGAGTACCCGACGCTGTTCGCCAAGTTCGCCGACACCTTGACCGGCGCGCGGGACGACCTGGTGCTGCCGTCGGTGAGCGAGAAGGTCGACTGGGAGGTCGAGCTCGGCGTGATCATCGGCCGGCCGGTGTACCGGGCCACGACCGCCGAGGCCGAGGCCGCCATCGCCGGGTACACGGTGGTCAACGACGTGTCGATGCGGGACTGGCAGCGCCGCACCCTGCAGTGGCTGCAGGGCAAGATGTTCGAGCGCTCCACGCCGGCCGGGCCCTACCTGGTCACCGCGGACGAGGTGGGGAGCGCACCGGATCTCGAGGTCAGGTGCGAGGTCGACGGGGCGGTCATGCAGCAGTCGCGGACCTCGGACCTGCTGTTCGGCGCGGCGGAGATCGTCGCCTACGCGAGCCAGGCGGTCACCTTGCGGCCGGGCGACCTGATCGCCACCGGCACGCCCGGCGGGGTGGGCAACGCCCGCAAGCCTCCCGTCTACCTGCAGCCCGGCAACGTGCTGCGGACCTGGATCGAGAGCCTGGGCGAGTGCGTGAACCAGTGCGTCGCGGAGAAGTCCGGCTAGGACTCCAGGTAGCGCAGGACGGCGAGCACGCGCCGGTTGTCGCTCTCGGAGGCGGGCAGGCTCAGCTTGCCGAAGATGCTGGCCACATGTTTCTCGACCGTGCCGAGGGTGAGGACGAGGGCGGCCGCGATGCCGGAATTGGACCGGCCCTCGGCCATCAGCGCGAGCACGTCACGCTCGCGCGGGGTGAGCGAGTCCAGGTTCCCGGCGTGGCGGCTGGCGGCCAGAAGCTGGCTGACCACCTCCCGGTCCAGCGCGGTGCCGCCCGCCGCGACCCGGCTGACGGCCTCGGTGAACTCGGTGACGTCCGCCACCCGGTCCTTGAGCAGGTAACCCACGCCGGCCGCGTTGCCGTGCAGCAGGCTGGCCGCGTACCGGGTCTCGATGTACTGGGACAGGACCAGGACCGCGGTTCCCGGCTGGGTCCGGCGCAGTTCCAGGGCGGCGCGCAGGCCTTCGTCGGTGTGGGTGGGCGGCATCCGGATGTCGGCGATCACCACGTCGGGATGGTGCCTGGCCGCGGCGGCCAGCATCGCGTCGCCGTCGGCCACCGCGGCGCACACCTCGTGGCCCTCGTCCTCGAGCAGCCGGGTCAGCCCGGCCCGGAACAGCGCGACGTCCTCGGCGATCACGATGCGCATCGGCGGCGGCTCCTGGTGTCCTCAGGCGCGGAGCGGTAGCTCGACGGCGATCCGCGTCGGCCCGCCGGGCGGGCTGACGATGCCCAGGCGGCCGTCGACCACGGCGACCCGCTGCGCGAGTCCCGACAGCCCGCTGCCCCGGGCCGGGTTCGCCCCGCCCCGCCCGTCGTCGGTGACTTTCAGCACCAGCAGCCCGGCCTGCTGGGTGACCTCGATCGTGATCCGGCTCGCCCGGCTGTGCTTGGCCGCGTTGGCCAGCAGTTCGGCGGCGCAGAAGTAGGCGATCGTCTCGATCGCGGGCGTCGGCCGGACCGAGACGCTTACGGTCAGCTCGGCCGGGATGGCGTTGACGGCGGCCAGGGTGGCCAGCGCATCGGGCAGCCCGTTGTCCAGCGCGGGCGGGTGGATGCCGCGGGCCAGCTCGCGCAGCTCGGCCAGGGCGTCCTTGGCGTTCTGGTGCGCGGCGCGGACGAGCTCCCGGGCGGCCTCGGCGTCCGGGACGTCGCCGCGGTCGCCGAGTTTCTTCCTGGCCATGCCCAGGTTCATGGCCAGCGTGGCCAGCCGGATCTGCGCGCCGTCGTGCAGGTCGCGTTCCAGCCGCCGCAACCGCGCGGCGGCGTCATCGACCGCGAGCGCCCGGGTCTGCTCCAGGTCCCGCAGCCGCTGGGCCAGCGATCCGGGACCGAGCAGGCCGCGGATGAGCCGCCGGTCGGCCGCCACCACGACCCGGGTCACCCACGGGGCCGCGAGGACCATGCCGGCCCCGGCGGCGAACGCGGCGAACGTGCCGGGGAACGTCGCGACCTGGAAGTGCCCCTGGCCGAACCAGTCGAACGGCGTGATGACCGGCACCGGGTCCAGGTGGACCAGGCGGGGATGGTTGCGGAACGACAGCCACCAGAACGGGTAGGTCAGGTCGGCCAGGCCGGCGCCCCAGAACACGACGACGGCGTAGAGCTCGAACAGCATGACCGGCAGCTTGAGCAGCAGGTAGGCCAGGGCCCGCCAGCCGGCGGCATCGCCGAGCCGGGCCAGCGCGCCGCGCCCGGAGCGTGGCGGCGCGGCCGCGACCCGCTCGCCGAGGAGCCTGCCCGCCAGCCCGCGGCACGCCGCGGCCATCCGGCGCGCGGCGCCCGTGGTGACCAGCAGGATGGCGAGCAGCGCGGCGACCGCCGCCGCGGCCAGCACCGCCCATGCGGAGGGATTACCCCGCGTGACCCACGGCGGCCCGGACGTCAGCAAGATGAGCGAGATGGTGAACCAGAACCCGAGCAGCGGGATGAAGACCCCGAACGGCAGCCCCAGCAGGCAGAACAGGACCTCGCGGCGGGCGCGGCCGGAGAACGGCGCGCGCACGACGACGGCGGCGGGCCCGGCCCGCTCAGGCATCACGGCGGGCGAACAGCCAGCCGCCGACGGCGAGCAGGACGGCGGCATAGGCGCAGATGATCCCGAAGCCCGCCCACGGCGACAGGGAGAAACCGGATACCGGCTGGGTCGCGCCCAGGGAGTTCGCGTAGATGAGCTCGGGGATGAACTTACCGGCCGGGGTCGCCGCGAGCCCGAGCAGCGGCGCGACGAAGACCAGGCCCACGACGGCGGTGATGGCGACGGCGCCATGCCGGACGATCGCGCCCAGGGCGAGCCCGATCAGTCCGACCAGGCTCAGGTAGGCACCAGACAGCGCGACCGCCCGCAGCACGGCGGGCTGGCTGAGGGCCGGGTGCGGCACCCCGGCGCGGACGAACGCCGCGCCAGCCAGGAAGCCGGCGAAGGTGGCCAGTTCGCCGGCGACCAGGGCCACGACGCCGAACACCGACGCCTTGGCCGTCAGCACCAGCGGCCGGCGCGGGCTCGCGGCCAGCGTGGCCCGGATCGCCCCGGAGGAATACTCGCTGGTCATCACCAGCACTCCGAGCACGGCGAACACCAGTGAGGCCAGCGCCCCGCCGGCCAGGATGTTGTTGGTCACGTCGCCCCGGGGATTGCGCGTGTTGACGCCCGAGGCGATGCCGATGCCGATCAGGCCGGCCAGCGCGACGAGCAGGGACCACCGCGTCGAGCGCAGAGTCCGTAGCTTGATCCATTCCATCCGCGCGACGTGCCTGAACCGGTAGCGCCCGGGCGGGACGCGCGAGGCCGTGGCCGCGGCGGTCATGACCGCTCCCCGGCGGCGCGGTACTCGGCGCTGCCCGCGGTCAGCTCCAGGAACGCATCCTCCAGTGAGGCGGAGCGGGCGGCCAGCTCGGCGACGGTCGTATCGGCGAGCAGCCGTCCGGCGCCGATGACGATGAGGCGGTCGGCGGTCAGGGCTATCTCGCTGATCAAGTGGCTGGAGACGAACACCACCCGGCCCTGGGCCGCGAGCGACTTCATCAGGTCCCGGATCCACCGGATGCCCTCCGGGTCCAGCCCGTTGACCGGCTCGTCGAACAGGAGCACGCCCGGATCGCCCAGCAGCGCCGCGGCGATGCCCAGCCGCTGGGCCATGCCGAGGGACAGGGTTCCGGCCCGCCGGCTCGCCGCGCTGTGCAGGCCAACCAGGTCGAGCACCTCCCCGACCCGGCGACCGGGGATGCCGTTGCTGGCGGCCAGCGCGGCCAGGTGGGCCCGGGCGCTGCGGCCCGGATGGAAGGCCTTAGCCTCGAGCAGCGCGCCGACCTCATGCAGGGGCCACGGCAGGTCGCGGTAGCGGCGGCCGCCGATGCGCACCGAGCCCTGGTCGGCCGCGTCCAGGCCCAGCATCAGCCGCATGGTCGTCGACTTGCCCGATCCGTTGGGCCCCAGGAAACCGGTCACCACGCCGGGCTGGACATCAAAGCTCAGCGCGTCGACCGCCAGCACCCGGCCGTAGCGCTTGGTCAGGCCACGAGTCTCGATCATCTCCGCACCTCCCTCAGCCCACGCTACGAATCCCGGCAGGCCGGCGGAACGCGGAAAGCATCCATCTTCGTGCGGGGGTTAACCCCAGGGGGCGCGCTAGAGTCGTGGCGCGGGGCACGCGCCACGGTCCGTTCGGCAGAAAATAATTCGCCGGCCAGGCCGGTGGCGACCTCGACGACGACGTCCAGCTGGCCGAAGTGCCGGGCGTACTCCTGGAGCAGATGGAACAGGACCCGTTCCAGGGGCGCCGGGTCGGCGCCGTCCCAGCGGTCGCCGGGCTGGCCGATCTCGTCCAGGTCGTGGGATTCGACGATGGCGCGGGTCCGCGCGGCTTGCTCGTCCAGGCCAGCCAGCAGGGTCTCGCGGGTCTCCCCGGGCGCGACATGCCAGCGGCCGTCCTGGTGATCGGCCCACGGGTTGCCGACGGCGCGGCCCTCGAAGCCCCACTCGAGCCAGCGCAGCTCGACGTAGCGCAGGTGCTTGGCCAGTTCCAGCGGCGTCCAGCCGGACGGCAGCCTGCTGCGGGTCAGCTCGGCGGCGGGCAGCGACTCCAGCTTGGCGGCCAGCCGGGAGCGGAAGTAGTCCAGGTAGCGAAGGAAGACCTCGGCGCGCGAGCCGGCGGGCGCGGTCGGCTCGGGAAACGGCACGGAAATGGCTGACCCCTCTTCGGTCGGGTCAGGCCATTATCCCGTGATGGGCACGTCGTGCCACAGGCCGCCGTTCAGGTTGATGTTGTTGCCGCTGGCCGAGCCGGGGCCGCTGTCGGCGATGTAGGTGTACAGCGGATGCCCGTCGTACGTGGCCTGCTTGGTGCTGTCGGTCCTGGTGATGGTGCCCAGCCTGCCGGTGACGCCGGGGCCGGCCGACGGGGTTCCGATCACCGGGGGCCAGTAGGCGGCGCAGCTGCCGTAGCAGGCCGATTTGGTCGGGGTGTCCGGGGCGAACCAGTACAGGGTGAGCCCCTGGGAATCGGTGAGCAGGCTGACCCCGCCGATTGTCCGGGCCTTCAGGACGTCCGGGCCGGTCGCCACGGGCTGGCTCTTGGGCGTGGCGACCGCCGCGACGAGCAGCACGAGCGCGACGACCGAGGCGCCCGCGACCGCGGGCAGCAGGAGGCGGCCGAGGTTCAGCTGCCGCGGCAGCCGGGGCGCGGCGGCCATGACCAGAGCGGCGAAGGCGGCCACGTCGATGATCCCGGCCACGATCCCGGCGGTGGTCCGCACCTCGGTGAAGCCGAACAGGCCCACCCACAGCGACAGCAGGTAGCCGCCCAGCGTGCTCACCGCGAACCCGGCCCCGGCCAGGTCGACCAGCCAGTTGCCGGTGACCAGGACGGCGGCGGCCAGCACGAACGCGGCGATCACCTGCAGCAGGAACAGCGGCCCGATCGTCGGGATGGTGCGGTAGCCGGTCAGGTACAGGTCCAGGTGAATGGCGCCCGCCGCGACCAGCAGTGCTGCCCCGACGATCCCGAACCAGGACCGCCGGGGCAGTGACGACCCCTCATGGCTCCCCATACCTGTCATCACGTGCTCCTGGGGCCGCTGGTTCACGAGCGTTGATAACGGAACGGACGCGCCTCACGAAGCGTGGGTAAGGGCGCGGACCGACGCGGGGACACCGATACCCGCGCGCAGGTCGGGAGCGGGCTGCGGGTCGCCGTACTGGACACGGAAGGGAATGACGCCGGCCCAGGTGCTGCCCGCCACGTCGTCGGCGGGGTCGGTGGGCCAGTCGCCCGAGATCTTCAGCGACCAGTCCTGGATCGGCATGGCCAGCACCATGGTGGCGGCCAGTTCGCGGCGGTGCGGGTCGCGGATCTCGGCAAGCCGGCCGGGCAGGAAGTGGTCCACGATCACGTCGAGCGCGTGCGACGCCGCCGGGCCTGACAGCGGGGTGAACGTGCCGAACAGCACCGCGCTGCGGTAGCGGAACGAGCTCTCGAAGCTGGACCGGGCGACGATGATGCCGTTCAGGTCGGTGACGGTCACGCAGACCTGGCGGCCCGCGGCGATCCCGCGCAGCCAGCCCGATCCGGTCGAGCCGTGGATCAAGATGTGGTCGCCGTCACGCGCGATCCCGGTGGGAATCACCACGGGGCTGCCGGTGTCGTCGACCATGCCGACGTGGGCCAGGACCGTATCGTCAAGCAGGCGGTCCAGCTCGGTCCGGTCGGTGACCGCGCGGTCGTGCAACCGGGTCAGGGTGGTGTTCGTCATGTCAGTGACGTTACCGCCCTAAGCGGATCGTTCCGAGAGCCAGAATCGGGTTTTCTTCCCGAACCAGTATGGTGTTTTCGTGACCCGTCATGCCCGGCCGGTGGAGCTGCCTGTGGTTCTGGCGGCCTCGGGCGCGCCGCTGCGGCACCGGGTCGCGGACGCGCTGATCGGCTTGCTGCGGACCGGCCACCTGCGGCCGGGCGACACGCTGCCGGCCACCCGGGCGCTCGCGGCCGAGCTGGCCATCTCGCGGACCGCGGTGCTGGCGGCGTACGACGAACTGGCCGCGGCGGGGTTCGTGCACGCCGTCGGCGGTTCGGCCACGGTCGTGTCGCCCGGCGCCGACCTGGCCGCCCGGGCCGGGGTGTCCTCACACGTTTCCCCGGTGCGTTCTGTCGCTGGCGCGCGGCCCGCCGCGGCCGCCGGGCCGCGGTGGAACCTGCTGCCCGGCTACCCCGACGCCGGCCTGATCGCGATCGAGCCCTGGCGGGCGGCGTGGCGGGCGGCAGCGGCGGGCCCTGTTTCCAGCGGCCTGCCCTTCGACCAGCCGCATCGCCCGCTCCAGCAGGCCCTGGCCACGCACCTGCGCCGGACCCGGGGCGTGGCCGCGGATCCGGCGGACATCATCTTGGTGCCCGGCGTGTCCGCCGGGCTTCGCGCCCTGGTTCATGCGGCGGCCCTTCCGGGACGCCCGGTCGCGTTCGAGCAGCCCGGTTACTCCGAAGGACGGCGCGCGCTGGCGGCCGCGGGGGCCGTCATCCGCCCGGTCCCGGTGGACGAGGAGGGTCTGGACCCGGCCGGCCTGGACGCGGGCGACGCCGCCGCGTACACCACGCCGGCCCACCAGTTCCCGCTCGGGGCGCGGCTGCCCGCGGCCCGGCGCGCGGCCCTGATCGGCTGGGCCCGCCGGGCTCGCGCGCTGGTGATCGAGGACGATTACGACGGGGAGTTCCGCTACGACGTCCGCGGGCTGCCCGCGCTGCACAGCATGACCGGCGGCCCGGACGTCGTGGCCTACCTCGGCACCGCGTCGAAGATCCTCGCCCCCGGGCTCCGCTTGGCCTGGCTGATCGCGCCGCCCGACCTGCGCCAGCCGGTCCGGGACGCGCTCGCGCGCACCGACGAGCGGATCAGCACGCCGGCCGGGGACGCGCTGGCCCACTTCATCGCCTCCGGGCACCTGGCCTCGCACCTGGCCCGGGCGGCGCGGACCTACGCGGCTCGCCGCCGCGCGCTGATCGCCGGACTGCGCGGGACGGGGCTGCGGATCACCGGCGTAGACGCGGGGCTGCACCTGGTCGCCGACCTGCCGGCCGGGACCGACGAGGCGCAGGTGCAGCGGCGCCTGGCCGAGGCGGGCCTGGCCGTGGACGTACTGGGCCAGTTCAGCACCGCGCCGCTGGAGCGGCGGGCGCTGGTCTGCGGTTACGCGCTGCTGCCGGAAACCCAGGCCGCGGCTGGCAGGCCGGAGTTGTGATCGGCGGTGCGGTGAGCTGGCGGTACCTGTGACGTCGCGGTCCTCAGTAGCCGAGGCCGGGATCGAGCAGGCCGACGAGCTCCTGTCCGGCGGCCAGGCGCCGGACGTTCTCCGCGATCCGGCCGGCCAGCAGCGGCTGGGTCATCTCCTCGGTGTCCGCGGTATGCGGCGTGATGAGGCAGTTGTCCAGGTCCCAGAGGGGGTGGCCGGCCGGCAGCGGCTCAGGGTCGGTCACGTCCAGCGCCGCGCCGCCGATCTGGTGCTTTTGCAGGGCCGCGGTGAGGGCCTCGGTGTCGACCACGCCGCCGCGGGCCACGTTGACCAGCCACGCGTCCGGCGCCATGGCGGCCAGCTCCGCCTGGCCGATCAGGCCCCGGGTCTGGGGGGTGAGCGCCACGGTGATCACGACGGCGCGCGCACCGGGCAGCGCCTGCGCCAGCCGGCCGGTGGCGACCGTCCGGACGGCGCCGGGCACGGGTTCGGGGTGCCGCCGGACGACGGTGACCGGGGTCCCGAACGGCTCGAGCAGGCGCATCAGCACGGTGGCGATGCCGCCCGCGCCGACCACGGTGACGGGCTGGCCGAACAGGCTCTCCCCGGCCGGCTGACCCCAGGTCCGGGCGCGGGCCCGGACCTTCAGCAGGCGCAGGCCGGCCAGGATCAGCGCGAGCGCGTGCTCGGCGACCGGTTCGGAGAACGCGCCCTTGGCCGAGGTCCACCGCCGCTGCGGGTCGACCACCCCGGCCTGGAACGCTCGCTCCACCCCGGCCTGCGGTAGCTGGATCCAGGTGATCTTGGGCCGGGTGGCCAGCACGGAGCGCAGGGCGTCCATGGCGCCGCCGTCCGTCCAGACCAGGCCCTCGGGGTCCTGATCCAGCGGGACCACCTGCCCGCCACCGCGGCGGATCGCCTCGGCGGCCCAGGGCGCGGGCCCGGGCCCGACCGCGATCCGAGGCGCGTTCATGACACCCCGATGATGATCAGGTCGTTGGCGTTGGTCCGCGTGGCGCCGGTCAGCACGGCATCCCCGCAGGCCTCAAGGAGCGCCGTCGTGGCATGGTCCACCAGCCCCTTCCGCAAGCTCAGTCCCAGTTCTCCGGCCCGCCCGGCGGTGGAGGAGTCCACCAGGCCGCCCGCGATCGCGGTCCCGCCGTCCGAGCCGTCGGTATCGGCGAACAATGCCACGATCCCGGGCACGCCGTCGAGGGCCAGCGCGGCCCCGACCGCGGCTTCCTGGCTCGGCCCGCCCCGGCCGAACAGCTCGTCCGCGTCCGGGCCCAGGTTGACCGTGGTCTCGCCGCCGCACGCGACCACGACCGTACCGCGCGGCCAGGGCGAGCCCGTAACCCGGGACTCCCGGGCCAGGGTGGCCAGGACGCGCCCGGCCGTGGCGGCCTCTCCCTCCAGCGACCCGCCCAGCCGCACGCCGGTGAATCCGCGGGCTTGCGCGGCTTTGAGGACGGCGTCGCTGCCGTCCTCGCCGCGGGCGAGCAGGATGGTGTGGATGTCCGCGTCGCCGAGGTCGGGCGAGGTCGCTTCCGCGCAGGTGACCAGGTAGTCGCGGACCGATTCAGGCACCCGGTCCAGCAGCTCCCACTCGCTGAGCACGGACAGCGCATCGGCGACGGTGGAGGTGTCCTGGACGGTGGGGTCGGTGATGCAGTCGAGCGGGTCGCCCACCACGTCCGACACGGTCAGGTTGAGGATCCGGGCCGGGGCGATGGCCCGGGCCAGCCGGCCGCCCTTGATCAGCGACACGTGCTTGCGCACCGTGTTGATCTCCACCACGGACATGCCGGAGGACAGCAGCAGCCGGTGCAGCCGGGCCTTGTCGGTATTGGTGATACCCGGCGGGGGAAGGCTGGCCAGCGCCGAGCTGCCCCCGGTGAAGACGCAGATGGCCAGGTCTCGCTCGCCGAGCGGCCGGCCTGCTCGAGCAGCGCCCGCGCCCCGGCCACGCTGGCCGGGCCCGGGACGGGATGCTCGCCGGGCAGTACCGTCAGGCGGCTTAGGGGCTTCTCCGCGGCGGGCGGTACCACCAGGACGCCGCCGTCCAGCCGGGGTCCGAGCAGCCGCTCCACGGCCGTGGCCAGCTCCGCGCTGGCCTTGCCCGCGCCCAGCAGGACCAGCCGGTCCACCGCGGACAGGTCGTAGCTCCGGCCGCCCGCGATCAGGTCCTTCCCGTCCAGCGCCACCGACCGGCGCAGGCCAGCCGACGGACTCAGCGCGGCCAGGGCCACCTCGGCCAGGTCGAGGACGGTGGCCCGCAGCTCCTGATCGCCGTGATCGGTCAGGCGCGCACGATTCTCGATGCGAGCCACCGCCTGATCCGCGCAGATCAGTGCGGATGCCGGTACGACCGCCCGGCGTAGACCGCCGCGGGACCAAGTTCCTCCTCGATCTGGAGCAGCCGGTTGTACTTGGCGGTACGCTCGCCGCGCACCGGGGCGCCGGTCTTGATCTGCCCGGCGTTCAGCGCCACGACAAGATCGGCGATCAGCGGGTCCTCGGTCTCGCCGGACCGCTCGGAGACGACGACGCTCCATCCCCCGCCGGTGGCCTGACGCGCCGCGGCCAGCGCGTCGGACAGCGTGCCGGCCTGGTTGACCTTGAACAGCAGAGCGTTGGCCGCGCCGAGCCGCTGGGCCCGCTCGACCCGTTCCGGTTGGTGACCAGCAGGTCATCCCCGACCACCTGGACGTCGAGCCGCCTGGTCAGCTCCGCGAAGGCCGCGAAGTCGTCCTCGTGGAACGGGTCCTCGAACGACACGACGCCCCAGTCCCGGGCGAAGCCCTCGTACAGGGCCAGCATCTCCTCCTGGGTGCGCGGCTTGGCGGCCAGGACGTAGACGCCCTGGTCCGGATCGTAGAAGTGGCTCGCGGCTGGCCCGCGGCGGCCGCCGCGGCCCGGGCGGCGGCCAGGGACACGCCGAGCAGCGCGTTGGCCCCCAGACGGCTGCGGTCCGCGGTGCCGTCCAGTTCCACCAGCCGCAGGTCGAGCTGGCGCTGCGGCACGACCGGGAAGCCGGCCAGGGCCGGGGCCAGCACGTCCCGGACGTTGCTGACCGCCTGCCGGACGCCGTAGCCGCCGAAGCGCCGGCCGCCGTCGCGGAGCTCAACCGGTTCGTGGCGGCCCCGCGACCGGCCGGCCGGGACGTCGGCCCGGCCCAGGAACGTGTCGTCCACCACGACGTCGACCTGGACCGTGGGCAGGCCACGGCAGTCGAGGACCTCGCGGGCTCGTATCGCGCTGATCTGCAGTTTGCTGAGCACGTTTTCTCTCCCGGCAACTCCGGTTGACGCATCATGAGCGTGGTAGTACGTGCGGGCGGCCCCTTGACAGGCTATTCCGGGGGTCGTCAGACTGTCAACAGTCCGACAATTGAGGAGGACATCCTGTCCTTGGGTGATCTGGCCGCCGGATCCCGCGGCGGTGACATGAGTACGATCGGCAGATGAGCATGGGCGATGTGCTTGAGCCGCTGCGCCGGGACTCCACGCCCGAGCGGATCGCCGAGCAGCTGCGCTCGGGGATCGTCACCGGGCGGCTGGCGCCGGGCCAGGCGCTGCGGGAGGTCGAGATCGCCCGCCAGCTCGGAGTCAGCCGGGGCCCGGTCCGGGAGGCTTTCCAGCGGCTGATCCAGGAGGGCCTGCTCGACGCGCACCCGGCCCGCGGAGTCTTCGTCCCGCAGCTCGCGGCGAGCGATATCGCCGACCTGTACCTGGCCCGGGGCGCGGTGGAGACAGCCGCCGCCCAGCTGCTGGCCAGCTCGGGAACGCCCGAGGCGTTCGCCGACCTGTCCGCCGCGCTGGCCGACCTGCGGGCCGCGCCCGCCGACGACTGGAACGAGCTGGCCCGCCTGGACCTGCGGCTGCACGAGGTGCTGGTACACAGCACCGGGAGCAAGCGGCTGGCCCGGATGTTCGGCACGCTCGCGACCGAGACCCGGCTGTGCATGGTCGCGCTCGAGTCCTTCTACCCGCAGCGGGCCGACCTGGTCACCGAGCACGCGGAGATCGTCGAGGCGATCCAGCGGGGCGACGCGGCGGCTGCCACCCGCCTGCTCGAGCGGCACATGAGCGACTCCGTGCAGCGGCTGGCCGGGTCGGTCCCCGCGTCCTGAGGTCATACGTGGCATAGCAGGCCGCCGTCGACGAGCAGGGTCTGGCCGGTGATGTAGGAGGCGTCGGCGGAGGCCAGGAAGGCGACCGCGGCGGCCATCTCCTCGGGCAGGCCCTGCCGGCCCATCGGCACGGTCCGGTCGATGAGCTCGGCGATGTCCTGCTCCGACAACCCGTCGTGCTCGAACTGCGGGTCGTTGAAGCCGGTGTCGACCCAGCCCGGGCACACGCAGTTGACCCGGATGCCGTCGCGGGCGAAGTCGATGGCCATCTGGCGGGTCAGGTTGACCACGGCCGCCTTGGAGGCGGTGTACGCGGCGAGGGCGGGCTCGCCGAACATCCCGCTGATCGAGCCGGTGGTGACGATCGCCCCGCCTCCGGTGGACGCGCGCATGACCGGGATGACCGCCCGGGCGACCAGGAACATCCCGGTCACGTTGACGGCGAAGATGGCATGCCATTCGGCCAGCGATACCTCGAGCACGCTGCCCGCGCTGAGCCGGCCCGCGTTGAGGTGGACGATGTCGATCCCGCCCAGGTCGCCGGCGATCTGCTCGACGACGGCCGCGACCCGGTCCGGGTCGGTGACGTCGGCCGGGTAGGCCCGGCCGTCACCGCCTGCCGCCCGGCACTGTTCTGCGACCTGCTCGGCGTGATCGCCCCGCAGGTCGACCACGGCGACGCGGGCGCCTTCGGACGCGAACCGCAGCGCGCTGGCCCGGCCGATGCCGTGCCCGCCGCCGGTGACCACGACCGCCTTGCCGGTGAACCGGCTCATCGCATCCTCCCCGGCCTACCTGGGCTCCGCCACGTTGTCCGGCGCGCGATGGCGTGCCCTTGGCCCGGCTGCGGCGTCAGGGCGCGGACGACGAAGCCCAGGATGTAGACCAGGGCGACGCCGGCCACCGAGACCCAGGCCACGGCCGGGGCCTGGGTGGTCAGGCCGTAGAAGAAGATCACGCCCATGAACAGGCCGCCGATCAGCGGCAGCACGCCGCGGACCACGGCCATCCCGAGGCTGCGCCGCAGTTCGGAGCGGTAGAACCAGACGCTGCTCAGCGCGATCACGAAGTACATGAACAGCCCGAGCATGCCTGACGCGCTGATCACGTAGCCGATGGCCTTGGTGGCCGAGCTGCTGGCCAGGTACGGGATCAGGAGCAGCGGCGGGATCGCGGCGAGCAGCGCGAGACCGGCCCAGGGCGTCTGGTGCTTGCGGCTGAGGAACCCGAAGAAAGCGGGGATCAGGCGGTCCCGGGCCATGGAGTAGAGCACCCGGCTCGGCTCGACCATCTGGATCTGGCTGGTGCCGAGCACGGCGATCAGCACCGCCAGCGGCAGGGCGCGGCCGAGGAAGCCGGGGACCAGCAGCTGGCCGGCGTAGGCCAGGACGTCGGTGCCGTGGGCGAGCACGTCCTTCTGGCTCGACACGCCCTGGAACACCAGGATCAGGAAGGTGTACCACAGGGTCAGGAACGCGGTGCCCATCATCATGGCCCGGCCCGGGTTGACGTTGGCCTTGGTGGACTCCTCCCCCAGGTTGGCCGTCGCCTCCCAGCCCAGGTAGAGGAACCCGCAGACCACGGCGGCCTCGGCCAGGCCCTTGAAGCCGCCCACGCCGCCGACCACGCCGGACAGGCTGAAGTTCGACCAGGCCGGGAGGGTCGCCCCGCCCGCGTGGGTGGACTCGTGGATGAGGGCCAGGATGACGAACGAGATGATCGCGGCGTACTCGACGAAGATGAACGTGATCTGCAGCCAGACCGTGGGCCGGATCCCGCTGATGGCCAGCCAGAGCAGGATGGCCATGATCGCGGTGGCCACGATCCAGGTGACGGGCTTGCCGAACGTGTTGGTCGGGGAGATGACGAACAGCAGGTACCCGCCGGCCAGGGTGATGTTGCCGACGTTGGCCAGGGTCGAGGTCAGGGCGTTGAGGAAGCCGGTGCCGTAGCCGACCGCGGGGGTGATGGCCTCGCCGACCCACACGTACGGCGCTCCCGCGCTGGCCTTCCATCGGTTCAGGCTGGCGTAGCCCATGGACACCAGGAACATCGCGAACCCGACGACCAGGACGGCCAGCGGCGAGGCCGAGCCGGTGAAGCCGACGAGCAGAGCGAGCGTGAAGGCGACGCTGCTCGACGGGGCCACGTTCGCGATCGAGACGACGAAGTCGCCCCACAGGTTCACGGCGTTCGCCTTCAGGCCTACCGACTCGTGCGATTCGCTGACGGAAACCACAGCAGTCCCTCCGCCCACGCTGGCAGGAATGTCAGATCGTCAGATTGGATACGTGTCAACAATTGTCAAGAGCTGACCATCGGGTGTCAAGGTCGGTGCGGGCGGGCTGGGGCCTGCGGTAACGACGTCATTGCGGCAACGACGTCCACACGACGCAACGCTAGGAACCTAAGAAAGCGGCTCGGGGCTGTTCATGATCGTGAACAGTTTTGGGCGGCATTTGTCCCGAACTGTTCACGATCATGGTCCGCACCCGAATGTCTCAATGTGAAATACGGGCATAACGGTATATAACGGGCGGCATCGCGCAGCAGGCCGGTCGCGGAAGCTTTATCGCAGCCCGGCCGCCATCCAGGGCCGCGCGTCAGCGCCGCTCCCGCCCGCAGTGAGGACCCCTGACCAGCAGCAAAGCCCAGGAAATTCGACACCACGGGCTCCTTTAGTTCCTGGCATTGCGTCGGGACGTGGGTGTGGCAACGACGTCGTTGGGTGGGGCGCCGGAGGTGGGTCCGGTGGGGACTGGGAGGCAGGCGGGGCAGAAGTGACGGGAGAAGATCAGGCCGGGATCCCACTGGTGGTATGTGACGCGCTCGCCGGGCGAGAACAGCCCGGCCAGCGCGGCGGCCGCGTCCAGCTGACCGGGCCGCAGCTCGGGATAGCCGAGGACGTCGCGGGCGATCTGCCGGACCCGGGCCGTGGTCTCCATGGGGCCATCCTGCCCGGAGCGCTCCGGTCTGTGCACTCCGGGCCGGTGTGGTCAGCGGGGAAGCGGGTTCACTCGTTTCTGGCGACCTCGGGTCCGGTGATGCGCTTCAGCAGCGGGAAGGTGGCCGCGATGATGCCGAGGGACACCAGGATCCCGCCCGCGGCGAGGAGGTAGTAGGCGGCGCCGGGCGGCGCCATCGAGTGGTGCTGCGCCACGGAGGCGTACTCCGCGGCGGCGGCGAACCCGGTGCCGATCGCGACGGCGGCCACGGCGAGCAGCGGGAGGGCGCTTTCCAGGGCGACGACGCGGCGCAGCGTGGCGAGCCGGGCGCCGGTGAGCCGCAGCAGGCTGAACGGCCGTTTGCGGTCGGCGAGGCCGGCCGCGATGGCCGCGGCGAGCGTGCAGCCGGCGATCGGCAGGCTGACCAGGATCACCGTGTTCGCGAGCTGCTGGTAGGCGTCGTTGGCGGAATTATTCTGGCGGATCAGGTCGCCGAGGGTGGACGGCCCGCCGGGGGCGGAATACCCGGGTGCGTTCTCCAGCACCGTCCTGGCCCGTTCGACCGCTGGCTCGGAGCCGTTCGTCCCCGCGTTGATGGCGTCCACGCCGAGGGTGTCCAGCTGCGAGGCCGGGACATTCACGGCTGGCCAGGTGATCCCGGCCGACGTTGTGCCGTCCAGGGGTCCGGCGAGCCCGTCTTTCGGGAACGCCGCCGCGGTCGCCCCGGCCGGGCAGCGGCCCAGGGCGGGAACGGACGCGAGCTGCGCGCACGAGATCACGCCCGCCGGAATCGGGACAGTTTGGCCGGACGGAAAGGTGCCGAGGTTGTGGAAGGTTCCGGGGAGGGTCAGCCCCGGGTCCGCGCGGACCACGGCGACCCCCTGGACGCCCGGAATCCGGCGCAACTGGGCCACGAGCGGCGCGGCGGGCGCGGCCGGCCCCGGGCCTGCCGCGGCGGGCTCTTGCGCGGACGTGAACATGCCCGACGCCGCCAGCTGGTCGGTCACCACGGCCGCAGCCGCGGGGCTGGCAAACTGCGTGGCGTCCTTGGCGTCCTGCGTGGTGATGCTCACCACCGCGACGGTGGTGACGAACAGGGCGAGCACCAGACCGCTGACGGCGCGGAAGGCGGCTCTCGGGTCGTCGGCCAGACGGCGGGCGGCGATCAGCGCGCCGGGGTGGCTGGTCCGGCGGGCCATGACCCGGGCCGCGGCCATGGTGAGCCACGGGCCCGCGATGACCAGCCCGACGATGATGAGCAGGAAGCCGGGCAGGAGCGCCCAGATCTCTCCGGCCGGGGAGGCCGGGGTGCCGTGCACGACGAAGAAGCCGAGCTCGGCGAGGCCGGCCAGCAGCGGCACCGTCCGCCAGGCGCGCGGCGGCGCGGGCGTGGCCCGGCGGGCGACGCCGAGCGGGGAGATGTGCACCCGGCGCAGGGCCAGCCGGGCCGCCACGGCGGCGGCCACGGGGACGCCGATCGCGACCACGAGGATGTCGGGCAGGCTGAGCGACATGTCGGCGGGGAAGAACGGCTCGCCGAGGAACGGGATGCCCGCGACCGGGGCGCGCAGCAGGAAGAAGATCCCGAACCCGGCCGCCACCCCCAGGACCGCGGCCGCCGTCGATTCGGTGGCGGCGAGCAGGGAGACCTGCCTGCGGGTCGCGCCGACCAGGCGCATGGCCGCGAACCGCTGCTCGCGGCGGGCGGCCGACAGCCGGGTCGCGGTGGCGATGAAGATCAGCACCGGGGCCAGCATGGCCAGCGCCACGACGGACAGGATGAGGTCGATTCCGCTGGACTGGATGCCCGCCTCAGGCGGGCTGTAGTTCAGGCCTGTGGGGTTCGCCTGGCCCGAGAAGCTGCGGGACAGCGTCGTGGCGATCGACGTCACCGGCGCGCTGCCGGGAGTGCCCGCCAGCTGCGCCGGGGTGTGCCCGACGACGATGACCAGCGAGTCCGGCGACGACAGCGCGGCGTCGCCGATCACCCCGGCCAGGCGGCCCGGGTAGCGGTCGCCCAGCTCATCCGCCGGGGTGCTGCGCAGCAGCGCGGCGAGCGCGGGCGAGGCGTAGTACTGACCCGGTCCCGGGTCACGGCGGATGCCCGGCGGCACTGGGGACGAAGCACCGGTGGCGGCCACGTCGAAGCGGAAGATGTTCCGGCCGTCGAAGCTGTCGCTGCTGGGGTGCCACCATAGCGGGGCGGTGCCCGTCGTAGCCGGACCCGGAGGCGCGGATGTGGTGGCAGTCCAGAGCCATGCGTGGCTGTTGTTCCAGGTGGTGACCGCGTTGGTCGCGGCCACGGCGGTCAGCAGCAGGCCCACGCCCAGACCCACGGCGGCGGCCAGGACGAGGAACCGGACGACGGCCTCCCGGCCGCCGCTGATCACCAGCCGCAGCCCGAGCCCGATCATGGCTTGGCCCCGGTAAGCGTGCCGACCTTGCCGTCGCGGACGACGACCTCCCGGTCGGCGTAGGCGGCGACCCGGGCGTCGTGGGTGACCAGGATGACGGTGGTGCCCTGCTCGCGGGCGGCGGCGGTGAGCAGGTCCATGACCAGCTCCCCGGACACCGAGTCCAGCGACCCGGTCGGCTCGTCGGCGAACAGCACCTCCGGCCCGGCGACCAGGCCGCGGGCCAGCGCGACGCGTTGCGCCTGCCCGCCGGACAGCTCCCCGGACCTGCGCTGTTCCAGGCCGTCCAGGCCGAGCGTGCCGAACCACTTCCTGGCCGCCGTCATGGCCGGGCCGCGACGGGTGCCGGACAGCAGCAGGGGCAGCGCCACGTTCTCCTCGGCGGTCAGCTCGGGGACCAGCTGACCGGACTGGAACACGAACCCGAACCGGTGCCGGCGCAGCGCGCTGCGCCGGTCATCGCTGAGCGTGTCCAGCCGCTGCCCGCCGAACCAGACTTCGCCCCGTCCGGGGACCAAGATGCCGGCCAGGCAGTGCAGCAAGGTGGACTTGCCCGAGCCGCTCGGCCCCATGACCGCGACGATCTCCCCCGGCCGGACGCCCAGCGAGGCGCCGCGCAGGGCCGGCGTTTCGCCGAACGACTTCTCCAGGTTCCGGGCCTCGATGATCTTCGCGGTTCCCGGGAGGTTCGCGGTCATGAGCGTACCTCCCGCGCGAGCAGGTCCAGCCGGGCCGAGGTGTGGTCGATCCATCGTAGGTCAGCCTCCAGTCGGTAGAGCGCGTGGTCGGCGAGCAGCACGTCGAGCAGATTGCCGGCCTGCTTGAGCTCGGTGAGCTCGCGCATCCGCTGCAGGTGCGCGGCCCGCTGGGCGTCCAGGTAGCCGTTGGCCGGGCGGTCGAGCATCAGGGCGAGCACCACCTTGGCGAACAGCTCGCTGGTCAGGTCCGGCTCCGGCGGCGCCGGCTGAGCCAGCCACCGCTCCACGTCGGCGATGCCTTCCTCGGTGATGACGTACCGACGGCGTTCGGGCCCGGCTCCCTGCTCGACGGGGCCGGCCACCGCCTTTCCGTCCCTGGCCAGCCGGGACAACGTTGCGTACACCTGGCTGTAGCGCAGCGGCCGCCCCCGGCCGAAGTACGCGTCGTAGTCCCGTTTCAGGTCGTATCCGTGGCTTGGCCCCCGCTCAAGCAAGCCAAGAAGGGTCAGGGGAACACTCATACCCGAGAGAATACCCCAAGAGTATTCTCTCGGGTAGTAGTTTAGTTGCCAGATTTCGAGTGACGGTAGCGACGCCTGGTCAGCGGCCGACTGGGGACCATTCGCCGGCGAGCAGGCTCAGGGTCACGCCGTCCGCGAAGGCGCCGTCGATCCAGGCCGCCTCGCGCGAGGTGCCCTCCAGGACGAAGCCGACCCGCACGGCGGCGGCGATCATCGCGTGGTTGTCGGCCAGGGTGGTGATCTGGATCCGGTGCAGCCCGCGGACCGCGAAGCCGTAGTGGCACAGCACCCGGACCACGTTGGTGCCCAGGTGCCGCCCGCGGCACGCCGGGCGGAGCACGAGCCCGATCTCCGCGTGCCGGTTGTGCAGGTCGATGCCGGACATCACGGCCTCCCCGGCCAGGTCCCCGGTGGCCAATTCGACCACGGAAAAGCGGACCACCGCCGCAGGGTCCTGCGCCTGCCGGTACGGCGAGTCGGCGGCCCCGGGCGCGACCGGTACCCAGGGCCGGCCGGTGGCGCGCACCCGGGTCGGCACGTCGGCCAGGAGTTCGGTCTCGAAGATCTCGATGTCAGCGTCGGTGAGGGCACGCAGCCCGGTCAGCTCTCCGCACAGCACGCGCCCTTCATACTCCTACAGGCCCGAACCACGGTCCGTTAGGTCAAAAAAAGAATTAACGGTCGTGGCGAACTCGGCGGGCTGTTCGGCGAAGCACAGGTGGGAGGCGTCCTCGATGATCCGGAGCTGGGAGCCGCGGATGCGCTGGTGCATGGCGGCCAGGTGGCTCGGGGTGCACTCGTCGTAGCGGCCGCCGACCAGCAGCGTGGGCACCTCGATCTCGCCCAGGCGAGCCTGAAGTTACGGTGCGCGGCGGGGACTAGATTTGGCCGTACCGTCGACTAAGGAGCAGACCGGTATGGCAACTCTCTTCCAACGGGCACGCGACGTACTCAACGCCAAGGCGAACAAGGCGCTCGACGCCGCGGAAAAGCCCGACGAAATGCTCGACCTGTCCTACGAGCAGATGCTCGACCAGCTGACCAAGGTGCGCCAGGCGCTGGTGTCGGTAGCCGCTTCACGCAAGCAGATCGAGCTGCAGGAACAGCAGTTGCAGCACTCGGCGGACCACCTGCAGGACCAGGCCAAGCGGGCGCTGGCCATCGGCCGGGAGGACCTGGCCCGGGAGGCGCTGTCCCGCAAGGCCGCGACGCAGGCTCAGATTGACCCGATGGAGGCGCAGCACCAGCAGCTCACCGAGCAGGAGCAGAAGCTGGAGCAGACCCTGGCGGCGTTGCAGCAGCGGGTCAACACGTTCCGGACCCAGAAGGAAACCCTGAAGGCCCAGTACACCGCGGCGAGCGCGGTGAGCTCGGTGAACGAGAGCGTGGCGGGGATCTCCGGCACGCTGTCGGATTCGGGCGCGGAGCTGGCCCGGGCCCAGGACAAGATCGCCCAGATGCAGGCCCGCGCGGGCGCCCTGGACGAGCTGCTGCAGTCCGGCGTGCTGGAGGACGTGGGCGGCAATACCGACGACATTCAGAAAGAACTCGATCAAGCTGGCACAGATGCCGACGTGGAAAGCCAGCTGACCGCGCTGAAGGCACAGATCGGGCCGGGCAGCGCGACGCCGGAGCTTCCTAGCGGCGGGAGCGGTAGCTAAGCGCGGGCTGCCGTGGGCTGCCGTGGGCTGCCGTGGGCTGACCTTTGGCTGAGCTGGGCGTTCTGGGTAACGGGGCACGATTCTTCAAGAAACCGTCAAGTCGGCCAAATTCGGTAAAAGGGCCTTCCTGTAGGTGGTTATGGTGGGTTACGCTCACCGAGAGTCAACTCGTGGCAACCCCCAGCTAGTCCGACAAAAGGCGACGTAATCCATCATGAGCACGATCTGCTCCTGCGTGCCGCGTCGGCCACCTGGCTGCGCAGCAACTAGCTGGTTTCCCTCCGCCCGGCTGCCTTCGGGCGGCCGGGCCGACGGCTTGTTACGGCGCAGCGGGGGGCGGGATTAGCGGGTGCCGCGGAGGACGCGGAGCCAGAATCGGCGGGTGCGCAGGAGGGCTAGGCGCTGGCCGGGGGTCAGCTTCGGGGCCGGGCGGTGAATGCACAGGCCTTCGGTGCCTGGTAGCAGGCAGTTCCCGGGGCAGGCACCATAGCAGTGACGGCAGTGAGCGGCGGGCGGCATGTCTCCTCCCGGTTCACGGTCATGGTAGCGGCCGGGAGGTGCGGAGCCAGGCGGCGGTGTCGGGAGGGAGCAGATTGTCATCGAGGGGACCGCTGGCCAGTAGTACGGCGGTGTGAGCGGGCAGGGCGACCGGAACGGGCGACAGGTTGGCCACGCAGGACAGATCGCCGCGGCCGAAGGCGAGCACCCCGGCGGGTGCGGGCAACCAGTGCAGGGTTCCGTCGCCGAGGGCGGGCTCGGCACGGCGGAGCCGCAGGGCGGCGCGGTACAGCTCGAGCATCGAGTCCGGGTCGCCGGCCTGCAGCTCGACGGTCAGCTCGCGCCACTCCTTGGGCTGGGGCAGCCAGGGCGGGGCGGTGTTGCCTGGCCGGCCGCGCCGGCGGGGGCGTCGGCGGGCGAGAAGCCGAACGGAGGCTCCAGGCCCGACCACGGCAGCGGGACGCGGCAGCCGTCCCGGCCGGGGTCGGCGCCGCCGGTGCGGTACCAGATCGGGTCCCGGCGGCGTTCGTCCGGGATGTCCTCGACCTCCCACAGGCCCAGCTCCTCGCCCTGGTACAGGTAGACCGAGCCGGGCAGCGCCATGGTGAGCAGCGCCGCGGCGCGGGCCCGGCGGGTGCCCAGCTCCAGGTCGACGGGCTGGCTGTGGTCGCGCCGGTCCAGGCCGAAGGACGTGTCGGCGCGACCGTACCGGGACACGTGCCGGTCCACGTCGTGGTTGGACAGGACCCAGGTCGGCGGCGCGCCGGCCACGGCGTGGAAGGCCAGTGTGCTGTCGATCACCTCGCGCAGCCGCGCGGCGTCCCAGGGGCAGCACAGGTAAGGGAAGTTGAACACCGTGTGCAGCTCGTCCGGGCTCAGGTACCTGGCCAGGCGGGCGGCGTCGGCCAGCCAGACCTCACCGATCAGGACCCGGCCTGGGTACTGGCCGGCCACCGCGCGCCAGGCCCGGTAGATGTCGTGCACATCGTCGCGGTCGGTGTAGGGCGCCTGGTCGTCCGGCCCGGTATCGGCCTGTGTATCAGGCAGGCGCGGGTCCTTGGTCAGCAGCGCGGCCGAGTCGATGCGGATGCCGTCCACGCCGCGGTCGAACCAGAACCGCAGCACGGCTTCGAACTCGGCCCGGACCTCCGGGTTGGCCCAGTTGAAGTCGGGTTGTTCGGGGGCGAACAGGTGCAGGTACCACTGGCCGGGCGTGGCCGTGTTGGCCGGCGCGGCGGCGCGGCGACCTGGTCCACGCGGGGCCGCCGAAGATCGACCGCCAGTTGTTGGGCGGGAGGTCGCCGGCCGGGCCGCGTCCGGGCCGGAACCAGAACCTGGCGCGTTCGGCGGATCCGGGCGCGGCGGCCAGCGCGGCCTGGAACCACGGGTGCTGGTCCGAGCAGTGGTTGGGGACGATGTCGATGATCGTCTTGATGCCGTGCGCGTGACCTTCGGCGATCAGCGCGTCGGCGTCGGCCAGGGTGCCGAACGCGGGATCGATGGAGCGGTAGTCCGCGACGTCGTATCCGGCGTCGGACTTCGGGGACGGGTACCACGGGGTAAACCAGATCGCGTCGATGCCGAGTTTGGCTAGCGTGGGCAGCCGGGCCCGGACGCCGGCCAGGTCGCCCAGCCCGTCGCCGTTGCTGTCGGCGAAGCTCTGAATGTACAGCTCGTAGATCGCGGCGCCGCGCCACCAGTCGCCACCCGTGATGCCGTGCAAGCGGTACCTGCTTTCGTGTGTTGTGTATCGCGAAGTGCGGGTTGCCTCAGCCCCTGATGCCGCCGGCGGTCAGGCCGGCCAGGATGTTGCGCTGGAAGATCAGGAAGAAGATGATCGTCGGCACGGCGGCTATCGCGGACGCGGCCAGCACCATGTTCTCCGGCGCGGTCTGGGAGGCCGTCCAGATGCCAACGTTCAGCGTCTCCCTGGGCGGGTTAAACCCGCCCTCGACCAGCAGCGGCCACAGGAAGTCCTTCCACACCGCGACCAGCGAGAAGATCGACACGACGGCGAGAATCGGCCTCGAGATCGGGATGATGATCGACCGCAGGATGCGCAGGGGCGACGCGCCGTCGATGGCGGCGGCCTCGGTGAGCTCGGCCGGGATCGAGTCGAAGAACCGCTTGAGCAGGAAGATGTTGAACCCGTTGGCCACGCTCGGCAGCCAGATCGCGGCCGGCGAGCCGATCAGGCTGATGTTCACAATCGGCAGGTGCGCCACCGTTATATAGAGCGGGACGATCAGCACCATGGCCGGGATCATCAGCGTGGCGACCATCATCGCGAGGATGACGTTGCCGAGCACGGGACGGAGCCTGGACAGGGAGTAGGCCGCCGCCACGTCGAAGACCAGCTGGAAGGCGAGCGCGCCGAACGCGTAGTACAGGGTGTTGAGGAGTAGCCGCCCCAGGCTGAACTCACTCCACGCCCGCGAGTACGAGCTCGGGTGCAGCGCGTGCGGGTAGAGCGTCGGCGGGATCGCGATCGCCTCCTGCGTCGACTTCAGCCCGTCGGTGAACAGGAAGTACAGCGGACCGATGAACACGAGGGTGAAGACCACGATCACCACGGTCAGCACGATCCGGTAGACGATCTTGCCGCGCGCCCGGTTCAGCTGGGCGCTGGAGATCAGCGATCGCGCGTACGAGTCAGCCACACGTAACCTCCGGAGAACGTGGCGAGCACGACTAGGAGCACCACGCCGAGTGCTGCCGCGCTGTTGAAGTTGCTCGCGCTGCTCATCGCGAACGCGTACTGGTAGATCAGGTAGACCACGGACTCGGTGTTGTTGTTCACACCCTGGCCCCCGTCCAGGATGAACGCCTCGACGAACATCTGCATGGTCGCGATGATCTGCAGCATCAGCAGCATGGAGAGAACCAGCTTGGTCTGCGGGATCGTGATGTGCCGGATCTTCTTGACGATCCCGGCACCATCCAGCTCAGCCGCCTCGTACAGCTCGCCGGGGATGTTCTGCAGCGCGGCCAGGTAGATCAGCGTGGCACCGCCCATGTTCATCCAGGTGGCGGCGATCACCACCGAGATCATCGCCGCCGTCGGCCATCTGGTCCCCGAGGACAGCACCCACTGCGAGGTCGGCAGGTGCAGCGTGTGCAGGATGTCGTTGAACAGGCCATAGGTCGGGTCGTAGAAGTAGGAGAACAGCAGCAGCGCGCTCGCTGGCGGCAGCATGACCGGCAGGTACACCAGGCAGCGCAGGTATCCCTTGGCGTGCCGCAACTCGTTCAGCACGATCGCGACGAAGAACGGCACCGCGAAGCCGAAGAGCAGCGCGAGGATGGTGAACTCCAGCGTGTTCCGCCAGGCCGTCCAGAACGTCGGATCGTTAAAGATGCGCCGGTAGTTGACCAGGCCGGCCCAGCTGGTCACGCCCAGCTGGGTCTTCTGGAAGCTCATGATGATCTCCCGGACCATCGGGTACCAGGAGAAGAGGGCGAAGCACAGCACGCCGCCGATGAGGAACCAGTACGCCGAGAGGTTGCGCCGGAGCCTCGGGGTGAATGAGTGCGGGCTGCTCCTGCGGACGCCCCCAGCCCCCGCCCGGCGCCTGGCCGGGCGGGAACCGGAGGTCTGCGGCAGCGTGACTAGATCAGCCACCGGTGGCGTTCGCCAGGATCTGGTTCACCGCGCTCGTCGCACCCTTCAGCAACTGCGGGATGTCGGCGTTCGGGTTGGTCAGCACGGCGAGCATGACCGGGTCAAGCGACTTGTAGAGCGCCTGATCGTCCACCGGCTGGCCGTCGGGCTGCTCGTTCGCGTGGATGAACGTCGTGTAGTAGGACTCGTTGATCGTCGTGTACTTGTTCAGCAGGGCCGTGTAGGCGGTGCCGGTGGCGCCCTGGAACAGCTGCGGCTCGTAGAAGCCGACCGGCTGGCCGTCGGCCTTGGTCCGCGCGAAGTTGAACTGTCCCGAGCCCAGGGTCAGGTCCTCGAAATTGATCCACTTGATGCCCGCCTCGATCTGGGCGGGAGTGTCCCGCTTGGCGAACAGGTAGGCGTCGCCGCCGGACAGTGTGCCGGCCGGGGTGCCGCTGGCGCTGGGCAGCGGGCCCATTCCGTAGTCGTTGATGTTGCCGCCGTCCTCCGGCACGATCACGTTGTAGATGTCGTCAGGTGCGGCGATGTACATGCCGAGCTTGCCGGCCGCCATCTGCTTTTGCAGCGTGCCCCAGCCCAGGGCCTGCGTCGCGCTCATGGCCTTGTCGGTAAACCGCAGGGTGTGCAGCGCATCGAGCACCTGCAGGCCCTGCGCGGTGTCGAAGCTCGCGGTGGTGCCCGAGGCGTTGGTCATCGCACCGCCGTTGGCGTCCAGTTCAGAGGTGAAGTGCCAGCCGCCGTTGTTATCGGCGCTGTAGTCGCCATAGCCGTAGATGCCGTTGCCGAGCTTGGTGATCGCGGCCGCGTCGGTCTCCACCTGAGTCCAGGTGGTGGGCGGGGTATCCGGGTTCAGGCCGGCCTGGGTGAACAGCTTCCGGTTGATGACCAGGCCCTGGGTGTAGTTGAAGATCGGTATGCCATAGAGCGTCTTGCCTGCGGTGACCGGCGCGATCGCGCTCGGCACGATGTCTTTCCAGACCGGCACCGTGCTGGAGTTGACGTACTGGGTGATGTCGGCGGCCTGGCCAGCGTCGAGCGCCTGGTTCAGGTCCCCGAAGTAGGTCTCGTAGACGTCCGGTTCGGTGCCGGCGGCCAGCTGGGCGGTGAGCGTCGCGGGGACGTCGCACTGATTGGAGTAGATGCTCTGGATGGTGATGTTCGGGTTAGCCTTCTCGAACGCGGCCACGTCCTCGTTCCACTCCTTGTACGGAACGGGCGAGGATGAGGGCGGAGCACAGAAACCGCCGACCGTGACGTGGCCTGCGGTGGAGGCGCTGGACCCTGAGGTGGTGCTGCTGCTCGAGCACGCTGCGACGGCGGCGAGACCGAGAGCCGCGGTGACGGTGACCCCGGCTACCTTTCGGTAACCGGCCCGTCCGTGGAGCCGTCTGTGCATCGACGATCCTTCCTGCTACCAGCGGGCATGCGATACATGCGGTGGAAAATATCGATGGTTTAACATACTTTTGGAGACTTTTCTTTGCAAGATCTAGACGAAATATTGCAAAGACACAACTTGATAACGGAATCGCGAATCGGTGGCTTGAGCTGGGAATTCTCTGTTTTAGGCGACATTCATTGCGTTGCTCTTGCGAAAGCAGCAGCAAGCACGCTGGTCCGTTCGGCAGAAAATTGCCGAATTCGGTGGGTCGGATTCTGCAAATACTTGCGTGTTGATGCCGTATATTTGCAGCCATGGCGCGTATACCCAGCAGGCGGCTCGCGGAGGTGGCCCAGAAGGTGGGGGTCAGCGAGGCCACGGTCAGCCGGGTTCTCAACGGCAAGGCCGGCGTGTCCGCCAGTACCAGGGAGGCCGTGCTGACCGCGCTCGACGTCCTCGGCTACGAACGGCCCACCCAGTTGCGCGGTGAACGCGCCCGGCTCATCGGCCTGGTGCTGCCCGAACTGCAGAACCCGATCTTCCCGGCGCTGGCCGAGGTGGTCGGCGGGGCGCTGGCACAGCGGGGCTTCACGCCGGTGCTGTGCACCCGCACGGCGGGCGGCCTGTCGGAGGCCGATTACGTCGGCATGCTGCTCGACCAGCACGTCTCCGGGGTGGTGTTCGCCGGCTGTCACCACGCCGAGCAGGCCGCCCCGCACGACCACTACCGGCTGCTGCGTTCGCGGGGCGTTCCGGCGGTGCTGTTCAACGCGTCGATCGACGGGCTGGACTTCCCGTGCGTGTCCACCGACGACATGACCGCGGCCGGGCAGGCCTACACCCACCTGGCCTCGCTTGGCCACCAGCGGATCGGCCTGGTCGCCGGTCCGGCCGACCACATGCCGTCGCGGCGCAAGCTCGCCGCGTTCACCGAGCACGCCCGCCGCGGCCCGGCGCCGGTGGCCCCGGTCGAGCACGCGCTGTTCTCTCTGGAGGGCGGCCAGGCCGCGACCACGCGGCTGCTGCGGCACGGCGTCACCGGCGTCATCTGCGCCAGCGACGTGCTGGCGCTCGGCGCGATCCGGGCCGTCCGGCGGGCGGGCCTGTCGGTCCCCGGCGACGTCTCGGTGGTCGGGTTCGACGATTCGGCGTTCATGAACTGCACCGACCCGCCGCTGACCACGGTCAGGCAGCCGATCGAGGCGATGGGCAAGGCGGCGGTGGCCCTGCTGGTGAACCAGATGGAGAACGTCTCGGTCTATCCGGAGGAGCTGCTCTTCGAGCCCGAGCTGGTGGTGCGCGGGTCGACCGGGCCGAGGTCATAACCGCTGGTCGGTTGCGACTTAACCTGCCAAATGCCCGTAAACCGCACTACTGTAGGGAACTGGCTTGCGGCAGCCGACCCGCTGTGCGGGGTCCGGGCCGTGGTCTGGGTAGTTTCGCTGGCGCGTCGTCAGGCAGCAGGTGGGGGTGACCAGTTTGGCTGCGTTGCAAGCCGACGATCCGCAGCGGGTGGGGCCGTACCTGCTGCTGGGCAGGCTCGGCAGCGGAGGGATGGGCCGGGTTTACCTGGCCCGGTCACCGGGCGGGCGCCAGGTCGCGGTGAAGGTGATCTGGCCGCAGCTGGCCGAGGACGACAGCTTCCGGGCCAGGTTCGCGCGCGAGGTGTCCGCGGCGCGCAAGGTGGGCGGGCTGTTCACCGCGCAGGTGGTCGACGCCGACCTGGACAGCCCGCTGCCGTGGCTGGTCACCGCCTACGTGCCGGGCGCTTCGCTGGCCGAAGCGGTGGAGAAGCAGGGCCCGCTGCCCGCCACCACGGTGCTGGCGCTGGCCGCGGGGCTGGCCGAGGGACTGAGCGCGATCCACGCGGCCGGGGTCATCCACAGGGACCTCAAGCCGTCCAACGTGCTGCTGGCCCTGGACGGGCCGCGGATCATCGACTTCGGGATCTCCTCGGCGGCGGGCGCCCCCTCGCTGACCGGCACCGGGCTGATGATCGGCTCGCCCGGGTTCATGTCCCCCGAGCAGGCCGAGGGGATGCCGGTCGGCCCGTCCAGCGACATCTTCAGCCTGGCGGGCGTGCTGGGATTCGCGTCGCGGGGAGAAGGGCCGTTCGGGAGCGGGGACACGGCTGCGCTGCTGTATCGCGTGGTGCACGGCACGCCCAACCTGGATCAGGTCCCGGACAAGATCCTGCCGCTGATCAGCCGGTGCCTGTCCCGCAGCGCCGCGGCGCGGCCCACGGCGGCGGAGTTCCTGGCCGAGCTGACCGCGGCGGTCCCGGCGGCCGCCGACCTGGCCGACTGGCTGCCGGCCCGGCTGGCGGAGCTCTCGGCGCGGCGAGCCGCGGCGGACGCTGCGCCGGTGGCGGACGCTGCCGTGGCAAACGCTGGGCCGGTGGCAGACGCTGCGGTGGTTGCGGGTGCTGCGGTGGTGGCGGACGCTGGTGCGCTGGCGGAGGCCGAGCCGGTGGTGGATGGCGAGCCGGCGGGAGTCCAGGGGTATCCGGCGCCGCGGGGATATCTGGGTCAGGCGGGCGCGGGCGGCCGGGGAGGGCCGGGAGGCGACGGGCCGCAGGACACGCCGGGGTGGCGGGCACCGCAGCAGCCGGAGGGCGGGGTCCAGGTTCCGCCCGCGATGCCGTACCAGAGTCAGCCGGCGTATCCGGGTTTGCAGGGCAGCCAGTGGTATTCGCCGCTCATGCAGCCGCCGCGGCGGCGGACGCGGTGGCCGTGGGCGGTCGGGGCGGTGGCCGCGGTCTGCGCGGTGATCGTCGCGGCCGTGGTCCTGTCACTCGGCTCCGGCCATCACGCGGCCTCGGCCTCCGGCGGCGCCCGGCCGAGTCCGGCCACGGCCGGTCCCACGCCGACGGTGGGGGCCCTGCAGCTGTCCCAGCTGCGCGTCGGCGACTGCCTGACCGGGGCCAACATGGAGCTGAACACCAACAATCCATGGCCCAAGCTGACCCTGGCCGTACCGTGCAACCAGCCGCACACGGCGGAAGTGTTCCTGGCCGACAACAACTTCTGGCCGCAGAACGGCCCGTTCCCCGGGAACAGCACGATCACCAAGGACGCAAACGCGGCTTGCAACAGCGCCTTCCGGTCCTACGTCGGGGTCGTGTACTCCAAGTCCATCTACACCTGGACAAATATCATCCCGGATGCCTCGACCTGGCCGTCGGGTGACCGGGCGCTGCACTGCGTGGCCTACTACTCCACCGCGCAGCAGCGAGCCGGAGCGGCCTTGACCCGCTCCCTCCAGGGGTCCCGGAAGTAGACCCGGTGCAGCTGGCAACCAGCCGGGCCGATGGGCCACGAACTGGGCGCGGATCAACTGGCCAGGCTCGGCCCGGGTGACCGGGCCCGGGTCGGCGTCGCGCCAGGCGGCCGCGGCGTACAAGATGGCCGCGATCAAGGCCGCCACCACCGGCAGCGGCAGCGTGTTGTAGAAGAAGCCGGGCAGGAACTTGTCGCCCCAGAAGCCGAACACAAACCCGATCGCCACCGCGACGATAGCGCTGGGCACGAAGCGGGCGTGCACGCTATGCGGCTTGACGAAGAAGGCGTCCGCGGGAGTGCGCCGCCGCTGCACGTACAGCCAGTCCACCAGCATGACGAACGTGAACGGGATGATGATGTCGCCGGCGTCGCTGATCAGCGTCTGGACGTGATCCAGGATCCCGGCGATGGCCAGCGCGGTGCCCAGCACCCCTAGGCCCACGGTGGCGATCGGCTGCTCCCACCGTGTCGGCTTGTGCACGTTATTGAGCGCGACCAGCAGGTCGACGGTGGAGGGGTACAGGTTCATGGCGTTGGTATGCAAGACGGCCAGCGCCGCGCCGAAGGCCGCGATGAAGCCCCAGCCGCTGATGTGCGCGCCGAGCAAGGCGATGTTCCAGTTCCCCGTGGACTCCTGACCGCCGGGCAGGCCGGCCGCATCGCGGCCGAGGCCGGGGCGCGGCTGCATGCGAATGCATTACCAACCAGGGCGGGGCGTGAGAAGTCTTCGGGCTTGAAGATTAGGGGTGCTACTGGGGAACAACTGCCCCGTCGGGGTGTAACCGCTCCCCAGTAACTATGTTGCCTACAGGAAGTAATACACGTCCACCTGGCCATCGGCCCGGTTCGACGCGAATGCCTGGCCTGCAACCTGCGCGGGCGACTCGTTCAGGAAATTCACCGCATCCTCGGGGGTCTGCATCACAATGGTGTGCCAGGTCTGGACTATGGCCGGCTGCGCGGCCATCCTTTCGCGCTTGTCAGCCAAAGCTTCCTCGTGCGTAGCCATGAAAGCCACTCCCTCCGTATTGGCCCCTCCTACGGGCCCCGTCCGTCAAGCCGGACCCGGGCCGAGCCCGGCAATAGTACGGAGGACGTCAGCCGTGCACCGATACATCCGATATCGGAAACTTTAGCCGCCTGTGCTCGCTCATCGGCATGTGCGCGGCACCATAGCGGCGGTGATGCGCAACGTTCCTGGACTCTATAGCGCTGTAGCGTCCTTGAATCTGGTCGCCAGTTCGGCGCCTGCCCGCGGTCCTTCACCTCGGTGTCCTGCGCCTTGCCCCGCTTTGGGCTCGTTGGCCCGCACGCACGTTCTGAAGCGTCAGGTTGAAATCCAGAATTACGGGTAGCAGGTACCGGCCGGACAGTCGGGACGGGCTGGCGCAGGCAGGCTTGAACCAACCGCGATCCGGCCGCGCGAGTCAGGCGTGCCTGAAAGCCGCAGTTCTGCATGAGAGGGGGAAGCGATGAGTGAGCAGCTGGCAGATGGCACGTCCGTGATCGTGGCGCTTCCTGCCGAAATCGATCTGTCGAACGCGGAGCAGGTCTACGACCGGCTCTCCGCGGCCCTGGCCTCCGGCGCGGCCGTGGTCATCGCCGACTTCACCGGTACCCGGTTCTGCGATTGCGCATGCTTGAACCGCCTGCTCAGGGTCCACAACCAGGCGGCGGGTCACAACGCCCAGCTCCGCCTGGTGATCCCGCCCGGCGCGCCGGTGCGGGAGGTGGTGAAACTGCTCGGACTCGATCAGCAGCTGCCCGTCTATGCAAGCATCGAGACGGCCAGACAGTCGCTGGCCACTTGACATCTTGCGCCGGTTCCGGCTGTCCGCGAAGCTGGCCGAACTTGCCTTTACGCGGAGAGGCGCGTAAAGGCACGGAACTACCTGGCTCTGCTGCAGCCGTCTCGCCGTCTGGACGCGCCCGTGCGTCATACTCGCGGGAGCGTGGCCGCACCGCGCAGAATGAATATGGTCCACCCGCGGCAATGGCGGAGGCGCGATGGGAAAGTACGAGCCGCTGCGCGACTACCTGGCCAGCCGCTCCGGGAACGAGGACGCGATCTGATCATGTGCCGGAGGCCATGTAGGCGGCCAGGATGTAGTTCGGGTGGCGGTCCAGATTCTGGCGGGCCCGGTCATAGCGCATGGTGGTGCGCGGGTCGGCGTGCCGGGCAGCGATCTGCACATCGCGCAGGTCGACACCTGCGTCCAGCATGGTCGTGACGTATGGCGCAGCATGTGCGGGTGGGCCCTGGCGATCTGGATGTCGGCAGTCTCGGCAAGGTGCCGCAGGCGGCGGGTGGCTGCGTGCCGGTCCATCCGGGTACCGCGGGTCTTCAGGAGGATCGGCCCGCGGGGTTCCGGAGCCTACGGCCCGGTCGATCGCCCGGCCGACCGCTGGCGGCAGCGGCACCAGCACGATCTTGGTGCCCTTGCCGCACACCCGCAGTACCCGGTGACCATGCTCCTCGCCGAGATCGGCGATGTTCGTGCCGGTGGCCTCGAAGATCCGCAAGCCTCGCGCCAATCCCGGCGCTGCATAAATATACAGCCTGGCCGCATGCCTGCCGGCGGTAGCCGGGATCGCGAACCCTCTCACCTTTCCCTTGCTGCCAGCGGCCGGTGCCGCCGGATGTCATCGCCTCGACGCCATCGTGCGCATCTTCGTGACCGGGGGCGCTGGCGGGATCACCGCCGCAGGGCGAGGATGGCGCCGCCATCTCCCACCGTGTAGCAGGCGGACGGGCCGGCGCAGCCGATGCCGTACAGGTCGCGGGCGGTCGGGGTGCGCTGGGCGGCGAGGGCGGTCTCGTTCGTGATCCGGGCGACCGATCCGCGGGTTCCGGCCAGGTAGCAGGTCAGCGCGGCGGGACAGGCGATGTCGTTGAGCACGCTGCGTGTCCAGGGCGACCCGACCTGCTGCCAGCCGGCTCCGCCATCGGCTGACCGGTACACGAAGATGTCGGGTTCGCTGAATGGGTTGGTGCTGTCGACGCCGTAGCAGCGGGTGCTGGCCGGGCAGCCGGCCGCGTCGGGTGCCAGGCCGGTGCATGTGGCTGCGGGCTGCGCGCATGCCCAGGGCCTGCCCGGACCGTGCGTCACCAGGACGGCGTACGCGAACCCGAGGTGCCCGCCGAGCAGGTGCCCGCCGCCCGCCCGGCACAGCCCGCTGCTCAGGCAGGTGACCCACTCCAGCGGATAGGGGTAGAGCGCGCTGGTGCAGTCACCGTTGCAGGCCACCCCCGCCGGGACGGACTGCCGGGTCCAGCTGGCTCCCCCGTCGCGGGTCAGCCAGATCGAGCTCGGCGGCGTATGCGGCGTGCGCGGTACCGGGCTGGCGCCGTAGGCCTGCGGCGCGGTGGAGACCGCGTAGCAGATGCGGGCGCTGACGCAGGCGATGTCCAGCAGGCCTAGGCGGCACAGCGCGTACCGCCCGATCAGCCCGGGGGTGTAGGCGGCAAGGCACGCCTGGTCGGTCAGGTTCGTGCCGGACACGCCGACGGGGAGGACATGACGGCTCCAGGTGGCGCCGCCGTTATGCGTTACCAGGATGGTGTCCGGCCGCGCGATGGCATAGCAGGAACCCGGCGCGACGCAGGCGATCTGGTACAGCGTCGTCACCGACCCGCGCAGCGGATTGGCCTGCTGCCGCCATGTCCTGCCGCCGTTAGCGGTGGCCACGATGGTGCCCGCCGTCCCCACCGCCTCGCACCGCAGGGCACTCAGGCACGCCACGTCGTACAGACGGTGCCGCGTGTCGCTGTTTTCCGCTCGCCACCCGCCGGAGCCCGCCCGGGACGAGCCCGTGACCGGCGTGCTTCGCCCGGTTGCGACCTGTGCGCCGGCCGGGCTGGCATACCAGCCTGCCAGCACCACCGCGGCGGCGCACAAGCACACCGCCGCCCTCGCCGCCCCCGGCCGCCCGCCCGAGCGGTGGTGCAGCAGACGAGCCAGCAGCCGGCCGGCCGCCGCAGCCACGACCTGCACGACCGGCGCGCCGGTGTTCGGGAACAGCATCGCCATGGCCCCATCAGCAGACAGATGAACCCCATAGTTATACCCCCTGGACCGGTCACTGACTCCGGGCTGGGAATCTAATCCGTGCAGAGCTGGCTCATCTGTATTGCGGCACGAGTGCAGCCGACCGAAGAGCAGGCCGCGCGTAATCGGCAGGGCGCGGCCCAAGATGTGAACCACAAGACTAAATTGATAGCTGACGCAACCGCGTTAGCGAAATACACGTGAATGCAAGGTCGGGCGCCGGAGGCGCCTGGTAGCTAGCGTTCGCCGGCGGCCACGAGGTCGAGGATCCGGGTCTGCGGCATGCCAGCCAAGCCGGGCGAAGATGCTGGTGATGACCAGACGTGCCGCATCAGGAAATCGGCGAATGTCTGCGCTGGCCCGGCCGAGTCGAACTCCAAGTCAAGCATCAGATACTGCGGGTCATCCACCGGCAGGCGGATGGCGAAGCTGCGAACTCCCGCCTGCGCACGTGCTTCCGCGAATCCGTCGAATGCCTTCCTCCAGAGCTGGTAATCGGTGATCGCATGCTCGATCCGGAGCGTCGTCATCGGGTTTCTCCGTTGTGTTTGCCGTAGTTGCTATTGAAAATGCACTGTAGGCCGGCCCGCTGGTCGTGCGGTATCCCGACTATCTGGGGGGTTGATTCTCTGGCGGGCAGCCCGCGTGTGGCAAGCGCCAGGTTCCGGGGCATACGCTCATGTGGGTGGCCGACAGCTGGGCGCGGGCCCGCGCCCGTGAGCGCATCGGGGCCGTGGTCTCGGAACCCGTCGACGCCAAGAGGCTGCGCCTGCAGGTACTGGCGGTGCTCCGCGAGGTTATCGATTTCGACGCATACGTCTGGCTGCTCACCGACCCCGTCACGACGGTCGGCGCCGCGCCGGTCGCCGATGTCCCCTGCCTGCCCGAGCTCCCGGCCCTGATCAAGGCGAAGTACGCAACCCCGGTCAATCGCTGGACGGTCCTGCAGCTGCAGGACTCCGCCGCCGGGACCCTGAGCGATGCCGTCGGCGGAGCACTGGATCGCAGCCTGATGTGGCGCGACGTGCTGTGCAGATACGGAGTCGGCGACGTGGCCTCGGCGGTATTCGCAGACCAGTTCGGCTGCTGGGGATTCCTGGACCTGTGGCGTAACAGCACCCGCGGCTCGTTCAGCGCCGCCGACACCGGGTTCCTCGCCGCGGCCGCCGCGCCGCTGGCCACCGCGCTTCGTCACTGCCAGGCAAGAACGTTCGTAGACCCGGCGACTCCGCATCGGCCGGACCTCGGACCGGTCGTCCTTACCCTCGACGACGACCTGCGGATCACGAGCCGCACGGCAGCTTCGCGCGGATGGCTGGACGCGCTGCTTCCGCCCGAGGCCGACGAAAGGACCATCCCGGCCAGCGTCTACAACGTCGCCGCCCAGCTTCTGGCCGTTGAGCAAGGCATCGACGCGCACGCGGCGTTCGCCCGCACGCATCTGGCTGATGGCTTCTGGCTTGCTCTGCGTGCCGCCAGGCTTTCACCAGACCAGCCTCCCGCCAGCGGAGCGGCAACGATCGTCGTCACTATCGAGGAGGCGTCCGCCTCCGAGCGGGTCGAGCTCTTCGGCCGCGCTTCCGGGCTGAGTGCCCGCGAATACGAACTACTCGGCCTGCTTGCCACGGGCAGCGACACGCGATCGATGGCGCGCCAGATGTCGCTGTCCGAGCACACGGTCCAGGATCACCTCAAGTCGATTTTCGCCAAGACTGGCGCCCACGACCGCGTCACCGTCCTATCGCGCGCCCTGGGAACCGGACTCCAGACACAGAGATGAGCGCTACGCGGGCCGGCCCCATGACACATCAGGTGACCGAAGGATATGTCTGACGCTGGCAAATCTACGGCAGCACAGCGGTACGACAGTCAGGGAACCTGCGGCAGCAGCGGTCGACCCGATCCCGGAGCAAATACATTGGATCGTTACTAGACGGGCCTCATCGCTGAGTGGGCATGTACGTATGACTGATGTGGTGTCATATGAGTATGACAAGCGCGATGACAGTCCGGCTCGACGAGGAGACGTCCCGCCGTGCTGCGCGCGCGCCGCCGCGCCCGGCAAGAGCACGACACGCTCGCGTGACCGCCAGCCCGCAACGAGGCCAGGTCTACCGCTGCGACCTCGGCTACGGCCTCAAGCCATGGCTCGTAGTATCCAACAACGCGCGCAACCGCCTGCTCGATGACATCATCGCGATCAGGCTCACCACCACTGCCCGCGAGCTGCCCGACCTGGGTCAAGCTCTCCCCGGCCGACCCGCTCACCGAATACGCCAACGCAGACTGCATCGAGCAGCTGGGCAAGGACGAGCTCGGCGAATACCTCGGCGCCTTGTCACCGGCCTCCATGCGTGGCGTGAACCAGGCCCTGGCGATAGCACTGGCCCTTACCTGAGGACACGACCGGCAGCACCAACCCGGATACTGAGCGGCTGATCAAGGACACGCTGGCTGGGATAGCGGCGGATCACCGATAAGGTCGGGCACGGCCGCGCCCGGGCAGCGAGACGACGGAAACCGGATGCTCCTGATCTACCGGGCGGCAGTACGTGACCGAACCGACCCGATATCCGGTCTAGGGTTCAGTGCCGAACGCGTCGGCGTGCGCGGCCGCCCACTGCGCGAACGTCCGTGGCGGGCGTCCGGTCAGGTCGCGCACGGTAGGCCACACCACGGATTCGTCCAGGGTGCCGTCGGCGTAGAACCGGAAGAACGCGTCCACGTACTTGGCAGGCATGACGCCGCTCATCTCGGCGCGCGCCTCGTCATCGGGCTGCGCCTCGAAGCGCAGAGGCCGGCCCAGGACCTGGCCGAGGATCGCGACGCGGTCGGCGGGCGTCAGCGGCTCCGGGCCCGACACCGGATAAACACGCTCCTCGTGTCCGTCTGCGGTCAGCGCCAGCGCGGCCACGGCGGCGATGTCCGCCGGATCGGTGACCGCCGCCCGCACGTACGCGAACGGAGCGCGCACCACATCCCCGGCCCGCAGCTGGGGCAGCCACTGCAGCGTATTGGACATGAACATGGCCGGGCGCAGGATGGTCCAGGCCAGTCCGGACGCCCGGGCCGCCTCCTCGGTCTCGGTCATATACCGGGTGACCGCGTTGTCCATATCGCCGGTCCCGACCGAGCTCCCGGACAACTGAACCACCCTGGTCACTCCGGCCTGCCGGGCTTCGGCCAGGATCCCCGGCATATCGGGGTAGCCGGGCAGCAGGAACACTCCGGTGGCGGCCTGCAGGGCGGGACGGAGGCTGGCCGGGTCGTTCAGGTCGCCAGGCACGGCTTGCACGCCGGGCGGAAAGCCAGCCTGGCCGTCGCGGCGGGTCAGCGCGCGCACCGGCTGGCCTGCCTGGGCGAGCTGACGGAGCAGCTCGCGGCCGACGTTTCCGGTTGCCCCGGTTACCAGGATCATGAAGGTCCTCCGGACGCCTGAGTTTCGTTATGGAACGTTCCCTAACATTGGCCAGGCTAGGACCTGGCCGACCAGCTGGCCCTGGTCATGGAGGGCGTGTACGCGTCGGTGCAGGCCCTCGGCGTTAGCGGCCCAGCCCAGCGAGCCCGCGGCTTCGCCGAGGCGCTGCTAGCCTAGCTGCCGTCCCGGCCGTGACCGGAGGCGGGAACCACGCTCCGTTCGGATAAATGGGTTTTTACGGCGGGACGGAGGTGGGCCGGGCCGATGTCGGGGGCCTCGCGGATGCCGAACATGTCGCGCAGGGCGCTGAGCGCGGCGAGTTCGCCGCAGCGGCCGTGCACGCCGGGGACGGGCGGGGTGGCCGAGGAGCACAGGTAGACGCCGCGGACCGGGGTGCGGTACGGGTTCCACGAGATGGTCGGCCGGAACACGGTCTGCTTCATGGTCTGCATGCCGACCGCGATGTCGCCGCCGACGTAGTTCGGGTTGTGGGCCTCCTCGTCGGCGGCGGTGCGCACGGCGCGGGCCAGGATCAGGTCGCGGAAGCCGGGCGCGAACCGTTCGACCTGCGCCTCGATCCGGTCGGTCACGTCCCGGTCGGACCCGGCGGGCACGTGGGTGTAGGCCCACAACGTCTCCTGCCCGGCCGGGGCCCGGGACGGGTCGGCGACGCCGGGCTGGACGACCAGCACGTACGGGTTCTCGGGGTGCTTGCCCGCGACGACCTCGGCCTCGGCGGTGGCCATTTCCTCGAAGGTGCCGCCCAGGTGCAGGGTGCCGGCCCGGCGGCAGTCCTCGTTGGCCCACGGCACCGGGCCCGACAGGGCGAAGTCTGCCTTGCAGACCCCGGGGTTGTAGCGGTAGCGGCGCAGCGCGGCGCGGTACCGGCCGGGCAGCTGGTCGCCGGCCAGTTCGATCAGGTTCTTGGGCGAGACGTCGAGCAGGATGGCGGTGGACCTGGGGAGTTCGGCCAGCGAGCGGACCCAGCGGCCGGTCTCGATGCTGCCGCCCGCGGTGAGCACCGCGTCGGCCATCGCGTCGGTGATCCGGGCGCTGCCGCCCGCGATGACCGGCCAGCCGACGCCGTGGGCGAGCGCCATGAGCATCAGGGCGATGCCGCCGGTGGGCACCGCGTCGAGCTCCATCATGCAGTGCGCCGCGGCGCCGCCCACGATCGCGCGGGCCTCTGGCGTGTGCCAGCGGCGGATCAGGGCGGAGGCGGGCAGGATGCCGCGGGCGCCGTACCCGGCCATGACCAGCGGGTGCGCGGGCGGCCGGCGCAGCGGCCTGAGCAGTTCGGCGCAGATGTCGTCGACGTGGCGGGCCATCGGGCCGATCAGGCGGCGGTAGGAACGGCCGTCGGCGCCGAGGCGGGCGGCCGTCTCGGACACCGAGCGGGTCACGATCGCGGCCCGGCCGCCGTCCAGCGGGTTGGCGAACTCGACCTCCGGTTTCGCGAACCGCACGCCCCGCGCTTCCAGGTCGAAGCGCTGGAAGAAGGACGACGCCAGGGCCAGCGGATGCGCCGCCGAGCAGACGTCGTGCCGGAAGCCGGGCAGCGTCAGCTCCTGGGTCCGGCAGCCGCCGCCGATCTCCGGCGCGCCCTCGATCACCTGCACCTTCAGGCCCGCGGCGGCCAGGGTGACGGCAGCGGCCAGACCGTTCGGGCCGCTGCCGACTATGACCGCGTCAAGATTCCCCCGCATTGCCATCTCTTCAGTATCAGGCGTGCTTCTTGTTGCGACGGAACGTGAGGGTCTGCAGCACGCTGCGGATCATCGAGTTGTGCCAGATGTTGTTGGCGTGGCGCCACTGGCGTTTGGAGTCGACGCAGGTGGTCTTGGTGTCGACCACCGGTTCCGGCAGGCCGAGGCGCTCCCCCAGCGCGGTCAGCGTGGCGGCCCAGAACTTGTCCTCCTTGCGGTGCCCGCCGAACGTCATCCCGATCTCGTACAGCGGGTCGTTGGCCCGCATCAGGACCAGCGCCTGCACCACCGTATCCCCGCCGTCTTTTGGGCCCTCGCGTTCGGCGGAGAAGGTGATCCAGCCCGCGAACATGTGCCCCTGCGGGGTCATCAGGGTGAACGACTCGGCGTCGGCGTACAGGACGAACACCCCGGTGGACAGCTTCACGCCGCCGCCGATGGCCAGGTCGAGCAGGGCCACGTCGCCGGGGTTGATGCCGGTCAGCGCGCCGGCGAACCGGTTGCCCTTCGGCCAGAACTCGGGGAAGTGCTCCTTCCACGTGCTGATCGCCTGTTCCGGCGCGATCTGTGCTCCGGCGTTCATGCGGTAGCTCTTCTGCCACATCTTGCCGAAGCCCTGGACCGGGCCGGTGAGCCGGCGGCCGGCGACGTTGGTGCCGCGCACGCCGTCGCGCGCGTTCACCTCGAGCCGCTCGACCTTCCTGGCCCAGCTGACCGCGTCCCGCGGCCCCGCTGCCTGGGCCGCGGCGGCCTCGCGGGCGCTCAGCCCGATCTGCTCGGTCGACCGCACCCGCTCCGGGCCTGCTGTCTCGGTCATGGCCAGCCCCCTCTCTCCTGTTCCTTTGTCCCTGTTACTTGACGACGCCGTTGAGCGCCGACTCCTCGTTGTCGTAGATCGTGATGGCCTCGTCCAGCCGGGTGAGCTCGAAGATCTCCCGGTAGTGCTCGCTCAGCCCGTAGGCGGAGAGCTGCTGGCGCTGCCGGTTGGCCCGCACCAGCAGGGTGACCAGCATGCCGATGCCGCCACTGTTCATGTACTCAAGGCCGGCGAAGTTCAGCACGAGCCGGTTCGTCCGGCCGTCGCTGGCGGCCTCGTAGGCCGACATCAGCATGGGCTCGCACGCCGCGGTGACCTCACCCTTGATGTCGACGACGACCACCTCGTCGCCGATCCGCCTGACGTCCATCGTGAGCGTCGGTGCGTTCATCGGATTTCCTCCCCTTGATGACCCTTTTGATGTGCGTTTGCCGCGCTACGCGGCTGGTCCGGTGAGCTGGCTGACGGCGCGGTCGAGGTCGGGAAAGAGCTCGATGAAGTCCGACAGCCTGGTGATGTCGAAGATCTCGCGGTAGTGCGGGGACAGCCCGCAGGCGACGACCTTGCGGCGTTCGGCCCGGGCGCGGGCCAGCACGCTGACGATCAGCGCGATGCCGGTGGAGTTGATGTAGTCCACCGCGGCGAAGTCGAGCACGACCGTGCTCAGGTCCGCGTGGGTGCCGACCGCGCTCTGATACGCGTTGGTCAGCACGTCGGCGGCGGACCCGTCGACCTCACCGGAAAGCTCTATGACGGCGGCACCGGGCAGGACCCGGGTCGTGGCCTCACACAGGCTAGCCATGTGCAGCACCTCCAGTTCGCATGGTCAGCCAGATGGTGTGCCGCTGGCCATTGATCGTTATGTCCATGGCGTCGACCATGTTGCGGATGAGGAACAGGCCCCAGCCGCGCGGGCTCTGCCCGCCGTCCAGCTTCTTGAGCAGGTCGGGTTCCTCGGCCGGCTTGGGCGTAACGGATGCCTCGCCGCCTTGGTCGCTGATGGCGACGATGATCTCGTCGCCGTTCTGGGTGACCTCGACCTCGACCGGGATCTCGGCGCGGTTCCCGTTGCCGTGCTCGATCGCGTTCATGGTGGCCTCGGCCACCGCGGTCTTGAGCTTTTCCAGCCGGGAGTCGGACAGCCCCAGTCCTTGCACCGTGTCCGCGACCCGGGCCAGCGCGAGGCGCTCGTTGCCGGGCTCGCTGGGCAGCTCGAACGCGTCGAGCCTGCGGGGTGCGGGGCGGGCTACCTGAGTCATCGCGTTCGCTCCTAGTACCGCGTGTCCTGGTGCTGTGCTTCCCGGGGTCCTGCTTCCCGGTTTCCTGCCTCGTGGCGCCAGGCCGACGGCGAGCGCTGGAGGGAGACCAGCGTGATGTCGTCCTCCTGCTCGTGATCGGCACCGGTGAAGGTACCGAGCTCGGTCAGGCACAGGTCGATCAGCGCCTCGCCCGACGGGCCCTTACCCACCAGTGCCGACACCCGCGGGAAGCCGAACATCTCGCGGTCCGGCGCGTGCGCCTCGGCCAGGCCGTCGCTGTGCAGCAGGGCGCAGTCACCCGGCTCGAACTGGAAGGTCATCTCCTCGTACGGGCTGCCCGGCATCAGTCCCAGCGGCATGCCGCGGGCGCGCAGCTCCTGCACGCCGCTCTGGGTCCGCACGTACGGGACGTCGTGGCCGGCGTTGGCGAACTCCACCTCGCCGCTGACCGGGTCCAGGACCAGGGCCAGGCAGGTGACGAACATGTGGGCCGGGATGTCGACGCAGAGCATGTCGTTGACGTGGCCCAGGACCTTGCCCGGCGAGATCAGCCGCGGCGCGGCATCGCGCAGCAGCGAATGCGTGCTGGCCATGACCAGGGCCGCGGGGACGCCCTTGTCGGTCACGTCGCCGACCACGAACATGACCCGGCCGTCCGGCAACGGGATGAAGTCATAGAAGTCCCCGCCGACGGTCCGGGCCGGGCGGTAGAACGCGGCCACGTGCCAGCTCGGCAGGTCGGGCAGCTCCTTGGGCAGGAACTGCTGCTGGATGAGCTGCGCGATCTTCAGTTCCTGGTCGAGCCGCTCACGCTGACGGGCTTCGGCCTGCTGCTGGCGGACCAGCTGGCCGACCCGCATGGCGGGGGCGGCGTAGCCGGCCAGGGAGTTGAGCAGGCGCAGGTCGTCGGTTGAGTAGCCGCGCTCGGACCTTCTCGGGCCGAGGCTGAGCAGGCCGACCAGGCTGCCCGACGAGATGAGCGGGACGACCAGGACCACGCCCGCTTCCTGCAGCGCCTTCAGCGCCGGGGACTGGAGCTGAAGGGCGGTGATGTCCACCGCGCTGGCCGCGCTGAGCAGGTACCCGATCAGCGGGTCGTTGGAGGCCAGGTCCAGCTCGGGCCCGGCCGCCACCACGCTAGGCGCGATCGGCACGGCGTCGGCGGCGGCGGGCGCCGTGCGGCGCAGCCAGTTCCGCCTGCGGGCGGCGTTCTTGCTGTCGGCGGTGTCGGAGCCGGCCGGCTCTTGGCAGTCAGTTACCTCGACCCCGGGCACCTCGACCCCGGGCACCGTGACCCCGGGCGTCCCCCCGGACGCCCCCCAGACGTCGCGGCCATCATCGGCTCCGACGTCAGCTCAGACGCCCCCCCGGGCGTTACCTCCGTGTCACGGGCCGCAGGTGCGGTCCCGCTGGTACTCCCCATCTGTTGCGTCATGTCACACTCCGGGTTCGCGGCTCGTCTTGCGACGCACCTTCACCATAGAAAGATTGCGATACGGGATCGTTACGGCCGTCAAGCCTTTCGGTGTGTTTTTTTACGGCCGTACCGTTACGGTGAGCCCGTTGGAGGTGCCTGATGACCGAGCTGAGGCTGGCGTTGCTCGGGCCGCCGGTCGTGCTGCGCGACGGCCTCCCGGTCACCTTTGACACCAGGAAGGCCGTCGCGCTGCTGGCGCTGCTCGCCGTGACCGGCCGCGAGCACAGCCGGGAGCAGCTCGCCGACCTGCTGTGGCCAGAAGCCGACAGCGCCAAGGGCCGGGCCTCGCTGCGGCGCACCCTGTCGGTCACCGCGGCCGCCATGGGCGCGGGCCTGACCATCAGCCGGGCCGCGGTGACCCTCGAGCTGGCCGCGGTCCAGGTGGACGTGCGCGAGTTCGAGGCGCTGATCGGCCGGGCCGACGCCGGGTCCCTGGAGCAGGCGGTCCAGCTGTACCGGGATGACTTCCTGTCGGGTTTCGTGCTGCGCGCCTGCCCGGATTTCGAGGAATGGCAGGCGTCGGTGAGCGAGGGGCTACGGCAGGCGCTCGCGCGCGGGCTGCAGCGCCTGGTCGCGGCGTGCATCGAGCAGGGCGATCTGGAGCGCGCCACCGGGCACGCCCGGCGCTGGCTGCAGCTCGATCCGCTGCACGAGCCCGCTCACCAGGCGATTATCAGGCTGCACGGCTGGGCCGGCCAGCGTTCGGCGGCCATGCGGCAGTACCGCTCGCTGGTCCGGGTGCTGGACCGGGACCTGGCCGTCCGGCCGCTGCCCGAGACGACCAGGCTCTACGACGACGTGCGGGCCGGGCGGCTGGAGCCGCCGCCGGCGCCTTCGGTGGTCCGGGCCGCGGAGCCGCCGGCCGCCGCTGCTCCTGAAGCCGCTGCTCCTGAAGCCGCTGCTCCTGAAGTCTTGGGCGCGGCCGGGATCTGGCCGCTCGTGGGGCGGGAGACCGAGCTGGCCAGGCTGCGCGCGGCCTGGCAGGCGACCGGCACGACGGGGCGGGTGGTGGCGATCGCCGGGCAGGCCGGCAGCGGCAAGACCCGGCTGATCACCGAGTTCCGGACCGAGGCGACGCAGCCGCCGCAGCCGGCCGTGGTGCTGGCCGCCCGCTGCCACGACGGCGAGACCGCGCTGCCGTTCGTGCTGGCCGCGGACCTGCTGCGCACCGCGCTCGCGGTCCGGCCCGATCTGCCCGACGTGCTCCCGGCGCAGACGGCCGCGATGGCCGGGCGCCTGGTGCCGGCCCTGGCCGCGGCCCATCCGGACTCGGTCGCGCCCGCGCTGGACAGCCCGGTGGCGGTGACCCGGCTGTACGCGGCGATCGCGGACACGCTGCGGATCGCGACCCAGGGCGGGGCTGCCGGTTCCGGGGCTGCCGGTTCGGACAGCCGCGGGCCGGCCGGGGTGGTCGTGGTAGAGGACGTGCAGTGGGCGGACAGTTCGTCGCTGGGGCTGCTGGCCTACCTGGTGCGGCGGCTGGCCGACTGGCCGCTGCTGCTGGTGCTGAGCTGGCAGGACGAGCAAGCCGGGCGGCTGCGGGTACTGCGCACCGCACTCACCGAGGCCGAAGACCAGTCGACGGGCGAGATGATCGAGCCGGGGCTGCTCGGGCCGGCGGCGATCGGGACGCTGCTGGAGCTGGACGGGATGCCGCAGGTCGAGGTGGACCGGCTGATGGCCGAGACGCGCGGACTGCCGATGCTGGTCCGGGAGTACATCGAGGCGCTGCGGTCCGCCGGGGATGGCACCCAGGGGTCTGAGCAGGCCGACTGGTGGCCGCCCGCCAGCGTCCGGGACCTGCTGCGGGCCCGGCTGCAGGCGGTCAGCGAGCCGACCCGGCAGATGCTGACCGCGGCCGCGGTGCTCGGCAGCGACAACGACGCGGACCTGCTGCGCGCGGTCAGCGGGCGAGGTGAGGACGAGATCGTCGAGGCGATCGACGAGGCGCTGTCCCGGTCGCTGCTGACCGAGATCCCGCCGCCCGCCGCGGGCCAGGCGCCCTCCTACGGGTTCCCTTATGAGGCGCTGCGCCGGACCGCCTATGAGTCGGCCACGCTGGCCCGGCGCCGGCTCTTGCACGGCCGGGCGGCGGATATCTTGACCCGCCGGCACGAGCGGGACCCGGCCACCACCAGGGCCGCGACGGTGGCCGACCACCTGCAGCTGGCCGGTCGGGACGCCGACGCCGCGCAGTGGTGGTGGCGGGCCGGGCAGGTGGCCCGCGAGCTGTACGCGCACGCCGAGGCGCACGCGCACCTGGTCCGGGCCCTGGCCCTCGGCTACCCGCAGCTGCCGGGGCGGATCGCGCTAGGCGAGGTGCTGGTGGTGCTCGGCCGGTACCGGGAGGCGCTCGCCGAGCTGGAGACCGCGGCGGCGCTGGCTGGCGCGGGCGTCAGCGAAGAGGCAGACGAAGAGGCCGGCGACGAGGCGGGCGCCTCGGCCGGCGATCGGGCCGTGCAGGCCGGCATCGAGCACAAGCTGGCCGACGTGCACCACCGGCTGGGCGACTGGGACCTGGCCGAGGCGCACCTGGCCGTGGTCACCGAGCTGGTCGCGGCGGCCGAGCCGGGGCGGCTGGCCCGGGCCGAGGCCGACCGGGCCGTGGTCGCGTACCGGCGGGGGGACGCCGAGCAGGCCGCGGAGTTCGGCCGGGCCGCGCTGTCCCGCGCCCGGGCCGCGGCCGACCGCGGCGCGACCGCGCAGGCCCTCAATGTCCTGGGCATGCTGGCCGCGCGGGCCGGGGACGCCGCCGCCGCCGAGGGCTACCTCAGAGACAGCCTGGCCGAGGCGCGTCAGCTACCCGAACTCAGCGCCGCGGTGGCCGCGCTGAACAACCTGGCCCGGCTGCTGGCCGAGACCGGGCGCAACCGCGAGGCGCTCCAGGTCGCGGGCGAGGCGCTCGAGCTGGGCAGCGAGCTCGGCGACCAGCACCGGGTGGCCGCACTGCACACGAACATGGCCGACCTGCTGCACGCCGACGGCCAAGGCGACGCCGCCATGACCCACCTGAAGGAGGCGGCCCGGCGGTTCGCCTCGGTCGACGTAGGCGACGCGCCACGCCCGGAGATCTGGACCCTCGTGGAGTGGTAGCGACCTGCGCGGGACGGCGCCGCAACGACGTCGTTGCGGCAACTACGTCCGCCGGCCGGATCATGATCACGTCGTGCGACCGGTGACCCAGACGGATACGTGGGTGGGCTCGAAGGCCTGATCGACGGTGGCGGCCAGCTCCTGCTGGATGGACGCGAGGTCGACCGATCCGCGGAGCCGGCCGGCGAAGGCGGCCACGGTCGCCTCGGCGTCGTAGCGGGCGCGGTTGAAGCGCCGGTCGACGATCCGCTGGACCCGCCTGCGCAGCGGGTTGAACAGCGCGGCCGCGGCCAGTGTGGCGGCCGCGACCGCCACCGGAGAGCTGAACCGCAGGACCCCGGTGGCCAGCAGCACCAGCCCGGCGTACACCCCGACCAGCAGGCCGGTGACGATGGCGTAGGCCAGCGTGCGCGAGATGATCCGGTCGATCTCGTACAGCCGGTACTTCATGATCCCGATGCCGAGCGCGATCGGCAGCGCCGCCACGCCCGCGGCGAGCACGCCGCCGACCACCGCCGCCAGCCCGATGGGGTTGTCGGGCTGGAACAGGCCGAATCCGAGACAGACGATGAAGACCGCGGCCCCGCTGTACAGCCATTTGAGCTGCAGACGGCGCTCGCCGCTGGAGCGGCGGTACTTGGGGACCTGCACCGCCAGCCACACCACCCAGCTGATGATCAGGGCAAAGAACCCGATGTTCTCGATGATCACCCACACCAGCCCGATGCCGGCCGGGTGAGCGAGGGCGACCGGGGCGCCGGTGGCGTCCACCCGCACCGTGTGCGCGGCCGCGGCGATGACCAAGGGCACGAAAATGAGCGCGCTGAACAGCAGGCCAGCCGCCCACAGCGCCCCGCCGACCCGCCGCCTGCGCCCGGTGGGCAGGTGCCCGTCGGGGAACAGCCACAGGGCACCGGCGACCAAGACCAGGCCGACCGCCCAGGTCGCCTGGAGCGCGATGGCCAGCCTGCCCAGCGGCAGGGTGCCGTGATGGAGCCGGTAGTCCAGGATCGAGTAGCCGACCGAGCCCGTCTGGAGCGAGAACATGACGCCGCAGCCGAGCAGCAGCCAGCCGAGCGGGTTGCCGGGTCTGCGCACGGCGACCAGCATGCCGACCGCCACCGTCGGCAGCAGCCCGGCCAGCCGCACCAGCTGAGGCGCGGTCTGGTTCGCCGACGCGGTCAGCACCAGGGCGGCGACGTTGAGCACGAAGGCGACGACGCCCAGGGCTACGGCCAGCCGGGCCGAAAGCAGCCGGCGGCCGAGACTTACGCGGCGATCCTCCCCCACCATGCACGCCACGGTACCGGGCTACCGTTCCGGGATCGTTACGGTTCAGCGTCGGCTGGAGGAGGGTCCGGGGAGCCAGACCGAGACGTGGGTGGGCTCGAAGGCCTGCTGGACGGCCGCGGTCAGTTCTCCCTGAACCGACGCCAGGTCCACCGACTCGCGCAGCCGGCCGGCGAAGGCGGCCACCGTCGCCTCGGCGTCGTGGTGCGCCCGGTTGAACCGCCGGTCGACGAGGTGCTGGATCCGCCGGCGCAGCGGGTTGAACAGCACCGCCGCGATCAGGGTCGAAGCTGCCACGCTGACCGAGCCGGACACCGGCAGGACGTGGGTGGCGAGCAGGACGGCGCCGGTGTACACGCCGACGATCAGCCCGGTGACCAGCGCGTAGGACAGCGTGCGGCTGATGATCCGGTCGATCTCGTAGAGCCGGAACTTCAAGATCCCGACGCTGAGCGCGACGGGCAGGGCGCCTAGGCCGACGGCGGCCACCCCGGTGATGATCCCCCACGTCAGTGACGTCGAGCCCGGCTGGCCGACGGTCACCGCCAGGCTGACCACGAACACCACGCCACCGCTGTAGAGCCACTTGAGCTGCAGGCGGCGCTCGCCGCGCGAGCGCCGGTACTTGGGCACCTGGACGGCCAGCCACACGATCCAGCAGAGCAGCAGCCCGAGGATACCCACCAGCGTGACCCGCCAGATCAGCCCGGCCGCGCCCTGATCGATGGCGACGGGCGTCCCGGTGGTGTCCACCCGCAGCTGCGGGGCCAGGGCCGCGACGACCCAGGGCACGAACACCAGCAGGCCGCAGGCCAGCCCGGCGGCGGCGGCGGACCAGGCTACCGGGCGCCAGCGTCCTGCGGGCGGCCGCTCATCGGGATAGAGCCACAGGCAGCCGGTGATCAGGACCAGCCCGAGCAGATAGGCGGGCTCGAGCGCGACCGCGAGCCGGCCGAGCGGCAGCCGGCCACCGTGGAGGCGGTAGTCCAGGACCACGTAGGCCACGGCGCCGTCGCTGACCGACAGGAACAGGCCCGCGCCCAGCAGCAGCCAGCCGAACGGGTTACCCGGCCGCTTGCTCGCCACCAGCGTGCCGATCGCCGCCAGCCCGGTCAGCCCGGCCAGCCGGATCACCTGGCCTTCCGACTGGCCCGCCGACGTGACGGCCACCAGGCCGGCGACGGTGAGGAGCGTAATCAGCGTGCCCAGCGTGATGGCCGCCCAGGCCGGCCTCAGCCTACGGCCCGTTCGCACGTGGCCCGCCTGCGCCGCCATGGGCGCCACCGTACCGGGCGGCCGTTCCGGCATCGTTACGGTCAAAATCTTTCTGCCGAACGAGCCGTGGTTCCCGCTAGAGGGAGATGTTCAGGACCACGGTGACCGTGTAGCCGCCGGGGTTGACGGTGAGCTTGTCGTTCAGGGAGATCAGGCTGGACGAGGTCACGGTGATGGTCGCGGTCGCGCCGGACGACAGTGATCCTGACGCGGGCGAGACGGAAAGCCCGGCCGCGGCCGAGATCGAGAAGCTGACCGGGCCGCCCTTGGCGGTGAGGGTGAACGTCCCCGTGCCGTGACCGTTGACCGCGACCAGCACCAGCCGGTTCAGCGACACGGTCAGGGTGCCCTGGACCACGGGCGCGGGGGACGAGGCGGGGGCCGGGGCCGGCGAGGACGAGCCCGGGCCCGAGGCCGGAGCGGAGGAGGGAGCCCCGGACGACGGCGCGCCCGACCCGGAGGCCGCCGAGCCCGACGGTCCCGGCGGCGCCTGTGAGCCCGGGCCCGTGGCCAGCACGCCGGGCGCGGTCGAGCCGCCCGGGCCGGCCTTCGGGGCCAGCCCGCTGGCCCCGGCACCGGGCGTGCTGCCGGGCCCGCCGGACGGACCGCCGCGGGAGTTGGCCACCACGCCGGGCCCCGCGCTGCCGCGGGCTCCGGCCCCCGGCGCGTGGGACTGCGGCGCGCCGCCGCCGAGGATCAGCACCGCGCCGACCCCGGCCGCGGCCGCCGCGGTGGCCGCGCCGGCCGCCAGGGCGTGGGAATGCCGTAGGACCCGGTGCCAGCCGGACACGCCGGGCGGCGGGCTGGGCTTGGGGAAGCCGGAGGGACCGAACTGGCCGGCCCGGGCCGCCACGCTCGCGCGGCGGGCCAGCCCCGCGGCGGACAGGTCGGCGCACAGCTTGAGCACGTGCTCGCGGAACCCGGGCATCAGCGCGACCAGCGGGAGCGCGCCGGCGAACAAGGCCGGGCTGAGCTCGCGGCGCTTGAGCTCGCCGCAGATCTCGCACTGCTCTATATGGCGGCTGACCCGCTTGCGCAGCAGGACGGTCAGCTGCCCGTCCCACCCGGCCAGCAGGGCGTCGAGTGCGGTACAGGCCTCCCGCCCGGTCCGCGCGACCAGCAGCGCGCCGAGGGATCGCTCCAGCTGGGTGCGGGCCCGGGAGACCAGCGCGTGCGCGTGGTTGCGGGACACCCCGAGGGCGTCGGCGAGTTCGTCGCCGTCCAGGCCCTGCACCAGGCTGAGCTCGATGACATCGCGCTCGCCGGGGTTCAGCCCGGCGATCGCGTCCTGGACGAACTGCCGCACCTCGGCCTGCTCGACGGCGCTGGCGACATCCACCCCTTCCGCTGTGCCTGCTTGGCCGCCTGTGGCGGCGGGCATGTCCCCTGCCTCGTCGAGTGAGGACGTGGCTTGCCCCGCACGCAGCCTGCGGTAGCACTCGTTCCGCGCGACCGCGTACAGCCAGGACCGGAGCTTGCCCGGCTCACGCAGGCCGCCGAGCTTGGCGGTGGCGATGAGGAACGTGTCCTGCACCGCGTCGGCGGCGTCCGCGGGCTCATGCAGCAGGGACAGGCAGTAGGAGTGCAGCGGCAGGGCGTACGTGTCGTAGGCCGCGGCGATCCCTTCCGGGTCGCCCGCCACGATGGCGGCGACCATCTGCTGGTCCTGCATGCGAATCACCGTAGTTCGCTTACCGCACATCACGCAGCGCAAACGGCATAACCGATTTTGCCGGATCCGGGGTATTGCGGGGACGTCAACCAGGACCGGCTGGGCCGGCGAGCCGCGAGGTCCGGTGGCGCCGGTCCTGGCTGGGTCCTCCCCACCAGATCACGCTAGGGGACGAGCGTTCCGGGAACGTTACCGCTGGAACGCCTGAGCGCCCCGCCGGCGGCGGGGCCAGGTCCAGACCGGGTGGGGCAACTACTACTGCGAGAGCACCTTGTTCGGGTCGTGCAGGACCACGGTGCCGGCCACCAGGTCGTGCAGCGTCTTGCGGTCGGGCCGGGTCAGCATGAAGACGAACGAGGTGAGCTCGGTGATGATGGACAGGATGGTGTCGCAGATGCGGCCGACGATCTCGCGCAGGGCCATCCACCAGAAGCCCGCGACGCGGTTGTCCTCCGGCCGGAAGCAGCGCATTCCCAGCACCTGCAGGGCCGGGGTCTGGCCGTTGCCCCAGACGATCAGGCCCCAGATGACGTAGCCGATGCCCAGCGTGACGATGACCAGCGGGATGGCCAGGAAGAAGGCGCCGATCCGGCGGCCGGAACTGGCCAGGACGGTGCCCTGCGGGAGCGTCAGGCCGGACTGCTGGTCCAGGTACATCCCGGCCGGGACGGGCTGGCCGCCCGGCTGGCCGTAGCCGTAGCCGGCCGGTACCGGCGGGGCCTGGGGAAAGCCCGGCGGCGGCTGCTGGCCGTACTGCTGCTGGCCATAGGGCGGCTGCTGCTGGCCATAGGGCGGCGGCTGCTGGCCGTACGGCTGCTGTGGCTGGCCGTACTGCTGCTGGCCGTACTGCTGCCCTTGCTGGGGCGGCGGCTGCTGGCCGTACTGCGGATCCTGCCAGGGCGGAGGGTTGACCCGCGGATTGAACTGTGTCGGCGCCGACTGCGGGTAGGGCTGTCCTGGCGGCGGCTGCACGGCGTCCTGTTCGCCGCCCTGGCCGGGATAGTCACTCATGGCAACCCTCACTTTCTGTGCGGTTGGCTGCCAGCCGGACTCTATGCCAAGTCCCTGGTCATCCCCCATGCACGGTCGCGATTGTATGCCAACCGTTATCGACCGGGAAAGGGAATTGCGCACGATAAATATATTGGCGACTAACGGGAGATAACGGGTTGCCGGGCAATCCGGTGCAGGAAAGGTGTCCGGGTGCGGGAGCCACGGACCGTTCGGCATAAAAACGAGGATTACGGACGTAAGCGTCGGTAACGGCGGGCACCCGAGCCGGCCCTAGGGGTCAGGACGGGTTTTGCAGGAGGCCGAGCGGGCTGGGCGCGGAGAATTCAACGGACAGCACCCCCTGGGACAGGCCTGACCGGGCCGCGAGGTAGGGCGGGCGCTGGGCGCGGACGAAGGCGAGCATGGCCTGCGCGGTGGCCGGCGGCGCGGCCAGCTCGGCCGTCCGCAGCGGCGTGCCGGAACTGGCCCCGGGGGTGGCGCCGCCGAAGGCCTGGATCCGCACCGGCTCGGCCTGGGCCATGGCGGCCAGGGTGATCAGCAGCCGCGCGTCCACCCGGCCGGCGGCCAGATCGGCGCGCACGGCGGCCGGCCCGCTGACCCGCGGGTCGGCCAGCAGCTGGAGCCCGGCCGCGCGGCGGGCGCTCAGGTCGGCGGCCAGGGCGGTCCGGTAGGCGGCGGCGCCGCCGGGGGTGACGACCCGCAGGTCGACGCGGGTCGCCCCGGTGCCGAAGCTGGCCAGCGTCTGCGGGGCGTAGACGGTCGCCAGGCGGGTGCCGAACATGGCCCGCACCGCGGGCGTGGCCAGCACGACCGCGGAGCCCAGCGGATCGGGCGTGCCGGGCCCGAGCACCAGCAGGTTCGCCGCGGGGAAGCCGTGCCGGACCAGCACCGCGCACATGACCGGGTCGCAGGACACGATCGCGCCGGTGCTGACCTGGCTGGCCACCCACGCCGCGGCCTGGTCGCGGGCCAGGTCGGCCTGGGTCAGCGGCGCCGAGGCGGCGGGATGGTCCGGCCGGTCGGCCGAGGTCAGGTGGGAGGTGGCGAAGCCGTTGGCCGCCTCGACGGCCAGGAAGGCCGCGGTGAACCCGGCGACCGAGACCAGGCCGAGCCGGCGCAGGCGGGTGCGCGGGCCGGTCTCGTGGTCGCGGCGCCGGGCGGCCGCGGTCCGGCCCGAGCCGTCCGCGGGCGCGGGCGCGTCGGTCGCGGCCTGGACGGCCAGGTCGCCGGCCTGGCGCAGGTGGTGAGCGGCCTCGAGCTGGGCCCGCGGGCCGAGCTGGGGGGTGGCGGTCCGGGCGTGCCAGTAGCCGGCGGCCTGGCGTTGCGCGGCGGCGAGCTGCGCGGTCCGGCCCGCCTCGGCCAGGCGGCGGTGCAGTTCGCCGGCCGTCCAGCGGTGGACGGTCAGCTCGCGGCCCGGGCGCGGGGTGAGCAGCCCGGCGGCTTCGCACTCGGCGACGTGGGCCGGGCGGGCGGCCAGCACGCCGGGCGCGACCGGGGTGCGGAACACCGACGCGCGGACGAGCAGGTCCTGAGCCCCGTCGCTGAGCCGCTCGAACAGCTCACCGAAGAGCTGCTGGCCGACGGCCTGCGCGGTGATCTCGGCGACGACCTCGGACAGTTCGGTGGGTTCGATCAGGGCCGGGGACTGGCCGGTCCGGGCCTGGATCGTCGCGGTGGCGCGCGCGGCCAGGTCACCGAAGCGCAGGCCCGCGGCCAGCAGCGCGTCCAGGTACTCCATGGCCCGCGGGTGGCCGACGGTCAGCCGCCAGGCCAGGTCGCGTTCGGACTCGCCCAGGGCCCGCAGCGCGGGCAGGGACATGGCGAACTCGGCGGCTCCGGAGCGGGTCAGCGGGCCGAGGTGACGGAACACGAACCGGTCCCGGTCGGCCGGGGGGAGCGTGAACGCCGAGCGGCAGGTGATCAGGAGCTTGCCGGTCCAGCCGGCCAGCAGGGCCGCCAGCGCCGGGTCGCGGACGGTCCGCAGGCCCGACTCGCTGGTCAGGTTGTCATCGAAGTTATCCAGGACGACCAGGTCGGTCTCGGCCGGCTGAGCCGCCAGGCTGGCCGCGGAGACCTCGCCGCTGACCATCGTGACCACCCGCTCGGGGGCCAGCCGGCTCGCCCGCGCCGCGATCTGGGCGGCCAGAGTCGACTTACCGACTCCGCCCAGGCCGTGAATGACCAGCGCGGTCACGTCGGGCCGAGTCAGTTCGCCGGCCCAGCGCCTTCGTTCGGCGGACCGGATCGACAGGGAGGTCTGCTGGGGGGCCGCGGGCCCGGAGGTTCGGGCGTGGCGGGCGGCGTGCCGGGGCCGGGGCGGCTTTGCGTCGGGCCGCGGATCGGGCTTGGCGTCGCGCCGGGGCTTTCCGTCTGGCGCCGCGGCGCTGTCCGGCGCGGCCATGCGAGCTGACGGGACGTCATGCGGCAAGATCCCCCGCGTCAACGCGAGGTGGTCATGCCGAATTCGCACTAATCTCGCCACCATCACACCCCTTTTCCGTTCTCGGCCACGGGGCAAGCCGCCATTCCCAGATTTATAGCACAGTGGGCGACAGAACGAGCGCTTTCCGTAATTGCCGCTCGTCGCGACGGCGGTAAATTAGTGGTTAAATCGGGATTTGTCGCAAAAGGTCGGACAGCTTGGGCTGGCCAATTCGGGTCATGATTTACAGGAGCGTGCGCCGGGATTGCTGCGCGCTGGCCACGGCGGTGGCGGCGGGCCCGGCGGGTACGGGGAGGCCGAGGGACCGGCAGGTGAACGCGACCGCGAGGCCATGCCACAAGGGCGCGCGCCAGAACATGGTGTGCTCGCCGGTGCGGACCTCGATCTCGGTAACGCTGGTCAGGGCGCGGGCGCGTTCGGCATAGGCCCAGGTGTCCGCGGGACTGGTGATGGCATCCGCGGTGCCGTGGGCGAGCAGGACGGCGCGCCCGGTCAGCTGGCCGACCGGCTCACCGGGCGGCAGCCAGGGCGCCAGGCCCGCCGCGGCCGTGACCGAGGGATGCCCGGCGGCGCGCAGGGCGGCGCGCGCGCCCATGGAGTGCCCGACCAGGACGACCGGGACGGGTCCGAGCTGGCCGCGGACGTCGTCCAGGAGGCGGGTCAGGTCATGCACCGGGGAGGCCTGCGCGTCGTTCCAGCCGCGGACCTCGAAGCGCGGCCGGCGCACCGCGATCTTGTGCCCGCGTACCGCGTGCCGGATCGCGGCGGCGAGCGGGATCATCCGGAGCACGGCCAGCTGATAGGAGGCGGTGGGTTCGGTGCTCACCGACTGGCCGCCATGCGCGACGATCACCACGCCCCTGACTGAGGTCACGCCGCACCTTACACTTGGGCCCGCTGGAAGGGAGCGGGCGGATGGCCGAATCGGAGCCCGCCGCCGAAGGCGGCAACGCTGACACGGTGCTGCGCGGCGGCCGCGTGATCGACCCGGAGTCCGGGTTCGACGCCGTCGCCGACGTGGCCATCGGCGGGGGCCGGGTCACGCGGGTCGGCCCCGGCCTGCCCGCCGCGGCCGCCGAGGTGGACGCCACGGGCCTGGTGGTCACGGCGGGGTTCGTCGACCTGCACAGTCACGTCAACGACCTGGCCGGACTGCGCCTGCAGGCGCTGGACGGGGTCACGACCGCGCTGGAGCTGGAGGCGGGGGCGAGCCCGGTCGCGGCCGCTTACCGCGCGGTCGCGGCGCAGGGGCGGCCCATCAACTACGGCTTCAGCGCGTCCTGGGCCCAGGCCCGGATGACCGAGGTCGGCGGGTTCGCGCCGGACGGGAATCTGGCCCAGGTCCTGGGGCGCCTCGGGCACCCCGGCTGGCAGCGGCCGGCCACGCCCGGGCAGCTCACCGCCCTGCTCTCCCGGCTGGCCGGCGACCTGGCCGACGGGGCGCTCGGGATCGGCCTGCTGCTCGGCTACGCGCCGGCCGTCGACCCGGCGGAATACCTGCGGGTCGCCGCGCTGGCCGCGGAGGCGGGCGGGCCGACCTTCACGCACGCGCGGGACCTGATCGAGATGGTGCCCGGCGCGGTCATCGACGGCGCCGAGGAGATCGTCCGGGCGGCCGGCCAGACCGGCGCGCACATGCACTACTGCCACGTGAACAGCACCTCGCTGCGGCATATCGACCGGGTCCTCGGCCTGGTCGCCCGGGCCCAGACGGCCGGGTCCCGGATCAGCACCGAGGCCTATCCCTACGGGTCGGGCATGACCGCCATCGGCGCCGCGTTCCTGGCGCCCGAGCGCCTCGGCGAACGCGGGCTGCGGCCCTCGTCGCTGACCTACGCGCCGACCGGCGAACGGGTCGCGAGCGAGGCCAGGCTGCGCGAGCTGCGGCAGGCCGATCCGGGCGGGCTGGCCATCATCGAACAGCTCAACGAGGACGACCCGGCCGACCGCGCGCTGCTGATGCGCTCGCTGACCTTCCCGGGCGCGGTCGTGGCCAGCGACGCGATGCCGCTGACCTGGCACGGCGAGCCCGATCCGCTGGCCTGGCCGCCGGGCCCGAGCGCGATGACGCATCCGCGGACGGCCGGGACGTTCGGCCGCGCGATGCGCTTGCTGACCCACGGAGAGCAGGCGCTGAGCCTGGCCCGGGCGCTGAGCAAGTGCAGCCTGGAGCCGGCCCGGCTGCTGCAGGAGCACGTCCCGGCCATGCGCGGCAAGGGGCGGCTGCGGGCGGGCGCCGACGCCGACGTGGTGCTGTTCGACCCGGCTACGCTGACCGACCGGGCCACCTACGCCGACAGCACGCTGCCGTCGGCGGGGATCAGGCACGTCCTGGTCAACGGGACGTTCGTGGTTCGCGACGGGTCGATCGTGCCCGGCGCCCGGCCCGGGCGGCCGGTGCGCGCCGAGCCGCGATGATCTTCGCCCGCGCGGCTTACGGCGCTCACCAGGCGGTCTAGCCATTCGAACACATCTTATTTTGCTTAATCGGTCTTCCAATTCGCTCGCTTCTATGTTCTAATACTGACATGGGAGTAACCAGCTCGGAGCACGTCCGAGGGGCACCGCCGACCCCCTGGCGGCGTCCTGCGGGCGCCGGGCCCCGCGCTCGGCCGGAGGCTTTCAGTCTCGCCGGCTGGCGGCCCACCGGCCCTCAGGCCTGAGTACCCAGTTCAGGACACATTTGCAGAGGTGAGTACGACGAGCGCCGAATTCGAAAACTTTAGCGATGATGACGAGCTTTGGCTCTCTGACCTAGAAACTAGGGCCATTGACCTGGAGAACGAGCTGTCGGTCTGGCGTGAGGTCCGGCAGCGTTCGCACGCCGATCAGGACTACGCCGCGGAACCCGTGGCCAGCCCGCCGCACGAGTCGTTCCGGCGCGTGGCCGGTCCGCCGGACCGGGGGCCGCAGGCCGGCCCGCGGGCGCCGGTCCGCACGGCGGCGCGCAAGGCCGCCGGCCGGAGCGAGCCGCGCCTCACCGGCCGGAGCGAGCCGCGCGTCGCGGGCCGGAGCCGCGCTGACGAGGAGCGCACCAGGGCCCTGATCGATCACGGGCGGCGCAGCGTGCGGCGCCAGGGGTTCGGCCGCAGGCACAAGGTCACGATCGGGCTGGCGGTGGTGGCGGCCGGGGTCGCGGTGCTGGTCATGACCGTGTTCCGGCCGGGGCCGTCCTGGCCGTCGAGCGTCCCTGTGGTGCAGGGCGAGATCAGCACGGCCTGCCAGAACCCCAACGTCGTCTCCGAGCCCAACCAGGTCAACTTCGCCTGCGACAAGGGCACGAATCAGATCCTGTGGGTGTTCTCGCTGATGACCAGCGGCGACAACCCGAACTTCACCGACGCCAAGACCGGCCGGCAGGGCCTGGAGCCGATCTCGGCGACGCAGGGCGGCGAGGTGGCCTGGTCCCTGAACCTGCACCATCCCTACAACGCGTTCAACGCGATCGACAGCCTGCAGGTCGCGGCGCGGGCGATCAACAACATCATCGGCGGGGCGAGCCTGATCGGCAGCAACGGCAAGCCGACCGTGCAGCCCGGCCTGGAGAGCAGTCCGGCCAACTGCGCCCGGTACACCGGGTCGGCGGCGGTCGTCACCCGGGCCGGGTACCCGGACATCTGCGCCACCGCGGTGACCAGCGCGGCCGGGCAGGCGGCCCTGGTGGCCGACGTCTACAAGCAGTGGTTCGTCGGATCCTCGCCCGTGCTCGCGCAGGACGCGAGCGTGCTCTACCAGAACGCCAACGACCCGGGCAACGCGCAGGTCCAGGCCATTCTCAAGACCCTGTTCGGGCCGGCGGCCTAGCCGCCGCGCGGCCTGGTCGTACGGGCCGGTCGTGGCGCCCCTGACCGAGAACGGAAGGAGGTAGTCCGGTGCAGACCTCGCGGAAGGCGCGGTGGCAGCAGGCCACCGCGCTGGTCAGCCTCAGCACGTGCGGCGCGATGACCGGATTCTCCTTCGCGCACGGTTCGGCCGCCGACCTGACCTCACCGAGCAACATCCCGGTCAAGCTCATGGCGATGAACAAGCCGGCCATGTCGGCGGCTAACACCAGGTCGAGTGACAGCGCCCTGCGGTCGGCGATCGTCAAGGCCGCGCGGTACTACCTGAACCTCGCGCAGAGCCGGTCGCCGTCGGCCATGGAGGCGCTGATCTGGCAGAACGACAGCGCCGGCGGCGCGGACCACGGCGAATCGTGCGCGGCGTTCGCCAGCCTCACGCTGGAGTCGGGGGCGAAGGCGGCCGGCCTGCAGAGCTGGGTGACGGGCGGGACCACATACCCCTGGCCGGTATATGGGTGGGTCGACTCGCGGGTCGATCCCAATCCGGCGTCGCCGGGCGTGATCTCCGTCCTGCAGGACGCGCAGGCGCATCAGCGCTGGCATCCGGTCGGGGACGGCTACACCCCGCGGCCCGGGGACTGGGTGATGTTCGACGGGCACGTCGAGGTGGTCACCAAGTACGCCGGCGGCGTGCTGTCCACCATCGGCGGCGACTCGATGCCGAACCTGTCGGTCAACGCGCACCAGTACGACGGTCCGCTCGCGGCGCAGGGCGTGACCGGGTTCGTGAACAACGGCGTTCTGCTCAGCGCGGTGAGCCAGACGCCGGGCGGCGCGCAGAGCGCGGCCGCTTCGGCGAGCGCCCCGGTGTTCGCGGCGTCGGGGCAGGCGGAGCAGGGTCAGGCGGACGTGCCGGGCATACTGTCTTCTTCGCTGAGCCTGGGTGGTGCCGCGCAGTCCGGTGGCGCGTCGGCGTCCGGTGGCGCGTCGGCGTCCGGTGGCGCGTCGGCGTCTGGTGGCGCGTCGGCGTCTGGTGGTCAGGGGCAGGCGGCCGGGTCGGTGCCGGCGGCGGGCGTGGACACGGCGCTGACCGCGACGGCGACGATTCCGGGAGCGGTGCCGGTCGCGGGCAGCGTGACCAGCTACTCCTCGGTCGCGCCGAGCGTGCGGTACAGCCGGAGCCAGCCCGCGCCGGGTACCGCGTCGGCGCCGGGCTCATCGGCGCAGCAGGCCTTCATCGCCCAGGTCGCGCCGGGCGCGCTGGCCGCCCAGCGGCAGTACGGCGTCCCGGCGGCGGTCACGATCGCGCAGGCGATCGACGAGTCGGGCTGGGGCCAGAGCCTGCTCGCCACCCAGGACAACAACCTGTTCGGGATCAAGGGGACCGGCCCGGCGGGTTCGGTCCTGCGGCCCACGCAGGAGTACCAGAACGGCCAGGCGGTGACGGTGAACGCGCCGTTCCGGGTGTACAGCAGCATGGCGCAGTCCATCTCCGATCACGGCCTGCTGCTGGCCACCGGATCAAGCTACAAGCAGGCCATGGCCGACCGCCGCTCCCCCGACGCGTTCGCCAACGACCTGACCGGCGTCTACGCCACCGATCCGAACTACGGCAGCAGCCTGATCACGATCATGCGGCAGTACAACCTGTACCGCTTCGACGCCGGGACGCCGGCGTCCCACGGTGCGTCGGCGGCGCCGAGCGGGCCGGCGAAGCAGGGCGGTTCGGCGCGGGGCCAGAGCGGCGCGGCGGGTCAGAGCGCGGCGGCGGGTCAGAGCGCGGCGGCGGGTCAGAGCGGAGCGGCGGAGATTCCAGGCGCGGCGGAGGTGAACGCGGCGGGGCCGGGGCTGGCCGCGGGGCAGGGACACGCGGGGCAGGGACACGCGGGGCAGGGACACGCGGGGCAGGGACACGCGGCGCAGGGGCATGTCGCGCAGGGGCACGTGGCGCGGCGCGCGGCGGCGGCGCAGGGCGGGGTCGTTCCTGCTGGGGGTACGGCGGGTCGGGTGGGTCAGGACACGGCGGCGCCGGATACCGAGGGATCGGGCGTGGCGAGCATTCCCGGGCTCGACGAGTATGCGGGCACCGCGGCGTCCGCATCTTCGGCGGCCGCGACGAGCGCGCACCTGGAGCCGGCGGGCGGGCAGGCGTTGCGGGCCGGACCCCGGAACCTGCACGTCAGCACCCGGCGGTACGTGAGCCAGATGCCCCGGGTCGTGCTGACCGACTTCGTCACGACCGCGAAGATCCCGCTGCTGCGAGCCAAGCCCCTCTACCAGCAGGTCGCGGAGGGCCACGGCGTCCGCTGGGAACTGCTCGCGGCGTGCGACTGGATGCAGTGCCAGGCCCAGCCGGGCCTGTCGCCGGTGTTCGGCGAGCACCTGGGCACCAAGAACCCCGACGGGACGCTGTACCGGACCAAGACCGACGCGCTCGAGCAGTGCGCGGCCGACCTCATCGCACTGGCGGCCGCGGTGTACGGCATCAACCTCAGGCAGCGGCGGCTGCTGTCGGTGGGGGAGCTGGCCGATGTGTTCGCGGCGTTCCGGTGGGGCGGGCTGCTCAAGGCGCGCCGGATCTCCGCGATGGACTTCCCGTACTCGGTCGAGGGCCTGACCGCCGCGCACATGAAGATGCGGTGGCCCGAGGTCGGCGGCGACGCTCCGGACAAGCCCGGCACGCGGTTCCGGTGGTCGTTCGGGGCCGTGCCGGTGGTCCTGCGACTCAACTATCCGGCGGTCGCGTGAGGACACGCGGCGGCACAGAAAGCAGGCTTCATGTTCCGCTTCTTGATTCTGCTGCTGGGCATGCTGACGACCAGGACGGGGAGGCCGGAGACGGGCTCGTTCCGGCGTGCGGACGAGGACGAATGGGAGGAGCCAGGCCCCTGGCTCCAGGGCGCCGGCTACGCCGCGGACGATAACTGGATCGTCGCCCGCGATTCGCTGCCTGCCACGCAGCCGCGGCGCGAGGCGGACGGGCGCCGGCCGCGCCGCGGTGACCGGCGGCGGCGTCTGCTCCCGCGGTGGGTCAAGTGGGCCGCGGTCCTGGCCCTGGCGGCCCTGGTGTTCCGGAAGGCGATCGCGTTCGCGGTGCTGGCGACGCTGTCCGGGGCGCTGCACCTGATCGGGCTTAACGTCCATCTGCCGAGCATCAGGCTCGCCTGGCCCTGGACGTCGATCGCGGCCGGAACGACCACCGACACCGATATCGGTCCGTGGGTGCTGCAGAAGATCGAGGGGATCTCGCGGCCCGCCCTGGGCACCGAGAACTTCAACTTCGTGTTCACGCACAAGGTCAGCAAGAGCATCGGGTTCTGGCCGTGCTGGTACTCCAGCACGTTCTACGCGGTGGGCCGGGCATCGGCGACCGTCGACCTGAACCCGGGGGCGGGCTGGTGGGCCCCGGCCTCGGGGCACTACCGGCTGACCACCCTGAGCCGGCCGGCGGGCGGGCACGCGGGGCGGGTCATGGTCACCATCGTGCTGCCGCCGCCGCAGCTTCCTCAGTCGGTGCACGACATCACCGTCGACGACACCCTGTCCCACGTGGTCAGCACGGATCACAGCTGGACGTACCCGGGCTTCGGCTGCGGCGCGCTGCTCAAGCCGCAGTTCGCGCCCGCGGTGCTGTACGCCCAGGCACAGAATCTCGCCTTCTACCAGGCGACCCATAATTCCCAGGTCACGCGGCCGCTGGTCAGCTCCGCGGAGAACGAGGCAGCGCTGATCATCCGGGACAACTTCGTGCAGCCGACGGTGAACGCCCTCGGCTACACGCTGGCCGGATTCACCTTGCGCTGGTCCGGCTCGTCGTAGACGGGAGCGCTGAGGTCGAAGCTGGTGCCGACGGAGTTGGGGATGAACGCGGCCGGGAACCTGGCGGCCAGGGCGTGCTGAGCGCGCCAGCCGGTGCAGTGGGCCGGGACGATCACGCCGGGGTTGATCTCGGCCAGCTCGGCCACGACCCGCGGGATGAGCGGCTCGAACACCGGCCCGGCCAGGTGGAAGCCGCCGATCAGGGCGTAGAGCGGCTCGCCGCGGCAGAGGCGCTGAGCATACCGGGCGATGTTGATCACGCCCGCGTGACCGCAGCCGGTGATCACGACCAGGCCGCGGCCGCGGATGTTAACGATCATCGCCTGGTCGTCGAGCACGAGCGGATCGGGCTGCCAGCCGCCGTCCAGCAGGGCCTGCTGCGGCGGAAAGCCCGGCTCGTACCCGGTGGTCCGCGCGACCTCGCCGGTGATCAGGACCGACCGGCCGAACAGGAAGCTCGGCTGCCGCTCCTCGATGATGTCGAAGCCGGCCTGGATCAGCGCGCTGCGGCTGGTGGCGGGAATCTCGAGCGGGTCCCGGCCGGGCAGCACCAGGCGGCGACGCCGCCAGAAGTGCGGGTGGATCAGGACCGGCATGTTCACCTGGCCCAGCGAGCGGACCAGGCCGTCCAGCCCGGCCGTGTGGTCGAAGTGACCATGACTGCACACGATGGCCTCGATGCTGCCCGGATCAATGTCCAGGAAATTCATGTTCCGCATGATGCCGTCGGGGCTGGCGCCGGTGTCGAACAGGAACCGGTGCTCGGTGCCGCCCTTGGCCACCGTGACCAGGACGGAGAAGCCGTGCTCGGCGATCAGCGGGCTCGGCGTCTGGCCGCCGGCCATCGTCGTGCACGGGCGGAGGGGGCCGCTGCCGATGGTGATGCGGTGGGCGGGGCCCATATCCGGCAGCAGCATGTCGGCGATGTTGTCCATCAGCGTGGTCACCACCACCGAGTCGACCGGCTCCAGGTCGATCTCGATGGCCGGCTCGACGTCGTGCAGGACCGGGGCGGGCAGCGTGGCCGGGCTCTCGTCGGTGCACACGGGGCGGGCCGCTAGGGGACGTCGGGCGAGGTGGACGCGGGCGCGGGGCCGGCCGGGTCGGGCGGCGGCGCGGGCCGGGTGGTGGCCGCGATCTCCAGGGCCTTGTCCACGTACACCCGGTAGCCGAGGTCGGCGCGGTACCCGTGCACTTCGGGCGTGTCCAGGCTGCGCATGAAGGCCAGGATCTGCGGGCTGAATACCTGGCCCGGCACGAGCACCGGGAAGCCGGGCGGGTAGGGCGTCACGTAGGTCGTGGACACGACGTGGTCGCCCGCCTCGACCCGCTGCTCGAGCTCATCGGGCATCAGGTACTCGCAGTAGTTGTCGTTGTAGGCCAGGTAGAACGCGCGCCGGACGTCCCCTTCCCTGGTGGGCAGACCGCGGCCGTCGGTGAAGCTCGGGTGGAAGCCGCTGAAGTCGGGCAGCGGCGCCGACGGCGCGGTCAGCCGCAGCACCGCCCGCTCGTGGCCGGCGCGCTCGGCCGGGCTCATGTCGGCCAGCTGAGCCTCGAGCTCGCGGGCGATCGTGACCAGCACCTCGATCAGGTACGCCACCGAGCTGCGCGTGGTGCCGATGGTGGTCATGAACAGGACGGTGTTCCTGGAGGTCTTGTTGATCTGCACGCCGTAGCGGTCCATCAGGTGGCTGCGCTTGAAGGCGTCGCCCTCGATGCCGGTGTTGCCGATGTAGATCGTGACCCGGGACGGGTCCAGGACGAACTCGTCGGCCTCCCAGGCCGCCATCATGTTCGGCAGCCCGGAGCGCAGCGGCTGATCGATGCCGCTCGGCCGGTAGTCCGCCGGAATCAGGTCGGCGGTGGTCAGGCAGTGCATGTACTTGGACAGCAGCGGGTGATGGTCCACGGCGTCGCGGAGCCGCATGGCGTTCTCGATCTGCTTTTGCACCAGCTCGAACCCCTCCAGGGCGGCCTGGCGGCGGCCCAGGTCCAGGGAGGCGAGGATCTGGTAGTTCGGGGAGGTCGAGGTGTGCGTCATGTAGGCCTCGTGGAAGGTCTCCTCGACCTTCTGGCTGAAGTCCTGGTCCCACACGTGGATCATCGACCCCTGGCGCAGCGAGGTCAGGGTCTTGTGGGTGGACTGGGTGGAGTAGACGCGGACCCGCGCGCGGGCGGGGTCGGGCAGCAGCCGCCGGTTCAGCAGAACGTCGTCGCCGGCCTCGTCGACCAGGCCGATCGCCTCGGTCTGGGCGTCGTGGCTGGCCTTGTGGTCAGGCTGGCGGAGGACCTCGGCCAGCGTCCGCGCGGCGCGCATCGCCGTGCGCGGCCGGTAGACGGGGTGGAACCGGGCGAACGCGAACCAGGCCTCGTCCCACAGGAAGATCAGGTCGGGCTTGATGGCCAGGCACTCCTGCATCACCCGCTGCACGTCGTAGACGATCCCGTCGAACGTGCAGTTGGTCAGCAGCAGCATCTTGACCCGGTCGAGCTTGCCCGCGCGGCGCAAGGCCAGCAGCTGGCTCTTGATCTCGGTGATGGGGACGGCGCCGTACATCGAGTACTGGTTGAGGCGGTACGCGTCGAGGTAGGTCACCATGGCGCCGGCCAGCATCAGGCCGTAGTGGTGGGACTGGTGGCAGTTCCGGTCGACCAGCACGATGTCGCCCGGCTGGACCAGCGCCTGCACCACGATCTTGTTGGCCGTCGAGGTGCCGTTGGTGACGAAGTACGTCTGCCGCGACCCGAACGTCCGGGCCGCGAGCTGCTGGGCCTCGCGCAGCGGCCCGGTAGGCTCAAGCAGCGAGTCGAGTCCGCCGCAGGTCGCCGACGTCTCGGCCAGGAAGATCTCCAGGCCGTAGAAGTCCACCATCTCGCGGATCCAGTGCGAGTTGACGATCGACTTGCCGTGCGAGACCGGCAGCGCGTGGAACACCCCGGTCGGCCGGTGACTGTAGCTGCGCAGGGCGCTGAAGAACGGCGCACGGTACCGGGCCGCGATCCCGTCCAGGATGCTCAGATGGAGCTCCAGGGAGCCTTCGCGGGTGTGGAAGATGCGCCGGAAGTGATGGCTGAGCCGGCCGGCCAGGTCCTCGACCGCGATCTCGGTCATCAGGAACAGGTCCAGCTCCGGCCTGATCCTGGCCAGCGACCGGGCCAGGACCTGGGCGCGCTCGTCCGGGGACTGGTCCATCAGGTCCTCGCACTCCCCCAGGCTCACGAACTGGGTCAGCGAAGAGCAGTCGTGACGAGAGCGGTGCGTGAAGCGGCGGCGGACCACGCACGCCTGCAGCTTGAAGTTCAGCCGCGCGGCCATCACCGCCTCGTCGAAACTGGGCACCACGACGATCTCGTAGCGGAACTGGTCGTCGGGGCGGCGCCACCGGCGCAGCTCCTCGCGAAGCGCGTGCTCCTGGGCCTCGGTCATGTCCTCCACGACCAGGACCTCGAAGTACGGCCGCTGCTGGTGGCTCTGGTCGGCCGGGCGCACCTCGTGCTGGAAGGGCTCGTCGTCGGCGTCGGCGTCCCAGGCGTGGCCGCCGCGGTAGGAGTCGGTGGCCAGCGTCCGGTTGATCCGGGCCACCATGGACGCGCACCGGTCGTACTTACCGGTCGCGAACAGCCGGCGCACCTTGTAGAACGCCGGCATGCCGGGAAAGGCCCAGGACCGCTCGATCGGCGCGAGGACGTCAAGCGCGTCGGCGACCGCACCGGTCAGCTGCTCGACCGGACGTTGCTGGGCGCCGGCCAGGGCCAGCTGAGCGGTCGACTCCTCCAGGGCGGACCAGGCGTCGGTCCGGACCTGCCACAGACTGTTGTAGGCGTTCGAGCCAGCGGGCACGGCGACCTCCTCGCGACATTCCTCCGGCGACCTGGCCCTGCGCAGCAGGCGTCTCAAGGCCACCATCTACCCAGCACGCGCGGTTGACAACAGGACCCAGGAAGTTCCTGCGGGGCGGCCGGTTCCGGGATCAGCCGGGCAGCCGGGCGAAGGCGCGCACCGGGATGGTGCCGAGTTGTTCGATGCGCAACGGCACAGCGGTAAACCAGGCGCCCGTCGGCGGCAGCTGCTCGAGGCCGGTCAAATGCTCAACAACGGGAATGCCGGCGGCAAGCAGCAGCGTGTGCGCGGGCCGTTCGCCGTCGGCGGTGTCGTCGAGGTTGAGCGCGTCGATGCCGACGAGTGCGGCATCATGATCGGCGAGCCAGGCCGCGCCCGCCCGGGTCAGGAAATGCCGGTCTTCGGCGTAGGCCGGGGAGCCGAACCGCGCGTCGTCGCCGGTGTGCAGCAGCACCGCCGCGCCGGCCACGTCCAGGGCGGCCAGGGCGCCGGTATCGATGCCGGGCTGGTGCGCCCCAGTGACCCGGACCACCACGGCCGGCAGATCGGCGGTCCGGACCAGGGGTACACCGCTCAGGTCCGCGCCGCCGGGGTACCGGTGATACGGGGCGTCGAGGTACGTGCCGGTGTTGCCGACCAGAGTAAGGCGGTCAATCGCGAATTCGGTGCCCGGGGCGTACAGCTCACGCGAGGCATCCCGGGTCAGGTACGGGGTGATTTCCGGACCGGGGAGCCCTGGATAGGTGACCATCCCGGCCCGGATGACATGGCTGAGCTCGACAAGCCGGCCGCTTGCGGGCGGCCCGCCGCGGCCGTAATCCGACGGCCCGCCCCGCGTTCCCTTGTGCGGCTCGGGAAAGATCTGCACATTGGCGAGCACGACCGAGTCCGTCATCAGCAGGCCGAGCGAGGCCACGAACAGCGCGGCGATGCCGTCGTGGTCTATGCCGGATGAGGGGACATCGACGCGGAATCCGTGAGCCGTCAGGTCGCCGCCGTTGCTGAACTTTATGGTGGCGTCGAATGACGCACGGTATTCAGTCATCGAGCTCCGAACTGCTTGAGCGTCTTGCCGCTGATCCCGGCGTCAGGGCTTCGCGACACGGTAGCGCAGGTGGGTCACGATGGCCTCCGGCCGTCATGTTATCTCTTGACAGGCTATCTAGCCATGCAGCTATAGTGCTAGGTACCTAGATAAATGGAGGCCTGGTGATCGAGTTTCACCTGGCGGGCCGGTCCGGCGTCGCGCCCTACCTGCAGCTGATCCACCAGGTCCGGCACGCGCTGCGGCTGGGCCTGCTACACGAGGGCGATCAGCTGCCCAAGGTCAAGGACGTGGCCGCCGGGCTGGCGATCAACCCGAACACGGTGCTCAAGGCCTACCGGGAGCTGGAATACGAGGGACTGGTGGCGGCCAGACCCGGGATCGGGACGTTCGTGACCGGGACGCTGGACGGCGGATCGCTGGCCGCCCACGGGCCGCTGCGCCGTGAGCTGCAGCGGTGGCTGGCCAGAGCCCGCCACGCCGGGCTGGACGATGAGTCCATCGAGGCCCTGTTCGCCAGCACCTTTCGGTCCGCGAGTGAGGAGGACATAGCGTGACCGCTGTCATCGAAACCGTGGAGCTCGGCAAGCAGTACCGGGGGCGGTGGGCGCTGGCCGGGTGCACGCTGTCCATCCCGGCCGGGCACGTCGTCGGCCTGGTCGGCCCGAACGGGGCCGGGAAGACGACGCTGCTGAACCTGGCCACCGGGGAGCTGGCGCCGAGCGCGGGCACGATCGAGGTGCTCGGGAGCCGGCCCGCGGCCGGCCCGGCGCAGCTGGCCCGGGTCGGGTACCTGGCCCAGGATGCGCCGCTGTATGCCGGGCTGCCGGTCGCCGACCACCTGCGGCTTGGCGCGCACCTCAACCCGGGCTGGGACGCGGACATGGCACGCCGCCGGATCGAGCGGCTGGACCTGGACCTCCGCCAGAAGGCCGGGACGCTGTCCGGCGGGCAGCGCGCCCAGCTCGCCCTCACCCTCGCCACCGCCAAACGACCGGAGCTGCTGATCCTGGACGAGCCGGTGGCCAGCCTCGATCCGCTGGCCCGCCGCGAGTTCCTCCAGGACCTGATGGAAACCGTCGGAGAGGACGAGGTCAGCGTCGTGCTCTCCTCACACCTGATCAGCGACCTGGAACGCGCCTGCGACTACGTGATCGTGCTGGTCGACTCACGGGTCCGGGTCGCCGGGCCGGTCGACGAACTGCTGGCCACCCATCACCTGCTGTCCGGCCCGCGCCGAGACCCGGCCTCGCTGCCAGCCGGGCTGCAGGTCATCTCGGCCAGCCACACCGACCGGCAGAGCACGCTGCTGGTCCGCACCGGCGGGCCGGTCCTCGACCCGGCCTGGGCGGTGTCCGAGGTGGGCCTGGAAGACCTGGTGCTCGCCTACATGAGGCAGGCCGCCAGGCCCGCTCCCCGCAACGACCACCGTCACCTGGAGGTGCGGAAATGATCTGGCTGACCTGGCGGCAGTTCCGGGCCCAGGCCATTACCGCTGCCGCGGCACTGGCCGTGTTCGCGATCGTGCTGGCAGCCACCGCATCGGACCTGTCCGGCATGTACAACAGCAGCGGGCTCCTCACCTGCCACGGCGATGCCTGCTCGGGGCTGGCCAGCACGTTCCTTAGCAACCTGGCCTCCGATGGAGGAGGCTTCGTCATCCCCGGCAGTCCCTACGCGATCTTGTATTTCCTCAGCGTCCTAGTCATCCTCATCGCGCCCGCGATCACCGGCGTCTTCTGGGGCGCCCCGCTGATCGCCCGCGAGCTGGAGACCGGGACCTTCCGGCTGACCTGGAACCAGAGCATCACCCGGACCCGGTGGCTGACGGTCAAGCTCACGCTGATCGGGGTGGCCGCCATGGCCGTGACCGAGGCGTTCAGCCTTCTCCAGGCCTGGTGGGCGGCCCCCATCGGCAAGGCCGTCGGGCTCGGCGGCGGGGCCTCGATATTCAGCGAGGGCCGGTTCGGCTGGTTCGTCTTCCCCACGCACGGCATCACCCCGCTCGGCTACGCCGCGTTCGGCTTCGCCCTCGGCGTCACCACCGGGCTGGTCATCCGGCGCGCGATCCCCGCCATGGCGGTCACCCTGGCCATCTTCGCCGCCGTCCAGTTCATCACCCCGCTGTGGATCCGCCCGAACCTGTTCCCGACCAGCCAGACGGTCACGACGATCGCGGCCACAGGAGCGAACGTCAGCCTCCGCGCCAACCCCAAGCTGGTGGTCACCGCCAGCATCGTCCCCGGCCAGCCCGGCGCCTGGATCATCTCCAGTGAAGGCGTCAACGCCGCCGGGCAGCCGGTCAGCACCATACCCGCGGCCTGCGAGCCGGCGATATCGGGCGCCATGGGCTCGCACCCGGGTTCCGCGGCGCGTCCAGGCTCAGCCGCGCTGAACAACTGCGTGGCCAGCCACGGGATCCGGGTCGCCGAAAGCTACCAGCCCGCCAGCCACTACTGGCCGCTCCAGTGGTCCGAGACCGGGATGTTCCTGGCCCTGGCCCTGGCCCTGGCCGGGTACTGCTTCTGGCGGCTCAACCGCCGCCGCACCTGACGACGCCCCCTGCGCGCCGCGGCCCGGAAGCTCACCGCAGCACGAATCCGGGAACCAGCGGGTCGTGCGGGTCGATCAAGAACACGTGCTCCCCGGTGCGGTACGCGGTTCCGGTGACCTGAGGGAGGATGGCGGGGCGCCCGCCGGCGTCAACGGCGGCGAGCACGGTCCCGGTGAACGTGCTGCCGATGATGGACTCGTGCCGCAGCACGGTGCCGGGGGGCAGGCGGCCGTCGGCGGCGAGTACCGCGAGCCGGGCGCAGGTACCCGAACCACACGGGGACCGGTCGACCTCGCCGTCGGCGAAGACGGTCACGTTGCGCTGGTGCACCTGCCCAGCGGCAGCACCCAGGTCCTCGAACCAGATGGTGCCGTAGATGCCGTTCAGGCGCGGGTCGGCCGGGTGCACGGCCTGCTCGGCGTCGTTGAGGGCCCACTTGATCTCGCGGCCGACCGCGATGAGGTCACCGAGGCATCGCGGTGTGACGGTCAGGCCAAGCTGGGCGGCGGGCAGGGTCGCGTAGATCGCCCCGCCGTAGGCCACGATCACGCGGGCCTCGCCGAGGGAGGTGGGCACCGGCACGTCGCGGGCGACGACCCAGCTGGGTACGTTGACGAAATCGACGGCGATCACCCGCGCGTCCTGGCGGTGCACCCGTGCGGTCACCCGCCCGGACGGCACGTCGATCACCACGTCGACGGTGCCGGTCTCCGGGGCCGCGACCCGGCCGGTTTCCACCGCCCAGACCCCGAGCGCGATGGTGCCGTGCCCGCAGGCGGTCGAGAAACCGTCCTTGTGCCAGAACAGCACGCCCAGGTCAGCGCCTTGATCGTCGGGCGGCACGATGAACCCGCCGTACATGTCCGCATGGCCGCGCGGTTCTGAGCACAGGACCGCGCGCAGGCCCTGAACCGCGGAATCCTCGATCGCACGGGCCCGCCGCTCGGCCACCGTCCGTCCTGGGATCGGCACGGGAGGGTCGGCCACGATCCGGAACGGCTCCCCGGCGGTGTGGTAGTCCAGGGCCCGGATGGTCGAGGGCAGCATGCTGGCAGCATGCCACGTTGCCTAGCGCGCCGACAGGCGCGGCGAGCTCGCCAGCACCTTGCGGGGTGCGACGGGACCGAGAACCCCTCGCGTCCCTGCAGCACGACCACCGCGGCCCATACCGTGACGGCCTCGGCGCAGCGCCCGGTCAAGGCGCACAGGTACCCGCAGCAGTCCAGGTCATCGAGCACCCTGGCCCGTACGCCGGTCCGCAGCGCGCAGCAGTGGCACCTGGCTCGCGCCGAGCAGCATCCTGCCGCACAGCTCTGCCACCGCGCCGATCACATGCTCGCAGTTATCCAGTACCAGCAGCAGCTGCCGCCGGGCCAGCGCGTGCGCCAGCGCGTCGGCCGGCGCCACGGAAGGCAGGTCGCGGATCCCGAGCGCGCCGCCACCGCGGCACCCACCTGCGCCGGGTCCCGCACCGCCCCCAGCTCCGCCAGCCACACTCCGTCGGCGAACCGGCCCGCCACTTGCCTCGTTACCTCGCCAGCCAGCCGCGTCTTCCCGGCACCCCCAGGCCCGGTCACCGTCACCAGCCGGTACTGACCCAGCTGGCCCGCAACCTCGTCCACCACCGCGGCCCGGCCCACAAAGCTGGTCAGCGCAGCCGGAAACCCGTGCATGCTTCCCGCCGCATCGGTCACCGCAGGCCGCTCCACAGCGGTTACCATAACCGCGGTCCGTCGCTGCGGGAAGCCGACCGCAGCTGGAGCATTCAGACCGTGCGCAGCGCTTCGGTCGGCGAGAGGCGGGCGGCGCGCATCGACGGGTACAGCCCGGCCAGGGCGCCGATGACGAGGGCGGCGCCCAGGCCGCCGTAGAGGGCTACGGCGGGGATCTGCACCAGCCAGTGCTGGCTCGCCGCGTAGATGACGGTCGCCAGCGCGCCGATGACCGTGCCGGCCAGGCCGCCGAGAACCGACAGGAGCACGGCCTCGGCCAGGAACTGCTCGGCGACGTGGCGCCGGGTGGCGCCTAGGGCGCGGCGCAGGCCGATCTCGGAGCGGCGCTCGAGGACCGAGATGACCATGACGTTGGCGATCCCGACGCCCCCCACCAGGAGGGCCACCGCGCCGAGACCGAGGAGCAGCCCGTTGTACGCTCCCTTGGCGGCCACCTCGGCCTTCAGGATGTCCGACGGATAGCTGACCCCCACGACGGAGGGGTTGGCCGGGTCCACGGTGGCGGGCAGGACGGCGGCCACGGCCGTGACCTGGCTGGAAACGCTGCGGAGGAAGATTCCGGTGGGGTGGCCGTCGAAGCTGAAGTACTGTTCGGCGGCGGGAAACCCGATGAAGGCCATGCTGTCCAGCTGGGAGAGCAGCTGCACCGGGTTCAAGATGCCCACGACGGTGAACCAGTGTCCGCCGATCCACAACTGGGTCGGATGGGCCAGGTCATTGATGCCTAGCAGGCTGGCCGTCTCGGCGCCGAGGACGACCGCCGGGTAGTGGGCGGTGGCGGCGTTGAGGAAGGTGCCGTGGGCCAGGCTGGCGCCCAGGGTGGCGGGCAGGGCGGCGTCGGTCGCGGTCAGCGAGATGCCGCTGGTGTCAGTGGCCCGGACCAGGGGGGTGCGGTAGACGTAGACGTTGGCGATGGCGCCGATCTCGGTCGCGCTGGTGACCGGTCCGATGCGCGACACCATGCCTTCGGCGGTGACGGGCAGCTCGGCCGACTGGCCCAGGCCAGTGTTCTGGGGCTGCACGCTGATCAGGTTGCCGAGCTGGCCCAGTTCGTTCAGCAGGCCGGTTTTCGAGGACTGGGAGATGCCGAGCACGCCGACGATGGCGGCGATGCCGATGCTGATGCCGAGCGCGGACAGCAACGCCCGCACCCGCCGGCTTCGCAGCCCGAGGCTCGCGACCCGGAGCAGGTCCCGGCGGGATAGCCGGGAGGCGCCGGCGTCAGGTTCCGGTCGGTGTATCACGGAGGATCCTCCCGTCTCGGATTTCGATGCACCGCTCCGTGGCCGCGGCCACGTCGTGGTCGTGGGTGATGACCACGATGGTCGTTCCGTCCCGGTGCAGCTCGCGGAGCAGGTTCAGGAGGGCGGCGCCGGTGGCGGTGTCCAGGTTGCCGGTGGGCTCGTCCGCCATGACCAGCGCGGGCCGGCCGACCAGGGCCCGGGCGATCGCGGTGCGCTGTTGCTCGCCGCCGGACAGCTGGTTCGGCCGGTGACCGGCGCGATGGCGGAGCCCGACCCGCTCGATGGCCGCCTCGGCCAGCCTGCGGCGCTCGGCGGCCCGCCCGCCCCGGTAGAGCAGCCCGTCGGCGACGTTGTCGAGCACGGACAGCCCGTCGAGCAGGAAGAACTGCTGGAAGACGAAGCCGAGGCGGCGGGCCCGCAAGCCCGACAGCTGCGGGTCGGACATGGCCGAGGTGTCCTGCCCGGCGATCCGGACCACGCCGCTGGTGGGCCGTTCCAGAGTGCCCATCACGTGCAGCAGGGTGCTCTTGCCCGATCCGGACGGGCCGACGATGGCGACCAGCTCGCCTTGGCCGATCCGCAGATCGACGCCGGCCAGGGCGCAGACCGGCGGGTCACCGGGGTATTCCTTTATCACGCCAGCCAGCTCCAGGACTGGCACCGGGCCGGCGTCCGGCCGGACCGGGGCAGGGACGGCCTGGGTCACGACGACGGCACCTCCACCAGGGTGCCGGCGGTGAGGCCGGACCCGCTGACCTGGACCAGGGCGTCGCTGTACAAACCGGTGGTGACCCCGGTCAGGTGGCTGGTCTTGCCGGTCACCACGTCCACGCCGTACCCGCCGCCGGCCAGCGCCAGCAGCGCGTTCACCGGCACGGCCAGGACGTTGCGGGCCGTCTGCGTGGTGATGTTGACGTTCACCGGAGCCTGGTCGAAAGTGGCGCCGGGCGGGGTGCCGTCCAGGGCGACAGTGACCGTCACCGTCGGTGCCGACGAGTTGCCGGACCCGCTGGACTCACACGGCGACTCATACGCCAAGCCGTTGCCGCCGCCTCCGGCGCCGACGCCGTTCCCGCCCGGGCAGGTAGCCACGGTGCCGACCGTCTGGATGTGCCCGCCCACGGTGGTAGTGCCGTCGGGCAGCACGACCGTCACCGCGTCCCCCGGCTTGACCAGGTATTCCTCGCTCACGCCCAGAGCGACGACGACGATGGGGGTGGTGCTGGTCGCCGTCAGCACGGTGCCGCCCCCGGCGGATGCGCCGACCCACGGCATGACCGACGTGACCCGGATCGGGCCGGGCTCGAAGACCACCTGGCCGAGCGGGATCTCGCCGGTCGCCTGCAGGCCGAGCGCGCTTTGCCAGCGCTGCACCGCGGCGGCGGTGGCCGAGGAGTAGTGGTTGCTCTGGGTCAGCCCGGCGCCGTAACCCAGGGCTATCAGGTCGCGGGTCAGCTGGCCCACGTCGGCGCCGTCGGACATGCCGGCCTCGAACTTCCGGTAGGCGGGGAGCGAGCCGTACAGCAGCGGCACCGGCTGGCTGCCGACCGAATAGATCGGCTCGCCCTGCTTGATAACCGCGCCCGGCTCCGGCAGCCAGGTGTAGACCCCCCCGCCCCCGCCCCCGCGCAGGGCCGCGACGGTGTAGGAGCCGTCGTAGCTGATAGAGCCGCCGACCTGCACCGTATTGCTGATGTTGGCCCGCGCCACCGCCGCGGTGGCGACCTGGCTGCTGTCGCCGGCCGCAGAGGCCGCGACGTTGTCGTTGCCACCGGCCGCCACGGCCACCCCGCCTGCCACCACGCCCCCGACCAGGGCCCCGGCAACGGCGGCGGTGACCACGACCTGCCGGGCGGAGAACTCAGCCATTGGAACCTGACCCGGAGCCGTTGCCCGGCAGGGGGTAATGCACTCCGGCCGTGGTGACTTCGACGTTTCCCGGTACGTTCGTGCCGTTGATCCACCAGGCCGGCGCGCCGATCTTCTTGCCGCACAGGTCGTTGGCCCGCCTGAACGCCGGGCTGTTGGGGTCTACTCCCGCGGCGTTGAAATTGAGCTGGTCGCTGTTTGGACTTGGATAGGGATAATTCGGGACCCCATTGGCCCGCATGCAGGCGGTGTACTTCAGGATCTCGGCCTGATCCGGCGGGGGCGCGACCGGGTTGGCGGCCCGCAGTTCGTTCGCGGCCTGGGCCACGTACTGGCTGCAGGTACCGGTGCGTTCGTGGAGGTTCCCGGCCGGCTGGGCATTCTGCGGGATTTGGATGTAGATCACCCCGTCTGCGCTGACGGTCGGGTCGGACTGATCGAAATCACCGTGGCTGCGCTCGCAGGCCGCCCACTCGTTCAGCAACGGGGTCACGTTGCCCGCGATCGTGGCCCGGGTGCCCCCGCTGCTGCTGCTGTTGGTGGTGCCCGGGCTACTGCTGGTGCCCGGGATGCTGGTGCTGGCGCTGGTCCCCGGGTCGGAGCTGGTCCCCGGGCTGGTCCCCAAGCTGGCGACCTGCGGGGCCGCCGCCGCGCCGCTGCACGCGGCTAGCGCCAGGGCGGCCGCCGCGGCGAGGATCGCCAGCGCGCCTGGTCGCCGTCCCATCCTGGTCATGTCCTGGCGCCTTCCCTGCCGCCAGGCGTGGCTTTCAGCATTGCCTTTCATCTGCCCTGTCTCCCGGTTGATGCGGTGTTGGGGACAGGTGTACTAAACGGGAGGTCATAACCCGGTCACAGTTGTGACCTGGCTGTGACGTGCGACGTGGCATCTTGTGGGTACTGCCCGGCTTGAGCAGGAGAAACGATGAGAGTGCTGGTAGCAGAAGACCACGAGCGGCTGGCCAGGGCCGTCGCGGCCGGGCTGCGCCGCTACGGGATGATCGTCGACGTGGCGTTGGACGGCGACGACGCCCTGGCCCGCCTGGGGGCCAGCCGTTACGACGTGGTGGTGCTGGACCGGGATCTCCCCGGCACCCACGGCGACGAGATCTGCCGCACCCTGGCCGCCGGGCGAAGTGAGAGCCGGGTGCTGATGCTCACCGCGGCCAGTTCGGTCAAGGACCGGGTGGAGGGGCTCGGGCTGGGCGCCGACGACTACCTGCCCAAACCGTTCGACTTCACCGAGATGGTCGCCCGGGTGCAGGCTCTGGGCCGCCGGCCCGGCGCCGCGAAGCCGGAGCGCCCGGGTTACCGCGACCTGACCTTGGACCCGGAACGAGGCCTCGCCGACCGCGCCGGACGCCGCCTGGCGCTCAGCCCGAAGGAGTTCGCCGTCTTGGAATGCCTGCTCGTCGCGGAGGGACGGCTGGTGTCAGCGGAGGAACTGCTCGAACGGGTGTGGGACCAGGCCACCGACCCGTTCACCACGACCGTCAAAGCCACCATCAACCGGCTGCGCGCCAAGCTCGGTGACCCGCCGGTGATCGAGACCGTCCGCGAGCGCGGCTATCGGATCGGAGGCCAATGATGAGCGTCGCGCGGCCGCGGTGGCCTCGCCTGCGGTGGCCTCGCCGTACCGCCCGGCTGCGGCTCACCGCGCTGTACGGTGGGCTGTTCCTCC
>CAWGJL010000047.1:0-41343 GCA_963822765.1 uncultured Actinomycetes bacterium | reverse complement strand
GGCCTCCACACGACTGCACGATCTAACAAGAAATGCCGTCTGAGCTGCTATTTTAATGCAATGCTAGCATCCGGGTTCGAGGCTCATAACAATTTTGGGTCGCGGAGGCCGCCGGTTCAAATCCGGCCAGCCCGACGAACGACGAACGACGAACATCGAACGACGGAACGACGAACGCCGAGCTCATGCCGCGCTGCCCAGGCGCTCTGCGCTGTCCAGTACCCCCAGCAGCGCCCGGACCGCCTCGCTGACCGGCTGCAGCGTTTCGTCGTCCGGCAACTCCAGCGAGGCGGGCACCGGCGTCCCGTCCGATCCCGCCTGCGCCACCGCGTCCAGCGCCCGGCACAGCTGCTCGACCCCGGACCGCGGCACGCGGGCCCCCCGCCGGGCCGCGAGCGAGACCGCCGTGACGGCGTCCAGCACCTGTTCCAGGCCGACCACCGCGGGCCACCAGGCCGTCGCGCTGCGGCTGATCGACGGCGGTTCGGACATCGTGCGCTGGAACTCCGCCCGCAGGTCGCCCAGCGCCCGGTACGTCGACCGCAGCCGCGCGGCAGCACCGGGAGCCGAGGCCGCGGAACCACCCAGCGCCTCTCGCATGTACGCACAGACATCCAGCGCCGCCTGCCCGAACTTCCCCGGCAGGTGCGCGTACCACGCCATCGGCCACGGGGCGAACCCGATGACCAGCACGATCGCGCAGCCGATCAGCGTGTCGACCAGCCGGTCCTCGGCCAGCCGCCAGCCGGTCGGCTTGAGCAGGTCGACCAGCACCACGACCAGCGGGGTGAGGAACGTGGCCAGCAGCCCGTAGTTGCGGTTGCGCCCGTACGGCAGCAGCGCCGCCAGCACCCCGAACGGGATCAGCAGCCACGCGCCGTGGAACAGCGCGAGCAGCACCGCGCCGGCCACCGCGCCCACGATCGTGCCGATGCCGCGCTGCAGCGCCCGCGCGAACACCGAGCCGTAGTCCGGCTTGAGCACGATCGCGACGGTCAGCGTCACCCAGTAGGACCGCTGCAGCGGCAGCACCTCGCTGACCACGCCGGCCACGCCCATGCACGCCATCAGCCGGATCATGAACGTCCGGCTCACCTGGCCGCCGCCGATCACCCGCAGCACCCGGTCCTCGATCCCGTCCGACCGGTGCCCGGAGCGCTGCGCGACCTCCGCGCGCAGCGTGGCCTGCGTCCGCTCCCCGGGGGTCCAGTCCCGGGTCAAGATCCGTGCCACGCCGGCCATCGCGTCACGCAGCGCCACCGCCCCCGGGCTGGTGTCCCAGACCGGCGGGATCATCGGCGGCTGGCCCCGGGTCGTGATCACCTCGCCCAGCCGCCGCACCGTCTCGATGACCATCGGCGGCGGCCGGTTCCCGGCCACCCCGAGCGTCGTCGCCGCCTGCGACATCTGGTTGCTCGCGTTCAGCGCGGCGATCAGGCGCATGGTGGTCCGGTTGCGGCCCGCCGCGATGGCCCGGGCGCTGAGCAGCTCGTCGTAGGCGGTGTTGACCGCGGTGGTCACGGCCTGCCGCCGGGCCAGCGCCGTGTCGGTGCCGATCGCCGCGAGCTGGTCGGCCAGCGCTTGGTACACGGCCGCCACCACGCGCTGGTCCCGGCCGTGCGGGGACAGCAGCCAGCTGGGCAGGATCAGCACCAGCGCCCACATGGTGCCGGCCAGGAAGCCGGCCGCGGTGTGCCACACCGGCCGCAACGCGCCGAACGGCCCGATGCCGAGCGAGGCGTAGACCAGCAGCTGCAGCCCGACCTGCGAGCCGGTGTCGCCCAGCGTGCTCAGCACCGCGGACACGCCCGCGACCACGACCAGCGCCACGACCGCGATCCAGCCCCGCCCGTGGATCACCGACCCGACGGTCAAGCCCACCGCCCCGCCGAACACCCCGACCGCGCTGACCCGCTTGACCCGGTTCAGGTACGAGCCGCCGCGGTCGGTCATCGAGCCGAGCAGCCCGCCCGTGGCGGGCAGCAGGCCGATCGAGGTCTTGCCCACCGCGAACGCCACCCCCAGCGGCACGCAGATGGCCAGCGCCGACCGGATCATGTCCGGCCACGGCAGCGGCGCCGGCTTCGGCCGCACCAGCTCGGCCAGCCAGTCCGGGACGACGGCGGCACGCACGGCCGCCGCCCGGGTCCTGATCTGGGCTAGGCTCCGCTCGTCGCTGATCTTGCGGCAAATAGCTTGCGCACCTCCTCGCCGTAGATCTTTCTACCGAACGGCCCCGTGGTGACAGCCCCCGGTCCCCGCCGTGCGCTCGCCGACCCCCCTCCTCCCACCCCGGCCGTGGCACAGTAGCGCCATGGACACTTCCCGGTACCTGGAGTGCCTGGCCGCGGACTACGGCGACCTGCGAGATGCCGCCGCGGCCGTGGAGCTCACCGTGCCGGTACCGACCTGCCCCGGCTGGACCATGGGTGACCTGGTGTTTCACGTCGCCCAGGTGTACCTGCACAAGGTGACCGTGATGCGCACGGGACAGTGGCCCGAGCCGTGGCCGCCGCCGGGCGCCGCACCCGCGGCCGAGCTGCCGCTGCTCAGCCGCGCCTACGGCGAGCTAGTCGCCGAGTTCAGCGCCCGCCTGCCCGCCGACCCGACGCCGACCTGGTACGACCCGGACCAGACGGTCGCCTTCTGGATCCGCCGGATGGCGCAGGAAACCGTGGTGCACCGGATCGACGCCGAGCTCGCGGCCGGCCTGCCGGTGACCCCGGTGCCCGGCGACCTGGCCGTGGACGGCGTTGACGAGGTGCTCAACCGGTTCCTCGGCTACGACCCGCAGGCTCTTGACCAGCTCGAGGGCGGCCACCTGGCCCGGGACGGCCAGGACACGATCACGGTGCTGGCGGGCCAGACCGCGTGGACGGTCCGTCCCGGTCCGCGGGAGGTCGTGATCGGCGACGGCGCGGGCGACAACCCGCGCGTGGTGATCGCGGCCGCGCCCGGCCTCATGCTCCGCTGGCTGTGGGGGAGGACCGGCGACGACGCGGTCCAGCTGACCGGCGACCCGGCCTGGGCCGCCTACCTGCGGCGCATGCTGGTCGCCGCGACTCAGTAAGACCGCTGCCGGCAGCGCGCCGGCGGTTCGTGCCGTGACACGACGACGTGCGCAGCAGGAATTCGGCGTAGGTATCCGGCGCCCGGTCCGACGGTTCGAGACCCTCGGCGAGCTTCAGCGCGGTGATCCGCGCACTGGCGTAATTCATCTCGGCCAGGACGGCCCGGACCCGCCGGGCAAGGCTGCGAACGTCCATGTGACCAGCATCGTCGTCCTGCCGCGTGCCAGCCAGTGGCAGTAAGCCATTGTTGAATGACATCCTGCCAAACGCTCTGGCATACTCGGAGGCATGCTCCAGAACATCGCGGTCGTGGTCGTCAACGGCTTCCTGCCGTTCGAGTTCGGCACCGTCTGCGAGGTGTTCGGGGTGGATCGCTCCGACGACGGCCTGCCGCGCTACGACTTCGCCGTGGTGGCCGGCGAGCCGCCGCCGCTGCGCGCGCTCGACTTCACCATGCAACCCTCACACGGCCTGGAGCGGCTGGAGCAGGCCGACCTGATCGCCCTGCCCGCGGTCAGCGACGCGCGGCTGAGCCTGGCTGGCGACCCGGGTGCTGGCGATCCGGGCGCCTGCGCCCCGGCCCGCCGCTTCCCCGAGGACCTGCTCGAGGCGCTGCGCCGGGCCGTCGACCGCGGCGCGCGCGTGCTGAGCGTCTGCAGCGGCGCCTTCATCCTGGGCGACGCCGGCCTGCTCGATGGCCGCCGCTGCACCACCCACTGGCGGAACGCGGCCGAACTGGCCCGCCGCTACCCGCAGGCCAAGGTCGATCCCGACGTCCTGTACGTCGACGACGACCCGGTGATCACCAGCGCCGGCACCGCGGCTGGCATCGACGCCTGCCTCTACCTGGTCCGCAAGGAGCAGGGCTCCCGGGTCGCCAACGGCATCGCCCGCCGCATGGTGGTCCCGCCGCACCGGGACGGCGGCCAGGCCCAGTACGTGGTCCAGCCCATCGCCCCGTCCTGCGACGGCTCCCTGCGCGACCTGCTGGAATGGCTGCGCGCCCACCTGGACCAGCCGCTCACCGTCCGCCAGCTGGCCGCCCGCGCGAACATGTCCGAGCGGACCTTCGCCCGACGCTTCGTCCAGGACACCGGGACCACCCCGCAGCGCTGGGTCACCGGTCAGCGCATCCTGCTGGCCCAGCAGCTCCTGGAGGAGACCGACGAGACCGTTGACGCCATCGCCGACCGGGCCGGCTTCGGCAACGCCACCGCCCTGCGCCACCACTTCCGGATCTGGCGCGGCACCACCCCCAACGCCTACCGCCGCCTCTTCCGCGGCGACCCCCTCACCCTCACCTAACCCCGCCCCCGAAGCCCCCGCACCCCGGAGCCCCCGCACCCCGGAGCCCCCGCACCCCGAAGCCCCCCAACCGAATGAACCCCGGATCCCACCCCCTCAGCCCCCGGATCCCACCCTCAGCTCCACGAATTCGTCACCCCGCCCCGCCCCAGATTCGAGTAATATCTGGTTTATGAGATTCCTGCTTCGGGTGCTGGTCTCGGCCGCGTCCCTGGGCGTGGCGACCTGGGCGGTGTCCGGGATCGAGCTGCTCGCCGGGAGCGGCTGGACCAGGGTTGGCACGCTGCTCGCCGTGGCCCTGATCTTCGGCCTCATCAACGCCACCCTCAAGCCGCTGATCAAGGTCATCGGCTGCGCGTTCTACGTGCTCACCCTCGGCCTAGCCGCGCTCGTCGTCAACGGCCTGCTGCTGTGGCTGACCAGCGTCATCGCGGGCGACCTGACCCTGCCGTTCCACGTGACCGGGTTCTGGCCGGCCTTCTGGGGCGCGATCGTCGTCGGGCTGGTCAGCTGGCTGCTGAATCTGCTGATCGGCGATGACCGCCGGCGGAAGGACGAGCCTCCGCCCGTGCGCGTGGTTCGCGTTCGTTAGCCCCTAGACTGGCGGCTTAGACTTCTCAGCGACCCATCGCTGAGTTACCATCCCCAATCCCGGAGTGACGCGGACGTGAAGACTGACGTCGAAGAGCTGAGCCCGACTCGTGTCCGGCTCAGCGTCGAGGTGCCGTTCGATGAGCTGAAGCCCAGCCTCGACAAGGCCTACCGCGAGGTCGGCCGTCAGGTCCGCATCCCGGGCTTCCGCCCGGGCCGCGTTCCGCCGCCGGTGATCGACCGCCGGGTGGGCCGGGACGTCGTGCTCAGCCAGGCCGTCAACGACGCGATGCCCGACCTGTACGCCAAGGCGGTCGCCGAGGGTGACCTGCATACCCTGGGCCAGCCGGAGGTGGAGATCACCAGCCTCGACGACGGCAAGGAGCTGACCTTTACCGTCGAGGTCGACATCCGGCCCAAGTTCGAGCTGCCCGACCTGGCCAGCCTGGCCGTCACCGTCGATGACACCCTGGTCAACCCGGACGAGGTGGCCGAGTACCTGGGCTCACTCCAGGAGCGGTTCGCCTCGCTGAAGGGCGTGCAGCGGCCGGTGGAGACCGGCGACTACGTCTCGATCGACCTGTCCGCCTCGGTGGACGGCGAACCGGTCGAGGACGCGCAGGCCAGCGGCCTGTCCTACCAGGTCGGCAGCGAATCGCTGCTGGACGGGCTGGACGGCGCCCTGGTCGGCATGTCGGCCGGGGAGTCCGCGACGTTCCGCACCGAACTGGCCGGCGGCGAGCTCGCCGGGCGCGAGGCCGACGTGACGGTAACCGTGCACAGCGTCAAGGTCAAGGAAGTCCCGGGCCTGGACGACGAGTTCGCCCAGCTGGCCAGCGAGTTCGACACGCTCGGCGAGCTGCGCGCCGATACCCGGGCCCAGCTGGAGCGGATGAAGGCCAACCAGCAGATCATGCAGGCCCGCGACCGCGCCCTGGACGCGCTGATCAACCGGGTCGACCTCCCGCTGCCGGAAAGCGTGGTCGCCGAGGAGGTCGAGCAGAACCGCGATTCGCTCGTCCAGCAGCTCGAGCGCGCCGGCGCCACGCTGGACGGCTACCTGGAGATGGCGAACCAGACGCAGGAGCAGTTCGACGCCGACCTGCAGGAGCGGGCCCGCCGCGCGGTCAAGGTCAGCCTGGTGCTCGACCAGCTCGCTCGTGAGGAGGAGCTCAACGTCGACCCGGCCGAGCTGACCGCCTACGTCACCCGGCAGGCGGAGCAGATGGGTGTCGCCCCGGAGCGCCTGGCCAAGCAGCTCGCCGACGACGGCCGGCTCCCGCTGGCGGCGGCCGAGGTGCTGCGCGGCAAGGCCATGAACCTGATCGCCGAGCGGGTCAAGGTGACCGACTCCGCCGGCCACGAGGTCGACGTCAAGGCCGCCCTCAACGCACCCGTCCAGGTCGGCGCGGACGACGCCGAGGACGCGTAAAACCCCCGCCGCACGCATACCGTGCCGCGTGAACGGCCGCTACCGGCGCGCTCCGTGCGCCGGTAGCGAACACCGCCCTGCGCGGGACGATCGGGTTCCGCGCCGGCGTTATGGTCCTGACAACGACACCAGATGTGACTGGAGCAGGTGAGTAGTGTGACTCAGCCCCTGTGGACCCCCACGCCGCCATCGATCGTGGCCGCGGCGGAAGCGCCGGTCCAGCCGTTCGGGGACCCATTGTTCCAGCGGCTGCTTCGGCACCGCATTATCTTCCTCGGCCAGCAGGTGGACGACGACATCGCCAACCGCATCTGCGGCGAGATCGTGCTGCTCTCTTCCGAGGACGCACGGCGCGACATCAGCATCTACATCAACTCCCCGGGTGGCTCGGTCTACGCCGGCATGGCCATTTACGACATCATGCAGTACGTGCCGAACGACATCGCGACCTACGCTATGGGCATGGCCGCGTCGATGGGCCAGTTCCTGCTCACCGCGGGCGCGCCGGGCAAGCGGTACGCGCTGCCCCACGCGCAGATCCTGATGCACCAGCCGTCCGGCGGGATCGGCGGCACCGCCTCCGATATCAGGATCCAGGCCGAGCAGATGCTCTACGTCAAGCGGACGCTGTTCGAGCGCACCGCGTACCACACCGGCCAGCCGATCGAGCAAATTGAGAAGGACGCCGACCGCGACCGCTGGTTCACCGCCGAGGAGGCCAAGGATTACGGCTTCGTCGACCAGGTGATCCGCAGCGCCGTCGAGGTGCCCACCGTAGGCGTTCTGTCATGACCACAGCAAAAGGAGCCGAACGTGCTGACCCCGCAGTCCAGGTACGTGCTGCCGTCCTTCGTGGAGCGCACGTCGTACGGGATCAAGGAGATGAACCCGTACAACAAGCTCTTCGAGGAGCGGATCATCTTCCTCGGCGTCCAGATCGACGACGCCTCCGCCAACGACGTCATGGCCCAGCTGCTCACGCTCGAGGCCATCGACCCCGATCGCGACATCACCATGTACATCAACTCGCCCGGCGGGTCGATGACCTCGATGATGGCGATCTACGACACCATGCAGTTCATCCAGCCGGACATCACCACGTGCTGCATCGGCCAGGCCGCCTCGGCGGCTGCGGTGATCCTGGCCGCCGGGACCAAGGGCAAGCGGATGGCGCTGCCCAACTCCCGGATCCTCATCCACCAGCCCGCCACCGAGGGCGGCTACGGCCAGTCCACCGACATGGAGATCCAGGCGCGCGAGATCCTGCGCATGCGCTCCGCCATGGAGGTCATCCTGGCCCGCCACACCGGCAGGGACGAGGAGATTGTCCGCCGCGACATCGAGCGCGACAAGTTCCTCACCGCCGAGGAGGCCAAGGAATACGGCATCCTCGATGAGGTCCTGACCATGATCAAACGGGGTGAGGAGCGCGCGGTCGAGGTAGTCTCATCCTTACCGGGAGGAATCTTCTCTTCCTCTCGGGCCGCCGAGGGAGTTTGATGGTGTCCATCGAACCCAGGAGGCGGTACCGTCGATATGCAACACATGACGGCCTCGCGGGACATGCCCGCCGGAGGCGGTCGGCCCCCTCAAGCCGGCCGTCACGGCGGCCCCATGTAAAGGAGTATCTGGGTGGCACGCATCGGTGACGGTGGGGACCTGCTGAAGTGCTCGTTCTGCGGTAAGAGTCAAAAGCAGGTCAAGAAGCTCATCGCCGGCCCAGGCGTGTACATATGCGACGAGTGCATCGACCTCTGCAACGAGATCATCGAGGAAGAGCTCGCCGAGCCCGCCGAGTTCAAGTGGGACAGCCTGCCCAAGCCGCGGGAGATCTACGAGTTCCTCGACGCGTACGTGATCGGCCAGGACAAGGCCAAGAAGGCCCTGTCGGTCGCCGTTTACAACCACTACAAGCGGGTCCAGTCGGGCGAGGACCGGCCCGGCGACGAGGGCGTCGAGCTGGCCAAGTCCAATATCTTGCTGCTCGGCCCGACCGGATCGGGCAAGACGCTGCTCGCCCAGACCCTGGCCCGGCTGCTGAACGTGCCGTTCGCCATCGCGGACGCGACCGCCCTGACCGAGGCGGGCTACGTCGGCGAGGACGTCGAGAACATCCTGCTCAAGCTGATCCAGGCCGCGGACTACGACGTCAAGAAGGCCGAAACCGGCATCATCTACATCGACGAGATCGACAAGATCGCACGCAAGAGCGAGAACCCGTCCATCACTCGTGACGTGTCCGGCGAGGGCGTCCAGCAGGCCCTGCTGAAGATCCTGGAAGGCACCACCGCGAGCGTGCCCCCGCAGGGCGGTCGCAAGCACCCGCACCAGGAGTTCATCCAGATCGACACGACCAACGTCCTGTTCATCTGCGGCGGGGCGTTCGCCGGGCTGGAGAAGATCATCGAGCAGCGGTCCGGCCACAACGGGATGGGCTTCAACGCCAAGCTCCGGGTCCGGAACGCCCAGGCCACGACCGACCAGTTCGCCGACGTGATGCCGGAAGACCTGCTGAAGTTCGGCATGATCCCGGAGTTCGTCGGCCGCCTGCCGGTCATCACCAGCGTGCACAACCTGGACCGCGACGCGCTCATCCAGATCCTCACCGAGCCGCGCAACGCTCTGGTCAAGCAGTACCGGCGCCTGTTCGAGCTGGACGGCGTGGACCTGGAATTCACCCCCGACTCGCTCGATGCCATCGCCGACCAGGCGAACCTGCGCGGCACCGGCGCCCGCGGGCTGCGCGCCATCATGGAAGAGGTCCTGCTCTCGGTCATGTATGAGGTGCCGAGCCGCAAGGACGTGGAGCGGGTCGTGATCACGCGCGAGGCCGTGCTCGAGAACGTCAACCCGACCATCGTGCCCAGGGACGTCACCAGGCGCACTCCGCGCGAGAAGTCCGCCTGAGACGCCGGTCCGCGGCGGCTGCGGCCGTCTCCGCGCGGCAGTCGGACACCTGTTCTGCAGGGCCCAGTTAACCTGCGAATTTACCCCGAACCGACACGTACCGTCGCATGTCGACTTTGAGGGTATTGCCCATGATCAGCGTGATTCGTGTGTAGCCTCCAACGTATCGCGTTAGTCTGGCGCGGTTCCCGCCACGCCAGGATCTCGGGCGCTGCCCACCAGCCGTCTTCCACAGCGACGGGGAATTGAGCACAGATGAGTGGTTGGGACTCCCCGACGGGGAGCTGGGACTCCGCTCCCGAACCCGAAGGCTCCGGATCGGACGATCAGGGCTATCAGCAAAGCCAGCCGACCGCCGGCCACCGCACCATCCGCGGCGATGAGGGCGTCCTTCGCGCCGGGCGAAGAAGCTTGCCCGGCTACGACCAGGCGCAAAACTACGATCCGTCCTCCGGCTACGGCCAGGGGCCCGGCTACGACCAGCGGCCGGGCTACGGTCAGCAGTCCGGCTACGGCCAGGATTCCAGCTACGGTCAGCCGTCCGGCCACCCCCAGGATTCCGGGTACGGACAGCAGTCTGGTTACGGTCCCGAGTCCGGCTACGGCCAGGACCGGGGATACGGGTCGCAGTCCAGCTACGGGCAGCAGCCCGGCTACGAACCTGCGACCACTGCCGCGCCGGTCGTGCGCTACGGTCAGGGCCCCGGCGATGAACCTGGTTACCAGGCCGGCCCGGCTCCGCAGGCCGCCCCGCCGGTGCCCCGGCGCGCGATCAGCGCCGGGCCGCAGAACGGCGTCAGCTCCGGGCCGCAGGCATCGCTCGGCTATGACCAGGCGGCTTGGCCGGGTGTTGACGACCAGCCGGGCTTCAGCGGCCAGCAGACGGGGAACCACGACTACGGGTCGGCCAGCTACAGCCAGCCAGGTTACGGTCAGCCAGGTTACGGCCAGCAGGCGTATGACCAGCAGGGCTATGACCAGCAGGGTTACGGCCAGCAGGGCTACGACCAGCAGGGCTACGACCAGTCCGGGACCGATCAGCGCGGCTACGAGCAGCGGGATTACGACCAGGCGGGCTACGGGCGCGGCGGTTACGGGCCGCAGGACTACGACCCGCCCGGTTCCGGCACCGGCCGGTCTCCCGCCTCCGGCGAGCCCGATCAGCCGTACTCGGGCCACGGGACCCAGGGTTTCCCGGCCGAGGGCTACTCCCAGCCAGGCTCCGACCGGCCGGGCTCGCAGAACGGCCACGGCGACTACGGCCAGGCCCAGGGCGGTTACAACCAGCCCGGTTACAACCAGCCCGGGTACAACCAGGCCGGGTACGGCCTGAATGCCCTCGGCCAGCCGGTCAGCCCGAACGGCACCGGCTACCAGCAGGACGGCTACGGTCAGGGCTCGTACACCCAGGACCAGTACGCTCAGAACGGCACCCAGGCCTACCCGCAGAACGGTTACGGCCGGGCCGGCTACAGCCAGCCGGGCTCCTCCCCGACCGGGCACGAAAGCCAGACCGGATACGAAGGCCAGACCGGATACGAAGGCCAGACCGGATACGACAGCCAGACCGGATACGACAGCCAAGCCGGCTACGGCGGTCAGGCCGGGTACGGCCAGGAGACCTACCGCCCGGACGCCTACGGCACCGCCGGCTACGGGCCCGAGGCGCGCACCCAGAGCGGGTACGAGCAACCGGCCGGCCCGCCCTACGTCAGCGATGACTTCACCCCGCCCGGCTCGCCCTCTCACTCAGGCCCGCCGCGGTCACCCCAGCGAGGGGCGCCGCAGCGCCTGGGCGGAATCCGGATGGTCCTTTACCTGCTGGCGTCCGTCGTCGGCGTGGTCGTCATCGTGCTGCTGGTCGTTCACCTGACCAAGACCGGGACGAACAGCGGGGCTACCGGCGGCTCGACACCCGGCAGCTCCGCCCCGGCCGCCGCCGGCGCCGGGTCCAATCTCGTCCTCAAGGCTGCACCCAAGGCCGGCTCGTTCGCGCTGAACACGGCTGCGACCAAGACCCTTACGCAGGGTATGAAACCCGGATTGGCCTCCCTCGCGTCGGTGCTGAAGGCTAAAGGAGCGGGCCACGCGTCCAAAGACGTCGTGGCGGTGTACGACCTGAACTCGGTCACCGACGCCACGGCCAGCAACTTCAGGGGCGTCGATTTCTTCGGCTATGACGGCACGTTCAATGTGGCCGCGGTCGTCAAGTTCGAGCAGACCCAGCTCGTCTCGACCCGTCTGGTGAACCCGGGACCGCACGGCGGGGAGATGATGTGCGGTTACACCCGCACGAACGGCGCCGACGCCAGCTCGTGCTTCTGGGTCACCAAGAGCACGTTCGGCATGGTCGACTTCGTCATCGGCGGCAAACCGGTGAAGTACAACGGCGCCTCTAACATCGCCCTGACCGTCAGGGACGCGGTAGAGGTCCCGGCCAGCTGACCGGGACCGGGCTAGCTAGCCCGGCCGCAGAGCACGTCGCCGGGCCGTAGACTCACCTGTCGTGAGCAGACCAGATCCGATCGAGCTGCCCTCCCAGTACGCGCCCGCCGAGGTGGAGGGCCCGCGCTACGAACGATGGGAGAAGGCCGGCTACTTCACCGCGGACGCGTACTCCACCGCGCCCGCGTACTGCATCGTCATCCCTCCGCCGAACGTCACCGGCTCCCTGCACATCGGCCACGCCCTCGACCACACGCTGATCGACGCGCTGGTCAGCCGCCGCCGCATGCAGGGCTTCAACACGCTGTGGCTGCCCGGCATGGACCACGCCGGCATCGCCACCCAGAATGTGGTGGAACGCGAGCTGGCCAGGGAGGGCCTGTCCCGCCACGACCTGGGCCGCGAGGCCTTCGTCGAGCGGGTCTGGCAGTGGAAGGCCGAGTCGGGCGGCAGGATCCTGGGTCAGATGCGCCGCCTGGGCGACAGCGTGGACTGGTCGCGGGAGCGGTTCACGATGGACGCGGGCCTGTCCCGCGCCGTGCAGACCATCTTCAAGCAGCTGTACGAGGACGGCCTGATCTACCGGGCCGAGCGCATCATCAACTGGTGCCCGCGCTGCCTGACCGCGCTGTCCGACATCGAGGTCGATCACAGCGACGACGAGGGCGAGCTCACCTCCATCCGCTACGGCGACGGTGACCAGTCCATCGTGGTCGCCACCACCCGGCCCGAGACCATGCTCGGCGACACCGCCGTCGCGGTGCACCCCGACGACCCCCGCTACACCCGCCTGGTCGGCCAGACCGTCGAGCTGCCGCTCACCGGCCGCCGCATCCCCATCATCGCCGATGACCACGTCGACCCGACGTTCGGCACCGGCGCGGTCAAGGTCACCCCGGCGCACGACCCGAACGACTTCGAGATCGGCCGCCGGCACGACCTGCCCAGCCCGACCATCATGGACGAGCACGGCGTGATCACCGCGCACGGCCCGTTCCAGGGGCTCGACCGTTTCGAGGCCCGCCCGGCCGTGGTGCGGGCCCTGCGCGAGCAGGGCCGGATCGTCGCCGAGGTCCGCCCGTACGTGCACGCGGTGGGCCACTGCAGCCGCTGCGGCACCACGGTCGAGCCGCGCCAGTCGCTGCAGTGGTTCGTCCGCGTCGCCCCGCTGGCCAAGGCGGCCGGCGACGCGGTCCGCGACGGCCGCGTCCGGCTCTCTCCGCCGGAGATGAACGCCAGGTACTTCGGCTGGGTCGACGACATGCATGACTGGTGCATCAGCCGTCAGCTGTGGTGGGGCCACCGTATTCCAGTTTTTTATGGTCCGAACGGCCAGGTGCGTTGCGTTGGCCCGGACGAGCAAGCACCGCCGGGGTGGGAGCAGGATCCTGACGTGCTTGACACCTGGTTCTCCTCGGCGCTGTGGCCGTTCTCCACGCTCGGCTGGCCGGACGATACCCAGGACCTGCGCACCTTCTACCCCACCAGCGTGCTCGTCACCGGCTACGACATCTTGTTCTTCTGGGTCGCGCGGATGATGATGTTCGGCCTGTACGCGATGCGCGATAAGGCTCCGGATGATGCGGTGCCGTTCCGCGTCGTCGTCCTGCACGGCCTGGTGCGCGACCAGTTCGGCAAGAAGATGTCCAAGTCGCGCGGGAACACCGTGGACCCGCTGGACTGGATGGACCGCTTCGGGGCCGACGCGACCCGGTTCACCCTGGCCCGCGGGGCCAACCCGGGCAGCGACCTCGCCATCAGCGAGGAGTGGGCGGCCGGCTCGCGTAACTTCTGCAACAAGCTGTGGAATGCCGTCCGTTTCGCCCTCCTCAACGGCGCGCACGTCCCCGCGGCGGAGCTGACCCCGGCCGCGTATTCCGTTCCGGACCGGTGGATCCTCTCCCGGCTCTCGGCCGTGATCGCCGAGGTGGACGAGCTGTTCGAGCAGTTCGAGTTCGGCAAGGTCTGTGACGTGCTGTACCACTTCGCCTGGGACGAGGTCTGCGACTGGTACCTGGAGCTGGCCAAGGTCCCGCTGGCCTCGGCTGATCCGCCGCGGGGGGGACAGGGGGGGTCGTCCCCCCGGGCAGACACCGCGGCCGAGACCACCCGGCAGGTGCTCGGGTTCGTGCTCGACCAGCTGCTCCGCCTGCTGCATCCGGTCATGCCGTTCGTGACCGACGAGCTCTGGACCGCGATGACCAGCCAGGACTCGGTGGTGGTGGCGCCGTGGCCGGCGTTCTCCTACACCGATCCGGCCGCCGAGGCGGAGATCTCCTCGATGATGGCCCTGGTGACCGAGGTCCGCCGGTTCCGGTCGGATCAGGGGCTGCGGCCCGGGCAGCGGGTCGCCGCCCGGCTGGTGGGCATCGAGGCCACGCCGCTGGCCGGGCACGAGGAGCAGATCCGGTCCTTGCTGCGGCTCACCGGGCCCGCGGACGGCTTCGCCGCCTCGGCGGCGCTGGCCGCCGAGGACATCACCGTCGAGCTCGACGTGGCCGGCGCCGTCGACGTCGCCGCCGAGCGCCGTCGGCTGGAGAAAGATCTCGCCGCGGCCAGGAGCGTGGCCGACCAGGCCGAACGGAAGCTGGCTAACGCCGACTTCACCGCCAAGGCGCCCGCCGCGGTCGTGGACAAGACCCGCCAGCGCCTGGCCGCCGCCCAGTCCGACCTCGCCCGCCTGCAGGACCGCCTATCAGCCCTTCCAGACCCCAAGTAGGGTGGTGGAATGGATATAGAGGCGCGGATGCGCGAGGTCGAGCAGGAGATCATCTCCCGTCGGCCCGAACACTCCGTGGACCTCGCGCTGGACCGCATGGCCGAGCTCGTCGGGCTGCTCGGCGACCCGCAGCGGGCCTGCCCGGTGATCCACATCACCGGCACCAACGGCAAGACGTCGACCGCCCGGATGACCGACGCGCTGCTGCGCGGTCGCGGGCTGCGCACCGGCCGGTTCACCAGCCCGCACCTGGTCTCGATCAGGGAACGGATCGTCATCGACGGCGCCCCGATCAGCCCGGAGCGGTTCGTGGAGGTCTACGACGAGGTCATCCCGTACGTCAACCTGGTCGACGAGCGGCATCCGGCGGCCATGTCGTTCTTCGAGGTCCTGACCGGGATGGCCTTCGCGGTCTTCGCCGACACCCCGGTCGACGTGGTGGTCCTGGAGGTCGGCGTGGGCGGCCGGCTCGACTGCACCAACGTCGCGGACGGCGCGGTCGCGGTCATCACCCCGATCTCCATCGACCACACCCGGCTGCTCGGCAGCACGGTCGAGGAGATCGCGGCGGAGAAGGCCGGGATCATCAAGCCAGGCGCGGTCGCGGTGCTCGCGCAGCAGCCGCTCAGCGCGGCCGAGGTCCTGCTCAGGTACGCGGTCGAGGTCGGCGCGACGGTGGCCCGGGAAGGCGTCGAGTTCGGCGTGCTCAGCCGGGAGCAGGCGGTCGGCGGCCAGCAGCTGGCGCTCCGCGGCCTGCGCGGCACCTACGAGGACGTCTACCTGCCGTTGTTCGGATTGCACCAGGCGGGCAACGCGGCCTGCGCGCTGGCCGCGGTCGAGGCGTTCGCCGGGGTCTCGGGCGAGGCCGGCGCGGCGCTCGACCCGGACCTGGTCCGGGAGTCGTTCGCGAACGTCAGCTCGCCCGGGCGGCTGGAGGTGGTCAGGCACAGCCCCACGATCATCATCGACGCCGCGCACAACCCGGCCGGGATGGCCGCGAGCGTGGCCGCGATCGACGAGGCATTCACCTTCGCCCGCCTGTCCGGCGTCTTCGCGGCCAGCGGTGACAAGGACGTGCCGGGCATCTTGGCCGAGCTGGAGCCGCTGCTCACCGACATCGTGGTGACCCGCAATTCCTCAGACCGCTCCCTGGACCCCTGGCAGACCGCGGAGCTGGCCGTCGAGATCTTCGGCGAGGACCGGGTCCAGTCCGCCGAGCGGCTCGACGACGCGATCGAGACCGCGGTCGCGCTCGCCGACGAGGCCGTCGCCGAGACCGGACCCGGCACCGGCGGCGTGCTCATCACCGGATCGGTCATCACCGCGGGCGACGCCCGCCGGCTGCTCGCACCGGGCGGCGGCGAGCTGCCCGCCGAACCGCCGGCCAGCCAGCCCTCGCGCCACTCGTTCACCGCCGCGGAGCTGTCATGAAGCAGTTGCGGCAGCTGTGCGGCACGGTCCTGGCCATGGAAGCCGTGGTCATCGGGCTCGCCATCCCGGTCGCCATCGTCCTGGAGCACCTGAACCACGGCGTCGCGGGCGGTGTCGGCGGCAGCCTGGCCGTGTGCGCCCTGGTGCTCAGCGGAATCGTCGGCCGCCCGGGCATGAGCTGGACCCTGTGGGCGGGCACCGCGCTGCAGGCCCTGGTCATCGCCGCGGGCGTCTTCGTGCCGGCCATGTACGTCCTCGGCGTGATCTTCGCCGCCCTGTGGGTCACCGGCATCTGGCTCGCCCGCCGCCTGCAAAACCTGCCCGCCGCCACCGCCGAGCACCCCGGTCCCGAAGGCGCCTCAGCTGCAGCGCCTAACGCCCCACAGCAATCCCTCTAGCCCCACAGCCCTCAGCCGCCACGCATCAGCCGCCGCCGCCCCGACTGAACCTGGTCGATGACGCATTGTGCCAGCGCTTGCTGGTACAAAGTGACATCGGCACGGAAAATCGAGCCTCCGCCGCCCGCGCGCTCGATTCCCTGGCCCCACGTGCCCCTTCCGCATCAGCGGCTGCGCCGCTATGGCCGCCATTCTGCGATGGCCGCCATTCTGCCGCCTTCGCGCACATGATCATGGACCGAGGCGCTACGCTCCCGATAGCATTAAGTAATCTTAAGAATGCTATAAGTAACCATTGGGAGATCTGGACGTGGCCACGGACCTGGGCAAACCGTCGGCGGGCCCGCAGGAACGCCTACCGCGCCCCCGCGGCGCCCACGCGGCCGTCAAAGGCCGCCCCCGCCCGCCCGCCACTCCTGTCACTTCCACCGCTCCGACTGCTCTCACCGCTCCCACCGCTCCTGCCTCACCCGCCCCTCGCCGCAGCGCCCTCCGCCGAGCCTCGCCCGCGCGCCATCCCGCCGCCCCCCGCCCCGCCCTGCCGCGCCCCCTCCTGCCCCGACCCACCGCGACCGGCCTGTGCGCCGCGGCCCTGGTGGCCGCGGTGGTCCCGTTGGCCATCTTGCAGATCCCGGACGCCATCGCCTGGTCCCTCCCGTCACAGTTCACCGCCACCGGGCCGAACGCCCTGGCCAGCCTGCTCCGGGCGGCCAGCCTGGCGCTGCCCGCGATGGCGGTCGCGGCGCCGTTCGGAGCGCTGGCCACCCGGCGGTTCCGCGCCGGGCCGGTCCTGCTGGCCGGGCTGCTGGTCATCGGCGTCGCCGACGCCCTCGGCGAGGGCACGCGCACGGTCCTGCTGATCGGCGCGGACCGCCTCCTGCACGGACTGGGCGCCGGGATCTCGATGGTGGCGGTGGCCGCGATCGTCGCGGAGCGGCGCCCGGCGCGGTTCCTGGCCGGCTGGTGGGCCTGCGCCGTGGTGTGCGCGCTGGCCGCGGCGCCCGCGCTGATGCGGCACCGGGTCACGGCCGGCGGCTGGCGCGCGGCGCTGCAGCCCTGCCCGTGGCTGGCCGGCCTGGCCCTCGCCCTGGCCGCGCTGTACGCGGTGCTGGCCGAAGGAACCGCCAGGACCGCGGTGCGCAGCGTCTTCCCCGCCGCCGAGCGAGCGCTCCTGGCCCTGCTCGCGGCTCCGGTGGCGGGCATCTGCGCGGTCACCGTCGCCGTGACCTACCGGGGCGACCACGCCGTGGTCGCCGCCGCGATCGCCGACACGATCGCGCTGGCCGGCCTGGCCGTGATCGCCGTCCGCGCCAGTACGGCCGGCCGCCTCGCCGCGGCCTGCGCGGTGATCGGGTTCACGCTGGCCCCGGCCGCCGGGACCGTGTCCGCGCTGACCCCGCCGGGCCAACCCGGGTGGCAGGCCGGGGGCGCCGCACTGGCGGGCGCCGTATGCGCTGCCGCGCTGGCCCTGACCCGCCCGGCCAGATCCGCCCGGATCGTGACCGCGGCCGGGCTGTTCGTGGCCGCCGCCGCCTTCGCCGCCGCGGCGCTGGCCGGGTCGGCCGTCGCCCGCCCGGGCGTGCTCGCGCTGCTCTGCGTGCCGCTGGCCGGCGGCCTGGCCGCCGCCCTGGCCACCGCGATCCGCGGCGCCGGGACCGGGGGCGCGGTGTGCGGGGTCGTGGTCCTGCTGGCCGGGGTGGTCGGCGGCTACCTGGTGGCGGGCGCCGTGCAGTACCAGGCGCTCCAGGCCGCACGGACCGCGGCCGCGGTGCATGCGGCGCTGGTCACGACGACGACCCGCTGGGCGCTCCTGGCCGCGGTGGTCACCGCGGCGCTCGCCCTGGTCATGGCCGCGGCGCCGGGGCGGCGCGGGCTCACGCCGACGACGGATTCCGGCGCGCCGCCGGTCCGGCGGGCCGGCGGTACGCCCGATCGTGGGTAAGCTTGACGACAGTGGCGAATCATCAGCATCCGGCGGCGGGCTCGCTCACCACCGGGAAGATCATCTTCCCGGAACCCAGTGACCCGGTGTCACCGTTGTCCAAGTAAGAACCCCCCAGGCCGCTCCAAAGCGTGATCCGTGAGACCACGCTGACAGTTCTAGATCTCCAGCCCGGATCGGAAGGTTCCCGTTCCCGATGAGCAACGCGCTGACGTTCCTCGGCCGTGACATGGCGGTCGACCTCGGAACTGCGAACACGCTGGTCTACGTGCGTGGACGCGGCATCGTGCTGAACGAACCGTCGGTCGTCGCGCTCAATACCAACAACGGCCAGATCGTGGCCGTGGGCGCCGAGGCTAAACGGATGATCGGCCGCACCCCGGGCAACATCGTGGCGGTGCGCCCGCTCAAGGACGGGGTCATCGCCGACTTCGACGTGACCGAGCGGATGCTGCGTTACTTCATCCAGAAGGTGCACCGTCGCACCCATCTGGCCAAGCCGAGGCTGGTGGTGGCCGTGCCCAGCGGGATCACCGGCGTGGAGCAGAGCGCGGTCAAGGAGGCCGGCCACCAGGCCGGCGCCCGGCGGGTCTACATCATCGAAGAGCCGATGGCCGCGGCGATCGGCGCGGGCCTGCCGATCAACGAGCCGACCGGCAACATGGTGGTCGACATCGGCGGCGGCACCACCGAAGTCGCGGTGATCTCGCTGGGCGGCATCGTCACCTCCCAGTCGATCCGGATCGGCGGCGACGAGATGGACCAGGCCATCATTACCTTCGGGAAGAAGGAGTACTCGCTCATGCTCGGCGAGCGGACCGCCGAGGAGATCAAGATGGCCCTCGGTTCTGCGTACCCGTCCGAGGACGAGCCGCACGCCGAGATCCGGGGCCGGGACCTGGTCAGCGGCCTGCCCAAGACGGTCGTCATCTCCGCGGCGGAGGTACGCCGCGCGATCGAGGAACCGCTTAACCTGATCATCGACGCGGTCAAGAACACGCTGGACAAGTGCCCTCCCGAGCTGGCCGGCGACGTCATGGACCGGGGCATCGCGCTGACCGGCGGCGGCGCCCTCCTGCGCGGACTAGAGTCACGAATCCGGGAGGAAACCGGGATGCCCGTGCAGGTCGCGGACAACCCGCTCGACTCCGTGGTGCTCGGCACGGGCAAGTGTGTCGAGGACTTCGAGACGTTGCGTCAGGTTCTGGTGCCCGACCGCAGGCGCTGATCCTGACGCGGCCCGAGACCCCCGTCGCATCGGCCGAGCGGGCCAGCGTGGCGAACACTGACGAGGAGCCGCAGTGCACGACAGCCGGCGTACACGCCTGGTTCTTGGCGTGCTCCTGATCATCGCGCTTGCCCTGATCACACTGGATTTCCGCGACGGCGGCGCATCTCCGGCCCGCAACGTGGGCGCGGACGTCTTCGGGCCCATCGAGCGGGTCACACACGACGTGACCGACCCGGTCGCCAGCCTCTTCGACTCGATCACCGGCGGTCCCTCGTCGCAGAGCACGATAGCGAACCTGCAGCAGGAGAACGCCGCGCTGCGCGCCCAGCTCAGCTCGGCTCAGCTGAGCAAGACCGCCCGGCGGCAGCTGACGCAGTTGCTGCAGCTCGACGCGGGCGGCTACCGGATCATGGCCGCGAACGTGATCGCGGCCGGCGGCAACTACTCCGACACGGTCACGCTGGACGTCGGGCGCAGCGACGGGATCAAGCCGGACGAGACCGTGCTCAATGGTTCCGGCTTCGTCGGCACCGTCACCCAGGTCAGCGAGGACACCTCGACCGTCGTGCTGGCCAACGACGCGTCGTCGGTGATCGGCGTCCAGCTGGCGGGCAGCGGCCAGATCGGCGCGGTCACCGGGACCGGCAAGTCCATGTCCGGGTCGGCCATGCTGCACCTCAACCTGTTCGACGCGAACGCGGTGCTTGAGCCCGGGCAGCAGGTCGACACCTACGCCTCGGTGGGCGACCAGCCAGAGGTACCCGGTGTGCCGGTAGGCACCATTGTCTCGGTGCAGAACAGTCCCGGATCACTCACCCAGACGGCGCTGGTCCGCCCGTTCGTCGACTTCACCGCCCTCGGCGTGGTCGGCGTCGTGGTCCAGGTGCCCAAGCACAACCCGAGAACCTCGATCCTGCCGCGTCCCGCTCCCACGGTCACGATTACCGTCACCCCCACCCCGTCCTCCTCGGCCTCCCTTACCCCGGGCATCCAGCCGACGTCGGCCGGGGGACCCTCGGCCACCCCGTCGGCGTCGGGCGGCGGAGGCTGATGGTACGCGGGTTCATCTCCTTCGTGGCCGTCAGCATCGCGGTCATCGTCCAGGTCACCATCGTCGACCGGATCGCCTTCCCCGGCGGAGCCGCCCCCGACCTGGTGCTGCTCGCGGTGGCCGCGCTGGCCTTGGCGGGCGGTCCGATGACCGGCGTGCTGATCGGGTTCTGGGCCGGCCTGGCGCTGGATGTCGCCCCGCCGGGCAGCCACTTCGTCGGCCAGAACGCCTTGGTCTTCTGCCTGATCGGCTACGCGTGCGGCCTGGCCGCCGACGTCCCGAACAGCGAAGGGGTTCCGGAACAGGGGCGCACGGCGCTGTTCGAGATCGTGGTTACCGCGGTCGGGGCCGTCGTCGGGGAGGCGCTGGCCTCGCTGCTCGGCGCCATGCTCAGCGATCCGCGGGTGACCTGGTCCGCGATCAGGCACGTGCTGCCCGTGGCCGTCGTCTACGACGTGCTGTTGTGCCCGTTCGTGCTGTACGCGGCGGCCGTGGCGCTGCGCCTGGCCGGCGCGCCGCGCGGGGAGCGCAGCCGCGCCGCCTGGTCGATGCCCGCGGTGCGGAGTCCGGCGGGTGCCGCCCAGGGTGCCATCCGGCAGGTCAACGGGGGCAATACGCCGCGGCTGCGGCTGTCCGAGCGCGGCAAGGGCGAGGGCCTGGGCGGCGGGCTGGGCGGTGGCCTGCGCGGCCCGGCCCCGGCCAAGCGCGAGCCCCGCCTGAAGCTTGGCCATGGCAGCGCGGCCGGCGCGGGCGCGCTCGGCGCCGCCTTCGCCGGCGGCAGCTCGCGCCGGCGTCAGGGGCTCGCCAGCGGCACGATGGCGGGCGCCCTCGGCAACGGCGCGGCCAAGGTCAGGTTCGGCGCCCGCCGCGGCGGGGGTTCGCTCGGCGGCGCCATGACCCTGAACCAGGCCCGACCCGGCCTGAACACCTCGCGGCTCAGCCGGTCACAGCTGGGCCGGTCGCTGCTCGGCGGCTCGGTGTTCAGCCACTCACCCTCGGCACTGCGCTCCTCAGCCCCCGCCCGCAAGCCGGCGACGCTAGGCCGGTCATCGTTCCTAAACCGCTCATCCGGGCTGGGCCGCTCATCCGGACTGGGCCGCTCAACCGGACTGGGCCGCTCAACCGGGCTAGGCAGCTCGTCGCGCCGCGCCTCCGCCCTCGGCCGCCCCCTCACCACCCGCCGAACGGCCGGCCGCCTCCGCTCCTCGCCCGGCGGCTCGGCCACCGGCTACGCGCCCCGCCTGTCCCGGCCCGGCATGCTCGCCCGGCTGGCCGGCGCCCTGCGCGGGACGAGCCGGCGCCAGCCGCGCCTGCGCCAGCCGCGCCTGCGCTCGAGCTCGAGCCAGGCGCTCCGCCTGGGGGCCGGTCCCGCCCGCTTGCACATGCCGCGCCCCAGAGCGAAGAAGAGATGGCGGACCAGGGGAGGTTACCGGTGAACGTGTCGTCGCGCCGCCGGCTCGTGGTGCTCTACGTGCTCGCCGCCGCGATGCTGGTCTCACTCGGCGGCCGGCTCTATTACCTGCAGGTGCTGAACAACACCTCGTTCACCAAGCTGGCCGAGCAGAACCAGACCCGCGACGTGATCGTGCCCGCGGTCCGCGGCCAGATCCTCGACGACGTGGGCAACCAGCTGGTCACCAACCAGACGTCCCTGGTCGTCTCGGTCGACATGATGACGCTGAACCAGCAGCCCGGCGGCGCCACGCCCGTCCTGAAGCGACTCGCCCCGCTGCTCGGCATGTCGTACACCCAGCTGAGCGACCAGACGCGGCTGTGTACCAAGGGCGTGCCGCAGCCCTGCTGGGCCGGCTCCCCGTACCAGCCCATCCCCGTCGACCAGCACGTCTCGGACCAGGTGGCGCTGCAGGTGATGGAGGAGCAGAGCCAGTTCCCCGGCGTCACCGCGCAGGCGCAGCCGGTCATCCACTACCCCGAGCCCTATGGTGCCAACCCGGCGCAGGTCCTGGGCTACCTGCAGCCGATCACGCCGCAGGAGATCGCCACCCGGCACCTGCCGGTGACCGGCTTCTCCGGTGTGGACCTGGTCGGCCAGGCCGGCCTGGAGGCCCAGTACGACAGCCAGCTCCGCGGTAAGGCGGGGACCCAGGTCGTGTCGGTCAACGCGGGCGGCGACGTCACAGGCACCGTCAGCCAGACCTCGCCGGTTACCGGCGATGACCTGGTGACCAGCATCAACGCGCAGATCCAGGCCGATACCCAGAACGCCCTCGACGGCGCGATCAACCGGTCGCGGGCGTCCGGGAACGCCGCCAACCAGGGCGCGGCGGTCGTGATGACCACCACCGGCCGGATCGTGGCCATGGCCAGTTACCCGGACTACAACCCCAGCATCTGGACCGGCGGAATCACCCAGAACGAGTTCAACGAGCTATTCGGCACCAAGGACGGGGAGCCGATCCTCGACTGGGCCACCCAGGGTCAGTACGCGCCGGGATCGACGTTCAAGGTCACCTCGACCGCCGCCGCCGTGGCCGACGGTTACCCGCTGGACGGGCTGTACGGCTGCCCCGCCTCGGTGAGCATCAACGGCGTGACGCTCAAGAACGACGGCCAGCCCAGCCTGGGCGACATGACGTTCGCGACGGCGCTCATCCAGTCCTGCGACACGGTGTACTACCAGCTCGGCGAGGACATGTACAACAGCGACGACCCGAAGGCCAACCAGAGCACCGGGCCGAACGCCCCGACCCAGAAGATGCAGAAGATGGAACTGGACTGGGGTTTCGGCAAGGGCACCGGCATCGACCTGCCGGCCGAGTCGGCCGGGTCCATCCCCACCAGGCAGTGGCTGTACTACCTGTGGAAGGACAACGCGCACACCGGCCAGAACTGGTGCAAGTACGGCAAGCAGAACGGCTCCTACGTCCAGCAGATCGAGTACCAGGACTGCCAGAACGGCTGGCAGTGGGAGCCCGGGCAGGCCGCCATCGCCGCCATCGGCCAGGGCTACGTGACCGTCACCCCGCTCCAGCTGGCCAACGCCTACGCGGCGCTGGCCAACGGCGGCACCCTGTACAGCCCGCGGATCGGCGAGGCGCTCATCTCCCCGGCCACCGGGAAGGTGGTCCAGAAGATCAACCCGCCGGTCATCCGTCACCTGCCGACCTCCGGTAACACGCTGGCCTACATCCGCAACGCGCTGGCCGGAGTGGTGACCCAGGGCACCGCGGCGGGCGCCTTCGGCGGGTTCCCGCTCAACCAGGTCTGCGTGGCGGGCAAGACCGGTACCGCCCAGCTGTTCGGGAAGAACGCGACGTCGGTGTTCGCCTCGTTCGCGCCGTGCGACAACCCGAAGTACGTGGTCGTCGTCATGGTCCCGAACTCCGGCTACGGCGCTGACGTGGCCGCTCCCGCGGTCCGCCAGATCTGGGACGGCATCTACGGCCTCGAGGGGCACAAGGCCGCGGTGCTCAGCGGCCATGTGCCGTCCGCGCTACCGCAGATCACCCCCGCCGGCTCGATCGTCGCGCCGGCCGGCTACACCAGGGAGCCATGATGCTGGGCCGGTCCAGCCCGAGCTACACCGCCCGCGGCTACAGCATGCCGCGGCCCGGCACCTTCGCCGGACGCCCGCGGTCCCTGCTGTCCCGGGCCTTCGCCAGGAACTCGGTCCTGCGTCAGCTGGACTGGGTGCTGGTCGTCGTGGTCAGCGGGCTGAGCGCGATCGGCGTCCTGCTGGTCTGGTCGGCCACCCAGCCGTCGCTGCTCACCGCCGGCCAGGACCCGCGCGCCTACATGAAGAAGCAACTTCTGTGGGTGGTGATCGGGCTGATCCTGATGTTCGCGGTGAGCTTCGCCGATAGCCGCCGCCTGCGGTCGTGGACCCCGGCGGTCTACGGCGCGACCCTGCTCGCCCTGCTGGCCGTGCTCACCCCGCTCGGCTCCGACATCAACGGCGCGCGCGCCTGGATCAACCTGCCCGGCGGCTTCCAGGTCGAGCCCTCGGAGTTCGCCAAGGTCGCGCTCATCCTGGCCATGGCCACGGTGTTCAGCCGGGCCCGGGGCGCGACGCCCGGCCCGCGCTCGGTACTCCTGGCCCTGGCCGCCGCCGCGCCGCTGATGGCCCTGGTGGTGATCGAGCCCGCCCTGGGCGTCGCCCTGGTCCTGGTCGCGGTGACCGCCACCATGATCGTCCTGTCCGGGACCAAGCTACGTATCGTCGCCGCGCTGGCCGCGGTCGTGGCCGCCGCCGCGGCCCTGGCCGGCGGCACGCACCTGCTGAAGTCCTACCAGCTGACCAGGTTCACCTCGTTCCTGCACCCGTCCGCCGACCTGGCCGGCGCGGGCTACAACGCGGCCCAGGCCAAGATCGCGGTCGGCTCGGGCGGGATGTTCGGCACCGGGCTGTTCCACGGCCAGATCGTGGCGGGCAACTACGTGCCCTCCCAGCAGACCGACTTCATCTTCACCGTGGCCGGCGAGGAACTCGGCTTCGTCGGCACCGTCACCATCGTCGTCCTGCTGTTCATCGTCATCGTCCGCGCGATCCGCATCGCGGCCCGGGCCGATGACCTGTTCGGCGTGCTGATCGCCTCCGGCGTCGCGATCTGGTTCGCGTTCCAGTCGTTCGTGAACATCGGCATGACGATCGGCATCATGCCCATCACCGGGCTGCCGCTGCCGTTCGTCTCCTACGGCGGCTCGGCGATCTTCGCCGACATGATCGCCATCGGCATGCTCCAGTCCGTCCGCCGCCACCACAGCGTCTTCACCGACTAGCGCGCTGAAGCCCTACGACACCGGAAGCCTTACGACACCGGAAGCCTTACTTCGACAGCGGGGACATGATGACCGTGGTCACGTTCGTGGCGCCGATCCCGGCCACGCTGGCGCCCGGGAACTGAGCCACCGAGTCGATGTTGCCCTTGAAGCCGTGGCCGGTGAACTGGATGATCGCCCCGTGCTGGCCACCCTGGGTGACCAGTGAGTTGGTCGTGACGGTAAATCCGGCCTGCGGCAGCGCCGTGGCGTAAAAACGCGCCACGTCCGCGGGGGCGACCGAGCCGAAGACGACCAGGAGCGCCGAGCCGCCCGACATGTTCTCGCCGATCTTCGCCGCGGCCGGGACCGGGAAGCTGCCGATCTTCCCGTTGATCTGCAGCGTCCGGCCCGCGATCGCGGGTCCGGACGTCGGCACGGCGGACGACACAATCGGGACCGGGCTCTTGCTCGACCCGGCCGAACTCGCGGCGGGCGAACTAGCGGTCGACGAGCTGGCCGACGAGGTCCCGGCCGAGCACGCGGCCACGGACAGGCTGGCCGCGCAGGCGGTCAGGGCCAGCGCGACAGAACGGTACGTGTTCATCGCTTTCCTTTATTCGGTCCAGCAGTCACAGGTGCCAACCCTAAACGCCCGCCCGACCGGACGAGTCCGGTTTGCCGCAAGCCCTGCCTCACTTGCGCATGAGCGTGATCGTGGTCACGTTCTTGGTCGGGTATCCCGGTAGGCTCCCCCCGGAGTCGGGGGCTTTGGACAGCGCGTCGACGTTGCCCTTGTATCCGTGCCCGCTGAACGTAATGAACACCACGGTGACGCCGCTCTCGGTTGACAGTCCGTTGCCCGAGATCACGTACCCGGCTCGCGGCAGCGCGGTCGCGTAGAAACTCGACACGTTCGCCGGGGTAACCGAGCCGAAGACGACGATGATCTGCTGATCGACGGAGCCGCTCTCGGCCACCTTGGCCCCGGCCGGGACCGGGAAGCTGCCGGTCGATCCGCTGATCGTGATCGTCCGGCCAGAACTGGCCGGGGTCGATGTGGACCTGGCCACCGACGCGCTATGGCTCGGCGCGGGCGTACTGGTCGCGGGCGCGGCGGTGGTGCTGGCGGTGGTAATGCCGGCCGTGCACGCGGCCACCGACACGCTGGCCGCACAGCAGGCCAGGGCCAGCGCGGTAGAGCGGTACTTGTTCATTGGCTTCCTCGGCTGGTCTCGTAAGGGTGCGGCGGTCAGGCCGCAGGTGCCAACCTAGACTGCGGCCATACCGGGCGTATCCCGGTCTTGTCGCAAGCCTGCGACATCCGGCGCAATCCGGGCACGGACCGGCACCGGGAGCCGGATTCCGACCACGGTGCCCTGACCGTCCCGGCTGCGGATCGCGACCTGGCCGCCGTGCCGGACCACGATGACCCGCACCAGCGCCAGCCCGATGCCGGTCCCGGGCAGGCTGCGCGCCGCCCGGCCGCGGGCCAGTTCCTGCCAGACCTGCCCGATCTCGTCGGCCGGGATGCCCGCCCCGGTGTCGGCCACCTCGAGCAGCAACGCGTCGTCGTCCTCGCTGGCCCGGACCTCCACGGTGTCGCCCCGGGCGGAGAACTTGACCGCGTTGGCGACCAGGTTCTGGACCGCGATGAACAGCAGGTCCCGGTCACCTTCGACCAGCGGCAGCGGCCACGGGGCCCGCGGCACGGTGACCCGGATGACCCGCTCGCGGGCCGCCGGGATCTCGGCGACGGCCTCGGCCACCTCGTCCAGCAGCGCGGTCAGGTCGACCGGTGCCGTCTCGATCTCCCGGGTCTCCAGGTCGGCCAGCTTGCGCAGGTCGCTGACCAACCGCGCGATCCGGTCCGCCTGCACCGACACGCTGGCCACCGCCGCGACCGTCCCGGCGCTGGCCAGGGCCAGACCGCCGCCCTGCTCGATATTCGCCAGTCCGGCGCGGATCGCGGTCAGCGGATTCTTGAGCTCATGATCCAGGCGCATGAAAAACCGCAGCCGGTCCTGGACGGCTTGCTCGGCCACCTGCCGCACGGCCGCCGCACTGGCCGCCGAAGCCGCCGCGGCGCGCCGGCGGGCCACGATGACGATGACCGTGACCGCCGTGCCAGCCAATCCGGCCAGCACCGCGACCAGCGCCGGAGAGGCCGTCACGTACAGCCGGAGGCGCGGATCGGCCGCCTGCAGGATGACCCCCAGGACCACCCCGCCGAGCAGCGGGGCGAGAACCGCGAGCACCACCCCGGGCGCCGGCCTCCTCATCGCGCGTCGTCCACCTGGGCCACGAACCGGTAGCCCTGCCCGGGCACGGTCGCGATCCATTCCGGCCGCGCCGGGTCGTCGCCCAGCGCGCGGCGCAGCTCGGCGATCCGGTTGTCCACGGCCCGGGTCCCGACCGGGAAGTCGAACCCCCACAGGACCTCGAGCAGCCGGTCCCTGGTCATCAGCTCGTCCGGATGGGTGAACAGGTAGTCCAGCAGAAGCATCGCCTTCGGCGTGAGCACCAGCTCGGCGTCCCGTAGCCAGGCCCGCCGCGAGATCCGGTCCAGCCGCAGGTCACCGGCGCGCACCGTCGGCGACGCCGACAACGGCCGGCGCCCGGGCCGGGCCCGCCGCAGCACCGCGCGGAGCCGTGCGAGCAGCTCATAGGGGTCGAAGGGCTTGTTGAGATAGTCGTCCGCGCCCTCGTCGAGCGCGATCGCGCGCTCGGCCGACTCGCCGACCTGGGTCAGCAGCACGACCGGCAGCCAGCGGCCGCCGCGCCGCAGACGGCGCAGCACTTCCCGCCCGTCCGGCCCCGGCATCAGCACGTCGAGCACGCAGCCGTCCGGATCGAGCCGCTCCACCAGCTCGAGCGCGGCATTCCCGTCCGAGGCGACGTGCACCGTGAACCCGGCCCGGTCGAGAAAGGGCGCCAGGTTGGACGTGATCGCCTCGTCGTCGTCGGCCAGGATCACGACTGGACGCACGTCTGGTCCGCCCATAGCCTGCCCATCGTATCTGCGGCCGCGGCGACCGACCCGGTGCGCGGCGGTATCACCACGGTCCGTTCAGATACTGTACTTAGATGCCTGTTGACTCCGTCTACCCCGCGCTCGAGCCGCTGCTGCCGCGCGTGCGCAAGCCGATCCAGTACGTCGGCGGCGAGGTGGGCTCGGTCACCAAGGACTGGGACACCGCCGACGTCCGGTGGGCACTGTGCTACCCGGACGCCTACGAGGTCGGGCTGCCCAACCAGGGCGTCCAGATCCTGTACGAGGTCCTGAACGAGCGCGAGGGCGTGCTCGCCGAGCGCACCTACACCGTGTGGCCCGACCTCGAGGCCCTGATGCGCGAGCACGGCGTGCCCCAGTTCACCGTGGACGCGCACCGGCCGGTCATCGCCTTCGACGCGCTCGGCTTCAGCTTCGCGACCGAGATGGCCTATACAAACCTCCTCACCGTGCTTGACCTGGCGGGGATCCCTCTTTTTTCTGCCGAACGGACCCTGGCTCACCCTCTGGTCATCGCCGGGGGCCACGCGGCGTTCAACCCCGAACCCGTCGCCGACTTCCTGGACGCGGTGGTGCTCGGCGACGGCGAGCAGGCGGTGCTCGCGATCACCGGCCTGATTCGCGACTGGAAGCGCGCCGGGCAGCCCGGCGGCCGGGACGGACTGCTGACCAGTCTCGCGACGGTCGCCTACGTGCCTCGCTTCTACGACGTCTCGTATTTCCCCGACGGCAGGATATCGAACGTATCGCCGAACCGTCAAGGTGTTCCGCCCACAGTTTCGAAACACACGGTGATGGACCTAGACGCGTGGCCGTATCCGCGCCAGCCCATCGTGCCGGTCGCGGAGACCGTGCACGAGCGGTACAGCGTGGAGATCTTCCGCGGCTGCACCCGCGGCTGCCGGTTCTGCCAGGCCGGGATGATCACCCGGCCGGTCCGCGAGCGATCCATCACCACGGTCGGATCGATGGTCGCGAACGGCGTCAAAGCCAGCGGGTTCGACGAGGTCGGGCTGCTGTCGCTGTCCAGCGCGGACCACAGCGAGATCAACGAGATCGCCGTTGACCTGGCCGACTGCTACGAGGGCACGAACGTCGGGCTGTCGCTCCCCTCGACCCGGGTGGACGCGTTCAACGTGACCCTGGCCAACGAGCTGAGCCGCAACGGCCGCCGTTCCGGGCTGACCTTCGCCCCCGAGGGCGGGTCCGAGCGGATGCGCAAGGTGATCAACAAGATGGTCACCGAGGAGGACCTGCTGCGCACCGTCACCACGTCGTACGCCAGCGGCTGGCGCCAGGTGAAGCTGTACTTCATGGCCGGGCTGCCGACCGAGACCGACGCCGACGTGCTGGCCATCGCGCAGCTGGCCCGCCGGGTCATCGCCGCGGGCCGGGAGGCCACCGGACGGCGCGACATCCGCTGCACGGTGTCGATCGGCGCCTTCGTGCCCAAGCCGCATACGCCGTTCCAGTGGGCCGCGCAGTGCCCGCCGGAGGTGGTGGACGCGCGGCTGCGCGCCCTCGGCGGCGCGCTGCGGGCCGATCGCGCCTACGCCAAGTCGATCGGGTTCCGGTACCACGACGGGGAGCCGGGCATCATCGAAGGGCTGCTGTCGCGTGGCGACCGCCGGGTGGGCGCCGTGATCTTGGCCGCGTGGCGGGACGGCGCGCGGTTCGACGGGTGGAGCGAGTACTTCTCGTTCGAGCGGTGGATGCGCAGCGCCGAGTCTGCGCTGGCCACCGAGCCGGTGGACGTCGCATGGTACACTACGCGCGAACGTGATTACAGTGAGGTGTTCCCCTGGGATCACCTGGACGCGGGCCTTGACCGCGACTGGCTCTGGCAGGACTGGCAGGACTCCATCGCCCCCGAGGGAGCGGCCGAGGTGGAAGATTGCCGTTGGACTCCGTGTTATGAATGCGGGGTCTGTTCCGCTATGGGTACCGAGATCCAGGTGGGTCCGACCGGGGAGCGGCTCGACGGGAGGCGCCTGCTTCCCGTAGTGAGCGGGAGGTAGCGTGGCGCAGCCGGCAGCCCAGATGCCTGCGGTGCAGCATCTGGTGGTCCGGTATGCTAAGCGTGGGAAGATGCGGTTTGCCAGCCACCGGGACGTGGCACGCGTGTTCGAGCGGGGCGTGCGCCGGGCTGGGCTGCCGATCGCTTACTCTGCCGGGTTCACGCCGCACCCGAGGATTTCTTATGCGGGCGGAGCTCAGACCGGGGTGGCGAGCGAGGCCGAGTACCTGAGTCTGGCGCTGACTTCCCGCCAGGCCGCGGCGCACGTGCGCGAGCGGCTGAACGAGACTTTGCCTGATGGGATAGATGTGATCGACGTCATCGATGATGCCGACGGGCCAGCCGGGGACCTCCTCGGTGCCCTGGAGGCGTCGCAGTGGCGAGTAGTTTTGCCGGGCGTGGAGCCAGCGGCGGCTGAGCGGGCCGTCGCCAGTTTCCTGGCCCGGAGCGAGGCGCCGGTAGAGCGCCTCACGGACAAGGGCGTCCGACGCCTGGACGCCCGCGCGGCCGTGGTCACGCTCGACGCGGGTGAACCGGCCGATCCTGGCCCGCGCGCCGTCGTGACAGATGTACAAGATTGTGCCATTCTTCGAATGGTTGTTCTACATATGGCTCCCGCCGTACGGCCCGATGACGTGCTGACCGCGCTCCGCGAGCAGCACGGCCTCGTCCCGTCCTCGCCGCCCATAACCACCCGGCTGGCCCAGGGTTCGCTGGCCCTCCTGGCCGGGACGAGCGCGTTATGGGGGCGTTGCTGTGGTGCAGGGGAGCCATGACATGAAGACAGGAAACCAGGCTCAGCGCTGCCGGTCCCGCGCGTGTACCGCGCGAGGCCAGAGCCGCCGTCAGGGCGGCTCCGCCTGCGCCTATGTTGACAATGTGCTCCCGCGCGGCGTGCGGTTGCGCCGCGGTACCCCGTCTGTCGACGGCGTGCCGCGGACTCGCGCGCCCGGGAGCCTGACTGGAGATTGCCCGAATGCTCGAGAGCGAGCTGTACGACAGAGAAAACAGTGACCATGCCGGGGGCGGCCGCGCAGCCGGAGAGCTGAGCGCACCCGCGCCGAGCGTGCCAGCGGCCGTGTTCCAGCCGCCGCCGGTGGTGTTCCAGCCGCCGGCGATAAGGCCCGAGCCCGCGCCGGCCGCCGTCCAGCCGACCGAGTCCACCCGGCCGGCCGGCCCGCCGACGTCCACCCGGCCCGCCGGGCCGCCGGCCAACGCGGCCGCGGCGCCGGCCAACGGCGACGCGGCCGATGACGGCGGCTTCGATGACGACGGCACCGGTGCCGCGCGCCGCCGCAGGCGCAGGCCCAGCCGCAGCCGGACCCGGGCCGACGGCGCGGCCGACGCCGGGGACGCCCCGGCGGCCCAGGACCAGGACGCCGACGGCCCCCGCCCGGACGCCGACGCGGCCCAGGACCAGCCGGCGACGACCCCGCGGTCCCGGTCGTCACGCACCCGCACCCGGCGGCCCAGCGCGGCCCAGGACTCCGCCGCCCAGCAGGCCGCGGAAGGCTCCGGCGAGCCGGCCGGGGACAGCGGGGCGGAGGACGACGCCGACGCTGCCGACCGGCGCGATGGCGAGACGGCCGCGGGACGCCGGCGCCGGCGCAAGCGCCGTCGCGGTTCGGCCGACGGACCCGAGGTCAGCGCCGATGACCCGCCGGACACGGTGGTCCACGTCCGCGAGTCGAACGGCCCCGCCGGCGCAGCCGGCCATTCCGGCACCGCCAGCAACGACGACGTGCGCTCGGTCAAGGGTTCGACCCGGCTCGAGGCCAAGAAGCAACGGCGCCGCGAGGGCCGGGAGACCGGCCGCCGCCGGCCGCCGATCATCACCGAGTCGGAGTTCCTGGCCCGCCGCGAGTCGGTCGAGCGCACCATGGTGGTCCGCCAGCGCAAGGACCGGACGCAGATCGCGGTGCTGGAAGACGGCGTGCTGGTCGAGCACTACGTGAACCGGTCCAGCCACCAGTCCTACGTGGGCAACGTCTACCTGGGCAAGGTGCAGAACGTCCTGCCGTCCATGGAGGCCGCGTTCGTCGACGTAGGCAAGGGCCGCAACGCGGTGCTCTACGCCGGCGAGGTCAACTTCGACGTCAGCGGCCTGGAGGGCCAGCCCAAGCGGATCGAGTCCGCGCTCAAGGCCGGCCAGTCGCTGATCGCGCAGGTCACCAAGGATCCGGTCGGGCACAAGGGCGCCCGGCTGACCAGTCAGATCAGCCTGCCCGGCCGGTACCTGGTCTACGTGCCGGGTGCGTCCATGACCGGCATCAGCCGCAAGCTGCCCGACACCGAGCGCAACCGGCTCAAGCAGATCCTGAAGAAGGTCATGCCGGAGGACGGCGGCGTCATCGTCCGCACCGCGGCCGAGGGCGCGGCCGAGGAAGAGCTGTCCCGCGACGTGTCCCGGCTGGCCGCCCAGTGGGAGGCGATCGAGAAGAAGGCCAAGACGGCCAGCGCGCCCGCGCTGCTCTACAGCGAGCCCGATCTGACCATCCGCGTCATCAGGGACGTGTTCAACGAAGACTTTTCCAACCTGATCGTGTCCGGCGACGCGGGCTGGGACACGGTCGACGAGTACGTCAGGTACGTCGCCCCGCACCTGGCCGACCGGCTCACCCGCTGGCGCGACGACCGCGACGTGTTCGCCGCCTACCGCATCGACGAGCAGCTGGCCAAGGCGCTCGACCGCAAGGTGTGGCTGCCCAGCGGCGGCTCGCTGGTCATCGACAAGACCGAGGCCATGACGGTCATCGACGTGAACACCGGCAAGTTCACCGGCCAGGGCGGCAACCTGGAGGAGACCGTCACCAGGAACAACCTCGAGGCCGCCGAGGAGATCGTCCGCCAGCTCCGGCTGCGTGACGTGGGCGGCATCGTGGTCATCGACTTCATCGACATGGTGCTGGAGAGCAACCGCGAGCTGGTCCTGCGCAGGCTGCTGGAATGCCTGGCCCGGGACCGGACCAAGCACCAGGTGGCCGAGGTGACCTCGCTGGGTCTGGTCCAGATGACCCGCAAGCGGGTCGGTGCCGGGCTGCTTGAGGCCTTCTCGGTGCCCTGTGAGTGCTGCAACGGACGCGGCGTTATCGTCGCGTTCGACCCCGACGGCGACCCGCAGGCCACCCCCCACCACGTCCACCAGCGCAACGGCGGCAACGGCGGGAACGGGTCCCGGGGCTCCGGCGCCAGCCCGGCCACCGTCGCCGCCCGCATCCGCCCGGACGCCCCCGCGGCCGACGGCCAGCAAGCCGACGGTCCGCAAGCCGACGGTCCGCAAGCCGACGGTCCGCAAGCCGACGCCCAGCACGCCGACGGCCCGCACGCCGACGGCCAGCAACCGGACGCCCCGCAAGCGGAAGCCGGCGGCCGGCAAGCCGACGCCGAGGCCCCCGACGCCCCAGCCGAGCCGGCCCGCTCCGGCAACGGCCGCCGCCGCCGTCGCCGGCCCGCCGCGACCGCAGCAACCGCAGCAACCGCGGCAACCGCCGCCAACGGCGCGACCGCCCGGGAAGCACCGGTTGCCCCGGAAGCCCCCCCAGCGGCCCAACCGGAGCCCTCCCCGGCTCAGGACGGTGCCGCGTGACATCTGGCTACCGGGGCCGGACGGTCCGGGTTCGTGGATGCTCCGCGGTCTGGTAACCTTGGCGGTCGGGAGTTGCCCGCTGGGCGGGCCCCGATGTGCGAGCGAGCCGCCGTGGTGACCACCGGCGCGCCGGGGCACGCCAGGAAAGCGCGACGAAAGAGAGATCTCGGGTGTACGCGATTGTGCGCTGCGGCGGCAGGCAAGAAAAGGTCGCGCTGGATGACGTCGTCACCGTCGACAAGCTAGACGGCAAGGCCGGGTCGAGCATCACGCTGACCGCCCTGCTCGTCGTCGACGGGGACCGGGTCATCAGCGACCCCGCCGAGGTCGGCCGTTACCAGGTCACGGCGGACATCGTCGGTGACTCGGCGGGCCCCAAGATCAACATGATCCACTACCGGAACAAGACCGGCTACCGGCGGCGTCTAGGCCACCGGCAGCGGTACACCCAGGTACGGATCACCGGCATCGGCACCGAGGGCAAGAGCCAGAGCGCCAAGGCCCAGAGCGCAAAGACCCAGAGCGCAAAGGCCTCGAGCAGCAAGGCTCAGAGCGCCAAGGCCTCGAGCGCCAAGACGCCGAGCAAGGCGAAGGCGGAGGAGGACTGAGATGGCACACAAGAAGGGCGCGTCATCCAGCCGCAACGGCCGTGACTCCAAGGCCCAGCGCCTCGGCGTCAAGCGCTACGGCGGCCAGCTGGTGAACGCGGGCGAGATCATCGTCCGCCAGCACGGCACGCACTTCCACCCCGGCCAGGGTGTGGGACGCGGTGGCGACGACACGCTGTTCGCACTGGTCAAGGGGACGGTAAAGTTCGGCGCGGTCCGTGGCCGCCGGGCTGTGAGCATCGTCCCGGCCGGGTCCGGCGAGCCGCCGGCGTAAGCCCGCCAGGGACGCGACAGCACGACCAGAGGGCGGGCCGGGCAAACCCTGGCCCGCCTTTTTCATGGAATCGAAACGAGAGGATCATCGTGGCGGAGTTCGCCGACCGGGTCACGCTGCAGGTGCAGGCGGGCCATGGCGGAAACGGCTGCGCCTCGATCCACCGGGAGAAGTTCAAGCCGCTCGGCGGCCCTGACGGCGGCAACGGCGGCCGAGGCGGCGACGTGGTCCTCGAAGTGGACGCGAGCTCGGCCACGCTGCTCGACTTCCACCGCCGCCCGGTGCGCCGGGCCAGCAACGGCCGGCCGGGCGAGGGCTCGAACCGGACCGGCGCGAACGGCCCGGACCTGATCATCGCCGTGCCGAACGGCACCGAGGTCAAGACCGCGGACGGTGAGGTGCTCGCCGATCTGGTCGGCGTCGGGACCAGGTTCGTGGTCGCCGCGGGCGGCCGCGGCGGTCTCGGCAACGCGGCCCTGGCCAGCACGCGGCGCAAGGCGCCCGGCTTCGCGCTCAAGGGCGAGCCGGGCCAGCAGCGTGACCTCATCCTCGAGCTGAAGACGGTGGCCGACGTCGGGCTGGTCGGCTTCCCCAACGCCGGCAAGTCCTCGATCATCGCGGTCATGTCCGCGGCCCGGCCCAAGATCGCCAGCTACCCGTTCACCACCTTGATCCCCAACCTGGGCGTGGTCGAGGCCGGCGACGTTCAGTTCGTGGTGGCCGACGTGCCGGGCCTGATCCCGGGCGCCAGCCAGGGCAAGGGCCTCGGCCACGACTTCCTGCGCCACGTGGAGCGCTGTTCCACCCTGGTCCACGTGCTCGACTGCGCCACCGAGGAACCCGGCCGGGACCCCGTCGCCGACCTGGCCGCGATCGAGTACGAGCTGACCGCCTACGGCGAGGCGACCGGGGTCGACCTGATCAGCAGGCCGCGGCTCGTCGCGCTCAACAAGATCGACGTCCCGGCCGCCCGCGAACGCGCGGACCAGGTCAAGCCGGACCTCGAAAAACGCGGTTACCAGGTCTTCGAGATCTCCGCCGCCACCGGGGAGGGCCTGCGCCCGCTGGGCTTCGCCATGGCCGCGCTGGTCGCCGCCGACCGCGCCGCCCGCCCGGCCGAACAGCCCGCCGAGCGTGTCCGGGTCAAGGTCGCGGTCAAGAACGTGGACGAGCCCGGCTTCGAGGTGCTCCGCCTCGGCGAGGACACCTTCCTGATCCGCGGCGAGAAGCCACGGCGCTGGGTCCAGCAGACCGACTTCAGCAACGACGAGGCGATCGGCTACCTGGCCGACCGGCTGGCCCGCCTGGGCGTGGAGGAGGCGCTCGCCGAGGCGGGGGCCGAGGCGGGCGCGGAGGTCCTGATCGGCGAGCCCGACGACGCGGTGGTCTTCGACTGGGACCCGGCCGCCCCGATGAGCAGCGGCGCCCGGGCCCGGGGACCCCGGCACGGCCCGCGCGGCACCGACCCCCGGCTCTAATCGTGACCCTCAGCCCCGTAAGGGCGGACATCGCCTCCGCGGCCCGGGTAGTGGTCAAGGTCGGCTCGTCCTCCCTCACCACCGCGGCCGGAGGGATCGCCGACGACCGGATCGGCGCCCTGGCCGCCGCGCTGGCCGCCCGCCACGGCGCCGGGACCCAGGTCGTCCTGGTTTCCTCCGGGGCGATCGCGTCCGGCCTGGTCCCGCTGGGCCTGACCCGGCGGCCCAGCGACCTGGCCACCCAGCAGGCCGCGGCCAGCGTCGGCCAGGGCCTGCTCATCGCCAGGTACACCGCGGCCTTCGCCGAGCACGGCATCCGCACCGGCCAGGTCCTGCTCAGCGCGGATGACCTGATGCGCCGCACCCACTACCGCAACGCCCAGCGCACCCTGGACCGGCTGCTCGAGCTGGGTGTGCTCCCGGTGGTCAACGAGAACGACACGGTCGCCACCGACGAGATCAGGTTCGGCGACAACGACCGGCTGGCCGCGCTCGTCGCCCACGTCACGCACGCCAAAGCGCTCGTCCTGCTCTCCGACGTGGACGGCGTGTACGACGGTGACCCGCGCCGCGGCGCGGCCCAGCGGATCGCCGAGGTGCGCGGCCAGGCCGACCTGGAAGGCATCCGCCTCGGCCGCGGCCTCAAACCCGGCCAAACCAGCCAAGCCAGCCACCGGCACCCGGCCACGCCGGCCAAGCGGCCACCGGAGCCCAGGGCATCGGCGGCATGGCCACCAAGGTGGAAGCCGCCCTGATCGCCTCCGCGGCCGGCATCCCCACCGTGGTCGCCGCCGCGGCCAGCGCCACGGCTGCCCTCAAGGGCGACCCGGTCGGCACCTACTTCGCGGCCCACGGCCGCCGTCCCACGACCCGGCTGCTGTGGCTCAGGCACGCCGCGGTGGCCCGCGGCAGCCTGCGCCTGGACCCGGGCGCCGTCGAGGCCGTGGTCAAACGGCACGCCAGCCTGCTCCCCGCGGGCCTGACCGGCGTGGACGGCATCTTCGACGCCGGCGACCCGGTGGACCTCCGCGACGAGCACGACACGATCGTCGCGCGCGGTCTGGTCAACTACGACGCCGCCGAGATCCCCGGCCTGATGGGCCGCTCCACCCGCTGGCTAGCCAGCAAGCTCGGCCCCGAATACGAACGCGAAATAGTCCACCGCGACGACCTAGTCATCCTCTAGCCAGACCCGGACCATGATCGTGGCCAGTTTTGGCCAAATACGGCCCACTTCTGGCCATGAAAACGCTCGCGCCACCCGGGGGCACCCCCCAGGTGGCGCGAGCGCACCAAACCAAAAGCAGCTAGTTGTCGTCGCTGCTGCTGCCGCCGCCGGTACCGCCGCCGCGGTTGCTCATCCGGTCGAACAGGCCGCCGCCGGCTCGCGCGGCGCTCTCCGCGACACCGCGGAAGATGCCGATCAGCGGGTCCTGGGACCGGCTCCACGACTCCTGGTAGGACTTGGCGGCGTTCCTGATCTCCTCGCCTACCGAGGCGTTGGCGTCCTCATCCCGGCGCGGGTAGTCGCCGCCGAGGATCCGCTCGTACTCGCCGTGCGTGGCCCAGTAGTCGAGCTCAGCGAACCTGACCACCGCGAACGGGTGGGTGTTCCCCTGCAGTTGCAGGATCTTCAGGATGCTGTCCCGCAGGTCCGGCACCGCGTCGTACTCGTGCGCCTGCTCGCGGAACGCGTCCGGGTTCAGCTCGGACAGGTACGCGCCGCCGGCCAGCTTCATCAGCGCCCGGCGGGCCGCGTCCAGGTCCTGCCCGGCCAGCAGCCCGGCCCGGTCGCAGGACAGCTCGGACTTGCGGAACCACTCCTCCAGGCCCCAGATGATGGCCGTGAGGGCCAGGGCGAGCGGCAGGAACGCGGCCCGCGACGCCAGCCGGAGCAAGATCAGCAGCATGGTGCGATACACCGCGTGCCCGGACAGGATGTGGCCCAGCTCGTGGCCGATCACCCACCGCAGCTCTTCGGGGTCGTACAGGTTGATCATGCCGGTGGTGATCACGATGAACGGCTTGTCCCGGCCGAGCGCCATCGCGTTCACGATCGGGTCCTGGGACACGAATACCTCGGGCACGTCGGGCAGGTCCAGGATGTAGGAGCCGTCCCGGACTAGCTCGTAGACGTGCGGGAACTGGCGCTCGGAGGCGCGGACGGCGCTCGCCATGTACGTCAGCCGGAAGGCCCGCTCGTTGAACAGGCCGAACAGCTTGCGCAGCAGCACGTCGAATCCGGTCAGCTTGCGCAGCGCCACCAGCGCCGAACGGTCTGCGGGATGCTCATAGGCGCGGGATGAGATGCCGGTGAGCCGGACCCGCGCGCGATCTGGCACTGAAGTCATATCTCGAATCATAGCCCCGATCGAAGGCGTGTTGTCCCTGCGCGGGAACCCGCACCCCGACCGGTACGATACAACCCCATGAGGTGGCACTAGGCATGCGGCGGATCGGTGTGATGGGCGGCACGTTCGACCCCATCCACCATGGTCACCTGGTCGCCGCCAGCGAGGTCGCGCACATCTTCGCGCTGGACGAGGTCATCTTCGTGCCCACCGGCCAGCCCTACCAGAAGGGCCGTCAGGTCTCGCCCGCCGAGGACCGCTACCTGATGACGGTGATCGCCACCGCGTCGAACCCCCGGTTCAGCGTCAGCCGGGTCGACATCGACCGTCCCGGGCCGACGTACACCATCGACACCCTGCGCGAGCTCCACGCCAAAAACGGCCGCGACGACGAGCTGTTCTTCATCACCGGCGCCGATGCGCTGGCCGAGATCTTGACCTGGCACGACGCAGACGAACTATTCACCCTCGCGCATTTCGTAGGCTGTACCCGACCAGGGCACCGGCTGTCGGGGGCGGGCCTGCCCGACGGCAAGGTCAGCCTGGTCGAGATCCCCGCGCTGGCCATCTCGTCCACCGAGTGCCGCGCCCGGGTCGAGGCCGGCGAGCCGGTCTGGTACCTGGTGGCGGACGGGGTCGTGCAGTACATCGCCAAGCGCAGGCTTTACGCGAAGGCGAAATGACAGCCCGTTATGAGACGCTAATAAGGATGACGAACCGATCGAGGGAGGCCGGCAAGCACTCGTGACTGCCACACCGAGGGCCGTCGAGCTTGTGGAGACCGCCGTGCTGGCGGCCGCGGACAAGCTTGCCGACGGCATAATCGCCTACGACGTGAGCGAGCAGCTCGTGATCACCGACGCCTTCGTGCTGTGCTCGGCGTCCAACGACCGGCAGGTCCGGTCCATCGTCGACGAGATCGAGCTCCGCATGCGCCAGGCCGGCGCACAGCTGATCCGCCGCGAGGGCGAGCGTGAGGGCCGCTGGGTACTGCTCGACTACCTCGAGGTCGTGGTCCACGTGCAGCATTCGCAGGAGCGCACCTACTACGCGCTGGAGCGGATCTGGAAGGACTGTCCCCAGATCCCGCTGCCCGAGCTCGTCGCTGCTAGCCCGGGGGGACGACCCCCCCAAACCCCCCCGCCGAACCCGGGGAGGACGAGCTGAGCGAACGGGTCCGGCTGGTCCTGTTGCGGCACGGGCAGACGACGTGGAACGCCGAGCGCCGCTTCCAGGGCCAGAGCGACATCCCGCTCGATGACACCGGCCAGGCCCAGGCCGAGCGGGCCGCGCGCCTGCTCGCCGCGCTTCGTCCCGATCTGATCGTCTCCTCCGACCTCAGCCGCGCGGCCAGCACCGCCGCGCCGCTGGCCCGGCTGACCGGGCTCGAGGTGACGCTCGACAAGGACCTGCGGGAACGGCACGGCGGCTGCTGGGAGGGCCTGTCCGACACCGAGATCCGCGAGCGCTACCCGCAGGCGCACGCGACCTGGACCCCGCCGGACGGCGAGCCGACCGCCCTGGTCGCCGACCGGGTCGCCGCCGCGCTGCAGCGCACCGCCACGGCCGCCGCGGACCTGGGCAGCGCCCAGGACAACAGCGGCCGCGACGCCCTGGCCGTGGTGGTCAGTCACGGCGCCGCGCTGCGCCTGGGCATGTCGCGCCTGCTCGGCATGCCCGACGAGCTGTTCGGCGTGCTCGGCCCGCTATCCAACTGCTCCTGGTCGGTGCTCGGCGTCAGGTACGGCCGCTGGCGGCTGCAGGAGCACAACGCCGGCACGCTCCCCGAGCCGGTTCTCAGCGACGATCGTTAGGAAAATCTTTTTTATTCGGAACGGACCATGGACTCTGTAGCTGTCACCTGGTACGGCCAGTCGGGCTTTCGCCTCGCGGCGGGCGACAGCCGGATCCTGATCGACCCCTTCCTCTCCGATCGCTCCGACCGGCGTTACAAGCCGCCCGCCTCGGCCGCGGAGTTCGCCGACATCACCCAGGTGCTCTGCACCCACGAACACGTCGACCACCTGGACCTGCCGTTCCTGCGCGAGTTCTGCGCGGTCAACTCCGCGGCCACGATCGTCGTGCCCGCGCCGGTGGTCGAGATCGCGGCCGCGCCGGCGTCGACCGGGACCGCCTCACCGCCGCCGCGCCGGGGGAGGAGCTGAGCGCCGCCGGCGTGACCGTGCACCCGGTGCCCGCCCTGCACGGGATCGGCGGCGACCAGCCCGTGGTCTACGAGTTCGCCCCGGGCGGCGGCCCGGTCCGGTTCCTCGGCTACGTGGTGGAGACCGGCGGGATCCGCTTCTACCACGCCGGCGACGGCCTGGTCTATCCCGAACTGGCCACCGCCCTGGCCGCGCTGGCCCCCGACGTGCTCATGCTGCCCATCAACGGCCGCGACCACATGCGCGAGTCGGCCGGCATCGTGGGCAACATGAACGAGACCGAAGCCGCCTGGCTCTGCGCCCAGGTCGGCGCCTCCTACGTCATCCCCATGCACTACGACGCGATCGAGGGCAACACCGGTGACCCGGGCCACTTCACCACCATGGCCCACCGGTCCGGCAGCGCCGCCGCCATCGTGATCCCGACCCGCGCCCGTCCCGTCACCCTGACCCTGCCCTAATCCTGGGCCCTAACCCCCGTCCAGGGGTGCAGCCGGGGCCGCCAGGCGGGCACCGCCCGCCGGTACGCCTCGTACTCGGCCCCGAACCTGCGCGTCAGGGCAGGTTCCTCGTGGCACCGCACGAACACCGCCGCCCCCGCCCATCCGG
>CAWGJL010000046.1:0-23947 GCA_963822765.1 uncultured Actinomycetes bacterium | reverse complement strand
GCCCGCGGGGCTGGCCGATACACCAATAGCATGAGTGGAGACCCGCAGTGACCGGAGAGGCCGGTATCCGGGAATACCGCTTCGCGTCCCGGTGCTGTTAGGGTTAGTTGTTACAGCTCGGTGTCTAGGCGCCGGGCGCGCGAAGCGGAGGACCACCTCCCACCCGGTCGGCTCCGGTTACTACCGAGGCAGGCGGGTCTGGCCAGAAGTCCCAGTGGCGATACGTGCGGAACGCGCGTGCGCCGCGGGTACTGCCTGGCACGGCGCATTCCTCGTGAGGGGACGGCGCCGTTGTTGTGGTTGCCCCGCGAAGCGCATCGCTCGCGGGGCTTTCTCGTGTGCGGCATCCGCCTTCGCGGGCGGCCGCGGCGCCGGGGGAACACCGGGGCGAGCACATACCGCCGCCGGAGGCGCCGACGGCGGGATACAGGCTCAAGGAGGTCACATCAGCGCCGAAGCACGTATCAACGAGCGCATCCGTTCTCCCGAAGTCCGGCTGGTCGGGCCGAAGGGAGAGCAGATCGGGATCGTCTCGATCAATGACGCGCTCAAGCTAGCTCAGGAAGCCGATCTCGACCTGGTCGAGGTTGCCCCGACTGCCCGGCCCCCGGTGGCCAAGCTCATGGACTACGGCAAGTTCAAGTACGAGGCCGCGGTCAAGGCCAGGGAGTCACGCAAGAACCAGACTCAGACGATCGTCAAGGAGATCAAGCTCCGGCCGAAGATCGACCCGCACGACTACGGCACCAAGAAGGGCCACGTCGAGCGGTTCCTCAAGGCGGGAGACAAGGTCAAGGTGACGATCATGTTCCGGGGACGTGAGCAGTCACGCCCGGAACTAGGCTTCCGCTTGCTGCAGCGTCTGGCTGGAGACGTTGAAGAGCTTGGCTTTGTGGAATCGCAGCCTAAGCAGGACGGGCGGAACATGATCATGGTGATCGGCCCGCACAAGAAGAAGAACGAGGCCAAGGCACACGCCGGGCAGGCGCACAGCAAGTCGGTGCCCAGCCCGCGCCCCGCGGCGCCAGCCGCACAGGGCAACACTGCGGCGCCAGTCGCTCAGGCTAGTGCCGCCGCGCCAGCGGCGCCCGAGCCTGCGGCGAGCGAGCCCGCAGCCGACGGCGCCACGGTACCGGGTCCGGCCTAGCCGGTAGCTGTACCTGGCGGACTGATCCCCGGCGGCCCTGCCGAAAGGGCCAGCGCCGGGGACGGTGACCGCTGCGTCCTTGGCCAACCGCGGTAAACGCCGCGGCAGAAGATTGAGAAACGGAGACGACGGCGACCATGCCGAAGATGAAGACCCACAGCGGTGCCGCAAAGCGATTCCGGCTGACCGGTACCGGCAAGGTGATGCGCCGCCGCGCCAACCGCAATCACATGTTCGAGCACAAGTCGTCCCGCATGACGCGACGGCTTTACGACGAAGTGACGCTCGCGCCGAGCGACGTCAAGGAGATCAAGAAGCTGCTGGGCAAGTAGCCCGGCTCGCGCGAGGGAGACAGAACAACAATGGCACGCGTGAAGCGGGCGACCAACGCCCACAAGAAGCGCAAGGTTGTCCTCGAACGGGCCAGCGGCTACCGGGGGCAGCGGTCACGGCTGTACCGCAAGGCCAAGGAGCAGGTCCTCCACTCGATGACCTACGCCTACCGCGACCGCAAGGACCGCAAGGGCAATTTCCGGCGGCTGTGGATCCAGCGGATCAACGCCGCGGCCCGGGCCAACGGGATGACCTATAACCGGTTCATACAGGGCCTGCGCGTCGCCGGCGTCGAGGTCGACCGGCGGATGCTGGCCGAGTTGGCCGTGGCGGACGAGTCAGCCTTCTCGGCCCTGGTCGAGGTGGCCAAGAAGGCCCTTCCCGACGCCTCAGGATCCGCGGCCGCCTAGGTGACCCGTAAGGGGGCGCGTAGCCCCATCGCGCGGCTCGCGGGGGCCGACGGCCCCCCGACCGCGCGATACTACGGCGGGCACCGCAGCGGGCATGCGGGGGGTTCCAGGGGGGTCGCCCCCCCTGGGCTAGCAAGAGCGCGACGGCTGACCAAAAGAGCATTTCGGCAGCGGGAGCAGGCGTTCCTGGCCGAGGGCCCGCAAGCCGTGGCGGAGGCGCTCAGCTGCGGAGCCAAGGTCAGCGACCTGTTCGTGACCGCGCACGCGCGGAGCAGGCACTCTGATCTTGTTACCGCCGCCGAAGGTGCAGGCGTGCCCGTGCACCTGGTCAGCGGTGAGGTGATGGAGGACCTGGCCCAGACCGTCACCCCGCAGGGCCTGCTGGCGGTCTGCGGCTTCGTCGACGTCCCGCTCGACGCCATCACCCGGCCCGCGCCCGCGCTGGTCGCCTTGCTGGCCAACGTGCGAGATCCCGGCAACGCCGGCACCGTGCTGCGCACCGCCGACGCGGCGGGCGCGCAGGCGGTGGTGTTCGCCGACGCCTCCGTCGACCCGTACAACGGAAAGTGCGTGCGGGCCTCGGCCGGCAGCCTGTTCCACCTGCCCGTGGTGGCCGGCGCGCGGCTCGAGGAAGCTGTCGCCGCGATGCGAGCGGCCGGACTGCGTATCATCGCCGCGGACGGGCGGGCCGGGCGTCCGCTGGACGACCCCGGCGTCCAGGCCTGGCTGAGCGAGCCGACCGCGTGGATGTTCGGCAACGAAGCCTGGGGATTGCCGCCCGACCTGGTCGCACTGGCCGATGAGCCGGTCGCGGTGCCCATCTACGGCAAGGCGGAGAGCCTCAATCTGGCCGCCGCCGCCGCAGTGTGCCTCTATGCGTCCGCGCGTGCGCAACGAGTACGCACTGTAACGGACAAGATGGTACGTAAGTAGCATCTGGTGGCTTAGGGTATTTGGGCCACAACATTGAGAATTCACGTCTCAGGACTGTCACAAAGACGGTTTAAGCGCTAGAGTCTGATCACAATCCGTCACCCAAACCGTGACCACATCCGGCCACCGGGCAATTTTCGTACGGTACCGCCGGACGGAGGCTTCGCTGAAGTGGACGAGCACATAGCGAGCGGTGCGGCATCGCCCACACCGGACCGCGAGACCAGCGATGGTCGTGCTGCTCCCAGCAGTCCCGTCCCGGAAGGGCCGGTCCCGATCGGGAGCCTGGTCTTCGCCGATGAACTGCCGGATGGGGTGGTCGTCGCCGACGAGGTCGGCCGCATCATCGTGTTCAACCGGGTCGCGGCCCGGCTGACCGGGCTGGACCCGGCCGAGGTGACCGGCAAGTTCGTGTTCGACGTGCTGCCGCTGTGCGACGACGACGGCCGGGACTGGTGGGTCTACGCCGACCCGTACCACGGCCTGCCGACCCGCACCCGCCACCCGGAACGCTCCCTCTACCTGGCGGACGGCACCGAGGTCCTCGTCTCGATCGGCTACGTGCGCGAACGCGACCTGGACCACGGGGCGAGCCGGTCGTGCACGGTGCGGCGGCTGGTCATCAGCCTGCGTGGCGCCGAGCAGCGCGAGCGGCTGGAACGCAGCCGCGCCGAGCTCGTGTCGACCGTCGCGCACGAGCTGCGCTCGCCGCTGACCAGCGTCAAGGGCTTCACGGCCACACTGCTCAACAAGTGGGGCCGGTTCACCGACGATCAGAAGCGCGTGATGCTGGAGACGGTGAACGCCGACGCGGACCGGGTGACCAGGCTCATCACCGAGCTCCTTGACGTGTCACGGATCGAGTCCGGCCGGATGGAGGTCCACCGGCAGCTGGTGGACCTGCCGGACCGGGCCCGGAGGATCATCGCGGGCCGGGTCGCGTGCGGCGACGCCGAAGACCGTTTCCGGCTCGAGGTGCACGGCGGCCTGCCCGAGACCTGGCTCGACGCCGACAAGATCGACCAGATCCTCGGCAACCTGGTAGAAAACGCCGTCCGGCACGGCGCTGGTATCGTGACCATCGTGGTGGAACCGGCGCGGATGGACGGCGAGGTGGCGCTTTCGCCAGCCGCCGGCCTCGGCGTGCCCGACGCGGCCTCGGTCTCCGTGCGGGACCAGGGCGAAGGGATCTCGCCGGAGGTCGCGCCGCGGGTGTTCCGCCGGTTCTGGCGCGGCAAGCGCCGGGGCGGCACCGGTCTCGGCCTCTACATCGTCAAGGGCCTGGTCGAGGCGCACGGCGGCACGATCGGCGTCCGGCGTGCCCCCGGCGGCGGTGCCGAGTTCCGATTTATCATGCCCGCGGGGACCGCCGCGGGCTGACCGCGTCGCCCGGCGGCTACGCGCCAAGGCCCGGTACGGTAATGTCCCTTCGGGCTATCCACACAGCGATGGCGGGCGCTTACGCCCCACGCAGTGCTGGTTTTGCGGCTGGCGCCGCGGCCCACCCGGCACTCCGCGGTTGACGTGGGCTGCCACCACGGTTCGTTCGGTACAAAGATCCGCCGGAACCTCAGCAGAGCAAGAGTTTTGGTACGGCCCGCAGGAAGCAGGACCTTCATGTCCGCAGAGAACGAGAATGACCAGCCGGTCCCCCTGGCCCCCGAACAGGTAGCCCGGGCCCTCGACCAGGCCCTGGTGGCCGTCGCCGCCGCCCGGACCCTGGACCAGCTGAAGACCGCGCGGATCGCGCACGACGGTGACCGCTCGCCGCTCGCCCTGGCCAGCGCCGGCATCGGCGCGCTGCCGCCGGCCGGACGCGCCGACGCCGGACGGCGGGTGGGCGCGGCTCGCGCCCAGGTGCGCGACGCGATAAAGCAGCGCCAGGCCCGGCTCGAGGCCGAACGTGACCAGCAGGTGCTGATCACCGAGGCCGTCGACGTGACCCTGCCCGGCGGCCGGGTCCCGCCCGGGGCCCGGCATCCCGTCACCACGCTCGCCGACCGGCTGTCCGACGTGTTCGTGGCCATGGGCTATGAGGTGGCGGACGGACCCGAGGTCGAAGCCGAGTGGTACAACTTCGACGCGCTCAACATGCTGCAGGACCACCCGGCCCGCGACGCGCAGGACACCATCTTCGTGGAGAATCCCGAGGACCCGGAGCGTTCGTCCGGCATGGTGCTGCGGACGCAGACCTCGCCGGTGCAGATCAGGTCGCTGCTGACCCGCCCGCTGCCGCTGTACGTGGTCAGCCCGGGCCGCGTCTACCGGCACGATGCGCTGGACGCCACGCACCTGCCGGCATTCCACCAGATCGAGGGGCTCGCGGTCGACGAGGGACTGACCATGGCCGACCTGCGCGGGGCGATCCAGTCCTTCGTCGACGCGATGTTCGGAGTCGGGCTGCGCACGCGCTTCCGGCCCGACTACTTCCCGTTCACCGAGCCGTCCGGCGATGTCTCGATGGAATGCCACGTCTGCCGTGGCGCTTCGGCCAAGCCCGGCGGCGATCCGTGCCGGGTGTGCCGGTCGCAGGGCTGGATCGAGATCGCCGGCTGCGGCATGGTCAACCCCAGGGTGCTGGTGGCCTGCGGGATCGATCCCGACCGGTACAGCGGGTTCGCGTTCGGGCTCGGCATCGAGCGCAGCCTGATGATCGCGCACGGGCTGACCGAGATCAGGGACGCCGTGGACGGCGACGTCCGGTTCAGCCGGGCGTTCGGGATGGAGATCTGAGATGCGAGTGCCGCTTTCCTGGCTCCGCGAGTACGCGCGGCTGCCCGAGCCGGCCGACGCGACCGAAGTCGCCAGGCGGCTGACCGCCGCTGGCCTCGAGGTCGAGTCGCTGGAGTCAGTCGGGTATGACATCCGCGGCGTGGTGATCGCCCAGGTGCTCTCGATCGAGGAGCTGACCGGGCTGAAGAAGCCGATCAGGTACTGCCGGGTGGCTGTCTCCGAGGCGCAGCTCGACGCTCCGCCCGACGAGGCGTCCGGGGTGATCTGCGGCGCGGCCAACTTCGCGGTCGGTGACCGGGTCGCGCTCGCCCTGCCGGGGGCGATGCTGCCAGGCGGGTTCGAGATCGGCGCGCGCACGACGTACGGCCACATGTCCGAGGGGATGATCTGCTCGGCCAGCGAGCTGGCCATCGGCGATGATCACACCGGCATCATCGTGCTGCCGCCGGAAGCGCCGCTGGGCGCGGACTTCGTGGCCTACGCGCACCTGCGCGACGAGGTGCTCGAGATCGCGGTGACGCCCGATCGCGGCTACGCGGTGTCCGTGCGCGGCCTGGCCCGCGAGCTGGCCAGCGCGTACGGCGTGCCCTTCACCGACCCGGCCTCGGCCGCGCTGCCAGATGCGACCCTGCTGGGCGGACCGCTGGACTTCATCGGCCCGGACGTCTACCCGGCCCGGATCGACGACCCGACCGCCTGCGACCGGTTCGTCCTCCGCGAGGTACAGGGTTTCTCGCCGCAGGCCCGCACCCCGCTGTGGATGCGGATCCGCCTGGCCCGGTGCGGCATGCGGCCGGTATCGCTCGCCGTGGACGTGACCAACTACCTGATGCTGGAGCTCGGCCAGCCGCTGCACGCGTTCGACCGGTCCAAGCTGGCCGGCGAGATCGTGGTCCGCCGGGCCCGCTCCGGGGAGCGGCTGGAGACCCTGGATCACGTGGTCAGGTCCCTGGACCCGGCCGACATCCTGATCACCGATTCCTCCGGACCGATCTCCATGGCCGGGACCATGGGCGGCCTGTCCACCGAGATCGACGAGACCTCGACCGACCTGGTGATCGAAGCCGCTCATTTCGATGCTCGCGGCACGGCCAAGATGAGCCGTCGGCACAAGCTGCACAGCGAGGCGTCCTACCGGTTCGAGCGCGGCGTGGACCGCGAGCTCCCGCTGCGCGCCACCGCCAAGGCGGTGGCCCTGCTGGCCGGGCTGGGCGGTGCGCGCGTGGTGCCGGGCTGCACCCACGCGCAAGCCGACGTACCCGGCACGGTGATCTCGATGGCGGTGGACTACCCGGACCGGGCGGCGGGCGTGGTGTACGGCCGGGACGCCGTCGTCCGGCGGCTGCGCGAGGTGGGGTGCACGGTGGCCCAGACTCGTGCTGCCTCGCCCACGGTCGCGCCGTGGCGGTCGGGCCCGCAGCCCGATGAGGATGCCCCGGACCTGTCAACCGCAGCTCCGCCGGCCGCGGTGTCGGTCCTGGACGTCACGCCGCCGTCCTGGCGGCCCGACCTGACCGACCCGGCTGACCTGGCCGAGGAGGTGATCCGGCTGGAGGGCTACGAGAACATCCCGAGCCGGATGCCCCGCGCGCTGGCCGGGCGGGGGCTGACCCTGCGGCAGCGGCTGCGCCGGTCAGCCGGCCGGACACTGGCCGACGCCGGCTACGTGGAGGTGCTGTCCTGGCCGTTCGCATCGCGGTCGGACGCGGACCGGCTGGGTCTGCCGCCCGAGGACATGCGCCGCCCGGCGGTCGTGGTGGCGAACCCGCTCAGCGAGGACGAGCCGCTGTTGCGGACCACACTGCTGCCCGGGTTGTTCCGGGTCCTGGCCCGGAACATCGGCCGGGGTTTCGCCGATACGGCCCTGTTCGAGACCGGCCTGGTCTTCCGGCCGCGGCCAGGCGCCGCCGCCGCTGCCCCGATCCTGGCCGTGGACCGCGGCCCCACGGTGGCCGAACTGGCCACCCTGGAGTCAGCGCTGCCGGACCAGCCCCAGCGGATCGCGGCCGTCCTGGCCGGCGCCCGTGAGCTTGACGGCTGGTGGGGGCCGGGTCGCGCGTCGTCGTGGGAGGACGCCATCGAAGCCGCGCGCGCGGTCGGGCGGATCTGCCGGGTGCCGCTCGACGTCCGGGCCGACAAGTACGCGCCCTGGCACCCGGGACGGTGCGCGGCGATCTATGCGCTGGTCGATGGGCAGGCAGAAAACACGCAACCGAGGGAGTGGCTGGCCGGGCACGCCGGTGAGCTGCATCCCCGGGTGATCGAGGCCTTCGGGCTGCCGGAACGGACCTGCGCTATGGAACTCGACCTGTCGGTCCTGTTCGCCGCCGCCGAGACCGCCGGCCCGGTGCAGGCACCCGAGCTATCGGCCTACCCGCTGGCCATCCAGGACGTGGCGTTGATCGTGGACGCCGCCGTGCCCGCCAGCGACGTGGCGGCCGCGCTGGTGGCCGGCGCGCCCGCCGACCTGCTCGAGGACCTGCGGCTTTTCGACGTCTACACCGGAGCCCAGATCGGCGAGGACCGCAAATCACTGGCTTACACGCTGCGCTTCCGTGCCCCGGACCGGACGCTCACCGCGGCCGAGGTCGCCGCCGCGCGCGACGCGGCCGTGGCCGAGGCGCAGCGCCGGGTCGGCGCGGTCCTGCGCAGCGGCTGACGCGAGTGCCCGAGCCCGGTCACATCGCTGACCGAGGCACCGCCGGTGGAGCCAGTGGCTCGGAGAGCCAGCGGAGCCGCTGCGCCGGCTTGCCGAAGTAGCCCGGCTCGGGCCGGTGTAACCCGGTCTGTTGCAAAAGGAGGCGACTGTCGGTCAGGATGTGGTTACCGAAGACCGCAGCGCGAGCTGAGCCGGAGGACGAAATAACAAGGCACGCGGTGGCCCGGGGGGATTCAACGGAGCAGGCCGCGAGGACGCTGTTCCGCGATGTATTCGCGGTGGCGGAGTTCCGTGCCTTGTGGATGGCCCAGCTTTTGTCGGTGGTCGGCGACCAGCTCGCCCGGGTCGCGCTGACCGTGCTCGTCTATGACCGGACTCGTTCGGCGTTGCTCGCGGCGATCACCTTCGTGGTCAGCATCGTTCCCACCTTCATTGGCGGCCTGACGCTGGCCTGGTTGGCGGACCGGTATCCACGCCGGGCGGTGATGATCGCCTGCGACGCCCTCCGGGCCATGGTCGTCCTGGTCATGGCCATCCCCGGCATGCCGTTGGGCGCCATGGTGTCGCTACTCTTCGTGGTCACGCTCGCCGAGGCACCGTTCTCCTCGGCGCGGGCGGCGATCTTCCCCGATGTGCTCAGCGGTGACCGGTACGTGGTGGGGACCGCGGTGACGCTGACCACGTATCAGTTCGCACAGGTTCTTGGCTTCGCCGTGGGCGGTACCGTGGTCGGCGTCTTCGGCACGCGAACATCCCTGGTCGTGGACGCCGCGACCTTCGCCGGCTCTGCACTCATCGTCCGCGCCTGGATCCGCCGCCGGCCCGCGGCGGCGGGCGGCCGCCACTATGAGTCTTCGTGGCTGACCGGCATCTTCGCCGGCGCCCGGCTCGTGATGACCCACTCGGCGCTGCGCACGCCGATGCTCTTCGGCTTGCTATCCGCCTTTTACAATGCCCCCGAGGGCGTGGCGGCCCCGCTCGCGCGCGCTCTCGGCGGCGGTGCCGCCGCCGTGGGCGTGATCTTGGCCGCCAATTCCCTGGGGCAAACTGCCGGGGCTCTGCTGTTCAGCCGGTTCGTTGCTCCTGCCACACGGCTCCGCTTCATGGGCCCGCTAGCCATCACCGCCTGTGGGGTTCTCGTCCTGTTCTTCTTGAACCCGGACCTCTTCGTTTCGTTGCTGATCCTGGTCGCATCCGGTCTGTGCGCTGCTTATCAACTGGCCGCCAACGCCGCCTTCGTTAGCGCAGCACCAGAAGAGCGGCGCAGTCAGGCTTTCGGCGCGGCCCAGGGCGGGATGAGCCTCGGGCAGAGCATCGTGATGATCCTGGCGGGGGCCGCGGCGGAACACGGCTCCCCGGCCCGGGCCATCGCGGTGTGCGGCGCTGTGGGCGCTGTCGCGGCGCTGACCGTCGCAGTCAGCGCCGGCCGCGACCGCGGCGGCCGACCATCGGGCGTCATCAGCACGATTAAGTCAGGTCCACTTGTCGTCGCGCATGGCGGGGCTCCTTCCTTGTCCGGCTGGGGGTTGGCGTGCGCGGGGCGGGTCAGGTCCACTTGTCGTTGCGCATGGCGGGGCTCCTTCCTTGTCCGCTGGGGGGTGGCGTGCGCGGGGCGGATCAGGTCCACTTGTCGTTGCGCATGGCGGGGCTCCTTCCTTGTCCGCTGGGGGTTGGCGTGCGCGGGGCGGATCAGGTCCACTTGTTCGTTGCGCATGGCGGGGTCCTTCCTGTTCGCTGGGGGGTGGTGCGGGGGGGTCAGGTCCAGCTTGTCTCGCGCATGGCGGGCTCCTTTCGTGTCGGTGGCAGAGGGGTGGGGGCCCGAGATCGGGTCCGACTGCGCTCTTGCGAGACCGGCCTTCTCTCTGAGTACTCATTTGAATCCTCTGAGTGACTACTTTAAACGTTCGATTGGTGGCCGTGGTTCAGCCTCCGTCGCGTCTGGCGGTGCTCCCTCTCCGCCCTGTCCGCCGTCTGCTAGGCATCGCGGCTACCCATTGTGCCCGCAATTGCGTACTGGGGGTAGTTTGTACTTAATGTCGGGAATAAATGAAAATCCCGAAGTGACGGGCCGTAACTTCGGTACTACCGAGTTCTCATGAGGAACAAATCCAGCAGAGAGGGTATTGTTCTGCCAGTGAGTAGCCGTGTTTTCACGGTTTGCGCTCGCCGGCACCGATAATGCGGGAGGATGGTCATAGGGCTTCTAGGCAGGCGGCGAGGCGGCAGGGCGTATGAGTGATGCGCTGACGCGCAGGATACGCCGTCAGGCGTGCCGGGCGAGGGCCATCGGCGACTGGCCGATCTGGTCCCTGCCCCGATGGCTCACCGTCTTCGTGATCACGGTTGTGGCCGCGGATCTGGCCGCCATCGGTGTCGGGGCGCCGGCCGCCGTCTACTCCGGGCATGATCTGGCCCTGTTCGGCCTGCTGCTGGGCTGCACCGCGGTCGCGGTCGAGATGGCCAGGAAGGCAGGAGAACGAGGCGGCCTGTTGATAAAGGACGTCCAAGGCGTCTGGCAGCTGCCGGTCGCCATCCTGCTCCCCCCGGTCTACGCGCTGGTCGCCCCGCTCGCCCAGGCAGCGCTGTCTCCAGTGGCGGGTAAACGACGCGGGTCCCGCACCGGCGGGTGTTCACCGCCGCGGCAGTCAGCTTGTCGTATGGTGCTGCGTCTGTGACCTTCCACGGCCTGTCCGGGCTGGTTCCGAGGAATCCCGGCGGGACGCTCAGCCACGGCACGGTCTGGACCGCGCTAGTGATCCTCAGCGCCCTGGTCAAGTGGGTGCTGAACAAGGCCATGGTCATCGTGGCGGTCAAGGGGGCCAACCGGTCCGCGAATCTCCGCACGGCGTTCTTCGGCGGCGAGCCGCTGTACAACGATGCGGCCGAGATCTGCATCGGTGTCCTGGTCACCTTCGGCGTGGCCGGGGACCCGCTGCTCGCCCTGGCCGCGCTGCCTGTTGTCACGCTGCTTCAGCGGTCACTGAGCCACGTCCAACTCGTGAGCGACTCGCGTACCGATTCCAAGACAGGCCTGCTGAACGCGGCGACCTGGGAGCGTGAGTCGGCGGTCGAAGTCGTCCGGGCGGTACGGACTCAGTCGCCACTCGCGATCGCGATGGTGGACATCGACAAGTTCAAGGGCATCAACGACACCTACGGGCACCTGGCCGGCGACCAGGTGCTCAAGGAGATCGCGAACACGCTCAACACCCTGCTGCGCGATTACGACCTAGCCGGACGGTTCGGCGGCGAGGAGTTCTCGCTGCTCTTGCCGCAGACGCGGGCCGTGGACGCGTTCCGGATCGCCGAGCGAGTGCGCGCTAACATCGCGGGTCTGAGCATCATCGCGCCGGGTGCCACCGGCGGGGAACGGGTCCAGGTGACGGTCTCGATCGGGGTTGCGGCGCTGGATAGCGGGAGCAGGCGCGAACTCTCCGAACTGGTGGGCGCGGCGGACGCGGCCCTGTACCGGGCCAAGGCCGGCGGCCGCGACCAGGTGCAGATGATCAGCACGACCAGGGGCCTGAGTGCGATCAGCGGCCCCGGAGCGGGTGACACGGCCCGCGGCGGTGCCGACCACCCGGACACGCCGAGCGTTTTCCGCCGGGCACAGGGTTCCTGATCGGCTCTTTCCGGACTCGCCCGATCCGGTACACGCCGAACGCCATAGTAAATCAAGTCGCATAAGAAGCACTGCTTTACGCGGATAAATGTGCGCAGCACCAGCCACGCTCGTCCGCGGGAGCTTGTCGCCAGACGGCGGCCACCAGAAGCGGTGCCGGAGGCGGGTTGCGGCCGCCATCGCGGACTTCATCTCGGCCGTCGGGGTTGCTTCCGGGCCATCGGCCCGGGTTAGTTATGAGATGCGCTGGAAATGGCTCAGGCCCAGGTCGTGGTACGCATGGTGGCGTCAGTCCTTTCCGGGGTTCTACATATCCGTTAAGGCGGTTGTGAAATTTGATGAATAAGAGCAAAGAAGGGATTCAGGCCCACGTGGTAGTACGCACGATGACTCCTCTCGGCGGGCGGTTACTCCAAGTCAAGTCGCGGAGCATAGCGGATGACAGAGAACAACGAGTATGTAATTCGGAAATATCCGGCATCTCCGGCCTGACACTCGAACTGTCAAATAAAGAGTGACCATGAAGTCACTCTAAGTGACGTAACGTGACAAGGAGCAACCTCGTTGAGTAGCCGAATTTTGACGTTCGGCAGCCGATGTCGCGACAATCCGGGACACTAGGTGATACGTGTCGCCCCCCACACAGGTTCAAGGTGCTCGTGGCTGCCAAACAGACACCGGTTCGCTCGATCTATGAGCGAGGCAACGGGGTCCGGGCCTGGCCGATCTGGAAGCTCGCGGATTGGCCGCTCTGGACGCTCCCGGACCGGCTGCGTGCCTTCATCACCGTTGTCGTGCTCGCGGATGCCGTTGTCCTCGGGCTGGCGGCCGCCTCGGCCACCCTCACCGGCCGTCACCTGTTGCTGTTCGCGGGGTTGCTGGCTTGCAGCGCGGCCACGGTCGAGCTGACCCGGCGCGTCGGCGAGAACGCCGGCATGGTGAAGGACGTCTACGCGACCTGGGAACTGCCCGCGGCCCTGCTGCTGCCGCTGGTCTACGTACCGCTGCTGCCGATCGTCCGGATGGCCCTGACCCAGTGGCGGATCAAGCGCGCCCCCGTGTACCGGCGGGTGTTCAGCGCGGCCGCGGTCGGGCTGAGCTATGTCGCCGCCGCCCTCTCCTTCCACGGCCTGATCCGGCTGGCCCCCGGAGCGCAGGCCCATCCGGCCAGCCACGCCCTGGCCTGGATGCTGGTCGCCGCGGCCTGTGCAGCCGTGCAGTGGACCATCAACCAGGTCCTGATCTGGACCGCGATCAAGGGGGCGAGCCCCGGCGAGCGGGTCCGCGACCAGCTGTTCGCCCGCGAGCCCATGTACAACGACGTGACCGAGCTGTGCGTGGCCGTGATCGTCACGTTCTGCGTGGCCAGCAGCATGATCGCGCTGCTCTTCGCATTCCCCTTCATTACCTTGCTGCAACGGTCCCTGCGTCACGCCCGGCTCGTCGAGGACTCCCGGCTCGACGCCAAGACCGGCCTGCCGAACTCCGCCACCTGGGAGCGCCAGGCCATCACCGAAGTCACCCGTGCCGTCCGCACCAAGAGCCCGCTGGCCATCGCCATGCTGGACATCGACCGGTTCAAGGTCATCAACGACACCTACGGGCATCTCGCCGGTGACCAGGTGCTCAAGGAGATCGCGCGCACGCTGACCAGCGTGCTGCGCGAATACGACCTGGCCGGCCGGTTCGGCGGCGAGGAATTTTCCCTGCTCCTGCCCCAGACCAAGGCCGTCAACGCCTTCCGGATCGCCGAACGGATCCGGTCCAGCATCGCCGCGATGTCCGTTATCGCGCCAGGTGCCGTCGGCGGGGAACGCGTACAGGTGACGGTCTCGATCGGGGTGGCCGCGCTGGACGCCGGGACTGACCGCACGTTCTCCCAGCTGATGTCGGCGGCCGATGCCGCGCTGTACCGGGCCAAGGGCGGCGGCCGGGACCAGGTGCAGATGATCAGCACGACCCGCGGCCTGAGCGCGGTCAGCGGCGCGTCCCGCGGCATCAACGGCGCGGTCCGCGACGACCCGGCCTCGGCCGAGCCGAGCGTCTTCCGCCGCGCCCTGACCTCCTGACCGGAGCGGGCCTAGCCGGTGGTAAGCGTGCTCGCCGGGTTGGGAACGGGGAGCACCGCCACGATCGCGGCGCTGGCGGTGTGGCACTGTGAGGCATTGCCCGTGCTCAGCACCTCCGGGGTGGGGTAGCCCTGGCAGGTCCACCCGCCCACCGCGACCGGCGCGCCGCCCCCGTTGCCCTGGACCTGCCCGTCCCTGATCTTGGCCGCGTACTCGTTCTCGACCTGGAGCGCGGTGCCGCAGTTCACCGTGCCCTTGGCCACCTTGACCACGACCGGCACGTTCGCCGCGGTGTGCGTCGTCCCGCAGTTCGCCCCCGGCCCGGCGCCGGCGGCCGCGGATCCGCAGCCCGCGAGCAGCCCCGCGGCGCCCGCCAGCAGCGCCAGCAGCACCAGCGAGCCGCCCGCCCTGCTTACCCGCCCGGCCGTCCGGCCTGCCCCCTCCCGCTCCACCTGGTCAAGCCTATGCCTGCCCTCGATTGCATATTCATGCGCTATCATGAATACTATTCCAGGAATGAGAGGGGTCGGCGGCGCATGGGTGCGACGGTGGCGGTCGCGGGAGCCAGCGGCTACGCGGGCGGTGAGCTACTCCGGCTGCTGGCCGCTCATCCGGATCTGGAGATCGGCCCGGTCGCCGCGCACGGCAGTGCCGGAACCAGCGTAACCGCGCTGCACCCGCAGCTCACCGGTCATCCCGGCCTGCGGGACAGCGTCTTCGTCCCGTCCGACCCGGCGCTGTTCGCCGACGCTGACCTGCTCTTGTGCGCCCTCCCGCACGGGGAATCCGCGCGGCTGGCCGCCGAGGTGCCGGCCCAGCTGAAGATCATCGACCTGGCCGCTGACTTCCGGCTCGCCGACCCGCAGGCCTGGGCGCGGTACTACCCGACGCCCTACGCCGGCCGCTGGACCTACGGCCTGCCCGAACTGCCCGGCACCCGGGCCGCCATCAGGGCGTCGTCCCGGGTGGCCGCCCCCGGCTGCTACGCCACCGCGGCCATCCTGGCCCTGGCCCCGCTGCTGGCGGCCGGCCTGGTCGAGCCGTCCGACATCGTGATCGTCGCCGCCTCCGGCACCTCCGGCGCGGGCCGCTCGCTCCGGCCCGACCTGCTGGCCACGGAGGTCATGGGGTCGATGTCCGCGTATCAGGTGGCCGGCACGCACCGGCACATCCCCGAAATAGAACAAACCCTTTCTTCCGAACGAGCCGTGGTTCCCGCGTCCCCCCCGGTAACACTGTCTTTCACCCCGACGCTGGCCCCGATGCCGCGTGGCATCCTGGCCACCTGCACCGCGCGGCTGGCCCCGGACGTGGCCGGCCCCGGCGCCGGATCCGCGCTGCGAGACGCCCTCGCCGCGGCCTACGACGGGGAGCCCTTCGTCCACCTGCTGGCCGAAGGGCGCTGGCCAAGCACCGGCCCCACGGCGGGATCCAACGCCGCCCACCTGCAGGTCGGGGCGGACACGCACGCCGGCCGCGCGATCTCCGTCTGCGCCCTGGACAACCTGGGCAAGGGCGCGGCCAGCCAGGCCATCCAGATCGCCAACCTCATGCTCGGCCTGCCGGAAACCGCCGGCCTGACCGCCTACGGAGTATCCCCTTGAGCGTCACCGCCCCGTCCGGGTTCCGCGCCGCCGGAGTGGCGGCCGGGCTGAAGGAGTCCGGCCAGCCCGACGTGGCCGTGGTCCTGAACGACGGGCCGTCCCGCGCCGCGGCCGCGGTGTTCACCGCCAACCGGGTCCAGGCCGCACCGGTGCTGTGGACGCGCCAGGTGGTCAGCGGCGGGCGGGTGCGGGCCGTGGTGCTCAACTCGGGCGGGGCCAACGCCTGCACCGGAGCGCCCGGTTTCCAGGACACGCACGCCACCGCAGAACACCTGGCCCGGGCCATCGACGACTCGCCGGGCGAGATCGCCGTCTGCTCGACGGGGCTGATCGGTGAGCGCCTGCCCATGGACAAGCTGCTGCCTGGCGTCGACGCCGCGGTCGCCGCGGTGTCCCGGGCGGGCGGCCTGTTCGCCGCCGACGCGATCCGGACCACCGACACCGTGGTCAAGATCGCCTTCCGTGTTGTCCCGGGGGGACGACCCCCCAGACCCCCCCGCACGGGGGGACTACCCGCCCCCCGTCCCCCTGGACCATCGGCGGCATGGCCAAGGGCGCGGGCATGCTCGCGCCCGCGCTGGCCACCATGCTGTGCGTGCTGACCACCGACGCCGATCTGAGCGCCGCGGAGCTGGACGCCGCGCTGCGGTCGGCGGTGGCCGGGACCTTCGACCGGCTGGACACCGACGGCTGCATGTCCACCAACGACACGGTGCTGCTGATGGCCAGCGGCGCGACCGGGGTCCGCCCCGACCTCGGCGAGTTCACCGTGTCGCTGACCGAGGTGTGCGCCGACCTGGCCCGCCAGCTCCAGCTGGACGCCGAGGGCGCGCAGAAGATGATCACCATCGAGATCATCGGCGCGGCCAGCGAGCGCGACGCGGTCACGGTGGGCCGGGCCGTGGCCCGGAACAACCTGGTCAAGTGCGCCATCGGCGGCGAGGACCCCAACTGGGGCCGGATCCTGGCCGCGGTCGGGACCACCGACGCGGTCTTCGAGCCGGACCGGCTGAACGTGGCCGTCAACGGCGTGTGGGTCTGCCGCCACGGCGCCGCGGGCGACGAGCGCGGCAAGGTCGACCTGACCCCGAAGGACGTCACGATCACCGTCGACCTGTCCGCCGGCCCGCAGTCCGCGGTCATCTTGACCACCGACCTGACCGCCGCTTATGTCCATGAGAACTCGGCCTACTCGACGTGACGATGATCCAGAGCCCGGGTGGCGGACGCATCCGCCAAGGCGGCGACGCTGATCGAGGCGCTGCCCTGGCTGAACCAGTTCCACGGCCAGACGGTAGTGATCAAGTACGGCGGACACGCCATGGCCGACGAGGCGCTGCGCCTGGCCTTCGCGCAAGATCTGGTGTTCCTTCGCTACGCCGGACTGCGCCCGGTCGTGGTTCACGGCGGCGGCCCGCAGATCACCGAGCAGCTGGACCGGCTCGGCGTCGAGTCAGCGTTCACCGCCGGGCTCCGGGTCACCACGCCGGAGGCCATGGAGGTGGTCCGGATGGTCCTGTCCGGCAAGGTCAACAAGGACATCGTCGGCCTGATCAACCGGCACGGGCCGTTCGCGGTGGGCATCTCCGGGCAGGACGCGTGCACGTTCACCGCGATCCGCAAGGCGGCCATGGTGGACGGCGAGGCAGTAGATATAGGCCTGGTCGGCGAGATCGTCAGCACCAGCCCGGGAGTCGTCGAGACGCTGCTGGCCGACGGCCGGATCCCGGTCGTCTCCAGCGTGGCCGGCGGCGAGAACGGCGAGGTCTACAACGTGAACGCGGACACCGCGGCGGCCGCGCTCGCCGTGGCGCTGGGCGCGGTCAAGCTCGTCGTGCTCACCGACGTGGCCGGCCTGTACCGGGACTGGCCGTCTTCGGCCGAGGTGATCAGCGAGCTGACCGCCGCTGACCTGGAACGGATGCTGCCCGGGCTGTCGGCCGGGATGATCCCCAAGATGGAGGCCTGTCTCACCGCGGTGCGCGGCGGCGTCCCGCAGGCTCACGTCCTGGACGGCCGGCTCAGCCATGCCGTCTTGCTCGAGATCTTCACCGACGCCGGCATCGGCACCATGGTCCTGCCCTGAGGAGGAGGCCAACCGTGAGCGAGACAGAGGCACTACAGAAGCGGTTCGCCGCGGCCCTGATGCCGAACTACGGTGTGCCGCCGGTCGCGATCAGCCGGGGGTCGGGCTGCCGGGTGTGGGACGCGGACGGGCGTGAATACCTGGACCTGATCGCAGGGATCGCGGTGAGCTCCCTCGGGCACGCCCATCCGGCCCTCGTCGAGGCCGTCACCCGCCAGGTCGCCCAGGTCGCGCACACGTCCAACCTGTTCCTGCACGAGCGCGAGATCGAGCTCGCCGAGAAACTGCTCGCCTTGCTGGATGCAGACGGCCGCGTGTTCTTCGCCAACTCGGGGACCGAGGCCAACGAGGCGGCGATCAAGCTGGTGCGCCGGTGCCAGGGCCCGGACCGGCCGGTGATCGTTGCCGCCGAGCACGGCTTCCACGGCCGCACCATGGGCTCGCTCGCGCTGACCGGCAAGGCGTCTATCCGCGAGCCGTTCGGCCCGTTCGGCCTGACCGTGCGGTTCGTCCCGTTCGGGGACGCCGCCGCGCTGCGCGCGGCCCTCGGGCCCGACTGCGCCGCCGCCTTCCTCGAGCCCGCCCTGGGCGAGGGCGGGGTGGTGCCCGCGCCCGAGGGCTACCTGCGCGCGGCCCGCGAGGCCTGCGACGAGGCCGGCGCGCTGCTGGTCCTCGACGAGATCCAGAGCGCCATCGGCCGGACCGGGGCGTGGTTCGCCCACCAGGCCGAAGGCGTCCGCCCTGACGTGCTGACCCTGGCCAAGGGCCTGGGCGGCGGGCTGCCCATCGGCGCGTGCGTCGGCTTCGGCCGCTGCGGCACCGGCTTCGCCAAGGGCGATCACGGCTCGACCTTCGGCGGCAACCCGGTCGCCTGCGCCGCCGCCCTCGCGGTACTCGACACGATCGAGCGCGACGGGTTGCTGGCCCAGGTCACGGCGGTGGGGGAGCGCCTGACGGCCGGCCTGCAAGCGATCAGGCACCCGCTGGTGGCGGGCGTGCGGGGCCGCGGGCTGTGGCTGGCCGTCGCGCTGACCGCGGCCCGCGCCGCGGACCTGGAGGCGGCCGCCCGGCACGCCGGATTCCTCGTCAACGCGGTCCAGCCGGACGCGATCCGGCTGGCCCCGCCGCTGATCCTCAGCCCCGGCGAGGCGGACGAGTTCCTCGCCGCGTGGCCCGCCATCCTCGATCAGGAGACCGCGTGATGCCCAGGCACTTCCTGCGCGACGACGATCTCACTCCGGCCGAGCAGACCGGGGTCCTCGACCTGGCCGACGCCATGAAGAAGGACAGGTTCGGCTACCAGACGCTGGCCGGCCCGCGCGCCGTAGCCGTGCTGTTCGACAAGCCGTCCCTGCGGACCAGGATTTCCTTCTCGGTCGGCATCGCCGAACTGGGCGGCTACCCGCTCGTCATCGACACCCAGACCACGCACTTCGGCCGGGGCGAGACCATCGAGGACGCAGCCCGGGTCCTGGCCCGGCAGGTGGCCGCCGTCGCCTGGCGGACCTTCGCGCAGGATCGCCTGGAGGCCCTGGCCGCGGCCTCGGCCGTGCCCGTGATCAACGCGCTCACCGACCAGTTCCACCCCTGCCAGGTCCTGGCCGACCTGCAGACCATCCGGGCCCCTACGGCCCGCTGGCCGGCCGCACGCTGACCTTCCTCGGCGACGGCTCGAGCAACATGGCGCATTCCTACCTGCTCGGCGGGGCCACCGCCGGGCTGCGGGTGTGCATCGGCGCCCCGGAGTCCCTGCACCCCAGCCCCTCGGTGCTGGACGCGGCGCAGCAGATCGTCGCCCAGACCGGCGGCGCGGCCGCGGTCTGCACCGACCCCGTAGCGGCCTGCCAGGGGGCCGACGTCATCGCCACTGACGTGTGGGCCTCGATGGGCCAGGAAGCCATGCACGCCGAACGCCAGGTGGTGCTCGATCCGTACCGCCTGGATCAGGCCAAGCTCTCCGTGGCCAGTCCCGGCTGCCTGGTCCTGCACTGCCTGCCCGCGCACCGCGGCGAGGAGATCAGCGCCGACGTGATCGACGGGCCGAACAGCGTGGTCTGGGAGCAGGCCGAGAACCGGCTGCACGCGCAGAAGGCGCTGATCGCCTGGCTGCTGGAGCAATCGTGACCCAGCTGACCAAGACCGCGCGGCAGGCGCGGATCGCGGCCATCCTGGCTCGCGAGCAGGTCCGCTCGCAGGAGGAACTCGCCGAGCTGCTCGAGCGGTACGCCAGCGTGCACGTGACTCAGGCCACCTTGTCCCGCGACCTCGACGAGCTCGGCGTGGTCCGGCTGCGCGCGACGGGCGGCGGGTTGGTCTACGCGCTGCCCGAGGAGCCCGGCGGACCCGGCTCGCGTCCCGGCGGGACCCTGTTTCCCCCGCACGCCCACCCCGGTCTGACCGAGCCCGAGCCGGACCGCGCCGAACGGCCGGGCGAGTCCGCGCCACCCACCCGGCTGGGCCGGTACCTGGGCGAGCTGATGACCTCGGCCGAGGCAAGCGCCAACCTGGTCGTGCTCAGGACGCCGGCCGGGGCGGCGCAGTTCCTGGCCTCGGTTATCGACCACGCGGCCCTGCCGTCGATCCTGGGCACCGTGGCCGGCGACGACACCGTGCTGATCATCGCGCGCGATCCGGCGGGCGGTGACGCCTTGGCGGCCGAGTTCGGCCGGCTCGCTCAGCGCCGCCGGTGACTGGCACACGCCCCCGAGGCGCGCCGTTGGGGCTCGTGGCACACAACCCCCGATACGCGGGGCTCGTGGCACACGCGCCCCATAAGGTGGGGGCGTTACGACGGCGAGCGCGCGGGAGAATCGGGCAAATGGGAGAAATGGGAGCCGAGGACGTGGGACAAGGGCCCGGGACGCGGCTGTGGGGCGGGCGCTTCTCGGCCGGGCCAGCCGATGCGCTGGCCCGGCTATCGGTCAGCGTCCAGTTCGACTGGCGGCTGGCCCGGTATGACCTGCGCGCCTCCCGGGCGCACGCCCGGGTGCTGCACCAGGCCGGCCTGCTGACCGACGTCGAGCTGGCCGCCATGCTCAAGGCGCTCGACGAGCTCGATCGCGCCTGCGCGGACGGCTCGTTCCGGCCGACGGTCGCCGACGAGGACGTGCATACCGCCTTGGAGCGCGGGCTGCTGGAACGGCTTGGCGCGCTGGGCGGCAAGCTGCGGGCCGGCCGCAGCCGTAACGACCAGGTCGCGACCGATCTGCGGCTGTACCTCCGCGACCATGCCCGGTTCATCGCGAGCAGGCTGGCCGAGCTGGAGAGCGCGCTGATCGACCAGGCCGTCGCCAGCGGCGACCTGCCCGCGCCGGGCATGACCCACCTGCAGCACGCCCAGCCGGTGCTGTTCGGCCAGCAGCTGCTCGCGCACGTCCAGGCCTTCGCACGCGACGTGAGCCGGCTGCGGGACTGGGACCGGCGCGCCGCGATCAGCCCGCTCGGGTCCGGCGCGCTGGCCGGGTCGTCCCTGCCGGTCGACCCGCAGCTGCTCGCGGCCGAGCTGGGTTTCGACGCGGCCGCGCCGAACTCCATGGACGCGGTCAGCGACCGGGACTTCGCCGCCGAGTTCTGCTTCGACGCGGCGCTGATCGGCGTGCACCTGTCCCGGCTGGGCGAGGAGATCGTGCTGTGGTCCTCGCAGGAGTTCAGCTGGGTCGAGATCGATGACGCCTACGCCACCGGATCCTCGATCATGCCGCAGAAGAAGAACCCGGACGTGGCCGAGCTCGCCCGCGGTAAGGCGGGCCGCCTGATCGGCGGGCTGACCGGCCTGCTCACCACGCTGAAAGGCCTGCCGCTGACCTACAACCGGGATCTGCAGGAGGACAAGGAGCCCGTCTTCGACGCGGTCGACACCCTCCTGCTCGTGCTGCCCGCGATGGCCGGCCTGATCGCCACGCTACGGGTCAATCCGGAACGGCTGCGCCGCGGCGCCTCGGTCGGGTTCACTTTGGCTACCGACCTGGCCGAGTACCTGGTCCGCCGGGGCGTCCCGTTCCGTGAGGCGCACGAGGTGGTCGGCCACCTGGTGGTGTGGTGCCAGGTGCACGACTGCGATCTGGACGACGTGAGCGACGCCGACCTGGCCAAGGTCTCCGAGCACCTGACGCCCGACGTCCGCGAGGTGCTCACCGTGGAGGGCGCCCTGGCCGCCCGCAAGGGCTACGGGGGGACGGCGCCAGAGCGCGTCGCCGAGCAGATCGTCGCGCTGCGCGCCACGGTCGACGAGCACGCCGGCTGGGCGGCCGGGTAACTGGCCCGGCCCGTGGACCTCATACCCCGGGACTTCTTCGCTCGGCTGTCCGTTCCGGTCGCGCCGGATCTGCTCGGCTGCGTGCTGGAGCACCAGACCGAAGCCGGGCTGGTCGCGGTCGAGCTCACCGAGGTCGAGGCGTACGCGGGGGCCAGCGATCCCGCCTCGCACTCCTACCGCGGGAAGACGGCGCGCAACGCGGTGATGTTCGGGCCGCCCGGGCATGCCTACGTGTACTTCACCTACGGCATGCACTTCTGCGTGAACGTAGTCTGCGCGGGCAACGGCAGCGCGTCCGCCGTCCTGTTCCGCGCCGGCCGGATCGTCGCGGGGGAGCAGCTAGCCCGCACCCGGCGCACCCGTGAGGGCAAGATGATCGCCTTCCGGCACCTGGCGCGGGGGCCGGCCCGGCTATGCCAGGCGCTCGACATCGACCGGTCGCTAGACGGCACGGACCTCTGCGTCCCCGACTCGCCGCTGCGGATGCGATGGCCGGATACGAGCACCACGGACCGTTCGGAAGCAGTGCTAGCCCGGGGGGACGACCCCGCAGACCTTTCCGCGCACGGGGGAATCCACCCCCCAGTACCCCCCCGCCAAAAGATCCTCAGCGGCCCCCGGGTCGGAGTCTCCCAGGCCGCCGAGCGCCCGTGGCGGTTCTGGATCGAGGGGGATCCCACGGTCTCGGTGTACCGGCCCGCCACGCCGAGACGACGCAAACTAGTTACCCCCTAGCGCCTCATCGATGGCACCATGCAGGCGTGGACGACATCATCGACGAACTCTCCTGGCGCGGCCTGCTCGCCGACACGACCGACCTGGGCGAGTTGCGCTCTGCGCTGAATTCGGGCCGGGTCACCTTCTACGCCGGTTTCGACCCGACCGCTCCCGGCCTGCACATCGGCAACCTGGCCCTGCTGCTGACCATGCGCCGGCTTCAGCTGGCCGGGCACCGGCCGCTCGGGCTGGTCGGCGGGGCCACCGGGCTGATCGGCGATCCGAGCGGCAAATCGGCGGAGCGGGTGCTGAACCCGCGCGAGGTCGTCGCGCAGTGGGTGGACCGGATCCGCGCCGAGGAGTCCCGGTTTCTCGACTTCGACGCCGGTGAGTCCAGCGCGCTGATCGTTAGCAACCTGGAATGGACCGGGCAGATGCTCGTGCTCGACTTCCTGCGCGACATCGGCAAGCACTTCTCGGTGAACCGGATGCTGGACCGCGAGTCGGTCAAGGCCAGGCTCGAGAGCGGCGGGCTCAGCTTCACCGAGTTCAGCTACCAGCTGCTGCAGGCCATGGACTTCCTGGAGCTTTACCGGCGGTACGGCTGCACCCTGCAGCTCGGCGGCAGCGACCAGTGGGGAAACCTGGTCGGCGGGGTGGACCTGATCAGGCGGGTCGAGGGCGCGTCCGTGCACGCCCTGGCCATTCCGCTGGTCACCAAGGCGGACGGCACCAAATACGGCAAGACCGAGGGCGGCGCGATCTGGCTCAGCGCCGATCTGATGTCGCCGTACGCGTTCTACCAGTTCTGGCTCAACGTGGCCGATGTCGAGGTGCCCGGTTTGCTCCGGGTCTACAGCTTCAGGTCCCGTGCGGAGATCGAGGGCCTGATCGCTGAAAGCGTAGCGCGACCCGCCGCGCGGGCGGCTCAGCGTGCCCTGGCCGAGGAGGTCACCACGCTGGTGCACGGCGCGCAGGAGTGCCACGGCGCGATCGCCGCCAGCCAGGCCCTGTTCGGCCGTAGCGACCTGGCCGAGGTCGACGAGCGAACCCTGGAGGCGGCCGTCGCCGAGGTGCCCTCGGTCCGGATCTTCACCAGCGGCGGCAGCCTGCCGACCGTGGTGGAGCTGATGGCCGAGGCCAAGATCGTGTCCAGCAAGTCCGCCGCCCGCCGGGCCGTCTCCGAAGGCGGCGCCTACCTCAACAACCGCAAGGTGACCTCCGAGGACGCGGTTCCCGGCGCGGATGACCTGCTGCACGGCCGCTTCCTCATCCTGCGCGTCGGCAAGCGCAACGTAGGCGCCATCGAAGTCCTCCGCTGAACCCGGCCCCCAGCTGTCCGTACCGCCGCCGCAGGCGCCTTACACGAAATGAAACCG
>CAWGJL010000045.1:0-82738 GCA_963822765.1 uncultured Actinomycetes bacterium | reverse complement strand
TGTTATGTAGGTGATCTTCCTTGTCATCTGGAGCAGTCTTTACGGATTGGTCTGCTGTGACGAAGGGAGCCCCTGCTGATGGATGCTGCCGATGCGTACGTGGTCAGCTCGCGTGACGGGCGTGGCGGTCTGGTAGTCCGGACCGGGATTCCGCTGGCCGATGTCTACCTGGAGTTCCTGGGCGGGCGGTGCCGGCCGAACACGGTGCTGGCGGCCGCGTATGACCTGAAGGTGTTCTTCGAGGTGGTGGCCAGGCCGCCGGATCAGGTTCGGGCCGCCGATGTGCTGGGGTTCATCACTGCGCAGCGGGCTGGCTGCGGCGGGAGCCGGGTGCTGCATGCGGTGGGAGTGCCAGGCGGGGACGGCGGCGTGTCGGCTGCAACGGTGCGCCGGCGCCTGTCGATCGTGTCGGGGTTCTTCGCGTTCTTGCAGGCCCGCGGGGATGTGACAGCGAACCCGGTGCCGCGGGGGCTGCCGACCCGCCGGGAGCGGTCCCGGCCGGGCCAGGGCGTCCCGCTGGTCCGCGCGGCTCGCCGGCTGCCGCGGATCTTGTCTCCGGCCGAGGTGGATGCGCTGATGGCGGCGCTGCGCACGCACCGGGACCGGGCGATGGTCGCGGCGATGGTGCTGGGCGGGCTGCGCCGCTGCGAGGTTCTGGGGCTGCGGCTGGAGGACCTGCGGGTGGCCGAGCGGCGGGTGTTCGTCGCCGAGGGCAAGGCCGGCCGGCAGCGGCTGATCCCGGTGTCGGGCCGGTTCTTCGCCGCGGTGGCCGCCTACCTGGACGCTGAGCGGCCGCCCGGTGCCGGCACCGACCGGGTCTTCGTGGTGCTGAAGGGTCCGCGCCGCGGGCAGCCGCTGTCTGCTACGGGGATGGATGAGGTCTTGTCCGGGGCGCGGCGCCGGGCCGGGCTGGACCACGCGACCTGCCATGAGCTGCGGCATACCTGCCTGACCCGGCTGCGGGAGGCCGGGATGGCGCTGGAGGCGGTGCAGGCCCAGGCCGGGCATGCCTCGATCGAGTCGACCCGGATCTACCTGCACCAAGGCTCGGGAATTGCATCTGACGGGTGGCGTTTGCCCGGTTCCGCGGCTATGCAGGCAGTCTGAATAACTCGATAACCGCGACACGATTACGCTTCGTGTCCGGGGTTGTTGTGCCGCCATCCCGTCGGATGCATGATCCCTCCGTCAAGCGGTTGCCGTTTCAGGGGTTTCGGGGGTCGGGTGGGACGGGGAGATCTGGCGGGTGCTGCGCACCTTGAGCTGGTGTCCGGTGTGCTGCAGCTGCGGCCGGAGGACGCGATGTTCGAGGCGATGCTGCGGGGCTGGAAGGCTCAGCAGGTCGCGCGGGGCCTGCGGGAGGATACGGTCGCGCCGCGGGAGCGACTGGTGCGCCGTTTCCTGGAGTTCACGAACGAGTACCCGTGGGACTGGGGGCCGTCGCACGTCGATGAGTGGGTGCAGGCGCTGACGAGCGAGCGGCGCCTGGCCCCGTCGACGATCCGCGGCTACCAGATGGACCTGCGGCTGTTCAGCGAGTACCTGTGTGACGGTCGTTACGGGTGGGCGGCTGCCTGCGAGAAGGAGTTCGGGCAGGGTGCTCACCCGGTGCCGGTTTGCCATGAGTGGAACACGATCGCTCATCTTCACGGCTATGAGGGGAACCCGGAATCGCGGCCGTTCACCCGGGAGGAGCTGCAGCGGTTCCTGGACTATGCCGATGACCAGGTGGACCGGGCGGTGAGCGCGAAGCGGAAGGGGGCGCTGGCCGCCTACCGCGACGCGACGATGTTCAAGGTCATCTACGGGTGGGGGCTGCGCAGGACGGAGACGTCGAAGCTCGACGTCGCGGACTGGGGCCGGAACCCATCGGCGCCGGAGTTCGGGAAGTACGGGACGCTGCACGTCCGCTATGGCAAGGCCAAGCGCGGCCAGCCGCCGCGGCGCCGGAACGTCGCGTCGGTGATGGGGTGGGCGGTGGACGCGGTCGCGGATTATGCCGAGAACGTCCGCCCGAAGTTCGGCTTCGGCGATCACCCGGCGCTGTGGGTGACCGAGCGCGGCGGCCGGGTCAAGCCGGCGGAGATCAACGCCCGTTTCGGGTCCTACCGGGAGGCTCTCCGCCTCCCGGATGCCCTTACCCCCCATTCCCTGCGGCACTCGTATGTCACGCACCTGACCGAGGACGGCGTGGACCGCAGGTTCATCCAGGTCCAGGTCGGCCATGAGTGCGACAGCTCGACGGCCATTTACACGCACGTGAGCGACGACTTCATGAACACGGCGCTGCGCAAGGCCCTCGCGCCGGCGTTCGGGGATCCCGTCCGGCGGAAGGAGCAGCGATGACGCGGCGGCTCGACTACAGGTGGCACCTGCGGCAGGTGATGGCCGGCCGCGGCATGTTCGCCACCACCGACCTGATCAGCCCGCTGGCCCAGCGGGAGATCCGGCTGTCGTCCAGCCAGGTCTACCGGCTGGTCGCCGACCGGCCGGAACGGCTGAGCCTGAAGGTTCTGATGGCGCTGCTGGACATCCTGGACTGCTCGCTGGAGGACCTGATCGAGCCGGTGGCCGCGCCCGGGACGGCGGGAACCCGGAAGAAGGCAGCCGGCGCCGAGGCCGGCCTCGGCGGGCTCCGGCCCCGGCGGGCCCGCATCCACGGGACGCCGTGAACGTGGACGACGCGGTTCACGACCGGGCCATGTCGGACCCGGCCGGGCTGATCACCGAGCTTGTCATGACCGCCGGGTACGGACTCGGACGCGGGCAGGTCCAGGCGGTGGTCGCCGCCGTCGCCGGCGGGCGCGCCAAATCACGCCGTCTTGCCCTCGCGCTGGCCGGGCGGCCGGAGGTGCTCGCCGACGGCAGGTCCCCGGCGCCCCGCGCCGTCGCGGACCTGCTCGTCGCACTGCATGACGCGGGCGGAGACGCCCCGCTGCCGGCCTGCGCGCAGTGCGGCAGGCAGGTCAGGGGCTTTCAGCGCGCTGGCCAGGACTGGTACTGCTCGCCCTGCATGCGGCACGACGAGCCGTGCGCCGCCTGCGGCAAGGACCGGCCCGTCTCCTCCCGGGACCGGGCCGGACAGCCCCGGTGCGCGAAGTGCCCGGACGGCGACCGCCGTGACCCGGTCGCCGTCATCCACGCCATCATCACCGCCCTGGATCCCGGCGCCGGGCGGGAAACCGTCGCCAGGGTCGTCCGGCAGGCGGCTCCCCGGCCCTCATACCAGCAGAAACTGGCCTGGGCGCTGGAAGATAACCCGGCGCTGCTGACCGGAGACGGGCATCTCGCGTCACTGCGCGCGATCCCGCGGTTCATCGAGATGCTCTGCGACGCCGGCATCGCCGGCGTCGTCCGCCCGTCATGCGGTCGCTGCGGCCGCGTGGTGCGCATCGACAAGCCGCTGGACGGCGTCCGGGTCTGCCGGACCTGCATCGCGCACTCCCGCACCGAGCCGTGCGCACGCTGCGGAGCCGTCCGCGAGCCTGTCACCCGCGACGGGCAGGGCCGCCCGGTCTGCGCGAACTGCTTCATCGCCGACCCGCAGAACCTGGAAACGTGCACCGGCTGCGGGCGCCGCCGCCCGGTCGAACGGCGGACCGCGGACGGTCCCTTGTGCTCCCGGTGCCCTTCTCTCCCCATAATGTCCTGCTCGGTCTGCGGCCGGACGGCTCCCTGCGGGATCTCCCGGGCAACCGGGAAGCCGTGGTGCCCGGCCTGCCAGCGCCGCCGGGCCGCGTGCTCGGCCTGCGGCCGCCATGAGGCGATCGCCTCCGGCACGCTGGAGCGCCCGCTCTGCGCCGGCTGCACTCCGCCGCCGCCCTGGGCCGGCTGCCCCGTCTGCAGCGACCCGGGCCATCCCAGTCCCGGCCGGTGCGCCCGCTGCATCATCAGCGCCCGGCTGGACGAGCTGATGGGCCCTGATGACGGCTCGCTGCCGCCCGGCCTGCAGGCGCTGCGCCGGGAGATCGCCGGCGCCGAACACACGGTCACCGCGATGCGCTGGGCCGCCAAGCAATCCGTCGCCCCGGTGCTGTCAGGCCTTGCCGACGGCAGCATCCCGCTTACCCACCAGGCACTCGACGAGCTGCCCCAGCGGCCGGCCCTCGCCCATCTGCGCCAGACCCTCGTCGCCACCGGCGCGCTGCCCTGGCGTGACGAGGAGATGACCAGGCTCGAGGCCTTCCTCCACCGCCTGCTGGACGCCCAGCCCGACCCGGAACGGCGCAGGATCCTGCACCGCTACCTGATCTGGCACCTGGTCAGGCGCATGCGCAGCCGCAACAACGGCAAGCCCGCCACCCGGCAGCAGGTTCTCCTGACCCGCCGGCTCGCCCGCGGCGCCATCGCGTTCCTGGAATGGCTCGACTCCGCAGGCCTCACGCTGGGCGGCTGCCAGCAGGCCGACCTCGACGGGTGGCTCGCTAGCGGCCAGGCCGTCTACCGGGAAGAAGCGGGGCGGCTCATCCGCTGGGCACACGCCGCCCGCCTTACCTCCTGCTACCTTCCCGCCGCCACCCGGTGGACCGGGCCGGCGTCCGTACTCGACGGCGAGGACCGCTGGGACATCGCCCGCAGGCTGCTGCACGATGACACGCTCAAGCCCGAGGACCGGCTCGCCGGGCTTCTCGTTCTCCTCTACGCCCAGGGCGTCACGGCGATCAGCCGCATGACCGCCGGCCAGGTCCAGCCCGGCGACGACGGCACCGTCCGGCTCCAGCTCGGCCGGGTGCCGCTCAAGCTACCCGCCGGCCGCCTCGATCGCCCTCGCCGTCGCGGCGAACCGCAAAGGCCACGCCACCATCGGGGCCGCAGGCCCGTCGCCCTGGATGTTCCCCGGCGGCCAGCCCGGACAGCCGATCAGTGGCGCGAGGCTCACCCAGCGGCTCGACGCACTCGGGATCAGCCCCCGCCAGGCCCGCAGCACGGCACTGTTCCAGCTCGCCGCCGAGGTCCCCGCCGCCATCCTCGCCCGCACTCTCGACGTCAGCACCGATGTCGCCGTCACCTGGCAGCGCCTGTCCGCAGGCGACTGGGCCGCCTACGCCGCCGACGTCAGCCGCCGCCCCCGGCACCAGCCCCTCCCGCCACGCCACGAAACGCCAGACCAGCTATGACCACCTCTGCGCGTTGCCATGTCACCGGACCAGGTATTCAGACAGTTCCAATAACCAACTGTGCCGTTATGGCCGATGACTGGCTCGCCGCGCAGTACCGCAAGGCCGCCGAGGTGATCGACGCGCAGGTCTTCGCCGGGCAGCCCGCCGTCTCCGGGAGCTTGCGGTGAGCGGCTCACGGCGGGGCGCCAACGGGATGGGCGAACTGCCGGGCTGGGCCGAACTGGAGGCCGCGATCCCGCAGGTCGCCGCCACGATGCGCCGTTACCTGACCCAGATCGGCTGCGTGCTGCGCCCGGGCAGCGTCGGCGGCGCCGACCTGGCGCTACGCTGCTTCGCCGCGTTCTTGGCCCAGGCCGCGCCCGAGGTGACAGCCATCGCGCAGGTCACCCGCCGGCACATCGAGGACTACAAGCCCTGGCTGGCGGCCCGGCCCGGGCAGAACAAGCCGCGGCTGACCCCGGGCACCATCATCCACCGGCTGGGCACGCTGCGGATGTTCTTCATCCGCATCGACGAATGGGACTGGGACCAGGCCCCGCCCCGGGTGCCGATGTTCACCGGCGACCTGCCCCGCACCGACCATCCGCTGCCCAAGGCGCTCGATGACGCCAGCGCCGCCAGGCTGCTCCGCGCCGCGCAGGCCGACCAGCGGCTGCTGGTCCGCGTCACGGTGGAGATGCTGCTGCGCACCGGACTGCGGGTCAGCGAGTACATCTCGCTGCGCGCCGACGCCGTGGTGCAGATCGGCGCCGGGCCGTGGCTGCACGTGCCGGTCGGCAAGCTCCGCGAGGACCGCTACCTGCCGCTGCACCCGCACCTGACCGCCCTGATCGACCAGTACCGCGCCGCGCACGTCGACCCGGCCAACCCGCTGCTGCTGCCCCGGGAGAACGGCAAGCCCGCCGACCGGCACGCCGTGACCCGCTATATCAATAAGGCCGGCGCCGCCGCCGGGCTGCCCCACATCCACCCCCACCAGCTCAGACATACACTGGCCACCCAGGCCATCAACCGCGGCATGAGCCTGGAGGCCATCGCCGCGATGCTCGGCCACCGCAGCCTGGACATGACCCTTCGGTACGCCAAGATCGCCAGCCGCACCGTCGCCGATGAATACTTCGCCGTCACCGAGAAAGTCGAGGCCCTCTACGGCCAGGACCCCGTCCTGCCCGCCGACGCGATCGGCCCGAAGATGGCCCGGCTGCGCCGCGAGCACCACCGCATGCTCGGCAACGGCTGGTGCACCCGCCCGCCCGAGCTGGACTGCGCGTTCGAGTCGATCTGCGAGACCTGCACCTTCTTCCAGACCAGCATCGAGTTCCGTCCCACCCTCGCCGCCCAGCGCGACGACGCCCTCGCCCGCCGCCAAGACCACCGCGAGCAGCTGTTCACCTCGCTGCTCGCCCGCCTCGACCAGGACGCCTCATGACCCGCCGCCCGCCGCTCCGCCTGGCCCGCCCCGGCCAGCTGCCCGCCCCTACCGCCGGCCCCGACAGCCTCCAGGTCCTCGACGAGGCGATCGACCACCTCTCCCGCCTCCGCACGCCCTACTGGCTCGGAGACTCCGGCGTCCGGCTGCATGCCCTGGCCAGCCTCATCGCCCAGGCCCAGCAGCTCCTGCCGCCGTCCACGACGCCCGCGACCAGGAACTCACCTGGGCCGAGATCGGCGAGCTCCTCGGCACCACCGCCGCCACCGCAGCACGCCGCCACCGGAACAAGCAATGATCAACTTGACAAGGATCACCCACATAATGCCGATGTGAGCGTGCCGACTGTCACAACTCGATCGGGCGTCTTGTCTCAGGTGGTAGTTGGCATAAGGAAAGGAAACGCGATGAGCGCTGCCTTCGCACCGGTCAAGAACGCAAGGACGATTCTCCTGACCACCTACAAGCGCGATGGGACGCCGGTCGGCACGCCGGTCAGCATCGCCTTCGATGGCGATCGGGCCTTCTTCCGCTCATACGACAAGGCATGGAAGACCAGGCGCCTGCATCACAACTCCCGTGTGCAAATCGCACCCTCGACCTTGCGCGGCAAGCCCACCGGGCCGGCCATCCAGGCTCGTGCAACGCTGTTGGAGGGAGAGCAGGCACGTATCGCCGCCAGGGCCCTGGCGCGACGTCACCGCGTACTGCAGGCGATTCTCGTTCCCACGGCTCACCGCCTCATGCGCTACCGCACCGTGCACTACGAGCTTCGGCCTGATCCCGGGTAAGGCTCTCGACTGGACAACTGATGGCCTGTCCGGCGCACTCCTCTGACCCTGATGCGGCATGAGGTGTCACCTGACGAGATCCAGGCGGTACTTCCAGCGGCGTTCTCCCGCCCGAGGACCATGGACGCAACTTCCGTGCTCAGCCAGATCACGCTGCAGCTGGCCGTCAGCGTTGCCTGGCTGGATGAATAGGACTCCCAGCTCATCCAGATCTGCCGCTGACCGTGGGCGACCCCTCCAATTCGGCGACACGCCCGGCTGTCGCGTGCTGCAAAGATCCTTCCGTAACCGTGAGTCACGCCCAGCGTCGTGGAGGCTTGCAATCCAACTCAAGATCATTTCGGTTAAGCAGCTGTGCTCGTGGACGCAGCTGGTGCCGTAAGCTCGTCCGCAGTCGCCGAGGGCGACCCGGCGGCGCTCGAAGTGGCCGAGGAATTCGTCCCACTCTTGGTCGCTCGGCTGCCGGTATTCTTCACTGGGGCGGGTGGCCCGGCGCCGCGCGATGAAGGCACGGTGGCCGTTGATCACCTCTTCGGGGTAGACAGCCTTGTATCCCATCGTGGTGTTGATATCGGCGTGGCCGGCCACAAGCTGGGCGATATGGGGCGGCATCCCGTTCATGATGGCGTCCGTGATGAACAGCCTCCGGAAATCGTTGGGGCGTGAACCGCAGCGGCTGACCGGCAGTACCGGTCAGGCCGGTGCGGGCGAGCGCATCATTCAGCAGGTTCCGCATGCTCCCAACGGGGATGGGCCGGTTCTCGACCCCGATGCGGCTGGAACAGCAACTGCATGGGCGGGTTCCAGACGCGCTCGTGGACGTCGTAGGAGACCACGAGCGGGACGGCGCCGGCCGCAGTGCGGACCCGGCAGATGATCGTGCCCAGGACGTCGGCAAGCTCCGGGTCGATGACGAGCAGACGCTTACGCGCCGGGCAGCCGCTTGAGCGGGAAGGGCGGGATGACGCGCAGCTCGGTGTTCCGGTCGCTGGCGGTGCCCGCCATGACCGAGACGGCCCAGGGGACGTTGGCCGCGAGCTCACGGTGCAGGGCGGCCAGGTCATCTGAGGTTTCCAGGGAGGCCGGCCCGAGCGGCGTGTCGTGATCCACCATGGTGGTCACGATGGACAGGTACTCGCCGTGGTCGACCAGCTCGACCACGCGGGTCTGGCACGGCCAGTCCGCCACCGCGCAGGTGGTGACCTCCCAGAACCCGCGCGCCGGGTCAGCCGGGTCGCGGTGCGCCAGGATCGCGTTGGTGTGCGTGTGGCCGTTCAGCCACAGCACGACGTTCGGGAACCGGGTCAGCAAGGCGACCAGATCGGCGGCGCTGAGCGCTGGCTCGCCGCCCGGCCCCGAGTGAGTGCCGCGGCTGTTGTCTAGCGTGCCGCTGCCGTGATGGGAGAACAAGATCACCAGCCGGTCGTCGTGGCCGGTCTGGATCTCGTTTCCGTCCGCGCTCCGGTAAGCCGAGTGCACCTCGCCCAGCCTGGCTTCCAGCCAGCGGGCCTGATCCCGGTCCAGGCACCCGGCCGCTCCGCCGGCCAGGCAGTTGGTATCGAGCGCGATGAACCGCGCCGCGGGCGTGTCGTGCACGTAATACGCGGTACCGTCGAGCCGGTTACGTTCGCTGAACCCGTGCCCGAACGGCCGTGAGCCGGCCCGCAGGTGAGCGTCGACGAAATCCCGCCTGCTGATCGGCCGCCGGAACGCATCCGGCGTGACCAGCCGCGACGGGCCGGCCATGAACGCCTCCGGGCGCGTGGTGAAGAGCTCGAGCGCCTGATCATGGTCGAAGTCCGGCGGCAGGTCGGTCGGTTTCCTGCCGCCCGTCAGGGCGGCGGCCAGGCCCGGTGTCTGCCTGCCGACGCCCTGGTCGAGCGCCTCGTGATTGCCGAAGCAGGACAGCCAGGGCAGGCCCAGGCCGGCGGCGGTGAACTCGCGCAGCGCCCGCTGCAGCAAGCCGGGATGATGCGGGTAGCCGAATTCGGTCCGGAACAGGTCAAGTCCGTCGGGACCTGCCCCGTCGGGTCTCCAGAAGACCTCACCCGGCCAGTCGGGCGACTGCACCCCTTCGTAGTCCGGGCCGCCGGAAGCCGGCGTCACCACCCCGCCTTCGAACAAGCTGAGGAAGACCTGAAGCTCGTTCCACTGCGCGTTGTCGATCGCGTCGCCGGTGGTCACGGCGAGCTGCACGGGCAGGCCCGTGGCCGGGCCGTGTACCGCGCCGAGGGTGCGGATGGTGGCGTCCACGGCGTGCACCGCCAGCGCCTCCTGGGGCCGTTGCACGGGCACGATCTCGGCGTACCTGGGATCGGCGTACCGGGCGTTGAGGAACTCGAACCGGGCGGGCGACTGAACGTCGGCGAGTTGCAGGTCGGTGATATGAACCAGGCACAGCAGCGGACGGCCGGAGCCCTGCGGATCTGCTCCGGCCGTGCCGAAGTCGTCCCGGACGACGTGCGGCTCGCCGGCTCCGGCCTCGATGGCCCGGTAGGCGGCCGAGCGTCCGTTACGGAGCACTGTGCCGGGCTCAAGGCGGCGATGCGTGGTCAGCGGCGGGTGCGGGCGCGACCCGGGGTGGTGGTGGCTCACGCCTCTTCCCCGGCCACCGAGACGGCCGGATCCGAACTGGCCGATACGAGCACCGGGTCGGGGCGGATGGTCAGCGCGACCCGGCTGCCGGCCGACAGCGCGGCGGCGTCGGCGGTGGAGAACTGGGCCAGGATCCTGGCGTCGCCGAGGTCGACGGTGACCCGGCTGGTCGCGCCGAGGAAGGTGACGGCGATGACCGTTCCGACCAGCGGGCCGGACTCCGGTGCGCCGGCCGACGCCATCGTCACCGCTTCCGGCCGCACCAGCGCCACCACCTGCCCGTTGGGCGTGTCCTGTTCCACCAGCGGCAGCGTGCACCCGCGGACGATCACGCTGCCGTCCCGGACCTCGCCGGCCAGCCGGTTGGAGAGGCCGACGAACTCGGCCACGAACGACGTCGCCGGGCGTGAGTAGACCTCGGTGGGCGGCGCGAGCTGCTCCAGGTGGCCATCTCGCATGACGCCGACCCGGTCGGCGATGGCCAGCGCCTCCTCCTGGTCGTGGGTGACGAACAGCGTCGTGATGCCCACCTCGAGCTGGATCCGGCGGATCTCGTCCCGCAGCTGGGCCCGGACCTTGGCGTCCAGCGCCGACAGCGGCTCGTCGAGCAGCAGCACCTGAGGTTCGATGGCCAGCGCCCGGGCCAGGGCCACCCGCTGCTGCTGGCCGCCGGAGAGCTGGTGCGGATACCGGGTCGCGTGCTCGGCCAGCCCGACCAGCTCGAGCATGTCGATGGCGCGCCGGTCCCGCTCGGCCGCGCCGACCCGGCGCAGCCGCAGGCCGAACGCCACGTTCTGCCGCACCGTCATGTGCGGGAACAGCGAATAGGCCTGGAACACCATGCCCATGTCCCGTTTGCTGGCCGGCACGTGGGTAAGGTCCCGGCCGCCGACGATGACCCGGCCGGCGTCGGCGTCCTCCAGCCCGGCGAGCAGGCGCAGCGTGGTCGTCTTACCGCAGCCGGACGGGCCGAGCAGCGCGATGAGCTGGCCGGGCTCCAGGGTCAGGTCGAGCCGGTCGAGCGCGACCACGGACCCGTAGTGCCGGCTCAGTCCCTCCAGCCGCACTTCGACGGCGTCCCGGGCCGCGCGGTCACGCACTCTGGTCACTGGCGAAGAAGTCACGAGTGGCACCTCATCCACGGCTGCGGCGACGGCCACGGCCAGCGTAGGACAGGATCATCAACAGGGCGAAGGCGAACAGCAGCGCGGCGAAGGAGGTGGAGAACAGCACCCCGGCGTTGGGCGTGTTCCGGCTGATGGAATAGAGCTCCACCTGCAAGTTTGTGTACAGCAGGAGGTAGGCGATGGTGAACTCGCCGAGGACCAGCGAGAAGGTCAGCAATACCGCGTTCAGGATGCCCTGCCGCATGTTCGGCGCGATCACCCGGACGATCACGGTGAACCAGCTCGCCCCGAGGCTGCGGGCCGCCTCGGACAGGGTCTTCACGTCAATCCCGCTCAGCCCGGCGGCCAGCGCCCGGTAGGCGTAGGGCAGCGCCAGGATGACGTAGATGAAGAACAGCATCAGCGCGGACAGGCTGAAGCGCTGGATCCGGTTGTAGATCTCACCCAGCCCGACGACCAGCACGATCGCGGGGATGGTGAGCGGCAGCAGGCAGAGGACCTCGATGGTGCGCGCCAGCCACCGCACCCGCAGCTGGACCCAGATCATGGTCGGGACCAGCAGCACCAGCATGACCGCGCAGGTGATGACGGCCAGTTCCAGGGTGATCTCGATCGAGCTGAGCAGGGGAGGGATGCCCGAGCCCTGGTAGGAGGCGATCTGCCGCCACGCGGACAGCGACCAGGTACCGAGCTTGGCCCCCTCCAGCGAGAACCGGAGCATCGCCAGCAGGGGAATGAGGAAGAACGCGCCGAACAGAGTGAACACGACATAGCGGAACGCGTTCAGCCGCCTGCGACGGCTCGCCTGCATTCCGCGCGGGCGCCCGAGCAGGGGCGGCGAGGGGCGTCTCGCCGACCGAGGTCAGCGCAGCCATCGCGCCGCCCTGCGTTGCAGCAGTACGTAGGCCGCCATGACGATGGCCACCATGATCACCAGGCCCAGGGCGAGCAGGGAGGCCACGTTGACGCTGCTCAGCCCGACCTCACTGGACATCGCGGTGCTGATCTGCTGCGGCACGATGTAGGCGATCTGGTTCTCCCAGGCCTGGATGGTGGCGAAGGCCGACAGCGCGTTCGCGAACAGCAGCAAGGCGCCGCCCAGGAAGGCCGGCGCCAGCAGCGGCCCGCCCACGTACCGCCAGTACTGCCAGGAGGACGAGCCGAGGCTTTCCGACGCCTCACGCCACTGGACCTTCACCCCGTCGATCGCGGGCAGGAAGACCAGCACCATCAGCGGGATCTGGAAATAGGTGTAGATCAGGCCGATGCCCCACGGGAAGTCGAAGTACCAGCTGGCGTGGAACAGCAGGCCGACGGGGCCGATGGTCACGAGGAAGGCGAAGGCCAGCGTCACCCCGCCGAACTGGGCCAGCACGCCCGAGACGGACAGGTAGAGCCTGCGGATCAGGCCGTCCGGGTCACCCGAGGCCACCGCATAGGCCAGGATCGCGCCCAGCACGGCCCCGGTCACTGACGAGAGCAGGCACAGCTTGAACGAGCCGATGAAGTAACCGCGGATCAGCGGGTTGCCGAGCTCGCTGACGTTGGAGAAGGCCCACGCGCCGTTCGGATTCTTCAGCGCGTCGACGGCCACGATCCCGGTCGGCCACAGCAGGAAGATCGCGACGTAGGCGAGGAACGGGACGGTGCCGACCCAGGCGGGTGCGGGCGGCCGGCGCCCGGCCCACGAGGGCCGGGCGCCGGTCTTGGTTGTCGCGGCGACGGTCACGTTCCCTCGCTAGCCGACGGCCTTCGCCCAGTTCGACGCCAGGTAAGTGGCGGCGGCGGAGGACTGGGACTCGCTCAGGAACACGGGCGTACCGGAGACGGGCGGCAGCTTGGAGGCCGCGGAAGTGTCGATGGTTCCGGCGGAGGTCATGGCCTGCTGCTCTACTGGCCGGGCGCCTCCCTGCAGCCACAGGTTCTGCCCGCCGGTGCTGGCCTGGGAGTAGAGGAATTCCTCCCACAGCCGGGCCGCGGCCGGGTGCGGCGCGTTCTTGTTGATCGCCTGTGCGTAATACCCGCCCAGGGCGACGCCCGGCGGCACGAACACCTTCCAGCCCGGCACCCCCACATAGCTGGAGAGATTGAGGTAATCCCAGTTGAACACGACCGGGGTGGAGCCGGCCTTGGTCGTGGCGCCGGTGGCCGATATCGGGTTGAAGTTGCCGACCTGCTTGAGCTGGTGGAAGAAGGCCACGCCCTTGGAGATGTCGCTAGGCGTTCCGCCTTCGGCCAGGTTCACCATCATGACGGCGTTCAGCGCGGCGTTGGCGGCCGTCGGGTTCCCGTTCAGGGCCACCGCGCCCTTGAACTTCGGGGTGAGCAGTTGGCTCAGCGAGGTGATGGTGCCGAACTTGGCCTCGTAGCCGATGGCCATGTAGCCGCCGTAGTCCTCGTACCACAGACCGCTCGGCTCCTTCTGCGCGGCCGGGATGTCGGACCAGGTGCTGACCTCGTACGGTGCGAACAGCTTGGTGTTAGCCAGAGCGACCGCCAGGCCGACGTCCAGCACGTCGGGTGCCTTGGGGCTGCCGCTCTCCTGCTTCACCGCGTCCACTTCCTGCTGGCTGGTGCCATCGGGGAGCGTGGAGTTGACGGTGATCCCGTACTTCTTCTCGAAGGTATTAATGATCGTGCCGTAGTTGGCCCAGGTCGGCGGGAGGGCGATGACGTTGAGCGTGCCCTCCTTCTTGGCTTCCGCGACCAGCGCGTTCATGCCGCCGCCGGCTGACACGGACGTTTCGTTAGCCCAGTTGACGCTTGAGCCTGATGATCCCGATGACGAACTCGACGAGCAGCCGGTCGCCAGCAGCACCGCGGCCGCGACCCCGGCGAACGCGAATCGATAAGGCGATCTCACCAGTGCCTCCTCTAAAAGCTTCCCCATCCCGAAGCGGGTCGCGACGGCCCGAAACATCCCGGGCGGCGGCGCCGGGGAGGGCCTCCAGCCCCCCTCGCCCCCAGCTGAGAATGCATGGTAAATGCAGCTAAAACGTTTAGCATGCGACATGCAAACACAGGCTGAACGGGGTGTCAAGAACCGTTACCGAGTTGCCGCACGCAGGGCCGGGGGTCCTCCGCCCACCACGATCGGCGCGGTCCGAAGGGAAGCCTGCGGGGCCTGAAGAGAGGGCCGTTCGACCAGTTCTACCGGGGCGACGTAGTCGTGCGGCGCATTCCCGTCGAGCAGCCTGATCATGAGCGCCCGGCCCATCTCCCGGCCGTCCAGCCGGATGGTCGCCAGCGGCGGGTCAAGCAACTCAGACGTCGGCAGGTCGTCGTGCCCGATGACCGAGACATCAGGCCCGACCCGCAGGGACAGGTCACGGGCGGTCAGGTAGATCCCGAGCGCCGTGTAGTCGGAGTTGGTGATGACCGCCGTGGGAGCGTCCCGGCGGCCCAGTATGGCTCCTGCCGCCTTGCGGACGTCGGCGATGGTCAGGGGCGCGTGCATGACGTCCGGCCGGATGCCGAGCTCGCGAGCGAGGCGCCGGAAATGGCGGAGCCGGTCCGGGTCGGCCACCAGGCCGCGTGGTGCGGACAGGAACGCGACGCGGGAGTGACCAAGCTCCGCGAGGCGGCGCATGGCCAGTCCGACGCCGGCCGCGTTATCGGGATAGACCCGCGACGCACCGGTGATGCCCGCGGCGGAGGCGTTGAGCGCCACCACCGGCGTGCCGGGCCGCAACTCCTGCCAGAGCAGCACCGACTCGCCCCTGCCGACCGGGGCGATGGCCAGCCCGGCCAGCCGCTGGGCAGCCATCTCCCGCACCAGCAGGCGCTCGCGTTCCAGTGAGTAGTGCGAATCGAGGAGCAGCAGGGTGGCCCCGGCCTCGTCCGCGGCCTGCTCGGCACCGCCGAGCACCTCAAGGAAGAAGGGATTGTTGAAGTTACGGATGACCAGGCCGTAGGTGGTGGTCCGCCCCCGCCGAAGGGCCTGGGCCTGGGGGTTAGCCCGGTAGCCGAGCTCCGCCGCGGCGGCCAGGATCCGGTGGCGGGTATCCTCCGACACGCCCGGCTGGCCGTTGAGCGCGAAGCTCACCGTGGCGACCGAGACGCCGACCTTCCGGGCCACGTCACGGATTCCGGCCGGCTGCCGTGCCGCGCCCTGCTTGCTCGTCATGGCCTTACCCGCGCTGGTGACGCTCTGCTTCCCGGGCAGGAGCGGAGGTACGTCGATGACCGCACATCCTAACCATCATCGCTGGACGACGGCCAGGGGCCTGGATCAGCTGTCATCGAGCAGACGCGGCACGATGTCCCCGATCGTGTCCAGGATGAGCGGCGCCCCGGCCCGCTCCAGGTCCGCGCGGGAGCTGGCGCCGGTCAGCACGCCCGCCACGATCCCGGCCCCGGCGCGCAGCCCGGACTCGACGTCGCTAGCCGTGTCGCCGGCCACCGCGAGCTCGCTCACCGCCCCGCCGTGCAGGAACAGCAGCGCGGTCAGCGGCAGGTCCGGCCACGGCCGGCCACGGCCGGCGTCGGCGGGGGACAACGCCAGGTCGATCAGGTCGCCCCAGCCGAGCTCGGAGATGATGGCGTCCCGGGTGGTGGGGGAGAAGCCGGTAGCCAGGCATACCCGGATGCCGGCGTCGCGGCAGGTCTTGAACACGTCCGTCGCGCCGGGCATGGCGGCCACGCGGCCCGCGCGCACGGCCGCGGCGTAGTGGTCCTCGAACGCCTCGTTTACCTGCTGCGCGGCCTGCTCGCGGCCCAGGATCCGGCGGAACACCTCGATCTTGGACTGGCCCATGCTCGACTTCACGTCCGTCATGGCCTGCCGGTACGCGGCCGCGGGCAGGTTCTGCGTCGCCAGCGCCGAGGCGAAAGCGTCGAGCACCGCGCCGTCGTCGCGGACCGTGGTGCCGGCCATGTCCAGGCAGGCCACTGTGATTCGGGTCAACGGAATGTCTTCTCCGCGATGGCCGGAGCACAGGTCATGCCGCGGCCGCCAGGCCCGGTGACCAGCACGACGCCGGGCTCGGGCTCGGATCGGTGATAGAGGGCCGAGCCGGTGCTGACCTCGCTGTAGACGCCGGCCCAGCGGCGCTGGACCCGCGGGATGGGCTGGCCGAGCAGCGCCTCGGCCCGGTCCTGCAGGTGGTCGTAGGCGTCGGAGTCCACGTCGAACGTGAACGGCTCGTCGTATTCGTGCGTGTCACCGATGGTCAGGCCGCCGTCGGCGCGCTGGACCATCAGCAGCTGGGCCCGGGTGCGCGCCGCGACCGGCGCCTGCGGCGGCAGCTGGCTGCGTCCGGGCAGGTCGTAGGCGGGGTAGTAGCGCAGCGAGTCGCCGTCGGCGACTGCCGTGGTGAGCCGCTCGGCCAGCGGCGCGGTCTGCATCATCTGCAGCCGCACCCGGCGCACCCCGTCGCGCGCCAGGGACCGCGCGTACTGCCCCACCACCCCGGTGAACGCGGCCCCCGGGCACAGCACCACCAGGTCGCACTGGTGCCAGGCGCCGGTGTGATCGCGCACGGCGTTCGGCACGATCTCGGTTACCTCGCGCCCGGGCAGCCACTCATAACCAGGCCCGGCCAGGTAACCGCGCAGCGCGGGCAGCGCCAGGCGCGGCTCCACGATCGCGTCGGCGCGGCAGAGCAGGCCGCCGGCCACCTCGCCGCGCAGCGCCGGGTTGACGGCCCGCACGGCGCCGGGGTCGAGCAGCTCGAAGTCGCGCCGGTCCGCGTCGGGCAGCGAGGCCGCCTCCTTGAGCACGCGCAGCTCGGTGTCGCCGGCGGCGAGCGTGAGCGAGCCAGCGGGCCGGAAGCACAGGCCGTCCACGGCCGCGCCCAGCTCGGCCCACAGCTCGCGGGCGCGCAGCGCCAGCGCGAGCTCGGCGCCCGGCCGCCTGCCGCTCACCCAGATCAGGCCGAAGTTCCTGACGCTCGCGCCGCGGGCCTCGCCCTCGCGTTCCAGGTGCACGACCTCGTAACCGCGCCGCCTGGCCGCCACGGCGTGCATCGTGCCGAGCACGCCCCCGCCGATCACCACGATCCGTTGCGTGAGCCTCACGGCGGTCAGTATAGTCAATTCATAACATGTATAGCCAACTTTACGCGCCGGTAGTATCTTCCGGAAGCCAGGAGACGCGCTTGACGAGCCACGATGCGGAATATCTGGAGCTCGAGGCGAACGGGCACATGCTACGTTTCCCCGCCGTTTGGCTGCGCGACAACTGCCCGTGCGCCGAGTGTCTCGATCCCGTCAGCGGGCAGAAGCTGACGGACATCACCGAGCTGCCCGCCGGCCTGAGCCGCTCGCCCGCGGCCAGCTGGCCGCGCTACCTGGGCGAGCCCGCGGACCGGGCGAGGGCCCTGGACGCCGTGCTCCGCTGGGGCTTCGTCCTGCTCCGCGACGTGCCCGCCGAACCCGGAATGGTGCTCGAGGTCGCGGCGAGCTTCGGGTTCGTGCGGGAGACCAACTACGGCCGGCTGTTCGACGTCCGGGTCGAGCCCCGGCCGGGCAACCTGGCCTTCACCAGCCGCCGGATCCTGCCGCATACCGACAACCCGTACCGGGATCCGGCACCGACCGTCCAGTTGCTGCACTGCCTGCGCGCGGTCCGCACGCTGGCCCTGCAAGGCGGCCCGATGACCGCGGCCGAGGTGGCCGCGTTCGAGGCCCTGCCCTATTACCGCGACGCGGTATCGGTCCGCCGCTGGGACGATCAGGCCAAGGACCCGGCGGTCACCGCGCCGCGGTTCGCGCACTTCGCGCCGCTACTTGAGATTCTTGTCCGCAGCTGAGCGTGCCCTGGTCCGGGACAGCGCGTTGACCGCGGTGGAGTTGCGCACGCTGAAGGCAACCGCGCTGCCCAGGTAACGGTCATCCGACCACTCGACCGGCGCGCCAGCCTGGTCCGTGGTGAGGCGCCGCTCACGCAGCATGGGCACCCGGGGGCTCACGCCGAGCAGCCTGGCGTCCTCGGCCGAGGCCGGCACGGCGTCGATCACGTGCTCCGCGTCGGCGAACACGATGCCCAGTTCCTCCAGGCGCTCGGTGATCGAGCCGTGCTCCAGGTCCATCCCGGCGACCAGGGCGCCGACCCGGTCCGGGTACGCGCCCCGCTCGATCATCACCGGTCGGCCGCCCAGGAGCCGCACCCTGACCAGGAAGTAGATCGGCGCGGCGGGCGGGACGGCCAGGCGTTCGGCCTCCAGCGGCTTGGCCGGCCGGCGCTGCAGCGCGACGACCCGGCCGCTCGGCACCTCGCCCATGGCCCGGGCCCAGCGGGAGAACGACAGCAGCTCACCGAAGCTCTGCACCCGGGGCCCGCCGATGACCACCCGGCGTGCCCCGCGCCGGGAGGCGATCACCCCGTCCGCGCGCAGCGCCGCGAACGCCTGGCGGATCGTGCCCCGGGACACCGAGTAGCGCTCGGCTAGCTCACTCTCCGAAGGCAGCCGGGTACCCACCGCGTACCCGCCGGCCGCGATCGCGGCCTTGATGTCCTCGGCCACCTTGCGGTAAAGCGAAGGCGAAGGGGACACCGCCTGATCTGCTGCCATGACTGCTGAGCGTATCTGGCGGTCAGCCGGCCCGGCATCCCGGCGCGCGCCGGATCGCCCAATTCGGACTGAACCGCGGCCCGCGCCCGCGCGACCTGCCCCGCCTGTCCCGCCTGCCCATCCCGCCACAGAATCGTGGAAGATCCGGCTTTCGTGGAGGATTTGGGCAGCTATAGTTGCCCTTTTCGTCCATGAAAGCCAAATACTCCACGATAATTTCCGCATTGTGAAACTCATAGGCGAATCAGGTTGGCGACCCGCGAACCGGTCCGCGGTGGTAAGGACCTTTTCGGCCGAACGGGCCGTGATACCTGCCGCCGGCCCAGTTTGGGCGGCCCCGGCTTGCGCGGCCCCCTGGTCAGCGGGGTTTGAGCGGGACCGAGGGCAGCGGCGGCGCCGGCAGCGGCCCGCCGGGATAGCCGCGCACGTCCCCGAACCGCCCGGCCACCCAGTCCTCCCGGGCGTGCGCGATCTCCTCCCCGCTGCGCCCCACGAAGTTCCACCACATCAGCAGCCGTTCGCCGAACGGAGCGCCGCCGATCACGAAGAACCGGGCGTGCCTGCGCCCGCCAGCCGGCGAGAACCGGATCTCGGGCAGCCCGGCCGGCAGGTGGGCCAGCAGCCCCGGCGCGATGAGCGCGCCTGCCACCACCGCGGAACCGTCCACCGCGACCACGGCGTACTCGAAATCCTCCCGGACCGGGAGCACGAAGTCATCGCCGCCGGGGACCGCGACCTCGAACCCGGCCAGCGGGGTGGACACCTCGGCCGGGGACTGCTCGCCGCGGTGCTCGCCGATGATCACCGTGACCCGCGCGCCGCCCTCGCGTACCACCGGCAGGTCGGCGTGATGCGCGAAACGCGGCTCGGTGAACCGGTCCTGCTCGGGCAGCGCGATCCACAGCTGCAGGCCGTGCAGCGCGGCGGGCCGGCCAGCCGCGGACTCCTCGGAGTGCGCGATGCCCCGCCCGGCGGTCATCAGGTTCAGCTCGCCGGGCCGGATCAGCTGCCGGCTGCCGAGGCTGTCGCGGTGCAGCACCAGGCCCTCGAAAAGCCAGCTCACGGTCTGCAGGCCGATATGCGGGTGGGGTGGCACCTGCATGCCCGGGCCGATGCTCACGTCGTCGGGCCCGTAATGGTCCAGGAAGCACCAGGCGCCCACGGTCCGCAGCGTCCGCTGCGGCAGCAGCCTGCGGACTTCGGTGCCATCGCCGATGGCCGCCTTGCGCGCCTCGAGCACGTCCACGGCGTGCACCACGGCAGGCGCGAGCGCAATGGCCTCCGGGGCCGGATCCAGGTTGCTCACGCTCCAATGGTGTCATTTGTCGAGCCACACCGACACGTGAGCCGGCTCAAGAGCGGTATGGACCACTCCGGTCAGATCGGCCCGCACGGCGTCCGGATCCACCGCGTCTTGCAGGCGGGCCGCGAACGCCTTCACCATCCGCTCGGCGTCGTAGCGAGCCCGGTTGAACCGCCGGTCCACGGTGTGCTGCACCTGCCGCCGGACGGGATTGAACAGCGCCGCGGCCACCAGGGTGGAGGCGGCGACCGACACCGGCGAGCTGAACTGCAGGACCTCGGTGGCCAGCAGCACCAGCCCGGCGTACACCCCGACCAGCAGGCCGGTGACGATCGCGTAGGCCAGTGTCCGGGAGATGATCCGGTCGATCTCATACAGCCGGTACTTCAGGATCCCCACCCCGATCGACACCGGCAGCGCGGCCACACCGAACCACACGAGACCGGTGAGCACGCCCCAGAGCGTGGGGCCCGTGGGGCCATTGCCCGACGAACCGGCGTTCGCCGCCACGACCAGGCAGACGACGCTGACGAATGCGCCACTCGCCAGCCATTTCAGCTGCTGACGCCGCTCCCCGGTGGAACGCCGCCAGCTCAGCGCCTGGCGGACGATGAAACTCAGCGACAGCCCGAGTATCAGGACGATGATCATGCCCTGGACGGCGTTGAACCAGCCGACCGGATGATCGACGGCCGCCAGCCCGCCGCTTTCGTCGACGCGGACGGGATGGCCGGCGAGGGCGCCGACGATCGCCACGGCCGTCGCGACGAGCAGCGTCGCGAACGAAACGACATAGACCCGGAATACCCAGCGCCAGAAGCGCGAGAGCCTGCCGTCGGGGAAGAGCAGGATCGAGACCGCGAACACCACGAGGCTGGGACCCCAGATCTGGTCCAGCGCCACCGCCACCCAGGCCAGGGGAAGGTGGTGCCCGAAATGGTAGGCGAGCAGCGCGTAGCCTCCGCCATCGGTGCCGATGAACTGGCAGACAGCACTGACGAGGAAGAGCCAGCCGAGCGGGTTGCCCGGCTGGCGCCGGGTAACCAGCACTCCTATTCCCGCGCTGGGCAGGCCGATCACCGCCGCGATCACCAAGTTGGCCACCTGGTCTGACAGCACGCTCAACGGGATCGCGGCCGCGAAGGACAGCACCGCCAGGGCACCGAAGGCGGTGCTCCAGAATCTCGGTGACCCCAGGCGCAAGCTCATGTACCGGACCTTATGCGCCGACCGTTCCGGGAACGTTACCGCAGGCGGTCCTCGATGAGGCCGTACCCCGTGCCGGGCCTGGCGGCAGGCGACGCGGAATTAGTACAATCCGAGCGACGCAGCGGGCAGGATGAGCAGGCAGGAGACGCGATTGACCGAGCTCATCGTTGGCGCTCAGCAAACCGACACCCACCAGAAAGCGCTGCGGATCAACCTGGATCCGCGCTGGTACGGGACGATCGCGGAGATCGGGGCGGGCCAGGAGGTGGTCCGCTGGTTCTTCCGGGTCGGCGGGGCCGCGGGGACCGTCGCGAAGTCCATCTCCGCCTACGACATGGCGGTCAGCGACGCCGTCTACGGCAAGGCGGAGCGGTACGTCTCGATGGGCCGCTTGCAGGGCATGCTCGACAAGGAATTCCAGCTGAACGTTGAGCGCCTGGACGATGAACGCGGCGACATGAACTGCTTCTTCGCCTTCGCCGACACCGTGGTCGCGCGCAGCTACCGCGGCGGCAACGAATGCCACGGCTGGATGGGGGTGAAGTTCCAGGCCCAGCCGCACGACGAGCCGAGCCAGATCGTCATGCACGTGCGGATGCTCGACGTCGAGGCATTCGCGCAGCAGGAGGCGCTCGGGATCGTCGGGCTGAACCTGCTGTACGGGGCGTTCTTCCACCATCACGAGCCGGACAAGCTCATCGAGAGTCTCCTGGACCGCCTGACCACCGGCCGCATCGAGATCGACATGATCCAGTTCCGCGGCATCGAGTTCCGTGGCGTGGACAACCGGCTGATGGCGCTCAAGCTGGTCCAGCTGGGGCTGAGCGGGGTGGCCATGTTCGGCCCGGACCGCGAGGTGCTGCAGCCGAGCGAGGTGCTGCGCAAGAAGGCGATCCTGGTCGAGCGGGGCAGCTTCCGGCCGCCGACACACGTCAACCTGGACATGCTGGCGACCGCCAAGGAGAAGTTCGCGCAGGAACCGGCGGTAGCCGGCAAGCCGATCCTGCAGCTTACCGAGATCACCATGCGGAACCTGCTGGCCGGCGGCCAGGATGTCGACCGGCGGGACTTCCTGGCCCGGGCCGAGCTGCTGGCCGCCTGCGGCGAGACGGTGCTGATTACCGACTACTTCGACTACTACCGGCTGGCCGCCTACATCGGGGAACGCACGACCGAGCGGATCGGCATCGTCATGGGCGTGCCCAGCCTCCTGGACCTGTTCGACGAGAAGAACCACGCGCAGCTGCCCGGCGGGATCCTGGAAAGCTTCGGGCGGCTGTTCAAGAACGGGCTGAAGCTCTACGTGTATCCGCACCGGCCCCACCCCGATGACGAGCTGTGCACGGTGGACAGCGTCAAGGTCCAGCCCGAGCTGCAGCCGCTGTATGACTACCTGCACGGCCGGGGGAGTTTCGTCGACCTCGATAACTTCCGGCCCGAGTACCTGCCGATCTTCAGCCGTGACGTCCTGCGCCGGATCGCCGCGCAGGACGACTCGTGGGAGTCCATGGTGCCGGCCGAGGTCGCCGAGCTGATCAAGCGCCGCGCGTTCTTCGGCTACGTCAAGCCGGTCCAGGGGTACGAGGACTGACCGGACCGGATCAGACCAGCCGGTAGTCCTGCTGGGTCCGGGCGTACTCGGCGAAGGCGTCCAGTGCGGCCGGGTTGGCCATCGCGTTGCGGTTGGCCGCCTCCTCCGGCGGCACGCCGAGCAGGATCTTGCGCACCGGCACCTCCATCTTCTTTCCGGTCAGGGTGACCGGGATGGCCGGAACCTGGATGATCCGGTCGGGCACGTGCCGGGCGGTGTACTGGCTGCGCAGCCGGTCGGTGATCGTCCGGCGCAGCGCGTCGTCCAGCACGGCGCCGTCGTCCAGCGTGACGAACAGCGGCATGAAGAACCCGCCGCCGGGCAGGTCGAGGTTGACGATGAGGGCGCCGCTGAGCTGCGTCACCGACTCCAGAGCGGCGTAGACCTCGGCGGTGCCGATCCGGATGCCGTGCCGGTTCAAGGTGGCATCGCTGCGGCCAAGCACGAAGCAGCCGCCCCGCTCGTTGACCTTGAAGAAGTCGCCCTGCCGCCAGACGCCGGGGAAGTCGGCGAAGTAGGTCTGCCGGTAAAGGCGGCCGTCGTCGTCGTTCCACATCCGGACCGGCATCGACGGCATCGGCTGGGTGATCACCATCTCGCCCACCTCGCCCGTGACGGGCTCGCCCTGGGCGTTGAACGCGAAGGCGGCCACGCCGAGATTGCGCGCCTGGTGCTCGCCGGCGTAGACCGGCAGCGTGGGCGTCCCGCCGGTGAACCCGGTGCAGACGTCGGTGCCGCCGCTGCCTACGTGCAGCCACAGGTCACGCTTGACGTTGCGGTAGAACCAGGCGCCGCACTCGGCCGACACCGGCGAGCCGGCCAGCATGAGGCCGGTGAGCGCGGACAGGTCGTACCTGTCGCCCGGCACCAGGCCCGCCTTGGCCAGCAGGTCGGCGTAGGCCGGGCTGGCCCCGAAGAATGTCACGCCCGCGGCCTCGGCCATCTGCCACAGCACGTCCGGCCGCGGGTGGCCGGGGTGCCCGTCGTACAGCAGCGGTCGCACGCCCAGCAGCAGCGAGCTGACCAGGAAGTTCCACATCATCCAGCCGGCCGTGGTGTAGAAGAACATCCGGTCGCCCGGGTGCAGGTCCATGTTGAGGGTCTGCAGCTTCAGCTGCTCGATGAGGATGCCGCCGTGGCTGTGGGTGATGGCCTTGGGCAGCCCGGTGGTGCCCGACGAGAACAGGATCCACAGCGGGTGCCCGAACGGCACCTGCTCGAACCTGAACCCGGCCGCGGGCACCGCCGGGTGGTCCAGCAGTTCGTCCCAGCTATGGATGCGCGGGCCGCCCGTGACCGGGTTGCTCTGCTGGCTTCCGGGGGGTCGACCCCCCTGGAGCCCCCCGCCCAGCGGGCCGGGGACCCAGATCACCTGCTCCAGGCTGGGCAGCCCCGCGATGACCTGCTGCATCTCGGCGCTGCGGTCGTAGTCGCGGCCGCCGTAGCGATAGCTGTCCACGCACAGCAGGACCTTCGGGCCCAGCTGGCCGAACCTGTCGCTGATCCCGCGCCCGCCGAAGTCGGGGGAGCAGCTGGTCCAGATGGCGCCGATGCTGGTGGTGGCCAGCATCGCGATCGCGGTGTGCGGGATGTTCGGCATGCACGAGGCGACCCGGTCGCCGGGCCGGATGCCCAGGGCGCGCAATTGGGTGGCCAGGACGCGGACGCTGTTCGCGAGCTCCGGCCAGGGCAGGCCGGCCAGCGGGGTGGTCTCCGACTGGTGGTACAGCGCATCCTGCCCGGGCCGCTCGTGGCGCAGCACGTGCTGGGCGTAGTTAAGCCGGGCGCCGGGAAACCAGTCGGCACCGGGCATGGTCCGGGCGCCGAGAACCGCGGTGGGCGGGGTCGAGGCCTCAATTCCGCAGTAATCCCAGACCGCCTGCCAGAAACCGTCCAGATCGGTCACCGACCACTGCCAGAGCTCCTGGTAGCCGTCGAAGCGGCGTCCGCGTTCACGGTCGAGCCAGCGCCCGAACGCCGTGAGGTTGGCGCGCTCCACCCGGTCCGGACCCGGCGTCCACAGCAGGTCGCCTTCGCGGACTGGTCCTCGCGCCTCCACACGCAGACGGTGCCACAACGGGGCGGTGCCCGGCAATGTGCTGCCCGCACAAATACGGATCGGTGAAATGCTGGCCGCACCATGCTGGCCTGGGCGAACCTGCCATATAGGGTGTTCGAATGGCTGGTCTTGACCTTTCCGCCCTGCAGGGGATCGACGTGCATGTGCACGTCGAGTCGGACGGGCACGGCCGGCTGTCGCTCGACGACGAGCTGCTGGCCGCGTCGGCGAAGTACTTCAAGGCCGACAACGACCGGGCACCCACGGTGGAGCAGATCGCGGACTACTACCGGCCGCGCCAGCTGGCCGCGGTGGTATTCACCGTGGACGCCGCCACCGCCACCGGTCATCCGGCGCTGTCCAGTGAGGAGCTGGCCGACCGGGCCGCGGCCCACCCCGACGTGCTGATCCCGTTCGGCTCGGTGGACCCGCTGACCGGCGAGGCCGCGGTGCGCCGCGCCCGTCATCTGATCACCGAGCATTCGGTGCGGGGATTCAAGTTCCACCCGAGCCTGCAGGCCTTCTCGCCGGACGACCGGCGCTACTACCCGCTGTACGAGGTCATCGAGGAGGCGGGCCTGCCGGCCGTCTTCCACACCGGCCAGACCGGCATCGGGGCGGGCCTGCCCGGCGGCCGCGGGATCAAGCTGCGGCTGTCCAACCCGATGCTGCTCGACGACGTGGCCGCGGACTTCCCCGGCATGACGGTGATCCTGGCCCATCCGTCGGTGCCCTGGCAGGACGAGGCGATCTCGATCGCCACCCACAAGGCCAACGTCTACATCGACCTGTCCGGCTGGTCACCGAAGTACTTCCCGCCCCAGCTGGTCCGCGCGGCCAGTTCCTACCTGCAGGACAAGATGCTGTTCGGCACCGACTACCCGCTGCTCACCCCGGAACGCTGGCTGCGCGACTTCGAGCTGCTCGACATCAAGCCGGAAGTCCGGCCCAAGATCCTCAAGCACAACGCGGTCCGCCTGCTCGGGCTCGGCTAGGCCCGGATCGCGACGTAACCAGCTGACCGCCGAAATCACAATCATTATCCCGAACGGACCGTGGCTCACCCCGCCGGTCACCACCACCTCATCCGTTCCTCACGCCCCTCCAAAGCCGCGAGCCAGGACCGCAGGAGGCTCGGCTTGCTCTCCTTTCCGCGGTACTCGGTGATCAGCTCGCGCTCGAGGCGGCGGACACGGGTACGGCCGAACGGGTCCAAGGGCGTGCCGCGCAGCACCTTCATCGCCCCTAGCAGCCGGAAGACCGGCCTGAACCAGGGGCCGAGGCGGATCTTGCGGCGCAGGCCCGTTGGCAGCACCAGCATCTCTTGATGCCAGGCCGGAGAGCTAGGGCACCACCCGGGAATCCGGCCCACATAGGCTCAAGCCAGGCGTGTCGTCTCGTGCCGAGCTTGCCGCCTGGCCCTGCGAAATACCTGAACTCAGGGATGCTGACGCATCCCTGAGCCACCAGAGTTCTATTGCCCGCAGTGGCGAAGGAGGCAGTGATGAGGATTGTCGTGGTCGGGGGCAGCGGGGCTGGCCAGTTCACTGCCTTGCTCCTAGCCCGGGCCGGCCACGAGGTGGTCTTGCTCGACCGGGACCCGATCGAGCCCGCTTCCGACGTCGAGGCGGCGGCGGCCAGCGCGTTCCGCCCGGCGGTGCCGCAATTCGTACAACCGCACATCGTGCTGCCGCGGTGTCGGTTGTTGCTCCGGCAGGCGCTGCCGGATGTGTATGACGCGCTGCTGGCTGCGGGTGCGGGCGAGGCAACCCTCGCGTCGGCCATGCCGCCGACGCTGTCTGATCGTGCTGGCCGGCCCGGGGACGACGAGTACACGAGTGTGGCGACCCGGCGATCCACGCTCGACTGGGTGCTGCGACGTGCTGTGGTTGACCAGTCAGGCATCCAGACGCAGGGGGGCGTGCGGGCCACCGGGCTGCTGACCCGGCCGGGCTCACCGCCCCGGGTGGTTGGATGCGCTACCACGGGCGATGATCTTGCCGCCGATCTTGTCGTGGACGCGACAGGCCGGCGCAGCGCAATGGACTCGTGGCTGCAGACCGCCGGGGCGCGGCGGGGCTCGACCGTGCAGGCTGAATGTGGCCTGGCCTACTACAGCCGGCACTACCGGTTTCGTCCCGATGCGGTGCTGCCCGGGCCCGAAACCACCAGGGTGGTTCTAGCCCTCAACGAGTTCACGACCGGGATCTGGGGAGCGGACAACCGCACGATGCTGCTGGCTATCGCCCCGCTGACCGAAGACAGGAGGTTTCGCCGCGTCGCCGACCCGGATGTCTTCACCGCAGTGGCGGGCACCGTCCCGGTGCTGGCGTCATGGTTGTCGGCCATGGATCCGATCTGCGACATCTATCCGATGGGTGGCCTGCACAACTCGATGCGGCGGTTGACCGTTGACGGGGTCCCGGTCGCCACCGGGCTGGCCGCCGTGGGCGACTCGGTTTGCACGACCAATCCGACCTTCGGTCGCGGGCTAGCGCTTGCCCTGCAAGGCGCGACGGATCTCGTAGAACTGCTCGACGAGTACGGCGAGGATGAGATGGGGCTAGCCCAGGCCCTGGACCACTTCGTCACCCGGCATGTTGAGCCCTTCTACCTCGACCAAGCTGCCAATGACGGTCGGCGGCTGGCTGAACTGCGCCACACCCTGTTCGGCGCACCAGCGCCCGGCACGACCCCGCTGGAAGATCGAGTCACCTTCGCCGAACTCCGCGCTGCCATGCCGTTTGACGCCATCGTGTTCCGCGCGTTCTGGCGGGTGATGGGCATGCTCGCGAAACCCGACGATGTGTACACCGATCCCGACGTCGTGACCCATACTCAGGACGTATTGCGCTCCCTCGACACTGCTCCCGCGATGACTCAACCCACGCGCGCCGAGCTAGAAGCCGCTCTCGGCTAAAGGAACTGACCTTGCCGCGGCAGAGCGGACCTGCAGGGCGCGGCGGAGGTCGTCGAGCTGATCGGCCAGCAGCCGGTGCAGGGAGGCGGGGAGCCCGGCGCCGGCCAGGCAGTCCTCACCCGCCCGCAGGGTCTCGGGCGCCACGGCGTGCTGGGGGAACCCGTGCCGGACCAGCACCCGGGCGGTGGCCGGGTCGCCTCGTGCCGCGAGGTCGCCGAGGGCGGTGAAGTAGCGGGGCAGGTAGCCGGCCAGCAGGGCGGCCTGGTCGGCTGGCCAGAATCCCTCGGCGAGCCCGGCCAGCAGGTAGCGAGACGGATCCGGGCCGGACATCTCGGCCCAGGCGGCTTGCTTGGCGTCCGGCCCAGGGAGCGCGGCGCGGCAGCGCGCCGCGCTCTGCTGCCCGGGGGCGGTGGTGTCCCGGGCGGCCTCGGCGTCGATCTCGGCCTGCCCGACGGCCCCGAGTACCGCCAGCCGGAGCATGATCTGCCAGCGCAGGCGAGGGTCCAGGTCCGGGCCGCCGGGCACAGCTCCGGCCTCGAGCCAAGACCGCAGCTCGGCCACCTCGTCCGGGCGGGACGCGCTGTCGATCAGCCCGCGCGCGGCTACCAGCCGCATCCCGCCGGGATCGGGTCCGGCGGCCCCGCGCAGCAGCACGCGGCACAGGCCCGCCAGGCCGCCCAGCGTGGCCTCCCGCCTGGCCTGGGGCAGGTACCGGTCGGCAATCGTCCAGCGGGCGAAGTCCAGGACGGATCCGGCGATCACGGTCTCGGTCTCGGCGGGCAGGTGCCGCGCCGCGAGCTCGAGATACTCCGGCGCGGGCAGCTCCGCGTCGCGGACCAGATCGCGGGCGGTGTTCCAGGCCACGGCCCGGCTGAGCGGATCGGGCAGCCGGCTGAGCCCTGAGGTCAGGGCGGCCTGGGAGCGGGGGTCGAGGCGCACCTTGGCGTAGCCGAAGTCGCCGTCGTTGGGCAGCAGCAGGGCCGGCGGCGGGTCGGCGGCCGCCGATGGGAGCGTGACCTGGGTCGCGCCCGCCTCGACACTGACCGGGACCGTGGCCCGCAGGACCAGCCCGCCCGCATCACCGGGCACCTGGTCGTACACACCGACCCACACCTGATGCGGCCTGCTCCCGCTATGGGTGAGGATCCCGGCCCCGGAAGACGGGATCGCCAGGGTGTCCACGCCCGGAGTGCGGAGCCAGCGTCCCGCCCATTCGCGCAGGTCGGCGCCGGACGAGCGGGCCAGGCAGTCGAGCAGGTCGTCCAGGGTGGCGCTGGCGAACCGGTACCGGGCCAGGTAATCGTTGATCCCGGTGATGAAGGCCGGCCAGCCGGTCCACGCCACCAGCTGGCGCAGCACGGACGCGCCCTTGGCGTAGGAGATGTCGTCGTAGGCGGACCGCGCGGCATCGGTGTCGGGCACCTCCCGCGGCCCGGGCGCGACCGGGTGGGTGGAGGCTCGCTGGTCGGCGTCGTAGCCGCGGGGCTTGCGGGACAGTGCGAAGTCGGTCCAGGCACCGGTGAAGGCGGTGGCCTCCGACAGCACCTGGAAGCCCATGTAGGTGGCGAACGACTCGCTCAGCCAGACGTCGTCCCACCAGGCCATGGTGACCAGGTCACCGAACCACATGTGGGCCATCTCGTGCGCGATGACCATCCCGCGGGTCTGCCGCTCAGCCTGGGTGACCGCGGACGGGAACAAGAACTCGTCGCGGAAGGTGATGCAGCCCGGGTTCTCCACCGCTCCGGCCTCGAGCTCGGGGACGAACGCCTGGTCGTAGGAATCGAAGGGATACGGCTCGGCGAAGATCTCCAGGTACCGGTCGAAGCAGGCCCGGGTGACGGCGAGGATCTCCGCCGCGTCCCGGTCCAGCGCCCCGGCCATTGACCTCCTGCTGTGCAGGCCGAACGGGATGCCGCGGTGCTCGGTGCTGACGCTGTGATACGGGCCCGCGACCAGGGTGAACAGGTAGCTGGAGATCGGCGGCGTGGCGGCCAGCTCCCAGCGGAGGCAGCCCGGCGGCCCGGCCGGCCCGGCGCGCCTGGCCACGCCGTTGCCGAGCACGGTCCAGGAGTCCGGCGCGACCGCGGTGGCGGTAATGGCCGCCTTGAGGTCCGGCTGGTCGAAGGCGGCGAACACCCGCTGCGCGTTATCCAGCCCGGCGTGCAGGGCGAGGTAGGTTTCCCCGTCGGCGGCGTCGGTGAAGCGGTGCAGGCCCGCGCCGTCGCGCGAGTAGGCCATGTCGGCCTCGACCCGCAGCTGGTTGGCGTCCCGCAGGCCGGGCAGCGGCAGCCGGCCGCCGGTCAGCGTCCGCGGATCGAGCTCCCGGCCGTTGAGCACCGCCCGGCGCAGCCGGGCGGGCCTGAGTTCGATGAAGCTGGCCGAGCCGGGTTCCCGGCAGCCGAACCGGACGTCGGTGACCGAGCCGAACGTGTCCTGGCCGCCGCTCAGGTCAAGCCCGACGTGGTATCCGCGGACGTCGATCAGCCGGGTGCGCTCTTGCGCCTCGGCGTAGGTCAGCCCGCTCGCGGATGCTCCCGATATCAGCGTGATCGGCCCAGCCTAGCGCCGCCCGATCCGGGTTGCGTTTCAGCTACGAATCGGCACCAACTCCGTATTGGACTTGCCCGCTCCCTCTGAAATCATCCTTGAATGAGGATTCATTGCCGTAACATCTCGCCACTAGTAACTAGGACAAAGACCGATGAATCCTGGTTCAGTCCTTGAGGTCAGGAGCGTGACGGTGCGGTTCGGCGGCCTGACCGCGCTGGACGCTGTGTCACTCTCAGTCCCGCCCCGGCACGTCATGGGCGTCATCGGGCCGAACGGCGCGGGCAAGACCACGCTACTGAACGTCCTGTGCGGTTTCATCCGCCCGGACGACGGCGAGGTGCACTTCGGCGGCCGGCGGCAACAGGTCCGGCCGCACCAGCTCGCCTCGCTCGGCGTGGCCCGGACGCTGCAGGGCGTCGGCCTGTACAACGGGCTGACCGCGCTGGAGAACGTCATGATCGGGGCGACCAGCCGGGCCAAGGCCGGATTCTGGTCCGCGCTGCTCGCGCTGCCGCGAGCCGGCCGCGACGAGCGGATGCTGCGCGACCTGGCTCGCCAGGCGCTCGACCGGGTCGGGGTCGCCGACGCGGCGAACGCGCGGCCCACCGAGCTGTCCTACGGCATGCGCAAGAAGATCGCCCTGGCCCGGGCCCTGGTGGCCAAGCCCGGGCTGATCCTGCTCGACGAGCCGGCCAGCGGCCTGAGCGAGGTAGAACTCGCCGAGCTGGGCGCGCTCATCCGCGACCTGGCCGCGGAGGGATCGCTGGTGGTGGTCGAGCACCACATGGACCTGATGATGTCGGTCTGCGACTCGCTCACGGTGCTCGACTTCGGCAAGGTCATCGCCACCGGATCGCCGCGTGAGGTTCAGGACAACCCGGCGGTGACCGCGGCCTACCTCGGCACCGCCGAGGCCAGCGGCGGGAACGGCGACGGGAACAACGACGGGAACAGCGCCACGTCCAGCGACGGGCCGGCCCAGTGAGCGCCGAGGCGGCCGCGGCCAGCGCCGCGAACGGCCACGCGGCCGCGCTGGCGGTGGAGGGGCTGGTCGCGGGGTACGGCGGGGTCACCGCGCTGGACGGGGTCACGGTGACGGCGCACGCGGCCGGCATTACCGCGGTCCTGGGTGCGAACGGCGCGGGCAAGACGACGCTGCTCCGCGCGGTGAGCGGCATGGTCAAGCCGCGCCGCGGCCGGGTCCTGCTGGCCGGCCACGATGTGGCGGGCCAGAGCCCGGAGCGGATCGTCCGGGCCGGCATCGCCCACGTGCCCGAGGGCCAGGGCGTGATCCCGGAGCTCACCGTGGAGGAGAACCTGCGGGTCGGGATGATGTCGTGGCGGGGCAAGCAGTCCGCTCGCGCGGCCGCGATGGAAGAGGAGTACGAACGCTTCAAGCCGCTGGCCGAGCGTCGGCGCAAGCTGGCCTCCACGCTGTCCGGCGGCGAGCGGCAGATGCTGGTCATCGCGCGCGCCCTGCTCGCCCGGCCCCGGGTGCTGCTGCTCGACGAACCGTCACTGGGCCTGGCGCCCCGGGTCATGGCGCAGGTCATGGACCTGGTGGTCCGCCTCAGCCGGGAGCACGGGCTCACCATCGTGCTGGTCGAGCAGAACGCGCGGGCGGCGCTCGCCATTGCCGACCACGGGGTCGTGCTCAACCTCGGCCGGGTGGTCGCCTCGGCCGACGCCGCGACCCTGGCCAGCGACGTCGCGCTACGCCACCACTACCTCGGTTTCTAGGCACACGCAGGGAGCATGCCAGTGGTCGAGTTTCTCCAGTTCACACTCAGCGGGGTCGTCTTCGGGATGATCTACGCCGCGATCGCGCTCTCCCTGGTGCTGATCTGGCGGGGCACCCGGCTGCTGAACTTCGCGCAGGGCGGCATGGCCATGCTCACCACGTACGTGGCCATCGAGGTCGTTTACCACACCCACTCGTACTGGGCCGGGTTCGTGGTCGCGCTCGCGGCCGGCCTGGTCCTCGGCGCGGCCAGCGAGCTGACCGTGATCCGGCCCACCGCGGGCCGACCGGAGCTCAACTCGGTGATCGTGACCATCGGGCTGCTCATCTTGCTCGAGGGCCTGGCGGGCATCTTCTTCGGCGCGCAGTACCGGTCGTTCCCCGCGGCGTTCTCCGTCACCGGGCTGAAGGTCGGCGGCACACCGCTTGGCGTGTCCCGTTTCGACGTGTTCACCGCAGCGGCGGTCCTGGCCACCACCTTGATCCTGGCCGCGACGTTCAGGTACACCTCGGCCGGGCTGCGCATGCGCGCCGCGGCGTTCAACGCGACCATCGCCCGGCTGTCGGGCATCCGGGTCGCGAGGGTGCTGACCGTCGGCTGGGCGCTGGCCGGGCTGCTCGGCGCGCTGGCCGGCGTGCTCGTCTCGCCGTCCACGTTCCTGTACCCGAACAGCATGGACGCGATCTTCGTGCTCGGCTTCACCGCGGCGGTGATCGGCGGCCTGGACAGCCCGACGGGGGCGGTGGTCGGCGGGCTGCTGCTCGGTATCGGGCTGAACTACGTGGCCGGCTACTGGAACTCCAACGTGACCTCGCTGGTCGCCCTCGGCATCCTGGTCGCGGTGCTGATGATCCGGCCTAACGGGCTGTTCGCCAGCGCGCGGATGCGGCGGGTGTGACGATGCGGACGCTACCCCGCAGGCTCGCCGTGGCCATCATCGTGGCCGTGGTCGTCGTATTCCTGTCCATCAAGCTGAACGCGTTCCGCGACTACCAGATCGCCCAGATCGCGGTCGAGGTCACGGCGGTCGCCGGGATCACCGTGCTGACCGGTCTCAGCGGCCAGATCTCGCTGGGTAACGCCGCGTTCATGGCGATCGGCGCCTACACCGCCGCGCTGGTCCTGCTCCACCTCAACTGGCCGTTCTACCTGGTGCTGGTGATCGCGGCCGCGGTCACGGCGGCGGCCGGCGCCGTGGTGGGCATCGCCGCGGCCCGGCTGCACGGCCCGTACCTGGCGGGCGCCACCCTCCTGCTCGGCATCGCGATCCCGTCGCTCGCCCTGGCCTACCCGGGAACCTTCGGCGGTGAGCAGGGCCTGAACGTCATCTTCACCACCCCCGCGTTCCTCGGCGTGAACTTCCCCCCGACCAGGTGGCAGGCCTGGGTCTGCGCCGCGGTGGCGCTGATCGTCCTGGTCCTGCTGGCCAACCTGACCCAGAGCAGGATCGGCCGCAACTGGCGCGCAGTCCGCGACAACGAGGTGGCCGCCGCGCTGGACGGCATCAACGTCGCCGCGGCGCGGGTACGCGCCTTCGTCGTGAGCGCCGCCTGTGCCGGGCTGGCCGGCGCCCTGCTGGCCGTCATCACCGGGACGGTCGCGCCCGGCGGCTTCACGCTCACGCTGTCCATCGCCCTGCTGACCGCGGCCGTGATCGGCGGCCTGGGCAGCCTGCCCGGCGCGCTGTGGGGAAGCCTGGTGATCGTCCTGGTGCCGACCTACGTCACCGACGTGGCTACCAGCCACGGCCTGTCCAGCACCGTCGGCGCCAACATCCCCATCGCCGCCTACGGAGTAGTCCTCATCCTCGTCATGCTCGTCTTCCCGCAAGGGATCCAGGGTGGTCTGCTGCGGCTGATCTCCGCTTTCCTGGGTCCGGACCAGAAATCCCGCATCCGGCGCACCGCGCCCACGCCCTATGTCACTCCTTCGGCCGATCAGGCACCGGCCAGCCAACATGAGAAGGAAGGATCTTCATGAAGAAATCTCAACGGCTTCGCTGGCAGGCCGCGGCCATCATGACCTCGGCACTGCTCGGGGTGGCCGCGTGCTCGTCCAGCTCGAGCTCGAGCTCCAGCTCGAGCTCGAGCGCGGGCAGCTCAAGCGCGGCCCTGACCGCGTCTGCGCCCGGCATCACCCCGACCACCATCACGATCGGCAGCCACCAGCCGCTCACCGGCCCCGCCGCGCCGGGCTACAGCGAGATTGCCCCCGCGTCGACTGCGTACTTCGACTACGTGAACGCGAACGGCGGCATCTACGGGCGCAAGATCGTCTACAAGTATCTCGACGATGGCTACGACCCGACCAAGACGGCGTTGGTCGTCCGCCAGCTCGTGCTGCAGGACAACGTCTACGCGCTGTTCAACGGCCTCGGTACGCCTACGCACCTAGCCGCGGTGAGCTTCCTGAACTCCGAGAAGATTCCCGACGTGTTCGTGGCGTCCGGATGCGAATGCTGGAACGCGCCGAGCACCTACCCCGAGACGTTCGGCTGGCAGCTCGACTACATCAGCGAGGGCAAGATCCTCGGTCAGTACATCAAGCAACATTTCGCGGGTAAGAAGATCGGCTTCTTCTACCAGAACGACGAGTTCGGCCAGGACGGGGTCAAGGGCCTCCTCGACGAGATCCCGGCCTCCATGGTGGTCAGCAAGCAGAGCTACGTCCCGACCAACGTCAACGTCGGCCCGGCGGTCGCGGCGTTGCGAGCATCCGGCGCGCAGGTCGTCGTCTCGTTCTCGATTCCCGCCTTCACCGCGCTCCTCAAGCTGACCAGCCTGAAGCTCGGCTTCAGCCCGACCCTGGTGGTCAGCGACGTCGGGTCGGACCCGATCACGCTGTCCGGGCTCCTCGAGGCGTTCGCCAAGCAGGCCGGCGCGACCGTGAACGGCAACCAGCTCACCAACGGGATCATCACCGATGCGTACCTCCCGGCGCTGAGCACCAGCGACAGCTGGTACACCCTGTTCAAGAAGATCCACGACCAGTACGAGTCCAAGGCGCCGCTGGACGGCAACTTCTTCTACGGCATGTCCGTCGCCTACACGTTCGTGCAGGCGATGTTCAAGGCGGGCCGGAACCCGACCCGGGCCGACCTGACCAACGCCATCCAGGGCGGACTGCCCCAGGGCCCGATGGTCGCTCCGTTCGCCTACTCCTCGTCCAACCACCTGGGCGTGACCGGCGCTTATCTTGGCACGATCCAAAATGGTGTTGTGGTCCAGCAAGGATCGGTGCTGACCACCGACACGACCGCGACCGGGCCGATCGCCACCTACACGGGATCCGAGGAGCAGGCACCAGCGAGTGGCATCCCCTCTGCCTCCTCCTGACGCCGTCGGCCATCCCCGACACGACGGAACAGGGATTAGCCGAGATGACAGCGGAAACTAGCCGGATGGCGGGCGGCCGCGGCCGCCCGCCATCCGGCCCGGCGGAACGGCCGCCTGCCCAGCGGCTGCTGACCGCGGCCGAGGAGCTTTTCGGCCAGAGCAGCTATCACCGCACCACGGTGGCGGACATCTGCGCCCGGGCGAAGATGGCCACCGGCAGCTTCTACTCCTACTACGAGTCCAAGGCGGAAATCTTCGCCGCCGTGGTCCGGGCCATCAACACCGACCTGAGACACGCGATGAGGGAGGCTCTGGAGCATACCGACGGCGGGCAGCGGAACCGGGAGCGCGCGGCCTTCCGGGCCTACTTCGACATGCTGTCCACGCGGCCGTGGATCGACCGCATCCTGCGCCAGTCGGAGTTCGTCGACCCTATGCTCTTCCGGGAGTACTACGAGCACCTGGCCCGGGGGTACGCCCGCGGCGTGCGGGCCGCCCAGATGGACCGCGACATCGACGCGCGCTACGACCCTGAGGTCATCGCGTACGCCTACACCGGCATCGGCAACTTCGTGGGCATGCGCTGGGCGGAGTGGACCGCGGGCGGCCGGGTCCCCGAGGACGTGCTCGACGATGTGCTCGAATTGCTCGGCCGCGGGCTGGCCCCGAAGACCGGTCCGGCCCCGCCGGCGGACGTCTGAACCCTGTTACCCGCTGTGGATAACCGTGTGGAGATCGTGGGGACGATACTGCGTGTTACTGGCGATCCTGCGATCGTGGCCTGTGGATAACCCAGCCGGGACGGGAGCGGCGGCCGGCGGCAGGTCCGCCGCATCGGCTGGCGTCCAGGTGAGCGGCTTGGGACCGAGCATGGTGAGCTCGTCCAGTTGCATGGCGCACCACGGCGAGATGGATTGCTGCCCGGCGCGGACCGCGGCGCAGAACTCATCCCAGTCCACCCACCGGGTCTCGGCGACCTCGGCCGGGTGGGGTGCGGGCGCCGCGTCGGAGTACGCCGCGTATACCGGGCAGACCTCGTTCTCCAGCACGCCGTTGTCCATCCGGGCCTGGTAGCGGAACCTGGGCAGGACCAGGACGAGCTCGACCGCATCGATCCCGAGCTCCTGCCGCAATCTGCGGCGCACGCTGTCGGCGACCTGCTCGCCGGGCTGCGGATGCCCGCAGCAGGTGTTGGTCCAGACCCCCGGCCAGGTGCGCTTGGACTCGGCCCGCCTGGTCAGCAGGAACTGGCCTGCCTCGTTGAACAGGTAGGCAGAAAAGGCCAGGTGCAGCGGCGTCTGGGCATGATGGACGACCGCCTTGGCCGCCGTGCCGCAGGCGGACCCGGTCTCGTCAAGCAGGACAACGTTCTCCACGTACTCCCCGCCTGGTGCTCGGAACAGAATGGCCGGAAAAGGACAGAGGTGAACACTACCGCGTCAGTGCGACTCGCGAGGCACCTCGTGGCCGCTGGCGCCGACCAGGAAGTCCAGGTCGGCGCCGGAGTCGGCCTGCAGCACGTGCTCGCAGTACAGGCGGGTCCAGCCCCGGCTGGCGTGCGGCGCGGGCGGGGTCCATGCGGCCTGGCGTTCGGCCAGTTCCTCGGCGCTCACCTCGAGAGTCAGCGTCCGGTCCGGGACGTCCAGGGTGATCCAGTCGCCGGTCCGGACCAGGGCCAGCGGGCCGCCGGCCGCGGCTTCGGGGGCGACGTGCAGGACGACCGTCCCGTAGGCGGTGCCGGACATGCGGCCGTCACAGATCCGCACCATGTCGCGGACGCCGCGCAGCAGCAGCTTGCGGGGCAGCGCCACGTTGGAGACCTCGGGCATGCCGGGGTAGCCGCGCGGGCCGCAGTACCGGATGACCAGCACGGTGTCCTCGTCGACGTCGAGCTCGGGATCGTTCGACACCGCGTAGTAGTCCGCGGGGGAGTCGAAGACCAGGGCCTGGCCCCGGTGCTTGAGCAGGTGCGCGGAGGAGGCCGACTGCTTGATGACCGCCCCGCCCGGCGCGAGGTTGCCGCGCAGCACGGCCGTCCCGGTCCCGGCGGGCTGGAACGGCTCGGCCATGGTCTTGATCACCTCGCGGTTCCAGCACGGCGCGTCCGCGACGTTCGCGCCGATCCCGGATCCGGTCACCGTGATCGCCTCGGCGTTCAGCAGGCCTGCCTCGGCCAGCTCCCGCAGCACCGCGGGCAGGCCGCCCGCGTAGCAGAAATCCTCCATCAGGTACTGGCCGTTCGGCTGCAGGTTCACCAGCGTCGGGACGTCCCTGGCCAGCACGTCGAAGTCGTCCAGCGACAGCGGCACCCCGAGCCGCCCGGCGATGGCCAGCAGGTGGATCACCGCGTTCGTCGACCCGCCGATGGCCGCGTTGACCCGGATCGCGTTCTCGAACGCCGCCCTGGTCATGATGGCCGAGGGCCGCAGTTCCTGCCGCACCAGGCCGACGATCACCTGGCCGGCGCGCTGCGCGGTCTCGTACCGGCGGGCGTCCACCGCGGGCCAGGTCGCCGAGTACGGCAGCTGCATGCCGAGCGCCTCGGCCATCGACGCCATCGTGGACGCGGTGCCCATCGTCATGCAGTGCCCGTTGGACCGCGCCATGCAGCCCTCGGCGAAGACGCACTCCTCCTGCGTCATCCGGCCGGCCACCAGGTCCTCCTCGAACCGCCAGACCGCGGTGCCGGAGCCCACGTCGGTGCCGCGGTACTTGCCGTTGAGCATCGGGCCGCCGGTGACCATCACCGCGGGCAGGTCCACGCTGGCCGCGGCCATCAGCAGCCCGGGCGTGGTCTTGTCGCACCCGGACAGCAGCACCACGCCGTCCAGCGGGTTGGCCCGCATCAGCTCCTCGGCCTCCATGGCCAGCAGGTTCCGGTACAGCATGGCGGTGGGCCGCAGCAGCGTCTCGCCCAGGGCCATGGCCGGGAACTCCAGCGGGAACCCGCCCTCCTGCCACACCCCGCGCTTGACCGACTCGGCGACCCGCTGCAGGTGGACGTTGCACGGCGCCAGCTCGGACCAGGTGGTGGCGATGCCGATCACCGGCCGGCCGTCGAAGACCTCCGGCGTGAACCCCTCGCTCCGCATCCACGACCGGTGGGCCATCCCGGTCCGCCCGGTCGCGCCGAACCACTGGGCGCTGCGCAGTTCACCGTTTGCTGTCATGCCTCATACCTAACACCCCGGCCCGCAAGCAGCGGTGCCGGGGACAAGCACTATGGTCCGTTCGGGAAAAAAGATAAGGTCACAAACGTGAGCCGGGTTCACGACATGGGCGGTCAGACGGGGTTCGGGCCGGTGCCGGCCGGCGAGGATGGTGAGCCTGCGTTCGCCGCCGACTGGGAGGCGCGCGTGTACGCGCTGGCGGCGGCGCTGCGGCGGCGGGGCCTGTTCAACAGCGACGAACTGCGCGACGCGATCGAGCGGCTGCCCCCGGAGGTCTACCTGGACGCGTCGTACTACGAGCGCTGGCTGGGCGCGATCGAGATGCTGGTCGCGGAGAAGGGCGTGGCGTGAGTTATCCGGCGGGCAGCAAGGTCCGGGTCCGCGCGGGAGACCCCGACCACCACACCCGGGTGCCGAGGTACGTGCGCGGGCACACCGGGGAGGTCGTCGCGGCCCTGGGCCGCTGGCCGGTACCCGATGACAGCGCGCGCGGTCTCCCGCCGCGGATCGAGACCTGCTACGCGGTCCGCTTCAGCGCCGCGGACCTGTGGGGGAGCGGCGATCACACCGTGACCGTGGACCTGTGGGAGTCCTACCTTGACCGAACATGACGAGCTCCCGGCCGCCGCCCGTACCCGGCAGCTCGAGGAACGGCTGATCGCCGCCGGGCTGACCAGCGACGAGGAGATCGACGAGTTCCTGACCAGGCTGTACGCCAGCGCCTCCCCGGTCAACGGGGCTCAGATGGCCGCCCGGGCCTGGACCGACCCGCACTATCGTGACCTGCTGCTCTCGGACGGGAATGCCGCCGCGGCGCAAGCGGGCTTCGACGGGCTGAGTTACCAGCTGCGGGTGGTGGCCAACACCGCGCAGGTACACAACGTCATCGTCTGCACGCTGTGCTCGTGCTACCCGGTGTCGCTGCTCGGGCCGTCGCCGGGCTGGTACAAGAGCTTTGCGTACCGGTCGCGGACGGTCCGTGAGCCGCGCGCGGTGCTGGCCGAGTTCGGCGTGACACTGCCTGATACGGTCCAGATCTCGGTCTGGGACTCGACGTCGGAGGCCCGGTACATGGTGCTGCCGGGGCGTCCGGCCGGGACCGGTGCGCTGGACGCCGGGCAGCTGGCCGCCCTGGTAACCAGGAACGGGCTCATCGGGACGGCGCTGGTATAGCGGCCAGCGTGCGGACCGCGGACCTGAGCACGTCCGGCGGCTGGGTGAAGGCCAGGCGGACGAAGGAACTGGCCCCGGCGCTGGCGCTCAGCAAGCGGCCCGGCACCACGGCGACGCCGTGCCTGAGCGCGGCCTGGGCGAACGCGCCGCTGTCGGCCTCGCCGGGCAGCCTCGCCCACAGGCACAGCCCGCCGTCCGGCTCGGGCCAGGTCCAGCCGGGCAGGCTGGCGCGCAGCGCGCCGGCCAGCGCGTCGTACCGGGCCCGTAGCCATTCGCCCCGCCACTTGACGATGTCCTCGTGCTGGCCGCGCAGCAGCGCGGCCACGATCGCCTGGCCGAAGGCGGCGCTGCCCTGGTCGGCGGCGGCCTTGGCCGCGGCCAGCCGGGCGATCAGGCCGCCGCTGCCCCTGATCCAGCCGGTGCGCAGGCCGCCCCAGTAGAGCTTGGACAGCGACCCGACGCTGACCAGGTTGGGCTGGTCCGGGCCGAACGCGGCCAGCGGCGGGATGCGCGGCCCGTCGCGCAGCGGCAGTTCGGCCAGCGTCATGTCGTCGACGAACAGCGTGTCCGGGTACGCGGCCGCGATCGCGGCCACGCGCTGCCGGGACCCGGCCGGCATGATCAGTCCGGTGGGGTTCTGGTAGGCCGGGATCAGGTAGACCAGGGCCGGGCGGTGCGTGCGGACCACGTGCTCCAGCCGGTCCGGGTCCAGGCCCTGGCCGGACCCCGAATCCGGCATCCCGATCACCGCGGCACCCGCCCGGTGCAGCGCGTCCAGCACGCCGGGGTAGGTGGGGTCCTCCACCGCGACCGGCTGGCCCGGCAGGACCTCGGTCCGGATCAGCAGGTCCAGGGCCTGCTGGGCGCCGGTGGTGACGATCACCTCGGCCGCGGTGGCGGGCAGGGTGAGACGTTCGGCCAGATGGCTGGCGATGGCGGCGCGCAGGTCCGGCAGTCCGTGCGGGAAGTAACCGGAGGTCCTGGTCAGGGCGTCACGTTCGGCCCGGTCCAGCAGGGTCTCCGGCTCGGCCAGGGCCGCCCCGACCCACGGCGCGCAGTCCACCGCGGCCAGGCTGAGATCCGCCTCGACGGTGGCTTCGGAGAGCAGGCCGGCGAAGAAACCGTTGGCCCGGTGCACCGCGGCCGGGGTGGTGCGGTGCGGGACGATCCGGGTGCCCGCCCCCTGGCGGCTCTCGGCCATCCCCTCGTCGCGTAGCACCTGGTAGGCGGCGGCCACCGTGTTCCGGCTCACCGACAGGGCGGCGGCCAGGTCGCGTTCGGCGGGCAGCCGGAGCCCGGCGGGCAGCTCACCGGTGTCGGCCAGCCGCGCGATCCGGGTCGCGAGCAGCCGGTACAGCGGGCCGTCCGCGGCCGGCCAGCGGCCGAGCAGGTCGGTCAGGGCCAGCGCGCCGATGCCGGACGCCGGCCAGGTGGGCTGGGTCACGACGACCCGAGCCCGAGCGCGCCGGCCAGGACCCGCAGCGCGGGCCGCGGATCGGGCCCGAGGACCTGGACCGCGACGTGGTCCGCGCCCGCGTCCAGGTGCGCGGTCACGCCCCGGGCGAGCGCCGCCGCGTCGCCGTGCACGACCAGCGCGTCGATCAGCGCGTCGCTGCCGCCGTCGGCCAGGTCGGCGTCCGTCCAGCCAAGCCGGCGCAGGTTGCTGACGTAGTTGGTCAGGCCGAGATAGGGCCGGCGCACGGCGGGCCGGCCGATGGCGCGGGCCCGCTCGGGGTCGGTCTCCAGGACCACCTTCTGCTCGGGGGCGAGCAGCGGTCCCGGGCCCAGGATCTGCCGCGCCTGGCGGGTGTGCTCCGGCGTGATCAGGTACGGGTGCGCGCCCGCGGACCGGTCGGCGGCGAGCCGCAGGACCCGCGGGCCGAGCGCGGCCAGCGCCCGTCCGTCGGCCGGGACCTTGAGCTCGTCGAGTTCGTCCAGGTAGCTGACCAGCTTCGGGTAGGGCCGCTGGTACTCCTGCGTGGCCTCGGGATGCCCGATGCCCAGGCCGAGCAGGAACCGGCCCGGGTACCGGGCCACGATCCGGTGGTAGGAGGCGGCCACGGTGGCGGCGTCGTCCTTCCACACGTTGACGATCCCGGTGGCCACCGCGATGCGGTCCGTCGTGGCCAGCAGGTTCTCGACGCCGCCCAGGTCGCCGTCGGGGGAGCCGCCCACCCAGATCGCCCCGTATCCGAGCGTCTCGACCTCGGTCACGAGGTCCGGAGTGAGCCCTGACAGGTGCCGCCAGATCCCGATCCTGCCCAGTTCGATGGTCATGCTCGGAACAGCCTGGACCGGCCGCGTTTCATTCCGCCCTCGCGGCGGACTCTGGATCTTGCAACGTGATGAATCCCGGCTTTCACCACGCTCTATCGACGTGAACCCCGGGTTTCATTCGCTTCGGGATGCCGCGCCAGGCGGCCTCAGCCCGGCAGGAAATCGCGTTGTGGGGACGGCGGCTCGCTAGCTAGTGTCCGACCGTGGGATCCTCCGGGCATGTTGAGGTCGCGCACGTCAGCCACGTGCTGCCGGACGGCCGGACCCTCCTTGACGACGTAGCTTCCGGATCGGCGATCGAATCACGGCGGCGCTGGTCGGCCCGAACGAAGCAGGCAAGACCACTCTGCTCCGGCTTCGCCGGTGACATCCGCCCCAGTCGGGCACGGTGGTATCCACCGGCGGGCTCGGCGTGATCGCCAGTTCATCGGTACGAACCAGAACGAGGCGGCGATGGTGCGCGACCTGCTGCTGTCGGTCTCGCCGCCGAGGGTGCAGGCCGCGGCCGCCCGGCTGGACGCCGCTGAGCTGGCCATGATGGACAGAGACGCGAGCGAACCCAGCTGCGCTACGCGGCGGCGCTGAGCCGAATGGGGCGAGGCAGGCGGCTACGCCGCCGAAGTGCACTGGGATGCCTGCTGCGTCGCAGCCTTCAGCGTCCCCTACGACCAGTGCCGCTGGCGAGATGTCGGCACGTTGTCCGGCGGCGAGCAGAAGCGGCTGGTGCTTGAATCGCTGCTCGCGGGCCGGAAGGTGTGCTGCTGCTCGACGAGCCAGCAACTACCTGGACGTGCCGGGCAAGCGCTGGCTGGAACAGCAGCTGGCCGAGACACCCAAGACCGTGCTCCTGGTCAGCCACGACCGGGAACTGCTCGCGGCCTGCGCGCAGCCATCGTCACCGTCGAGGACGGGCACGTCTGGGTCCACGGCGGCGGTTTCGCCGGTTACGCGCAGGCGCGCGCGGATCGCATCAGCCGGCTCGAAGAACTGCGCCGTCGCTGGGACGAGGAGCACGACAAGCTCAAGGAGCTAGTCCGTACCTACCGGCAGAAGGCGGCCTACAACTCGGATATGGCCTCTCGCCTGCAGGCAGCTGTCACCAGGCTGCGCCGGTTCGAGGAGGAAGGGCCACCGGAACTAGCTCCCCGCGAGCAGAACGTGAAGATGCGGCTGCGCGGCGGCCGCACCGGTAAACGCGCGGTGATCTGCGAAAACCTACGCTGACGGGAACCACTGGCTCGTCGACGCCGAGATCTGTTCGACGACGGGTGGCGATACTCGGCGCGAACGGGTCGGGCCAGTCGACTTTCCTGCGGCTCCTCGCGGGGCAGCCCGTGCCGCACGAAGAGTAGCCCTGGGCGCGCGGGTCGTACCGGGTTCTTCGCGCAACGCAGCCCGGGCTGACCTGGACGGCCGGACCCCAGTCGAGATCGTGATGACCGAGCATGCGCTGCTCATCAACGAGGCGATGGCCGCGCTGGCTCGCTATGAGCTGCAGGTCACGGCCCGGCAACCGTTCGGCACATTGTCCGGCGGCCACAGGCGAGGCTGCGATCCTGCTGCTCGAGCTGGCCGGCGCCACGCGCTTGCTGGACGACCCACAGACAACCTCGACCTGCCGAGCGCCGAAGCGCTGCAGCGCGGGCTGGAGACGTACCAGGGCACGGTGCTCGCTGTCACCCATGACCGCTGGTTCACCCGGTCGTTCGAGCGGTTCTTGCTCTTCATGCCGGATGGCAGCGTCCGTGAGACGAGCGAACCAATCTGGGACTGAACGACTAGTCGAGCAGTGCGGCGAGCTTCTTCGGCGCGAGGATCCGGTAGCTGTCGGTCACGAGCTCGCGGATCTCCTCCCAGTCCGTGTCGTCGGTGAGCACCACCACAATGCGATCGCCCCCGGCCCGCGAGGCGAAGAACGGGAACCCAGTGGAGAGCAACGACCTCCCGCTCTTGCGGGGCGGCACGCAATACGAGAAGGAACGGCCTTGCCAGTCGAGCCCTCCCGTGCCACGAGCAAGCAGAACGACCTCCGGCGGATCTCGAACGACTGCGCCGTCGATCTCGTCCTGGTGAGCGAATCATCGACCCGCACCGTCACCTGGGGAAGCGCCAGGCATAGCGTGCGGATCCGCTCGACAATGTCCTCCGGGACCTCTACCGGCGCGCTCACGTGAGAACCACGCATGAACCCGAAGCTAGCACCCGCGTTGAGCCCCGGTGGCCGGGTTACCGTAGGGGATAACGGTCCGGGCTATCTATATAGACAGCGTATATCTATATAGGTAGAGTGCCCCGCATGGGATCGCGGTCTGAGTTCTCGCCACAGACGCTGGCGGTGCTGATGGCGCTGGGTGGGCAGCCGTCGGAGTGGCAGCACGGATACGCGCTGGCCAGGGAGACCGGGCTGAAGTCAGGCACGCTGTACCCGATCTTGATCCGGCTCGCCGACCGCGGCCTGGTCGAGGCGTGCTGGCAGGACGAGCCCGTGCCGGGCCGGCCGCGTCGGCATCTGTACCGCCTCACTGCCGACGGGCTGGCCAGCGCCACGACAGCTCTGGCCGAGGCGGAGCTAGCCGCGGCGGAGCGAACCGCCACCACGGCGCGTCCGGGTGCGGACCCCCGGCGTAGGCGCGGAGTCGCGGCGCCCGCAGTCCCATGAGCTGGGTAAGCCGGATCGCGGCCACGGCGGGTCGAGGCGCGGTGCGGCTGGTGCCCGCAGACCGCCGGGACTGGGCCGAGGCCGTCTGGGCCGAGGCGCACGAAGCGCCGGCGGGCTGGCCGCGGCTGGCCTGGCGGGCGGGCGGTCTGGGACTGATTGTGAAGGAGGGGCAGATGGCGCGCACGATCGGCAGCTGGTTGCTGTTCGCGCTGGCGGCGGGGGCGGCGGCCTGGGGGCCTGGCCGACTCCTCAGTCAGCCAGCCGGCGCGGTCCAGGGCGGCATCATCATCACGCTGGCGTGCTGGCCGGCCTCCGCGCTCAGCCGCTCGGGCTCGGGTCGCCCGGCAACCGGGCGGCCCGGTGGCTCCGGGTCGGCTTCTACGCCGCGATCCTGGCCGTGCTGCCCGCCCAGGCCGCCATCCGGCTGTTCCTGGGCGCGGTCCCGCGATCAGGTATTGACCGGCATACCTTCGACGCCGTCCAGGGCCCGGGAGTGCCGGGCACCGTGTCCGGCGGTCCGGACTGGGCAGGTGAATAGGGGTCCTGGTCTTCACGGCCTGCCTTCTGGCGATCCTCCTGGCGCTGACCGCACGTCGTACGCCGGTGGCCCCGGCCACGCTGGCCATCGGCGCCGGTACGGGCCTGATGCTGGGCCTGGTGATGTACGCGGTCGCACCGCTCGGGCTCAACGTCAAGTTCCCGGACCGGCCATGGCTGCACGGCTCCGCCGCCGATGGGGTCGGGGCGCTGGCCTGGATCTTGCTGTTCGGCGCGCCGCTGGTCGCCGCGGCCCTCGCGGGGCGGCGCTGCCACGTCGAGGACGACCCCGCTCAGGCGGTCGTCACCCAAACCTGGCAGGGCTTCGCCGCCGGGGCGGTGTCCGGCGGCGTCGGGCCATGCTCGTCACCGTGCTCGGCACCGGCACGACCGCCCTCATGGTCAGGTCGGCCTGGTGCGGGACTTGCTCTATCACGGGCAGCACCTGACCGCCTCCGCGTCTACGGCCGGAGCTCTACGCGAGCCAGGACGTTTCCGTGTACGCCGTCCTCCTCTTCGCTTCCCGTTCATCGGCCTCGTCATGGGCCTGGTCGGCACGGGGTTCGCCAACCTGAAACCTCGGCTGCCGGACGGCGGGCGCCCGCGCCGCCCACCCGAAGACCGAGCGTGCTGGCAGGAGGAGCCGATGCCGGCCGACCGCGCCGACACCTGTCCTGGCTTACCACTGACGGCTAGCCAGCGCCCCGGCCGTGCCAGCGAGCGTGCTGCGCCTGGTGCCGCCGCGCGGCGGGACTGGGCCGAGGCCGTCTGGGCCGAAGCGCAGAGGTGCCGGCGGGTTGGCCGCGGCTGGCCTGGCGGCAGGCGGTTGCGCTGATCGCGAAGGAGGCAGATGACGCGCAGGATCGGCATGCTAATGCTGCGCGGTGGCTGCGGGGCGGCGGCCTGGGGAGCCTGGCCGGGCTCCCCAGTCAGCCATGGCGCCGCGATCCAGGGCGGCATCATCATCACGCTGGCGCTGCTGGCCGGCCTGCCGCTGCTGGCCCGCCTGTGGCTCGGGCCTCCCGACAGCCGGGCGGCCCGGTGGCTCCGCGCCAGCTTCTTCGCCGCGATCCTGGCCCTGCTGCCGATCCAGGCCGCCATCGAGCTGTTCGTCGGCACGGTCCCGCGATCGGGCATCAACCGGCACACCTTCGACATCGCCATAGGTTCCGGGATCCCGGGCAGCTCGTCCGGCGGCCCGGACTGGGGCGGCGAGATAGCGATCCTGATCTTCACGGCCTGCTACCTGGCGGCCGTCCTCGCGCTGACCGCACGACGCACGCCGGTGGCCCCGGCCACGCTGGTCATCGCCGCCGGCGCGGGCCTGGTCCTGGGCATCGTGATGTACGCGGTGGCACCAGCGGGCCTCAATTTCAGGTACCCGTACCGGCCGGGGCTGCACGGCTCGGCCGCTGAGGCGTTCGTGGTCCTGGCCTGGATCCTGGTGTTCAGCGCGCCGACGATCGCTGGCGCCATCGCGGGGCGGCGCTGCCACGTGCCGGACGACCCCGTCGAGGCGACCGCCGCCCGAGCCTGGCAGGGCTTCGGGGCCGGAGTGGTGTGCCGGCGGTGTCGGCGCCCTGGTCGTCACCGTTCTCGGCAGCGGCACGACCGCGCTGCTGGTCAAGTCGGCCTGGGTGCGGGACTGGTTCTACCACGGGCAGCACGTGACCGCCTCAGCCGTCTACGGCCGCGAACTCTACGCCAGCCAGAACGTCCAGGGCTACCTCCTCCTTGCCGTTGGCTTCCCGATCATCGGACTCATCATGGGCGCTGCTCGGAGCGGGAGTCACCAGCCCGGCCGCCTCGGCTGCCGGACGACGGCGGCCGGCAGGCCGACGCGGGAGAGCTGACCCCGGTCTGCTGAGCGCTTAGCCGCCGACCCGGGTACCGCAGCTCGCGCAGAAGCGAGCCCCGCCGGGCAGCTCGGTACCGCACTCCGTGCAGTGCGTGACGGCTGGGGCCAGTCCCTGGCCGCAGCTCATGCAGAACTTCGCGCCCGCCGGGTTCGTGGCCTGGCAGGACGCGCACGCAGCGCCGGACGCGGCCTGCTGGGTCGGCGGAGCCTGGGCGGGCGGGCTGCGGCCGGGCGGAGCCTGCGGCGGGCCCAGGCTGGCCACCCGGGCCGCCCTGGCCGTACGGCACCCCGTGCTGCTGCGCCGCCCGCTGCGCGGCCTCGGCCTGCTGCGACCTGCATGGCCTGCGCCTGCTGGGCCCCGAACGCGCTGGCCAGGCCGAACCCGGCGCCCAGGAACGCGCCCTCGGTTCCGGCGCCGCCCTTGGCCAGGCCCTGCCCGGCGCCGAGCGCCATCTCGCCCGCGGCGTAGTTCTGGAACCCGCCGGCCAGCTGCGAGTAGCTGGTGTCCTTGGCCAGCTGCTTGAGCTGCTGCTCGTCCTCGGGGGAGAGGTTGACGTCGAAGTTGCCCATCCGGGTCAGCTGGACGCCGTAGGCGGCGAGCTGGCCGTTGCCGGCCTCGATGGTGTTCTGCTCGATCTCCGCCGAGTACGCCATCAAGCCGAGGATGGGCCACCCGTTGCGGATGATCTGCGTGGTGACGTGCGTGCGCAGCACCTTGAGCAGCTGGTCACTGACCCACCCGGCGATCCGCTCGTTGTCGGTGACGTCGACGGTGGAGGTCAGGTTGGTCACCAGCCGCACCGGGTCGGCCACCTTCAGCGCGTAATCCCCGAACACCCGCAAGGTCACGACCAGCCCCGTCCTCGGGTCCTGGACGTCGTCGACGCGGCCGCCGAACTTGAAGCCCGTGTACTCGCGGGTGCCCGACGAAGTACAGCTCGGCGCGGTAGGCGTTCCCGCCGGTGGCAGCGTCGATGAGGATGCCGAGCCCGGGGAGCTCGTTGGCATCGATCTGGTGCCGGCCAGGGCCCAGGGTCTGCACGACCTGGCCCGTGTTGACGAACATCGCCATCTCGTCCGCGTTGACGATCGCGCGCGTGTAACGACGGATGGAGACGTCCGGCCATTTGAAGACGATCTGACCTTTGCGGTCATCAGGTACGGCGATGAACTCCCGCCCGAGCAGTGCCATGGCAGAACCATACCCGCTGTCGAACTTTGAGGCATAAGCCCTTGTCAAAGGACCATGGCCTGCTATCTTCCGAGCGTGGAAATGATCCAGTGCCAGTGGTGCCACGCCCAGAATCAGCCGGGCACCACCAATTGCCAGACCTGCGGGGCACCGCTCGACGAGAAAGACAAGGTCAGCGACTCTGGCTGGCGAGAAGCGCCCCGGCTGCGGGACATGGTCGAGTTCCAGTTCTCCGGCAGCACCTGCCAGGTCGAGGGCGAACTCGTCCCGGTGGCGGAGATCAGCCTCCACCCGCAGGACGGCGTGTACTTCGAGCACCACGTACTGCTGTGGAAGGACGAGTCGGTGCCGCTGTCCTCGCTGAACACCGGCGGCGGGATGAAACGCACGGTCGGCGGCATGCCGCACATCGTGACGGTCGCCAACGGCCCGGGCCGGATCGCGTTCTCCCGGGACGCGCCGGGCGAGCTTGTCGTGCTGCCGCTGCACCCCGGCATGGAACTGGACGTCCGCGAGCATGCCTTCCTGGTCGCCTCGCACAGCATCCAGTACTCCTTCGTGCGGATCAAGGGCCTGGTCAACCTGCTGCACGGCGGCAGCGGCATGTACGTGGACCGCTTCGTCACGACCGGCTACCCCGGCATGCTGCTGCTGCACGGGAACGGCAACGTGCTCGAGCGGACCCTGCGGCCGGGCGAGAAGATCCTGGTCGAGCCGGGCGGTTTCCTCTACAAGGACTCCACGGTGCAGATGCAGGCGCAGCAGATGCCGCTGAAGACCGGGATGCTGCGGCACGGCATGTACCTGGCCGAGATGACCGGGCCCGGCCGGGTCGGCATCCAGTCCATGTACGTCCACCACCACGCCGACTGAGACGTGAGATGAATACATACATCTGCCGGTACTGCCGACAGCCCAGCGACCCGAGCTCACCGACCTGCCCGCTGTGCGGGGCGCCGGTCGACATCCGGTCCTCGGTCAGCGAGTCCGGGTGGGTCGAGCAGCCGCCGATCAAGGACATGGCCCGGATCCAGTTCGGCCAGTCCCACGTCCAGATCGCGGGCACCACCGTTCCGGTCGCGGAGTTCAGCCTCGCGCAGAACGACTGGATCTACTTCTCCCACCACGTGCTGCTGTGGACCGAGCCCGAAACCCAGCTGACGAACATGCCGATGCGCGGCGCGTGGAACCGCAAGCTGGCCGGGCTGCCGCTGGTCATGGTCGAGGGCCGCGGTCCCGGCCACATCGCGCTGTCCGACAACCACGCGGGCGAGGTCATGGCCCTGCCGCTGCAGCACAACCAGCAGATCTGGGTCCGCGAGCACCGCTTCCTGACCGCGACGGGCAACATCAACTACGCCTGGCATCCCACCGGCGTCTGGTACACCACCGGCAGCGGCGATGACCAGGAGACCCACTACCCGATGGGCCAGTACGGCGACACCTTCGGCGCGACCGGGGGACCGGGGCTGCTGCTGCTGCACTCGCCGGGCAACACCTTCATCCGGGACCTGCAGCCCAACCAGACCCTGCTGATCCAGCCGAGCGCGCTGCTGTACCGGGACGTGTCGGTCCGGATGTCCCTGCACCTGGAGTACCCGCGGAACATGGGCTTCGCCTTCTGGCACAGCCGGTGGAGCTACCGCAGCATCTGGCTCAGGCTGTTCGGTCCCGGCCGGGTCGCGGTCCAGTCCATCTACGCCCGGCCCGAGGACACCGAACTGATCACCAGCCACTCCTACGCGACGACGCACCACTGGTAACAGTCGCGGTGTCAGCGACGGCCGGGAGTTGAGCGCGGCCACCTCCAGCAGCGTGGTCAACGGTACGCGTCGTCGAACGCCGCCAGCTCCGCGGCAGCACGTCCTCGATCCGTCCGAACCCGCCGGGCGCCCGCACGCTGACCAGGTGCAGCAGCCGGTCGGCGGGCATGTCGCGGCAGGCGAGCACGATGCGTTCACCTTCTCCCGCCGCGCCGCCTCGTTCGCCGCCAGGCCGCTCGGCACGCGGAGCCGCGGTCGCGCAGCCAGTACCGGCCAGCACCCGCGCGTCGACACGCCTGCGAACCCCCGTCGGCGCCGAGCGGGTACATCGGTGGCGGCTCGCCGAGCAGGTCACCCGTCCGCGCCCCAGTACGGCAGCGGGTCCCGGTCCACCATCGGGTACTCCAGGATCTACGCCGTGCCGGTGATCAGGCCGGCACGTCCAGCCAGCCGACTTCCGTCCGCGAACCAGGAAGCACGTCCTCCACCCGGCCGCCGCGGGTCCAGTCCGCGCGCTCGCCGCCCGTCCGGCATCATCACCTCGGCCACCCAGTTGATCAGCGCCTCTCCCGCACCTCCGCCTACGCGAGATCGGATAGGCCACAACTTCAGCGCCGCGTTGGCGCCGACACCGCACCGTCCCCCGTCAGACTGCACACCCCCAGCACCCGCGCCACAGCATACGCCGCTCCAGCACCCGCTCATCGTGCTGCCCGACGCCGAGTACAGTCCATCCGCCCGACCAGCGCGTCGCCCGCAGCGCCGACTCCGTCGCCGTACCCTCCCACCCGCACCGCACCCGTCATCTACGCGGCGCGAACCCCGCTCCACCGCTCCGCCCAGCCGCCGCACCTCTCCAGGATCATCTGCAGCTCCCGCACACGCCAGATACCCGATGTTCAGGCCGGAGGCGAAGCCCCAGATCCGGTTGCCGTGCCGGTCGAAGTCCACGTGCTCGGCGGTGGGGATCCCGGTCGCCGCCAGCGCGTCGCCCAGGCCCAGCTCGGTCAGCCCCGCACCGCAGCGCAGCAGGTTGAACCCACCCCAGCGGGCAGACACCCCATCATAACCGCGTGCAGCGAGAGCGCCGCGGACCCCCCCGATCCCCGGTATACGGGGGCAAACCCCACCCCGAAGAGGGGTGGAAGCCGCGTTCCCGGTCACGGGCCCGGTCCCTAGCGTGAACCGCAGATGCACACGAGCGTGCCCGCCCGCACGGGGGCCGGGCACGCTCCCGCACGACAAGGAGGCATTTCACATGATCGAGGCACGCGGCTTGGTCAAGCGCTACGGCTCACACCACCGCCGTGGACAACCTCAGCTTCGACGTCCGCCCCGGCACGGTGACCGGCTTCCTCGGCCCGAACGGCGCCGGCAAGTCCACCACCATGCGGATGATCCTCGGCCTGGACCGGCCGGACGCCGGGACGGCCCGGATCAACGGCAAGAGCTACCACGAGCTGCGCTGGCCGCTGCGCGAGGTCGGCGCGCTGCTGGAGGCCAAGGCGTTTCACCCCGGGCGTTCGGCCCGGGCCCACCTGACCGCGCTGGCGGTCGAGCAACGGCATCCCGCGCCGCCGGGTCAACGACGTGCTCGAGATCACCGGCATGGGCCAGGCCGCGGACCGCCGCGCGGGCAAGTTCTCCCTGGGCATGGCCCAGCGGCTGGGCATCGCCGCCGCGCTGCTCGGCGATCCCGCCGGTGCTGCATGCTTGACGAGCCGGTCAACGGCCTGGACCCGGAGGGCATCCGCTGGATCCGCGGCCTGCTGAAGAACCTGGCCGCGCACGGCCGCACGGTGCTGATCTCCAGCCACCTGATCAGCGAGGTCGCGCAGACCGCGGACCAGCTGATCGTGATCGGCCAGGGCCGGCTGCTGGCCCAGACCACGGTCGCCGAGCTGTCCGCCCGCAGCAGTTCGCTGGAAGAAGCGTTCTTCCAGCTCACCGAGGGCAGCACCGAGTACTCCGCCAGCTACGAGGCCGACTACGGGACCAACTACCCCCTGAGGAGCGTGTCATGACCACCGCGACCCTGACCCGCGCCGCCACCCCCAGCCGGACCGAGGGGCGCTACGGCTTCCGCACGTGGCCCAGATGGAATGGCTGAAGCTGCGCAGCGTCCGCTCCACCTGGTGGACTCTGCTCGTCTTCGCGGCCGGCATGATCGGCCTGGCCATCCCGATCCTGATCCACCAGCACTGGGCCACCATGTCGGCGGCGGACCGGGCCTCCTTCGACCCGACCAACGACAGCTTCGCCGGGCTGGCCATCGGCCAGCTCGCCCTCGGCGTCCTCGGCGTCCTGGCGGTGACCAGCGAGTTCTCCTCCGGGATGATCCGCGCCACGTTCGCCGCCGCGCCGCGCCGCCCGCTGGTGCTGGCCGCCAAGGCCGCGATCGTCGCCGCGGTGACGCTGGTGGCGGGGGAGATCCTGGCCTTCGTCGCGTTCGGCGTCGGCGAGGCGGTGCTGAAGTACCCGGCCCCGCACGCCACCCTCGGCCAGCCCGGCGTGCTGCGCGCGGTGCTGATGGCCGGCGCCTATCCGGCCCTGATCGCGCTCATCGGCCTCGGCCTGGGCGCCCTCATCCGGCACACCGCGGGCGCGATCAGCGCCGTGGTCGGGGTGCTGTTCGTGCTGCCGCTGATCCTGCTCCCGCTCGGGACCTCGATCCAGAACTCGGTCGGGCAGTTCCTGCCGATGCTGATCGCGGAGAACTCGCTGACCGCGGTCAAGCCGGTGGCGCACAGCCTGCCGCCCGGCGTCGGGTTCGCGGTGCTGTGCCGGGTACGCGGCAGTCGCGCTGGCCGCGGGCGGCTGGGCGCTGGCCCGGCGCGACGCGTGAACGCGGCCGCTAGCGGGAACAATAGGGTCCATGGACGAGGACATCCGGCGGGTGACGGGCACCGTTCTGCGTGCCCCGCTCACCCGCCGGACCTTCACGAGCTGCTGTACTGCGGTTTCGGCGGGATCACCGGGGTCATCGGGTTCTGGATCACCGTCGTCATGCTCGCCGCCGGCCTGACCATCTCCGCGTCGGTCCTCGGCACCGTGGTCGGCCTGCTGCTGCTGACCCTGGCCCTGCGCGTGACCCGGCGGCTGGGCGGGCTGCACCGCCGCCTGGCCCGGTGGCTGCTGGGCCACCAGGTGGAGGCGCCGCCGAAGTTCCAGCCTGGCACCGGCATCCTCAACCGCCTCGACAAGCGGCTGCGGGACCGGGCGGCCTGGCGGGGGGTCTCCTACAACCTGATCAAGCTGCCTGTCGCGGCCGTACAGCTATACGCGATCACGATCGCCTGCATCGGGCTGGTCGACATCACCTACCCGGTCGACTGGGTGCTGTTCCGGAATCACGCGACCGGCCCGATGGTGGTCGTGTTCCCTCTTCCCGTTCGGCGGGACCTTCGACGTTTACGGCTTTGCGGGCACCTACCTCGCGGCCATCGCCGGCGCCTTCTGCGTGCTGGCGGCGACCTGGCTGGCCCGCGGCATCAACGCCGGCGACCGGCGGCTGGTCCGGTCGCTGCTCGGGCCGAGCAGTATGTCCGAGCGGGTCAGCGAGCTGCAACGGACCCGGACGCTGGCGGTAGAGGATTCTGCCGCGGCGCTGCGCCGGGTCGAGCGGGACCTGCACGACGGCGCGCAGATGCGGCTGGCCGCGCTGGCCATGAACCTCGGCATGGCGCGGGAGAAGCTGGGCGACGACGAAGACGACGCCCGCCCGGACAACGCGACGGTGCGGGAGTTGCTCGACGCCGCGCACCGCAACGCGGTGGACGCGCTCGCCGACCTGCGTGACCTGGCCCGCGGCATCCACCCGCCCGCGCTGGACAACGGCCTGCCCAGCGCGCTGGCCACCCTGGCCGCCAGCAGCGCCATCCCCGCGTCGGTCACCGCCGAGATCGGCGACCCGGCCCGCGCCGGCCATCGAGACCATCGCCTACTTCTGCGCGGCTGAGCTGATTGCCAACGCGACCAAGCACAGTTACGCGAATCAAATCAAAATCAATATTTTTACCGAACGGACCGGGGTTCTCCGCCTCGAGGTCAACGACGACGGCATCGGCGGGGCGGACGCGGCCCACGGCAGCGGCCTGGCCGGCCTGGCCCAGCGGGTGTCCACCGTGGACGGGCGGATCGAGGTGTCCAGCCCGCCCGGCGGCCCGACCACCGTTAGTGTCGAGCTGCCGCTGAAGGCCTGAGGGAGCATCAATGCGTGTGGTGATCGCGGAGGACGCCGCGCTGCTGCGGGAGGGGCTGACCCGCCTGCTGGAGGATCGTGGCCATTGGTGTGCGCGGCGGTGACCGACGGCGACGCGCTGCTGGACGCGGTGGCCGAGCACCAGCCCGACGTGGCGGTGGTCGACATCCGGATGCCGCCCACCCATACCGACGAGGGGCTGCGCGCCGCGCTGGCCATGCGGAAGACCTTTCCCGGCACCGGGGTGCTGATGTTCTCCCAGTACATCGAGACGTCCTACAGCGCGCAGCTGCTCGAGGGCGGCGCCGCCGGGGTCGGCTACCTGCTCAAGGACCGGGTGGCCAATGTGGCCGAGTTCGCCGCGGCGCTGGAGCGGGTCGCGGGCGGCGGTACCGCGCTGGATCCCGAGGTGGTCAGCCAGCTGTTCCGGGCCAGCAGGCAGCGCGGCGGGCTGGCCACGCTCACCCCGCGGGAGCGGCAGGTGCTCGCGCTGATGGCCGAAGGCCGGTCCAACTCCGCGATCGCCGGCGACCTCGTGGTCTCCGGCGGAGCGGTCGAGAAGCACGTAGCCAGCATCTTCGCCAAGCTCGGCCTGCCCCCCGACGAAAGCGACAACCGCCGCGTCCTCGCCGTCCTGCACTACCTAGGCGGATAAGACCAGGTACGAATGGCCCGCCCCGCTCCTGGCTGGCGGAGGCTGTGTCCTCGACAGCGCTGGGCTCTGCCCGTGCTCGCGCGAGCCTGGCAACGGCGCATCGACGTCACGCTGTACGCCTGAGTCTGCCCGGCGCAACAAGGTCAACCCCGGGGTTCACTCCGCTCCGGGTGAAATCCCCGGGCTCATTCGCTTCGAGACGGCCCGGCGGTCATCGTCGTGCACTCCATCTCGGGCGGGGCAGCCACGATCGCCGCAACGGGTGTCCGGCTGATGGGCACGCAGCTGTTCCATAGCCTGCGGATCTGGATGCGGTACCTGGATCTGGCCTACCCGACCAAGCCCGCCGACTACGCTGATTACATGACGGCGCTGGCCGCCAAGCTGCGCGAGCCGTGCCGGATGGCTGAGTTCATGAAGACCGGCAAGTCCACGCCCGCCGACGCCGTCGCCCAGCTGCCCAACGTCACCGTCCCCGCCTTGGTCATCATGGGCACGCTCGATCCCGACTTCGCCCACCCCCGGGCCGAGGGCGACGCGATCGTCGCCGCTCTGCCGTCCGGGCTGGGCACGGTGTCGATGGTCGAAGGCGCTGTGCACTACCCCACGCGCAGTCTCCGGACCAGGTGGCCACTCTGGTGATCCCGTTCCTCAAGGAGCACGCGAGTGCCTAGAGCCGGGCTGACCGAGCTTGGCGAAGTGATCCGCGACGCCGTACAGGGCCAGGCCGGACGCGACGCGCTAGCCGCGCTGCTATCCGCGGTCCGCGGCTACGTCAGCGCGCACCCGGGCCGCTACATGGCCACCACCGGCGTCGAGTTCACCAGGCCTGACGACCCGCTGCTGGCCGCAGTACCCGCGTCATCAACTCGATCGCCGCCGTACTGCGCGGCTACGGCATCGCCGAGAACAAGATGAACCACGCCATCCGCACCATCCGCAGCACCATGCACGGTTTCGCCATTCTGGAGGCCTCCCGCGGCTTCCAGTGGGACGCCGACCCCGACGAGAGCTTCGAGTGGCTGATCGGCTTCATCGACCGCGGCCTGCGATCGCGGTAAGCTAGCCGGCGAGCCGCCTGCTGCGCAGGCAGCGGCAGATCAGCGGCAGGTCAGTCCGGTCCCACGGCTGGCGGTCCAGGAAGGCCCGGACCCGCCGGGTGAAGTCGGCCCGCCGCTCGGCATCGAGCGTGATCACCCCGCTGTACGTGCCGAGCAGCCCGACCAGCTCGTCCTTGGTCATCGGCAGCGAGAACTCCACCGTGCGCTCCTCGACTGGCGACATCGGTGTCCCCGGCGCGAACGTGACCTCGCGGCGGCGCCGCCCGGCCGGGCCGCGGTCCGCCTCGCGTGCCTCTCGAGCCAGCTGATTGAATTCCGTGACCCACGGCTCCCGCATGTCCCGGGCGATCCACAGCACGCCCAGGATGCCGCCCACGCGCATCCGCTCGTCCGGCTCGACCGCGATGACCCGCGCTGCCCGGCCGATCAGTTCCCTGGTCACGGCGCCGGTCCCGGCCGCGAGATCGAGCACCGCCCGCGCGCCCGACGGGATCAGCCAGTCCAGTGCCTGCGGCGGCGGGGAGGGACGGTAACGGTCGTAGTCGGTGGCCACCGACCCGAAGGACAACCTGCGCGTTTCGCGATCGGCCACGCCCGCAGGCTATCGTGCCGGGACGCGGTCAGCTGTGCCCGAGTACACGGTGCGGCAGATAGGGCTCCTCCAGGCGGTGCACCTCCTCCTCGGTCAGGGTGAGTTGCACGGCGGCCAGCGCGTCGCTGATGTGGCCGAGCCGGGTCGCGCCGACGATCGGCGCGGTTACGGCGGGACGGCTGAGCAGCCAGGCCAGCGCGACCTGGGCCGGCGGGACACCGCGCGCCGCCGCCACCTCGGCCAGCCGGTCGACCACGTCGAAGTCGCCGGGGGAGTTGTACCGCTCGTCGGACAGCGGATCATCCCCGGCCCGGGCCGTGCGGCGCTCGCCCTGACGGTCCCGGTTGCCGGTCAGCACGCCGCGAGCCAGCGGGCTCCAGGGCAGCACGGCGACGCCCTGGTCGGCGCACAGCGGGATCATCTCCCGCTCCTCCTCCCGGTAGATCAGGTTGTAGTGGTTCTGCATCGAGACGAACCGGGTCCCGCCGTGGCGTTCGGCCAGGTTCTGGGCCTTGGCGAACTGCCAGGCGAACATGCTGCTGGCGCCGATGTAGCGGGCCTTGCCGGCCCGGACCACCTCGTGCAGGGCCTCCATCGTCTCCTCGATCGGCGTCTGGTAGTCCCACCGGTGGATCTGGTACAGGTCGACGTAGTCCGTGCCGAGCCGCCGCAGCGACGCATCGATGGCGGCGAGCACGTGCTTGCGGGATAGTCCCCGGTCGTTGGGTCCGGTCCCCATCGGGAAGTAGACCTTGGTGGCCAGCACGTAGTCCTCGCGGCTTCCGAAGAGCCGGGCCAGCAGATGCCCGGTAATCTCCTCGGTCACGCCGTCGGAGTAGGTGTCGGCGGTATCGAAGAACGTCACGCCGCCGTCGATGGCCGCCTTGACGATCGGCTCGGCCGCGGCCTCATCAAGGTGCCAGGCCCGTTCGGCCTGACTGCCGAAGCTCATCATGCCCAGGCAGATCCGGGATACCTTCAGCCCGGCCGATCCCAGCCGTACGTATTCCACGCTGCTTCCTCTCCTGTTGATGGATTGCGACGCCGAGTACGACAAGCGTGATGCCCGCGGCGTCCTGGACGGTAGGGACTTGACGCAGCACGATCGCGCCGATGATGGTAGCGAACACCGGCAGCAGGGCCAGCATCAGCGAGAACGTGGCGCGGGGCAACCGGGCCATGGCCAGCTGATCGGTCACGTAGGGGATCACCGAGGAGCACACCCCCACGCCGGCCCCGGCGAGCAGCCAGATCGGGTGGCCGAACGCGAGCAGGGCCCCGCTCAGCCCCCACGGAGTGGCGATGACCGCGGCGATGAGCATGGCCCCGGTGAGCCGGTCGATGCCGGCCGGCGCGGCGCCCTGGCCGCCGGCGTTAGCCATCCGGTGGCCGAGCACGATGTAGAGCATGAACAGCGCGCAGTTGGCGAAGGCGAAGACGAAGCCGAGCGGCTGGCCGGTGATGCGGATCGAGGTGATGGTGACCACGCCCGCCGTGGTAAGCACCAGGGCTGCGGTGTTGCGCCGTGTCCGCGTGCCGGCCGCGGCCAGGATCACGGTGCCGAGGAACTCGATCGCGCCCACCGTCGACAGCGGCAGCCGGTCCACCGCGAGGTAGAACGCCGAGTTCATGACCGCGAGCACCAGGCCCAGCGCCAGCAGGTTCCAGCGCTCGCTGGTGTCGAGCCTGCCGATGAGCCGCCAGGGCCGCCGCCAGAGCGCGAGCACGACCGCCGCGCTTGCGATCCGCAGCCAGGCCACGCCGAGCACGTCGATCCGGGCGAACAGGAGCACCGCCAGCGACGGTCCCAGGTAGTGAAAAATGGCGCTGACCAGGAAGAACGACTGCGGCGGCAGCCGGTCAAGCCGCCCGTGCGGCACGTCGCGTGCGGGCTGGGCTTGCGGTTGGTCGGGCACGGGCGCAGCATATGAAGCTAATGCCGGGATGCAGAAGAGCAAAAGCGCGGGAGCAAGCATGGAAATGCCGTCAAAACAAAGAGATTTTGTCCGTCAGGCCTTCGAAATCCCGGATGCTCCCCTGGACATAGTAGACCGGCGGATCGTGGCCGAACTCCAGGCGGCACCCCGGCTGCGGATCGCGGAGCTATCCCGGCGGATCGGCCTGTCCGGTCCGGCGGTGGCCGACCGGCTGCGGCGGCTCGAAGACAGCGGCACCTTGTCCTACCGGGCCGAGGTCAGCCCGCGCGCCCTCGGCTACACGATGTGCGCCATCGTCAGGATCAGCCCGGCCGGCGGGGGACTGCGGCTGATCCCTGGTATTGCCCGCGAGGTGCCGAACGTCACCGAGTGCTACCGGATCACGGGGGAGGACTGCTACTTCATGAAGGTCTGGCTGCACTCCATCGAAGACCTGGAACCGATTCTGGACCTGTTCACCCCGCACGGCCGCACCACGACCTCGATCGTGCACTCCGCGCCGGTCCCGCCGCGCCCGCTGCCCATACCCGGACCCGGATGGACCGCCCGTTGACTCTCCTGTTAGGGGAGAGCCGAAGATCACGGCCACGACGTCAGCACCGAAGAGGGAGGCCCTACGTCATGAGCGTCCTCGTATCGATCGGCGATTTCTCCCGCATGACCCACCTCAGCATCAAGGCACTGCGCTTCTACCACGATCAGGGGCTGCTCGAGCCGGCCCGGATCGACCCGTCCACCGGCTACCGCTTCTACGAGCCCGGCCAGGTCCCCGTGGCCCAGGTCATCCGCCGGTTCCGGGACCTGGACATGCCGCTGGACCAGGTGAGGGCGGTCCTGCGGGCGCCCGACATGGAGACCAGGACCAAGGAGATCATCTCTCACCTGACCGCCATGGAAGCCAAGCTGGCCGAGATGCAGATGAGCGTGGCCAGCCTGCGGGCGCTGCTCGAGGGTCCGCCGGCCAGCCCGGAGGCGGAGTTCCGGTCGATACCGGCCACCCTCGCGCTGGCCGTGCGGGCCACGGTGACCGCCGAGGAGTCCTGGGCGTGGGGCGCCGGGGCCTTCGCCGAGATCTACGACCGGATCGCCGCGGCCGGCCTGTCGCCCGCGGGCCCGGGCGGGGCCCTGTTCCCGGCCGGCTTCTTCGAGCTGGAGCAGGCCGAGCTGACTGCCTTCGTGCCCGTGCCCGAGGCGGCCGGGACAGACGGGCGGGTCCAGTCGCTGACCATCCCCGGGTTGGAGGCGGCGGTGATGGTCCACTCCGGGCCGCTCGGCGACATCGACCAGACCTACGGCAGGCTCGGCACCATCGTCGCCGAACGAGCGATCGGCGTAGACGGGCCCATCCGCGAGTATTACCTGGTCCCGTTCACCGAACCCGACCCGTCCCGGCATCGCACGGAGATCTGCTGGCCCGTCTTCCAGACCGCTTGACTCTCCTCTTAGAGGAGGCAGCAGGCTCGGGAGCATGACCGCAACACGTACCCTTCCGAGCTCCGTCCGGGCTCCATCGAACCCGTCCTGGTCAACACTGATCGTGCTGATGCTCGGCACGTTCATGTTCGTCCTTGACTTCTTCATCGTGAACGTGGCCCTGCCTTCCATCCAGCACGGCCTGGGTGCCGGGGAAGGCGCCATCGAATGGGTGGTGGCCGGCGTACACGATCTCCACCGCCGTGCTGCTCGTGACCGGCGGCCGTCTGGGTGACCAGTTCGGCCGGCGCCGGATGTTCGCGGTGGGGATGGCGATCTTCGTCGCCACCTCAGCGGCGTGCGCGCTGGCGCCCGATCCGGCCGTGCTGGTCGTGGCCCGCGTGATCCAGGGGGTGGGGGCGGCGCTGATGGCGCCCAACATCCTGTCCATCCTCGGCGTGGTCTACACCGGGCCGGCCCGGGTCCGGGCGATCAGCGTGTACGGGATGGTGATGGGCCTGGCCGCCACGTCGGGCCAGATCATCGGCGGGATCCTCATCCGGGCCGACGTGGCCGGGCTGGGCTGGCGGACGATCTTCTGGATCAACGTGCCCATCGGCGCGGCCGCGCTGCTGGCCGCTCCGCGCCTGATTCCGGAATCCCGCGATCAGCACGCGTCCCGGCTGGACCTGACCGGGGTGACCCTGATCACGGCATGCCTGATCGCGGTGGTGCTGCCCCTGGTCGAGGGGCGGCAGGCAGGCTGGCCGGCCTGGTCCTGGGCGGCGCTCGCCGCCGCCGTCCCGCTCGCCATCGCGTTCGCCGCCCATCAGCGGCGCAAGGCCGACCGCGGCGGTGTTCCCCTGCTCAACCCGCGGATCTTCACCTCCTGGCCGCTGCGCGCGGGCCTGATTACCCAGACGGCGTTCTGGTGCCAGCAGGCAGCCTCGTACCTGGTGCTCGGCCTGTACCTGCAGCAAGGACGCGGCCTGTCACCGCTGGCGGCGGGCGGGGTATTCACCTTCCTGGCCGTCGGCTACCTGCTCACCTCGTTCCGGGCTCCCGCGCTGACCATGCGGTTCGGCCGGTCGGTGATCGCGGCCGGCGCGGTGACCGCGGCGCTCGGCGATGTCGCCCTGTACCTGGCCACGGCGCACACCGGGACCGGCGGCTCGGTCGCCTGGCTATTCCCCGGGCTGCTGCTGCTCGGTGCCGGGCAGGGGCTGTGCATCACCCCGCTGACCACCACGGTGCTGAGCCACTCCGACCCGGCCACGGCAGGATCGGTGTCCGGGGCGCTCTCCACGGCCCAGCAGGTCGGTAACTCTGTCGGCGTCGCCGTGACCGGCGTGCTGTTCTTCGGCACGCTCAGCCACGGGTACGGCCTGGCCTTCGAGCGCAGCGTCCTCCAGATGGGAGCCTTGCTGCTGGTGGTGGCCGCCTTGACCCGGCTGATGCCGGGACGTCAGCGCGCGGCTTGAGCCGGCCGGAACATGCCGTGCAGGGCGACGATGCCCGGGCCGGCGGAGCGGACGTCGAGCACGGTGGCCCCGGCGTCCGTCTCCACCGCCCAGCTCGCCCACGAGCAGCACTCGGTCTCCACCGCGACGAGCCTGCGCAGTTCTTCCTCGACCTCGGACCCGAGGCGGAAGGACATGCGCAGGCCGTCCGCCGTCTCGGTGCGCCCGGTCAGGGCCTGGGCAATGAGCCGCTCCCAGCGGCCGGCCTGCGCCGCCAGGCCGGCCGAGGAGAGGGTACAGGCGATCCGCATGGTGTCATCGTCGTTGTTAAAGTCGGCTTGATGTCAAATCCCGAACGGCTGAGCATCGGCGAGGTGGCCAGGCGCACTGGCCGGCGCCCGTCCTCGATCCGGTACTACGAGCAGATCGGCCTGCTGCCCGCGGCAACCCGGCTGGCCGGGCGGCGGGTGTACGGCCCGGATGCCCTGCGGACGCTGGCGGTGATCGAGACCGGCCAGCGGGCGGGCCTCACCCTCGAGGAGATCAAGACGCTCCTGGCCGCATCGCCGGACGACACGGCCGCGATCGAACAGCTCAGGGCCGTGGCCGAACGCAAGCTCCCGGAGATCGCGGCCCTGATCGAGCGCAGCCTCCTGGTCCGTGACTGGCTCGAGTGCGCAGCCCGCTGCCAATGCCCGAGCCTGGACCAGTGCCCGCTGTTCGACGACCCGGCCCTGCTTCCGCGCGATTAACGGGGCGCTGGCTCCTGGGCTGACAGGTGCGCGGCGACTGCGGCGCAGGAACCCAGAGTGTCCAGCAGGTAGGCGGCGTTTTGCGCGTCGGGCCAGGACGACATCTTGACCACCACGGTGCGGGCGGCCCGGTCGGCGTAGACGAGCTGGCCGTGGATGCCGAGACCGACCAGGACCGGACCGCCGGCGCCGGGGATGACCCAGAACTGGCTCCGGTACCAGCCGCCGGGCAGCACGTACTCGTTGTCGGTGCGGGCGAAGGCCTCGCGGACCCCGGGCTCGGGCTGGCGGACGTCGGCCAGCCAGCCCGCCGGGACCACGACCCGGCCTTGCGCCATGCCGTCATCGATCAGCATCTGGCCGAACCTGGCCAGGTCTCGCGCGGTGGCGGAGATCCCGCCGTCGGGTATGGCGGTGCCGAGCGGGTCGCAGGTGATCTCGGCGTCCCGCTCGGCCCCGATCGGCTGCCAGATGAGGTCGGAGATGAGGTCGGCGACCCGGACGCCGCTGACCCGCTCGCAGGCCCAGCCGAGCATGTCGGTGTCGGCCGACCGGTAGCTGAACTCGCCGCCGTGCGGCCCGCCGTTGCCCAGCGTGGCCAGGTACGGGTAGGTGCCGGCCGGGTCACCGGGCCGAGCCGGGCGCCAGCCCATGGAGCGTTCCATGACCCGGACCTCGGCGTCGGGTGCGGTGTAGGTCTCGCGGAACGCGACCCCGGTCCGCATGTCGAGCAGATCCCGGATCGCGGCGCCCGCGTATCCCGACCCGCTGACCTCGGGCACATAGGTCGTGACCGGGGCCTGGAGGTCGAGCAGCCCCCGGCTGGCCAGCACCCCGGCCGCGCAGCCGAGGATCGACTTGGACACCGACATGAGCAGGTGCCTGGTGCCGGCGGTCATGCCGTTGTCGTACCGCTCGGCCACGACCTGGCCGTCGTGCAGGACAACCCAGGCGTCGGTGTACGTGTCGTCAAGCACGTCCGCGACCGTCGCCGTGCTGCCGTCCACCCGGGCCACAGCCGGGTTGCCAGCCCGCGGCCCGTCGGGCAGCGGCACGGACGGTCCGGCCGGGATCGGGTGGCTGGGAATGAGCTCGCGCACGTGCTGGAAGCCCCAGTGGTTGAACGGGGGATCCTGCCAGTTGGCCAGGGTGACCTGCGCCTCGGGCGCCGGGGGGAAGCCGGTCATGAGCTGGGTCATGATGCGCACCTTAACTCACCGTCTGCACCACCTGCCGTCGTCTAGGATGCGGCTATGTCGCTGGAGCCGGACCCGGAGGCTGCGGGGGAACCGGTCACCGCCTGCAACTGGCAGGACCCGCCGTTCAACCGCTGGGCGTTCTGGAACGTGAGCGAGATCCTGCCCACCTACCGGGTGGGCCGGGGCGACGGCCCGGCTCGCGTGCTGCCCGCCTCGGCGGCGGCTCTTGACCTGCTCGAGCTGCCTGTCACCCGCCTGGATGGTTCGGCCGGCACGGCGGGCGAGGTTCTCGGGGATACCTACACCGACGCGTACGTGGTGCTGCAGGACGGCGAGCTGGTCACCGAATGGTACGGCCCGCTCGGCGCGCCGGACCGGCCGCACGCGCTGATGTCGGTGTCCAAGTCCGTGGTGGGCTGCGTGGCCGCCGTGCTCATCGACCGCGGTCAGCTCGACGCCGGCCGCCTTGTGACCAGCTACGCGCCCGAACTGACGGTCAGCGGCTACGCCGGCGCCACCGTGCGCGACGTGCTGGACATGCGCAGCGGCGTGCGGTTCCTGGAGGAGTATGCCAACCCGCGGTCCGACATCCGGCGGCTGGATGAGTGGATCGGCTGGGACGGCACGGACGCCAGCGAGCCGCGCGGACTGTACCGGTTCCTGGCCACGCTGGCGGCCGAGGCACCCCACGGGAGCCGGTTCCTGTACCGCTCGGCCGAGTCCGACGTGCTGGGCTGGGTGTGCGAGCGCGCGGCCGGCCGGCCCATGGCCGAGCTGATCTCCGGACTGGTGTGGGCGCCGATGGGCGCCGAGCACGACGCCCGCCTGCTGCATGACGGGCTGGGCACCGCCGTGCACGACGGGGGCCTGTGTGCCACCGCCCGTGACGTGGCCCGGTTCGGCCAGCTGCTGCTGGACGGGGGAATCGTCCCCGACGGGACCGGGGGCACCCGCCGTGTCGTACCACCCCGCTGGCTCCGCGACGGCTGGGCCGTGGACGCCGACGTTCGCGCGGCCTTCGCCGCCTCGCCGGCCGAGGCCTCGTTCCCCGGTGGCTGGTACCGCAACCAGTTCTGGTTCCGGCCCGGCGCCTACGGCGATGTGCTGCTCGGCCTGGGCATCTACGGCCAGATGCTGCACGTCAGCCGGCGCACGAACACGGTGTGCGTGAAATTCTCCAGCTGGCCCCGGGCGCAGAACCCGGCCTACCTGGAGGACACGCTGCGCGCGTTCGACGCCATCGGCGGCACGCTGGCCGGACGGGATCCCACCCGGGGACGGCGCCTGGCCGGGGTGGTCTCCGGGCTGAGCCGCCAGGGCGATACCGTACCCCCGCCGCCACCGAACGTGATCTTACCGGCGCGCCCTCGACGGGTGCCCAGGTGGCGCTTAACCTGGCGCTATGGACCAGGCTCGCCGTCACCTGAACGGGATCGCGGAGATCCGCACGTTCTTCCGGACCAACCAGCAGCCGATCTACTTCGTGGGCCCGACCGCCTTCAACCTGCTGGGCATCGACCGCTGGGTGCGCAACTTCCAGTACATCGCCTACTACGACTCCTGGGACGGCCAGCATCCCCGGGTGTTCACCCCGGAGAACCGCCCGTACATCGAGTTCGAATCGAGCGAGCAGATCAACAACTACCTGCTGCGCGACCCCGAGGTCCGCGAGCACCTGGCCCGTCGCGGCGGCGTGCCGATGGTGGCGATGGTGTTCTTCGACGAGGAGACCGAGGAGATCTGCCGGGAGCAGGGCTACGACCTGATCCTGCCGCCGGACTCGCTGCGGCGGCGGCTGGACTCCAAGATCGTGACCACCCAGCTCGGGAACGAGGCGGGCGCGCCGTCGGTCCCGAACGTGCTCGGCAAGGCCGCCAGCTATGCCGAGCTGACCTCGCTGGCCTGGGACGGCGGCCTCGGTCTCGACCTGGTGGTGCAGACGCCCTACGGAGACTCGGGCAAGACAACGTTCTTCATCGCCTCCGAGCCGGACTGGGACGCCTGCGCGGCCGACCTGAGCGGCCAGGAGCTCAAGGTAATGAAGCGGATCAACAACCAGGCCGCGGCGGTCGAGGCGTGCATCACCCGGCACGGCACGATCGTCGGGCCGTTCATGACCGACCTGACCGGCTACCCCGAGCTCACCCCGTACAAGGGCGGCTGGTGCGGCAACGACCTGTTCCCCGAGGCGCTGTCCGAGGCCGACCGGGCCGTCGCGGTCAGCCACGTCCGCAAGCTGGGCGACCGGCTGGCCCAGGAGGGCTACAAGGGCTTCCTCGAGGTCGACGTGCTGGTCGACCTCGACACTGGCGCGGTGTACCTGGGCGAGCTGAACCCCCGGATCTCCGGGGTCTCCTCGATGACCAACGTCACGGCCGGCGCGTACGCCGACGTGCCGCTGTTCCTGTTCCACCTGCTCGAGTTCATGGACGTCGACTACACCATCGACGTCGAGGAGATCAACGAGCGGTGGCGGGCCCTGGCCGCCGTGGACGTCTGGTCGCAGCTGATCATGAAGGAGCCGGGGGACGAGGTCGAGCGGATCCTGGCCGCGCCGCGGACCGGCGCGTGGCGCCTGGCCGGCAACGGCACGCTGACCTTCGAGCACGGCAGCAACGACTGGCACGACATCACCACCGAGGACGAGGCCTTCTTCATGCGGGTCTACGGCCCCGGCGAGTACCGGTTCCACGGCGCCGACCTGGGCATCTTGGTCACCAAGGGCCGGATGCAGACCGCGGAGGGGCTCACCGACCGGTGCCGCCACTACATCCAGGGCATCCGCGCCCACTACCAGTCCGAACCCCTGCCGCAGCCGCCCGCGGTCAAACCCGTCGCCTACGTCAAGTAGCGCTCGTGGTGGTCAGCGGTCCGGGCTGAGCATGTCGCGCAGCGCGGTCATGACGTCCTGCGCGGCGCTGGCCGGGGTGATCTGCGGGTCGGCCAGCGACAACGGGATGCCCATCCCGTCCACGGCGGCGATGGTGAGCACCGCGATCTTTTCCGGGTCGTACCTGGCGCCGAAGGTGCCCAGCCCGATGCCGCGCCGCACCACCTCGGCCACCAGCTGGCGCCACGCGGTGTTATCGCGCAGTGCGTCGGCCCGCATCTCCGCATCCCGGATGCCGAAGTGCCAGGACTCGATCCACAGCCGCCCGCCCTCGGGTGCGTCGGGCAGATACCCGGTGAGCGACCGGGTGATGATCCGCTCCAGTTGCCCCCACGGGTCGCTGATCGCGGCCACGTCCGCCTCCAGGGCGGCGATCTCCGCGCTGGACGCATGCCGGAACGCCGCCACCAGCAGGTCCTCGCGAGAGCCGAAATAGTACTGCAAGGTGCTCACCGGTACACCGCTCTCGGCCGCCACGTCGGCGAACCGCGTAGCGTCCGCGCCGCGTTCGGCGATCACCCGGCACGCGGCCTCCAGGACGGCGACCTTACGGCGGCCGGCCCGGCGGCCAGGCCCGCGGCCCCCGGACTGACGTCCGGGGGCTCGGGGGATTGCTCCTGCAGACTCCAGGCCCGCAGCCGAGGTCATGAGGACGTGCTCCTTTCGCCCTGCACCGGCGCCGTGATCCCGTCCTTGAAGTACCGGGGGAGGAACCTGGCGGTGACGACCATGAGGGCCAACCCGACGATCAGTGAGCCGGCGCCAATCAGGAAGATACCGCCGATCCCGTGGAAGCTGGAGTAGCTGCTGGCGGCCGGCCAGTACGACTTGATCGACAGGGCGAACGCACCGAGCAGAGTCAGCCCGCCGACCAGCGGCAGAACGCCCTTGACCAGCAGCGCGCGAGGGCTGCGCAGCAGGTCGCGGCGGAAGAACCACACGCAGGCGAACCCGGTGAGCCCGTAGTAGAAGGCAATCAGCAGTCCGACCGAGGCCGCCGAGTCGGCCAGCACATTCTTGGAGACGGCGGTAAGCAGCACGTAGAACAGCGCCGAGATCGCGCCCATGACCAGCGTGGCCACGGTGGGAGTGCGGTAGCGGGGGTGCATCCGGGCGAACCAGCCGGGCAGCGCGCGATGCGCGGACATAGCCAGCGCGGCGCGCGCGGTAGGCATGATCGTGGTCTGCGCCGAGGCGGCGGTAGAGGTCAGGACGCACAGCACCAGCAGCTTGCCCGGCGTGCTGCCCAGCACCGAGGAGGCCATCGCGCCGAGCACATCGGTGCTGTGCGCGGCCAGGAACGCCGGCCCGGCGTAGGCTAGCGAGGCGACGCTGATCACGGCGAAAATGGCGACCAGCATCACGGTGGCCATGACCGCGGCGCGGCCGGGGGTGCGGGCGGAGTCCTTGGTCTCCTCGTTGACGCTGAGCGCGCAGTCCCAGCCCCAGTAGATGAACACGGCCAGCAGGAAGGAGTTGGACAGGCCGCCGAATGATCCGGTCCACGGGTTCAGCCAGCCGGCCGACGGGTGCGCGGCGCCGGGCAGCGCATGCCCGGTGGCCGCCTTAACCAGCGCGACCACCGCGAAGACGGTCAGCGCGCCGACCTCGATGACCAGCAGGACCTGCTGCAGGCGGGCCGAGACCTCGATGCCCCGGTAGCAAACCCAGGTGAGCAGGGCGATGAACGCGACGCCCACCGCGGTGACCCAGAAGGTCCCCGCGGCACCCGCGCCCACCAGTTCGAGGAAGTACCGCCCGGCGATCTGAGACAGGCTAGCCATCACGATGATGTCGGCCGCGATGATCCCCCAGCCGCCCATCCATCCCGTCCGGGGCCCGAAGGCACGCGCCGTCCAGGTGAAGGTGGTGCCGCAGTCCGGGTCGGCCTTGTTCAGCTCGCGGAACGCGTAGGCGATGCACAGCATCGGCAGGAACGAGACGATGAGCGTGCCCGGGCTGTGCACGCCGACGACGGCCACGATGAGGCCCAGGGTAGCGGCCATGCTGTAGGCCGGCGCGGTCGACGAAACCGCGATCACCACGCTGGACAGCAGCCCGAGCGTGCCGGCCCGCAGGCCCTTGTCGCGCGGAGCCGAAGCCGGAGCGGCCGGCTCCGCGATGGTGAGTGTGGTCATGATGGGCACCGCCTTCTGCCCGGCGCGGGGTGCCGGGCTCTGACATTACTGTATCGTAATACCATATTGCTGTACAGGTTTTGAATACGGGAATCTGAGCGATCTTTCCTAACGTTGTTCGCGGGTAACCTGACCGGTACGCGCGGCCAGCCGCAGCCCCGAGAAGCCCTGGAGAGAGATGCCCAAGCGGGTTCGTCCCTATGGTTCCGCCGATGAGGCCGAGTCCGCGGGGCTGGCCAGGAACCGGTCGAGATCCGGTAGCGAGCTGTCGGGAGAGCTGGCGAGCACGACGATGGCGCGCGACATGGCCAGCCAGGCGGCCGAGGCCGTGCGCGAGCTGAACGACCTGACCGCGGACGGGGCCTACTTCGCGGGCCTGGATGACGTTCGCGACGTGATCGCCAGCCTGCGGCGGATGAGCCAGGACCTGCCGCGTTTGTGCGAGCAGCTGGCCCGGATCATGGTGGCGCAGCGCGAGGATGGGCACCCGGGTCCGGATCCCGAGTTCTGGGTAATCGACGCGGTCGAGGCGCTCGCCGCGGCCGGCCAGGCCGCGGACATGATGGCCGCCGCCCTGGCCCAGGCCGGCCAGACCCCGTCGGAGCTGCGGCCCTTGTCCTGATCGCTAGGCGCTGATCTGGACGGGAATCGCCTGGCTCAGGGTCTGCCCGACCGGCGAGGTGGCAGCGACCTTGGCGTGCAGTTCGGCCACCGCGGCCTCATCGGAGTCGGTGTCCAGGTGGACGGCCACCCGGATGGCGGAGAATCCTGGGTGCCCGTCGGCCAGCCCGAGGAACGCGTGCAGGTCGAGGTCACCCTCCAGGTCGATGCGCAGGTCGCGGATCGTGATGCCCGCCACCGAGGCGTTGGCCGCGTACCCGACCGCGAGGCAGTTGCCGAGCGCGCCGAGAAGCTGCTCGACAGGGTTCGGGGCGCTGTCCGTCCCGCCCATCCCCGCGGGCTCGTCGGAGGCGATCGGCGCGAAATTGCGGACCGTGGCCTCGCTGCGGAAGGCGCCGGTCCAGCGGACCTCGGCGGACCACCTGGTCTGGCCGGCCGAGGGGCGTTCCTTGATCTTCTCGACCAGGGCGCCCACGGCGCTCAGGTCGACCTGGTTGAGGTGATCACCGGTGGTCGTGGTCATGCCGCGATCCTCCTATTAGAGGTATTCCCCATCTACAATATAGGATATCGTGGTTCGCTCTCTGCCGTCCAGGGTCACCACCGGATGACGGTCAGCCGGGCCACGCCCGCCGTCGCGTCGACGTCGAACCGGGACCTGGCGGTGGCCCAGCCGGGCGTGGCCAGCACGGTCCCGCCCGCGACCCCGGTCAGGTGCTGGCCGTCGACCGTCAGGTAGCCGGCGCCGCCGCCCGCGATCACCCGAGCCGGCACGCCGCCGGGCAGGCTGAGCCGGAACTGGCTGGCGCCGCCCGCGAACAGGAACGGGAGGGTCCCGGCGGGCCGGGGCAAGGTCACGTCCAGGATGTCGCTGCCGGCCGTCACGGCGACCACGGCCACCTTGCCGCCGCGCAGGTCCACGTCGGTCCGCTGGGTACCGCCCGCGAGGTCGAGACTCCACACGACCGCGGCGTTGAGTACCACCGTCACGGCGTCCTGCTGACCCGGTCCGCCGCCGTCACCTGCCAGTGACAGCAGGATCGGCCGGGAGCCGGACAGTACCGGCCGGACCGGAGCCCCCGAGGGCGTGGACACGCGCACCAGAGTGCCAGATAGTCGCGCCACGCTGATGTCGAGCACGGGCGTCCCCGACATGACGTTCAGCGTGGCCTGGGTTCGCCCGGCCACGGGCAGGGACACCACGTGCGGCGAGGACGCGGCCGGGAGGGCCAGGGCGGTGCCGCCCGCCCCGGTGGCCGCCGCGACGATCGCCACCGCGACGGTGACCCGATGCCGGATGAGCCAGCCGCGCCGACCGTGCACCACTTCACCCTAGAACGTCCGGTGCGCTCCGGGCGAGCGCCGGCGGTGCCGATACAAAACGGTCAGATCTGGCCGCGGGCCATGCCGATCAGCCGGTCCAGGACCGCCCCGGCGCTCACCCGGAGTCCGTCATGCTCGTATTCGCTGGTCACCCACGCACGCAGGCCGCGGATCGAGCCGGCCGTCCGCATCGAGAAGTCGCGGTCCACGTACATGTCGTTGTAGTAGACGGCCGCGGACACGGGTACCTCGTTGGCCGCCAGCCGCGACGGGTCGTACAGCGGCGGCCAGTCGTCGCGCTCGGCTAGCAGTTCGGCGGCCTCGCGCAGCGGCCGCAGCACCGGGTCGGCGTCGATCATCCACGGGTAGATCATCTCGCCGGTGAACTGCAGCCGGGCGAACCCCGGATCGCCGTCCAGGACCGGGGCGGGATCGAACTCTGTGAACTCCGCCCTGATCCGCTGCGCGGCCCACCGGGTCGCGGACCCCTGGGCGTAGCACGCCTCCTGCAGCAGCGCGTAGAGCGGGCCCCCGGCGTAGCTGAGCTTGGCCTGCACGGCGTACAGGAACGCGTCGGACAGCTCGTCGCCGGCGAACGGGTCCTCCAGCAGGTAGTGCAGTTCGTTGCTGCCGGTGCTCATGCCGAGCATGTGGCCCAGCGACTGGAACGCCTCCACCGACAGCGGCGCGCCGTTCGGCAGCCGGACGTCGTGGCCCGCCAGGTGCTGGGCGACCAGCGCGGCCGATTCCTCGTCGGCCGGATAGCGCTCGTAGTGCGCGGCGTTCTTGGCGGCCACCGTGCGGTAGGTACGCCGGTAGACGTCGTCGGCGGTGACGGACAGGCCGGGCAGGCCGCCGGTGATGAACGCCTCGCGCAGGCCGTGCGGGGCGAAGGACAGGTAGGTGACGGTGCAGAACCCGCCGAAGCTCTGCCCGAGCACGCTCCACGGTGCACCGCCGGTCAGCTCGCGCCTGATCAGCTCGGCGTCCAGCACGATGCTGTCGGCGCGGAAGTGCGTCAGGTAGTCGGCCTGCGCCCGGGCCGAACCCAGCCGGGCGAGCGTCTTCCTGGTGGCGGGGGTGGACCGGCCGGTGCCGCGCTGGTCGAGCAGCAGCACGCGGTACTCGGTCAGCGCCCGGTCCAGCCAGGAGTCCCGCCCTTGCGGCCGCTGGGCTCCGAATCCGGGTCCGCCCTGCAGGAACAGCAGCCACGGCAGATCGGCGTCGGCGCGGCCGGCGGCGACGACCTCCCGGGCGAACACCTCGATTTGCTCCCCGTCCGGCCGGCCGTGATTCAGCGGGACGGCGAACAGGTGGTCGGTCAGCACGGTGCCGGCCTGGCGGTAGGTACTCACGTGGCCGACGTTACCTCGGTAGGGTCGGCGTTATGGCAGGCGGGATCAAGACGGTCAGCGTGGCCGAGCGGCGCGCCCGGCTGGCTGTCCGGCATCACCTGGCGCCGGGGGAGCGGGCGGGTACCGTCGCCGCGGCGGTCGACGGCATCATCGCGCTGCACGGCACCGATCCCGCGTCGGTGTACCTGTCCGCCCGGGCCCGCACCGGTTCTGTCGATAAAGCGGCAATCGAGCACGCGCTGTACGAAGAGCGCTCGCTGGTGCGGATGCTCGGTATGCGCCGCACGGTGTTCGTGGTGCCCGCTGGTCTCATGCCGGTCGTCCAGTCGGCCTGCACCGACCAGATCGCCGAGCGGCTGCGCCGCCAGCTGACCCAGGCCCTCGCGGCCGCGGGTATCGCCCCGGACGCCGCGGCCTGGCTCAAGGAGGTGAGCGAGGGCACGGTCCGGGTGCTGGCCGCGCGCGGCTCGGCAACGGGCGCTGAACTGGCCAGAGACGAACCGCGGCTGCGCACGCAGATCATCGCCGCGGCGGACAACCCCTACGGCGGGGCGGTCAACCTGACCACGCGGCTGCTGACGTTGCTGTCCGCCGAGGGACTGATCGTGCGCGGCCGCCCGCGCGGCGGGTGGACCTCCACTCAGTTCACCTGGTCCGCTGCCCCGCAGCGAACGGACCTGCCGGCCGCCGCCGCCCGAACCGAACTAGCCCGGCGGTGGCTGGCCGCGTTCGGCCCGGCTCCGCTGTCTGACCTGCAGTGGTGGACCGGCTGGACCGCGGGGCAGGTCCGGCAGGCGGTGAGCTCGCTGGATCTCACCGAGGTAGACCTCGGCGGCGCGCCCGGCATCCTGCTGGCCGGCGATGAGGACGCCACCGCTGCCGGCAAGCCCTGGGCGGCGCTGCTGCCCGCGCTGGACCCCACGGCCATGGGCTGGCGCGAGCGGGCCTGGTACGTGGGCGAGCACACCGCGGCCCTGTTCGACCGGTCCGGCAACATCGGCCCGACGGCCTGGTGGGACGGCCGGATCGTGGGCGGCTGGGCGCAGCGCAAGGACGGGGAGATCGCGGTCCGGCTGCTCGAGGATCCCGGGTCCGAAGCCACCGCCGCGATAACCGCCGAGGCAGAACGGCTCAGGGAGTGGATCGGACCTGAGGTGAAGATCACGCCCCGGTTCCGGACCCCGCTGGAACGTGAACTCTCCGGTTTATCGGCATCCTGCTCGGCATCGTGGGTTCCTTTGTCGGCGGGTTCCTGGAGAACCTGTGGAAGTACCACACGGTGAGCGTGCACAGCTTCCACGCCGTCGGCCTCATCGGGTCGGTAGTCGGCGCCTTCGTGCTGCTGCTCCTGTTCCGGCTCACCGGCCTGGAGCGAGGCCGCCGCCGTTACTGACCGTCCGTCTCGCCGCGCTGACCGTCTCCGGTGCCAGCCGCCGGAACACCGGGGCGGCGGCGGGCAGCCGACCGTCGCCGCCGGGCGTGCACTGACCGGTGATGCGCGCCGCCGCGTCGGGCAGGAACGGCGCCAGCGCCCGGCCGAGCGCCGAGCACGCCTCGAACAGCAGGCGCAGCACGGCATCGAGCTGCTGGCGCGCGTCGGCCTTGGCCAGCTCGGCCTTGGCCAGATCCCAGGGGCGGACGCGGTTGATGAAGCGGTTGGCCTCGTCCGCGATGACCCAGATCGCCGCCGTGGCCTCCCGGAAGTCGAAGTCTTCCAATGCCGTGCCGATCCTTGTGTCCGCGTGCCGGATCGCCGCGGCGAGGTCTTCCCCGCCCGCCGCGACGGGCTGCGGTCCGGGGACCCGGCCGCCGCGGTACTTGCCGATCATGGCGACGACCCGGTTGACCAGGTTGCCGAGGCCGTTGGCAAGTTCGTCGTCGGCGCGGGCGATCATCCGTTCGATGGTGAAGTCGGCGTCGCCGACCCGCGGTACTTCGCGGAGCAGCCACCAGCGCACCGCATCGGAACCGTACTCGGCGGCCAGCGCGACCGGATCGGCGCCCGAGCCGGACGACTTGCTGATCTTCCGCCCGCCCGCCGTCAGGTAATCGTGCACCACGATGTCCGTCGGCAGCGGCTGCCCGGACGACAGCAGCATGGCCGGCCAGTAGACCGCATGGAACCGCAGCACGCCCTTGCCGAGCAGGTGGACGCGGCGGCCTGCGCTGACCCACCACTGCCGGTACGCGTCCTCACCGGTTCCGTAGCCGAGCGCGGTGACATAATTGCACAGCGCGTCAAACCACACGTAGATCACCTGACCGGGGTCGCCTGGAACCGGGATGCCCCAGCCGCCCGCCCGTTCGGCGGGCCTCGACACCGAGAAGTCCTCCAGGCCGCCGTCGATGAACGCGAGCACCTCGTTGCGGCGACCGGCAGGCTCGATGCGCAGCTCGCCGCTGGTGATCGCCGCACGAAGCGCCTCGCCGTAGCGGGACAGCCGGAAGAACCAGTTCTCCTCGGCGGCGCGCTGCGGCTCGGTGTCGTGCTCGGGGCAGCGTCCGGCCCGCAGTTCGGCGGGGAAGTAGAACTGCTCACAACCGGTGCAGTAGAGCCCTTCGTACCGCTTGCGGTACAGGTCCCCGGCTGCGGCGCACGCCTGCCAGAACCGCTCGACGCCCGGGCGGTGCCGCGCGTCCCGGCTGGTCCGGATGACGTCGTCGACGGTGAGCGACAGGGCCGGGCCGAGCGCGAGGAACGCCTCCGCGTTGCGGTCGACGAACTCCCGCACGCTCTCGCCCGCCGCCTGTGCCGCGAGCACGTTCTTCAGCGAGTTGTCGTCGGTGCCGGCCTGGAACCGGACGCGGTCCCCGTGCTGGCGCCGGAACCGGGCCAGCACATCGGCCTGCACGACCTCGAGCGCGAAACCGATATGCGGGCGGGCGTTCACGTACGGGATGGTGGTGGTGATGTAGGTATGCGGCGCGGTCATCGCAGCCTCCTGAAGGTAAGGGGGCTCCGACCGCCGTAAACACATCGAGGCCCCGTCGCGGGGCCTCGGAAAGGAAACGTCCGGATGCGTCAGTGGCCCCGCGTGCGGGGCATCATCACCTGACATCCGGACTTGTTCACCCCTCAACCATACCGCCCCCGGGCGACCCGCCCGGTGTAGGTTGAGCCGGGTGCAACTAGGGGTGAATGTGCCGAACTTCGGTCCTGGCACCGATCCGGATGTCCTGCGCCGCTGGGCCCTGACCATCGAGGGTCTCGGGTTTGACCTGCTGATGGTCTCCGACCATGTGGCGGTGACGCCCGACGTGGCCGAGCAGTACCCGGCGCCGTTCTACGAGCCGTTCACCACGCTGGCCTGGCTGGCCGGCCTGACCCGCCGGATCCGGCTCGGTACCACCGTGCTCATCCTGCCCTACCGGCATCCGCTGCTGACGGCCCGGATGGCCGCCAACCTCAACGACCTGTCCGGCGGCCGGCTGGTCCTGGGGGTGGGCGTCGGCTGGGCCCGGCAGGAGTTCGACGCGCTCGGTGTCCCGTTCCGCGAGCGCGGACGGCTGACCGACCTGCACCTGCTGGCCATCCGCGCCGCGTGGGCCGATGCCGAGGATTACCGCGGCGGCCCGGTCCCGGTCTGGATCGGCGGCAACAGCGACGCCGCGCTGCGCCGGGCCGTCCGCCTGGGGGACGCCTGGCACCCGCTCCGGTTCACGACCGGCTGGCTGGTCGGGGGCCTGGACCGGATGAAGGTCATCGCGGCCGAGCTTGGCCGTCCGCAGCCCGCGCTGGTGCCGCGGATCGCGCTGCACCTCACCTCGTCGCCGGTCACCGGCGATGACCGGCTGGCCGGCCACGGCACGATCGCGCAGATCGCCGGCGACCTGGAGCAGCTTCGCTCGCTCGGCGCCGACACCGTGGTCCTGGATCCGTTCAACGGCGACCCGGCGGAGACCACGCACCCGGAGGCGGCGTGGCGGGCCCTTGCGACTGTGGCCGACCGCTGCACCGAGTAGATTCGCCCTCAAGATCTCAGGAATACAGAAGGCGGCCATGGCAGAGGTAACGCTTGCGATCGGCGCCGCGGCGGCGTGCCGCGACGGGTTTCCCGGGGAACTGAAGGGCCTGGTGGTCGAGCCAGCGGCCCGGGCCGTCACGCATCTGGTCATCGAGCCGGAACGCGATCACGGGCCGGCCCGGGGACTTGCCCGGCTGGTGCCGCTGGACCACGCCGACGCCTCGGCCGAGCCCATCCGGCTGCGCTATACCGAGGCCGAGTTCAAGGACCTGGACCCCGCCGAGGAGACCCTGGGTGAGTTCGTGGCCGGTTACGAGGGCCCGGTCCAGCTGCTCCCGGCCGGGGAGGGCTGGCGCGGCACGGGCGACCCGGTGGCCGACGGCGAGACGATCCCGCAGATCAGGGAGCTGGAGACGATCGACCTGGTCCCGTACGCCGAGGTCGAGGAGACCCCGAAGGACCACGTTCACGCGACCGACGGTGACGTCGGGGCGTTCCACGGGCTGCGGGTGGACCCGGACAGCGGACAGATCCGCGACGTCCTGCTCAAACGGCATCCGTGGGGGCACGCGGAACTGGCCATCCCGATCGCGAAGGTGTCGGGTTTCGCCGAAGGCGTCCAGCTCAGCATCACCAAGCACGAGGTCAAGGCCCTCGCGCCGTGAGCCCTCCGTCCCCGCAGGACCTGCCGCACCTGCGCCGGTGCGTGGAACTGGCGGCCGAGGCGGTCGCCGCGGGCGACTTCCCGTTCGGATCGGTGCTTGTCGCGGCGGACGGCCGGGTCCTGGCCGAGGACCGCAACCGCGAGAACACCATGGGCGACTCGACCCGGCACCCGGAATTCGAGCTGGCCCGCTGGGCGGCAGCGAACCTGACCGCCGGGCAGCGAGCCGCCGCCACCGTCTTCACCTCGGGTGAGCATTGCCCGATGTGCTCGGCCGCGCACGCCTGGGTCGGGCTCGGCCGCATCGTCTACGTGAGCTCCTCCGAGCAGATGCTCGCCTGGCTCACCGAGCTCGGCTCGCCGCCGCCCGCGGTGATCCCGCTGCCCATCAACCAGGTCGCGCCCGGGCTCGTCGTCGAGGGCCCGGTACCCGGCCTGGATGAGGAGGTCCACGAGCTGCACCGCCGTTTCCGTGCCTGAGCGGCCGCCGGTAGTGGCCCCTGGTCAGCTCGTGCCGTGGGCGGCCGGCGCGGGCAGTGATCCGGGCAGGCCGAACCGCGGGTAGAGCTCGTCGCAGTGGAACCGGGTGAGAGCCCGGATCCGCGGACCCGCCATGGTGAGCACGAACAGCCCGGCCGGGACCGCAGCGGCCTGGTCCGTTCCGCCAAGATAACTAGCCAGGGCAGGCTGGGTGTTGGCCCGGGTCGGCACGAGGTACACGCGGCGATCGCCGCGGTAGCCGAAGCTGGCCTGCAGAAAGGCCGCGATGGCGCCCGTGCCGTGGTACTGGTGCGGCGCCGGGGGCATCGATAGCCAGGCGTCGTCGGTGAGCAGCGCGACCACCCCGGCGATGTCGGCGGCGACATAGGCGTCGGCGAAGCGCCGGGCCAGAGCCCGTTCCGCGGCCGATCCCGGCCGCGCAGCCCGGGGCTGGCCGGCCTGATCCCTGGTCCAGTGCCGCGCGGGCGCGCTGCAAGCTGCCCTTGACCGCGGTCGGCGTGGTGTTCAGCAGATCGGCCACCTCGGGTGCGGCGAAGCCGAGCACATCGCGGAGCAGGAGGGTGGCGGCCTGCCGCGGCCGCATGCGCTGCAGGCCCGCGATGAAGGCCAGCTCGATCGCCTCGGTGGCCTCATAGCGCGCCTCGGGGCCCGGCGCGGCGTCACAGATTCCGTCGAGCAACGTGTCGGGGTAGGGCTGGAGCCAGGTGATCTCGGCGCGGGCAGTAGGTTCGGGCGGCTGGAATGGAGGGACCGGCTCGGCCGGGATCCGGCGGCTGGCGGCGCGCCGCGCGTTGAGGCACTGGTTGGTCGCGATGCGGTACAGCCAGGTGCGGACCGAGGCGCGCTCGGTGAATCCCGCCAGCCCGCGCCAGGCGGCCAGCAGGGTTTCCTGCAGCATGTCCTCGGCGTCGGTCAGCGAGCCGAGCATCCGGTAGCAGTGCACCTGCAGTTCGCGCCGGTACGGGGCGGTGAGCTCACGGAAGGCCTGCTCATCGCCGGCCCGGGCGCGCTGCAGCGTGACCTGCTCCACCGCTCCAGCATGCCAGTTACCACCCGCGTTCCGTTGCCGCCCGCCGCGGTGTCTACCTAGGCAGTACGACGGATCCTGATCACGAAGGGACAACACCATGACCGAGACCACCAGTCCCGCGCTGCGCACCGCACTGGCCTATTACCAGGCCTGGACCGGTCACGACCTGGACCAGGCCATGAGTTACATCGCCGACGACATCGTCTGCGACGCTCCCGCCGGGCGGCTGGAAGGCGCAGCGGCCTACCGTGGTTTCATGGGGCCGTTCGTGCAGATTCTGCGCGGAGCGACACTGATCGCCGCCTTCGGTGACGACCAGACCGCGCTGATCGTGTACGACACCGAAACGGTTCCGGTGCCGAGTGCACCCGCCGCCGAGTGCGTCACCGTCACCGACGGCAAGATCACCTACAACCGGTTCATCTTCGACCGGGCCCCGTTCGACGCGGCCAGGAAGGCCGCGGGCTAGGCCAGGCGGACCGGGTCCCCGGTGCGGATGCGACCGGGCCTGAGCACTTCGGCGTAGACCCCGGCGCAGGGTTCCGGGTCGAGCGAGTCCAGCGGCTCGACCCGGTTGTGGCGGGCGAGAACCCGCAGCGCGTCAGGGTCGCGGGGCAGGGCGCCGTGGGCCAGGGTAGGCACGGCGCACCGGGGGGTGCGGGCGATCACGCGGAGCACCAGGTCGTCGCCCACCCGCAGGATCCGCTCGAACCAGTCGTTCTCGGTAAAGCCCGCGGCGGCAGTGCGGATGACGACGTTGGGCCGGTAGCGTTCCAGGTCGGCCTGGCCGTGCGGGCTCAATTCGGCGATCCGGTCGAGCGTCGAGGTGGTCAGCAGGTGCAGCGGCGCGAAGTCGACGAAGCTGCCGGGCGGACCGCCGCCGCCGATCTCCATCAGCTCGGCCGGGACCTGCGCGTCGACGCCGTCACGCAGCACGGCCTCGGGCACGGCGCGGTCCAGCGCCGCTCCGGGCGCCACAGTCGCGGTCAGCGTGACGGGCTGGTCCAGCAGACCGGACAGGACCGCGTCGACGCCGGCGTCGCTGCTCCAGACCGCCTTGCCCTCCGGAAGCGTGATCCGCACGGCGCCGTCGGCGGCGGGGTCACCCGCCGCCGACGCGGAAAGAGTGAGCAGGTCACGCCACAGGCGGGGGAACTTCGCGCTAGCGATCTTGCCCGTGGCCCGGCTGACCACGGCCAGCTGCCGGTCCCCGGCCAGGCCGGTGAAGGTTACGTCGCTGACGTCCACATCTTCGCCCAGCATGGACTTGACTGGGTACCGGCGCAGCACCGCCACAGTTCCCAGCATCAGTCCATCATCCCAAGTTCACCCCCGGGAGGCCCGGCCGGGTGGGAAGCAGCAGACCCCGCGGCGGTCGTGAGACGTGGCCGCGGGGCCCGCTGGTGATCGGCGTGCGCCGTCAGCGTGGCTATCTGGCTAGCGGATCGCCCGCGTCGGGTCGTCGACCGTCGGGTAGGTGCCGTTCTTGCGGGCCTGCCGGGCGTCCTGGACGAACGCGCGGGAGAACATGGCCGACAAGATGGCGATCCCGCCGCGGCGTACCCGGATCTCTCCGTCGTTCACGCTGCCGGTCAGGCGGATCTGGCGCCCGGAGGGCGAGGACGGCCGCTGGTCGTCCTTGATCCGGCCCTTGCCCGTCCAGCCGAGGTTCCAGTGGTCGACCTGGTCGCCCTCGGCGAGCAGCAGCTTGACCACCGAGCGGTGCAGGTCAAGCTGGACTTCCACGTCGCCCTGGATGGCCGGTGAACGGAGGTCGAGGACTACGGCGCCGGAGCGGGCCCGTACCTCGAAGCGGTTCGCGCCGGTCCAGTGGCCCAGGTGCTTGGTGATGTCGTGGTCGGCCTGCACGCGCTCGACGGTGGCGGCCTCCGTGGTGGTGTTCGGGTTGAGGAACGAACGGAACAGCCATTAGCGGTGAGAATGATCTTGAAGTTGTTGGCCCCGGCCGCGTGGAAGCCGTTCGGGTAGCGCATACACCCGTATCAGCCTGTTGCGTTGAGCTGGGCGTGTGGTCTGTTCGCTGCGGCCCTGGCCTTCCCCGATCACGACAGGGACGGCAATCCGGTATGTGCGGGGGATGCGGTCGGGTGGGCGGTCAGATCCAGCCGCGGGAGCGGGCGAGCTGGACTGCTTCGTGGCGGTTGGCGGTGCCGAGCTTGGCGGCTGCGGAGGAGAGGTAGTTGCGGACGGTGCCGGGGGTCAGGGCCGCGCGTCTGGCGATTTCGTCGACGGGGGCGCCGCCTGCCGCGAGTTCCAGGACGTCGGCTTCGCGGGGGTGAGCGGGCTGTCGCCGGCGCTGATGGCGTCGGCGGCGAGTTCGGGGTCGACGTAGCGGCCGCCGCGGTGGACGGTGCGGATCACGTTGGCCAGGACCTGGGCTGAGACGGTCTTGGGCAGGAACCCGCGGACGCCGGCGGCAGGGCCCGTTTGAGATGCCCGGGCCGTCCGTAGCTGGTCAAGATGAGGCTGCCGCAGGCGGGCAGCTCGGTGACCAGTTTCTCGGCGACCGCGATCCCGTCCAGGCCGGGCATCTGCAGGTCCAGCACGGCGACGTCCGGGCGGTGCCGGCGGGCCATCACCAGGGCCTCCTCGCCGGAGGCGGCCTGGGCCACGACCTGCAGGTCGTCCTGGATCGCGAGCAGGGAGGCCAGCGCGGTGCGGATGAGGTTCTCGTCGTCGGCCAGGAGCACGCGGATCACGGCGCGGGCGTCTTCGCGGTGACACCGGCGCCGCGCTGGCCCGGCTGGGCGGCACCGGTGCCGCGCCGCAGGCGGGCAGGCTGGCCTCCAGCCGGAAGCAGCCGGTGCGGGGATGCCCGGTGGTGATGCTGCCGCCCAGGCCGGCCAGCTGCTCGCCGAGCCCGGCCAGCCCGCTGCCGCCAGATCCGGCGGCCGGGCATGCACGCGGTCGTTGTCCATGCGCAGCGTCACCGCGCGCGGGGCACCGGGGGCGCCGGGGGAATCCCCGATGCCAAGCTCGATCGTGCAGGCGGTGGCGTCGCTGTGGCGGATGATGTTGGTGGTGCCCTCGCGGACCACCCAGCCCAGGGCGGCCTGCACGTCAGCAGGAAGGCCTGCCGCGTCGCCGATGACGCGGCAGCTCATCCCCGCGGACCGCAGCACATCCTGCGCGCGGCCAGCTCGGTGCCCAGGTCCGCGGTGCGGTATCCGCTGACCACGGCGCGATTTCCTGCAGCGAGTCATGGGCCACCTGGCGCACCCCGAGCATCTGCCCGGCGGCGTCCTGGTCGCCCCGGCGGGCCAGCTCGGCGGCGAGCTCGCTCTGGATGGCGATCAGGGACAGGTTCCGGCCGAGCACGTCGTGCAGGTCGCGGGCGAAGCGCAGCCGTCCTCGGCGACCGACAGGCGGGCGTGCGCGGTCCGCGACCGGGTTCAAGTTCGGACATGATCCGCAGCTGCCCCGCCGCGACGCGGCCGATGAGCACAGCGAAGGCGCCGATGAAGAAGGCATAGATCAGAAATGACCCGGCGAGCGCCTGCCCGTGGGCGCCGACGCCGGCCCGGCCGATGCTCGCGGACATGCCGCTGGCCGCGGCCGCGCCCGCGAGCACCACGGCGAGCAGCGCGGTCTCCTGAGCAGCGGCGCGAGCGCCACCGTCAGCGTGCCGCCCAGGAGCATGGCCACGAGCATGCTCACCGGGAACGCGGTGCCGGGGGGCCGGGTGAAGGCCGGGAATGCGGCCGCTCCGGCCAGCACGCCAGCCGCGGTCAGCGCGATGGCGGCGGCGACCAGCCATCGCCTCGGCGCTGGTCCCCTCGCCAGGTAGCGGGACACGCTAGCGTGCAGCAGCACCGCGCAGGCGCCCGCCTGCCCCGCGGACAGCAGCAGGAAGACGACCAGGCCGGGCACCCGCACCTGCGACGCCCGGGCTAGGGTCAGGTCGTACAAGAACGCCACCGCGAACGGCGAGTACAGGCCGGCCCGGGACCAGACTCGTATCGCTCGGGGCCGCTCAGCTCGTTCCACCGACGCCACATCACCGTCATCCCTCCAGCTTGTCACGCTTGCTTAGCGCCGTGGTTCCCAGCGGAACCAGCGTCGCGCCGCCCACCCGCCCGCCGCGATCCAGGCGGTGAGCACGAGCACCGGGATGGCCGCCGCGCCGAAGGTCGCGGCGAGGCCGAGGTGATGACCGCCGGCGGCAGCAGTTCCGGTCAGGGCGAGCCGCAGCAGTTCCACCACCGGGGTCAGCGGCAGCGCCTCCGCGACCCATCGCAGCGGCTCGGGCAGCATCGCCAGCGGGAACGCCAGGCCGCTGAACACCAGCGGCAGCCACAGGGCCGGCATCGTCGTGACCTGCGCCAGCTGCACGTGCGGGTCACCGCAGCGGTGACCGCGGCCAGCATCACGAACCTAGTCAACAAGATAGCGCACACCGGTACCAGCGCGGCGTTCACGGGCGGGGCCAGGCCGAGCACCGCGACGGCGGCGACCGCGGCCACGGCGATCTGCGCCCAGGCGATCGCGATGGCGGGCGCGGCGGTCCCCGCGAGGATCTCCCCGTCGGTGGCCTCGCCCGTGCGCAGCCGCTTGAGCACGAGCTCCTCGCGGCGTGCCACCATCGCCGTCACCAGGTTGTAGTACACGGCAATCAGCAGCGCGAACGCCGTCAGCCCCGTCAGGAGCATGGCGCCGAAGTCAGGGGCCCCGCTGGCGCCGAGACCACCGAAGGACTTCAGCGCGCCGGCCAGGGCGGCGGGAGGATGACGGCGTTCAGCAGCGCGAGGCGATTGCGCCACAGCAGTATCCCCTCCGCCCGGGCCAGGGCCGCGACCCGGTGTGCCGGCTGCCCCCGCCTGCTCACTGTCGCGGTCCCGGCGCTCATGCCGCCACGTCCTTTGCGTTGTCGTCATCTGCTGGACGGCCGCCGGAGGCCGCCACCGCGTGGAAGGCCTCCGCCAGCGAGGCCGGGCGGGCGTCCAGGGCACCCAGCACCAAGCCTCGGGAGTTCGCCCACCCCAGCAGCGCGGTCAGCGCCGGCTGCAGGTCCTGCGTTTGCAGCAGCACGGTTCGCCCGGTGAC
>CAWGJL010000044.1:0-41913 GCA_963822765.1 uncultured Actinomycetes bacterium | reverse complement strand
GCCGGGTTCGCTCGGGTGGTTAGCTGGTGAACTCGCAGGGCAGGCGCTTGATGCCGTTGATGAAACTGGACAGGAGGCGGTCGGGCTCGCCGGCTGTGATGTCGGGGACGCGGGTCATCAGCTCGCGCAGCATGACGGTGAGCTCGCGGCGGGCCAGGTGCGCGCCCAGGCAGTAGTGCGGTCCCGGTGCGCCGAAGCCGACGTGCGGGTTCGGCGCGCGGGTGATGTCGAAGCGGTCGGGGTCGCTGAACACCGCCTCGTCGCGGTTGGCCGAGTAGTAGAACAGCACCGTCTTGTCGCCCTCGCGGTAGTCATGGCCGTTCATGGTGTAGTCCCGGGTCAGGGTCCGTCGCATGAACAGGACGGGCGAGGAGTAGCGCACGATCTCCTCCACCGCCCCTTCGAGGCGCCCGTCGAGGTCGGCGAGGAGCAGGGCACGCTGCTCCGGGTGCTCGGTGAACAGCATCAGCCCGTGCGAGAGCGCGTTGCGGGTGGTCTCGTTGCCCGCCACCACCAGGAGGATGAAGAAGGAGGCGAGCTCGGCGGTGGTGAGCTGCTCCCCGTCGATGTTGGCGGTCACCAGGGCGGAGACCAGGTCCTCGGCGGGCGTCTCGGCGCGGGCGGCGGCCAGGCCGGTGAGCAGGTCGGCGAGGGCCTGCCCGGCGCCGAGGACCTGGAGCACCGCCTGGTCGAGGTCCTCGCTGAGGAACTCGGGGTCGGCTCCGGACAAGATGATGTTGGTGTTGGCCAGGACCATCTGGTACTGATCATCCGGGATGCCCATCATGTCGCAGATGATCTTCAGCGGCAGCTTGGCCGCGATGTTCGCGACGAAATCGCACGGGCCCGTGGCCAGCAGGTCGTCGACCATCTCGGCGGCCGCGCGCTGCACGTCGTCCTGGAACTTCGCGATCAGCCGCGGGCTGAACGCCCGGGAGACGATCCTGCGCAGCCGCGTGTGCCGGGGATTGTCCATGTTGATCATCGAGCCGAAGTACTCGTTGAACTCCACCGGCAGGTCGGGGATGCTGGTGGCGCCCTTCGCCGAGGAGAACACCTCCGGGTGCTTGCTCGCCTCCACCACGTCGGCGTACCGGACCAGGGCGTAGTAACCCGGACCCGGCTCGGCGAACGGTGTCTCGGGCTCGGCGAAGAACGGCGGCTGCGGCTGCGCCCGGAGCGTGGCGAAAGCCGCGGCCCGGTCGGGAAGCGGCAGACCCCAGAACTCGGTGGCCGACAGGTCGATCCCGGCAATGGTCATAACCCGGCGCCTTCCGTGAGAACTGGTTCTACTTCATCACGGCACACGGGGAAATGACTAGCAGGCCGGCTAGGACCGGCGGCGTTCGGCCTTCTTGAGCCAGACCAGCATCGTCACGATCAGCACCATCAATACGGCCGCAATCAGCCAGTCCATACTTTGCCTCTCCGCTTCGGAGAGTTCATTATCCGGCCTGCGTGTTTCAGGGGTGTTACCAGCCGTGGCATTAGCCGGTGGTGACGGCCTCAGCCGGTGGTGACGGCGAAGGCGAGCGGGAGGACGGCGGGGGCGCCGGCCTCCCGGAGCTGCCTGGCCGCGACGGTCATCGTCCAGCCGGTCTCGATGCGGTCGTCGATGAGCAGGAGCGGCCCGGCGGACTGGCTCAGTGCCCCGCGAAGGTCGTCCGGGATGGTGAACGCATGCCACAGAGAGCGCAGCCGCTGGGCGCTGTTGTGGCGGCGCGGGCCGGGACCGTCCGGGTCGGCATAGCCGAGCGAGCCGAGGTAGGGCAGCCTGCCGACCTGCGCGATCCGCTGGCCGAGGCTCGATATCAGGACGGGCCTGGTGCGCGACGGCATGGTGAGGATTCCGGCCGGGCGCTGGCTCCAGTCCCAGCTGGCCAGGACCTTGACCACCGCGTCGGTGAGCTGATCCGTCACCGGCCCGTCGGGAGCCTCGTCGGCGAGCAGCGCCCGCAGGGTGGTTCCCCAGCCGACGTCGGTGAGACGACCGAGCGCGCGGCCCGGTTCGGCCGTGCGGTCCGCGGGGATCTTGCCGGAGGCGCCGGAGATTCCCAGGTCCTTCATGCCCGGCGGCCACATCCGCCGCGGCTCGACCCCGACGCCGGGACGCAGCAGGCGCTGGCGGGCTGCGTCCGCGCCGGCCTGCGGGACTTCGGTGTCCGGCTCCTGGCCCGTGCAGTTGTCGCAGCGGCCGCAGCGGGCCGCCTCCGGGTCGTCGAGCTCGCGGCGCAGGTACTGCATCCGGCAGGCATCGGTCGCCTGGTAGGCCAGCATGGACTGCTGCTCGCGGATCCGCTCCTGAGTGACCCGCTGGTACCGCTCTTCGTCGTAGATCCACGGCTGGCCGGTGGCCTCCCAGCCGCCGGCCGTGCGGCGCACCGCGCCGTCGACGTCGAGCACCTTGAGCATGGACTCCAGCCGGCCGCGGGACAGGTCGACGCGGGTTTCCAGCGCGGTGACGGACAGCGGCCGGCCCGCTTCGGCCATCGCCTTGAGCGCCGCCCGGACCTGGTACTCCGGCGGAAACGCAAGCGAGGCGAAGTACGCCCAGATGTCGCGGTCCTCGCGGCCGGGCAGCAGGATCACCTCCGCCTTGGTTACGGCCCGGCCGGCCCGGCCGATCTGCTGGTAGTAGGCGACCGGGGACTGCGGGGCACCGAGGTGCACCACGAACCCGAGGTCGGGCTTGTCGAAACCCATGCCCAGCGCGCTGGTCGCCACCAGCGCTTTGACCCGGTTGGCCAGCAGGTCGTCTTCGGCCTGCAGTCGCTGCGCCTGGTCGTCGCGGCCGCTGTACGCGGCGACGTCGATCCCCTGGTCGCGGAGGAACGCCGCCGTCTCGTATGCCGCGGCTACCGTCAGGGTGTAGACGATCCCCGATCCTGGCCAGCCGCCGTCGGCGAGCCGGCCCGCCAGCCAGGCGAGCCGCTGGTGGGCGGTCGGCAGGCTCACCACCGCGAGGTGCAGCGACGCGCGGTCCAGCGGCCCGCGCAGCACGAGCACCTCGCCTGAGTCCTGGCCCGCGCCGAGTTGCTCGGCGACGTCGCGGGTGACCCGGGCGTTCGCGGTCGCGGTGGTCGCCAGCACCGGGATCCCCGGCGGAAGAGCCTGCAGCAGCGTGCGGATCCGCCGGTAGTCGGGGCGGAAGTCGTGGCCCCAGTCGGAGATGCAGTGTGCCTCGTCGATCACGATCAGGCCCGCCGCGGCGGTGAGCTTGGGCAGCACCTGGTCGCGGAAGCCAGGATTGTTCAGGCGTTCGGGACTGACCAGCAGCACGTCGGCCTGGCCGTCCGCGACCTCCGCGTAGACGTGCTCCCACTCTTCGATGTTGGCGGAGTTGATCGTGCGCGCGTGGATCCCGGCCCGGCCTGCCGCCTGGACCTGATTGCGCATCAGCGCGAGCAGCGGTGACACGATCACCGTCGGCCCGGCACCGCGGGCCCGCAGCAGGGCGGTCGCGATGAAGTACACCGCCGACTTCCCCCACCCGGTGCGCTGCACCACCAGGGCCCGGCGCCGGGCGGCGACCAGGGCGCTGATCGCCGTCCACTGGTCCTCGCGCAGCCGTGCGTGGTCGCCGGCCAGGGCGCGCAAGTGCTGTTCAGCCTCGTCGCGCAGCCCCTGCTCGTCCCGCTCCGGTACCGGTCGGTCTGTGTGGGTCACGCTTTCATTGCTACCAGGTGGTTACGACATAAGTTGACGTCGCGCTACGTTGACCGCAGAACCTTCTTCCCGCCGACTCCAGATACAAAGTTTGCTGAGGCGGGCGCCCGGCGGCGGGGGAACGGGTAGCGTACGGTTCCGTGCTGGACGGCGAATTGGTCTTCGTGCCGGGTGAGATCCCGCGGCGGGGGGTGTTCGCACACTGGGGCAAGGGCTCGGGATCGGCGAAGCTGGAGCTGGTCTTCCCCGGCGGCAGGTACGGCATCCGCAAGCGCCTGGTGTCGGCGGATCTCGTCCCGCTCGCCGAGGCGCTCCCTGTTCTGCTCACTATCGAGCCCAGCGAGCGCGCCGGGCGCCCGATGCGGCGCAGCACCCGGGTGTGGGCCGCGGCCGCGGCCGCTGGCGTGGGCCTGGTCGCGCGGGGCAGGCTGCTGCCGACCGTGGGAGCCGACGACGCGGACGTCTGGCGGGCGGGTCCGCTCGACCCGGCCGATCTCAGCTGGCTGCGCGAGCTGGCCGCCGTCTTCCCGCCCACCGCGCATGCCCTGGCCATCGCGGGCTCGCGCCCGATGCGGCTCCGCTCCCCCGAAGCGCTGATCCGCGATCTGTGGGACGCGATCGCCGACCTGATCGCGCGTTCGCCGGCCGCAACACGGACCACCGCCTCGACCGCGTTCGCGGCCGTCGAGCCGACCGGAGTCGGCGATCTCGCGGAGTGGCTCGCGGACACTACCGACGGCCTGGCGGCCGGGGCCCGTCTTGGTCTGCGGATCGAGGCCGTCCCGGGACCGGCGGTCGTAGGCGATGAGGAAGACCTAGCCGACGGCGAGGAGTACTCCCCAGCGGCCGACGGGCTGGAGCCGGCATTCCGGCTGGTCCTGCAGCTGCGGAGCAATGCTGATCCGAGTCTGATCGTCGATGCCGCCGCACTGTGGAACCAGCCCGAGACGGTGCTGTCCAGGTTCGGCTCGCAGGCGGAGACGGACCTGCTGCTGGCGCTGCGTCGCGGCGCGCCGATCTGGCCGCCGCTGGCCGAGGCGCTGGAGCAGGCGAGCCCGTCGGTGATCGGCCTGGAAGACGATGCGCTTTCCAGCCTGATTGGTCCGGCAGCGGAGGAACTGGCAGGCGCCGGCATCGAGGTACTGTGGCCGTCCAGCCTGGTGGACGGCGGTCTCAAGCTGAGGGCCATACCCACCCCGGCGCCGGGCAAGCTCACGGAGGCCGGGTTCGGGCTGGCGGCGCTGCTGGATTTCCGGTGGCAGCTCACGCTCGACGGGGCGCTGCTCGACGCCGACGAGGTCGCCGCGCTGGCCGAGGCGAAACGGCCGCTGATTAGGCTGCGGGGCCGCTGGGTGATGCTCGACCCGGCCCTGCTCGACCGGCTGCGCCGCCCGCCGCGGACGCGGATGCGGGTGTCCGAGGCACTCGGTGCCGTGCTCGCCGGATCGGCGGAGATCGACGGCGAGACGGTGACGGTGGTCGCGGAAGGTCCGCTCGCCGACCTAGCCGCCAAGGTCGCCCACCTCGCGTCCGCCCCGGTCCAGGTCGAGCCTCCATCCGGGCTGATGGCCACGCTGCGGCCCTATCAGCGGCGCGGCCTGGCCTGGCTGGCCGGGATGTGCGAGGCCGGGATCGGCGGCTGCCTGGCCGACGACATGGGGCTAGGTAAGACGATCCAGGTCATCGCGCTGCACCTACACCGGCGGGAGACCAAGGCGGGACCGACCCTCGTGGTCTGCCCGGCGTCGCTGCTTGGTACCTGGGAACACGAGGTGCGCAGATTCTCGCCCGACGTCCCAGTCCGCCGCTACCACGGGGGCGGGCGGCACCTGGAGGACCTAGCTGCCGACGAGATCGTCCTGGTCACCTACGGCGTGGTCCTGCGGGACTCCGCCCGGCTGGGCGAGGTCGGCTGGGGTCTGGTGGTGGCCGACGAGGCGCAGCACGCGAAGAATCCCCTGTCGCGGACCGCGCGCGAGCTACGGGCGGTGCCCGCGCCCGCCAGGATCGCGCTGACCGGGACGCCGGTGGAGAACCGGCTGTCAGAACTATGGGCGATCCTGGACTGGACGACGCCGGGGCTGCTCGGCCACCTGGAGGCGTTCACCCGCCGGGTCGCGGTGCCGGTCGAGCGGTACCGCGACGCGGAGGCGACCAGCAGGCTCGCCGCCCTGATCCGGCCGTTCCTGCTGCGGCGGCGGAAGACCGACCCGGGTATCGCGCCGGAACTCCCGCGCAAGACCGAGACGGATGTCTTCGTGCCGCTGACCGCCGAGCAGGTCACGCTGTACGAGGCGATGGTTCGCGAGACGATGGAAGCGATCTCCAGATCCGAGGGTATCGAGCGGGCCGGCCTGGTGTTCAAGCTGCTGACCGCGCTGAAGCAGATCTGCAACCACCCGGCTCAGTACCTGAAGCAACCCGCTCCCCTGGCGGGCCGGTCAGGAAAGCTGGCCGCGTTCGACGAACTGACCGACATCATCTTGGCCGGCGGCGAGTCGATGCTCGTCTTCACCCAGTACACGCAGATGGGCGCGCTGCTGCAGCAGCATCTGGACGCCCGCGGGATCGGCTCGCTGTTCTTGCACGGCGGGGTTCCGGTACCGCGGCGGGAAGAGATGGTGGCCCGGTTCCAAGCGGGTGACGCGCCGGTATTCCTGCTGTCTCTCAAGGCGGGCGGTACCGGACTGACGCTGACCCGTGCCACCCACGTGCTGCACTACGACCGGTGGTGGAACCCGGCGGTGGAGGATCAGGCGACCGACCGGGCCTACCGGATCGGCCAGGACCGGCCCGTCCAAGTGCACCGGCTCATCGCCGAGGGGACGCTCGAGGACCGGATCGCAGCCCTGCTGGAGACCAAGCGCGAGCTCGCCGACGCCGTGATCGGCTCGGGCGAGGGCTGGATCGCCGACTTGTCCGACGCGGACCTCGCGGAGCTGGTCAGCCTGCGGGCTACGCCATGAGCGACGGGAGCGGCGGCATGGGCGGGACCGCGCCCGAGGGGCCGGAGTTCGGCCGTACGTGGTGGGGCCGGGCCTGGCTGGAGGCGCTGGAGCAGCGAGCGCGGCTGGACCCCGACCGGCTGCCCCGCGGCCGGGATTACGCGCGTTCCGGCACAGTGGGAGAGCTCACCCTAGCGCCGGGCGAGGCCCGGGCCCGGGTCCAAGGCCGCAAGACCGAGCCGTACGAGGTCAGGATCCGGGTGCGGCGATTCACCGACGACGAGTGGGACCGAGTGCTGGCCGCCATCTCGGTCCGGCTTGGTCACGCGGCCGCGCTGCTGGACGGTGAGCTGCCGCCGGAGATCGCCCGCGATGCGGCCGCCGCGGGTCTCGACCTGCTTCCCGGCGGCGGCGAGCTCGGGCCGCGCTGCAGCTGCCCGGACGACGCCGACCCGTGCAAGCACTCGGCGGCGGCCTGCTACCTGATCACCGACGCGCTGGATACCGACCCCTTCGCCCTGTTCCTGCTGCGCGGCCGGACCCGGGATCAGGTGCTGGCCGGGATCCGGGCCCGTCGGCGGGGCACCGTACCCGCTCGGGCGCCCGGGCCGGGAACTGAAGCGAGTGATCACGCCGACGCGGGGACCGACGCAGGCGTGGACGCGAGGACGGCGTTCGGCGCGCCGGAATCCGCGTTGCCGATCCCTTCCGTGCCGCTACCGCCCCGTCGGCCCGGTGCGCCCGCCGCGCTTCCCGTGGATCCACCGCCGTGGCGCTCTGGCCTGCGCGAGGATCTGGTGGAACTGGCCTCGGACGCGGCCAGCCGGGCCTGGGAGATGGCGGTGGGCCTGTCAGCCGATGCCGGGCTGAGTCTCGAGGCGGACGCCGATCTGGCCCGCAGGGCGGCCCGGGCCCTGGGCACGCCCGTGTTCGGCGCGCTCGCGGCGCGATCCGGGGTCGGCGAACGTGACCTCGCCCGTCACGCACTGGCCTGGCGGCAGGGCGGCCTGACCGGGCTGGACTCGCTGCACGCCGAGTGGGACCCGGTCGCGGACGACCGGGACGCCGCCCGGCTGCTGACCGCGGCGCGGTCTGCGTTGCGGGCCAAGACCGGCGTGGCGCAGGCCGACATTCAGCGCAACCGGGTCACCGCAGGCCGCCTGCAGCTTCGCCTCGGCCGGGACCTGCGCTGGTATCCGTATGCGCGGTCGGACGACGGCTGGGAACCCAGCGGCACCCCGGAGGCTGATCCGGCCCGGGCCCTGACGGACCTGTGATGCGATCAGCTTGACCGGTGCTGATTGCTAGCCCGGCTGTGCCCAGGCGGCGAGTGTGCGGTCGACAGCCGCGCGGATCCGGTCGCGGGCGTCCTCGCGGCTGACGCCCGACATCAGCAGGGAGTCGTACTCGGTGTCCTCGTGGCGTACCGACGCCACCACGGCCAGCGTGATGGCCTCATCGTCCAGCGCCCGCCCGGCCGCGGAACGGCCCACCCGGCCGCTGCCCCGCAGGCTCGTATGCCGGGCGATGGCCTCCGCGCGTCCGGCCGGGCAGCGAGGAAACAGCCGCTCGATCTCGCTGGCCATATGGGCCGCGAGTTCCACGTCCTCGGCGGTCCGGCGCTCCCGGTCCCGATCCCGGCGGCGCATCCTGGCCTCTTCGTCGGCCAGGCACTGCTGCTCTGCCTGCTCCAAGGCCGGCTCCTCAACCAGCAGGCCCCGCCGCTCATACCGCTTACGGGTCCGGCTCCAGCGGACGACCACAGCGGACAGGCCGCTGGCCTTCTTCGCCCGGCGGGTCAGCGCCGCGTCCCCGGCCGGGAGGAACACCAGGTGATCCAGGTCAGTGCAGGCCAGGCACAGCGGACCTGGCTCGTCCATGATCAGCAGATCCCCGGTGCCCTGGCATTCCGCGCAGGACCAGTCCTTAAGGGGCTGGATGACCAGCAGATCCCGGGGCGCGTCCTGGGCCTTCGTGATGCGTTCCGCGGCCGTCGCCGCCTGGGATTCCAGGCTCCGCTGGCTGTTCGGCTTCACGAGGGTGAGCGTAGTCGCTCCGGCCGTGTTCGCCACCACGCCGGAACCGAATGAAACCCGGGGTTCGCCATGCTCTTACGGGTGAAAGTACAGGTTCACCTCGTTCGGCGGCGGCAGCTGCGGCGTGGTTGTTACGCGAGGGCTGGAACCATGGTCCGTTCGGCCCGAAAATTTACGGCGAGAGGCGGGGCGGGCGGTCAGGGAGGCAGTCGGGACTGGCCGGGCAGGCTGTGGAAGGCGGAGAGGTGGCTTCGGCCTAGGCTGGGTGCATGGACACCGGCGTAGCGATCTTCCCGACCCATGACGCCATCTCGCCCGCCGATATGGCGCGGCTGGCCGAGGAGCGCGGGCACGAGTCGCTGTTCTTCCCCGAGCACACGCACATCCCGGCCAGCCGGGAGTCGGACTGGCCAGGTGGCAGCGAGCTGCCGCGCAGGTACGCGCATACCTTCGACTTGTTCGTGGCGGTAACCGCGGCGGTGACGGTGACCTCGCGGCTGCGGGTCGGCTCGGGCATCTGCCTGGTGATCGAACGGGACCCGATCACCACCGCCAAGGAGGTGGCCAGCGTCGATTACCTGTCCGGCGGGAGGTTCGAGTTCGGCGTCGGCGCGGGCTGGAACCGGGAGGAGATGGCCAATCACGGCACCGACCCGCGCCGGCGGATGGCGATCCTGCGGGAGCGCGTCGAGGCCATGAAGACGATCTGGACGACTGACGAGGCGAGCTACGCGGGCGAGCACGTCGCGTTCGACCGGATCTGGTCCTGGCCGAAGCCGGCCCAGCGGCCCCATCCCCCGGTGCTGGTGGGCGGGAACGGACCGGGGGTGCTGGACCGGGTGCTGGCGTTCGGCGACGCGTGGTTCCCCAATCACGATCGCGGGGACGTCCTGGAGCGGGCCGCTTCACTGCGGGCCCGGGCTGACCGGCCGGTCGGGCTCATGGTCATGGGGGTTCCGGCCGACGCCAAGGTGCTGGAGGCGTACGCGGCGGCGGGCTTCCAGCGGGCGGTGCACTGGCTGCCCTCGGCGGCGCGCGGCCCGGTCGAGCGGGCCCTGGACCTGTACGAGGCGGCCATCGCGGAATTCAACGGAGAGTAATGGCCGGTTCGCGCGGGCTCCGGGTGCGCCTGGCCGGGCGGGTGATCGTGCTCGACCCGGACGATCGCGTCCTGCTGTTCCGGTACGACGACGGGCCGCCCAACGGGCGGCACTGGTGCACGCCCGGCGGCGGACTGAACGACGGGGAGGACTACCCGGCCGGAGCCCGGCGGGAACTGGCCGAGGAGACCGGCTGGAGCGACGTTCCGCTGGGCAGGGAGCTGTTCGAGCGGACGCTGACCATGGAGTACGAGGACGAGATCGTCCGGCAGCACGAACGGTTCTTCCTGGCTCGCGTCGCTCGTGCTCGCCGCGGACTTGGTGAGGTGGCGGCCATGCACGACTCGGACGGGATTGCCGCGTGGCGCTGGTGGACGCTGGCGGAGATGGACTCGACCGCGGAGGCGATCTGGCCCGCCTGGCTCGCGGACCTGATCAGGGGCGCGCTCGGCTGAGGTGCCCGGCCCGATTACGCTGATGGTGTGACCGAGCGGGAAGCATGCCTCGTTGACGTCTATGACACCCTCCTGAGCTGTGATTTCGTGGCCCACAGAGCCGAGCTGCCACTCCTGGCCGGCCTCTCGGCTCAGGCCTGGGGCGCGAGATACAGCCAGCTCGGGCCGGCGCTCGGGATCGGCCAGCTGACCAAGGCCGAGGGATTCGAGCAGATCTTGCGGGAAGGCGGCGTCGAGCCCCGGCCGGATCTGGTGCGGGCGATGGTGGACCAAGACCGCGAGATGCTCCTGCGGTCCGCGCGGCTGTACGACGACGCCCTCCCCTTCCTGCGGGACGTGCGGGCGCGCGGGATCAAGATCGCGATTGTCAGCAACTGCTCGGAGCACACACGGGATCTGCTGGAGAGCAACGGCGTCGCGGAACTGGCCGACACGCTGGTCTTGTCGTGCGAGGTCGGCGCCGAGAAGCCCACGGCGCAGATCTTCACCTACGCGCTGGATCAGCTCGGCGTCCCCGCACGGCACGCGGTGTTCGTCGACGATCAGCCGGCGTACTGCGCGGGAGCGGTCGAGCTGGGCATCACCGCAGTGCAGATCGTGCGCGGCGAGCCGGACGGGAAGGCGCCGGCCCCTGGCACCACGGTGGTCCGCTCGCTATCGGACATCGCGGCGATGTTCTGAGCTTGCTGACCAGCAGCCGTCAGCGGGTGCGGACCAGGGTGTCGAACAGGCGGGCTAGCTCGGCGGCGGGATCGGTGGTGAGGCCGCTGTGCACGGGGCGCAGGCCGAGGCGGCGGGCCAGTTCGCCCGCGATGATCTCGGCGACCAGCGCGAGCGGGCCCTGGCCGGCGCCGCGGAACTTCATCACGTAGGTGCCGAGATTGTCCGCCTCGACCAGGGCGGGCAGCGACCCGCCTTCGCGCAGCGGAGTCACGTACCGGGTTACCGTGACATGGTCGAGCACGCCGGCCAGGGTATCGCTCGCGGCTGGGCTCACAACGCTGGGCTCACAGCGCGGGCTGCAGTCCGAAGGCTGGGAAGAGCTCCGCGCCGAACGTGGTGACCTCCGCGAGCTGGCCCTCCTCGACGCGCATGACATCGAGCTTGAACGCACGGAACAGACTGTCGTCCGGCCTGCGCAGGTAGCTCGCGGCGGCCGGCATCCGGTTGGCCGCCACCGGGAACAGGCGCCAGTCGCCCATCGTGGCCGCGTTTTCCATGAGCGGCCTGATCGCCTCTCGCCCGTCGAAGACCCAGGGGTTGGGCGGCATGGTGATGCGGAGATCCTGGGCGGCGAGCGCGACGGCCGCCTCGGCGTCGAGACGCTCGTGCGCGGCGATGAACTGCTCCAGCAGCGCGCGTTCCTGGGCGCTCGGCTCGCTGGCCGACCATTCGGCGCGGCGTGGCGGCAGGTGCGACTGCATGGTCGCCCGGGCGCGCTGCAGGGCGCTGTTGGCCGCGGCGACGCTCGTGCCCAGCGCCGAGGCGGTCTCGCTGGCCGGCCAGCCCAGCACGTCGCGGGCGATCAGCGCGGCGCGCTGCCTGGGCGGCAGGACCTGCAGCGCGGCCAGGAAGGCCAGCGAGATCGTCTCGCGCGCGATGGCGACCGCCTCGGGCTGCTCATCGGCCGGCGCGGCCCGATCGAGCAGCAGGTCCGGGTACGGCTGGATCCACGGCACCTCCGGATGCGAGCGCATCACGGTGGCGCGCCGCGAGTTACGACGGAGCATGTCGAGGCAGACGTTCGTCGCGATGCGGTACAGCCAGGCCCGGAACTGCGAGCCGCCCTCGAATCCCGACCGGCCGCGCCAGGCGTTCAGGAACGTCTCCTGCACGGCGTCCTCGGCCTCGTCGAAGGAGGCGAGCATCCGGTAGCAGTGCACGTGGAGCTCCCGCCGGTGGCGTTCGGCCAGCGCGGTGAACGCGGGCTCGTCACCCGCGATCGCCGCGCTCACGACCTCGTCGGCGGTTACCGTCTGGTCAGTCCGATCCATGCTTGTCCTTGCTCCGGTCGACTTCCTGCAAGATCCAGATGTTGCCGTCCGGGTCGGTGAAGTCGGCGAACGACTGGTAATTCTCCCGTTCCGGGTGCGGGCCGTCGACCCAGGTTCCGGCCTCCAGGTGACGGACCCCGCTGACGGCTACCCCGCGTTCGAGCAGTTCGGCCCGCGCGGCGAGGATGTCGGACACCACCAGGTGCAGGCCCTGTGCCGCGCCGGGCGCGGCCGAGGTGAGCCCGGTGCCGAACCCGATCGCGCATTCCGAACCGGGCGGCACGGCCTGGACCACCCGCATGTCCGCACCGATCGCGGTATCGACGATGAGCACGAAGCCCGCCTGCTCAACGTAGAACTTCTTCGCGCGGTCCACGTCCGAGACGGGGATGAGCACCAGTTCCAGCTTGTAGTCCATGTCGCTTCTCTCCCAGGTAGGGCACCGGCCGGTCGCCGTCGCTCACCCGTGAAACGGCAGCCCGGCAGCAAAACTCATCGGTGCCGCGGTGAGTCGCGGCGTCAGCATACGCCGGGGGGCTTACGCTTCCCGGGCGAAGCTCAGGGCCTCGCGGGCCAGCGGCGGCCACGCCAGCCCGGACTCCGGGTCCAGGCTGAACCACTCCTTCATCGGGGTGCCCTTGTTGGCGTCGAACCGCACGCCGTGGCCCCCGGCCACAAGCTCGTCGACGCGCTTGCGGGGCAGCTTGACCACGAGCTGGCCGCGGACGAACATCGCGAAGATCTTCCTGCGATAACGGATCGCGCCCCGGCCGAACCCGCTGCCCCCGGGCGGCGGGAGCACCCCGTCCTCGCCGAGGAACTCCTCGATCAGGTCTTCGTAGCGCTGCTCGGGCGTCATGCTTCCAAGGATGCCGCCTCAGCTGACCTCGGTGGCGTAGACGACGATGTTGCTCAGGTAGTGGCTGGTCGCGCGGTCCCAGGCTCCGCCGCAGGTGATGAGGCGCAGCTCGGGGTCGGGGACCGGACCGTAGACGGCTTCGGTCGGGAAGTGGTCCTTCAGGTAGGTCTGGACCGAGGTCACCCGGAACTCGACCAGGGTGCCGTCGGCCCGCTTGACGTAGATCTTGTCCCCGCGGGTCAGCGTGTTGAGCCGGTAGAACACCGCGGGCAGGCTTTTCGTGTCGACGTGGCCCACGATGATGGACGAGCCGATGGCGCCCGGCCGGGGGCTGCCCGTGTACCAGCCCGCAACCGAGGCCGTGGACAAGGGCGGGACCTGCAGCTCGCCGTTCGAGCCCAGGCCCAGGGTCATCAGGTTGGTCTGCACGCCGATCAGCGGGATGGTCAGCGAGACCGGGGCCGCGACCGGCTTGGGCGCCGCCGACGGCGACACAGCGACGATCGGGCCGGTCGGCGAGGGGAACGCCCCCACGATCGGGCCGGTCGGCGCGGGCACCGCCCCCACGCCGACCGCCACCGGGCGCATGGCCGGGGTTGAGTGCCGGGTCAGCAGGAGGCCGGTCGTGGCGCCGGCGATCACGACGAGGCCGGCCGCGACAGCGAGCGCCGCGACCGGCCTACGGGTCGGCATCGTTAGATCCGGACGGCCAGCTGACGGCTACGCCGCAACCGCAGTCCGCCGGTGAGGACGAGCAGCGAACCGGCTCCGATGACCACCAGCCACGGCACGGGCGAGCCCGGTCCGTGCCCCGCGGTGCCGCCGAAGCCTGTCGAGACGCCGCCCAGCGGCGGCTTGCCGCTGCCCGACGCGTCCTCGAGGCTGACGACCTCCAGCCCGCTGGCGCTGTCGAGCACGACCAGGGTGTGGACGGTTCCGGCGGCGAGCGTGACGCTCGAGTCGGCGTCTCCTGCGCCGCGCTGCCGCGCTCACGCTCACGGTCTCGGTGCCCGGGGTAACCGCCTGGTAGGCGCTCACGCTGGCGAACTTCAGGCTGTTCGCGAGCACCGTGGAACCGAGGCTGACCTTAACCTCTTGCTGTTTCAGCGAGGCCTGGATCACGCGGACCAGGGCTTGTCCTGACGGCGTGGTCAGGTCATCGTCCATGACCTGGAGCCGCAGGCCCGATTCGGGTCCCATCCCCGCCACCGTGTAGGCATGACCGGCGGCGATCGTAACGCTGGTGGACAGGACAGGCTGACTCGTGGGGGACGCGCCGGTGGCGCGCATGGCCACGCTGTAGTCTCCGGCCCGCACCGACTCGTACGGCGAGACGGTTCCGTAAGCGACGTGGTGGAGCACGATCATCGCCTTGGAGTCGTCGAACGAGTACAGGTACACGTCGACCGCAGGCGTGTTCGGGGACAGGTGGGCCAGTCTGATCCAGCCCGTACCCGAGGTAGCAGAGCCCGCGAACGCGGTCGCGGCGGCGGGAATGCCCAGCAGCAGGGCCGACGTGGCCAGCAGCATGAGCAGTCGTCTAGTAGTTCTCCGAAACTTCATGACCCCTCCCTTTACCCCAGCCGGTGACAGGCTAGGGGCCGTTCATCCCCAGGGGACCTGGGGCGCCGTATTGCATGGTGACCACCTGACCGCTAGCGATCCTGATTTCCCCGAAGTGCGAGGGTTGGTATGTAGTTTGCTGATTCAGGAACGCCAGCATCGCCGACAGGCCAGCGGAGCTCGAGGCCCCGATCTCGGCGCCGCGTAGCGGAACCGCGGAACTCACGCCTGGCGACGGGTCATCAAAAATTACCAGTCGTACTTGCATTTCGTGGGCAAGTAGCCCAAGCGTTATAAGCAGGCGGGGATCGACGTTTCCGGCCAGGAGGGCGCCGCGGGCCTGCGCGGAGGCCTGGACGTTCTTATTGGTCAGTAGCTGCTTACCCGCTTCGATGCGGGCGCTGCGATCCGAGGCGAGCGAGGCCTGGAACGCGGCGGTCCCGCCGGGCGCGAGATAGCGGATGTCGATCCGCTGGGCGCCAGCGCCGAAGCTGGCCAGGACCAGGGGCGCGTACACCGTGGCCAGGCGCGGGCCGAACTGGCTCTGCAGGGCCGGGGTCGCGACGATCACCTCGACGCCCAGCGGGTCGGGGGCCGACGGCTGCACGACCGACAGCCTGCTCGCCGAGACGTTGGCCTCCTCCAGGGCCTGGCACATCAGCGGGTCACAGCCGATCAGCACGCTCGGGAGCATCTGCTGCGCGATCCACTGTGCCGCCTGGCCGCGGTTCGCCGCAGCGGTCGCCAGCGCACTGGGCGTACTCGGGGCAGGATCGGCCGACTGCACCGACGATGTGTTCTGTGCTTGTTCTCCCTGATCGGTAAAGGCCAGCGTGACCAGCGCTCCGAGGGCCATGGCGGCCACCGCGCACAGCACCAGGACGCCGCGCTGGCGGCGGGAGGATGGCCGGCGGCCGCGATGGGTGTGTCTTTGCAGCCACAGGCGCAACGTGGTAGCCGCGACGGTCGCCCAGGACGGGTCCCCGCCCGTCCCCGGCGTATGGCTGCGCTGCTGCTCGCCCATCTCCGCACCCCCCAACTCCGCTGGCTCGCAGAGTTGGCTACCCAAGCTGTCCAATCGTACGCGTCCTGGAGATTTCATCCAATACAATCATTTATTGACCGCTACGTCGCGAAGTTCGCGATTTTGCCATGCATGGCCGCGGTGTGCTTTTCGCCCGATAAGGCGGATCACGCGAACGTGCGGCCGCGGTCACCGCGGCGGTCGAGGCCGCACGTGCGCCGGACTATGGGTGAGTCTTCATCACCCTCCGTGATCGGGACGGTGGCGCTATTTCAGGCCGAGGATTTCAACCGCCCGCTCTCGCATCTCCACCTTCCGGACTTTGCCGGTCACTGTCATCGGGAATTCATCGACGACGTGCACGTACCTGGGGATCTTGTAGTGCGCAAGCTGGCCGGAACAGAATGACCGCAAATCCTCCGCGGTCAATGCGGAAGCGCCGGGCCGCAGGCGGACCCAGGCCATGAGTTCCTCGCCGTAAACGGCGTCCGGGACGCCGATCACCTGAGCGTCCAGAACGTCCGGATGCGTGTAGAGAAATTCCTCGATCTCGCGCGGGTAGACGTTCTCGCCGCCGCGGATCACCATGTCCTTGATCCGCCCGGTGATGGCCAGATACCCCTCTTCGTCCATCACGGCCAGGTCGCCGGTGTGCATCCAGTGCGCGGCGTCGACCGCCTCGGCGGTCTTGTCCGGCTGCCCCCAGTAGCCGAGCATCACCGAATAACCCCGTGTGCACAGCTCGCCGGGCGTACCCCGGGGGACCGTCACGCCGGTCGCCGGGTCGATGACCTTGACCTCCAGGTGCGGCCCCACGCGGCCCACCGTGGACACGCGGCGGTCCAGCGAATCGTCGTCGCGGGTCTGAGTCGACACCGGCGAGGTCTCGGTCATGCCGTAGCAGATGCCGACGTCCCGCATCGACATCCGCGACATGACCTGCTTCATCACCTCGACCGGGCACGGCGAACCCGCCATGATGCCGGTACGCAGGCTGGACAGGTCGTAGCCGGAGAAGCCGGGCGCCGACAACTCGGCGATGAACATCGTCGGGACGCCGTATAGCGAGGTACAACGTTCGGCTTGCACGGCGTCCAGGGTCGCGACCGGGTCGAAGCTTTGCGCGGGGATGACCATGCACGCGCCGTGACTGGTGGCCGCGAGATTGCCCATGACCATGCCGAAGCAATGGTAGAAGGGCACCGGAATGCAGATCCGGTCTGCCTCGGTGTAGTTGCACAGCTCGCCGACGAAGAAGCCGTTGTTGAGAATGTTGTGGTGCGAAAGCGTCGCGCCCTTCGGGAAACCAGTGGTACCTGAGGTGTACTGGATGTTGATGGGGTCATCGGTGTCGAGCTGAATGCGGTGCAGGGCCGCGCGGTCCAGCCGCCGCCCGCTCTGGAGCAGAGACTGCCATTCCTGATGGCCGATCACCACGACATGGGCCAGGCCGGAGCAGCGCGGCCGGACCTCGGTGATCATGCCGACATAGTCCGAGGTCTTCAGCCGCTCGGCCGAGATGAGCAACTTGGCGCCCGACTGATTGAGCACGAACTCGAGTTCCCTGGTGCGGTAGGCGGGGTTGATGTTGACCAGGATCGCGCCGATCTTCGCCGTGGCGTACTGGGTGAGCGTCCATTCCGCGCAGTTCGGCGCCCAGATACCGACTCGGTCGCCCTTCTCGATCCCCATTTCCAGCAGCCCGAGCGCCAGGGCGTCGACGTCCGCGGCTAGTTCCGCATAGGTCCACCGCCGCGTGGTCGTGGCGTCCGACCGGTCGACGAGCGCCTCGCGGTCGCCGAAGGCGGCGACCGTGGCGTCGAAGTTGCCCCCGATCGTGTCGCCCAGCAGGGGCGTTGCTGATTCTCCCGACGAGTAACTCAGTGCTGCAGACATGGCCGCTTACCTCCAAGCCTGGTTTTACCTGGCATTTCTATCTCGGTCCAGTGTGGCATGGTTTGCCGGTCAGCTTTGTGGTCGAGTTGACATACTGCCGTCATCTTCAGAGCGGATAATGAGTGATAGATATGGGCGGTCCCGGCCATAACTGCCGAGACCGGGGAGGGTAAGAATATGCAACTCCGGCTGTTTGACGTCCCTGTGGACGGGGGGGAACTGCGCGTGCTCCAGTGGGGCACAGGCAGGAGGGTGGCCGTCGCCGTGCACGGAATCACGGCGTCGGCCATGTCGTGGCAGGCGGTGGCGCGCCAGATGCCGCCTGACTGGACGCTGGCCGCGCCTGACCTACGCGGACGCGGTTTCAGCGCCCACTTGCCTGGCCCGTACGGCCTGGAACGGCACGTCGCCGACGTGACCGCGGTCCTGCGGCATTTCGGCGGCCGGCCCGTCCTGGCCGGGCATTCGATGGGTGCGTACGTCGCGCTGCTGACCCGCGACGCGCACCCGAACCTGTCGCGGCGCCTGGTCATGGTGGACGGCGGCCTGCCGCTGCCGGTGCCGGACGGCCTCGACCCGGAAGTGGCGCTCGAGGCCGCAATCGGCCCGGCGATCGCCCGGCTGCGGCAGACTTTTCCGAGCACCGAGGCTTACCTGGACTTCTGGCGCGTGCATCCGGCGCTGGCCGGGCACTGGACCGCCGACGTCGAGGCGTACGCCCGGTACGACCTGACCGGCGAGGCGGGCAGCATGCGGTCCAGGGTGGCCGAAGCCGCGGTCAGCCCCGACAGCCGCGACGTGCTGACCGATAAGCCGTTCGCGGACGCGCTCGGGCGGCTGACGCAGCCGACGCCGTTGCTGACCGCGCCGGCCGGCTTCCTCGGTGAGCCGCCGGGCCTGCTGCCGCCCGACCTGGTCGCGATGTGGGCCGAACGCGTGCCCCAGCTTCGTCCCCAGCTGGTGCCGGGCGTGAACCACTACACGATCCTGTTCGGCCCGCCGGGCGCCGCCGCGGTGGCCCGCGCCATCACGACCGTCGCCACTTAGCACGTCGCCGTCGCCGCCTAGCACGTCGCCGTCGCCGCCTAGCATGGAGTGGTGACCCAGCTGGCGGAGGCGCGGACGACCGGGTCGTTCGGGATGCTCCTCGACGTCGTCGCCGCCGGGAACGTACTGATCCTCAGCGGAGCCGGGCTGTCCACCGAGTCCGGCATCCCCGACTACCGCGGACCGACGGGGCTGGCCCGGCGGGCGACGCCGATGACCTACCAGACCTTTACCGCCAGCCAGGACGCCCGGCGCAGGTACTGGGCGCGCAGCCACCTGGGCTGGCGGCACATCGGCCAGGCGGTCCCCAACCTCGGCCACCACGCGGTGGCCGAGCTCGGCCGCCGCAGGCTGCTGGCCGGGGTCATCACCCAGAACGTCGACGGGCTGCACCAGGCGGCGGGCGCGGCCGACGTGACCGAACTGCATGGCAGCCTGCACCAGGTCGTCTGCTTGTCGTGCGGGCAGCGGACGGCACGCACCGACCTGCACCGCCGGCTCGCGGCGGCCAACCCCGGCTGGGACGCCGGCCCGGCGCTGATCAATCCTGACGGGGACGCGGTGCTCACCGACGACGCGACCGAGTCCTTCCGGGTCGTGGACTGCGCGTCGTGTGACGGAGTGCTCAAGCCGGACGTGGTGTTCTTCGGCGAGAACGTGCCCCGGCCGCGGGTGCAGGCCTGCTACGCCATGGTCGAGCAAGCCAGTTCGCTGGTGGTCCTGGGGTCCTCGCTGACCGTGATGTCGGGCTTCCGGTACGTCCGGCACGCGGCGAAGGTGCCGGTGCCGGTGGTGATCGTCAACCAGGGGGCCACCCGGGGCGACGCGTACGCTGCGGCCACGCTGGACGCTCCCCTGGGCCGAGTACTTACCGACCTGGTGGCCGCGCTGCCATGACCGACTTCGACGTGGTGACCGGGGCGTTCAGCTACTCCGGAGCGGTTATCGCCAGCGAATTGCAGGCGGCGGGACGCCGGGTCCGGACCCTCACCGGCCATCCCGGCCGCGCGCCCGCGGGCACCGCCATCGAGGTCCGGCCGCTGGACTTCGCCGATCCGGCCGGGCTGGCCGAGTCGCTGCGCGGCGCCCGGACGCTGGTCAACACCTACTGGGTGCGCTTCGCGCACGGGCAGGTCAGCCACGAGATCGCCGTGGCCCGGTCGCGCGTGCTGTTCCAGGCGGCCGCCGAGGCCGGCGTGCGCCGGGTGGTACACGTCTCGATCACTCACCCCGACGCCGACTCGCCTTACCCGTACTTCCGCGGCAAGGCGGCGGTCGAGCAGGCCCTCGCCGACCTCGGGCTGCCGCATACCGTGCTGCGGCCGGCCATCTTGTTCGGCGGCAACGGGGTGCTGATCAACAACATCGCGTGGCTGCTACGGCACCTGCCGGTCTTCGCCGTCGGCGGGACCGGCGACTACCGCATCCGCCCGATCCACGTCGACGACCTGGCCCGGCTGTGCGTCCAGGCCGCGGACGCCACCGGCACCGAGATCATCGACGCGGTGGGGCCGGAACGGCCCGCCTTCATCGACCTGGTCCGCTTCATCAAGGACGCAGTGGGAAGCCGCAGCGCCGTCGTCCGCGTGCCCGGATCAGTGATCCCGCCGACGGCGCGCCTGCTCGGCCTGGCGTTGCGCGACACGCTGCTGACCGCGGAGGAGTTCGAGGCGATGGCGGACGGCCTGGCCGACACCGACGGCCCGGCGACGGGCGAGACCTCGCTGACCCGGTGGATCACCGACCACAAGGGCACCCTGGGCCGCACCTACGCCAACGAACTGACCCGCCACTTCCGGTGATTCTGCGAACGGCTTCTTTTCCCGAACGGACCGGGGTCGCGTGCTGCGACGAGGGCGGTGCTCGTGGTTCCTATGGTGTGCAAGCGCGCTGTGGTGCGCCGATCTGGCGGGGCCGCGGGCGCGCGGAACTGCGTTTTCCATGATCGCGAAGACTTTTATCCGGTCCAGCACGTAAAAGTCTTCGCGATCATGAAGAACCGGGGATTTCAGGCCGTCGGCGCGGCGCTCGCTGGTGCACATGCGGCGCCGCTGGCTCTCTGTTCACTAGAGCCGCATGCGTATCCCGGGGCTTAGGTGGCGCGCCGCAGGTCGAACACGGCTGACGTCCGCGCCGTCCCTGTCGGCGGTTCAGATGCCGCCGCCCGCCCGCGTGCTCGGCTTCGAGGTTAGTTCGTCGTCGTGTCCTGACCCGGAGCCCTCAGCCGAGGGCACGGGGATGGGACGAGGCGTAGACCTCGCGGAGCCTGTCCACGGTGATCAGGGTGTAGACCTGGGTGGTCGCGACCGACGCGTGCCCGAGTAGTTCCTGGACGACGCGGATGTCGGCCCCGCCGTCGAGCATGTGGGTGGCGAACGAGTGCCGCAGCGTGTGCGGGGACACGTCCGGCAGGCGGGCCCGCTCGGCGGCGGCGTGCAGCACGCCCCAGGCACCCTGGCGGGTCAGGCGCCCGCCCCTCGCGTTCAGGAATACCGCCGGGCTGACCGAGACGCGCCTGGAGCCGGCGGCCAGGGCGGGCCGGGCCCGGACCAGGTAGGCCTGCAGGGCCCGGACCGCGTAGCTGCCCACCGGGACGACCCGCTGCTTGCCGCCCTTGCCGGCCAGCCGTACCACCGGGTCGGCGTCCAGGTGCAGCTCGTCCACGTCGAGGCCGGTCGCCTCGGAGATCCGCGCCCCGGTCCCGTACAGGAACTCCAGCAAGGCCCTGTCCCGCAGCGATCGCGGGTCACCGGACGGGTCGTCGGGGCCTGGCCCGGACGACCCGAGCAGGCGCTCCACCTCCGCCACGGTGATGGCCTTGGGCAGGCGCCGGGGCGGTGTCGGCGGCGTGATGTCGCGGGCCGGGTCCGTTCCGGTCAGGCCCTGTGCGGCCGCGTAGGCGTGCAGGCCACGGACCGCGATCACCGCCCGGGCCGCCGAACTGACCGCCAGCGCCTCGTGGCCGTCGTCCCCTTCGCGCAGCGAAGCCAGGAACTCCGCTACGTCGGCGGGCTCGACGTCGCCAAGGCGGGCCTTGCCCCGGCCGGCCAGGGACGACTCGTACCGGCGCAGGTCCCGGCGGTAGGACTCGACCGTGTTGGCGGCCAGTCCCCGCTCCACCACCAGGTGCTCCAGGTACCAGTGCACCGCCCCGCTCACCGTCTGGACAGGCGCCATGCCCCAACGCTGCCACATCGCCGGCGGCCCGGCGCGGCGGCGCGCCTAGGACGCCGCGGCGGGCAGCGTGCGGGCAGGCACCGGCAGGGTGCCCGCCCGGCGGAAATGCTCTGGGCTAGTTGAGGACCTCGGCCAGGGGGGTGTAGGGCAGGCCGTGGGCTTCGGCGACAGGTTCGCAGGTCACCTCGCCGCCGAAGGTGTTCAGGCCCAGGCCGAGGGCGGGGTCGGCGCGCAGGGCGTCCCGCCACCCGCGGTTGGCGATCTCGACCGTGTAGGGCAGCGTGACGTTGGTCAGCGCGTAGGTGGACGTGTGCGGGACGGCGCCCGGCATGTTCGCCACGCAGTAGAACAGCGTGTTGTGCACCGGGTAGGTCGGGTTGGCGTGCGTGGTGGGATGGGAGTCCTCGAAGCAGCCGCCCTGGTCGATCGATATGTCGACCAGCACCGCGCCGGACTTCATCCGGGAGACGAGCTCGTTGCTGACCAGCTTGGGGGCCTTGGCGCCGGGCACCAGGACGGCGCCGATGACCAGGTTGGCGTCGATGACGGCGCGCTCAATCTCGTAGGTGTTGGAGGCGACGGTCTGGCAGTGCCCCTGGTATATGGCGTCGGCCTGGCGGAGCCGGGCGACGTTCTTGTCCACCAGCAGCACCTCGGACTGCATGCCGAGGGCGATCGCGGCGGCGTTCATGCCGGACACGCCCGCGCCGAGCACGACCACCTTGGCCGCGTACACGCCGGATACCCCGCCCATCAGCACGCCGCGGCCACCGCCGTCGCGCTGCAGATGGTGCGCTCCCACCTGCGGCGCCATCCGCCCGGCGACCTCGGACATCGGGGCGAGCAACGGCAGCGACCCGTCGGGCAGCTGGACGGTCTCGTACGCGATCGAGGTGACCCCGGCCGCGAGCAGCGCATCGGTGCAGGCCCGGGAGGCGGCCAGGTGCAGGTAGGTGAAGAGCACCTGACCTGAGCGCATCCGGTGGTACTCCTCCTCGATCGGCTCCTTGACCTTGAGGATCAGGTCGCCCTCGCCCCACACGTCGTCCGCGGTGGGCAGGATCTTCGCGCCGGCGGTGGTGAAGTCCTCGTCGGGGATCGACGAGCCATCTCCCGCTCCGGCCTGGATGACCACCTGATGGCCGCCACGGACCAGCTCGTGCACGCCTGCGGGCGTGATCGCCACCCGGTACTCGTGGTTCTTTACTTCCCGGGGAATTCCAACCTTCATGGTGGTCCTTCCAGACAATGGAGCGTCATTGCTCTTCGGGAGCATTGGCCGGACGAAGCCGGTCAAACCCCTCTGACCTGGCAGCATACCCCGCCATGATCCCCAGGGCGGCGGGGCCGTTGTGGAGCTCCCCGGCGAATACCTTACGCACCGCCTCGGCCAGCGGCAGCCAGTCGACCAGCAGAAATGCCTCCTCGTCCCGGGGGGCGAAATGGCGTTCGGCCGGGGGCACGGGTTCCAGGTCACGGGCCAGGAAGACGCGCAGGCGTTCGGTGCTGTAGCCGGGCGAGGAGTAGTAGTCGGCCAGCACCCGCCAGTCGCGGGCCCGGTAGCTCGCTTCCTCCGCGAGCTCGCGCTGCGCGGTGACCCACGGGTCCTCCCCGGCGACGTCGCGCAGGCCCGCCGGGATCTCCCACAGCAGGTGGCCCACCGGATGCCGGTACTGCCTGATCATCAAGATCCGGTCCGCGTCATCCAGGGCGAGCACGGCCACGGCACCCGGATGAAGCACCACGTCCCGTTCGGCCAGATGATGGTCAGGGGTACGGACCTTATCGCTGCGCACGGTGACCAGCCGGGCACGGAGCAGCTCGGCCGAGGAGACGACCGGCCAGTGCTCCTCGACGTCGGCGATATTGCTCATGCGGTGGCCGCAGCGCGGGCGCTGGCCAGGTTGGTCGCGGACGCCAGGGCCTTGGACCGCGCGAGCGCGGCGGCGATCAGGCCATCGAACAGCGGGTGCGGCCGGGTCGGGCGGGAAAGGAATTCCGGATGCGCCTGGGTGCCCACGAAGAACGGGTGGCTGGGCAGTTCGGCGAACTCCACCAGGTGACCGTCCGGCGACAGGCCGGAGAAGACCAGCCCGGCCTGCTCGAGCGCCTCGCGGTAGGAGTTGTTGACCTCGTACCGGTGCCGGTGCCGCTCCTGCACCAGGGTGCTGTCGTACAACTCCGCCACCCGCGTGCCGGGCTGCAGGACGGCTGGGTACAGGCCCAGGCGCATGGTGCCGCCCATGTCCCGCTCCCCCGCCACCACGTCTTCCTGGTCGGCCATGGTGGCGATCACCGGGTACGGCGTGTGCGGGTTGAACTCGGCGCTGTCCGCGTCGGCCAGCCCGGCCAGGTCACGGGCCACCTCGATGACCATGCACTGCAGGCCGAGGCACAGGCCCAGGATCGGGATGCCATGCTCGCGGGCGTAGCGGATCGCGCCGATCTTCCCCTCGATGCCGCGCACGCCGAACCCGCCCGGGATCAGCACCCCGTCCACCCCGTCCAGTTCGGCGGCGGCACCTTCGGGGTCTTGGCAGGCGTCGCTGATCACCCAGCGGATGTTCACCTGGGCGTCGTTGGCGAAACCGCCCGCCTTCAGCGCCTCGGCCGGGGACAGATACGCGTCCGGCAGGTCGACGTACTTCCCGACCAGCGCGATCGTGATGCTGTGAGCCGGGCGGTGCACCCGGCGGAGCAGGTCGTCCCACTCGTTCCAGTCCACGTCGCGGAACGGCAGGCCGAGCCGGCGCACCACGTAGGCGTCCAGGCCCTCGGCGTGCAGCACCTTCGGGATGTCGTAGATGGACGGGGCGTCGGCCGCGGATACCACGGCCTCCTCGTCCACGTCGCACATCAGGCTTATCTTGCGTTTCAGGTTCTCGTTGATCGGCCGGTCGGAGCGGGCCACGATCGCGTCCGGCTGGATGCCGATGCTTCGCAGGGCCGCCACGCTGTGCTGGGTCGGCTTGGTCTTCAGCTCGCCGGACGGGCCGATGTAGGGCAGCAGGCTGACGTGCAGGAAGAAGCAGCGGTCCCGGCCGATCTCGTGCCTGATCTGGCGGATGGCCTCCAGGAACGGCTGCGACTCGATGTCGCCGACGGTCCCGCCGACCTCGGTGATCACCACGTCGACGTCGTCCCCGCCCATCTGCAGGATGCGGGACTTGATCTCGTTGGTGATGTGCGGGATGACCTGCACGGTGTCGCCGAGGTACGCGCCGCGCCGCTCGTTCGCGATCACCGTGGAGTAGATCTGGCCGGTGGTGACGTTGGCCTCGCCCTGCAGGTTGGTGTCGAGAAACCGCTCGTAATGACCGACGTCGAGGTCGGTCTCTGTTCCGTCGTCGGTGACGAACACCTCGCCGTGCTGGAACGGGTTCATCGTGCCGGGGTCGACGTTCAGGTACGGGTCGAGCTTCTGCATGGTGACCCGCAGGCCTCTGAGCTTGAGCAAGCGGCCCAGGCTGGACGCGGTCAGTCCCTTGCCGAGGCTGGAGGCGACGCCGCCAGTGACGAAGAGATGCCGGGTTTGAACAGGCCGTGGATGAAGTGATGATGCGGCCACTATGAGACTCCCGTGGTTTCCGGTAGGGCAAGGAAAAGCTGCAGGTCCACGGGCCACCAGGATAACAGTTCAGCGGCGGCCGGGCCGGCATTTGCTTGCCGATGTGCCACCGCGTCGGCTCTGGCGACGTCTTCGTCGTGGTGTGCCTCGCCGAATCTAGCCAGCATGACGGCCGAAGCGACGGCGATGAAGAACCCGGCCCAGGCGACGCCAGCCAGCCCGGGCCGGGTTTGGTCGCCGAGGAAGATGACGCCGATGATGGCCGGCGGGATGGTCTCGGCCATCACGACCGCCGCCGTGGCGACCGTCACGCTGCCGCCTTCCAGGGCGGTGGCGTAGAACATGAACGAGATGATGCCGGCCGCGGCGATCGCGTAGGCGGCCGGGTCGCGGGCGAGCTGGAGCGGGGCGAAGCCGTCCAGGACGCGGGCGGCGATGCTGAGCACCCCGAAGCCGAAGCCGGCCGTGAGGCCGAGCGCGGTGGTGCGGAACGGCTCGTTGAGCTTGGCCGCGGCCATGCCCACCACGGCCAGGCCCGCGATCGCCACGATCAGGGCGAGCTTGAACACCGCTCCCACCTCGGCCGCGCCCTGGGCGCCGGCCGTGGAGCCGAGCAAGCCCACGCCGGACACCACGCCGGTGACCGCCGCCCACTCCCGCCAGGACAGGGTCATGCCGATCACGCGCCAGGCGATGACCGCGGTCACCGCGAGGTTCGACGCGACGAAGGCCTGCACGACGAACAGGGGAAGCCGGTGCAGGGCCACCAGCTGGGCCAGGAAGCCAAGCGCGTCAAGCCCGATGCTGACCACGAACCGCCACTGGTGCAGCATGCGCACCACCAGACCAGGATCGACACCGCCGGCCGCGGCGTCCTTGAGCCCCCGATGGCTGGCCGAGCGTACGGCAATAGCCTGCATCACCGAAGCAACGCCGTAGAAGATCGCCGCGACGACCGCCGCGATCAGGCTGACTAGCACTCCACACCTCCCCCGGCATCTTCGCTAGTCGGCTGCCTTCGCGCCATGCCCGCTCACAAACCACGTTCCCGCTGCAGGCCACCCGTAACACCGCCGGATTACTCTTGTGAGGCAACAGTCAGGTGGCGCTCAGCATTCCGGCGGACTCGTGCTCTATCATGCCCTGCCCGTGGCGGCCGAGCGCGATCGGCCTCCGCCGATGAGCATTTACGGGACATTTGAGCCTGATGATGGCTCCTGCGGTCAGCGCGAAGGGTTTGCTACTCCAGGGAGTAGCAAACCCTTCGCGAAATGGCCGGGCTCAGACGCCGGCCGCGTGCATGCCGCGCAGTTCGTGCTTGAGGTCGCGGATCTCGTCGCGGAGGCGGGCCGCGACCTCGAACTGCAGCTCGGCGGCGGCCGCGTGCATCTGCTCGGTGAGCTCGCTGATCAGCCCGACCAGCTCGCCGCGGGCGGCGCTGCTTGGTGCGCCGGCCTCGGCGTGCGAGGCGGCCTGCACCGCGGCGCGGGCCCGGCTGGACAGGCCCGGGACCGGCGCCTTGCCGCGCGACTGCTGCCGGCCGCCGCCGCCGATCAGCTGCTCGGTGTCGGCGTCCTCACGGACGATCTGGTCCAGGATGTCGGCGATGCGCTTGCGCAGCGGCTGGGGATCGATGCCGTGCTCCTCGTTGTACTGCTTCTGCTTGTCCCGGCGCCGGTTGGTCTCCTCGATGGCCCGCTCCATCGACGGGGTCACCCTGTCGGCGTACATGTGGACCTGGCCGGACACGTTCCGCGCGGCGCGGCCGATGGTCTGGATCAGGGAGGTGCCCGAGCGCAGGAAGCCTTCCTTGTCCGCGTCCAGGATCGCGACCAGCGAGACCTCGGGCAGGTCCAGGCCCTCGCGGAGCAGGTTGATGCCGACCAGGACGTCGTATTCGCCGGTCCGCAGCTCACGCAGCAGCTCGATCCGGCGCAGCGTGTCGACCTCGCTGTGCAGGTACCGGGCGCGGACCCCGTTCTCCAGCAGGTAGTCGGTCAGGTCCTCGGCCATCCGCTTGGTGAGCGTGGTGACCAGCACCCGCTCGTCCCGCTCGGCGCGCTGCCTGATCTCGTGCAGCAGGTCGTCGATCTGGCCCTTGGTCGGCTTGATGATCACCTCGGGGTCGACCAGGCCGGTCGGGCGGATCACCTGCTCGACCACGTCGCCGCCGACGCGCTGCAGCTCATACGGCCCGGGGGTGGCCGACAGGTAGATGGTCTGACCGATCCGGTCGAGGAACTCATCCCAGGTCAGCGGGCGGTTGTCGATCGCGCTGGGCAGCCGGAAGCCGTGCTCGACCAGAACCCGCTTGCGGGACACGTCGCCCTCGTACATGGCGCCGATCTGCGGGACGGTCACGTGCGACTCGTCGATGACGAGCAGGAAGTCCTCAGGGAAGTAGTCGAGCAGAGTGTTCGGCGGGCTGCCCTGCTCGCGGCCGTCGATGTGCCGCGAGTAGTTCTCGATGCCGGAGCAGCTGCCGACCTGGCGCATCATCTCGATGTCGTAGGTGGTGCGCATGCGCAGCCGCTGCGCCTCGAGCAGCTTGCCCTGCCTTTCCAGCTCGCCGAGGCGCTCGGCCAGCTCGGCCTCGATGCCGTTGATGGCCCGCTCCATGCGCTCCGGCCCGGCCACGTAGTGCGAGGCCGGGAAGATGTACAGCTCGGTGTCCTCGCTGATCACCTCGCCGGTGAGCGGGTGCAGCGTCATGAGCCGCTCGATCTCGTCGCCGAACATCTCGATCCGGACGGCCAGCTCCTCGTACATCGGGATGATCTCGATGGTGTCGCCGCGGACCCGGAAGGTGCCGCGGGTGAAGGCCAGATCGTTCCGCGCGTACTGCATGCCGACCAGCCGGCGCAGCAGCATGTCCCGGTCGATGGTGTCGCCGAGCTTGAGCGTGAGCATCCGGTCCACGTACTCCTGCGGCGTGCCCAGGCCGTAGATGCAGGACACCGAGGCCACGACCACGGTGTCGCGCCTGGTCAGCAGCGAGTTGGTGGCCGAGTGCCGCAGCCGCTCGACCTCGTTGTTGATCGAGGAGTCCTTCTCGATGTAGGTGTCGGTCTGCGGGACGTACGCCTCGGGCTGGTAGTAGTCGTAGTAGGAGACGAAGTACTCGACCGCGTTGTTGGGCAGCATCTCGCGCAGCTCGTTGGCGAACTGGGCGGCGAGCGTCTTGTTCGGCAGCATGACCAGCACCGGCCGCTGCACCTGCTCCGCGATCCAGGCCACCGAGGCGGTCTTACCGGTCCCGGTCGCGCCGAGCAGCACGGTGTCGCCGTCGCCCGCCTGGACGCGCCGGGTGATCTCGGCGATCGCCTGCGGCTGATCGCCCGCCGGAACCATGTCGGTGACGACCTGGATCGGCGCGACCCTTCGCTTCAAATCGGTAACCGGACGCACAACCCACCTCCAAGAACACAACTCTAGGCGGGGGGTCCGACATTCCGCGGGTGCTCGGCGGGGCGCCGGCCCGGCGGCGCTTACGGCCCGGCGGCCCGGTTCTAGCAGCGGGTGAGGGCGGGGGCGAGCGCGTCGTGGCCGTGGATCCAGGCCAGCTGCTGGGACGCGGGCCAGGTAGGCGTCACGGCGGCCGCGGCGGGGATCCAGGTCCGGGCCGGGATCCATACCGGCGAAGTGGACCTAGTCGGAGAGGACATCGCCGACATCTCGGTGCAGATCACCGACCGGGTGGCGGCGCTCGCGCGGGCGGAACAGCGCTGGCCCGGCCCGGATGGTGGCCGGGTCGCGATAGAGCGTCCGCGGCCGGCCTGCTGAACAATACCGCCCGCTATATATCGTTATGCCTAGATTTCACGTTGAGACATTTCGGGCGGCAATCATGATCGTGGGTCGTTTTGGGCAAATATTGCCCACTTTGACCCATGATCATGAACAGCCCCGAGCGGGGGTGCTCTCGGCGTTCTGTTCTTGCGGGGATGTGGTGACGGCGAGGCGGATCGGGGTGCTCCTTAGGGGGCGGCGACGCGGTGCTGGAGGCCGGCCCAGACCTCGGCGACGCGGCGGTCCAGGTCGGCCAGGGAGCCGGAGTTGTCGATCACCACGTCGGCCACGGCCAGGCGCTGCTCCCGGCTGGCCTGGGCCGCCATCCGGGCCCGGGCCTGATCCGGCGTCATGCCGCGCTGGCCGATCAGCCGCTCGAGCTGCAGTTCGGGCGGCACGTCCACCACGATGACCAGGTCGAAGCCGTCGGCGCGCCGGTTCTCGGTGAGCAGCGGCACGTCGTGCACGATGATCACGTCAGCGTCGGCGGCGGCCACGGCATCGGCCTCGGCGGCGCGCATCCACTCCCCGACCAGGGGATGGACGATGGCGTTCAGCGAGGCACGCGCGGCGGGATCGCCGAACACGATGGCGCCCAGCCGCGCGCGGTCCAGCGCGCCGTCCGGACCGAGCACGGCGGCGCCGAAGACCTCGGCGACCCGGGCCAGCCCGGGGGTGCCGGGCGCGACCACGGCCCGGGCGGCGACGTCCGCGTCGATGATCACCGCGCCGTGCCCGGCCAGCCGCCGGGACACCTCGCTCTTCCCGGACCCGATACCTCCGGTCAGCCCGGCCCGCAGCACCCGATGTCCCGTCACGGGCACCAGCGTAGGGAACGGCTAGCGAGCAGGCACGGACTGGGGCAGGCTGTCTCGCTTGGGTCACGATGGCCATCGGCCGGGTTCGGTGTCATGATCACTTCATGGCGCTAGTGACCCTGAAACTTGATGAGCTGCCTAACCACGTAGGCCAGCACCTGGGCGTCGGCCCCTGGCATGAGGTGACGCAGGAGCAAGTCGGGCTGTTCGCCGACGCGACCGGCGATCACCAGTGGATTCACCTCGACGCGGAGCGGGCGAAGACGGGCCCGTTCGGCGGCACGATCGCGCACGGCTTCCTCACCCTCTCGCTGGCGCCCCTGCTGGTGCAGGAGGTGGTCGAGGTGGCGGACGCGTCGGTCGTGATCAACTACGGCCTGAACAAGGTGCGCTTCCCGGCTCCGGTCCCGGTCGGCAGCCGGGTCCGGGCCGACGTGAGCTGCGCCGCGGTCGACGATGTGCCGGGCGGGAAGCAGGCCGCTTACACCGTGACGTTCGAGCGGGAGGGCGGGACCAAGCCGGTGTGCGTGGCCGAACTGCTGCTTCGTTACGGCGCTTAGTACCCAACGCAAAGGGCGGCACCCACCGAAGTGGGTGCCGCCCTGTTGCTGCGGTTAGGACTGCCCGCCGGAGAGCTTCTCGCGGAGGGCGGCCAGGGCCTCGTCCGAGGCCAGGGTGCCGGTCGCCGCGGCGCCCGGGGACGAGCTTGACGTGACCGACGCGCCCGCGGCCTGCCGGGAGCCGCCGGAGCGGGGACCACGGCTGGCGCGCGGGGCACCGGGAGCGCCGTTGGCGGCCGAAGCCGCCGCGCCGTCCTCGTCGGATTCGTCGGCCGGGCTGGCCGCTTCCTCCTCCTCGGCCTTGCGGGATTCCTCGACCTGCTTCCGGTGCGCCTCGAACCTTGCCCGCGCCTCGGCGTACTGGTGCTCCCACTCCTCGCGCTGCTTCTCGTAGCCCGGCAGCCATTCGCCCGTCTCCGGGTCGAAGCCGTCGGGGTACTCGTAGTTGCCCTGCTCGTCGTAGGAGGCCGGCATGCCGTACAGGGTCGGGTCGAAGTCGTCGCCGACCGCCTCGCCGATGGTGCCCTCGTTGGCCTGCTTGAGCGACAGGCTGATCCGCCGCCGGTCCAGGTCGATGTCGATGATCTTGACGAAGATCTCGTCGCCGACCTGCACGACCTGCTCGGGAATCTCCACGTGCCGGTCGGCTAGCTCGGAGATGTGCACCAGGCCCTCGATGCCCTCCTCGACGCGGACGAACGCGCCGAACGGCACCAGCTTGGTCACCCGGCCCGGCACGACCTGGCCGATCTGGTGGGTGCGGGCAAACTGCTGCCACGGGTCTTCCTGGGTGGACTTGAGCGAGAGCGAGACCCGCTCCCGGTCCATGTCCACGTCGAGCACCTCGACGGTGACCTCCTGGCCCACCTCGACGACCTCACCCGGGTGGTCGATGTGCTTCCAGGACAGCTCGGACACGTGTACCAGGCCGTCCACGCCGCCGAGGTCGACGAACGCGCCGAAGTTGACGATCGAGGAGACGACGCCCTTGCGGATCTGGCCCTTGGACAAGGTGTTGAGGAAGGTGTGGCGGACCTCGGACTGGGTCTGCTCCAGCCAGGCCCGGCGGGACAGCACCACGTTGTTGCGGTTCTTGTCCAGCTCGATGATCTTGGCCTCGATCTCCCGGCCGACGTACGGCTGCAGATCGCGGACACGGCGCATCTCCACCAGGGAGGCGGGCAGGAAGCCGCGCAGCCCGATGTCGAGGATCAGGCCGCCCTTAACGACCTCGATCACCGTGCCGGTGACCACGCCGTCCTCGTCCTTGATCTTCTCGATCGTGCCCCAGGCCCGCTCGTACTGGGCCCGCTTCTTGGACAGGATCAGGCGGCCCTCCTTGTCCTCCTTCTGGAGGACGAGGGCCTCGATGTGCTCGCCGGTCTTGACTACGTCGTGCGGGTCGACATCGTGCTTGATCGACAGTTCGCGGGAGGGAATCACGCCTTCTGTCTTGTAGCCGATGTCGAGCAAAACCTCGTCTCGGTCGACCTTTACGACTGTTCCTTCGACGATGTCACCGTCGTTGAAATACTTGATGGTTTCGTCGATCGCGGCGAGGAATGCCTCCTCGGACCCGATGTCGTTGACCGCCACCTTGGGGGTCGAGTGGGCTTGCGTGCTGCTCGTCATGTGTGGGTTGGCTCCGGATGCGGACAGGGGAAGTTTTGGACATGCCGCAAACCCGTGCACCCCAGAATGACCAGAATTCGCAGGACCTACCGGAACCAGCAAGGGCCGACCACGGCACGCCCGGCGGCCGCCAGCCCGGTCACATGACGTGATGTCACGTGACCACGACGGAACGCACGAGGACACGGCGCAGCGTTCAGGATATGAGGCTTGGGTCGAAGGGTCAATTGAGACCGGTGACAATAGGGTCTCAGTAAGGCTCAGTGGGCCGCTTCGTCCCAGGTTCGGCCGGTCCCGACCGACACATCGAGCGGGACGCGCAGCGCGGCGGCGCCCGCCATGGCGGCGCAGACCAGGTCGTGGGCCTGGTCGTACTCGCCGGGCGCCACCTCGATGAGCAGCTCGTCGTGCACCTGGAGCAGCATCCGGGAGCGCAGCCCCGCGCCGGTCAGCGAGCTGTCCACGGCCAGCATGGCGACCTTGATCACGTCGGCGGCCGAGCCCTGGATGGGCGCGTTCAGCGCCATCCGTTCGGCCATCTCCCGCCGCTGCCGGTTGTCCGAGGTCAGGTCGGGCAGATAACGGCGCCGGCCCATCATGGTCGCGGTGTAGCCGTCCATCCGGGCCCGGGAGACCACCTCGTGCAGGTAGTCCCGCACGCCGCCGAACTCCTTGAAGTACTCATCCATCAGCCCGCGGGCCTCGTCCGGGGTAATGCGCAGCTGGTTGGAGAGCCCGAAGGCGGACAGGCCGTAGGCCAGGCCGTAGTTCATCGCCTTGATCTTGGCCCGCAGCTCGGGCCCGACCTCCTCGGGCGGCAGCCCGAACACCCGGGAGGCGGTCGCGGCGTGGAAGTCGTGCCCGGACTCGAACGCCGCGATCAGCGCCTCGTCGCCGGACAGGTGGGCCATGATGCGCAGCTCGATCTGGCTGTAGTCCGCGGTGAGCAGGCACTCGTAGCCCGCGCCGACGATGAATCCCTTGCGGATCTGCCGGCCGAGTTCGCTGCGGATCGGGATGTTCTGCAGGTTCGGGTCGGTGGAGGACAGCCGGCCGGTGGCCGCGATGGTCTGGTTGAAGGTGGTGTGGATCCGGCCGTCCTCGCCCGGCATCGGGATCAGCGAGTCCACGATCGTCATCAGCTTGGACACGTCACGGTGCCGCAGCAGGTGCTCGAGCAGCGGGTGGCCGGTCTGCGCGAGCAGGCTGGTCAGCGCCTCGGAGTCGGTGGTGTACCCGGTCTTGATCCGCTTGGTCTTGGGCAGCCCGAGCTCGTTGAACAAGATTTCCTGCAGCTGCTTGGGCGAGCCGAGGTTGAACTCGTGCCCGACCACCGCGAACGCGGCCTGCTCGGCCGTCTTCACCTCACCATGCAAGGTGGCAGACATGGACCCGAAGTGATCGAGGTCGGCGGCGATCCCGGTGCGCTCCATCTTGGCCAGCACCGAGACCAGCGGCAGTTCCAGCTCGCGCAGCAGCGCGCCGGCCTCGCGGCGGTCCAGGTCGGCGTCGAGCGCCGCGGCGAGCTGCAAGGTGGCCTGGGCGCGCAGCACGAGCCCGGCGGCGGCGTCGCGCTCGACCGACCCGTCCAGGGTGAGCTGGCCGTCTTTAGAATCCTCGGGCAGCTCCTGGCCCGTGTAACGCAGGGTGAGGTCGGCCAGGTCGAAGGTGCGCTGGCCGGGCAGCGCCAGGTAGGCGGCCAGCGCGGTGTCGCACTCCAGGCCGGCCAGGGTGAAGCCGTGGGCGGCGAAGGCGTGCAGGGGGCCCTTGGCGTCGTGCAGCACCTTGGGGTGCGCGGGGTCGGCCAGCCAGGCCGCCAGGGCCCGGTCGTCGTCCTGCGTGAGCGCGGTGGGGTCGACGTGGGCGCCGTGACCATCCGGGGCCGCGATGGCCACGGCGGTCAATTGCCCCGTGCCGCGTCCCCAGGTGCCGGCCACAGCCAGGCCGGACCGTTCGGCCGAAATATGAGCGGCCAGCCAGGGCGCGACCTGGTCGGGTCCGAGCAGGTCGGCCACCACTTCGAGAGCTTGTTTTCCCTGCTCATCGGGGAAGGCGGTCTGATCCGCGGCACCGACCGTGCTGATCAGGCCGTGCGGCAGCGTCTGGTACAGCCGGTCGCGGAGCACGCGGAACTGCAGGGTGTCGAAGAGCTGGTGGATCGTCTCCCGGTCCCAGGCGACCGGCAGCAGGTCGCCGGGCACCGCGCCGACCGTCTCGGCGGGCAGGTCGGTGACCAGCGAGGTGAGCTGGCGGTTGCGCAGCACGCTGCCCAGGTGCTCGCGCAGCGCGTCGCCGGCCTTGCCCTTGACCTCGTCCACCCGGTCCACCAGGTTGGCCAGCGAGCCGAACTCCGCGATCCACTTGGTCGCGGTCTTCTCCCCCACGCCCGGGATGCCCGGCAGGTTGTCGCTCGGGTCGCCGCGGACGGCGGCGAAGTCGGGGTACTGGGACGGGGAGAGCCCGTACTTCTCCTGCACCGTTTCCGGGGTGAAGCGGGTCATCTCGGTGATCCCGCGGCGGGTCATCAGCGCCGTCACCCGGTCGCTGACCAGCTGGAGGACGTCGCGGTCACCGGTGACGATGAGCACGTCCATGTTCTCGGCGGCGGCCTGCGTGGCCAGCGTGGCGATCAGGTCGTCGGCTTCGTACCCGGGCGCGGACAGCCGGCGGATGCCCAGCGCGTCGAGCACCTCGAAGATCAGGCTGAGCTGGCTGCGGAAGTCCTCAGGGGTCTCGCGCCGGTTGGCCTTGTACTCGACCCACTGCTCGTGCCGGAACGTCGGCTCGCCGCGGTCGAAGGCCACCGCGACGTGGGTCGGTTTCTCGTCGCGCAGCACGTTGATGAGCATCGCGGTGAACCCGTAGACCGCGTTGGTGGGCTGCCCGGTGGTGGTGGAGAAGTTCTCGATCGGCAGCGCGAAGAACGCCCGGTAAGCGAGCGAATGGCCGTCGAGCAGGAGCAACCGGTCTTGAGCTGCCCCGTCTTGACCTGCAAGGTCTGGTGCTTGTGTCGCCACGTGTTCGATCCTATTGGCCGAACGGGCGGTGGTGACCCCGTCCGCCACCTGCGTGGCGCGAAGTGGCGGACGGGGACCCGTCGTTAAGAGCTGAACGCGAAGATGGTGGTCGTGTTCTGGGTCTGGCCCGCCTTCAGCTCGGTGGAGGGGAAGTTGGGCTGGTTGGGCGAGTTCGGGAAGTGCTGGGTCTCGAAGGTGTACGCGGCACCCTGGCGGTAAGCGTGGCCGCTGATGCCCACCAGCGTCCCGGTCAGGAAGTTGCTGGTGTAGAACTGAACGCCGGGCTGGTCCGTCCATACGGTGAGCTCACGGCCGCTGGACGGGTCGAGGGCCTTGGCGGCGAGGTTGAGTCCGAGCGGACCGTTGTGACCGGGATTCAGCACCCAGTTGTGGTCGTAACCCTGCGCTTCCAGGAGCTGGTTGAAGCCCGGGGAATGGTCCGGCGCGCTGACGTCCTGGATACGGGCACCCATCTGGAAGAAGCGGGTGAAGTCGAACGGCGTGCCGAACACCGACGCGTTGAAGCCGAGCGGGATCGAGGTGGTGTTGGTCGGCGTGTACTTGTTCGCGTTGATCATGATCAGCTGGTGGTACGCCGAGCCCGGGAAGGAGCTCTCGCCGGCCAGGTTGAAGTAGCTGTGGTTGGTCAGGTTGAGGATCGTGTTGAGGTTCTTGGACTCGTTTGTGGTCGTGTAGTGCAGGACCAGCTGGTTGGCGTTGTTCAGGGTGTAGGTCAGGACCACCTTGATCGCAGCCGGGTAGCCGGTGCAGCCGTTCGGGCAGCCGGGAGACCCGGCGGGGTAGCCCTCGTCGCCGTTCGGGCTGAGCAGCGTGAGCCGAACGCCGACGGAGCCGGGGCTGGAGACCGCCTGGCTAGCCCAGACGTGGTTGCCGAAGCCGACGATCCCGCCGTGCAGGGCGTTCGGCCCGTTGTTGACGGGGAGGGTGTAGGAGACGGGCCCGACCCCGGGCTGGCTCAGGGTGAATTTGCCGTTGGCGATCCGGTTGGCGTACCGGCCGACGGTCTCGCCGAAGTACACGCCGGTGGTCGGGGCCACTGGCGGGCTGTCGAACTTGACGTAGTCGGCCAAGGTCTTGAAGCCGAGGACCACGTCGGCCGCCTGGCCGTTGCTGCCCGGTACCCAGATGTCCTGGACGATCGCGCCGTAGGTGATGATCTGGACGCTCATGCCGCGGTCGTTGCGCAGCGTGTACCTGAAGACGGGCAGGTTATGGCCGGCGTACTTATCGAACGCCGAGCCGAAGAACGCCTTGCTGACGCTCAGGGCGGGTGCGGCTGGCCTGGTGCTCGCCGCCTGCGCCTGGGTGGCCGCTACGGATCCGCCTACGGCTATCGCCACCATCGCGGCCAGGCCGACGAGGCCCAGCCGGCGGAGACGGCGCTGTCTTCCGATCTCGCGCATACTCGCGCTCCTCTCATGAACAGGTTCCACCCCGATTGTGAGCGCTAACATGACTAGAAGTCACCCCTTAAGTCACAAAATCTTTCGCGGAAATTGTGGGATCTCACCCGCCCGGGCATACGGACAGGGCCCGTCGGCTCGGCTGGGACATCGACGCGAAAGGCCTGCGCTTGCATGGCAACCTGTAGGTGGGCCGGGTGAGCGGGAGGTACGCATGGATCAGGAGACGCTGGACACGATCATGGCGGTGACGGTGGCCGAGGACACGCTCCCCGGCCGCATGGGCATCAAGATCGTGTCCAGGACCGGCTTCCTTTTGCACGGTGCGGCGGGCGGTCGCTAACGTGGTGACGGCGAGCCCGGGGGTCCAAGTAGAGAACGTGTCAGCCGGGGAAGGCAGGCACGGCACCAACGGCCCCCCGGGTTCCTTTTTACCGTTTCAGGAGTCAGCTGGCTCGGCGGGGACCTGCATGCTGCCCTCGATGACGGCTTCGGCGACCGCGCGCATCGTCAGCCGGCGATCCATGGACGTCTTCTGAATCCAGCGGAACGCCGCGGGCTCGGTGAGCCCGTGCTCCGACTGGAGCAGGCCCTTGGCCCGGTCGAGCAGCTTGCGGACCTCCAGCCGCTCGCGCAGCGTGTCGATCTCCAGGTCCAGCGCGCGGATCTCGGTGAACCGGCTGACCGCCATCTCGACCGCGGGCACCAGGTCGGCCTTGGTGAACGGCTTGACCAGGTAGGCCATCGCGCCGGCGTCACGGGCTCGTTCCACGAGCTCGCGCTGGGAGAAGGCGGTGAGGATGACGACCGGCGCGAGCCGCTCCGCCGCGATCCGCTCGGCGGCGGAGATGCCGTCCAGGATCGGCATCTTGACGTCCAGGATGGCCAGATCCGGGTGCAGCGCGGTCACCCGCTCGACGGCGGACTCCCCGTCGCCGACCTCGGCGACGACCGAGTAGCCCTCTTCCTCAAGCATCTCCTTGAGGTCCATGCGGATCAGGGCTTCGTCCTCGGCGATCACGACACGCAGTAGGTTCTGGCTCACTCCATGAGGGTATCGTGATCAGGTACATTGATCTCGCGCCACCTACCTCGGCGCCACCCGAGCCCCGGTAGACCAACGGCAGAGTCCGCGGCCTCAAAAACCGTGCAGTGTGGGTTCGAATCCCACCCGGGGCACCGCGGTACCAAGAAATGTCTCGCTCAGTTTGTCAGTGCCGTCTGAGACACTTCCGTTATGTACAGCTCCGAGGTGCGCGGCAATGCGATCGCCCTCATGGAACGCGGAGTTAGTCTGCGCAGCGTCAGCAGGTCGACCGGCGTTAACCGATCAACACTGCGCGATTGGCGCGAGCACCCGGAAAAGGCACTGAACCGTACCTCCTGTTCCAGGTGCGCAGAAAACCCCGCTCTCCCTGAGCCGCAGGCCGACTACGCCTATCTGCTTGGCCTCTATCTGGGAGACGGCTGCATAAGCCGGGCTGGCGCGAGAGACAAGGATGTGTGGAAACTGCGCATCGCGTGCGCGGACGCCTGGCCTGGGCTCATCTGGGAGTGCGAGCGAGCCATGCGCTCCATCCGGCCCGACAACAAGGTCGCCGTCTGGCAGAAGTCTGGCTGCGTCGAGGTCTCGAGCTGCTCTCGGCACTGGCCATGCCTGTTTCCGCAATACGGGCCAGGACGCAAGCATATGCGGACGATCGAGCTTCAGTCATGGCAGCGCGCCATTGTGCGTACGGTGCCTGGGCATTTTGCCCGCGGGCTGTTCCATTCCGATGGCTATCGCGGGGTTAACCGGGTCCGGGCCCGGCTAGCGCACGGCGACCAATGGTATGAGTATCCGCGATATCTATTTACCAACGAGTCGGGCGACATCCTGCGGTTGTGCGGGGAGACGCTGGACCGGCTGGGGGTGGCGTGGCGGTTCTCGCGGCGGAACGCCATTTCGGTGGCGCAGCGGGAGTCGGTGGCGCGGCTGGATGAGTTTGTCGGACCCAAATACTGAGGGTCAGGCTCTATTCGGGAGCGGGGTACGGGATCAGAACCGCGGTGATGTTGTCGGCGCCGCCGGACTCGACCGCGAACCGCACCATGTCGTTGGCGGCGCCGAGCGGGTCGGTCAGGGCGCGGGGCAGGGCGAGCCGGGCTAGTTCGGCCGCCTCGGGCCGGTAGTTCCACAGGCCGTCGGAGCACACGAGCAGGACCCCGGTGCCGGGCGGCGCGTGGTGCTCCACGTGCGGGGCGCGCGCCGGGTCACCGCTCAGGTCGGCCGGTTCGGCGCCGAGCCAGCGGGTCAGCACGTGCGCATGAGGGAGGGCCATGGCCGTCTCCTCGCTGGCCAGGCCCGCCTCGACCATACCCCCGGCCACCGAGTCATCGCGGGTGAGCTGGACCGACTCGGATACGGTCGAGGCCAGCCAGTAGGCGCGGCTGTCGCCCAGCCAGCACACGGTCATGTCGCCGCGGGCGGCTACCACGGACAGGAACGTGGTCGCCGACCTCTCGCCCTCCGGCTCGCCGAGTCCGGCCACCGACTGACGGCCGGCCACGACCGCGGCCCGGGACGCCTCGGCCAGATCCCCGCGGCTCTGGACGGCCTCGAGCAGGACCGGCAGGGCAGCGTGAGCAGCCGCACGCGACGCCTCGTCGGGCCGGGACGAGGAGGACACGCCATCGCAGACCACGGCCACCACTACGAGTCCGTCGGGCGTCTGCTCCGACGCCAGGGCCATCGCGTCCTCGTTGCGCTGATGCCGCACACCACGATCGGTGACTCCGGCGGCGGTGCCCAAGTCAACCTCGGCGTGGTCGGGCGTGGGCGGCACGTTGATCATGCCGCATACGTTAGTGCCTCGGGTCCCTCTGGCTAGGGATCACGGCCGTGATAACTAGCCGCGATGTACCGTAATCGCCGTCCAGCCGCCCAGGTTGATGTGGTCACCGTCGCGCAGCGGCACCTGAACGCCGGTCGGGATCTCGGTCCCGTTGACGAGCGTGCCGTTGGCCGAGCCGGGATCCAGCACCGCCCAGCTGCCGTCGGGCACGGCGATCAGCACTGCGTGCAGCCGGCTGATGCCCGGGTCCGCGGGCGGTCCGGTCAGGTCGATCTCCGGATCGATGCCGCGGGACACGCTGCGCCGCCCGATCCGCATCTGGCTGCCGGCGAGCCGGAACCGCCGTTCGCCGTAGTAGCCGGGGAACGGGACCGAGGCCGCGTCGGGGCCGCTCGCGGCCTGGACGCCTTCGTGGTAGGCACGGTCGGCGGACACCACGGCGGTCCAGGTGACCGGTGCGTACGAGGACGCCGTCGGGCGCATGGGTGCGCCTGGCGGGGCGGCCGGAACCGAGGGAACCGACGGGGCCGAGGCCATGGAGCGGCCCGACGGGACGGACTGGGCCGACGCGGCGGACGGAACCGGAGGCGCGGCCGCCGGGGGTCCCAGAGGTCCTGACGGTCCCGGAGGCCCTGACGGTCCCGGCGGAGCGGGGGGCCAGGGCGGGGGCTGGGATGGGGGCGGCGGAGCCGGGGCCGGCGGCCACGGCGTGGCCAGCGGCTGAGACCCAGACGCGAGACCCGATGGCGGCGGCGCGGGCGGCGCAGGAGCCCAGGGCGGCTGGCCGGCGCCGAACTTGTAGCCGCACGCCTCGCAGAACTGGCCGACCCGCAGCGTGCCGCACCTCGGGCACAGCTCACCAGGGCCGGCCGCGCTGGGCCCGGGGCCAGGTCCGAGCGGGCCGGGCCGGCCGGGCCGGGGCCGGGGCCGAGCGGGCCGGGGCCGGTGCCGGGCATGCCCGTCGCGGGTGACGAGCCGGAGGCGTGGCGCCCGGACGGGCTGCCACCCGCGGGGCCGTAGCCACCGCTGCCCATGCTTCCGCTACTTCCGGCGCTCCCGGGGCTCGGACTTGCGGCGATGCGCATGCCGCATACGTCGCAGAAGTCGTCGCTCGCCGAGTCATGCCCGTTGGGACAGATCGCCATCGGTGCCTCCTGGATACGCTGCTCCCTCGCGTGAGGCTATTTCCTCGCCCGGACCGTCTTGGTCGACCGGGTGTCGAGAGCCATCTCGTCGGCATCCTCGACCTGCTTGCGCAGCCGGACCGTCCCGGTCTCCACATCGATGACGTCGACCACCTTAGCCAGCAGCTTGGCCGTGTCCTCGTTGCCCGACTGGTGGGCCAGCGCGACGGCCCGGCCCAGCTTGGCCGTCGCGGTTTCCTCGTCGCCCTGCTTGCGGGCCTCGAGCCCGTCCTGGATGGCGGCGGCGAGCTCGGCCTGGCCGGTGTAGTGCGCGACCCGCGAGTTGATCTTGGTGGAGAGGGCCTCGTCGTCGGTCCAGATCGCCCGGACCAGGCCCTGGCCCAGCACCTCGGCGCCGGACGGTGACAGGGCTACCAGGCTCACCCGGGCGGCGAGCATCTCCTGCCCCACGCAGGCCGGGGTGACCTCGACGCCGATGTGGTAGTCGCGGCTCTCCCCCGGCCCCCAGGCCCCGGTCGGGAGTCGCCGGCCTGCGGCCCGGATGGCGACCGCCGGCCGGTCAGGTCGGCGACCGTGGGGGCCACCTGCTTGACGAACTTGACCGTGGCGTGCTGCGGGGTCCAGACCCGCAGCGCCACGTCGGCGACCTGCTTACCCATCGCGCTCTGCATCATGGCCGCGAAGTCAGCAGCCAGCCCGGACGGGTCGGGCACGATGTCCACGCTGCCGAGCAGCGCGGTCGATATCGTGCGCAGCTCCTTGACCTCCCAGTCGGTGCCGACGCCGCGGCAGTCGCAGCTGAAGACGCCCTCACACTGGCGGATGGCCGCGGCGAGCTGCTCGGGAGTCTCGTGCTGGTTCTTGCCGTCGGTGAGCAAAATGGCGTGCCGGAGCTTGGCCGGATACCGCCCGAAGGTCTGCCGGGCTAGTTCCAGCCACTGGCCGATGGCCGTGCCGCCGCTGGCCCGCAGGCCCGTCACCGCCTGCCTGGCCGCCGCCCGGGAAGAGGCGTCGGCCCGGGCCATGGTGCCGTCGGCGGGGAACACGGGCCAGGCCATGTTGGTGCCTGCGATGACCGAGAACAGGACGCCGTCCCGGACCACGTTGACCGCCGCAGCGGTGGCCGCGCGCGCCTCGGCGATCTTGCTGTGCGGGTACTCCATCGACCCCGAGCAGTCGATGATGATGATCTCCGCGCTGCCGTCGGGCGCGCCGCTGGCCGGCGCGCCGGCCGGGCCGGGACCGGTAAGCCCGGCGGCGTCCGCGGCCGACGCGACGGTGACGATGGCGTTGGCCTCACGCCCGCCCTCGGGCAGGTACTGGTTCTGGTCGACGTCGATGGTGAACCCGGACTCGGGCATGAC
>CAWGJL010000043.1:0-23857 GCA_963822765.1 uncultured Actinomycetes bacterium | reverse complement strand
AGCTCGTCGAGGGCGTCGGGCTGTGGCTGGGCCGGCGCTGGGGCGAGTACTTCGCCATGGTGGCGACCTCGGTCTTCCTGCCATACGGGGTCTACGACCTGACCGTCAAGATCACCTGGCTACGGCTCGGGGCGCCGGCGATCAACCTGCTGCTGGTCATCTACCTGGTCTGGTCCAAGCGGCTGTTCGGCGTCCGGGGCGGTAAGGCCGCCCACGAGAGCAGGCTCCGCAGCGAGTCCTTAATCGAGGTCGAGCAGGCCGCGCTGGCCGCGGCTTCGCGCCCCGGAGCGGACATGCCTCACTGAGCTTGCCGTTTAACCTGCGCCGTCGTGCTGAGCTCAGATCGCCGTGATTGGCGCGGCAGCGGGCTACCGTGGCTACGTCGAGGTGGAGATCTTCAACGCAGAAGTGGTCCGCCACCGGACGAGACGGTGGCGACCTTGCGAGGGAGGTTCGCGGCGGTGCCGTCGACGCTGGTCTTGCCGCCGTCGGCGAGGTCGGTCACGTGGTGCACTTCACACGCTGCGGCGGGCTGGTCGCAGCCGCCCGGCCCAGCGGCAGTGCTGGTCGCGCAGGATGACCGCGCGGCGGATCGCGGCGGGGATCTCGGCGGAGTGCCCGACGTCCAGCGGGAGGCTGGGCCCGGCGAGCCGGGGGCCGAGCTGGCGGGGGCGCAGGAAGCTGGCCAGGCCGCCGGGACCGGAGACCAGGTTGACGGCCTTGCTGGTATTCCTACATATGCAAACGTATTGTTATCAGCGTGCAGCGCGGCGTGACGGGCGATGGTGTCATCGTCGTCAATCACCCCGACGTCCTAGCCATGGGCGGCGGCCCGCTCGGCCAGGGTGTCGACCGCTGATTCGCAGTCCCTGCCGATGATCAAGTCGCCTTCCCAGTGGTCGGCCGCGGCGGCAGGCCAGGTTCCGGGTCCTTGGGGCAGGGGGCGGCCGCCTCAGAACAGACGCGGCGCATCGGCGTGCACGGTAACTCAGGCTCCCGTTGCCGACGACCGCAGGATTAATCCGCGCTGGGCGGGAAGTCTGTCCGCATGAGCGGCTTCAAGAACTTCGTCATTCGCGGGAACCTGGTGCAGCTGGCCGTCGCGGTGGTGATTGGCACGCAGTTCAGCGAGCTGGTCAAGCAGTTCGTCCAGTCGTTTATCAACCCGCTGCTGGCGCTGGTGGGCGGCACGCCCAACTTCGCGGGCCTGACCTTTAAGGTCGGCCGCGTCACCTTCACCTATGGCGCGTTCCTGACCGATGTCCTGTCGTTCCTGATCGCTGCCCTGGTGGTCTACTACGTCATGGTGCTGCCGGTCAGCCGCCTGATTCAGCTGTTCGAGCGCAATCACGCGGCCATCCAGCGGGACTGTCCGGAGTGCACGATGAGCATCCCTGTCGGGGCGCGGCGCTGCCCGGAGTGCACCGCGGAGATCGCGCCGGCCACCGAGCAGCCCCGGCAGATGGCATCAGGTCGCTAAACACCTGGCCGGCCGCGCCGGACGCACGTCGGTTGCGTCCCTGTGCGGTTTCTCGGCCTGGCCTTGGGGTCGGTTGCGCCAGCTGAGGACCTGGCAGGTAGCGCCGGACACACCTGTGTCCAGCGCCGGACATCCCCGGGTCACGTGCTCCTGTTCAGCTTCTCGGCGCTGGCCTGCGCCTGCGGATGGCCAGCTTGCGCGGCCGCCTCGCGCTCGGATTCGGCGTTCAGCTCGGCGCCGAGCAGGATCGCGATGCCGGTCAGGTAGAGCCAGAAGATCAAGATGACCACGCCGGCGAACGCGCCGTAGGTCTTGCCGTAGCCGTTGGAGCCGAAGGCCTTCACGTAGAACGAGAAGCCGAGCGAGGCGATCAGGAAGATGGCCGTGCCCAGCAGGCCGCCCGGGCTGACCCACTGCCAGCGGGGCGTCTCCCGGTTCGGCCCGGCGTAGTAGTAGACCGAGAACAGCACGGTGATCAGGACGACGGCCGCCGCCCACCGGACGACGTTCCACACGATGGTGAACGCGGTCCCGGTGATCCCGACGTGGCCCTCGATCCCCGATCCGATCCACGAGCCGAGCACGATCAGCGCCGCGGCGATCCCGCCGAGCACCACGGTGGCCAGCATGAGGGGGAAGGCCCGCAGCCGCTTGGCTGCGAACTTGCGGTCGACCGGCACCTCATAGGCGACGTCCAGCCCGGTTTCCAGCGCGGCCATGCCGCCGGAGGCGGCCCACAGCGCAATCACTATGCCGAGGATCAAGGCGGTGAGCGAGGCGTGCGCGGACCGGCTGGTCGCGGAGTTGACCGCCTGGGTGAACACCCCCGACGCGCCCGGCGGCAGCGCCTTGTTCAGCTCATTCACCAGCCGGGTGACCGTGCTGGGGCCGATGTTTATCAGGCTGACCAGGCCCAGCAGCGCGATCAGCGCCGGGAACAGCGCCAAGAACCAGTGGTAGGCCAGGCTGCCCGCAGTCATGCTGCACCGGTCGCGGACGAACTTCTTCCCGACGCGCTTGGCAGTGTTCCGCCAGCCGGTCTCGCCGAGTTCCAGCGGCGTGTCCGGGCCGCCGGATACCTCATTCTGCGGCGGGATCGACTCCGTGCCCCGCCTGCCGCGGGAAGCATGCCCGCCACGGCTGCGGGTGTGGCTGGCCTCGGTCATCTCAGGCCCCTTCGCTGGCTGGTTCGCCCTCGTCGCCTGGCCAGACGCCGGTGAGCTGGCGGATGCCCTCGGCCGCGCTGCGGTCGATCGCGGCCTTGACCACGGCGAAGATCGCGCCCTGGAGCGCGGCGGCCAGCAGGATTTCCCGCCAGCCCCGGCGCTCGTCGGTGGCCTTAGGCGCTTCATCTTCCCCGGCCGCGATCTTCCAGACCTTCTTGAAGATCGCGCCGGCTACCAGCCCGCCAAGGACACTGACCAGCATGCCTACCGGCTTATACAACAGCTTGATCATCGCCGCCTCCACCGTCCGATTACCAGCCACGCCAGCACGGCCGCGCCGACAGCCACCGCCAGCGGCACCCGGTGCCGCCGGACGGTATCGGCCGCCTTGGCGGCGGCACGCTGAACCGGGTCCGGCGTGACCGTCGAGATTTTCGCGGCCGCTGTCGCCGCCTGCTGCCGGACCTGCTCGTTAGCCGGTCCGCTCACGGACGCTACCTTCTGCCGTGGCCCCGCGGTCTTGTCGGCGAGCTGGCCTTGTACCTGGCCAGCCTTCGCGGCGGCCTGTTGCCTGGCCTGGCCGGCTTTGCCCTTCAGGCGCCCAGTCAGCTGGGCCGCCTTATCCTGCGCCCTTGCCTTCACGTCCGCCTTGGCGGCCAGCGCCTGCACCGTCTCGCCGAGCTGCTCGCGGGTCCGCTCGACCTCCTCTCGCAGTTCCTCCGGGTCGTCAGGCGGCGCAGGCGCGGTGGCGGCGGCGTCGACGGTGACGTCCTGGCCCGCGGCAGCGGGAGGGACGGCCATCGCGGCTTCCGGTGAGTCGCCCGGCCCGGCAGCGTTTTCCGCTGACGGGGACCGGTGCCTTGCCGCGGACCTTCCAGTCTGTCCTTCAGTGGTCATCGGTGCGCCCTTTCCTTGATCTCCTCGACGTCAGCCTTGACGCTGCCGACGGCCTGTTCGGGGACCGGAGGCGTGGCCTTTTGCAGCCGCCCCTTCCCCAGCAGCGCGGCAACGGCGCTGACAGCCAGCAGAACCATGCCGACGATCAGCGCGGCCAGCCACGCCGCCACCACTCCGCTGATAGCGATGATCACGCACGCCAGTAGGCATGCCACGGCGTACAAGGCGACCAGGCCGCTTCCGCCGAGCATCCCGATGCCAAGCCCTGCCTGCTTGCCCTTGCGGGTCATCTCCAGCTGGGCAAGCTTCAGCTCATCGCGCACCAGCACGGAGACCTGTTCAGTCAGCTGCTTGACAAGGTCACCGGTCGAAGGCTCTTGGGCTGCGGGCGGCTGCGCCGCACTGGCGGTGTGTTCCATGATGTCCGCCCTCCCTATCATCTGCGCGGATTCCGCTACCCGGCCATCTGCAGATCTAACATCCCTGGGCGGAAGGAACGCTTGATCTATCCCATGCCGGAATCCGCATGCGTAACGAACAAGCGGGAAGCCAGCCTCGCTGGGATACTGAGGGCTCAAGACGGTGATCACGCACAAGGAGGGGGCCGGCGCGCAGATCTCGCACCCGCCCCAAGGGGTTATCGCCGCCCGGTCCAGCCGATGTCCGGGTCCAGGGCGCCGGCCCGGAGATCGATTCGCTCGTTGCCGACTTGTAACGAGGCGCGGACTTACGCAGCGTCAGTGCAGCTCAGAGCAATATTGAGAGTGCACTAAAAAAATAATGGTTTTGCCGATGATCGCGTGGCGGAGCATCTCCAGCGCCGTCGGCGTGGGCGGCCGCGGGCCGGTCAGGTCCGCGGGCGGGCCGGGCTCGCACGCCGGGCCTGGGTCGCCGGCCGCAGCGGCCGCACTGGGCTGGCAGGGCTGGCAGGGCTGCGCGGCACTCTGCCCGGGCTGCGCGGCCGGGGCGGCTGGCTGCGGTGTCCCGCAGTGCGGGCCGGCTCCGGGTTGTCGTCGCCGGCGGGCAGGGACCGGGCGTAGATCTCCGCGGCCAGCACCGCCAGGTCCTCCTGGCGGCCCCCGGCCAGCGCCACGCCGACCAGGATCTCATCAGCCGCGTCCTGGCAGTCAGCGGGCAGCTTGTCGGTCCACCCGCAGATGATCCGGGCTACCGACTCGGTCACCAGGGTGCCCTCGGCCAGCGCGGCCACCACCCGCGGGTGACGGCCGGCGCGGCGGGCCCAGGCCACATGTCCCCGGGCAGCGCCTTTCGTGACCCGGGTCTGGTGGATCAGCCACGACGCCGGGCTGTAGTCCCCGTCCGCGGAATAGCCCCCGCCCGGCGGTGAACGCGGCCAGGAACCGGGCCCGCACCGCGGTGGACATCGCCTCGCCTTGCCCCAGGGCCCGTCAGGGGAGGTCACGATCTTCTGGTGATCGAGATACACACCTGAGGAGATATCCTCACAGACCATCGTGGCGGGCCGCCGAGGCCGTGCGGGAGCAGACCGAGCGGCGGCTGCGCGCGGTCAGCCGGGCCGACAAGCTGGCCGACTGGCTCGGCGAACACGGCCGGTGATGCGGTGTTATCGCGGGCCGAGGATCTGCTCGCGGATCCGCATGGGATCGGTTTCCGGCCCCTTATGGGCGGCGACCTCGGAGACGACCCGGCGAAACAGGGCGAGGGTCTGCGCCATCGGCTGGAATCGTCAACCTGTTCGTTCGGGTCCAGGTAGATGGGTATGTAGGCGAGCCGCGCTTCGATTCCGAGCAGCCGCCTGGTCTGGACCTGGTCTGGACCAGGGACAGCCCGAGTTCCTTCAGCGCCATGATTCGGTTGAGCTGTCCCAGCTGCGCGGCCGAGTAACCGCGGTACCCGGTCAACCGTGGCCGGGGCAGCAGCCCGATCTCGTCGTAGTGCCGGAGCGTGCGCACGACACGCCTCCCAGCCGCGCGAACTCGCCGATGCTGTACATGAGACGAGCATTCCGCCCTCACCCACCGGAAGAGTCAAGGGGGTCGCGGGCGAATCTGGCCGGACTGCGAGACAGGAGGCCGGGAGCGGGTACCACGGACCGTTCGGTATAAAAATCAGGTGACTGGAGTAACGGGCGGAGTACGGCCGCCGGAGGAAGACGCGGAGGTCCCGGGGTTCTGGCGGGGGCTGGGGGTGCCAGGGCTGGCGGACGTTCATACGCACTTTCTGCCGCCGCGGATGTTGCGGCGGGTGTGGGAGTACTTTGACGCGGCGGGGCCGCTGGTGGGGGTGCGGTGGCCGATCAGGTACAAGTGGAGCGACGAGGAGCGGGTGGCGCACCTGCGGGGGCTGGGGGTGCGGATGTTCAGCGCGCTGGCCTATGCGCACCGGCCGGACATGGCGGCGGACCTGAACTTGTGGACGATGGGGTTCGCGAAGGCGACGCCGGGGTGCCTGGCGTCGGCGACGTTTTACCCGGAGCCGGGGGTGGCAGGGTACGTGGCCGACGCGGTGGCGGCGGGGGCGCGGATCTTTAAGGTGCACCTGCAGGTGGGCGGGTTCTCTCCTGGTGATCCGCTGCTGGATGAGGTGTGGGGGTTGCTGGCGGAAGCGGGAATACCGGTGGTGGTGCACGCCGGGCATGCGCCGGTGGGGACCGAGCACACGGGGCCGGGGCCGTTCGGGGCGGTGCTGGCGCGGTATCCAGGGCTGACGGCGATCGTCGCGCACATGGGGGCGCCGGACTACGAGGCGTTCCTGCGGCTGGCCTTGGACTACGAGCGGGTGTTCCTGGATACCACGATGATCTTTACCGACTTCTTCGACCATCTGGCGCCGTTCCCGGCGGCGGCCTTGCCGGTGGCGCGGGAGCTGGGGCTGGCGGGCAAGATCCTGCTGGGCAGCGATTTCCCGAACATCCCCTACCCCTACGCGCGGCAGCTCGCGGGGCTGGCCCGGCTGGAGCTGGGCGAGGACTGGCTGCGCGCGGTGTGCTGGGACAATCCGGTGGCGCTGTTCGGAGTGCCATGATCGAGGCATGTGCGCCACGAGCCCCGTCTATTGGGGCGCATGTGCCACAAGCCCCAAACCAGCGCCCACCGGATGGGGTGCGTGTGCCACAAGCTCGGTTAGCGGAGTCGGCCGGCGGCCGTGAGGAGCTCGACTACGCGGTCGCGGGGTAGGGCCGGGGTGCGGTGGCCTTCGCGGCCGGTCATGTCGGCGTTGGCGACCAGGGCGTTGACCACGGCCTCCTCGGTGGCCTGGACGACGGCCTCGAAGAACGGGTCGAGGTGCTCCCAGGGGACGAATTCCAGGTTCTGGAGGGTCCCGGATTCCGGGCGGAAGGCGCCGGAGTTCGCCGTGGAGAAGGCCAGGAACAGGTCGCCGGAGAAGTGCGAGCCGCTGGTGCCGGTGCGGGCCAGGCCGGAGGTGACGCGGCGGGCGAAGGCCTGGCACTGGTGCGGGAACAGGGGGGCATCGGTGACGACCACGGCGATGACCGATCCGGCGCCGGGCGGGGCAGCGCGATGGTCGGCCATCGGGTTGTCGGCGGCCAGGTCCTCGCCGAGCGGGATCCCGGCCAGGGTGAGCTCGTGGCGGGCGCCGAAGTTGGCCTGGACGAACACGCCGACGGTGTAGGTCCGGCTGGCCAGCTCGACCAGGCGCGACGCGGTGCCGGAGCCGCCCTTGAACTGGTAGCAGTTCATGCCGGTGCCGCCGCCGACCGAGCCCTCCTGCACCGGGCCGGAACTGCTCGCGTCGAGCGCGGCGATCACCGTGTCCTCGGTGACGTGGTGGCCGTTGATGTCGTTGAGGTAGCCGTCCCAGGTCTCGGCGGCCACCGGGAGCAGCCACGCGTCCGCCACCTCCGGGTAATGCCGGATGGTCCAGGCCACGATGCCGGCGTGCGCGACGCCGACCGCGTGCGTGTTGGTGATCGCGACCGGGCCGGTGAACGTGCCGGACTCGTTGATCCAGGAGACCCCGGTCATCTCGCCGTTGCCGTTCTGGGAGTGAAAGCCGGCCGCCACCGGGTCGCCGGTGCCGGCCGGGCCGCGGGGATGGATGGCGGTGACCCCGGTACGCACGTGGTCGCCCTCGATCAGGGTGACGTAGCCGACCTGCAGGCCCGGCACGTCGGTGATGGCGTTCCACCGGCCGGGGCGGCCCGCGAACGGCAGGCCGAGGGCGCGGGCGCGGGGCTGGCCCGCGGGGGTGGCGAGGTGCTCGGCGGGCCCGTTCGTCATGGTGATGAGGGTAACGCGCAGCAGCAGCGCCGCCTGCTGGGGGTTAGCGGGAGCGGAGAAAGGCTCGTGTACACAATTTAAGGTACACTTAGATCATGAGCGACGATACCAGGATGAGCGTCCGGGATGTCCGCGCCCACCTCGCCGAGGTACTCACCCGCGCGCAGAACGGGAGCCCTACTGTCATCGTGCGTAACGGCGAGCCGGTGGCCGCCGTCGTTCCCATCGAGGACTTCAACGTCCTGGAAGAGGCCGTCGACCGGTACTTCTCCCGCGAGGCCGACCGGGACCTAGCCGAGAACCCCGATGCGCGTACGTACAGCATGTCCGAGGTGGTAGCCGAGATCTTCGGGGAAGACACCGGTCAGAGCGTCGCATGAAGTACGCGTTCCGCTGGCGCGAACGCGCCGTCCGCCAGCTTCGAGCCATCCCGCAAACGGCGGCGCTCACCATCCTGCGGGCGCTTACGCCTCTGGGAGATGATCCGCGGAGGCAGGACGCCGACATCAAGGAACTGGCCGGGTACACCGACCGGTACCGGCTACGCGTCGGCGATTACCGGGTCATTTACGAGATCGTGGACGAGCAGCTCATCATCTTGATCGTCGGCGTCGGTCACCGCCGCGAGGCATACCGCGCGCTGTCCTGACCGTCCAGGGATTGCGGAGCATCGCAGCCGCGCAGACGGCGATGACCAGGCCGGGGCCGGCCAGCGCCCAGCGGGTCCCGGCGACCGAGGCGATGGCGGCGACGAGAAAGGCGCCCGCCGGTACGAAGCCGATGAAGCCTGCGTTGTAGGCGCTGAGTGCGTGCCCGCGCTGAGCGGGCGGAGTGGCCTGCTGGACGAAGACGGTCGCGCTGACCGCGAACAGCTGGGTGGCCGCGCCGAGCACTACCATGGCCGCATCGTAGGCCCAGACCGCGGGAGCGATGGCGGCCAGGCACTCCACGAAGCCGAAGGTGAGGGCCCAGGCGCCGAATTCGCGGCGGCCGGGGTCAGGGCGGCGGGAGGAATAGTAGCTCCCCGCGATCCCGCCGACCGCCAGGAACGTGCCGAACAGCCCGAAGCCCACCGGCCCCAGCCGGAACACCCGGACTGCCATCAGCGGGTTGGTGACCGCGAACTGGAGCCCGAAGCCGCCGACGAGCAGCGCCATCGCGGCCGCGGCGCGGACCCCGGGCGGCAGGTCGAGCAGCCACCGGAAGCGCCTCGCAGTGGGGATAGCCGGCGCTGCCCCGGGCGCGGCCGACGGTGAGGTGGCCAGAGCCGGCGCGGCCGACGGTGCTGCAGGGGTTAGCGGGCGGGACAGCCAGGTGAGGACGGCGACTACCCCGAGGAAGGACACGGCATCGACGAAGAACACGGCGGTCTCGCCGGTGGCGGCGATGACGATCCCGGCCACGCCAGGTCCGGCGATCTTGGCCAGGCCGGTGACGGTGGCGAACAGCGAGGTGCCGCGGCGCAGGTCACCGGGACCGACTAGGTCGAGCATGAACGTCTGGCGGGCTGGGAGGTCGACGCACTGGACACAGCCGGTCGCGAAGGACAGCGGTACCAGGTACCAGAGCGTCATCCACCTGGCCAGCAACGGGACGCCGATGGCCAGTGACGCGGCGGCCAGCAGGGCCTGGGTGACCATGGCGACCCGGACCGCCCGGTGCCGCGACACGATGGTCCCGGCCCGCCCGGCTGAACAGCAGCATCGGCAGGGAAAGGGCCGCGTCCACCGCGGCCAGGGCCGGCGCGCCGCCGGGCCGGATGTGCAGCGCCAGCCAGAACAGGGCTGTGTAACCCATCATCGTTCCGGCCACGGACACTACCTGCGCGGCCAGGTACCAGCGGTACCCCGTACCGCCCACTCCGGTAACGCCGGCCACCGGGACACCTTAACTGCTTTACAGGGCAGAAAGGCGTGTCACACTCCTGGCGGATGCCGGTTCATGGAGGTATGCGCAGATCGACAGCGGTGATCGGGAGCGCGGCTTATTTCGCCGCGGCGGCGGGGACATTCGCGGTGCTGGTGCCGTGGCTGGTGACCGGCTGGGAGTTTCACCGGCCATGGTCGTTCTGGGTGGTGGCGCAGGGGGCGGGGGTGCTGCTGATCGGCGCGGGGACGGTGCCGGTGGTGAGCGTGTTCGTGCAGTTCGCGCGGGCCGGGGGTACTCCCCTGCCGCTGGCCCCGACCCGGCGGCTGGTGGTGAGCGGGTTCAACCGGTACGTGCGCAACCCGGTGTACCTGGGGTCGCTGCTGATCTTCGTGGGCGAGGCGCTGCTGTTCGGCTCGCTTCGCCTGCTGGTGTACACGGCAGCCGGATGGGCGGGGGCGGCGGTGTTCGTGCGGTGCCACGAGGAACCTGCCCTGACGCGCAGGTTCGGGGCCGAGTACGAGGCGTACCGGCGGGCGGTGCCCGCCTGGCGGCCCCGGCTGCACCCCTGGACGGGGGTTAGGGCCCAGGATTAGGGCAGGGTCAGGGTGACGGGACGGGCGCGGGTCGGGATCACGATGGCGGCGGCGCTGCCGGACCGGTGGGCCATGGTGGTGAAGTGGCCCGGGTCGCCGGTGTTGCCCTCGATCGCGTCGTAGTGCATGGGGATGACGTAGGAGGCGCCGACCTGGGCGCAGAGCCAGGCGGCTTCGGTCTCGTTCATGTTGCCCACGATGCCGGCCGACTCGCGCATGTGGTCGCGGCCGTTGATGGGCAGCATGAGCACGTCGGGGGCCAGCGCGGCCAGGGCGGTGGCCAGTTCGGGATAGACCAGGCCGTCGCCGGCGTGGTAGAAGCGGATCCCGCCGGTCTCCACCACGTAGCCGAGGAACCGGACGGGGCCGCCGCCCGGGGCGAACTCGTAGACCACGGGCTGGTCGCCGCCGATCCCGTGCAGGGCGGGCACCGGGTGCACGGTCACGCCGGCGGCGCTCAGCTCCTCCCCCGGCGCGGCGGCGGTGAGGCGGTCCCGGTCGACGCCGGCGCTGGCCGCGATCTCGACCACCGGCGCGGGCACGACGATCGTGGCCGCGGAGTTGACCGCGCAGAACTCGCGCAGGAACGGCAGGTCCAGGTGGTCGACGTGTTCGTGGGTGCAGAGCACCTGGGTGATGTCGGCGAACTCCGCGGCCGAGGCGGGCGGCTTGTAACGCCGGTCGGAGCGATCGGAGAGGAAGGGGTCGATCAGGATCCGGCTGTCGCCCGCCGCGAGGCGAAAGCCCGACTGGCCGTACCAGGTGACAGCTACAGAGTCCATGGTCCGTTCCGAATAAAAAAGATTTTCCTAACGATCGTCGCTGAGAACCGGCTCGGGGAGCGTGCCGGCGTTGTGCTCCTGCAGCCGCCAGCGGCCGTACCTGACGCCGAGCACCGACCAGGAGCAGTTGGATAGCGGGCCGAGCACGCCGAACAGCTCGTCGGGCATGCCGAGCAGGCGCGACATGCCCAGGCGCAGCGCGGCGCCGTGACTGACCACCACGGCCAGGGCGTCGCGGCCGCTGTTGTCCTGGGCGCTGCCCAGGTCCGCGGCGGCCGTGGCGGTGCGCTGCAGCGCGGCGGCGACCCGGTCGGCGACCAGGGCGGTCGGCTCGCCGTCCGGCGGGGTCCAGGTCGCGTGCGCCTGCGGGTAGCGCTCGCGGATCTCGGTGTCGGACAGGCCCTCCCAGCAGCCGCCGTGCCGTTCCCGCAGGTCCTTGTCGAGCGTCACCTCGAGCCCGGTCAGCCGGGCCAGCGGCGCGGCGGTGCTGGCCGCGCGGCTGAGGTCGGAGGAGACGATCAGATCGGGACGAAGCGCGGCGAGCAGGCGCGCGGCCCGCTCGGCCTGGGCCTGGCCGGTGTCATCGAGCGGGATGTCGCTCTGGCCCTGGAAGCGGCGCTCGGCGTTCCACGTCGTCTGCCCGTGCCGCAACAGGACCAGCCGGACCCGTTCGCTCAGCTCGTCCTCCCCGGGTTCGGCGGGGGGGTTTGGGGGGGTCGTCCCCCCGGGCTAGCAGCGACGAGCTCGGGCAGCGGGATCTGGGGACAGTCCTTCCAGATCCGCTCCAGCGCGTAGTAGGTGCGCTCCTGCGAATGCTGCACGTGGACCACGACCTCGAGGTAGTCGAGCAGTACCCAGCGGCCCTCACGCTCGCCCTCGCGGCGGATCAGCTGTGCGCCGGCCTGGCGCATGCGGAGCTCGATCTCGTCGACGATGGACCGGACCTGCCGGTCGTTGGACGCCGAGCACAGCACGAAGGCGTCGGTGATCACGAGCTGCTCGCTCACGTCGTAGGCGATTATGCCGTCGGCAAGCTTGTCCGCGGCCGCCAGCACGGCGGTCTCCACAAGCTCGACGGCCCTCGGTGTGGCAGTCACGAGTGCTTGCCGGCCTCCCTCGATCGGTTCGTCATCCTTATTAGCGTCTCATAACGGGCTGTCATTTCGCCTTCGCGTAAAGCCTGCGCTTGGCGATGTACTGCACGACCCCGTCCGCCACCAGGTACCAGACCGGCTCGCCGGCCTCGACCCGGGCGCGGCACTCGGTGGACGAGATGGCCAGCGCGGGGATCTCGACCAGGCTGACCTTGCCGTCGGGCAGGCCCGCCCCCGACAGCCGGTGCCCTGGTCGGGTACAGCCTACGAAATGCGCGAGGGTGAATAGTTCGTCTGCGTCGTGCCAGGTCAAGATCTCGGCCAGCGCATCGGCGCCGGTGATGAAGAACAGCTCGTCGTCGCGGCCGTTTTTGGCGTGGAGCTCGCGCAGGGTGTCGATGGTGTACGTCGGCCCGGGACGGTCGATGTCGACCCGGCTGACGCTGAACCGGGGGTTCGACGCGGTGGCGATCACCGTCATCAGGTAGCGGTCCTCGGCGGGCGAGACCTGACGGCCCTTCTGGTAGGGCTGGCCGGTGGGCACGAAGATGACCTCGTCCAGCGCGAAGATGTGCGCGACCTCGCTGGCGGCGACCAGGTGACCATGGTGGATGGGGTCGAACGTGCCGCCCATCACACCGATCCGCCGCATGCCTAGTGCCACCTCATGGGGTTGTATCGTACCGGTCGGGGTGCGGGTTCCCGCGCAGGGACAACACGCCTTCGATCGGGGCTATGATTCGAGATATGACTTCAGTGCCAGATCGCGCGCGGGTCCGGCTCACCGGCATCTCATCCCGCGCCTATGAGCATCCCGCAGACCGTTCGGCGCTGGTGGCGCTGCGCAAGCTGACCGGATTCGACGTGCTGCTGCGCAAGCTGTTCGGCCTGTTCAACGAGCGGGCCTTCCGGCTGACGTACATGGCGAGCGCCGTCCGCGCCTCCGAGCGCCAGTTCCCGCACGTCTACGAGCTAGTCCGGGACGGCTCCTACATCCTGGACCTGCCCGACGTGCCCGAGGTATTCGTGTCCCAGGACCCGATCGTGAACGCGATGGCGCTCGGCCGGGACAAGCCGTTCATCGTGATCACCACCGGCATGATCAACCTGTACGACCCCGAAGAGCTGCGGTGGGTGATCGGCCACGAGCTGGGCCACATCCTGTCCGGGCACGCGGTGTATCGCACCATGCTGCTGATCTTGCTCCGGCTGGCGTCGCGGGCCGCGTTCCTGCCGCTCGCCCTGGCCCTCACGGCCATCATCTGGGGCCTGGAGGAGTGGTTCCGCAAGTCCGAGCTGTCCTGCGACCGGGCCGGGCTGCTGGCCGGGCAGGACCTGGACGCGGCCCGCCGGGCGCTGATGAAGCTGGCCGGCGGCGCGTACCTGTCCGAGCTGAACCCGGACGCGTTCCGCGAGCAGGCGCACGAGTACGACGCGGTGCCGGACCTGCGGGACAGCATCCTGAAGATCCTGCAACTGCAGGGGAACACCCACCCGTTCGCGGTGGTCAGGTTCGCTGAGCTCGACTACTGGGCCACGCACGGCGAGTACGAGCGGATCCTCGGCGGCGACTACCCGCGCCGGGATGAGGACGCCAACGCCTCGGTAGGCGAGGAGATCAGGAACGCCGCCAAGTCCTACCAGGAGTCGTGGAGCCGGTCCCAGGACCCGCTGATCGGCATCTTCCGCGGTGTCGCGGAGAGCGCCGCGCGAGCCGGCGGCGGCCTGTTCGACCGGATGAGCAACCGCGGCGGCGGTACCGGCGGCGGCAGCAGCAGCGACGACAACAACTAGCTGCTTTTGGGTTTTGGTGCGCTCGCGCCACCTGGGGGGTGCCCCCGGGTGGCGCGAGCGTTTTCATGGCCAGAAGTGGGCCGTATTTGGCCAAAACTGGCCACGATCATGGTCCGGGTCTGGCTAGAGGATGACTAGGTCGTCGCGGTGGACTATTTCGCGTTCGTATTCGGGGCCGAGCTTGCTGGCTAGCCAGCGGGTGGAGCGGCCCATCAGGCCGGGGATCTCGGCGGCGTCGTAGTTGACCAGACCGCGCGCGACGATCGTGTCGTGCTCGTCGCGGAGGTCCACCGGGTCGCCGGCGTCGAAGATGCCGTCCACGCCGGTCAGGCCCGCGGGGAGCAGGCTGGCGTGCCGTTTGACCACGGCCTCGACGGCGCCCGGGTCCAGGCGCAGGCTGCCGCGGGCCACCGCGGCGTGCCTGAGCCACAGCAGCCGGGTCGTGGGACGGCGGCCGTGGGCCGCGAAGTAGGTGCCGACCGGGTCGCCCTTGAGGGCAGCCGTGGCGCTGGCCGCGGCGGCGACCACGGTGGGGATGCCGGCCGCGGAGGCGATCAGGGCGGCTTCCACCTTGGTGGCCATGCCGCCGATGCCCTGGGCTCCGGTGGCCGCTTGGCCGGCGTGGCCTGCCGGGGTGGCTGGCTTGGCTGGTTTGGCCGGGTTTGAGGCCGCGGCCGAGGCGGATGCCTTCCAGGTCGGCCTGGCCGCGCACCTCGGCGATCCGCTGGGCCGCGCCGCGGCGCGGGTCACCGTCGTACACGCCGTCCACGTCGGAGAGCAGGACGAGCGCTTTGGCGTGCGTGACGTGGGCGACGAGCGCGGCCAGCCGGTCGTTGTCGCCGAACCTGATCTCGTCGGTGGCGACCGTGTCGTTCTCGTTGACCACCGGGAGCACACCCAGCTCGAGCAGCCGGTCCAGGGTGCGCTGGGCGTTGCGGTAGTGGGTGCGGCGCATCAGGTCATCCGCGCTGAGCAGGACCTGGCCGGTGCGGATGCCGTGCTCGGCGAAGGCCGCGGTGTACCTGGCGATGAGCAGGCCCTGGCCGACGCTGGCCGCGGCCTGCTGGGTGGCCAGGTCGCTGGGCCGCCGGGTCAGGCCCAGCGGGACCAGGCCGGACGCGATCGCCCCGGAGGAAACCAGGACGACCTGGGTCCCGGCGCCGTGGCGGGCGGCCAGCGCGGCGGCCAGGGCGCCGATCCGGTCGTCGGCGATCCCTCCGGCCGCGGTGGTGAGGGAGGACGAGCCGACCTTGACCACTACCCGGGCCGCGGAGGCGATGTCCGCCCTTACGGGGCTGAGGGTCACGATTAGAGCCGGGGGTCGGTGCCGCGCGGGCCGTGCCGGGGTCCCCGGGCCCGGGCGCCGCTGCTCATCGGGGCGGCCGGGTCCCAGTCGAAGACCACCGCGTCGTCGGGCTCGCCGATCAGGACCTCCGCGCCCGCCTCGGCCCCCGCCTCGGCGAGCGCCTCCTCCACGCCCAGGCGGGCCAGCCGGTCGGCCAGGTAGCCGATCGCCTCGTCGTTGCTGAAGTCGGTCTGCTGGACCCAGCGCCGTGGCTTCTCGCCGCGGATCAGGAAGGTGTCCTCGCCGAGGCGGAGCACCTCGAAGCCGGGCTCGTCCACGTTCTTGACCGCGACCTTGACCCGGACACGCTCGGCGGGCTGTTCGGCCGGGCGGGCGGCGCGGTCGGCGGCGACCAGCGCGGCCATGGCGAAGCCCAGCGGGCGCAGGCCCTCCCCGGTGGCGGCGGAGATCTCGAAGACCTGGTAACCGCGTTTTTCGAGGTCCGGCTTGACCTGGTCCGCGCGTTCGCGGGCGGCCGGGACGTCGATCTTGTTGAGCGCGACGAGCCGCGGCCTGCTGATCAGGTCGACCCCGGTCGCCTCGCCGTAGGCGGTCAGCTCGTACTCGATCGCGGCCAGGTCGGCGACGGGGTCCCGGCCGGGTTCCTCGGTGGCGCAGTCGAGCACGTGGACCAGGGTGGAACAGCGCTCCACGTGGCGCAGGAAGTCGTGGCCGAGGCCCTTGCCCTGGCTGGCGCCCGGGATCAGGCCCGGCACGTCGGCCACCACGAACTGAACGTCGCCGGCCTCGACCACGCCCAGGTTGGGGATCAAGGTGGTGAACGGGTAGCTGGCGATCTTGGGCCGGGCCGCGGACATGACCGCGATGATCGAGGACTTGCCGGCGTTGGGGAAGCCGACCAGCCCGACGTCGGCCACCGTCTTCAGCTCGAGGATGAGGTCACGCTGCTGGCCCGGCTCGCCCTTGAGCGCGAAGCCGGGCGCCTTGCGCCGCGTGCTGGCCAGGGCCGCGTTGCCGAGACCGCCGCGGCCGCCCGCGGCGACCACGAACCTGGTCCCGACGCCGACCAGATCGGCGAGCACCTCACCGTCCGCGGTCTTGACCTCGGTGCCGTTCGGCACGGCGATGATCAGGTCCGGGCCGTTCGCGCCGGTCCGGTTCGAGCCCTCGCCCGGCCGGCCGTTGCTGGCCCGGCGCACCGGGCGGCGGTGGAAGTCGAGCAGCGTGGCCGAGCTCGCGTCCACTTCGAGGACCACGTTGCCGCCTCGGCCGCCGTTGCCGCCGTCAGGGCCGCCGAGCGGCTTGAACTTCTCCCGGTGGATCGAGGCGCAGCCGTTTCCGCCATGGCCCGCCTGCACCTGCAGCGTGACCCGGTCGGCGAACTCCGCCACGATGATCCTCTCGTTTCGATTCCATGAAAAAGGCGGGCCAGGGTTTGCCCGGCCCGCCCTCTGGTCGTGCTGTCGCGTCCCTGGCGGGCTTACGCTGGCGGCTCGCCGGACCCGGCCGGGACGATGCTCACAGCCCGGCGGCCACGGACCGCGCCGAACTTTACCGTCCCCTTGACCAGTGCGAACAGCGTGTCGTCGCCACCGCGTCCCACACCCTGGCCGGGGTGGAAGTGCGTGCCGTGCTGGCGGACGATGATCTCGCCCGCGTTCACCAGCTGGCCGCCGTAGCGCTTGACGCCGAGGCGCTGGGCCTTGGAGTCACGGCCGTTGCGGCTGGATGACGCGCCCTTCTTGTGTGCCATCTCAGTCCTCCTCCGCCTTCGCCTTGCTCGGCGTCTTGGCGCTCGAGGCCTTGGCGCTCTGAGCCTTGCTGCTCGAGGCCTTTGCGCTCTGGTCTTGCGCTCGGGTCTTTGCGCTCTGGGCCTTGGCGCTCTGGCTCTTGCCCTCGGTGCCGATGCCGGTGATCCGTACCTGGGTGTACCGCTGCCGGTGGCCTAGACGCCGCCGGTAGCCGGTCTTGTTCCGGTAGTGGATCATGTTGATCTTGGGGCCCGCCGAGTCACCGACGATGTCCGCCGTGACCTGGTAACGGCCGACCTCGGCGGGGTCGCTGATGACCCGGTCCCCGTCGACGACGAGCAGGGCGGTCAGCGTGATGCTCGACCCGGCCTTGCCGTCTAGCTTGTCGACGGTGACGACGTCATCCAGCGCGACCTTTTCTTGCCTGCCGCCGCAGCGCACAATCGCGTACACCCGAGATCTCTCTTTCGTCGCGCTTTCCTGGCGTGCCCCGGCGCGCCGGTGGTCACCACGGCGGCTCGCTTGCACATCGGGGCCCGCCCAGCGGGCAACTCCCGACCGCCAAGGTTACCAGACCGCGGAGCATCCACGAACCCGGACCGTCCGGCCCCGGTAGCCAGATGTCACGCGGCACCGTCCTGAGCCGGGGAGGGCTCCGGTTGGGCCGCTGGGGGGGCTTCCGGGGCAACCGGTGCTTCCGCGGGCGGTCGCGCCGTTGGCGGCGGTTGCCGCGGTTGCTGCGGTTGCTGCGGTCGCGGCGGGCCGGCGACGGCGGCGGCGGCCGTTGCCGGAGCGGGCCGGCTCGGCTGGGGCGTCGGGGGCCTCGGCGTCGGCGCCGCTTGCTGGCGCGTCCGGTGCTGGCCGTCGGCGTGCGGGCCGTCGGCGTGCTGGGCGTCGGCTTGCGGACCGTCGGCTTGCGGGCCGTCGGCTTGCGGACCGTCGGCTTGCTGGCCGTCGGCCGCGGGGGCGTCCGGGCGGATGCGGGCGGCGACGGTGGCCGGGCTGGCGCCGGAGCCCCGGGACCCGTTCCCGCCGTTGCCGCCGTTGCCGCTGGTGGACGTGGTGGGGGGTGGCCTGCGGGTCGCCGTCGGGGTCGAACGCGACGATAACGCCGCGTCCGTTGCAGCACTCACAGGGCACCGAGAAGGCCTCAAGCAGCCCGGCACCGACCCGCTTGCGGGTCATCTGGACCAGACCCAGCGAGGTCACCTCGGCCACCTGGTGCTTGGTCCGGTCCCGGGCCAGGCATTCCAGCAGCCTGCGCAGGACCAGCTCGCGGTTGCTCTCCAGCACCATGTCGATGAAGTCGATGACCACGATGCCGCCCACGTCACGCAGCCGGAGCTGGCGGACGATCTCCTCGGCGGCCTCGAGGTTGTTCCTGGTGACGGTCTCCTCCAGGTTGCCGCCCTGGCCGGTGAACTTGCCGGTGTTCACGTCGATGACCGTCATGGCCTCGGTCTTGTCGATGACCAGCGAGCCGCCGCTGGGCAGCCACACCTTGCGGTCGAGCGCCTTGGCCAGCTGCTCGTCGATGCGGTAGGCGGCGAACACGTCGCGGTCGTCGCGCCAGCGGGTGAGCCGGTCGGCCAGGTGCGGGGCGACGTACCTGACGTACTCGTCGACCGTGTCCCAGCCCGCGTCGCCGGACACGATCAGGTTGGAAAAGTCTTCGTTGAACACGTCCCTGATGACGCGGATGGTCAGATCGGGCTCGCTGTAGAGCAGCGCGGGCGCGCTGGCCGTCTTGGCCTTCTTCTCGATCGCCTCCCACTGGGCGGCCAGCCGGGACACGTCGCGGGACAGCTCTTCCTCGGCCGCGCCCTCGGCCGCGGTGCGGACGATGACGCCGCCGTCCTCCGGCATGACCTTCTTCAGGATCTGCTTGAGCCGGTTGCGCTCGGTGTCGGGCAGCTTGCGGCTGATGCCGGTCATGGACGCACCCGGCACGTAGACCAGGTACCGGCCGGGCAGGCTGATCTGACTGGTCAGCCGGGCGCCCTTGTGCCCGACCGGATCCTTGGTGACCTGCGCGATCAGCGACTGGCCGGCCTTGAGCGCGGACTCGATCCGCTTGGGCTGGCCCTCCAGGCCGCTGACGTCGAAGTTGACCTCGCCGGCGTAGAGCACCGCGTTGCGGCCCTTGCCTACGTCGACGAACGCGGCCTCCATGGACGGCAGGACGTTCTGCACCTTGCCCAGGTAGACGTTGCCCACGTAGGACTGGTGGCTGGACCGGTTCACGTAGTGCTCGACCAGCACGCCGTCTTCCAGCACCGCGATCTGCGTCCGGTCCTTGCGCTGGCGGACCACCATGGTGCGCTCGACCGACTCGCGGCGGGCCAGGAACTCCGACTCGGTGATGATCGGCGGCCGGCGGCGGCCGGTCTCCCGGCCCTCGCGGCGCCGTTGCTTCTTGGCCTCGAGCCGGGTCGAACCCTTGACCGAGCGCACGTCGTCGTTGCTGGCGGTGCCGGAATGGCCGGCTGCGCCGGCGGGGCCGTTCGACTCGCGGACGTGGACCACCGTGTCCGGCGGGTCATCGGCGCTGACCTCGGGTCCGTCGGCCGAACCGCGACGGCGCTTGCGCCAGCGCCGGCGTCCCGCGGCCGTCTCGCCATCGCGCCGGTCGGCAGCGTCGGCGTCGTCCTCCGCCCCGCTGTCCCCGGCCGGCTCGCCGGAGCCTTCCGCGGCCTGCTGGGCGGCGGAGTCCTGGGCCGCGCTGGGCCGCCGGGTGCGGGTGCGTGACGACCGGGACCGCGGGGTCGTCGCCGGCTGGTCCTGGGCCGCGTCGGCGTCCGGGCGGGGGCCGTCGGCGTCCTGGTCCTGGGCCGCCGGGGCGTCCCCGGCGTCGGCCGCGCCGTCGGCCCGGGTCCGGCTGCGGCTGGGCCTGCGCCTGCGGCGGCGTGCGGCACCGGTGCCGTCGTCATCGAAGCCGCCGTCATCGGCCGCGTCGCCGTTGGCCGGCGCCGCGGCCGCGTTGGCCGGCGGCCCGGCGGGCCGGGTGGACGTCGGCGGGCCGGCCGGCCGGGTGGACTCGGTCGGCTGGACGGCGGCCGGCGCGGGCTCGGGCCTTATCGCCGGCGGCTGGAACACCACCGGCGGCGGCTGGAACACGGCCGCTGGCACGCTCGGCGCGGGTGCGCTCAGCTCTCCGGCTGCGCGGCCGCCCCCGGCATGGTCACTGTTTTCTCTGTCGTACAGCTCGCTCTCGAGCATTCGGGCAATCTCCAGTCAGGCTCCCGGGCGCGCGAGTCCGCGGCACGCCGTCGACAGACGGGGTACCGCGGCGCAACCGCACGCCGCGCGGGAGCACATTGTCAACATAGGCGCAGGCGGAGCCGCCCTGACGGCGGCTCTGGCCTCGCGCGGTACACGCGCGGGACCGGCAGCGCTGAGCCTGGTTTCCTGTCTTTTTCATGTCATGGCTTCCTTCCCTGCACCACAGCAACGCCCCCATAACGCGCTCGTCCCGGCCAGGAGGGCCAGCGAACCCTGGGCCAGCCGGGTGGTTATGGGCGGCGAGGACGGGACGAGGCCGTGCTGCTCGCGGAGCGCGGTCAGCACGTCATCGGGCCGTACGGCGGGAGCCATATGCAGAACAACCATTCGAAGAATGGCACAATCTTGTACATCTGTCACGACGGCGCGCGGGCCAGGATCGGCCGGTTCACCCGCGTCGAGCGTGACCACGGCCGCGCGGGCGTCCAGGCGTCGGACGCCCTTGTCCGTGAGGCGCTCTACCGGCGCCTCGCTCCGGGCCAGGAAACTGGCGACGGCCCGCTCAGCCGCCGCTGGCTCCACGCCCGGCAAAACTACTCGCCACTGCGACGCCTCCAGGGCACCGAGGAGGTCCCCGGCTGGCCCGTCGGCATCATCGATGACGTCGATCACATCTATCCCATCAGGCAAAGTCTCGTTCAGCCGCTCGCGCACGTGCGCCGCGGCCTGGCGGGAAGTCAGCGCCAGACTCAGGTACTCGGCCTCGCTCGCCACCCCGGTCTGAGCTCCGCCCGCATAAGAAATCCTCGGGTGCGGCGTGAACCCGGCAGAGTAAGCGATCGGCAGCCCAGCCCGGCGCACGCCCCGCTCGAACACGCGTGCCACGTCCCGGTGGCTGGCAAACCGCATCTTCCCGCGCTTAGCATACCGGACCACCAGATGCTGCACCGCAGGCATCTGGGCTGCCGGCTGCGCCACGCTACCTCCCGCTCACTACGGGAAGCAGGCGCCTCCCGTCGAGCCGCTCCCCGGTCGGACCCACCTGGATCTCGGTACCCATAGCGGAACAGACCCCGCATTCATAACACGGAGTCCAACGGCAATCTTCCACCTCGGCCGCTCCCTCGGGGGCGATGGAGTCCTGCCAGTCCTGCCAGAGCCAGTCGCGGTCAAGGCCCGCGTCCAGGTGATCCCAGGGGAACACCTCACTGTAATCACGTTCGCGCGTAGTGTACCATGCGACGTCCACCGGCTCGGTGGCCAGCGCAGACTCGGCGCTGCGCATCCACCGCTCGAACGAGAAGTACTCGCTCCACCCGTCGAACCGCGCGCCGTCCCGCCACGCGGCCAAGATCACGGCGCCCACCCGGCGGTCGCCACGCGACAGCAGCCCTTCGATGATGCCCGGCTCCCCGTCGTGGGCCGGAACCCGATCGACTTGGCGTAGGCGCGATCGGCCCGCAGCGCGCCGCCGAGGGCGCGCAGCCGCGCGTCCACCACCTCCGGCGGGCACTGCGCGGCCCACTGGAACGGCGTATGCGGCTTGGGCACGAAGGCGCCGATCGACACCGTGCAGCGGATGTCGCGCCGTCCGGTGGCCTCCCGGCCCGCGGCGATGACCCGGCGGGCCAGCTGCGCGATGGCCAGCACGTCGGCGTCGGTCTCGGTCGGCAGCCCGGCCATGAAGTACAGCTTCACCTGGCGCCAGCCGCTGGCGTACGACGTGGTGACGGTGCGCAGCAGGTCCTCCTCGGTGACCATCTTGTTGATCACCTTGCGCATCCGCTCGGACCCGCCCTCGGGGGCGAAGGTCAGCCAGGAACGGCGGCCGTTGCGGCTCAGCTCGTTGGCCAGGGTCACGTTGAACGCGTCCACCCGGGTCGAGGGGAGCGACAGCCCGACGTTCGTGCCCTCGTAGCAGTCGGCCAGGTCAACGGCGATCTCGTTGATCTCGCTGTGGTCCGCGCTGGACAGCGACAGCAGCCCGACCTCGTCGAACCCGCTGGCTTTGACGCCGTTCGCGACCATCGATCCGACCGTGGTGATGGATCGCTCGCGGACCGGCCGGGTGATCATCCCGGCCTGGCAGAACCGGCAGCCGCGGGTGCAGCCGCGGAAGATCTCCACGCTGTACCGCTCGTGCACGGTCTCCGCGACCGGCACGATGGGCTGGCGCGGATACGGCCACGCGTCCAGGTCCATCACCGTGTGTTTCGAAACTGTGGGCGGAACACCTTGACGGTTCGGCGATACGTTCGATATCCTGCCGTCGGGGAAATACGAGACGTCATAGAAGCGAGGCACGTAGGCGACCGTCGCGAGACTGGTCAGCAGTCTGTCCCGGCCGCCGGGCTGCCCGGCGCGCTTCCAGTCGCGAATCAGGCCGGTGATCGCGAGCACCGCCTGCTCGCCGTCGCCGAGCACCACCGCGTCCAGGAAGTCGGCGACGGGTTCGGGGTTGAACGCCGCGTGGCCCCCGGCGATGACCAGAGGGTGAGCCAGGGTCCGTTCGGCAGAAAAAAGAGGGATCCCCGCCAGGTCGAGCACGGTGAGGAGGTTTGTATAGGCCATCTCGGTCGCGAAGCTGAAGCCGAGCGCGTCGAAGGCGATGACCGGCCGGTGCGCGTCCACGGTGAACTGGGGCACGCCGTGCTCGCGCATCAGGGCCTCGAGGTCGGGCCACACGGTGTAGGTGCGCTCGGCGAGCACGCCCTCGCGCTCGTTCAGGACCTCGTACAGGATCTGGACGCCCTGGTTGGGCAGCCCGACCTCGTAGGCGTCCGGGTAGCACAGCGCCCACCGGACGTCGGCGGTGTCCCAGTCCTTGGTGACCGAGCCCACCTCGCCGCCGACGTACTGGATCGGCTTGCGCACGCGCGGCAGCAGCGGCTCGAGCGCGGGGTAGACGGAGTCAACAGGCATCTAAGTAAGCATCTGAACGGACCGTGGTGATACCGCCGCGCACCGGGTCGGTCGCCGCGGCCGCAGATACGAGGGCAGGCTATGGGCGGACCAGACGTGCGTCCGGTCGTGATCCTGGCCGACGACGACGAGGCGATCACGTCCAACCTGGCGCCCTTTCTCGACCGGGCCGGGTTCACCGGCACGTCGCCTCGGACGGGCATGCCGCGCTCGAGCTGGTGGAGCGGCTCGATCCGGACGGCTGCGTGCTCGACGTGCTGATGCCGGGGCCGGACGGGCGGGAAGTGCTGCGCCGCCTGCGGCGCGGCGGCCGCTGGCTGCCGGTCGTGCTGCTGACCCAGGTCGGCGAGTCGGCCGAGCGCGCGATCGCCCTCGACGAGGGCGCGGACGACTACCTCAACAAGCCCTTCGACCCCTATGAGCTGCTCGCACGGCTCCGCGCGGTGCTGCGGCGGGCCCGGCCCGGGCGCCGGCCGTTGTCCGCGTCGCCGACGGTGCGCGCCGGTGACCTGCGGCTGGACCGGATTTCCCGGCGGGCCTGGCTACGGGATGCCGAGCTGGTGCTCACGCCGAAGGCGATGCTGCTGCTGGACTACCTGTTCACCCATCCGGACGAGCTGATGACCAGGGACCGGCTGCTCGAGGTCTTGTGGGGGTTCGACTTCCCGGTCGGAACCCGGCCGGTGGACAACCGGATCGCCGAGCTGCGCCGCGCGCTGGGCGACGACCCGGCGCGGCCGGAATGGATCGCGACCGTG
>CAWGJL010000042.1:0-99467 GCA_963822765.1 uncultured Actinomycetes bacterium | reverse complement strand
GGCCACGGTCTGCTCATGGCGCACGTCCGCGGGCCGGGCGATCCCGGCCCGCCGGACCAGCGGTTCGAGGGTGAGCCCCTGCACGATGAGCGAGACCACGATCACCGCGGCGGCGAGCACCAGGATCAGGTCCCGCCGCGGCAGCGGGGCCCCGCTCGCCGAGGTCAGCGGGATCGAGAGCGCCGCGGCCAGCGGCACCACCCCGCGGGCACCGGCCCAGGACGCCACGGCGGGCAACCGGACGCGCCGGTCACGACCGGGATCCGCTTGCGCTGCCCGTGCGGGGAGATACCGCCGGCCACGTAGCCGGTGGCGCGCCCGGCGGCGGCGACCTCCGCTATCCTCGTCTTCTTGCCGCCGACGGCCATCGCCAGCGCTTTGAGGTCGAGCGGGGTGTGCATCGGCATCGCGCCGGCGGTCAGCGCGCGGTCAGCCTCGATGCCGTACGAGCCGCTCCGCGGGTCGTGGGCGTGCTGAACCCGCTGTCAAGGAAGGCCCCAATCCTGTAGCTCATAGTCGGGTCGCGCTGTGAGCCATGCAGCCCTAGTGTCCGGGTCGTGCGGGATCCCGGGCTGCGGCAGACCGCGTGACCGGAGCGTTGGGTGCTGTCGATGCCCGCGCGGGCTCTCCCGGCTGGCGGTTCCTTACCGTCACGGCCGGCGCCCGTCAGCGGAAACCGGGCCCGTGCCAGGCTGTGATAAGCGCTGGCCCGTATCTTGCGGAGGCTGGTCCGCCCGGGTCGGCCGGCGTGTGGCAAGGGACCGGATTGCGGAGGTAGGCATAGTGGGTCGTGACGCGCTCAGAGAATATGTGCGCGGGTCGCTGTGGGTGCTGCCCACGCTGTCCGTGCTGGCCGCCCTGGCCGCGGGGACGCTGCTGTCATCGGTCAGCACCGGGCCGCGCTCGCCGCTGGCATTTCAGGGGACCCCGGATGACGCCCGGACCCTGCTGCTCGGGATTACCGGGACGATGGTCACCGTCATCGCGCTGCTGCTCGGCCTGACGGTGGTCGCGCTGCAGCTGTCTTCCACCCAGTTCTCGCCGCGGCTGCTGCGCAGCTTTCTGCGGGACCGGCCGAACCAGGTCGTGCTCAGCGCGTTCGTCGCGACCTTCGCCTACAGCGCGGCCGGGCTGTACACGGTCGGCGTCTCCGGCGGCAACCGCACCGCCACGTTTCCGCGGCTCGCGGTCACCGGCGCGATCGTGCTGTTGTTTATCAGCTTGGGCCTGCTGGTGTTCTTCGCCGATCACTTCGTGCACTCGATCCAGGTCGACGCGATCATGAACGGGGTGCAGCGTAACACCCTGGCGGTAATCGAGGGGGGATTGCTGGCCGGCGGCCAGGAGACGCCCGCGGTGCCGGCCTGGGCCGTGCCGGTTACGTCCCGGCGCTCGGGGTACGTCCAGGCGGCCCGGCCCGGCGTGCTGCTGCCGCATGCCGCCCGGCACGGGGTCTGCCTGCGGCTGCGGCCCCGGGTCGGCGAGCACGTGGTCGCCGGGACCACGCTGGCGTGGATCTGGCGTGCCGCCCCGGATGATCCTGCCCCGGACCCGCAGGCCTTCTCGCGGGTCCTGGGCGCCGGGGTGCGGATCGGGTTCGAGCGGACCTTGGAGCAGGACGCCGCGTTCGGGATCCGGCAGCTCGTCGACGTGGCGTGCAAGGCGCTGTCCCCGGCGGTCAATGATCCCTATACCGCGGTCCAGGCCGTCGATCACCTGTCGGTGATCTTCTGCGCGCTGGCCCGGCGGCCGCTGGGAAACCATGTCGCCCGGGACGGGGCCGGCGCGGCGGTGATCGTCCCCGGACGGCGGTTCGGGGAATACCTCGCGGTGATGTGCGGGCTGATCCGCCGCTACGGCGCCAGCGAGCCGACCGTCGCCCACGCGCTGCTCCGGCTGCTCAGCAGCTGCGCTGCCGTGGCCGCAGACGACCCCGAGCGGCGCGCGGCGATCGAAGAACAGGCACGCATCATCGTCGCAGACGCCGAGCGGGAAGTCCGCCAGCCCGCCGACCTTGCCTTCACCCACGCCGAAGCGCAGTCGGTGTTCCAGGCGGTGGCCGCGCGCTGGCCCCGGCCGTACCCGCCCGGTGGCGAGCCGGGCGAGTCGCCCGCCTCCGCGCCGCCACGGTGACACCGCGAACACGGGCATCCGGCGGGGAGCGGGAAGATTGGCAGCTACCCGCGAACAGAAGTGGCCGGGCAAGGGCGCAGCACGCCCCGAACTGGACGATTTGGGCGCGACCGCCCACCAAGCCGGTCGGCAACAAGCCGCACTAAATCGATCCGGCGCCTCACCCCGGCGTAGCGCTTGGCTTGGCCCTTGGCGGGCGGTGACATGAGCTGACGGGCGGGACGGCTTGATGGCAGCGGCCTTATCGTTGCCGGCGCAGTCCTGGGCGCTTTCCTGATGTGGAGACCTGTGCTCACGCCTGTTCGCCGGAGTCCGGTCCGGCTGCGCTTCTCCAGCTGTTGCGGCTTCCGTGTCCGGGTGGTTCACTCGCCTGGCGGCCAGCCGCTGCCGGCAGGTGAACTGGCTCCTCCGGGCGGCGTCCGGGCACAATGCGTATCATGCCGACATCGCCCTTGTCCCGGCCGCCCGGCCCGCCCTGGCTGGAAGGGCGGCGGCGGTTGCTGATCGGGCTGACCGGGCTGCTGCTGGTCATGGTAGCCGGGACGATCGGTTATGTGGGCTTCGGCCTGAGCCTGCTCGATGCTGTGTTCCAGACGGTCATCACGGTGAGCACGGTCGGTTTCGGTGAGGCCCGGCCGTTCGGCTCCGGCGCGAAGGTGTTCACGATCGTGCTGATCTTCGTGGGGGTCGCCACGGCCGCCTACACCTTTGGCGTGGGCATTGACACCCTGGTTGAGGGGTACCTGGACGGCACCTTCGGGAGGCGCAGGATGCAACGGCGGATCGGGGCCATGCGCGGCCACATGATCTTGTGCGGGTGGGGCCGGGTCGGGCAGGCTATCGCCCGGCGGGCGGGCAGGGCGGACCTGGTGGTGGTGGATGCCTCCGGCGAGCGGATCGGCACGGTCAGCGGGCCGTATGTGCACGGGGATGCCACCAGCGAGGAGGTGCTGCGGGCCGCGGGCATCGACCGGGCCCGGGTGCTGGTCACCGCGCTCAACACCGACGCCGACAACCTGTACGTCACGCTGACGGCGCGGTCGATGGCCCCGGGCCTGTTCATCGTGTCCCGGGCGGCCAGCGAGGCGGCGGTGGGCAAGCTGGTCCAGGCCGGGGCTGACCGGGTGGTGAACCCGCAGGATCTGGGCGGGGCCCGGATGGCCGCCCTGGCCTTCCAGCCGCATGTGGCCGAGTTCCTCGACGTGATCATGCACGACGGGAGCTTGGAGTTCCGCCTGGAGGAGGTGGAGGTGCCGGCCGGGTCACCGCTGGCCGGGCAGACGTTGCGCAGCGCCCGGATCCACGACCGGACCGGAACCCTGGTGCTGGCAATGCGCCACCCGGGCCGGGAATTCCGCACCAACCCGCCGCCCACGGCGCAGATCGCAGGCGGGGAGATCCTCATCGTGATCGGTGACAGCGGCCAGGTGGCGGCCTTGCGTGACCTGGCCGCCGAGACCGGCGCACCGCAGCGGCCTCCCGCCTGAGGCCAGCGCGGCCGGTACTGGGCCGCTCTGCCTGGCCAAGATGCCTTGCCGCCCAGGCCTGTCGGCCAGGTTCGGGCAACGGCCGCTCTGTATAGGGTTGGCTCGCCGGGTTATGCTCGATGTGAGGTGAGCCGGGAAGCCTGGTCGGCACGACGCTGTGATGGAACCTCCAGAGACTCGTCCGCTAGGAGCCGCGATGACGGCCAACGCACCTGTTGATGTTTCACTGGCCACGAACACCGGCACGCTGCCGTCGGCTGCCGTTCCTGCTCCGCCGGGCTGGCCTTGGCGGCGTGCCGCGCTCTTCCTCGCCGGGGTATCGCTGCTCAGCCATCCGCCGTGCGTGGAGGCAGGCCGCACCGTGATGGCAGGGCATGGCCCAGGGGATGTGGAGCAGGCGGGCCTGCCTGAGGAGGTCGAGCTGCGGGTTGTCGCTGGCGGGCAGTATTGCGGGCCGTTCATGATGAAGCCTGGGCCAGGCTCCGGGCTCTGGCTGCAGGCAGGTCTTGTCGCCGTTAGCCTGGCTGATCAGGTCGGGCGGGCGTTCAGCGCCGATGAGGCTGCCCGGAGCGCGCGCTGACGGATCGGCCAGACGGCGCAGCGCCGCTGCCGCGGTCCACAACTCGCCTGGCTGTGGCAAGGGGGGGCGCCGCCATCGTTGAGGCCGCCGGGGGGCGCGCCTGCCCGCAAGGCGGGGAGTCGCGCGGATGACCGTCGTGCCCGCAGCAGCTGCTTTCCTGGCCGGGGCGCTGGTGAGCCTGGCGACTAGCTGGCTGCTGGTCTCGCGGCTTGAGCGGGTCGGCGAGCGCCTGGGCCTGTCGGAGGCGGTGCTGGGCATTGTCGCGGCGATGGCGGCTGACGCGCCGGAGGTCACGGCCGCCGTCACGGCGATGGCCGGTGGTGAGCAGCGGCTGGGGGCCGGGGTCATCCTCGGGTCGAATGTCTTCAATCTGGCCGCTCTGCTCGGCCTGGGCGCGGTGGTTGCGGGGCGCATCGGGCTCCATCGCAAGGTCGTGCTGCTCGGCGGGACCGTCGCGATGTGCGTGGCGGGTGTGTGCCTGGCGGTGGTGGCGGGTCTTGTGCCGCCCGCCGCGGGCTGCCTGCTCGGGTTGCTTGTCGTAGCGCTGTACGGGGTTGCCCTCGGTGCTTCCGATCGAGGTCTTGCCCGTCTGCGGCTTCCCCGGCGGTGGATCACCTGGCTGCGGTCCGCGGTAGCCGAAGAGGAGGCAGAACTGGAATCGGCGATCCGGCCAGCGCCGGGACGATGGCCCGATGCGGCCATCGCCGCCGGGTCGCTGGTCGTGGTGGTCGCTGCCAGCGTGACGATGGAGCGGGCTGCGTCGGCGCTCGGGACCCGCTTCGCGATACCGGAGATCGTGGTCGGTGGCCTGGTGCTCGCGGCGGTGACGAGCCTGCCGAACGCGGTCGCCGCGGTGTACCTGGCGGCTCGCGGGCGGGGCGCGGCGACCTTGAGCACGGCCCTGAACAGCAACACCCTTAACGTGGTGATCGGCCTGCTGATCCCCGCAACGTTGATCGGGCTGGGCCGGCCATCGGGCCAGACGATCCTGGCTGGCGTGTGGTACCTCGGCCTCACCGCGGCGGTACTTGCCTGTGCCTACCGTGACCGCGGCATATGGCGCGTGACCGGCATCCTGGTCATCGCGGCCTACGGTGTCTTCGCCGGCTCGATTCTCGGCCTGGCGTACGGCGGGCCGCAGCAGGCGCGCATCGCGATCGCGGCTGGCCTGGCCGTTGCTGCCGTGTTCGGAGCACGGCTGGCACTTGGCCGCCATCCAGATTCCAGCGACGATGAGCCAGGCCAGCGCCCCCGATGGCCAGCCAGGCTAGATCCTGGCGGCCAGATCCAGGGCAAGCCGGCGCAGGTATCGGGCAACGGCAGCGCTCCAGAAAGCGCGCGTGCCCAGATACCCGGCCCCTCCCGATCCAGAGGGGGACAGGAATCTTTGCTGGCAGGCTGGCCGGTCAGAAGACTCTGGGTCCTCGGCCTGGAAATCTCCGTCATCGTGGCGGCCATCGATGCCATGCTCGGAAGCGGTGTCATCCTCATAGGCCTGCTGATCATCGGGCCCTGCTGTGTACTCCTGACCGGCCGCTGGGTCCCGACCGCGCTAACCGGATTGTGGGTGACCGGCCTCGCGGTGGGACTGGGCCTTCCCGACGGCATCTGGGGCACCGCCATCTTCTTCACCTGGCTCGGCGCGGTCGTGGTCGTTGCCCTGGCCAGCACCGTAGCCGCGGCTTTCATCCAGGCTCTCGGGCCAGCACGCCTGCGCTGAGAAGCCCGGGACCTGAGCCTGCTGCCCGGCCAGCAGCAGGCACCGGTGGACTGCTGGCCCAGGAGAGGGGTCTGCCACGTTCCCCTGGATTCCCTTCGGGAACCCTTGACGGCGGTCAGCTTCTGCACGGCCAGCCACGATCCGCTGGACCTGCTGTACGAGCGTTCAATAATCTGAACTTGAGTACTGTACGCGCCGATCCGACGGCGGCAGCGGCGATCCGCATCGCAGCAATGGAGCCGTTCGCCGAGCGGGGTTACGCCGAGGTGACCGTCCGGCAGATCGCTTCCGCCGCGGGTGTCTCACCAGCGCTGGTGATCCACCACTACGGCTCGAAGGACAAGCTCCGGGCCGTCCTCGAAGAGCGGGTCGCGGCCTTCGTGGAGTCGATGCTCGCCGAACACGCACGGGCGCCCGAACAAGGCGGCAGCTCAACCGTCGCCGAACTGTTCGCCAGCCGGCTGGACCGTGAACCGGCGATGGCAGTAACTTGGTGTCACCGTACGGCCCGACAGGCAGCAATGAGAGCGTGTGGAGCCTGTCTGCCGGTGGTCTCGTGTCCTGTGTGTTCTGGGCGGGCTGATGTTTACATGTGGGCTGGTGCGGTAGCTGTGGTCCGTGATCACGCCTGGGCAGCAGCGGGAGACGGCTTGTGTGGTGCTGGCAGACCGCTCACTTGACCGATCTGGTGCGGGTGGGGATGTGCTGTCGTCGTGGGCGGAGAAGCCCAGCGGCCGTGCGGGGAAGCGTGCACGGGGAGTGCTGCGGTTCGCGTTTTACGGGCGGGTGTCGACTGAGGACTGGCAGGATCCGGTGACGTCGCGGGCGCGGCAGCTGCAGCAGGCGATGATGCTTATTGCCGGGGTCGGGGTGATCGTGGCGGAGTTCTTCGACACTGGGGAGTCCCGGACGCTGCCGTGGGCGCGGCGCTCGCAGGCCGCTGCTTTGGTGGCGCAGCTGGCGGATCCGGAGCGGGGCTGGGACGCGGTGGTGATCGGCGAGTACGAGCGGGCGTTCTACGGGAATCAGTACGCGTCGATGGCCCCTTTGTTCGAGCATTACGGCGTCTCGCTGTGGATGCCCGAAGTCGGCGGCCAGGTGGACTGGCACGCCGAGGACCACGAGCAGACCATGCTCGCGCTCGGGCTGTCGTCCAAGCGGGAGATCGCCCGGACCCGGGTCCGGGTGCGGACCGCGATGGCCGCGCAGACGCTGGAGCAGGGCCGGTATCTCGGCGGGCGTCCGCCGTACGGGTACCGGCTCGCGGACGCCGGGCCGCACCCGAACAAGGCGCACGCCGCGTGGGGACGGCGTGCGCACCGGCTCGAGCCGGATCCGGTGGCGGCGCCGGTGGTGTCATGGATGTTCGTCCAGCGGCTCGCCGGGCACTCCGCCGCGCGGATCACCCGCGCGCTGAATGATGCCGGGGTGCCGTGCCCGTCCGCGGCCGACCCGGGACGCAACCTGCACCGGGCCGGTGCCGGGTGGACGCTGCGGACGGTCGCGGCGATCCTGGCTAATCCCCGGTATACGGGGCGGCAGGTGTGGAACCGGCAGCCGTCGGAGGCGGTCCTGGTCGATCCGGCGAATACCGGGCTGGGGCATAGGCAGGTGCAGCGGTGGAGCCTGCCCGAGGGGTGGGTCATCTCGAAACATCCCGCGCATGCGGCGCTGGTCAGCGAGGCCGATTTCATCGCCGCACAGGACACGGCCGTGCCTCGCGGCCCGGCCGGGCAGGCGGTCCGTAGGTACCTGCTGGCCGGGCTCATCGCTTGCGGGCGGTGCGGGCGCCGGCTCGAATCATGCTGGTCGAACGGGAAGCCCGCCTACCGGTGCCGCCACGGCTACGCCAGCTCCGCCAGCCCGGATCCGGGCCGGCCGAAGAACACTTATGTCCGGGAGGACCAGATCCTCCCGCACCTGGCCGCTGTCGCCATCCTGCTCGCCGGTGATGCCGGGAAACCCGGCCGCACGAGCGGCGGACCCGCCCCGCTGACCGGCCCCGCCGGCGCGGCCGCGCTGATCGACCAGCTGCGCGCCGACGGCACCGTCCTCACCTACGACCCGGCCAGCCGGACCCTGCGCGCCGGCGGTCACGACGCGCCGCCGGTCACCATCGGCACGGCCGCCGCTGAAACTCACCCGCGCCAGCACAGGGAAAGGAGGACCGCCTAGAAGAAGAGGGAAAGAGCACCCGCCGCGGCCGGAGGCTGAGCGCGGGTGACATCCGAGCATGCCCGTGAACGGCCGCTCATGGGGATTTAACGTGTCCGAGGGGGGACTTGAACCCCCATGCCCTTTACGGGCACTAGCACCTCAAGCTAGCGCGTCTGCCTATTCCGCCACCCGGACGCGCGACGCGCGGTACGCGTCGGCTGGCTTAGGTTAGCAAACCGACGGCCCTCAAGCGAAGTGCTCAACTCGCCCAATCTGCCCTACGCAAGCCACGCGCGGGCCCCGCCAGCCCGGGCGAGGGCCCCAGCCGAGCCCGCAAGGCCCGCAGCCGCCCCGCGCCCAGACACCCGTCCCGGGGTACAGCCGAACACCCACCGCACCGAGTGGCACGATGAAACGATGACAGCGAACCCGGCCACCGCGCAGGACGAGGTCGTCGGCATCTGCCGCGACCTGCTCCGCATCGACACCTCGAACCCCGGCGACCACTCCGGTCCCGGCGAGCGAGCCGCCGCCGAGCACGTCGCCGCCCTTCTCGCCGAGGCCGGCCTCGAGCCCCAGCTCCTCGAATCCCACCCCAAGCGTGCCTCCGTAGTAGCCCGGATCGCCGGCCAGGACCCCGAACGACCCGCCCTGCTCGTCCACGGCCACCTGGACGTGGTCCCGGCGAACGCCCCCGACTGGCAGCACGCGCCCTTCTCCGGCGAACTCGCCGGCGGCTGCCTGTGGGGCCGCGGCGCGATCGACATGAAGGACATGGACGCGATGATGCTGGCCGTCGTCCGCCAGCGGCAGCGCGAGCAACGCCCGCCCGCCCGCAACATCGTCCTCGCGTTCACCGCCGACGAGGAGGCGGGCGGCACCTGGGGCGCGCGTTGGCTCGTGGAGCAGCATAAGGATCTGTTCGAGGGCGTCACCGAGGCGGTCGGCGAGGTCGGCGGGTTCAGCCTGACCCTCGGCCGCCAGCGCCTCTATCTGCTGCAGGTCGCGGAGAAGGGCATCGCCTGGATGCGGCTGACCGCCCGCGGCACGGCCGGGCACGGCTCGATGATCAACCGCGACAACGCGGTCACCGAACTGGCCGAGGCGGTCGGCCGGCTGGGCCGTCACGAGTGGCCGGTCCGCCTGCTCCCGTCCGTCCAGGCCTTCCTGGAAGGTGCCGCCGAGGCTCTCGGCATCGAATTTTCGCCGAACGACCCGGGGCCCTTGCTCGGGAAAATAGGTGCAGTTTCGCGTGTCATCGGCGCAACCCTGCGGAACACGGTCAATCCGACCGTGCTGAACGCCGGATATAAGGTCAACGTCATCCCGCAGACCGCGACCGCCGAGGTCGACGGCCGCTTCCTGCCCGGCTACGAGGATGAGTTCTACGCCGAACTCGACCGGATCCTCGGGCCCGGCGTCACCCGCGAGCTCATCCATACCGACATCGCCCTGGAGACCACCCCGGACGGCGCGCTCTACGAGGCCATGACCAGCGCGCTGGCCGCCGAGGACCCCGAGGCCACGGTGATCCCGTACTGCCTGTCGGCGGGCACCGACGCCAAGTCGTTCAGCCGGCTGGGCGTGCGCTGCTTCGGCTTCACGCCGCTGCGGCTGGCACCCGACCTGGACTTTTCCGGGATGTTCCACGGTGTCGACGAACGCGTCCCGGTCGACGGCCTGCAGTTCGGAACCCGCGTCCTGGACCGCTTCCTGGACCGCTGCTAGCGCTTTAGCCGTCGCCGAGACCGCCGCCCGCGCGGGCCTGGCGCGCACCGGAGCCGGCGGCATTTCCCGGGCGCTCCCTGAGCCATCCGCCGCGCGAGCACTCTTAGTGATGCTATTGTAACTCTCCGTGCGGAAGGGTTCGCTGACGAGCCCCGGACACGGATACGTCTCATCGCAGATCAGCAGTCCATCGTCGCACGCGACTGCCTGGCGGAACAGGAGCAACATAATGAAGAAGGCACGCTGGATCTCAGCCGCGATCGGTACCGCGGTGCTCACCGCCGGGTTCGTGCTGCCGGCAAGCGCGGCGTTCGCCGACGGCCCCAGCGGTAACGGCAACGCGGGAGTGCTGTCGCTGCTGTCGGGCAACAACGTGAACGCGCCGGTGAGCGCGCCGGTCGACATCTGCGGTGTCGCGGTGGCCCTGCTGGGCGGGGCGAACGCCGGCTGCGAGGGCGGCGCGGCCAGCAACACCATCATCGGCGACGACGCGGCCGGCGGCAGCGACAACGGCAACGCCGGCGCCATCTCGGCCCTGTCGGGCAACAACGTGAACGCCCCGGTCAGCATCCCGGTGAGCGTGTGCGGCGTCTCCGCCGCCGTGGGCGGCTTCGCGAACTCCGGGTGCAAGGGCGGCGCGGCCAGCAACACCGTCATCCAGGGCGCGACCGGCGGCAGCAACAACGGCAACGCGGGCGGCGCGGCGATCGGCTCCGGCAACAACGTGAACGCCCCGGTCAGCGTCCCGGTGAGCGTCTGCGGCATCGCGGTCGGCGTGCTTGGCTTCTCCAACGCCGGCTGCGAGGGCGGTTCGTTCAGCAACACCCTTATTGGCTAACCCGTAACGATACGGGCGGCCGCTTAGCGCGGTCAGGCCCGGTCCTTGGCCATGCCAAGGACCGGGCCATGTTTTTCATCTGACCAAATCCGGGCCATCCTGCTGCGGCAAAAAGCCCCAAGCCGGGGAAAGCCCGGTCTGGAAAGCCACCTCGAAACATTGCATCAGCCCAGGTCCGCGACATGATGGGCATTTTTGCGTGTCATTGGCACAACCGCGCAGAGCGGGTAATTCCGGCACCTCTCCGCGACTGTCCCGGCGCGCTTCCTCGCCGCTGTCGGCGCATAAACCGAGGTCAAGCGCTAACCCGCCAATCGGGGCCATTGACACCGTGGTTTAAATTCCGAGACTTTCACGCCGCGAGCACTCTTAGTGATGCTATGGTGACTCCCTGTACTCGACAGGGAGCCTGAGTGACGGCTTCCCGCGGACCGGAACCTCTCATCAATCAGCAAGGAGTACCCATGCGTCCATGGGCACGCTGGACGGCGAGGACGGCGCTGGTGGCCGTCGTCTCCGCGGCCGCCGGGGGCGGCCTGTCCGGCATCGCCTTCGCCGGGTCCGGCGGTGACGGGACCGGCGGTGGCGGGAGCTCGGCCAGTACCCCCCTGCTGGGTGGTAACGGCCTGCTCGCGCCGCTGGGCATCCCGGACGCCGTCTGCAGTGACACCAGCGCGTTGCTGGGCATAGCGGTGGCGGGCTGCCGCAGCGGGGCCGTCGCCTCCTACGAAAACCCCCGCGGCGCCGTCCGCGGCGCGCGCGGGACCGCCTCGACCAGAACGGCCGCGGCGACCGGGGCCGCCACGGCCGCCGGAGCGTCCGGCGCGGATTCTCGTGGCGCGAAGAACGACAGCGGGGGAGCCAGTTCAGCCAGCACTGCGTTCTCCGGTGCCGTGACGTCGGGGCCGGACTCGTCCGCGCTCCGGCAGACCTTCGGTGACACCCTCAACGCGCCTGGCCTGGGCGCGGGTACCACAGATAACCCCGCTGCCGCCCGGCAGAACGGCCTGGCCACCCTGCCGGGCCTGGCCGAACTGCCGTCCCTGAACGGGCTGGCCAGTGCGTCAGCCGGCCAGGGGACACCTGGTGGCAGCACGCTCATGCCGAGCAGCGCCCTCAGCGCGGCGGACGTCGCGGGCATGAGCAGTGATTCCTTCGCGGCCCTCGCCATCGGAGCCTTGCTCGCCGGCGCGGCCGCACTGAAGATAGCCAGCCGTCGCGCACGCGACCGCAAGGCCGGAATTGGAGCAACAATATGAACAAGGCACGTTGGGTTTCAGCCGCGGCCGGCACTGCGGTGCTCGTCGCGGGGCTGGCGTTGCCGGCGGGCGCGGCATTCGCCGACGGCCCGAGCGGTGACGGCAACAGCGGAGTGCTGTCCGTCTTGTCGGGCAACGATGTGAACGCCCCGGTGAGCTTGCCGGTGGACGTCTGCGGCGTTGCGGTGTCCCTGCTGGGCGGGGCGAACGCCGGCTGCGCCGGCGGCGCCGCCAGCAACACCGTGATCGGCAACGGCGGTGGCTCGGGCGGCGGCAACGGTAACGCGGGCGTCATCTCGGCCGGCTCGGGCAACACCGTGAACCTGCCGGTGAGCGCGCCGGTGAGCGTGTGCGGCGTCTCGGGGGCCGCCGCAGGCTTCTCGAACTCCGGCTGCAAGGGCGGGGCCGCCAGCAACACCGTCATCGGCGGCGCGAACGGCGGCAGCGGCAACGGCAACTCCGGCGACATCTCGGCCCTGTCCGGCAACACGCTCAACGCGCCGGTCAGCGCCCCGGCCGACGTCTGCGGCATCGCGGTGGCGCTGCTCGGCTTCTCCAACGCCGGCTGCGTCGGCGGCGCGGCCAGCAACACCGTGATCGGCAGCGGCGGCGGGAACGGCGGCTCCGGCAACGGCAACTCCGGTAACATCTCGGCCCTGTCCGGCAACACGGTCAACACGCCGGTCAGCGTGCCGGTGAGCGTCTGCGGCGTCTCGGCGGCCGTGGCGGGCTTCGCCAACTCCGGCTGCAAGGGCGGCGCGGCCAGCAACACCGTCATCGGCGGCAGCGGCGGCTCCGGCAACGGCAACTCCGGCGGCGTCTCCCTGCTGTCCGGCAACACCGTGAACGCGCCGGTCAGCGTGCCGGTGAGCGTCTGCGGCATCGCGGTCGGCGTGCTCGGCTTCTCCAACGCCACCTGCCAGGGCGGCTCGTTCTCGAACGTGACCCCGCCGCCGAACGGGGGCGGCCAGCCGACCCCGTGCCCGACCCCGCCGCCGACGTGCCAGTGCACGCCGCCGCCGAGCACCCCGCCCAGCACGCCGCCGAGCACCCCGCCCAGCACGCCGCCGGACCCCGCCGGGCACCCCGCCCGGCACCCCGCCCGGCACCCCGCCCGGCACCCCGCCCGGCACCCCGCCCGGTAACGGCACCCCGCCCGGCAACCAGGGCGGCGGCACCACCACCACGGTGCCCGGCTCGCTCCCCGTCACCGGGGCGGACCTGCTGGGCATGGGCCTCGCCGCGGTCGGCGCCGTCGGCATCGGCGGCACCGCGCTGGTGGTCGCCCGTCGTCGCCGCAACAGCGAGATCTAATAGTTCTCGCCGTAGCTAAACACTGTGCGCGGCTCCCCTCCGGCGGGAGCCGCGCACAGTCATGTCCGGGACCCGGAGAACCTCAAGAATCCGCCCTGTTGCGGGATGAGTTCAGAATGTGCGGACTGGGCGTATGATTCGCCTTCGGAGGGTAGCCTTCCTGCTGCCGTCGGCGTTGAGCCGGAGCCTGGACAGTTCCCAGTCCCCGTATTCTGCGTAGTCGGCCAGGATCCGCCGGGCGGAGTCGCGAGCGTCTCGGGACGTTCCGCGCGGCAGGTACACGACGAGGTAGGCATACTCGGCCATCGGTCCTATTGTGCTTAAGTTCACCGGTGATTCAACCTGCGGTGGCAGAATCTCCGCCCCGGACGGGTGATCCCTTGGGAACACACCGAACCGGGCCGGCGGTTACAGCTGAAGGGCGGCGCGTGACCATAGGGTCCTCCAGACGGTCACGGCGCAGATTACAGGACGGGAAGAGCGTGCCAGCAAGGAAAGCGACGGCGAAGGCGAAGGCGGGAACGGCCTCAAAAGTTAATAGCAACGGGGGTACCAAGCTCGTCATCGTCGAGTCCCCCTCCAAGGCCAGGACCATCGCCGGGTACCTGGGGAACGGCTACGTGGTCGAGTCCAGCGTGGGCCACATCCGGGACATGCCCGACCGCGCCGCGGAGATCCCGGCCAAGTACCGCACCGAGCCGTGGGCCCGGCTCGGCGTCAACGTGGACGACAACTTCCAGCCGCTCTACGTCGTGCACAGCGACAAGAAGCAGCAGGTGGCCAAGCTCAAGAGCCTGCTCAAGGACGCCGACGAACTCCTGCTCGCCACCGATGAAGACCGCGAGGGCGAGGCCATCGCCTGGCACCTGCTTGAGGAGCTCAAGCCGAAGGTGCCGCACAGCCGGATGGTCTTCCACGAGATCACCCCCGAGGCGATCGCCCGCGCCATCGCCAACCCGCGCGAGGTCAACGAGGGCTTGGTCGACGCGTACCAGGCGCGCCGCGTGCTGGACCGGCTGTACGGGTACGAGGTCTCGCCGGTGCTGTGGAAGAAGGTCATGCCCAAGCTGTCCGCCGGGCGCGTGCAGTCGGTGGCGACCCGGCTGATCGTCGACCGGGAGCGCGAGCGGATCGCGTTCCGCGCGGCCACCTACTCCGACCTCGAGGCCGAGTTCGCGACGAAGGAGCACGGCAAACCTAACGCGGACGAGCCGACCAGCTTCACCGCCAGCCTGGTCACGCGTCGACGGCCGCCGGGTGGCCCAGGGCCGCGACTTCACCTCGGCCGGCCAGCTGAAGACCGCCGATGTCCTGCACCTGGACGCCGCGGCCGCGGCGGCCCTGGCCGGGCGCCTGCAGACGACCAGCTTCAGCGTGGCCAGCGTCGAGCGCAAGCCCTACAAGCGCTCGCCGTACGCTCCGTTCCGCACCACCACGCTGCAGCAGGAGGCCTCGCGCAAGCTGGGCTTCTCGGCCAAGCACACCATGTCGGTGGCGCAGCGGCTGTACGAGAACGGCTACATCACCTATATGCGCACCGACTCGGTGACGCTGTCCCAGACCGCGATCACCGCGGCCCGCAAGCAGGCCGCCGAGCTGTACGGCAGCAACTACGTCCCGGATGCCCCGCGCATCTACGCCAGCAAGGTCAAGAACGCCCAGGAGGCGCACGAGGCCATCCGCCCGGCCGGCGACAGCTTCCGCACCCCGGCCCAGGTCGCAAAGGACAGGTTGAGCTCCGACGAGCGCCGGCTGTACGAGCTGATCTGGCAGCGCACCGTCGCCTCGCAGATGAAGGACGCCACCGGCGAGTCGGTCTCGGTCCGGGTCGCGGGCACCTCAGCCGCGAACGAGCGGGCCGAGTTCGGCGCGACCGGCAAGATCATCAACTTCTACGGGTTCCTCAAGGCCTACGTCGAGGACACCGACGACGCCACCGACCGCGACGACCGGGAGCGCCGGCTGCCGCCGCTGGCCCAGGCCGACCCGCTCGACGTGCTGCGGCTGGCCCCGGCCGAGCACTCCACCCGCGCGCCGGCCCGCTACACCGAGGCCTCGCTGGTCAAGGAGCTGGAAGACCGGGAGATCGGCCGGCCGTCCACCTACGCCAGCATCATCGGCACGATCCTGGACCGCGGCTACGTGTTCAAGAAGGGCACCGCGCTGGTCCCCTCGTTCCTGGCCTTTGCCGTGGTCACGCTGCTCGAGCGGCACTTCGGCCAGCTGGTCGACTACGAGTTCACCGCGCGGATGGAAGACGCCCTGGACTGCATCTCCCGCGGTGAGACCGAGCGGGTGCCGTGGCTGCGCCGGTTCTACTTCGGCGCCGACGACGACGCGGGGAATGACCAGGGTCTCAAATCCCTGGTCAGCGACATCAGCGACATCGACGCCCGGGACGTCAGCTCGTTCCCGCTGCCCGACTCCGACATCGTGGTCCGGGTCGGCCGCTACGGCCCCTACCTGGAGCGCGACGGGCAGCGGGTCAACGTGCCCGAGGACCTGGCCCCGGACGAGCTGACCGTCGAGAAGGCCGAGGAGCTCTTCAGCCAGCCGAACGCCGACGTGACCCTCGGCACCGACCCCGCCACCGGCCGCGTGCTGGTCGCCAAGGCGGGCCGGTTCGGCCCCTACGTCACCGAGCAGCTCCCCGAAGACGCCAAGGACAAGCCCCGCACCGCGTCCCTGCTCAAGTCCATGGCCCTGGACACCGTGACCCTGGACGACGCGATCCGGCTGCTCACCCTGCCCCGGACCCTGGGCGAGCTGGACGGCGAGCCCGTCACCGCGCAGAACGGCCGGTACGGCCCCTACGTCAAGAAGGGCACCGACAGCCGCTCGCTGGAGTCCGAGGATCAGCTGTTCACGCTGACCCTGGCCGAGGCCAAGGAGATGTTCGCCCAGCCCAAGCCGCGCGGCCGCGGCGCCCGCGCGGCGACCCCGCCGCTGCGCGAGCTCGGCGAGGACCCCGCCACCGGCAAGCCGATGGTGATCAAGGACGGCCGGTTCGGCCCGTACGTGACCGACGGCGAGACCAACGCCTCGCTGCGCAAGGGCGACGAGGTGGCCTCGATCACCGTCCAGCGCGCCGCCGAGCTGCTGGCCGACCGGCGCATCGCGCCGCCGTCCCCGCGCCGCCGGGCCAGCGCTCCCCGGGCCAGCGCCACGACCAGGAAGCCCGCCGCCGCAGGCGGCAAGGCCGGCAAGGCGGGCACCACGGCCCGTTCGGCTTCAAAAAGATCTTTATCCGAACGAACCGGAGGCTAGTCGCACCCAGGGGTCGAGCCTAAAATCACGATCAAGGACTAACCAGTTATGCGGCCACCAGTGCCGATACGCTTTACGCCGTGAACTTCCGCGCCGCGGGCAACGGGCGTGGCGCCGACCGGGGGCAGCCCGGACGCGGTGCTGCGCGGCGTCACCATGCCCGGCAGCCGGGTGTCCTTTCCGTCAAGCCGTTCCGCCGGCTGTGGATCGCGCTGTCCCTGTCCAGCCTGGGCGACTGGCTGAGCATCGTCGCGCTCACCGCGCTGGCCCCCTCGCTGACCTCCGGCGGCCTGGCGGCCAAGGGCTCGGCCGTCAGCGGCGTGTGGCTGGCCACGCTGCTGCCCGCGCTGCTGTTCGGGCCGCTGGCCGGGGCGGTGGCGGACCGGCTGGACCGCCGGATGGTGATGATCGTCGGCGACGTGATCCGCGGCCTGCTGTTCCTGTCCATCCCCCTGTTCCCCCACCTGACCTGGATCTACGTCGCCAAGTTCCTGGCCGGCGTGGCCAGCCAGTTCTGGAACCCGGCCACCGCGGCGTCCGTGCCGAACCTGGTGCCCAAGGACAAGCTGGAGCGGGCCAACCAGCTCAGCCTGCTCACCACGTACGGCACCGCGCCGCTCGCGGCCGGCCTGTTCAGCGTGCTGGCCCTGGTCAGCGAGGGGATCAGCCGGGTCACGCCGCTGTTCCACGCCCCAGCAACGTGGACCTGGCCCTGTACTTCAACGCCGCCTCGTACTTCATCTCCGCGCTGACCGTCTACTTCATCCGCGAGATACCCAAGCGGAACGCCAGCGGCAAGATCTCCGCTCCTTCGACGCTGCGGTCCATCTGGGAGGGCTGGCGGTTCATCGGGAAGACCCCGGTGGTGCGCGGCCTGGTGGTCGGGATGGTGGGCGCGTTCGCCGCGGCCGGCGTGGTGGTCGGCCTGGGCTTACACCTACATCACCTACACGCTGCACGGCGGCAGCGCCGGCTGGGGCCTGGTCTTCGCCGCGATCTTCGTCGGCATGGCCCTGGGCATGGTCGTCGGCACCAGGGTGCTCGGCGACTTCAGCCGCCGGCGGCTGTTCGGGCTCACGATCGCGGCCGCCGCGGTGCCGCTCGCGCTCATCGGCCTGGTGCCGGTGCTGGGCGCGGTCGTCCTGTTCGTGGTGCTGCTCGGCGCGCTGTCCGGGATCGCGTACTCGACCGGCTTCACCATCGTCGGGCTCGAGGTGGACGACGACACCCGCGGCCGGGTCTTCGCCTTCTTCCAGTCCTCCATCCAGGTCATCCTGTTCGCCGTCATCGCCGTCGTGCCGATCCTCTCGTTCGGCCTGACCCGGGCTGATCGCGTCGCTGAACGGGACCGGGAACGTCAAGATCGGCAACGTCACCTACGCCTCGGCCGGGCAGAACGTGGTCATCCTGCTGGCCGCCGTGGTGGCGTTCCTGCTCGGGGTGCGGGCCTACCGGCAGATGGACGACCGCAAGGGCGTGCCGCTGCGCGAGGACCTGCTGGCCGCGGTGCGCAACGAGACGCCGGCCCCGGCGCACCTGAACGGGCACGCGCCGCCGCCCGGCCCGCCGCCGGGGCTGCTGATCGCGTTCGAGGGCGGCGAGGGCTCGGGCAAGACCACCCAGGCCCGGCTGATCTCGATCTGGCTGCGGGAACTCGGCTACGACGTGGTGACCACGCACGAGCCGGGCGCGACCAAGGTCGGGATGCGGCTGCGCGCGCTGCTCCTGGACACCGCGCACACCGGCATGTCGCCGCACGCCGAGGCGCTGATGTACGCGGCCGACCGGGCCGAGCACGTGGCCTCGGTCATCTCGCCCGCGCTGGACCGCGGCGCGATCGTGATCACCGACCGGTACGTGGACTCCTCCCTGGCCTACCAGGGCGCGGGGCGGAACCTGCCGGTCGAGGAGATCGCCCGGTTCAACTGGTGGGCCACCGGCGGGCGCGTCCCGGACCTGACCATCCTGCTGGACATGGACCCGATCGCCGGGCTGAGCCGCCGGACCCGCTCGGCCGACCGCCTCGAGGCCGAACCCGCCGCCTTCCACCTCCGCGTCCGGGCCGGTTTCCAGGCCCTGGCCCAGGCCGAGCCCGCGCGCTACCTGGTGCTCGACGCGGACCGGCCGACCGACGAGATCACCCGCGACATCCAGAACCGGATCCGCGGCATGCTCCCCGACCCGGTGCCCTCGGTGGCCGAGGCCGCCACCGGCGACTTCCCGCGCCATCAGGGAAGAGATCCGACTGGAGCCCACCGCCCGCTTCCCGCTGAGCGTCGAGCCGCCCGGTCCTTCGCCGACCTGACCGGGCAGGACGCGGTGGTCGCCCAGCTGCGCAAGGCCGCCGCGGCCGCCGCCGCGGTGCTGGCCGGCGAGCGTCCCGACCCCGGCGCGATGACCCACGCGTGGCTGTTCACCGGGCCGCCCGGGTCCGGCCGGTCGGTCGCGGCCCGCGCCTTCGCGGCCGCGCTGCTGTGCCCGTCCGGGGGCTGCGGCCATTGCCCGTCGTGCCTCCAGGTCCAGGCCGGGACCCACGCCGACCTGCTGCTGGTCCGCCCCGAGGGCCTGTCCTACGGCGTCAAGCAGACCCGCGACCTGGTGCTGCGCGCGGCGGGCGCGCCCGCGGGCGGGCGCTGGCAGGTCGTGGTGTTCGAGGACGCCGACCGGTGCACCGAGCAGGCCGCCAACGCGTTGCTCAAGGCCATCGAGGAACCCACGCCGCGGACCGTGTGGCTGCTGTGCGCGCCGTCGGCCGAGGACCTGGTGCCCACGATCAGATCACGGTGCCGGGTTGTCACGCTTGTCGTGCCGGCGTCGGCCGCGGTGGCTAAGGTACTGATGACGCGGGACGGAATCGAGCCCGCTGCCGCGCTGGCCGCGGCCCGCGCGGCGCAGGGACACGTGGGCCGCGCCCGGCGCCTGGCCCTGGACCCTTCGGCCGCCGCCCGCCGGGCCGACGTGCTGCGCGTGCCGCTGGCGGCGGTGTCGCTGGGCCCCGCGCTGTCCGCGGCCGCCTCGCTGGTGCGGACCGCGGAGGACGAGGCCAAGGCGGTCACCGAGGAACTCGACGAGCCGGAACGGGAGGCGCTGCGCCGGGCGTTCGGCGAGGGGTCGACCGGCAAGGGCGTGGCCAAGGCCATGCGCGGCATGGCCGGCGCCATGAAGGACCTGGAGGACCGGCAGAAGTCCCGCGCCACCCGGGTCAAGCGCGACATGCTCGACCAGGCCCTGCTCGACCTGGCCGTCTTCTACCGCGACGTGCTCATGCTCCAGGTCGGCGCCGACGTCGAGCTGGCCAACGGCGACCGGCCGGCCGACCTGCGCTCGGTCGCTTCCTCCTCGACCCCGGAGGCCACCCTGCGCCGCCTGCAGGCCATCATGGGATGCCGCGAGCGCTTGTCGCTGAACGTAGCCCCGCTGCTGGCCGTCGAGGACATGACCCTCTCCCTCGTCGCAGGGCTGAGCTCTCGCCGCACGCCGGGTTTGACGCGCTCACCGGCCTGTGTGACCCTGACTGCTAGGCGCAAGTTGCGTAATTACGAGTTACCGCAGCCGCGCGTCACCGAGCCACGAGCACAGGGGGCACGCATGCACGGACACACCGGCGGGGGACACGTTGGCGGCGGCGGTCACATGCCGCCCGTCCACCACCAGCCGCACCAGACCCACCACCAGGTTCATCCCGCGGACAACTGGACCGCCACGGACGCCCGCCCGCACATGAGCGCCCTGGCCACCCGGATCCGCAATCCGAAAATGGCCGCCGTCACCGCCATCGGCGTCGTCCTGGCCCTGCTGATCCTGCTCATCGTGGCCATCTAGCCCGCCCCGCCCCTTCATCCGCTGCCGATAGCGCAGCCCTACTCTCCTCTCCCGGGCAGCGCAACGCTGGTCATCGCCTGGTAAGTCCGGCGACCGACGCCGGGCAACGTAGTCTGGCCCTGTGGGCATGATGATGGCGGTCAGCTTCGAGCGCTACGGACGGCTGTACTACCTGGATCCGGGGGCGCACAACCCGGGCATCGGGGACAAGGTGCTCGTGCCCACCGACTCCGGGCCGGAGGTGGCCGAGTGCGTGTGGGCCCCGCAGTGGGTGAGCGAGGAGATCGGCGGGCTGCCGGTCTGCGCGGGCCTGGCCACCGACGATGACCTGGCCCGGGACGAGGAGAACCGCCGCCGCCGGGCCGAGGGACGGCTGGCCTCGCGCCGGCTGATCCGCGAGCACCAGCTGCCGATGAAGATCACCGCGGTGGACTACATCGGGCCGGAGAACGTGTTCATCGTCTACTTCAGCGCGCCGCACCGGGTCGACTTCCGCGCGCTGGTCCGCGACCTGGGCGGGCGGCTGAAGGCCAGGGTCGAGCTGCGCCAGATCGGCCCGCGCGACGAGGCCCGGCTGCAGGGCGGGATCGGCCCGTGCGGGCGCGACCTGTGCTGCGCCACGTTCCTGAAGGACTTCGAGCCGGTCTCGGTCCGGATGGCCAAGGACCAGGACCTGCCGGTCAACCCGCTGCGCATCGCCGGGGCCTGCGGCCGGCTGATGTGCTGCCTGAAGTACGAACACCCGTTGTACCAGGACTTCCGCAAGGACGCCCCGCCGGTCGGCAGCACCGTCACCACCCCCGAAGGCCCGGGCACGGTCGTCGGCCACAACGTGCCGTCGGACACCGTGGTGGTCAAGCTGTCCGCGGACGGCCAGGCCCGCGCCTGCCCCAAGGCCAGCGTGTGCGGATCACGGAAGGCCTACGAGGAGATGCACGTCAAGGGCCGGGACGCCTGACCGTGCGCCGGGCGATCTGGGCGGCCGCCGCGACCCACCGCACTCCGAACCGCACGCACCGCGTACACCAGCACGCCCGTGGCAGCCCCACCAGATGCTGACCCGAGTCGTCCTCGCGGTCACCGCGTGCTCGGGCGCACCCGCGCCCGCACCCGCCCGCTCCGCGGAGCCGAGCACGCTGGCCGCCTACTACGCGCAGCACCTGAACTGGCAGCCCTGCGACACCGGCTTCGAGTGCGCCCAGTTCGTCGTGCCGTTCGACTACGCCAGGCCGGACGGCCCGCGGTTCACCCTGCCGGTGGTCAAGCTGCCCGCCGCCGACCCGGCGCACCGGGTCGGCACGCTGGTCATCAACCCGGGCGGCCCCGGCGGGTCCGGGGTGCAGTACGCGCTGGGCGCCCGCCAGGAGTTCCCCGCCGCGGTGCTGGCCCGGTTCGACATCGTGGGCTTCGACCCGCGCGGCGTCGGCGCCAGCCAGCCCGCGCTGAACTGCGAGAACGGCCCGCAGCTCGATACCTTCTTCGGCACCGACGACGAACCCTCCGACCCGGCCCAGCTGGCCCGCGTGGTCGCCGCCAGCAAGCAGTTCGCGGCCCAGTGCGAACGCAACTCCGCCGCCCTGCTGCCCTACGTCGGCACGCCCGACGCGGCACGGGACATGGATGTGCTGCGGGCCGCACTCGGCGAATCCCGGCTCACTTACTTGGGAAAGTCATACGGAACGTACCTTGGTGCGTGGTACGCGCAATTGTTCCCGCACCGCGTGCGGGCGCTGGTCCTGGACGGTTCCGTCGACCCGGCCACGTCCGCGCTGGACGCGACGATCGCGCAGGCTCAGGGGTTCCAGGGGGCGTTCGGGTCGTTCGCGGCGTGGTGCCTGACCGCGCCGGGCTGCCCGCTCGCGAACCCGGCGGGAGGCTCGGTAGCCGGCGCGGAGGCCAAGGTCGAGGCGCTGATCACCCGGGCCAACTCCGCCCCCCTGGCCAGCCGGCTGGACGACGGGCAGGTCGCCGACGGCGCGATGCTGCTCTACGGCGTGGCCGACGCCCTGTACAGCCGGTCGAGCTGGCCTCTCTTGAAGACCGCGCTGGGCAGCGCGTTCACCGGCGACGGCACCGGGCTGGTGGAACTGGCCAACCAGCTCTACGGGCGCAACCCCAACGGGACCTACAGCACGCTGGCCAACGCGGTCACCGCCATCGACTGCGTGGACAAACCCTGGCCGCGCTCCCTGGCGACCTGGCAGTCCGCGGCTTCGGCGGCGGAGAAAGCCGCCCCGATGTTCGGCGCGGCCATCGTCTGGGGCAGCCTGACCTGCGCCTACTGGCCCGTCCCTTCCTACCCGCAGCCGCAGATCAAGGCCGCGGGCGCGCCGCCCATCCTGGTCGTCGGCACGCTGCGCGACCCGGCCACGCCCTACCGCTGGGCCCAGGCCATGGCCGGTGACCTGGCCTCCGGCGTGCTGCTCGGCTGGAACGGCGACGGTCACACCGCCTACGGCGAGGGCAGCCCCTGCATCGACACCATCGTCAACGACTACCTGATCGACCTGGCCGTCCCGCGCAGCGGGACCGTATGCCAGCACTAGCCGTGTAACGCGCGGGCCTTTCGCGGGACTAAAGGGGCGCATAGCCCGCAAACCCCTACGGCGAGGAGTTTCCCCAGTGAGAGTCCCGATTCGTCTCGGATCGGCCATCGCGGTCGCGGCGGCAGGCTTGGCCACCGCCGTTGCCCTGCCCTTCGCTACCCCGGCCCTGGCCAGCACGGCTGCCCCGGCCTTCGGCGCCGGCCGGGCCAGCCACGCCGTGTTCGTGCAGACCGACAACACCGTCAGGCAACCAGGTCGTGGCCTACCACCGCGCATCGGACGGCACGCTCAGCCCGGCCGGCACCTACGCCACCGGCGGGCTCGGCGGAGTCCTGGCCGGATCGGTCGTCGACCACCTGGCCTCGCAGGGCTCGCTCAGCTACGACCAGCGGCACGCCCTGCTCTACGCGGTCAACGCCGGCAGCGACACCATCTCGGTCTTCGCGCGTGCACGGCGACCGGCTCGCGCTGCGCCAGGTGCTGAGCTCCGGCGGGTCGTTCCCGGTCAGCGTGGCCGTCCGCGGCGACCTGGTCTACGTGCTGAACGCGCTGGGCGGCGGCCGGCTGCAGGGCTACCGGGTCCTCGCGCGGCCGGCTGGTCCCGGTCCCCGGCTCGGGCCGCGCGCTCGGCCTGGACCCCACGGCCAGCCCGCAGTTCACCAACACCCCGGGGCAGGTCGCCTTCACCCCGGACGGCAGCCAGCTCATCGTCACCACCAAGGCCAACGGGAATGACATCGACGTGTTCGGCGTCCGGTTCGGACGGCTACCTGTCCGCCGCGCCGGTGGTGAACGCCGAGCCCGGCACGGTCCCGTTCGCGATCAGCTTCGACCGCTACGGGCACCTGGTCATCGCCGAGGCCGGGACGAACGCCCTGGCCACCTTCGCCCTCGCGCCCCGCGGCACGCTCAGCCTGATCGACGCGGTGCCCACCGGCGCGCGGCCACCTGCTGGGTGGCCCCGGCCGGGTCGTTCCTGTTCGCCTCCAACGCGGGCAGCGCCACGGAGAGCGGCTTCACCTCCTCGGCCGGGCGGCCAGCTGAGCTTGCTCGGCGGGGCCAGCCACCGATCCCGGGACCGTGGACGCGTCCGCGGCGGCAGGCGGCCGGTTCCTGTACGTCCAGACCGGCGGGCCCGGGATCGTCGACGAGTTCGCGCGTGGGGAGCGGGCGGCTCCCTGACCGAGATCGGGGCCGTCACCGTGCCCGGCGCGGCGGGCGGCGAGGGGATCGTGGCCTCCTGAGCGAAGCAGGAACCCGGATAGCAGGCCGGCGGCCCTCGCGCGGGCCGGGCCGCGGGCTTCGCCCGTCTCGCCTAGGCTCCGCGATGATGGCAGCCGACGGCGAACTGCTGATCCGCCTGCGGTCCGGCGACGAACAGGCCTTCGTCGGCCTGGTGCAGCGTTATCAAGAGCAGATGCTGCAGCTCGCGGCGGCGCTTCGTGCCGAGCCGCGCGGTGGCCGAGGAGGTCGTCCAGGACACCTGGCTGGCCGTGCTGCGCGGCCTGGACGCCTTCGAGGGCCGCTCGTCGCTGAAGACCTGGCTGTTCTCCATCCTGGTCAACCAGGCCCGGACGACCGGCACCAGGGAGCACCGCAGTGTCCCGGTCGCTGACCCGGAGCCCGCCGTCGATCCGGCCCGGTTCGACGCCTCCGGCGGCTGGGCCGATCCGCCCGAGCACTGGGTCGAGGCCGCCGAGAGCCGCCTGGAGGCGGGCAAGCTGGCCGGCCGGCTCCGGGTCCTGATGGACGAACTACCTGACCGCCAGCGCGAGGTGGTCCTGCTGCGCGACGTCGAGGAGCTGACCAGCGATGAGGTCTGCGCGGTGCTGGCCATCAGCGAGGGCAACCAGCGGGTCCTGCTGCACCGGGGCCGGAGCCGGCTCCGGCAGTTGTTCGAGGATGAGTTCCGGGAGGTGCGATGAGACTCCTGCCTGCGGCGTGATCTCGTCTGCCAGCAGGCCGTCGAGCTGGTCACCGGCTACCTGGAAGGCACGCTGTCCCGCCGGGCCCGGCGCCGGTTCGAGGCCCATCTGGCCGGCTGCCCGCACTGCACCGAGTACCTGGCCCAGATGCGCGAGACCATCCGGCTCACCGGGCGCCTGGAGCCCGGAGACCTGACTCCGCAGCATGCAGGACGAGTTCATCGAGCTGTACCGCCGCTGGCGCGCCGAGGGCGGGTAATCAGCCTGGCCGCCGAGCACCGCCGCGACCGGGATCAGGGTCAGCTGCGGCAGCTGGTACCGCCAGTCAAAGGTGGCGAACAGCGCCGGCGGAATGAGGACCAGCACCGCGCTCGCGGTGAACAGCAGCGCCGCGCTGGCCTGGCGCGTCCCGCGGCGCGCCGGCGGTCAGGCCCGCCAGGGCCAGTACCAGCCCGCCCGCGAACACCGGCCCCGGCACGTAGAACCACCGCCCGTACCCGGTCAGGAAGCGGGCCAGGCGGTGCCGGACGGCCGGCGCCCGGTACCCGAGCGCGGCGACCGGAGCATCAGCCTGGATGGAGGAGCGGAACTGCAGGTATGCCGGCGAGTAGCGCTCCGGCCCGGCGCCGCGTACCGGCGCGAACCCGTACAGGAAGTCCCGCGCCGCCGCCTCGGCGTAGGCCAGCGGCTGGTGCCGCAGGATCCGCAGGCTGAAGTCCTGCGCCACCGCGTCCCGTGACATCCCGGCGGGCGGCCGGAACGTCCACTGCGGCGACCGCGGATCCCAGGTGTAGAAGTCCGCGTTGCGCTGCGCGGGCGGGCTGCGCCGGGCAGAGCGGCCGTTCGTAGCTGGGCAGGTTCAGGCCCTGGCACGAGGCGAAGTCCGCTCAGGTCATGCAGCAGCATGGGCGGGATGATCAGCACCGAATACCCGCTCTGCCGCAGCCCGTCGGGCGTCCACCGCCCGGCCGCGAAGTGCTGCGCGCGTACTGCAGGTACCGCACGCTGTCCGGGAAGATCAGCGCCGGCTGGTAAGCCACGAACACCACCACCCGCAGCGCCGCCGCCAGCACCAGCAACCCCGCGAACCCCCAGTGCCGCCGCAGCCCTCGCCGCGCCCGCCCGGTCAGCGTGCCGCGGCCCACCCCGACCATCGCTCCACCATCACGGCCAGCACCGGCCCCGTCGGCGGCGCCTCCCGGTACTGCCAGTACCGCTCGGCCAGCAGCCGCAGCGGCTCCGCCATCGACCGCTGGTCGCTCAGGATCACCGCCTGGCCGTCGGCGCGCACCCACCACAGCGTGTCCCAATCGTCGGAGTACTGGTCAGCGAGCATGGTGACCCACGGATTCTTGCTCACGTTCCGCAGCCGCTTCAGGTAGTTCCCGGACTTCGGCTTCTGGTCCACGGCGGTGTAGATGCAGTCCCCGTCGACCGCAAAGGTCACTACCACCACGTGCGGCCGCCCCTGAGCGTCCGCAGTCCCGAGCCGCGCCACCGGCACGGTGCCGAACCGGGCCCGCGCCTCACCCTGGGGAAGCCTCACGCTGGGGATATTACGGTCCCTCGTCCCTGCTGGCCGGTCCTGCCGTGACCCCAGCTTCCGATAGACTCTTCGGGTCGCCCCGCCGGGCGACCCGCCGCCTTAGCTCAGTCGGTTAGAGCGACGCACTCGTAATGCGTAGGTCATCGGTTCGATTCCGATAGGCGGCTCCACATATCTGCAGCTCAGTGCAGAAATTTGACGTGTCCGCTGGATCACGGACCTCGGCCGTGGAACGAGTGACCCGTTCCACGGACGGCGTATTGGTTTCCCGTTCGCGTCCTGGCGCGGCCCACTGAGATGGTGACCACCGAACGCGACCACCCCGCATCCTTGCCACGGCCAGATCGCCATAGCGGGGGATGTGTGCCTCAGCACTGGGAGCGGAGGTATGGTCTCGTACGCTTACGCGACGGACCTGGTATTCGCTCCGAAGCGCATCATGAAGGCCCGGAACAGCAAAAGAGCGCAGCCGTACAGAATCGTACGGTTCTGTACGGCTGCGTGGTATTATGGAGTGGTGACGACGATCAGGGCCGAGGAAGTGCGGATTCCCCGGCATGCCCGCGAAGCGGTCGCCCGGCACGAGCGAGTTGTCGTAGTGAACCACGAACGCCCGGCCTTCGTCATCATGCATCCAGACGACACCGCTGCTGCGGCCGATGGCCGCGCGCCGCGGACGGCCGCTGCGCGAGGCGCTGGGACTGCTGGCCGGCGCGGCCATACCGGATCCGGATTTCGCCGAGGATATGGAAGCGGTACTCGCCGATGTCGGGCCGGCTCCGGAAGACCCGTGGGCACGCTCCTAGACACCACCGTCTTCATCGACCTCGAGCGCGCCGTCCGGCGCCTGCCGCCGGGAAGGGCCATGGCCGTGGTGAGCAGGCGCCTGGAAGAGCAGCTCGGGCCGGACGAAGAAGTCGGGATCGCCGCCATCACCGCCTCTGAACTGCTGCGCGGCGTGCACCGCGCCACCCCCGAGCACCGGGCCCGCCGGGAGGCCTTCGTCGAGGCAGTTCTGACCGCGTTCCCTCCGCTGCCCTTCGAACTTCTCGCCGCTCGCGCGCACGCCCGCATCTGGGCCGGGCTGGCGGCGGCGGGCCAGGACGTCGGGGCACACGACCGGATCGTCGCCGCGACCGCCATTAGCGCCGGGTGGCGTGTCGGTACAGCCAATCTCCGGCACTTTGACCATATCGCCGGCCTCGACATACTGGCTGTCACCTTCACTGGCTGACGGCGGCGTAACCACGCCAGCAACAGGATCACTGAGCCGCCTAAGCTCTGGGGCATGCAGCCCTTAGGGCCGACCCGGCGCGGCGTGTTGATGGAAGTGCCGCGCTCACCACGGACAGGCGGTGCTAACGGATTTGCTAACAACGGCGATGGACGGACCGGACAACCGCGGAACGATGAGCCGCGCCAGCAGGATCGATGTGGCTGTCTGGACGCGCGTGGACCGGCTCTCATCCTCCTCGTAATACGTAGGCCACCGGTTCGATTCCGATAAGCAGTTCCGCCCAGACACCACGTCGTGGTAGCGGACTGGCACGCCGCTGTCAGCGCCCCCGGCTGCTACCAGCTGCGCATCGGTGAGCATAATGGGTTGAATTGCCTTTGGGATACCGGCCATCCGTATACCCTGTCTTGTGCTTGGGTGAGCGGAGGTGGCACGTGGGGACACCAAGGACGGATCTGGGCCACCTCTAAAGGGTGGCGAATGCCTGGCTCACACGAGGCTGGAGCTGCCATAACGCGGGTACGCGGTTCGATCCAGGCAGGCACGGCGATCATCGCCGTGGCGATCGCACTCAGCAGTTGCGGCGGCTCGGCAGCCAAGTCGCAGGCGCCGACCGCTTCATCGCCGACCGCTTCATCATCGGCGAGTACGTCAGCCGCGCCGGTGAAGGCGTCAGCCTCGCCATCCATCCGCCTGGCCAATGGCATCCCGGCCTGAGTCGCCGCCGGCCTGGGTATAGGTGGGTAGGCAGCGCCGCTCAGGGGGTGTGGTTCGCGGTTCCCGACGGATGGGCCGCCGTCGACCTGTCCAAGGTCAACGTTGACCAGGCCATCAGCCGCTTTCGCCTTAAGGGCGTGAACAACAGCGTCATGAAGAGCGCGCTGAATGAGCTCAGCCAGCGACACGCCCTTTTCGCGGCGGATCTCGCATCGGCTGTCCGGTCTCCACACGAATTCGCTACCAACGCCAACGCGGTTTGTTCGCCTACACCGGTGGCACCGGATGCGAGTTCGCTGCCAGCCCTGAAAGCGGCCGCGCGGGACCAGTATGCACAGATCGATGCGCACGTCCTGACGCTCAGGGACGCCACCGTCGACGGGAACGTCGGGATAAGGAGTGAGTTCACGCTCACTTCAACGTCTGGCCTGTCACTCACCGACACCCAGTACATAGTCTTGACGAAAAGCAGTCACGCGTGCACGATCACGCTCAGCAGTGACAACCCGCGGCCATTCCAACAGATTTTCCGCAAGATCGGCAGCACCATCCGGGTTTCCTGAGCGCCGCACGCCCAGGCCGCCGCGCTGAGCAACACCGGCGCCGTGTACCGCGGTCCGGGCGAGCCGCAGCGGGCGCTGGAGCACTACGGTCAGGTGCTGCCGATCCTGCGGGAGGTGGGGGACCGGGCCGGGGAGGCGGTGACCCGCTATAACGTGGCGATGATTCACCGTGCTCAAGGGGAGCTCGGCCGGGCGGTCGCCGAGCTGAAGCAGGTTGTGGAGCTGGACCGCCAGGTCAGCCACCCCGACCTGGCGTCCGGCACCGAGCGGGATGATCTTGGCCGTCCGAGGCATCAACACTAGAGTCCAAGCAAACAAATCGCACAATTCTCCGGATCGCCGGGGCGGCCTCTGGAGCCGTCCTGGACCAGCAGACGTACGTGATCAACCGCGTGGACGAGGACTTCTTCGACGAGAACTGATGTCCGGGCTGGCCCGATCGGCGCGCGACGAACCTTCCGACCAACACTTATACTACTCTCTGTATCTAAATGCTAACGTTAAGCTGATTAGTCTACGGGAATCGGCAGTTAGCAAGAGTTGCAATTTATGAACCTGCGCCTTGAAAGGCAAGATGTATGGAATACATACTGCCCTGGGAAGTAGATGGGCTTCCCGAGAATATTACTTCAGCCGACTTCGATAAAGCTACAGCATATTATATGACTGAAATCTTTGGTTTGGAAGGCGGCTTATACCAGTACATCCAGATCACCATGGATGGTACTTCCATCTCTCCGGAACCTACTATCAACGTAATATAGACAGACTTACCGCCCTACTGCACTATGCTCCTATGCATACAGGAGAATATCGCGGCTGCGCCCAAAAGTATTATCCGGCAATTCTCTTGCCTGATCCAACCCCCGCGAATCCTGGAACAACTGCCCGCCCCATAGCCGTGTGCACTCGCAGTGGATACATAGGCTCAGCATGGCAAAACGCTGCAACGAACTCAGACTAGAAGTGGACAGCACACAGGCGCACGGTAAATACATGTTCACGCGGCTCTGCCTCCAAGAAAACCCCTACAGTGGCACCGGAACAGGATGGGAACCGAAAGTGTGGCTGCCATGTGAACCGCTCGATTGAGGACCGACCTACCAGAGCGTGCCAACCGCGTGCCAGAACGGAGCGGAAACCGGAGACATGGAGCTGTAGTCAGACGCCGAGCAAACCGGCCCTGATCAGGAAAGCGGCAGCTTGACCCGCTGCGTGAAACGACCTTCTAAGCTGACGGTCACGGCGAAGTGCCTGACCTCCGTGCCCAGCGGAGCCAGGCCCGGACGGCAAAGTTGATATGCAGCAGGCCAAACGACCAGGTGGGAAGGAGAATAAGCCAATACCCGGTTAGTGCGGACACAACGAGCCCCGCGACGAGAATTGCGACGCCGATACCGACCGAACCCACTGTCGTCCAGCGCATCACCCGCCGTAGCTGGGTTAGGGGAGGTGCCGCGAGGTATAGGTGCGAGGCATACCATCCGCCGACGGCCAACCCACCATCAGCCCGATTATCAGTACAAGCACCGCCCAGATCACGGGATGCACGTACCCTGCGGTGCATGTCGCTAACGGAGCCCAACAGGGTAGTTTGCAAGTCGATGTGCCCGTTACGTGCCCGATAGGGGAGTCAGGACCGGCGTCTGACGGTCACTCACGGACAACCGCAGATGGTGGCTGACCTGCAACTTGCCGGTCAGCGAGGCCTGACAGTCCAGTTCCCAAGCTGATAGTCCGATGTCAACCCAGACTTGACGGCGTTCTTGCTGGCACGAGTCATCCCGTACAGCAGCGGAGTACAGCAACCCATACCCGCTACGGCGATCCTCGGCTGCCGTCCACACACGTGCCAAGCTCAGGCGTTGAGCCTCGGGCAGGACGCGCAGGTAGTTTGCATCCAGATGGCCAAGCTGAAGCCTGCCCGGAGCCGAGTAACCAAGTGAGTAACAATCGTCAGTGCCAGCAGTGGACACCAGCGGACACCAGCGGACACCAGCGGATGATCACTCCCAGGTCAAACCTAATGCGGCGCTGGCGCTCGAAACGGCGACTTGGCTTCGGGACGAACGGGCCAGCGCCAGCACCGCGGGGATGACTAACTTAGCGAAGCCTGCAAGGGCGAAGGGCAGGTCGAAAAGGTGACCGACGACGCGGGCGCGTTGACGCATACAATTGCAAACCCCGGCATTGTGGAAGTTCGGTCGAAAGCGGCGCCGCTGGTCGTCCCGCCGAAGAAGCCTACAGGCCGACAGATGCTAAGTGGGAAGCGGAGGCGCGTGATCGCGTCTGCGGCGCTTTACCAAGCCGCTGGCTGACCTGATCGCCCCGGGACGCCAATGAGGGCGATACGAGGCTGCTCGTGACGGACTTCTTGTGTGAGGCGCTCGGATATGACAAGTACGAGGATCTGACCACCGAGTATCAGATCCACGGCGAGTTCGCCGATTACGGCGTGCGGATCGCCAAGCAGTTGGTTGCGTTCATCGAGGTCAAGCGCTGTACCACGAAACTCAGCCCTCGGCATCTGCGCCAGGTCGAGATGTACGCGGTCAATGAAGGCGTCGAGTGGATGATCTTGACCAACGGCCAGGTGTTGCAAGTCTGGCACCTTACGGCGGTATTGCCGGTGGTTCTCGACATCGCCCTGGAAGTCGACATCCTCGGCGATGGCGGTCCCGCGCAGAAAGCCGATGTCTTGTTCTACCTGTCCAAGGAAGCATTCAAGCGCCGACTTATGTGCGCGGACATTCAGCGTGATGATGGCGGCGTCAGTGGCGGTGAGGACGTGGGTGCGGAAAAGGCCCCGCACGCTGGGTTCGGCGGGGCCTTGGTGTTCGTGGTGGCGGCTTGGTGGTCGGTCTGACGTGACCTCGGTGGCGGCGGTGCGGGCGCTGGATTCGTCGACGATGGCCTTGCGGGTGGCGTAGGCGGCGATGAGGGCCTGGATGGCGAGGTTGCTGACGGCTCTGGGCAGGCCGCGGCTGGTGTCGTGGATCAAGGTGGTGGCGTCGTCGCTGAACAGCAGGTCGGATCGTCCGGCGAGGGTGAGGTGGTGGCTGATGTAGCTGGTGGTCTCCTGGGGGGTCATGCCGGGCATGGTGTAGCGGACGGCGATGCGCTGGTCGAGGGCGGCGAGGATGCCGAGCTTGATCCGGCGGCGCAGGGTGGGCTGGCCGATCAGCAGGCAGGCCAGGGGGCTGGCGGAGTCGAGGTCGTGGTTGGTGAGCATGCGGATGGCTTCAAGCTGGCCGGGTTCGAGCATGTGGGCCTCGTCGATGGCCAGGACGGGATGCGGCCGCGTTCGGCGTGCTCGCGGGCGAGCAGGTCCATGGCCTGGGGGGTGAGGGTGGCGTGGTGGGTTTTGGGGACGCCGCCGAGCGCGGCGACGATGGCGTGGTTGATGCCGCGGACGCCGACGGAGGGGTTGCCCAGGTAGATGAGGGTGTGGCGGGAGGCGTCGAGGCTGGCCAGGGCGGCGCGCAGGGCTACGGTCTTGCCGGCGCCGACTTCCCCGGTGATCACGCCGAGGGCGTGCTCGCTGATGCACCAGCTGATCCGGGCGGCTGCCTCGGCGTGGGCGGCGTGGCGGTGCAGCATGCCCGGGCCAGGTCGCGGCGGAATGGCATTTTGGTGAAGCCGTAGTCGGCCTGGAGTTTCTCGATGCTCACAGTTCCTCCTCCTGGGCCAGTGCCTCGTCGATGGTCATCTGGCCGGGGAGCTGATCCGGGCCGGCAGGGCTGGGGGGCGGGTCGCTGAGGCCGGCGAAGCTGATGGCGTCGCCAGCGAGCTCGGCGTCGTCGGCGGCGTCGACCAGCCCGATGTAGTCGATGCCAGCGGCGCGGGCGCGGGGCGGGCTGCTCGGGACGGGCTTTGGGGTGGGAGTGGCGGCCGATGACGTGCGGGATCGCCTGCCCGGCGGGGTTGCCTTTCCAGCGCACCTGGATGCTGGCCAGGTCGAAGGGGTCGAAGACCAGCTCGACTTTCCGGCCGGTCAGTGAGGGGTCGACCTGGTAGGTGTTGCCGTGCAGCGAGACTGTGGCGGTCTTGCGGACGGTCCGGTGCTCGCTCCACAAGAACGCCTCGTGCAGCTGGCCGGGGCCGGGCAGCGGCGGGGCGGCCCCGGCCCAGCCCTGGGCCCACCGTGTCAGCGGGGCCTGCCCGGTTTCGGTCGACCCGGCGGTGGTAGACGGTTTCGGCCCAGGCGGTGAACAGCCGGTTCAGCTCGGCGATGCTGGTCACGTGCCGCCGCCCGCGCTCGGCGGGATCGCCGGTGTCTCGACCAGGAACTGCTCGCGGACGGTGCGGAACAGCCGCTCGATCTTCCCTCGTCCCTGGGGGCGGCGCGGGTGCTGTGGGTGAGCTTGATGCCGAGCACGGCGCAGCCGCGCAGCAGCCACGCGTCCACGAACGCGGACCCGTTATCAACATAGATGCGTTCGGGAACGCCGCGGCTGGCCAGGCTGGCCGCAGCGCGGCAGCGAGGCGGACAGTGTCCTCGGCGTGGCCGAAGCGGTGCCCGGTGATCAGCCATGAGTGGTCGTCCACGAAAGCGAAAAGATACGTCTTGCGGCCTGCGATAACAGGCCCGTGCAATGCGTCTCCGGTCCACATCTCGTTGGACGGGCCGCCTCGAACCGGCCGAACGCGGGCGGCGCGCTGCCGTCTGGCCGGGTGTCCAGTTCCAGGCGCGCGAAGTGGCGCTGCAGGGTCCGCTCCGACGGCGACCATCCGCCGCTGGCGCGCAGGACCCGGGCGACCTGCGCGGCGGTGCGGGCCGGGTTCTCCCGCTTCAGCGCGGCCGCCAGGCCGAGCACCTCGGCAGGGTCCGCAGGGTGACCTGGCGGGACAGCGGGGCCAGCGCGTCGAACCCGCCAGCCCGCCAGGCACGGATCCACCGGTCCAGGCTGGCTCGCGACGCCCGGGCCAGCTCGCCGAACGGCCCGGCATGCTCGCAGGCAGCCAGCTCACGGACCATCCGGCCCCGCTGGCGGGTACTCAGCCCGGGATCGGCTGCCTCCCGGATCAGCGTGTACCGGAACAACGCGACAGCACGGCCCGCTCCGCACGGCGGGCCTCCTCATCACCAGCAGCGGTCATCGCCAAACCTCCAGGACACGGCAGAAATGGGGTGATCTTGCTCCCCGCAACCCTACCGGCCCCCGGGGCCGCCGCCTAGCCCCGGCTGGTGTTGACCCGCTCCGGTGCCCACGACGGCGACAGCAGCAGCCCCCCGCTCACCGAGCTGGCCAGCACGTCCGGCGACAGGCTGCCCGCCAGCGCGGCCCAGCGGCGCCCCGCCGCCTCAGCCGCCGCCGTGACCGCGGCTACTGCATCGGCGGCTGCTGACCCCGCGGGCGGCAGCGGCGGCGGATCGGCGTCCAGCGCGCACAGCCACCTCGTGAACACGCCCCGGACCAGCCCGGCCCGCGAGGCGAACCGGGCCAGCCAGCTGCGCACCGTCGACACCGGGAGCCCCAGCATGGCCGCGATCTTCCGGTGGCCCGCACCAGCCGCGCTGGCCGCCAGCCCCGCCCAGATGACCGCCGCCCCGTCCGCCCGCCGCAGCAGGCAGCTCACCGGCAACAGCACATGCGTCACCCCGCAGCCCCCGCACCGCGACCGCCGCGGGCGCAGCCGCCAGCCGACCCCGCCCGCCCCGCGGATCACCCGCTCCCGGGCATGCCCCCACCCCGCCAGCCGGCCCGAGCAAACCGGGCAGCGCAACAACCCCGCCGCCAGCCGCTGCTCGACCACACCCGCAATAACGCCTACCGTGACCACTGGTGCCTCCGCGCACCCCGCGCGGCCCTCCCGCTCCCTCGGCCAAGAGAAAGGCGGAGTCCGCTGCCTATCCGGACGTGATCACGGTGACGTCGCACACCAAAAAGGGCAACCCCGCAGGGTTGCCCTCCTGGCCATCCTCACCATCAACGGCGCCCAGCCGCCCTCTACATCCTCACCCGGAGTGCCGCGGGACAACTTATTGATGAGCTGTGGCAGGTGAAGGCCGCCACGTCCGCGAACTCACTCGGCGCTGTCATCATGAGCGACACGGTTGTTGACCAGATACGCAAGGAACTCCGTCGGCAGACCGGTCACAACGTCGAACCCGGTGAGCTCCGCGAACTGCTCAAGGCCAGCGTTCTCCGATCCGAATGCTTGTAGTCCTTCAACAAGCAGAGCCAAGCTTCGCCGTCTGGGCAGCATCGTCAGCCGCGTACGCTCCGGGCATTCGGCCCAACAGGGCCGACCCGGTGCGGCGCGGCCAGGATGGGAAGCCGTCGGAGCCGTGGCACGGATCGACCGTGCTAACGAATTTGCTAACAACGACCCTGGACCATCACGGACACGGGCGGACTCAAAAGCCGGGCGAGCAGGGCAGACGTCACTGTCAGGACAGCCGTGGACGGCTCTGGGTCCGGCGTCCAGCCGCCAGGGATCGGCGCCTGTCGTGGGCGACAGGCAGGAGCATGGTCCGGCAAAAGCGTCCTCAGACGGATCGCAGGTATACGGGCAGACGCCACGCCGGGAGCGCCTCAGCCTGTGCTGGCCACGTGATAAAGCGCGGGATGGAACGGCCAGCGCAGATCAGATGCCGCCTCTCGGAATCCCTGGCTGCCGACTGCGGCATTGAATTCATCCTCTGATGTCCAGTGCGCGATGTTCACGAAGCGGAACTGTGCGTCATGCAGAGACTGGTGCAGTGCTGTTTCGATATGCGCGGGAAACGTCTTCAGGTAGTCGCGGGTCTTCTCCCAGGCAGCGATGAATTCGTCTACGTCGCCTGCTGGCACTTCAAAGATGTTGATCAAGGTGACACTCATGTTCCGATCGTCCCTTCAGCGTGTGCCGACTTTGACGTTCTGCCGTGAGCGTGGCGTCACCCAGGCCGTCTCACCGGAGATACTGACAGGCAGGATGCAGGACGCATCGCGGTCATGGGCCCTGGACCTGGCACGCCGCTCCACGGCATGAGCGCTACCCTGGCCAGCGTCCCGCTGACGATCACTGGCACCCTCTCCGACCGTCTAGCCGGATTTCAGCAGCCCGCGAACCACCGCGCCACCCTGCTGGCCGGTGGCACCGATCACCATTACCGCTCCTGGTTGGCTGTCCACGGTCGCCAGACTACCGGTCACGCTGGTACCTATCCTGGTCCTGATCTGGCCTGCCATGGCTGGCCAGAGATCGCGGACCTGCGACGCCAGCTGAGAGGACCGCGGAAGGTGCAAAGGTCCCCCACCACTCTGCCGCCGGATTGTGATATGCCTCCGGTCCGGCATCATGGGCGGCTGTCACCCAGGACCACCAGCGCGGGTAAAACTGCCTGGCCAACGGACACGCGAAGCCGCCCTTGACACCCAGGACTCATCGGGGTCCAGCAAGGCTCGCCGACGCTGGATCGTGGGACTGCGGAAGCAAAAGCGGGCCCTAGCCGATCCCGGCTAGGGCCACGCTCGGCTACCTGCTGAACGTAAAGCTGCTTCCGCTAGCGTGCGTGATCCGGTACGGAGAGCTGAGGGTGTATCTGGTCAGGCGGCTGCCGGTGTTCGTCCGGTAGTGACTGACTCGCCCGCTCATCGTCGGGATAAGTGACCCGCCTGGCGAGTTGTTGTAGACCTCGCCGTAGGTCTGCGTCTCGGTGACGGCGCGAAAGCCACCCCGCCAGTATGACTCGGGGATATAGCCGAAACGCTTTCCGCCGTAAGTGAACCAGACCTTACCGCCGGTGATCGAGTAGCCGAACTCAGGGCTCGTACCTGTTGGCGGGTTGAACGAGCCGGGCTTAACCGAGCTTGATGACCGGAAGCCGGCTTCATAGCCGTCGAAGTTCCCGGCCGTCCAAGCAGTCGTGAAGAGCGTCGGCCGCGTCGTGGCGTTTGTCGCGTCGGAGCTGACACCGAATTCAAAGGCGTTACCGGCCGCGTCCCGGACGTAGGTCTCCGTTATGGAGTGGTTATCCTCAATAGAGCCGGTCCGGTCCTTCAGGCTCTGGCTCTTGATAAGGAAATTTTCCTGCATCCAGCTCGGCCCGGCAGAACCGTTATCGAAGCCGGTGGCCCAAGAGTACTGCTGGGCGGGCGCTTTGTGGATAGCGGAAGAGCTGGTGACGTGCGCGGGGATTGGCTCGGGCGCGGCGTGCTGCGTACTAGCCGTAGCGCCGAGTGCTGGGAGTAGAAGGCCAGCGAGCGCGATACCCGCGCCAGCCGTGATCGTGGTTATGGTCCTGTTCATGATTCGTTTCCCCTGAATAGTTGGCGGCCTGTGCCGCGGGCATAGTTTCGGGTTATCGCGACCCAAGGGAAACGTAGAGAACCCCGGAGCAGCGCCATTCTGATAGGTGGCGGCTGTGAAACTCGCGCCGGAAGGTGTCTATCGCACCAAAGCTCGCGTATAGCCGAGCACTTGAGCACGAAGACCAACCGGGGGCTGAAGCGCGGTAACATTCTTTTCTGCTTCAACCGCTTTATAGCCTCAGTGTGCCTCGCGAAAGTAGCGGCGCGGTTTGCCGGGCGGTTGCGTGCTGGTAGCGGCTGGCGCGGTTCGATGTGATCGGCGTGATACGACAGTCGAGTGAATTCGATCGCACTTCCGGCGTCTCCGAGGGTAACGGCGTCCTGACGTTGTGTATTTGGCGTTGACCGGGGCCGGAGGCAGGCCCGCGCAGGTTCAGGCGCTGATCTGGGCTAGCTGCTCCCGGAGAGCCGGGGCTCGCCTGGCGCATGCCGGCGGCGGACCGGCCGCCGGGCGTAGAACGCCCCGGCCATCCAGCCGGCTGAACAACCCAACCCGTCCCACGCCCGGGCCAGCATTACTCAGACTGGATAGCTACCTTCGATCAGGTGGTCCGTACGGGTCCATCGTTATGGACAAGCCGGAAGCGCTGGGCTAGCACCAGCGTGTCGTCGTTCACCGTGAAATGGGGATCGCCCAGCTCGGCGCGCACCTCGGCGCTGTGCCAGAACTCCTCGTGCCCGGCTCGCCACTCGGCCACGGACTCATCACCCTCGCCCTCGTCCAGGGCATGCTGCAAATCCACGTCGGCGAGCCGGATCACGCGCACCTGCGTCACTTCGATCGCTGCCACGCGCCGATCCGCAGAGTCAACCACCGCCAGCAGCTGGCCGGCCTCCGGCAGTGGCTCGTCTGCCCGCTCGTAATCCAGCACCAACCCGGTAGTCGCGGTCTTCGCGCCAGACAAGATCGCGGCCACCAACCGGTCCCGCAGCGCCCCGGGGAACGCGAACTCCATCCGGGGAAGCTCATCGAGATTCATGCCGTCGAGGCTACGACTCGGCAGCCGGCACAGGACGGGCAGCACCCAGCGACGCTAGAGCTCGATGCGTGAGCCCATGATGACGGTGCGTTCGCGGGGCAGCTGGAAGTACTCGGCGGCGTCGGCGGTGATCCGCGAGGTCGCGATGAACAGCCGCTTGCGCCACCGGCTCATGCCCGGCGTCTGACCCGGCACGAGCTCGATGCGCGACACGAAGTACGACAGGTTGTCCTCGTCGAGCCGGTTTTCAGCGGCGGCGGGGCCGCGCGGATCAGCGGCAGGAGGCCGGGGACGTTCGTCTTGTCCATGTAGCCGAACCGCGCGGCCACGTAGCTGATCTGGTCGTCTTTGTAGCCGAGGTCGTCGATCTGCAGCCGCTCCTCGGCGGGTACGTGGGGCGCGGGCGCCGTCTCGATCGACAGGATCACGACGTGCTTGTGCAGGATCTCGTTGTGCCCGACGTTGGCCCGCATCGCCAGCGGAGCGGTGGCCTTGCCGCGGTTGAGGAAGATGGCGGTGCCCGGCACCCGGTGCAGCGGTGGCTTCATGGCGTGCAGCTGGTCGATGAACGCGGGGAGCGGCCCCTCCTCGCGGATCCGCTCCTGCGTGACGAGTTCCCGGCCGCGCTGCCAGGTGGTGAAGACGGTGAACGCGGCGAGGCCGATCAGCAGCGGGAACCACGCCCCGTGGGTCAGCTTGGTCAGGTTGGCGGCGAAGAAGAGCAGGTCGATGACCAGCAGAACGCCCCCGCCCGCCAGCACGACCCACAACGGCCAGCGCCACTGGTGCCGGGCGTAGTAGAAGAACAGCAGGGTCGTGATCGTGATCGTGCCGGTGACGGCGGTGCCGTAGGCGTAGGCCAGCGCGGCCGAGCTCCGGAACGCGAGCACCAGGGTCAGCACGGATACCAGCAGCAGCCAGTTGATCCACGGGACGTAGATCTGGCCCATGATCTCTTCCGAGGTGTACTGGATGCGCAGCCGCGGGAGGTAACCGAGCCGCGCGGCCTGGTGCGCGACCGAGAAGGCGCCGCTGATGACCGCCTGGGAGGCGATGACGGTCGCGACGGTGGCGAGGAACACCATCGGGAGCCTGGCCCACCCCGGGGCCAGCAAGAAGAACGGGTTGCTGATGCTGCCCGCGTGGCCCATGATCAGAGCGCCCTGGCCCAGGTAGTTCAGGATGCACGCGGGGAAGACGACCAGCAGCCAGGCGGCCCTGATCGGCGGGCGCCCGAAGTGCCCCATGTCCGCGTACAGCGCCTCGGCCCCGGTGACGGCCAGGACGACAGCGGTCAGGGCGAAGAAGGCGGTGCCGAAGTGGCCGGCCAGGAAGCCGATCGCGTAGCTGGGCGACAGCGCCTGCAGGATCACCGGGTGGGCGGCGATGCCGCGCACGCCGAGCACGCCGAGCACGGTGAACCAGAGGCACATGACCGGCCCGAATATCCGCCCCACCGCGCCCGTGCCCAGCCGCTGAGCCAGGAACAGGACCACGATGATCGCCACCGTGATGGGGATGACCAGGCTGGACACTGACGGTGCGGCGACCTTGACGCCCTCGACCGCGGAGAGCACCGAGATGGCGGGCGTGATCATGCTGTCGCCGAAGAACAGCGAGGCCCCGAAGATCCCGAGCGCCGACAGCACCATCTTCGCCCGGCGCCCGCCGGGCAGCGCCCGCCGGCGGATCAAGGCGATCAGCGCCATGATCCCGCCCTCGCCGTCGTTATCGGCCCGCATCACGAGCAGGACGTACGTGATGGTGACGATGATCGTCACCGACCAGAAGATCAGCGAGACGACCCCGAAGATGCTGTCGCGCGACACCTTGACCGGGTGCGGATCGCCCGGGTTGAACAGCGTCTGCACGGTATACAGCGGGCTCGTCCCGATGTCCCCGAAGACCACCCCCAGGGCACCGACCGCGAGCGCCGCCTGCGCGCCAGTCCGACGGCTCACGGGCGCCGAGCCTGCAGGTCAGCACGAACGAACTCAGCCATGACCTCACGGTACGCGGGCCGCCCGGTCAATGCCCGCAGGGCTCGCGAGGTCTCTCAGCCGGATACCCGGACCTCGTACCACTGCCCGCCGTTGAGGTCGAGGTTGTTGCCGGTGGCCTGCCCGGGTCCGTTGTCGCCGATGTAGGTGTACAGCGGATGCCCGTCGTACGTCGCCTGTACCGAGCGGCCGCCCCGGGATATCGTCCCCAGCGTGCCCGTCACCCCCGGCCCGGGCTGGGGACTCCCCAGGACCGGCGGCCAGTACGCGGCGCACGACCCCGTGCACTTGGACGCCGTCGAGGTATCGGGCGCGAACGAGTACAGCGTGAGCCCGTGAGCGTCGGTGAGCACCTTGACCCCGCCGATCGTCACCGTCTTCAACGTCACGTGCGTGCCGCTCCCGGCCGAAGCCGGCGGACCGCCCGCCGCGTCGGCCACCGCCACGCCGAGCAGCGCCAGCGCCAGCACCGAGACCGCCCCCACCCCGCCGATCACCACCGAGAACGCCGCGTGGACGCGCTCTACCCGGCGCGCCGCCGAGCTGATCCCGTCGTCGGTATCCCGCGCCGGACCCGCGGCGGCCGCGGCCAGGGCCAGCGTCGCGAACGCGGCCACCTCGATGAGCCCGGCGGCGATCCCCGCCCGCGTCCGCACCTCCTTGAACCCGAACAACCCGATCCACACCGCCAGCAGGTACGCGCTGAGCGTGGACAGTGCGAACGCCGCGCTCGCGGCCACCGCCAGCCGGCTGTGCGTCACCAGCACCGCGATGGCCAGGGTCAGGCCCCCGACGAACTGCAGCATGAACAGCCAGCCGATGGTCGGGATCGACCGGTACCCGGTCAGGTACAGGTCCAGGTGGATGCCCGCCGAGACGGCAAGCAGCATCGCCCCGGCCACCCGGAGCGGCAGACCGCGCGTCTGGTACCGGCGATGTCTGCCCACGACCATCACCCGCCTCCCCACACCCAGTAGACGTGGCCCGCTGGCCGCGGGTTCAACGCGACTGGACCGCAAACGCCGACGCCGTCGGCCTTCCCGCATCTAGCCAGTTCTGCCAGGGTGTATCCCTATCCTGGAGGCCAGGGCACCGGGAGCACCGCCGAACCGCGAATTCCGGCCGGAGGATTTCCTGCCATTTATCCCGCTTTGCACCGGGCACCTCACCGGCCCCAGTGTTTCCCTCGCGGCATATTCTCGGGCCATGACCGAGATGCCGCCCGCCGAGGCGGAACGCCGCCCGACCAAGCAGGTCATCGTCATCCGGCGCGACCTGCGGATGAGGCGGGGCAAGGAGATCGCTCAGGGCGCGCACGCCGCGACGGCCTGGCTGGCGGACCGGGTCCTTCAAACCATTTGGCCGAACGGAAACGTGGATCACGTGGCCCTGTCACCCGCCGAGCGAGCCTGGCTGGAGAGCAGTTTCCGTAAGGTCACGGTCAAGGTGAGCTCCGAGGAGGAGCTCATCGCGGTCTACCAGAAGGCGCTCGACGCCGGGCTGGTCGTGCACCTGGTCACCGACCGCGGCCTGACCGAGTTCGGCGGCGTCCCCACCCGGACCTGCCTGGCCGTCGGCCCCGACTACGACGACCTCATCGACCCCGTCACCGGCGACCTCGAGCTCTACTGAGAGGGCCAGCCATGGCAGAGCAGATGCCCGGTGAGTTGATCTACGAGTATGACGGCCTGCGGATCGCCGCGGTGACCTCCTACGGCGCGCCGCCCTTCGACGCGGTGGTGTCCGGCGCCGAGGCCATCCCGCCGTCCGGAGCCCGGTACGACTCCGCCCTCGAGGGCCGGGTATCAGGTCCGCGGCTCAGCGGCACGGTCAAGGGCCTCGACCACATCCAGGTCCGCCCGGACGGCCACGTCGGGCTGCACATCCACGCCGAGATCACCACCGACGACGGCAAGAAGATCGCCATGTTCGCCGACGGCGCGGCCAGCTTCCCGGACGGACTGCCCGTCGGGGATCTCCGCGAGACCGTCGCCCTGACCACGGCCGAACCCGGCTACGAGTGGGTCAACGCGCTGCAGATCTGGGCCGTGGGCACGTGCGACGTGATCACCGGCCAGGTCGACATGGCGGGCTACGCGGTCTGCGGCCGGCTGGCCCGTAGGCGGCGGGGAAGCCCTGCCGCCAGCTCGGATAGCGCAGCGTCCAGCCGAGTTCGCGCTTGGCCTTCGCGTTCGAGGCGCCACGGGAGCCGTCGGCCATCATCACCACGCCCTGGCCCGCGATCAGCCGGGCCAGCCACAGCGGGACGTGCCGGGGCGGCTTGGCGCCGAGCGCGGCCGCCAGCGCGGGCAGCCACTCCGACATCGGCGCGGGCTCGTCGTCGGTGATGTTGTACAGCCCGGCGCCGCCGTGGTCCAGGGCCAGCACGGTCGCGGCGGCGGCGTCGTCCAGGTGGATGAACGAGGAGATCCCGCCGCCCGCCCCGATGACCGGGAACTGCCGCTTGCGCACGGGCGGGACCAGCCCGTCGTTGCCGGCGCCGTAGAAGCCGCCGTAGCGCAGCGCGATCCCGCCCGCGCTGGTGACCGCCTCGTCCAGGTGGCGCATGGCGGCGTTGGTCTCGCGGGCCATGGCCGGCGGGTCCGGGTCGAGCCGGTCGTTCTCGGTCTTGACCGGCCCGCCCTCCCGCGCGTACCGGTAGCTGGCGAAGCTCTGGGCCACGAACCGCCGCACGCCCGCCTCCCGCGCGGCGGCCAGCAGGGCGTCGGTGCCCTCGGTCCGCAGCCGGTTGGTCGGCCCGAAACTGCGGTCCAGGCTGCGGCCGAAACGCACCCCGGCCAGCGCGGTCGCCTGGTGGACGATCGCGTCGGGCTTGGCGTCGAGCACGGCCCGGCGGACCGCGCCCGCGTCGAGCAGGTCCAGCGCGACGGGCTCGGCGCCCAGCGCCCGGACCCGGCCGGCGTTGCCCGGTGACCGGTGCGTGCCGGTTACCTCGTGCCCGTGCTCGATGAGCTGGGGAACAAGCCGGGTGCCGACCGCACCGGTCGCCCCCACGACGAAGACTCGCATCGCGCCCTCTCTCGTGTCCGGTCAGGAATCAGTGCTATGACTCCCGCCGGAACCCGAATGTGACCGCCGGCAGCCGTCAGTCCAGGCTCTGCTCAATAAAGGCCAGCGTGAGCCGCTCGAGCTGGTCGCGGGTACCGTCGGGCACGCCGCGCAGCGGCCCGGCCCCGGCCAGCACGGCCAGCCCGTGCACCGTGGACCAGACCGGGTACTCCAGCCCCTCGCGCCGCCCCCGGGACAGCACCCCCGCGTCCACCAGCTCATCCAGCGCCGCGCGCAGGTGATCCAGCGGCATGCGGTCCGCCCCGGCGCCGCCGGCGCCACCCGACGCGCCGGCCGCGCCACCCGGCGCGGCGCCGTAGCCGTGCTGCTGCGGGACCGCGAACGCGGTGGCGAACAGCCCCGGTTCCTCCCGCGCGAACTCCAGGTACGCCGTACCGACGGCGCCCAGCCGCTGGCGCGCCGCCACGGGATCGCCGTACGCGCCGGGCACGAGGGCCACCCCGGCCGTCATCCGGCGGGCCAGTTCCCGCATGGCCGCCGAACACACCGCGGCCAGCAGCTCGTCCCGGTCGGCGAAATGCCGGTAGGCGGCGTTGGGCACCACGCCCACCATCCGGGTCGCCTCCCGGAGCACGACCGCGTCCGGCCCGCCGGTCCGGGCCAGCTCCAGCCCGGCGGCGACCAGCCCGTCCCGCACGACGCCGCGCGGCCGTCGCCGCCGCTCCGCCTGCGTACCCTCCGCCGCCGGTATCTCCGTCACTGGTATCTCCCCGGCTGCCCGTCCGTCACCGCGCCAGGATAACAAAGTGGACAGCATCCACTAATCCGGGTTAATGTGTACAGCGTCCACTAAATCACGGGAGGAACGCCATGACCAGGATGACCCCGCTGCTCAGCACAACGAGCAGTTCGCCCGGACCTACACGCCCGCGCCCCTCGGCCTGCCCGCCGCGCAGGTCCTCGTCGTCACCTGCCTGGACCACCGGATCGACCCCGCGCTAGCCCTGGGCCTGCGGCTCGGCGACGCGCCCGTCATCCGCAACGCGGGCGGCCGCGTCACCCCGGCCGTCATCGACGACCTGGCTTACCTCGCGTTCCTGGCCGGTGAGCTGTCCGGCGGCCAGGACGCGTCCGGCACCCTGTTCGAGGTCGCGGTCGTCCACCACACCCAGTGCGGCACCGGCTTCCTGGCCGACCCCGGCTTCCGGCAGCGGGCCGCCGAGGCCACCGGCCTGCCCGAGGCCGCGCTGGCGGCCTCCGCCGTCGCCGACCCGCACGTCACGGTCCAGGCCGACGTCGAGCTCCTGCTCGCCTCGCCCCAGCTCTCGCCCAAGGTGAGCGTCTCCGGCCACGTCTACGACCTCGCCACCGGCCGCGTCACCACCGTCCTGGACGCCCGCTACCCGCAGCCGGAAGCTGCCAACCAAGGTTGACTCAGGCGGTGAGATCATGACGCCTTGCGGTCCTGGCTGGGAAGCCGGTACGCGGGCTCTCGCAGCGGCTGGCTGCCGAGTTCCGCGTACCGGGTGACCAGCACGAGGTTGATCGCCGACTCGAGGTTGTCGAGCTGCATCTGCAGCCGCCGCAGCCGCGGGCAGATGTCGGCCACGATGTCGTGCCTCAGGTAACGCACGCACAGTGCGCCACCCATGAGCAAGCCGATCAGCCCGCCGAGCAGGAAGATCAGGAGTGTGGATCCGGTCATGTGAGCCCCCTTTGCCGTCATCCTTTGGCATGTCCAGTTTGGCACATTCCAAACCAAACTTCCATGGGCTTCAGACAAACTTCCCGTGCCATTGCAACTTAATTCCAGCATCATCATCAACTTCTGCCTCTCGGATCACTCTGTTAGCAAGGTGGCGAGACCCCGTGAACTAACTCAGCCCAGCTCACGGCGTGGCCAACTCGCATGTCGCACGTTCAGCGATAAGTTGACGCACATGGGCGCGAGGCTCTAATCTGACCAGCACGGCACATGCCAATGGTCGGGCACATAGGAATAGCTGGTATGAGACGGGGCCACGCCGCTGGCGCCCCCTGGCCCCGGGCCAGACCTGTCATCCGTGTGACCGAAAGAGGGGGCGCAGCATGGCGGATCTGAGTCCGACCATTCGCCAACGCGAACTGGGCATGCGGCTGCGTGAGTTCCGGACCGCGAAGGGCATGACGGTGGAGGAAGTTGCCAAAGAGCTCCTCTGTTCGCCGACGAAGGTCAGCCGCGCGGAGACCGGCGCTCGCCGGGCCACGCTACGCGATGTACGGGACCTGTGCCAGATTTACGGCGTCGATGCCGAGACTCGGCCGAACTGATGGAACTGGCCCGGGAAGCGCGCCAGCCCGGCTGGTGGACCAAGTACGACGACCTCAAGATCGCTCCCTTCATCGGCATGGAGCAGGCAGCCACCGCCATCACCGCTTCGGGATGTACTTCGTCCCGGCCCTGCTGCAGTCCGAGGACTACGCCCGGGAGATCATCAAGGGCATCGCCCCGAAGATCGACGAGGACATCCTGGCCCAGCGGGTGGAAGCCCGGATGGTGCGGCAGAAGCTGCTATGACGCCCAAGCCGCCCAAGTCCGTGCGCTGCTCGACGAGGCGGTGCTGCACCGCCAGGTGGGCGGCCCCGCGGTGATGAAGGCGCAGCTCGACAAGCTTCTCTCGCTCATGCGGGAGGAAAGGGCCGCGGTTCAGGTTATCCGTACGAAGTTGGCGCTTACGGGGCCATCGACAGCAATTTCGACTACCTGGAATTCGGCGGCACCAAGCTGCCCGACCTGGTATTTGTAGAGGGCCTCGTCAGCCAGTCTGTACCTGGAGCGGCCGGACGAACTCGAGCGTTATCGCGAGGCGCTCGATTCTCTGCGTGACGAAGCACTCAATCCGCGGGATTCGGCCAAGAGGATAGAGGAAATACGCGACAGATTCTGACGTCTTAGCTGAGTTTTCCCGCATCATTACAACTCATCCACATCAGGAGATACAGGCATGGATCGAACGCGGGGTCACAAAAGACTCACCTGGCGCACCGCCCTCAGTTGTGACGGCGGTGCCTGCGTCCAGGTGGCGGCCAACGAGCACTCCATCCTGATCGGAAATTCTCGGCGGCCCGGCGGCCTCGTGGTCGAGTACACCCCCGACGAATGGCACGAGTTCGTCTCGGGCATCAAAAACGGCGATTTCGACGACCTGCTCAGATGACACACCCCGGCCTGCTCAGACGACGCACTAGGGGCGCTGTGTGGCTGATAAGCGACGAAACTCTAGCCTCACTGGTCGCACGATACCCCTTCGGCGTGAGTTCTGCAATTGCTATTGACAGCCCCGAATTCGGTATGCCTACCATGAACAGTGGCCGACGGAATTCGGTCACCATTTGGGAGGGTATCTTGGCATCAGGCCTCGACCAGGTCTTGAAGTGGCGTAAGACCAGTCGGTGTAACGGGGGAGCTGCGTCGAGATAGCAATTCAGGAATGCGATCTTGCTCCGAATTGGGCCGGCCCGGTTGGCCAGGCCCTTGTTTTTAGCCCGGTGGCCTGGCGGGACTGGGTCGCCGGCGTCAAGCAGACGTCCTAACTCACTTCCGCCGCATGGCCAGCTGCGGTGACAGCCAGAACGGCGGCAGGTACCCCGCCAGGTTCGACAGCGGCAGCACCTCGGGCTTCAGCGCAATCCCCAGCACCTCCGCCATGAACGAACGCCGCGCGCACACCCGCTCCCACATCCCCGGATACCGCGAAGCCAGCTCAGCACGCAGCGCGGCATCGGCCAGCGCCACCCCGTCCTCGATGTTCGAGGTGTGGTACACGGTGCCCGTCGCCGGGATGATGTCCAGCTGCAGCGCCATCCCGGACTGCAAAGCAACCGAAGACCCCGCGTACACCGGCGAGCTCGGCCACTCGTCCAGGTGGATGAAGTGCCCCGGATTCAGGTGCACCCCGAAGAACGGGTCCGCCAGGTACCGCTGCGCCACCGCGTACAGCTCCCCGCCCGTCACCCCGATCCCGATCGTCTCGTACCACTCCGCCGCGCAGGCGAAATAGGGCGTCACGAGCCGCTCCACGTAGTCAGAAGCGGCAGCGGGCAGGTCAGTGGCCGAGCGGCCAGGAACCCGCCCCGCGCGATGTTGCTGCCCCAGTACCCCAGCGCCGCGACCACCGGGTCTCCGACGCCGAGCACCCGCCCCGACGCGCTGGCCAGCCCGAGCGCCGCCCCGAACCGGCTGGCCTCTCTGAGCAGTACGTCCGCGACGGCGGCGGCCTGCTGATGATCGGCGGCTACCTGAGCTTCGCCGGCATCGAGGGCAAGGCCCGCTACCACGACACCCCGGTCGAGACCGCGCTGCCCGTCACCGTCAGCCCGCACGACGACCGGGTTGAATGCCCCGAAGGCATCCAGCCCGTCTCACTGAGCCGGGCCACCCGGTCCTGGACGGCGTCCCGTACGACTGGCCGCCCCTGCTCGGCTATAACCGCCTGGCCGCCAAGTCCGCCACCCAGGTCCTGGCCCGCTGTCCGGCCTGCAGTAACGCGTACCTGTTCGCTCGGTCCGTGCCGCCTTCCGCCGCACGGACCACTAACCACCGGCTCGTGTTCAGTATTTTCGCCGAACGGGCCGCAGTGCGTGCGCCGCGCCCAGGGGAAGGCTCTGAACTATTCGTCCTGTCCGCTGGTGTTTGCCGCCGTAATGATTGCCACGAGAATTACCGCCAGCAAACCGCAGATCAGAATAGAAAGCGGTATCCCGCTTGGGAGCTTAATGAATGGAATCGGCAAGAGAGACGACGCCGAAGCCTAGGCTCACGATACCTCCGTGCAAAGCCCAGATCCGGGCGCCTATCGTTTGAAAACACCACTCCATAAAAGTATCAAGCCGGTTCTGTACGAGCCCGTCCCCTATGCCGGACGGAAGAAGCGGCCCTCCTTCCGAGGAGGAATTCCTAAACATGGCCGCGTACACAGTCACCAGCAACAAAGCAACGCCGAGAAATATCGCGGGAATGATGGCTGTCCCGGTCAGCGGCTTCCCTGAGTCCGACTTAGCCGCGTAGACGAGCGCAAGCAGCCCAGTATAGATGGTGGTTACAGCGCCAATCGACGCGGTAACCACATTTACCCTGGTAAGCGAACGGTCTATCGCGTTTTGGGCAGTTGATATATAGGCCGCGTGCAGAGCTTGGACAAGCGCCGTGTCGGCGGCCCTTCTCACATCAGCACGGGCGGCCGCCAGCGCCGTTTCGGCCGCCTTGTCGGAGAGCTGCTGCTTATACTGTTCGAGCCACGCTTCAAGCTGCTCGGAGTAAAGCGACTTCGTGAGGTCCGCCAAAGTGGCATCGGGATTAGGCGGTAGTGAAGGTGGCGCCGGGGCCGAACCGTAATCCGGGCTATCGGTCACAGCTCTGGTGGCGGAGCCGCCGGGAGTCTGGGTCGTCTTATACGGCCGGGCGGCGTTGGTGTGGCCTTTGTGGGAGGAGGGTGGCTACCGGTCGCTGTCTGCGTGCCGCGAGGTGGCCGCGAGACCACCACGGTCAGCTCTACGGGCGTTCCGCCCAGCGTATGCCAGCTCCCGTCTGTCCTGTGAACCCAACCCCATGTCGTGTCTGATCGGAGGTCAGGCCCTGCCTGGACGTCGCCGTGAAGGTCGCACCATTGGTGCAGCCCGCTATCAGTCACATCATCCCCCCGGGCCGGATCGCATGGCCACTTAGCCAGCTAGCCTCCTATAGATCTTTGGCGCCGTCAAGACTCCGAGGCGGCGCATTTCCTGATGATGGAAGCCGCGATCCCGGCCGGACCTGAGGTGTACTTCCCCGCGGCATTATCAGGACCGATGAGCGCCTATTCGCGGCATCGGTTATTTATTTCGTTTACCTGCCCGCCTACCGTCCCCAGTGGCATCGCGGAAGCCTCCTGGGCATCCATCTTCCGGGTCAACCCTCGCACAGCGGTTGCGGCACGGTCCCGCGCATACCGTGGCTGGTGCCGAACTCGTAGGCGCCGCGGCCGCCGGTCAGGGTGAGCTCACGCTGATCCCGGCGGCGCAGGGTCAGCTCGACCGCGGCCCGTGCGGCATGCCGGACGGTGCGGGTTCCGCCGCGCGGGTCGGTGTGGGTCACCGCCACCGGATCTAGTTGCGCAGCCCAAGCACCGGATGCTTGGGCAGTGCGACGCCGGCGGCAATTACCGCTGCCTGAAAATGCCATAGCGCTGCATCGATAAGCTGGATGCGCATCATCGTGGGCCGCGCGGCGAGCAAAGCTTTTGCACCTGATCCAGGGAACTTTTGGCCAACCTCGATCATGTCCGTGACCTGGCCTTATGTGATCCTCGACCCTTCCCTGGGGGATTTCAAATTCCCTTACATGTGCCTGAATTAACAATCTCCATGCAAATTACACATAATCTCCACGCCAAAAGCAAAATTGATGGCCGCAGACTAATTCTGTATCAGGACGGCTTATGTGTACTCCGTCTTATCAAATGACCGGGTGAATTCACGGGGGAATGGTTGCCGCCTGGCGGCGGCGTCAAACATGGATCCCGCGCCCGGACGGCATCTCGATGATCGGAGTGAGAAACATGAGCAAAGCACTGGACGAGGCGTCCGCGAAGGTCCCGGCTGACCCGCGGGCCCTGGCGCAGCTGCGCCGGCACATCGAGCTGGGAGAGCTCGAAGAGGTGAAGGCCGCGCTACCTGGTACCCCCCGCTATCTTGTGACCTTCATGAGGTCCCAGACCGGCGTCCCGGTCCGGTCGGCCACGGTCGTAAGCGTCACCAATCAGGCCCCGCGGCCCAACCTGGTCACCGTCAGCTGGTTCCTGGGGTTCAGCAACAACAGCTCGCCCGTCGGGACGGCGTCGATGATTATCCCGCCGGACTTCCAGGTCGACTTCGGCTCGCGCAACCTGCCCGGCGACCTCACCGTCGTCAACGCGATCCCGGCTCCGGAACTGACCTCCGACGAGGGCCGCGCCGTCATCAGCTCGCGGCTGCCGGAGATCGGCGTGAGCGCGCGGCTGTACTACACCAGCGGAGACAAGGACGAGCAACTGCTCGCCATCAGCGATTCCAACGTGGTCTGCTTCGGCCAGGGCAACCACGGCGACTAATACCCGAGGCGCGGGCCGAACCGGCCGGCGAGGCGTAAAGCTCCGGACCGTTCGGCCGAAAATTACTGCCTACGAAGCCGCCGCCTGGCAATTTCCTCCTGCAGGCGGCGGCGCGGTGCCTCAGCTGGTGAATGCCGTCATCCGGATCGAGACGAGCAGCCCGGGCAGGTCGACGCCGAGCTTGGCCACGTAGCGGGTCGGTGGCTGGGACGGGAACCACCGCGCGTATTCCTCGTTCAGGCCGGCGAAGTCGGCTGGGTTGGTGAGCAGTATTCCCACCTCGAGGACGTCGTCCAGGCTGGCGCCGCCGGCCTGCAGGATGGCCTGGCAATTCTCCAGCGCCTGCCGGGTCTGATCCTGGATCGTGTCTCCGGCCAGGCTGCCCGTGCTGGGATCGATGCCCACGATGCCCGAGACGAGCAGGTGCGGTCCGGCCTTGACTCCCTGGCTGTAGAGCGGCGAACTCGGCGCGTTCGCGGTCGTGATGATCTGCCGTGGCATGACGCTCCTCCTTGGGGTCAGGTCCGGCCGGGCTCCGAGCTCATAGGCTGCCCGGACGAGGTCGGCGTTACTGGCGGCGAACTGGCCGTCGGGCAGCAGCAGGGTGTCTTCGAAGCCGACGCGGGTGTCGATGCCGCGTCGTACCGCGTCCTCGATGAGGATCCAGGTTGCCTCGCCGTCGCCGTGCTGAAGTCGCGGCGCGCTCACGTCCGCCCGGTCAAGGACGTCGTGGATGGCGCTCACCAAGGGCACGGCATCGACTTTGCTGACCTCGACCGGCTCGATCAGCACGCGTGTCACGCGACCGGCCAGTCCGCAGCCCACGAGCAGCTCGGCGTCCTCGACGGTCCACACCCCGGCCTCGATGCCGACCCTGGTCGCCAGGAGGGCCTGCATGACCTCGACCGCTCCTGGCTCGGACAGGTTCACCGAGGCGTAGTCGGGCTGTGTCCACTCGCTGATCAAACGCAGCCGTTGCTGCAGGCCGGGCTCTATCCATTCGCCAGTGGTGACGCCCACGGGCAGCCCGTGCGGCTCGCGGACGGCCAGTACGACCTGATCCACCACCCGCGCCTGCAGGGATTCCGCGCCGCTCTCGTCCCTGGGGTGGACATGGAACGCCCGGGCGCCCGCCGATACGCACTGCGCGGCGTCGGCCGCCAGCTCCGGCAAGGTCACCGGGACGGCGCCGTGGTCGGCCTTAGCTAGCGGCCCGTTTACCGCGGCTTGCAGCAGCACGGATCGACGATAACGCAAACTGGCCTTAGCCGGGCTGGTCGGGCGGTTCGGTGCTCTCCGGGCCGCGGGGGACGACGAGTTCGCTGGGCTCGAAGGCGCCTTCCGCGGCCACGGCGGCCAGTTCGTAACCCAGTTCCTGGCGCGTGGCGGGTACCGGCGTGCGCCGGCCGGTCAGCGCCGAGGCGATGGCTGCGATCACGTTGGCCGCGATGGCGAACCCGAAGGCCACGCCGAGACCGCTGTGGAACGGCGCCGTGATCAGGTGCGGGAAGAACTGCCGCCCGGTCACGTAGGCCGCGTGCGCCGGGGGCAGATTATGCAGCAGCGGGCCGAGCAGCTGCTGTATCGGGTTGTAGCCGAGGAACGAGGCGAACAGCACGCCGATCGGGGGCAGGTGCGAGATCGGCGCGGCCGTGGCGGCCGGAACACCCTGCGCGGTCAGCCCGCTGAACATGGCCGCCGGGAGTTTGCTCGACAGGCCGGCCACCATCAGGGTGAAGAAGATGCCGATCGACAGCACGAACGCGGAGTTCTGGAAGGTGGCGATCATGCCGCCTGCCGCCCCGCGCCGGTCGGCCGGGACCGAGTTCATCATCTCCGCCCAGTTCGGCGAGAAGAACAGGCCGGAGCCGAACCCGTTGAGGGCGATCACGAGCGCGAACTCCCAGTAGCCGAAGTTCACCGGGACGAAGATCAGCAGCAGGAAGCTCACTCCGGTCAGCAGCGCGCCGCCCACGGTGAACGCCTTGGCGCCGAACTTGTCGGACAGTATCCCGGACAGCGGCGCGGCCACCAGGAAGCCGGTGGTCAACGGCACCAGGTAGATGCCGGCCCACAGCGGGGTCTGGCTGAAGTCATAGCCGTGCAGCGGCAGCCAGATGCCCTGCAGCCAGATGATCAGCATGAACTGCATGCCGCCGCGGCCCATGGCCAGCATCAGGCTCGCGACGTTCCCGGCGGCGAACGCCCGGATCCTGAACAGCGAGATGCGGAACAGCGGCTCGGCCACCTTGGTCTCGACGTACACGAAGATGATCAGCAGCGCGAGGCCGCCGAAGAGCGCGGTGAGCACCCACGGGTTGGTCCAGCCCATCGGGTGCCCGCCGTAGGGCAGCAGGCCGTAGGTGATGCCGACCAGGATCGAGACGAGCCCGGCGGCGAACAGCAGGTTGCCCCACCAGTCCATCTGCGCGTGCTTGCGTATCCCGATGTCGTGCAGCATGAAGTACGCCCACACGGTGCCGAACACCCCGATCGGCGCCGAGACCAGGAAGATCAGGTGCCAGTTCACCGGGGCGAGGACGCCGCCGAGGATGAGGCCGATGAACGACCCGGCGATGGCCGCGATCGAGTTCACGCTGAGGGCCCGGCCGCGCTGGTTGGCCGGGAACGAGTCGGTGACGATGGCAGCGGCGTTCGCGAACAGGAACGCGCCGCCGATGCCCTGCACGACCCGCCAGATGATCAGCCACATCGCCCCGTCCGCGCCGTGCATCCAGGTCACGGTCAGGAAGATCGAGGCCACGCTGAAGATCGCGAAGCCCAGCGTGTACATCCGCACCCGGCCGAACATGTCGCCCAGCCGGCCGAACGACACCACCAGCACCGCGGAGACCACCAGGAACCCCATGAACATCCACAGCAGGTAGCTGGTATTCCCCGGGCTCAGCGGGTTCAGCCCGATGCCGCGGAAAACGTCAGGCAGCGCGATCAGCACGATCGACTGGTTGATCGTCGCCATCAGCATGCCCAGCGTCGTGTTGGACAGCGCGATCCACTTGTAATGCGGTCCGAGCGCACCGCCTGCCTGCACTGGCGCGCCCGCCGCGTCAGATTAGCCATCATGGGCGGACAAACTCCCCACCTGATACGCGGGTACTTGCTATTCCTCAACTAACAATGACAGACCAGGCCACATCCGTGCCTCTCGGGGCCTGCGCGGACCTTCGTGAAAATCGACCGGGGTGAGCCGGGAATGAAGCCGCGGCGGCCACGCGTTGAGCACGCTCGACCGACTCCTACCCCGGGAAGAAGGCAGATCCATGTCGTCGCCGGCCACCATGCGCGCCGTCCGGCTCCCGGGCCCCGGCCCGGTGGACAACATGCGAAGGAACACAGCGTCGACCACCCCCTGCTCGACACCGGCCAGGTCGCGCCCGCCGTCCGCGAGCTGTACCCGGACGGCGTTGACGCCGCGCTCGATCTCGTCGGCACCCCGACCCTGCCCGATACGCTGCGCGCGGTGCGCGTGCACGGCACGGCCTGCTTCAGCGGCAGCCTGTCCAACCAGTGGACGGTACGGGACTTCGCCCCGAACGAGTACCTGCCGAGGGGGGGTTCGTGACCGTCACCTCCGGCCGCAGCCGGGGCTGCCGCTCGATGCCCGGTACCAGCTCCGGCACCGGCGTGAACTCGGGCGTGATGTACCGGAGCTGCCGGGAGAACACCGCGTCCCAGCGGGCCGCCAGGTCCGGCCGTACCGCGGGGTCGGGCCGCTGCGGCAGGCCGTAGCGCCGCAGCTCGAGCGCTGATGCGGCGCGCGGGTCGAACCCGCCGGGCGGCGCGGGATGGGTCCTGATACCAGCTGGCGCCGTGCTGATCGCCACGAGTGCCTCCGTTTTCCCGGTAGCCGGTTCGTCCGGCCTGTTCCCCTACAGGTCGGAGCGCGGCATCAGGCCGTAGATACGTCAAAAATCATGATGCCGAACGGACCCGCCTTACTCGCACCCCAGAACCGGAGCATGAGCTGCTGACGGTCCTGCGCTGGCTGAACCCGGCCGCGTCACCGCAGATCACGATGGGCGTAGGTTTATCCACGTGGCACCTACGCGCATTGACTGGGTGGCTGAGCACTGCCGGCTGCTGCGGGCGATCTCGGCGGAGTTCAAGGACACGCTGCCGTTCCGCGGGCTGACCATCGGGACCGGTATTCACCTGGAAGCCAAGACGGTGGCGCTGCTGTTGACCTTGCGTGATGGCGGCGCGCGGCTGGTTTCGACCGGCAACCTGAACACCACCCAGCCCGACGCGGTGGCGGCGCTGAGGGCGCAGGGCGTGGTGGTGATCGGGAACCCGACCAAGGACCGGGCGGAGCACGGCCGCTACCTCGACGAGGTGATCGCCGCCGGGCCGGACCTCATCCTCGATAACGGCGGCGACCTGTTCGCCAGGTACCTCGATGCGCCCTACGACGGCCTGCGCGGGGGGACGGAGGAGACCACGTCCGGCCGGATGCGCCTGGCGCCGTTGCGCGACCGCCTGAGGCTGCCGATCCTGGTCATCAACGACAGCCCGATCAAGCAGTTCGCCGAGAACGAGCACGCCGTGGGCCAGAGCTCGCTCGAGTCCTACCTGCGGTTCACCAACCGGGTGACGAACGGGGAGAACGTCACGGTGTTCGGGTACGGCGCGTGCGGCCGCGGCGTCGCGGCCAGCTTCCGCGGCGCCTGCGCGCGAGTGACGGTGGTGGATACCGACCCGGTCGCCCGGCTGCGAGCGCATCTGGACGGCTTCGCCGCCCCGCCGCGTGAGCAGGCCATCGCCAGCGCCGATGTGATCATCACCGTCACCGGCGCCCGGGATGTGCTGACCGCCGCCGACCTGCCGCGGCTGCGGGACGGCGTCATCGTGGCCAACGCCGGCCATTTCCCGGCCGAGATCGACGTCGAGGCGATGGCCGGCTCGGCCGCCGTGGCCGGCCTGCGCGAGTACGCCGATGACCTGATGACGCTTGAGCTCACGGACGGCCGGCGCATCCACGTGATTTCCCGCGGGCACATGTTCAACCTGGCCGGCCCGCGCCCGCTGGGCAATTCGATCGAGTCGATGGACCTCGGCTTCGCGCTGCAAGCGCGGTGCCTGGAGGCCGTCGCCAACGGCAGCGTGGCCGCCGCCAGCTGCGTCGTCCCCGTCCCGGGCCGGATCGACGCCGCCATCGCGACCAGTTATCTCGACCGGAAGTATCCCGCCGCGCCGAGGGCCTAAATCACGGCTTCGCCGCTTTACGGACCGCCGGGTTCGGTCTCCACTATGGTCGTCGCGCCACGCGGTTGAGTCAGAGGGCCTGGCCGGGGGACCGCGGCTGCAGTCCGCCCTCGTGCCGGCCTCGGCGTTCGGGGACGGTTTCACCGTGGTGAACCACAAGAACACCGGATCCAAGAGGCCGTGCTGCAGTTCAAGACCAGCCAGGCGGCGACGTCGTTCTACCACCAGGCCTTCGCGAAGTACAAGCAGTGCGCGGCCTTCACCGATACCGAGCTCGGCCTGCAGATGGAGCTGACCACCCAGTCGCTGTCCACCACGACCATCAACAAGAACAAGGCATTCCAGCTCATCCAGCATGCCGACATCGCCGCGCTGCCCGTGGCCAGCGATTACCAGAGCACCGCGTTCGTGCTCTCGGGCACGAACGTCTACACCATCGATGACGTGGGCGGGACCAACGACCCGATCCCCGCCTCGCTCCTGAGCACGTTCATGAAGCGCGTCCAGGCCCTCTACCAGCACCACTAGGCGCGTTTGGGTGGCTGCGAGCCCGGTAGCAGCGGCTTGACCCAGGCCGCGATCCGGCCGGCCACCTCGTCGGGGCTGGCGGTGCTGGTGTCGAACGACGGCGTGACGCGGGCGCGCAGCCACGCGGCGAACCGCCGGTCGGCTTCACCGGCTGGCTGCCGCTGCCTCCGGCGGCGGGGCGACCACGTGCTGGGCGAGCCAGCCGAGCAGCGGACGCAGCCGCTCGCAGGTACCGTATACCGGCTCGACGTCACGCACTGCTTCGGACTCAAGCTCCCGGGCGGCGACCAGCGAGCGGTGCTTGAGCAGGCCGGCCCGGGGGTGGTCGGCCGGGTAGCCGCGCGGAACTCGCTTCATGACGTCGCCGAGGATCTCGTGCCCGTCCGCGGCCAGCGACGACACCAGATCCGCAAGCGCGCGCCCGCTGTCGTCCGCGGCGGCCGCCGCACGAAACAGTGCGATCTGCCCGGCGTCGGCATACCACCAGGCGCCCTGGATACGCAGGCCGTCAAGGTTGAAGCAGAACCCGATCTCGATGTTGCGGGCCACCCGCACGACCGCGCACTGGTTCTGCCACCAGTACGCGGTGCTGGCGTACCGCCACACGGAAAAGTCCTCATACCAGGGGTCTACGTCCGCAAGGTCGTTGAGCAGATCTATCATCGGCTGCCGCACCTGCTTCTCGCGGCCACGCCGTACCCGCTCCCGAGTCTCCCGTGACGGGTCGCCGCCCAGCTCCAGCAGCACCCCGTACGCCTGCTCCGGCCACCCGTGGAATCGCGTCGCCACGTCCGCATGCTACCTATGGCAGCGCGACTCCCCGGACCGGGCGGCGCGAGCGGGTTGTGGCATCGTGGGGTGAGCCCGAGGAGCCAGGGGGTGGCGGTTGGCCGATGCCGATCTGGGTGAGGCGGTGCTGGCCCGGGCCGTGCCGGCCTACCGCGCCGCCTGGGCTCACGCCTGCTCGCCGGGTATGCACTCGGCAGCCTCGCCCACGGCGGCTTCAGCGCGCTGGTGAGCGATGTCGACCTCGGGCTCATCCTGCGAGACCGTGCTTATGAGTTCGGCGCGGTCGCCCGAGTGCCTCAGCGAGCTCCCGGCCCCGCCCGAGCCCACCCTGGATTCACTGGCCCTGGCCTGGTTCGGTACCGCCTAGACCCGGACCGTCGTGCGCTTCTCCGCCTCAGGCGCTTCCCTCGACGATCTCGAACTTGTTCCCGTCCGCATCCTTGAACTCGAACATGGGCGGAACCCCCGGCCACCGGAGCAGGTCCCCGACCTCGATGCCCCGGGCCCGCATGGCGGTGTGCTCGGTCTCGGCATCGGGAACCAGGAACCGGATGCCGGTGTCGGCCCCGGGGTTAGGCCCGGTGATCAGCGCGACCGAGGTCGACGCGCTCGGGGCCGCGACCGTGACCCAGCGGAAGCTCTCGCCCATCCGGACGTCGAGCCGCTTCTCGAAGCCGAGCGTGCCGACGAAGAACTCCACCGCCTTGTCCTGGTCGCTGACCGGGATTCCCACGGTGCCGATGTCGGTGATGGTGGTCTGGGACATGACGATCTCCTCGCGTCGCTGGATGAACTGGATGAATTTTGAGTTACTGCTGATACATAAGGGAGCCGGGCGTGGTCAGCGTCTCCCCGGTTTCCAGCCACGTCTTCAGGCCGGACAAGATCATCGGCCACCCGCCGTACACGTGCGCCGGCGCGTCCGGCGGCAGCTGGTCGTGGACCACGGTCAGGCGGCACGAGTCGCCGACCGGCTCGATCTCCCACGTCACCCGCGACGTGCCGGCCTGCTCGGCGTCGGGACCCCACAGCGCGCGCATGGTCTGCACGAGCCGGACCGGCCGTTCGACGACCAGGTTCTCGCCCTCCATCAGCGGCCGCTCCGCGCCCGGATGACTGAGCCGGTAGGGCGAGCCGGCCGTCCAGTCCGACTCGATCGACGCGCCGAACTGATACTTCGTCCTGATCACCGGATCGGTGATCGCCTCCCACAGGCGCTCGGGCGTGGTGCGGATGTAGATCTCGAAGACCTTCTCCATCTGATCCTCCAGCTCGTGCTTCAGGCCGGCCAGCCCGGCCGCCCACGGCTCGGTGTACTTGCTGACCCACCGGTCGTGGACCAGGCGGATCGGGACCGGGTTGAGGTAGTGCAGTTTCTCGCGACCCCGTCGCCTGCTCACGATGAGCCCGGCGTCCTCCAGGATCTTCAGGTGCTTCGCCACGGCGATGCGCGTCATGTCGTGCCGCGCCGTGAGGGACACGAGCGTCTGACCATCGCGGGCGAACAGCTCGTCAAGGAGCGCCCGCCGGGTCGGGTCGGCCAGTGCCCTGAACACGAGTTCCACGTCAGCCACAATAGGAAACCATTTGGTTTCCTGTCAAGTTCGGGCGGTTCCGTCCCACCACCGCAGGACCCTCAGCGCGCGCAGGGTGTTCCAGCGGCTCGGCGTGCCCGCGCCGTCCTCAAGATCGAAGTGGACGCGACCGGGATGGATGCGGTCGAGCAGCCACCGGCCGTCCGGCTGCCGCTTGGACCGCAGGACCGCTACCGCCTCCGCCATCCGCGGATCCGGGTCCGCACCCGACCGCCGGAAGTAGTCCAGCGCCCGCAGCACGTCGTAGTGCCAGTAGTAAGGGAACGCGAACTCCAGGTACGCCGGCTGGACGACCTCCCCGGTGCTCTGGCGGCGGAACAGGCCGCGTTCGAGCAGGTACTCCTCCCCGCCGCGCCGGGCCGTGCGCACCGCATCGGATCCCCCGGTCGCCCGCTCGAATTCAAGCAGCCCGTCGAGCACGTTGATCGTCGTGTCAAACGAGGACCGCACCGAACCGTTCTCGGCCTCACAGTTCCAGCCGCCGTCAGCCAGCCGTTCGGCGAGGATCCGCTCGAGCACCGCCGCGACGTCCACCCCGAAGTAGGCCCCGGTCTCGATCGTCCGGCCGTTGATGCAGGGCTCGACCTCCCCGTCGAAGTACCGCTGCCCGGCGTGCTCCCAGCGCCCGTTCTCCGCCACCAGCGCGATCGCCCGGCGCGCTCGACCCCGCCAGGAAGGCGTCGACGCCCGAGCCAGAGCTGCAGCGTCTGCAGCGTGTGCATCGTGGCCGTCCAGGGCTGCCGCCGGTTCACCGGCCCGGCCCAGGACGCCGGGAAGCGAGGCGCCAGCGCAGGCCCAGAGCCCGTCCGGGATCCTCCAGCGCGAGCAGCCGCGCGCCCCAGCCGTGCGTGCTCCACCCGGGCCCGCTCGGCCGCCACGTCGCCGGGCGGCGCGTTCTCCAGATCCCGCAGCACCTGCCAGCGGATGGCCGGATCGCCCGCGAGCAGCCAGCCGATCACGTTCACGGCCACACGCTACCCGTTCGCCGGCTGCCGACCTGGCATCGTGCGAGGATGGCGTGGGTGCGGCCTGGAGCCGGAAGGGATCGGTGGGATGAGCCGGGTAGTTGTCATCGGGGCCACGGGGCACATCGGCACGTATCTCGTGCCCCGGCTGGTGGACGGCGGCCACGAGGTCATCGCGGTCAGCCGCGGTGCCCGCGGCCCGTATAGCGCCAGCCCGCAGTGGGATGCGGTGACCGCGGTCACCGCCGACCGGGACGCGGAGGACGCGGCGGGAACGTTCGGCGACCGGATCGCGGCGCTGCGCCCGGAGGTGGTGATCGACCTTATCTGCTTCACCGCGGCGTCGGCGCAGCAGCTCATCGACGCGTTGCGCCCGTCGCGCCCGCTGCTGGTGCACTGCGGGACCATCTGGGTCCACGGCCCTTCGCTGCGGGTGCCGGTGACCGAGGACGAGCCCCGCACCGGGTACGGCGAATACGGCGCGGGCAAGGTCGAGATCGAGGCGCTACTGCACCAGGAGACCCGGGCGGGCGGCGTCCCGGCCGTGGTGCTGCATCCCGGTCACATCAGCGGGCCGGGCTGGCCGGTCATCACCCCGGCCGGGAACCTCGACCCGGCCGCCTGGACTGACCTGGCTACCGGCCGGCCGCTCGCCCTGCCCGATCACGGGCTTGGCGTCCTGCATCACGTGCACGCCGACGACGTGGCGCAGGCCTTCGAGCGTGCGCTGTCCCGTCCGGCGGCGATCGGGTCCAGCTTCCACGTGGTGGCCGAGCAGGCGATGACGCAGCGGGGCCTGGCGGCCGGCGTCGCGGGCTGGTTCGGCCGCGAGGCGGTCCTGGACTTCGTCGACTGGGCCGAGTTCACCCGCCGCGCCGGACCCGGGCCCGCCGAGGTCACCCGCGAGCACACCTTCCGCAGCATCACCGCCAGTATCGCCCGTGCCCGCGAGGTACTGCAGTACTCGCCGCGTTACAGCTCGCTCGACGCCTTGCACGAGGCGCTGGCCTGGCTCGTCGCCCACGGCCAGGCCGACATCGGCGGTCAGTCAGTCAACCAGCCGGAGTAAGCCCCGGGCAGCACGAAACTCAAGGCCGGCGAACTCGCCCGACTTGCGCCACTGGTCGATGTAGCGGAAGTACGCCGGGGCGCCCTGGTGGTACCCGCCGCCCAGCGGGAACTGCTGCTCACCGAGGTGCCCCTCGTTGTTGTAGTAGCCGGGGGTGCAGCCGGCCAGGAACGAGGTCATGACCGGGTTCGGTCTCAGCAGCTCCATCCAGGCGTCCTCCGCCTCCCTGGTGACCTCGGCCACGCCGAAGCCCTCGGCGGCCATGTGGGAGACGACCGCCGCGATCGTCTTGGCCGAGTCGGTCAGGTTGTGCGGCACGTTGGCGATGACGTTGCCGCCGTGCCACAGCTGGACGTGGAAGGCGTTGGGGAACCCGTGCACGTGGACGCCGTGCATGCTGCGCATCCCGCCCGACCAGTGGTCCGACAGCTTGGTGCCGTCGCGGCCGGTCATGTCGAACCCGTAGCGCCTGGTCGCCTCGGTGCCGACCTCGAAGCCCGAGGCGTAGATGATGCAGTCGACCGGGTACTCGGCCCCGGCCACCACGACCCCGGCGGGAGTGATCCGTTCGACGCCCTGGCCGTCGGTGTCCACCAGGTGCACCGAGGGCAGGTTGTACGCGCTGAGGTACTCGTCGTGGAAGCACGGCCGCTTGCACAGCTGGCGGTACCACGCCTTCAGCCGCTGCGCGGTCTGCTGATCGGACACGATCGCGTCCACCCGGGCGCGGATCTCGCTCATCTTCTCGAAGTCGGCGGTCTCGAAGTCGGCCAGCAGGTCCTGCAGGCCCGCCGGACCCGAGCGCGGCGCCGTGAGCCGGCCGCGGATCCGGTGGGCCAGATCGGTCCATCCGTCGTTGACCAGGTCCTCCGCGGGGAACTCGCTGACCGCCATGTTGGCCACGAAGTTCTCCAGCCAGCGTTCCTGCCAGCCGGGGGTGGCGACCTCCGCGAACCACCGCGGGTCGATCGGCCGGTTATCCCGGACGTCCACCGACGACGGCGTCCGCTGGAAAACGAACAGCTCCCGGCAGGCCCCGGCCAGGTGCGGGACGCACTGCACCGAGGTCGCGCCCGTCCCGATGATCGCGACCCGCTTGCCGGCCAGCCGATCCATCGGCGCGCCGTCCGGATCGCCGCCGGTGTACGCGTAGTCCCAGCGGCTGGTGTGGAACGCGTGGCCCGCGAAGGTCGCGATGCCCGGGATCCCCGGCAGCTTGGCCACGTGCAGCGGCCCGGTCCCGATGCCCACGAACCGGGCCGTGAACTCGTCCGCCCGGTTCGTCCGCACGATCCAGCGGCCGCCGGCCGCATCCCACTCCAGGCCGGTGACCTCGGTGTGGAACAGGGCGTCGTCGTACAGGCCGTACTGCCTGGCGATCCGGTCGCAGTGCGCGCGGATCTCCGGGGCGTGCGCGTACCGCTCCGAAGGCATGTGGCCGGTCTCCTCCAGCAGCGGCATGTAGATCATCGCGGACGTGTCGCACTGCGCGCCCGGGTAGCGGTTCCAGTACCAGGTGCCGCCGAAGCCGCCGCCCTTCTCCACGATCCGCACGTCCGCGACGCCGGCCTCCCTGAGCCTGGCGCCGGTCACCAGCCCGGCGAAGCCGCCGCCGACGAAGGCGACCGTCACGTGGTCGCGCCTGGGATCGCGCTCGGTCCGCGGCGTGTACGGGTCCTCAAGGAGCTGGCTGAACTGGCCCTTGAGCTCCAGGTACTGATCGTTGCCGTCCGGCCGGAGCCGCTTGTCCCGCTCCTGCGCGTACCGCCGGCGCAGCGCGGCGCGCTCGGCTTCGATCACGGGTGCTCCTCCTGGAACGGCGCCGCCACCGCGGCCGGCGGCAACGGCCCGCCCGGCCGGTTCTCGGTGATCCACTCGTCGATCCGCTCCCACCACCCGAACAGCCACTGCACCTGCTCCTCGTGCCCCGCCTCCCGCGGCACCTGGTCGAACGGCACCCGCCACCACCGGGCCCGGATGACCTGGCCGACCGGGAACCGCCGCCACACGTCGCTCACCGACACGATCGCGTCCAGCCCGGCGTGCGCCACGAAGATCACGTCCGCGTCCGGGCGGGCCTCGATGGCGGCCAGCGCCCCGCCCGGCCGCGGCGGCAGCACGTTGGGCATGGCGGCGGCCCGCACCGCCAGGTCCCGCCGGCCGAGTGCTCCAGCCGCCGGATGCCGCGCCGCCACCGGCCCGGCGTCCAGTTGCCCGCCCTCGGGGAAGATGACCAGCGCGCCGTCCGGCCCGAGGCCGCGGGCCAGCCGCTCGATCTGCTCGGTGAAGATGTGCTCTCCGGCCTGCCGCTTGGCCACGAACACGTTGGGCAGCCGGTTGCCCAGCACGTCCAGGCTGGGGTCGAACTGCAGCGACGCCTTCATCACCACCCGCGGCCGGCGCCCGTAGACGCTGAGCAGCTGGTGCACGAGCAGCAGCGAGTCGCCGGGCCCGGCGTGCCGGGACAGCACGATAACGGGCCGGGTCGCCCGCGCCACCAGTTCCTCGCCGGTCAGCGGCGGCTCGTCGATCTCGACGCGCAGGCCGTAGGTCCGCTCCGCCCCCCGGTACAGCGCGTCCAGGAACCACCGGACCACCCGGTAGTGCCGCCGCTGGTACGGCTCGGTCTGCATCCGCCCGCCGAACCCGCTCACGATCCACAGCCCGAACAGCAGCACCAGCGTCACGATCTCCGCGGCCAGCCCGACCACCAGGAACGACACCAGCCGCAGGTTGCGCATCCGCCCTGCGCGCAGCAACCCGGCCAGCCCGAACAACAACGCCAGCACGAACAGCAACGGCGACAGCACGATCAGCCCGAGGAACAGGCAGATCACCATCGGGGCCAGCACGAGCCGGCGGACGAGCCTGGGCGGGAGCACGGGGCGCCTCCAAAGGACGTGAGGTAACTACCCGGCCAAACCGGAAAGATAGCTCGCGGACGCCGCGTATGCGCGCTCGATGCCCTGCCCGACCCGGGTCTTGTCCCGGTACCGGAACTGCGCCGTGCCGGACGGCAGCCGCTCGCCGCCGGTCGGCAGGACGTGCACGCGAACGTCGACCGGCAGCGACGACATCTCCTCGTGGAACCGGTGCCGCCGGGCGATCTCGAACGCCACCAGCCCCACCTCCCACGGCCGCGAAGGCACCGACAGCGGGCTCTCGATCCGCCCCACCTGCAGCACGTACACCGTGGTGGCGCCGAGCGCCACGGCCCGCCCGACCGGGATCGAGTCGACCAGGCCGCCGTCGAAGTAGTGCGCCCCGTCGATCTCGACCGGCGGCAGCAGCCCCGGCACCGCGCACGAGGCCATCACCGCGGGCACCACCGGCCCGCTGGCGAACCACCGCGCGCTCGCGGTCTCGATGCCGGCCGCCACGCACTGGAACGGCAGCTTGAGGTCCGCGAAGTCCGGGCCGGGCAGCGCATCGGCCAGCAGCCGGCCCAGCGCCTCGAACGAGTGCAGGTGCGTGCCCGACCGCACCAGCCGGACCGCCCGGCCCCAGAGCTTCTCGCTGAACGCCAGCCGCAGTTCCTCGCCCTGCCACATCCGGCTCAGCCGTCCCGCCGCGCCCAGCGGGTCGGCGGCCACGAACGCCCCGTTGATCGCGCCGATCGAGGTCCCCACCACCAGGTCGGGCCGGACGCCCGCCTCGGCCAGGGCGCGGAGCATCCCGACCTCGTGGGCCCCGAGCAGCCCCCCGCCGCCGAGCACGAACGCGACCGTCATAGGGCTTCCTTACCCCCGCCGGATGGTCAGGCCGAGCGACCCGAACTGGTCGAACGGCCGGTGGTACCCGCGCTCGATGTGGTGGATGCCGCGCAGCAGCGACGGCTGGTCGGCCACCGCCGCGGCCAGCACCGCGGAGAACCCGGCCCGCACATCGGGCAGGGTGACGTCCGCGCCGCGCAGCTTGGACACGCCCCGGATCACCGCCGAGTGCACCGAGTTCGTGTCGTGGAACCGGCACGCGGGCCCGCCCAGGCACGCCGCGAACGTCTCGATCTCGCAGCCCAGCTTCTGCAGCGCCGGGACGTACACCAGCCGGTTCTCGAACACCGTCTCGTGCAGCACCGACATCCCCTCGGCCTGGGTGAACAGCACCATCAGCGGCTGCTGCCAGTCGGTCATGAACCCGGGGTGGGTGTCGGTGTGCACCGCCGCCGCGCGCAACCCGGCAGGCGCCGACGCGGTGATCCAGTCGTCGGTGATCTCGACCCGGGCGCCCATCCGGGCCAGCGTGGTGATCGCCGTGACCAGCCGGTCCTGCGGGCAGCCGTGCACCCGGACCTCGCCCCGGCTGATCAGCCCGGCCACCAGGTAGGAGAATGCCTCGAGCCGGTCCCCGGCCAGCCACCGCGACGAGCCGCGCAGCCGCGGCACCCCCTCGATGACGATCCGCCGGTCCGGGCTCAGCTCGATGTGCGCGCCCATCCGCTGCAGGAACAGCGCGAGCTCGACCACCTCGGGCTCGGTCGCCGCGTTCCGCAGCACCGTCTTGCCCTCGGCCCGCACCGCGGTCAGCAGCACCGTCTCGGTGGCGCCCACGCTCGGGTAGGGCAGGTCGATCCGCGCCCCGTACAGCCGCGAGGCCCGCGCCGTGATCCCGGCCGGCCCCGCCTGCACCTCCGCCCCAAGCGCCCGCAGCGCCGCGACGTGGAAGTCGACCGGCCGCCGCCCGATGGGATCACCGCCGACCAGCGGCACGAACGCCTCACCGGTCCGGTGCAGCAACGGCCCCAGCATGAGGATCGGGATCCGGTTCAGCCCGGTGAACGCTTCTGGCACCCTCGGCTCGGTCACTGACCCGGGCGCGACGGTAATTTTATTGTCCGAACGGACCACCTGATAGCCGACGGCCTCCAGCATCGCCGCGGTGATGTCGACGTCGCCGACCTCCGGGGCGTTCCTGATGGTGCTGGGCTCCTCGCCCAGCATCGCCGCGACCATGTGCTTGGTCACCGCGTTCTTCGACCCGCGCACCGAGATGTCCCCGCGCAGCGGCCCCGACGGCTCCACCTGCCACGTATCCGTCACGCAGACCACTGTAGGGGCCCGGGTCACATGCCGTGACGGCCGATCAGGCTGCCCACGAGGTAGGTGATCCCGACCGCCACGCCGCCGAGGGCCAGCTGGCGCAACCCGGACCGCAGCACCGGCCGGCCGGTGAGCCGGCCGACGGTCATCCCCCCGGCGAGCAGGGCGACCGCGGTGATACCCAGCGCCGCGAGCAGGACGTGCAGGCCGAACAGGTACGGCAGCAGCGGGATCAGCGCGCCCAGGGAGAAGGCCACCAGCGACGCCGCGCCGGCCACCACGGGCGACGGCAGCTCGGCCGGGTCGACGCCGAGTTCCTCGCGGGTATGGACCCGCAGCGCCGTGCCGGGATCCCGGGAGACCGCGGCCGCCATCCGCACGGCCGTCTCCCGGTCCGCCCCGTACCCCTGGAAGTACTCGGCCAGCTCCGCCTGCTCGGCGGCGGGGAACCGGGCGTGCATCTTTCTTTCGAGCGCGACCTCGGCCTGCACCAGCTCGTTCTGGTTGGTGACCGAGATGTACTCCCCGGTACCCATCGAGAACGCGCCCGCGACCAGCGCGGCCACGCCGGTCAGCACGACCGCGTGGGACGAGACCCCGCCGCCGCCCACCCCCGCGATCAGCGAGGCGTTGGTCACCAGCCCGTCCACCGCGCCGAACACCGTCGGCCGCAGCCACCCGCCCGATACGTCCCGGTGCCGATGTGACCAGCCTTGCCCCAGCGCCGCGGCGCCCGTCGCGTGCGACGGCTCCCGCACTTCCTCATCGGTCACTGCCGAATTATCTCCCCGGCGGCGGAGCCGTAACGAACGGATCTGAACCGAACGGCCCCTGCCGCCCGTATCCCAGTACAGATAGCGGACTCGCTGCCGCCGTGCGGCCGGAGGAGGTTGCCGCGGTGAGAAGAATACGAGCCTCGTCGTGCCGGCCAGCGTGGCCCGGCGCCACCCCGGCCAGCTCGCCGAACCGCACTGCACCGCCGCCGGAACCCGGCCCCGGCGACCGCTCTGCCGCCGCCGCAGCCGCCCGGCGGCCGAGCCGAAGGTAACAACCGGGAAATTACCGGCCACGGCGGGCACCGGTGCGCTAGCTTGGTCCGGTCCTGGGGGGAACCGGGCCCGTTCGGCCTGAGGTGGGCTCCCAGCGGCAGCCGGACCCGCTAACGAGGAAAGAGCACGCTGATGGCCCCCCCGCTTGACCAGATCCTGCTGACCCCCGACGTCCAGCCGCACGTCGTCGCCGATTGCCTCACGCTGATCGACCAGGAGGTGTCCGGCAAGTCCGGGATCTCCGGCGCCGCGGTCAAGCTCGCGTACAAGACGGCCAAGACGTTCGCCAAGGGTTACCTGCAGTCCACGGTGGAGAACCTGCTGCCCGATTTCGTGGCCGCGCTCGAGCCGTACTGGGCCGATTTCGCCGCCTCCGGCGCCGCCGGGTTCGGTGACTACCTGGTCAAGCGCGGTGACGAGGTGGCCGAGGCGATGCTGGCGGTGACCGACGCGCGGGCCAAGATGTCCGAACGCCCGGTGATCATCAGGGCCTACGGCACGGTCCGCGGCGGCGCGGCCAAGAACATCGTCGCCGCGCTCCCGGCCACCGGCGTCCTGGTCGAGAAGTACGCCAGCTAGGTAACCGGCACGTCGTCAAGCGGTTCGAGCGCGGGCGCAGGCGTAGCCGCGGTCCTCCTCCGCCCGGCGCCGCCACGGCCGCCGTCCGGACCAGCCAGTACCCGCCGGCCGCCGCCAGCACGCCGCCCATCGCCCAGGCCAGCGGGTAGGTCCCGAGGCCGACGTACTTCAGGCCGGACGCGAGGATCACGAAGGTGATGGCCGGCCGGATGTACTTGTCCGGGGCGCGCGAGGAGAACAGCGAGCCGATCAGCACCGCGGGCACGCTGCCGGCGATGATCGAGGCGGTCACGCCGAACTCGACATGACCGAACGCCAGCGCCCCCAGCGCCGCGGCCGCGGTCAGCGGCACGGCCTGGGTCAGGTCGGTCCCGACCAGCCGCCCCGCGGCCAGCATCGGGTAGGCGAACAGCAGCAGCACGATCATCAGCGAGCCCGACCCCACCGAGGTCAGCCCCACGATCAGCCCGCCGGTCATGCCGATCAGCACGGTCGGCACCGGCCGGATCCGCACCTCGGCCACCTGGGCCGTGCGCGGCCCGGACTTGCGGTCAAGCACGAACCGGACCACCATGGCGGCCGCCCCGGCCAGCAGCGCCGCACCCAGCAGGATCTCCACGTTCTGCTGGCTGGACGACGTGTCGCCCAGCACTCGCAGCAGGTAGGACCCGAGGAACGCCATCGGCACCGAGCCCAGCGTCATCAGCCCCACCAGCCGCAGGTTCACCGTGCCCTGGCGCAGGTGCACGATCGCCCCGACCGGCCGCATCACCACCGCCGCGACCAGGTCGCTGGAGATCGCGGCGGCCGGCTTCACCGAGAACAGCAGGATCAGCATGGGCGTCATCAGGGCGCCCCCGCCGGCGCCGGTCAGCCCGACGAGCAGGCCCACGATGGCACTGCCGATGACGACGTACCCGTTCAGGCCCATGCCGGCTCCCTCCGATTCCCTAGTTTCCCTACTTCCCTAGTAACAAATGTTAAATCATAGACATAATCTTTTTTACCGAACGGACCGGGGACCCAGTTCCCCGGTCACGGTGATCGGGTAAACCGGGTGACGTGGACAAGCTGCAGGCCTACCGGGACAAGCGCGACGCCGCCCGGACGCCCGAGCCGGTCCCGCCCCCGGGTGCCGCACCGCCGGATCAGGCCCCCGGCGGGACGTTCGTGATCCAGGAGCACCACGCCCGCCGGCTGCACTGGGACTTCCGCCTCGAGCGCGACGGGGTGCTGGTCTCCTGGGCCCTGCCCAAGGGCGTGCCGGGCGACCCGGCGGTCAACCACCTGGCCGTGCACACCGAAGATCACCCGCTGGAGTACGGCAGCTTCGAGGGGCAGATCCCGCGGGGGGAGTACGGCGCGGGCGCGGTCACCATCTGGGACCACGGCCGTTACGAGGTGCTGAAGTGGGCGCCCAGCGAGGTCAAGGTGGTGCTGCACGGCCAGCGGGTCACCGGCGGGTACGTGCTGTTCCAGACCAAGGGCAGCCAGTGGATGATCCACCGCGAACGACTGGAGCTGCCCGGGGCCATCCGGCCCATGCTCGCCGTCACCGGGCCCGCGCCCCGCGACCAGGACCGCTGGGCGCTGGAGATGAAGTGGGACGGCGTCCGGGCCCTGGCCTACATCGAGAAGGGCAAGGTCCGCCTGATGTCCCGCACCGAACGCGACATCACGGTCACCTACCCCGAACTGGCCCGCCTCGGCGCGGCCCCCACCCCCACTCCGCACAAGCAACTTCTCCTGGACGGGGAGATCGTCGTGTTCGGGGACGATGGCTGGCCGGAGTTCGAGGCCCTGCAGCCCCGCATGCACGTCAGCTCGGAGTCCGCGGCCAAGCTGCTGGCCGGGCAGACGCCGGTGACCTACCTGATCTTCGACCTGCTCCAGATGGACGGCCGTCCGCTGATGGACCTGGAGTACACGCAGCGCCGGGCGCTGCTCGACGAACTGGCCCTGTCCGGCCCGAACTGGCAGACCCCGCCGTCGTTCCCAGGCACCGATTTCGAAGCCGTGCAATCCGTTTCCAGGGCGCACGGCATGGAAGGCGTGGTGGCCAAGCGCCTCGACTCGCGCTACACCCCGGGCGTCCGCACCGACAGCTGGCGGAAGATCAAGAACGTGCACACCCAGGAGGCGGTCGTGGCCGGCTACAAGCCGGGCCAGGGCAACCGCACCGGCCAGGTCGGCTCCCTGCTCATCGGGGTCAACGACGCCTCGGGCCTGATCTACGCGGGCCACGTCGGGACCGGCTTCAGCGACGAGACCCTGCGCCTGCTGGGCGGCAAGCTCGGCCCGCTGCGCCGCCCCGGCTCCCCGTTCGCCGGCCCGGTCCCCCCCGAGCACGCCCGCCCCGCCGTCTGGGTCGAACCCCGCCTGGTCATCCAGGTCGCCTTCGACCGCTGGACCAAGGCGGGGCGGATGCGCGCCCCGGTCTACAAGGGCCTGCGCGACGACATCGACCCGGAGGACGTCGTCCGTGAGCCCTGAGACAAAAGTGGCGGTGCACGTCGACGGCCGGACGCTGACCCTGACCAACCTGGCCAAGGTGCTGTACCCGCAGACCGGGTTCACCAAGGCCGAGGTGCTCGACTACTACCAGCGGGTGGCGGCCGTCCTGCTGCCGCACATCACCGGGCGCCCGCTGACCCTGAAGCGCTACCCCGAGGGCGTCGACGGCGAGGCCTTCTTCCAGAAGCACGTCACCGAGCACCGCCCGGACTGGATCCGCACCGCCAGGATTCCCTCGGACAGCTCGCGCGGCCGCGGCGCCACGGTGACCTACCTGGTGGTGGACGACCTGCCCGCGCTCATCTGGGCGGCCAACCTGGCCGGCCTGGAATTGCACGTGCCGCAGTGGCGGATGCCCGGGCTCCGCCAGCCCGACCTGCTCGTCTTCGACCTGGATCCGGGCGCGCCGGCCAACATCGTGGACTGCTGCCGGGTGGCGGAGGACCTGCGGCCGCTGCTCGAGGCCGAGGGCTTCGCGCCGCTGGCCAAGACCTCAGGCGGCAAGGGCCTGCAGCTGTACGCCCCGATCTCCGGCGTGACCTCCGAGCAGGCCAGCGACCAGGCCCGCGCCTTCGCCGAACGCCTCGAACGCGACCAGCCGCGCCGGGTCGTATCGCGGATGACCAAGGCCCTGCGCACCGGCAAGGTCCTCATCGACTGGAGCCAGAACAACGGGTCCAAGACCACCGTCGCCCCCTATTCGCTGCGCGCCCGGCAGAGCCCCACGGTCTCGACCCCGGTCAGCTGGGACGAGGTGCGGGCCTGCCGGCGTCCGGAGCAGCTGTTCTTCACCGCGGACGTGGTCCTGGACCGGGTGGCCAAGCACGGCGACCTGTTCGCGCCGCTGCTCCGGTTACCGTCCGCCGATCAGCAGCAGCGCGTACGCCGTCCTGGTTGCTGGTGCCGTGCGAGCCGGCCTCGGTCAGCGCGCCTGCTGGGCTTCGAGTTCTTCGACGGGTGCCGCGGGGCCCGCCTGCCTGGCCCGCCGGTTACGCACCTGCTGGGCCATCGCGGTCGCCCCGAGCGCGCCCGCGATGGGCAGCGTGACCAGGGCGGGCAGCTGGTAGCGCCAGGAGAACTCGTACAGGTCCGCGCCGAGCAGCACGGCGACCGCGCTGCCCGTGATCAGCAGGCAGGCCAGGCTCAGGTTCGCAGGATCGCGGCGGCGGCCGAAGGTGAAGATCCCGGCCAGCCCGAGCAGCAGCCCGAGCAGGAGCACCGGTCCCGGCGTGTACCCGCCGTGCAGCTGGTAGAACCGCAGCCCGACCGTGAGGGGCCGGCGGACGCGCGCCTTGCCGCCGCCCCCGGCCGCGGCGAACAGGCTGGTGGCGCTGTTCGCCGCCCTTGGCCGTGATGCCGGGCGGGAAGGTGGGGTACACGTCCTGGAACTGCCAGCGCTTGATCGGGGTGTCACCCTGCACGGTGGTCCTGGTCAACGCGAAGATCTTGATCGAGTCCCGGGTGATGTCGCCGACCACCCGCATCGGCTGCTGCTTGATCACCGCGTAGGCGAAGTGGCGCTGCAGCGAGGCGGTGTTCTCGTCGTGGTGGCGTTTGAGGTACCGCGCCCACGGTGCCTTCGGGTTGTTGACCAGCCCGTCCACGCCGTACGTGAGTGCCTGCGCCGGGGTGGGGCACAGCGACCGCTCGCCGGGGGTCAGCTTCAGCGTGGCGCAGTCGGCGGCGTGCGCCGTCCGCCCGTACAGGTACGCGTCGCCCATGTTGGACATCTCGAACCCGTAGTGCAGGACCACCTTCGAGTAGCCCATGTAGCCCACGACCGGTAGCGCGAAGCAGGCGAACAGCGCCGCGCCCTGCAGCAACCGGGTGCGCCAGTCCCGCGCGGCGGCCAGCACGTAGATCAGGGCGGGCAGGATCAGCGCCTCGCCGACCTGGCGGACCGGTGCCGACGTGCCGAGCGCGAGGCCGGCCAGGATGACGAAGGGGAGCGTGGGCCTGGGCCGCCACAGCAGCAGCACGATCCCGGCCACCACCAGCGCCTCGAACAGCACGTCGGGCATGATCGTCTGTTCCGCGTTCAGCTGGTAGGCGTCGAGCAGGACCGGCGCCACGGCCAGCGCGGCGAGCCAGCGGACCACGCCCCGGCGCAGCATCAGGACGTAGAGCGCGACCGCCATCCCGAGCCCCAGCACGTGCTGCAGCAGCGCCACGAAGCCCAGGTTGGTGAACATCTGCACCGGCTTGAGCACGAGGAGCGTGTAGCCGATCGGGTCGAACGATCCCCACGCGCCGAGCCTGAAGTCCGTGCCGTACAGGTACTTCTTGGAGTCGATGAACAACAGGGCCGGCTCGTACGCGAACTGGGTCACCACGCGCAGCAGCAAGCCGCCGGCGATCAGCAGGGCCAGCACCCAGTGCCGCCGCAGCACCGCACCCGCGCTCCAGATGGCCCGGTCGAGGCGGGAACCCGTCACCGTGCTCTTGGCCGGCCAGGACGCGGCGACCGCGGGCGCTTCGGCCACGGTCTCAACGGTGCTCTCGGCCTCAGCCTCGAGGCTGGAGCCAGGCAGTACCGTTTCGCTCCTGTCGATCACACAAATCCTTGGTATGAGTCGTATCAGCGTGAGTCGGATCAGGCAGCGGGAGATGCCGCGCTGGTGCCCGGCCGCCTTCTTGGCACGGATCATTCTGCCGCATCAGGAGGTGGCGGACGTCCATAAGAGCCAGATTTCATCAACGCCTAATGATTGACGGCACTCCTGTGAGGCCGGTCACATTTATTCGGCCCGTGTTTTGTCGGTGCCAATCCGTAGCATCGGCTCATGGCTGGTCAGAGCGCGGGCTGGGACCGCCTGCGGCTCTGGTTGCGGTCCGCGGCGCCCTCGCTGTACCCGCCGGCGCCGCGCCCGGCCGGCTCGGCAGGCGCCGGCTGCGCGGTGTGCCGTGGCCCGGTACGCCCCGGCTTCGCCCGCTGCTATCAGTGCGACCGCCACGCCCCGCTCGGACCCGCCCTGCTGGCCGACGCCGTAGTCCCGATCTCCTACGCGATCAAGGGCACCCCCTTCGCCGACCACCTCTGGCGCTACAAGTCGGCACCGGTGCCCTCCTCATCGCCCCCCTCGCTCCCGCCAGCAACCCCGGTACCCTCCTCCTCCACTGCCTCCTCCTCCTCCTCCTCCGCCTCCTCCCCTCCTCCTCCTCCTCCGCCTCTCCCTCCTCCTCCTCCTCCGCCTCCTCCGCCGCCGCCGCCTCCTCCGCCGCCTCCGCCGCAACGCCCGGCCCGTTCCCGGCGCCCTTCTCCGCCGCAACGCCCGGCGCCGCCGCAACGCCAACCCCAACCCCGACGCCCGCCCCGGTCCTGGTGCCTGCCGGGGTTCCGGCGCCTGCCTCGGTCCTGACGCCTGCCTGCGCCAGGGCGTCCGTCCTGGCCCTGCTGCTGGCCTTCCTGGCCGACCACGGTCCTTGCGTGTGGCAGCGCGCCGGCATGGCGCCGCCTGACCTGCTCGCGGTGGTCCCGACCGGCGCCGGGCGCCCGGGCCCGCACCCGCTGCTCCAGCTGGTCTCGCCCTACCTGCGCCTGCCCGCCTGCCGGCTGGTCCTGCGCCCCGGGCGGCAGGGCCGTGACCTGGATCTGGACCGATTCGAGGTCCTGTCCCGGCCGGCCGGGGCCAGCGTGCTGCTCCTGGATGACACCTGGGTGTCCGGAGCCAGCGCCCAGTCGGCCGCCGCCGCGCTCAAGCTGGCCGGCGCCCGCCACGTCGCGGTCGTCGTCCTGGGCCGGCACGTCAACCCGGATGATCCCGCCTCGGCCCCGCTGCTGGCTGGCCTCGCCGCCGCCCGCTATGACCCGTCGGCCTGCGCCGTGCACCCGCCGCCAAATGGTACTAACAGTCGTTAACCAGCTAGATTGCTTTATCGGGATAATCTATTCAGCGACCACCATTGATTCATTTCCGCGCACTAAGGAAATAGTGCTGGTTTAACCGCTCGTTATGCTGAATAGGTAGCTGGCAAGTAGGCGATTGCTCTAGTTTTTTCGTCATGAATGACCCCCAGCTCGCAGCCGCGCTGCGTTCTAGATCCCCCGACGCGCTCCCGGAGCTCCTTGACGCCTACGGCGACCAGCTGTTCAGCTACTGCTGGTGCCTGCTCCGAAATCGCGAAAACGCGCAAATCGCGGTGCGCGATGCGCTGGTGGTCGCTACCGCGCAAATCGGGCGCCTGGTTTGCGATGAATGGCTTGGCTTGTGGCTCTACTCGCTGGCTCGCGCGGAATGCCTGCGACGCGAGGCGGTTCCGGCCTCAGATGCCGACGAGCCGGTTGCCCCCCCGAACGCCGATAACGCCGATTCGCGGCTGATGGCCTGGAAAGCGGTCACGAGCATGCCCGCCGACGAGGTCGAGGCGCTCGAACTGGACTCCCGGCATGACGTGGACCTGCGCCTGGTCCTCGGCCTGTCCGCCGCCGAGGCGGAGGCGCTCCTGGACCGGGCGCGCCGGGACCTGGAACGCGCCCTGGCCGCCGAGATCCTGGTCAGGAAGAGCCACGCCTGCCCGGATCGCGCTGCACTGCTCAGCGGCTGGACCGGCACCACCATCCCCGCCCTGCGCGACCGGGTGCTCGAGCACGCCGTCACCTGCTCGGTCTGCAGCCCGAACCTCCCCCGCAGCGTGTCCCCGGCCCGGGTCTTCGCTCTCCTCCCGGCGCCCGTCCTGTCGTCCGTGGCCCGGTTGGAGGTCCTCGGGTTCTTCGACGACTCCCGCAAGGCGGCCTACCGCGAATTCGCGGTGAGCCGCGCCGAGGAGCTCACCGGATCCTGGTTCCTGAATACCCCCGAGCTCTCCGAACCCGCCACGCACCTCGCGCCCATCCCCATCTCCGAGCCCGAGCCCAGCAGCCCCGCCCTGGACCTCGCCCCCGAGCCTGCGCTCACACTTGCCGGCGCGTCCTCCGCGCCTAGCCCCGAACCGCAAGCCACCGCGTACGCCCCCGACGCCTTCGGCTCGAGGCCCGCCGTCACGCCGGAGCCCGCCGCCGACACGACCGGCCCCATCCGATCCGGTCCCGTGGTCGCGCAGGGCTTCATGGGATCCTGGCTCAGCCTGGCCGAGCCCGCCGACCCCAAGCCCGGCCCCCCGACCGAGCCCATCCCGCCGGTCCCCGGACCGGCGCCGCGACCCGCCGCATCCAGATCCGGCGTCCCGTCCAGCCCCACCCCCTCCCGGTCCACCCCCGCGCCGGCCTGGCCCGCGTCCTGTTCCGTTCCGGCACCCGCGCGGGCCGCATCCCGGCCCGCTCCCGCGCCGGCGGGTTCCAGGCCCGCCGGCGGGCTCGGGGCTGCCACATCCGGGGCCGTCACGCCCGAGCCGATGGCTCCGGTCATCTCGCTGAGCGTCCCGCCGCCCGCCGGGCAAGTCCCGCCGCGCACATCCCACCCCGCGGCCACCCCGCGTTCCTCCCGTCGGCGGCCTCGCGTGTCCCGGATCGGCCTCGCGGCCGTGGCCTCCGTGGCGGTCACCGCCGTGTTCGCCTTGGTCGGCTTCCACATCACGCCCGCCGCGACCACGACCAGCAGCCCGCCATCGGCTGCGACCGAGGAACCGGGCACCGCGACCGCTCAGCCCGGCGGCGGCGCCGACGCCGCTCTTCCGGTCAAGGTCAAGCGGTCGTCAGGCGCGTCGTCCTCAACCGGACCCGTCCGGCAATCAGCCGCTACCAAGACCGAATCGCTGGCCGTGGCCGCTGCCTCGCAGCCGGGGGTCTCGTCGCCGTCGCTCCCCGGCCAGGCCGGGAACCCGGCCAAGTCTGCCTCCGCGTCGGCTTCGAGCAGCGCGCCCGCCGCGAACGGGACTCTGGCCGTAACGCCGGCCCGGCTGGACCTCGGCCGCAACACGAGCGGCCAGCTCACCCTCACCGCTATGAACGGGCCGGTCAGCTGGTCGGCGGACACATCGTCGACACTGGTCACGCTGAACAGCCAGCAGGGCACGCTGCAAGCCGGCCAGTCGGTCACGCTGACCGTCAGCGTGACCCCGGGCAGCGGCGATGAGTTCGTCTTCGTCTACTCGTCCCCGCTGACCAGCGGCGCCACCGCTTCCCCCTCGGCCGCCGCGTCGGCTAGCCAGGCCGTGGAGGTCACCTGGATGACGACCCGGCCGCGCGGCCCGCGTCCCTCACCGTCGCCCTCGGGTTCGAGCAGTCCGTCCCCGTCCCCCTCTCCGTCGGTGTCGGCCGCCCCGTCCTCCGTACTAGGCGGTTCCTGACCGGACAACCACCTCAGCAGCCTCACCCGCACCATCGCGGCGTTGACTCCAACATATGAATGTGGCACCCTAACGTCTCTATCCGTTAGGGTGTCACATTCATGTGGTATCGCTAGACGTCAAGGCCAAAACCTGAGCGAAACCAGGTGCGCCCGGGGTCCCCGGTACGCCTGAGGCATCGCGCCCACGCGCAGACCCCCGCCCAAACCACCGCGCGGCCCGCCCAAACCACCGCGCGGGCCGCCCAAACCACCTCGCGGCCCGGGCAAGCCGCCGCGCCGCCCGTTGCAGGGCCCGCAAGACCCCGCAAGACCTGCGCAGCACCCCGCGCTCGCGGCAACCGGTGCGCGTCAACCCCGCTCGCATGCTCACTAAGCTGGAATGGTGACCACTCCGCCCCCTTCGCACACCGCCCTGGTCCGCCGCGCTCGCCGGATCGAGCGCGAGCTGGCCGTCATGTACCCGGACGTGCATACCGAGCTGGACTTCGGCACCCCGCTCGAGCTGCTCGTGGCGACGATCCTGTCCGCGCAGACCACCGACAAGCGGGTCAACCTGGTCACGCCGATCCTGTTCGCGCGGTATCCGACCGCGGCGGACTACGCGGGCGCCGACCGTGACGAGATGGAAAAGATCATCCAGTCCACCGGGTTCTACCGCGCCAAGACGAACAGCCTGATCGGCCTCGGCCAGGCCTTGTGCGAGCGGTTCGGCGGTCAGGTCCCGGCCAAGCTGAAAGACCTGGTCACGCTGCCGGGCGTGGGCCGTAAGACGGCCAACGTGGTGCTCGGCAACGCCTTCGGCATCCCCGGCATCACGGTGGACACGCACTTCGGCCGGCTGGCCCGCCGCTTCGGCTGGACGACCGACACCGATCCGGTCAGAGTCGAGGCTGAGGTGGCCGCGCTCATCCCGCGCAAGGGCTGGACTGACCTCTCGCAGCGGATGATCTGGCACGGCCGCCGGGTCTGCCACGCCCGCCGGCCCGCGTGCGGCGCGTGCGAGCTGGCCCGCCTGTGCCCCTCGTACGGCGAGGGCCCCACCGATCCGGTGATCGCCGCCAAGCTCGTCAAGCCCGGCCCGTTCTCGTGAGCGATCAGGGCGCAGTACCAGGCTGGTTGCGCGACCTGGCCAACGCGGCCAGCAAGATGGAGATCAACCCGATGGCCCAGCCGCCCGCCCACGGCGGTCGCGCCTCCGCCGTCCTGGTCCTGTTCGCCGCCGGCCCGCAAACCAGCTCGGAGACCGGCCCGCAAACCGGCCCGCAGAGCGCGCCGGATAACCCTGACCTCCTGTTCATCCAGCGCAGCGCCGATCTCCGGCTGCACGCCGGCCAGCCAGCCTTCCCCGGCGGCGCCATCGACGCCGCCGACGACGGCCCGGTCGCCGCCGCGCTCCGCGAAGCAAAGGAGGAGGTCGGCGTCGAACCCGGCGGCGTCGACGTGGTCGGGACGCTGCCCGAGCTATTCATCCCGCGAACCGGCTTCCGGGTCGTCCCGGTGCTGGCCTGGTGGCGGGAGCCGCACGCGGTCGCGCCGGTCGACGCGGCCGAAGTCGCCGCGGTCGAGCGCATCAGCGTCAGCGAGCTAGCTGCCCCGGAAACCCGCGTGACGGTGAAAGGCCCCGGCGGCTACCTGGGGCCCGCGTTCCAGGTCAAGGGCATGCTCATCTGGGGCTTCACCGCGGTGCTGGTGGACCGTCTGCTCGCGCTGGCCGGCTGGGAACGCCCCTGGGACACCGCCAGGGTCATCGACCTATGACCCTGGGCGACAGGCCTAAGAACCCGGAAAACGCAGTACCGTTAGGGCGTGCGCGGAGATGTCCTCGACCTGATCCTGCTCGTGGTGGTCGCCGCGTTCGCCGTGTCCGGTTACCGGCAGGGTTTCATCGTCGGCATCCTGAGTTTCTTCGGGTTCGTCGGCGGCGCGCTGCTCGGCGCGGAGTTCGGTCCGAGCATCTCCCGGGCCCTGGTCGGCGGGCAGACCCAGCAGGATGTCATCGCGGTCGTGCTGCTGGTCAGCTTCGCCGTGATCGGGCAGTTCGTCGCCTCCTCGATCGGCGCGGCCATGCGCTCGACGGTCACCTGGCACTCCGCGACGGTCCTGGACTCGGTGGGCGGCTCGGTGGTCAGCGCCGTTTCCGTGCTGCTGATCGCGTGGGTGGTCGGCTCGGTGCTGATCGAGTCCCCGTTCCCGGTGGTCGACACCCAGGTGAACAACTCGCTGGTCCTGCAGACGCTGGACAAGTTCATGCCGTCCCCGGCCAAGACCATGTTCTCCGACTTCCGCAGGCTCCTGGCCAGCAACAGCACCTACGCCGAGGTGTTCAGCGGCATCGGCGCGGAGCGCATCCTGGCTATCCCCGCGCCCGATCCGAACGTGGTCGGCGATCGCGGCGTCCAGGACGCGAGCAGCAGCGTCGTGCGGGTCCAGGGCGTCGCGCCGAGCTGCCAGCGCTCGATCGAGGGCTCGGGCTTCGTGATCTCCCCGGACCACGTCCTGACCAACGCCCACGTGGTCGCGGGCGTGACCACCCGGCAGACCGTCACCACCCGCGGCGGCACGACCTTGTCGGCCACCGTGGTCTACTACGACCCGCAGGTCGACGTGGCCATCTTGTATGTGCAGAATCTCAACCTGCCCCCGCTGCACTTCGCCGGGGCGGCCAACCCGGGCGACAACGCGGTGGTCGCGGGCTACCCGCTGGACGCCACCAGCTTGCACCTGGCGCCCGCCCGGATCGGCGGAATCCAGAACGCCCAGGGACCGAACATCTACGAGACCAGCACCGTCACCCGGCAGATCTACGAGATCCGGGCTGTGGTCAAGTCGGGTAACTCGGGCGGTCCGCTGCTGTCGCCCCAGGGCACCGTGGACGGGGTGGTGTTCGCCGCGGCGGTCGGGGAGTCCGATACCGGCTTCGCGCTCACCGCGGCCGAAGTGTCCGCCGACGCCAGCGCGGGCGAGCAGCAAACCTCAGCCGTCTCCACCGGGGACTGCGACTAGCTCCTAGCGTTCCGGAACCGTCAGGCCCGGCCGCAGGTCCGCGGCCGGGATGCCCGCGAGCCCGTCCCGGTCGATGCGCGCCGCCAGGCCCTCCGAGGCGGCCAGGAACGCGGCCAGGTCGATCTCGTACGGGCGGTTCCCGGCGAAAGACGCCGCGGCAGACGCCGCCTGGTACGCGCGGACCCGTTCGGCGCCCCGGCGGAGCAGCGCCACCGCGCCGCGCGCGTTGCCCCGGTGGGCATGGGTCAGCCCGACCGCGATCTGGGCCAGCCCTTGCCACAGGTCGCGCTCGCCGGCCGGGCCGGTCTTCCAGGACGCCTCGAGCACCTCGTGCGCGTGAAACGGCCGTCCGGCGCGCAGCAGCTCGTCGGCCAGCCGGGCCGCGTCCGGCCCGGCCAGCAGCAGGTCGTCGGGAATCCGGTCCTCGCCGGCCCCGCCGCCGGCGTCGGCGCCGGTCGCGGGGCCGGCGCGGTCCAGCGGCCGGCCCAGGCCGTCGCGCGGCCGGGCGTTCCGCGGCCGGCCGCCAGGATCGCGATCACGATCGCGATCCTGCCTCACCGTTCCGGTTCCGGGTCGGCCAGCCAGCCGCGCAGCTCGGTGTCGAAGGCCTCGGGGCGTTCCTCGTGCGGGAAGTGCCCGGCGCCGTCGATCAGCCGCCATCGGTAGGGGCCGTCCACGTAGCGGCCCGCCCCGCGTGCGGTCTGCGGCAGCACGCAGCGGTCAAGCGCCCCGTGCAGGTGCAGTGTCGGGGCCTGGATGGGCGTGCGCATCCGCCGGGCGTAGCGCAGGCCGTCCGGGCGCAGGGTGCTGCGCGCCAGCCAGCGGTGGTACTCCAGCGCCGAGTGGGCCACCGATCCGATCTGCATGGCGCGGGCGTATACCCGCTCGGTCTCGGGGTCGGGCCAGCCCGGCGCGGCCCAGCTCTCCAGCAGCTCGCCGACCCGGCGCGCCCCGTCCCGGACCAGTTGCCGCTCGGGCAGCATGGGCACCTGGAAGCCGAGCGCGTAGCCGCTGTGCCGGCCCTGGCCGAGCGGGTCGGTGACCATCGCGGACCGCATCCGCAGCGGGTGTGCGGTCGAGACCACGGCCAGCCGCCCGGCCACCTTGGGGTGGAAGACCCCGAGCGTCCAGGCCACCAGCCCGCCCCAGCCGTGCCCCACCACCACGGCGTTGGCTTCGCCGAGGGCCCGGATCAGCCCGGCCGCGTCGGCGGCCGCGGTGATCAGGTCGTAGCCGCGCGGGGGCTTGTCGCTGCCGCCGTAGCCGCGCAGGTCGACCGCCACGGCGCGGAAGCCCGCCTCGGGCAGCCAGGTCAGCTGATGCCGCCAGGTCCACCAGAACTCGGGGAAGCCGTGCAGCATGAGCACCAGCGGCCCGTCGCCCGCTTCGGCAATGTGGAACCGGGACCCGTTGGCGCTGACCGTCCGGTGGCTCCACGGGCCGGCCAGCTGGACCGCGGACTCCGCGTTCACGACCATGACACGCGTCCTACTTGGCGATCTGGGGCTGCTGGCCGTCGCGGACGATCTCGGGGCGGTCGCCGTTGGGACTGACCGCCGGCTCATGGCCGTCGCGGCGCAGCATGCCGAGGCCCTCGGTGACCGACTTGCGGGTCCGCTTCAGGCCGGACAGGCCCTTCAGCCGCAAGATGGCGACGCCGACCGCCGCGCCGGCCAGCAGCACGCAGGTGCCGGCCACGATGAGGAACGCCGCCCAGGTCCAGATGCCGAGCCCGGCCAGCCCGAAGGCGAAGGCGATGCACAGCAGGACGAGCACCAGGCAGCCCACGAAGGCGGCCACGCCGGCCAGCGCCCCGGCCAGCCCGACGCGCTTCAGGTCCCCGCGCAGCTCGGTCTTGGCCAGGTCGATCTCGTAGCGGATCAGCTGGGACACGTCCTTGGCGGCCAAGGCCACGAGATCACCGAGTGACTGGTCAGCGCCCACGGGTTCTGGCGTTTCGCTGCGGACCATCGTGTCTGTCTCCCGTCATGCGGACCATCGCCGCCGTTGGCACGGCAGTCGGTGCCCGCGCCCGCAATCCCGCCCCCGTGGGCGGGGTCTGGCCAAGGACCAAGGCTAACGTTCTTGCTTGTGATCAGGGACTACCAGGGTCGACCCGGCGTTTCACGTGCCACCGCGGCGCCCCGGCAGCTACCGCGCACGCTGACCAGGTACCGCGATGTGTCGCGTTTCGCCAGATATGGTGCCACGTTTGCGCTCACAGAGCCAAGCTGCCCGGAATCTTAGCCGGTACACCCGCGACCGAGTCCGCCGCCCGGCCCCGCGAAACTCGCCCCGGCAGGCTCGAATCCCTTCGAGCGTGCTGTCCGCAAAAAGCGTCCGGCGCAGCTGACCCGGGCGGAACTAACTATCCCGGAAAAGCAAGCGGCGCCCCTGGCCGGGGCGCCGCCGCGCAGCACGTCATGCCTGGCTACCAAGCGTGCACCTTCTTTGTCAGTCAGGTCGACCGTCCCATTTCTGGCGGCTCAACCTGGCCTGACACGCCTCCCGCGGCTGGTCGCGCGTGGGTACCTGGCTGCCGTGCCCGGACGCTCAGACGTCCGTACCACCGTTCTAACGCGAAATCCCGGGCCTGAAAAGACCCTCGCGTAACCAATTCGTGATCTCAATCAGTTCTGGCGATCACATGCCGTTAACTGGTGGCTCACCGGATCGCCATCTACGTTAAACACCCGTCTGGCCGTTTCCGGGACAAAAAGGAGGCGGCGCCCGCCGGGGGGGAGAGCGGGCGCCGCGCGCACGGTCCGACCCTGGGGGGGGAGGCCGGTCCCGTCCTATTAAGAGCTTATCTGCTTAGGGCTCACGAATCGACCCCCATGCAGCGTCAGCATATGGAATTAGAACATATCTGGCCGGGCGCTGAACAGTACTGTCGCGACACTGGGACCAGAAAATTACCTGCCAGTAGCCCTGACGAGCACTTTCTCACCTGGTAACATCCAGCCGTGTCGCGCCGGCGCGGGGTCACCGCTTACGCCTTCCGCGAACGAACGGCATCGTTCATGCTACTTGTCCCATGTGTACTAAGCCGGTTGACAACGGGCTCGTGTGACAAATGCGTCCCATGTGCCCCGTGGGATTCAGCGATGAGTGGCTTTCGGCCAGGAGCGCGTCGAGTAGCGTCACCGCGCCCCGCTTGCTGAGCGGGTGGTTAGCGTTCCCGCATTTGGGCGACTGGACGCACGAGGGGCAGCCGGCCTCGCATTCGCAGCCGGCGATGGCCTGCCGGGTCGCGGTGAGCCAGTCCCGGGCGGCCTGGAAGCCCCGCTCGGCGAAGCCCGCGCCGCCGTCATAGCCGTCGTAGACGAAGACGCTGAGCTGACCGGTGGCCGGGTGCAGGTCGGCGGACACGCCGCCGATGTCCCAGCGGTCGCAGGTGGCGAACAGCGGCAGCAGGCCGATGCTGGCGTGCTCGCACGCGTGCGCGGCCCCGCCCAGGTCGACGCGCGCCGCGGCCAGCCGGTCCCGCTCGGCGGCCGAGATCGTCCACCAGACGGCCCGGGTCAGCAGGTGGCGCGGCGGCAGGTCCAGCGGCTCGTCGCCCAGGGGCGCGCCGGTGTCCGAGCGGCGCTTGGTGTAGCTGACTACCTGCCGGGTGACCTGGACGTCGCCGAACCGGACCTCGGCCTGCCCCCAGGTCATCCGGCGCAGCTCGCCGGTGACCTCGATCTGGGTCACGTCCCGCGCCGTGGTGGTGTACCCGGGATCGCCCGGCTCGACCAGCGCCACCCGGTCGGCCAGGTCGAGCCGGCGGACCAGGTAGCTGTCACCCTGATGCAGGTAGACCGCGCCGTCGTGGACCATGATCTGCGCCGACGGCTCGTCGACGGTGCCGACCAGCCGGCCGGTGGCCTCCTCCACGACCAGGACCGGGGCGTCGCCGGCCCCGCGCAGCCCGCCCGGCGCGGCGACCCCCCGGCGGATGCTGTACCAGCCCGCCGGACGCCGGCGCAGGCGGCCTGCGGTGGTCAGGTCGTCGACCACCGCTCTGGCCTGCGGCCCGAAGATGTCCAGGTCCGCGTCGGTCAGGGCCAGCTCGGCCGCGGCCGCGCACAGGTGCGGCGCGAGCACGTACGGGTTGCCGGGGTCCAGCACGGTGGCCTCCACCGGGTGCCGGAGCAAGATCTCCGGGTGCTGCACCAGGTAGGTGTCGAGCGGGTCGTCCCTGGCGATGAGCACCGCGGCCGCGCTCCGGCCGCTGCGCCCGGCCCGTCCCGCCTGCTGCCACAAGCTGGCCCAGCTGCCTGGCCAGCCCGCGATCAGCACCGCGTCCAGGCCGGTGATGTTGACGCCCAGCTCGAGTGCGGTGGTGGCGGCCAGCCCCACCAGCCGCCCGTCGCTGATCGCGGCCTCCAGGTCCCGCCGGTCCTCGGGCAGGTACCCGGACCGGTACGCGGCCACCTTGGCCTCGGGAGCGTCGTGCCCGCCGAGCGACCGGCGCGCGGCCAGCGCGACCGTCTCGGCGCCGCGCCGGGACCTGATGAAGGCCAGCGTCGGCACGTCCTGGCGGACCAGCCGCGCCAGCAGGTCGGCGGTCTGCGCGGTCGCGGTGCGGCGCAGCCGGGCGCCGACCTCGCCGCGCGCACCGGTCAGCGGCGGCTCCCACAACGCGAAGGCCAGCGGCCCCCGGGGCGAGCCGTCCTCGGTCACCTCCTCGGCGTCCAGCCCGGTCAGCAGCCGCGCGCAGGCGCCCGGTGTCCCCACCGTCGCCGAGGCCAGCACGAACACCGGCCGGGCCAGATCTCCGGGCGCGGCGTGATGCGCCACCACCCGCCGCAGCCGGCGCAGCACGTGTCCCACGTGCGAGCCGAACACCCCGCGGTACTCGTGACACTCGTCGATGATCACGTAGCGCAGCCGGCTCAAGAACCCGGACCAGCGATTGTGCCGGGGAAGCAGCGACTGATGGAGCATGTCCGGCGTGGTCAGCAGGTACCGGGCGTGACTGCGGGCCCAGTCGCGCTCGGTCCGCGGCGTGTCGCCGTCGAACGTGGCGGCCTGGATCCCGGGCAGGCCCAGGGCGCGGATCGAGGCCAGCTGGTCGGCGGCCAGGGCCTTGGCCGGCGTCACGTACAGCACCGTCTCCCCGGCCAGCACCGCGGACAGCGCGGGCAGCAGGTAGCCGAGCGATTTGCCGGACGCCGCACCGGTGGAGATGATCACGTTCCGGCCGGCCTGCGCGTGGCAGGCGGCCTCGGCCTGATGGGACCACGGGGCCCGGATCCCGCGGCCCGCGAACGCGCCGGTAATCTCGGCGGGAACCCACGGCGGCCACGGCACCTCGCGCCCGGCCCGGGCCGGGATGTGCTCCACGTGCACGGGTCGCCCCGCCCGCGGATCATCCAGCAAGATGCCCAGCGCCCGGTTTCCCGCCGCCTGAACGTGGGCAGCAGGGGTCTCGGCAGCCGGATCCGTCTGGGGGAGAGGGAGGGTGGTGGCCACAGCTTTCTCAGTGTGTCACCCGTAGGGGGATGCTCGGAGGCATGATTTCGTATAGACATGACATCGGAGCGTGGTTGAATGCCGCAGTGGATCACGCCCTGCACGCCGCAGCCGGGGCGGGACGTTAAGATGACGCCTTTCATGGCGCTGGAGGATTTGTGGATCTGAAGCTGGGTCACTACAACAAGGACGGCATCGAGGTCGTCGACGTCGAGGGCGAGATCGATGTCTACACGGCGCCGCGGCTCCGTGAGCTGCTCATCGATCTGGTCAACAAGAACAACTACCAGCTCGTCGTCAACATGGAGAAGGTCGAGTTCCTCGACTCCACCGGTCTCGGCGTGCTGGTCGGCGGGCTGAAGCGGGTCCGCGCCCACGACGGTTCCCTGGACCTCGTGTGCACGCAGGAGCGGATACTCAAGATCTTCCGGATCACCGGGCTGACGAAGGTGTTCGGTATCCACGACACGGTGGACGAGGCCATCGCGGCCAAGAAGTCCGAGAAGTAACGCCGGCCGAACCCGAAGAACGCATCGGAGATGGCCACCGTCGAAGTCACGTTCACGCCGCTGCCCGCGCACGTACGTACCGCGCGGCTGGTCGCCACCGCGGTGGCGCGGCGCAGCGGCGTGGACGAATCGCTGCTCGATGAGGTCCGCCTGGCGGTCGGCGAAGCCTGCTCGCGCGCGGTCGAGGCCCACCAGCGGCACTGCCCGGCCGAGCCGGTCCGGATCGAGATGACCGACCACGACCAGCGGTTCGTGGTGACGGTGAGCGATCACGCGCCGACCTCGCGCCCGGCCGTCGCGGCCACCGAGAACGGCATCCATGACGGCGCTGGCCATGACGGCACGGGCGAGGACGACCCGGGCGAGGACGGCATCGGCTACGAGGCCATCGGGCACGACGGCGGATCGGCCATCCCCGCCGGGTTCGGGCTGGCCGTGATCTCCGGCCTGGCCGAGGACGTCCGCGTCCTGTCGACGAGTTCCGGCGTGAGCGTCCGGATGAGCTGGCCGTCCACGGCCGCCTCCTGAGCCGCCCGCATCCGTCAGCGATCCGGTTAGAGCGAGCCGGCCCGCTTCCCCCTGCCGCTGACCGCCTATGTCGCGCAGCCTTCTCGCGAATGTCACGGTAGGATTACGAAACTGTTAGGAACGGCCCGGTGTTCGTGGTTGCGCGCATGCGTGCGTAGACTCCCGGCCACTCGTCTTTGCCGATCGGCACCTCTTCCGTTCGGAGCTTCCAGGAGGTCGAATGTTCCGGCATGTCTCTGCGCTGGGGGCCAACTCCGTCAGCGTCAGCGGCTCCAACCTGACCTGGGTTGTCATCGTGGCCGTCGTCGGGCTGCTCGCGCTCGGCGTGGCCGGCGTCCTGGTCCGCGAGGTGCTCGCGGCCGGCCAGGGGACCGAGCGGATGCAGGACATCGCGCGCGCCGTCCAGGAGGGCGCCGCCGCGTACCTGCGCCGCCAGTTCCGGACCCTCGGCGTGTTCGTCGTCATCATCTTCTTCGTGCTGCTCGTGCTGCCCGTCACCGCCGGTGGCGCCGAGGTGCAATGGGGCCGCAGCATCTTCTTCCTGGTCGGCGCGTTGTTCTCGGCGCTGACCGGGTTTACCGGAATGACGCTGACCACCCGGGGCAACGTCCGGGTCGCGGCCGCGGCCCGCGACGGCGGCGAGCGGAGGGCGTTCCGGATCGCGTTCCGGACCGGCGGCGTGGCCGGCATGTTCACGGTGGGCCTGGGCCTGTTCGGCGCGGCGGTCGTGGTGCTGATCTACAAGGCGAACGCGCCGGAGGTACTGGAGGGCTTCGGCTTCGGCGCGGCCCTGCTGGCCATGTTCATGCGGGTCGGCGGCGGCATCTACACCAAGGCCGCCGACGTGGGCGCGGACCTGGTCGGCAAGGTCGAGCAGGGCATCCCCGAGGACGACCCGCGTAACGCCGCCACGATCGCGGACAACGTCGGCGACAACGTGGGTGACTGCGCCGGCATGGCCGCGGACCTGTTCGAGTCCTACTCGGTCATGCTGGTCGCCTCGCTGATCCTGGGTAAGAGCGCCTTCGGCGACAAGGGCCTGATCTTCCCGCTGATCATCCCCGCTATCGGGGTCCTCACCGCGATCATCGGCATCTTCTCGGTCGCACCCCGCGCGAGGGACCGCAGCGGGATGACCGCGATCAACCGCGGCTTCTTCATCTCCGCGATCATCTCGGTCATCGGCGTGGCTATCGCCTGCTTCACCTTCCTGCCGTCGCACTTCAGCAGCTTCCAGGGCGTCACCGACGCGGCCATCTCGGCCTTCAACGGCAACCCGCGGTGGATCGCGTTCGGCGCGATCCTGATCGGCATCGCGCTGGCCAGCGCCATCCAGCTGCTGACCGGCTACTTCACCGAGACCAACCGGCGGCCGGTCCGCGACATCGGCCAGAGTTCGGAGACCGGGGCGGCCACCGTCATCTTGTCCGGCGTGTCGATCGGCATGGAGTCCGCGGTGTATTCCGCGCTGCTGATCGCCGCCGCGGTGTTCTGCTCCTACCTGCTGGCCACGGGTAACGCCACCATCGCGCTGTTCGCGGTGGCGATGGCCGGCATCGGCCTGCTGACCACGGTCGGCGTGATCGTCTCGATGGACTCCTTCGGCCCGGTCACCGACAACGCCCAGGGCATCGCGGAGATGTCCGGCGACGTCGAGGGCGACGCGGCGCAGGCGCTGACCACGCTGGACGCGATCGGCAACACGACCAAGGCGATCACCAAGGGCATTGCGATCGCCACCGCGGTGCTGGCCGCGACCGCGCTGTTCGGCGCATTCCGCACCTCGGTGGAGTCGGCCCTGACCGGCAAGGCCGCGGGCACCTTCGCCCTGGACGTCGCCAAGCCGAACGTCCTGGTCGGCGTCATCATCGGCGCGTCGATCGTGTTCTTGTTCGCCAGCTTGCTGATCATGGCGGTGGGCCGGGCCGCACAGCGCGTGGTGCTCGAGGTCAGGAACCAGTTCCGCACCCACCCGGGCATCATGACCTACGAGGAGAAGCCCGACTACAGCCGGGTGGTCGACATCGTCACCAAGGACTCGCTGCGTGAGCTGGTCACCCCGGGCCTGCTCGCGGTGCTGGCCCCGATCGCGGTCGGCTTCGCGCTCGGCTACCGGGTGCTCGGCTCCTACCTGTCCGGCGCGATCGCGGTCGGCGTGCTGATGGCCATCTTCCTGGCCAACTCCGGCGGCGCCTGGGACAACGCCAAGAAGCTGGTCGAGGACGGCAACCACGGCGGCAAGGGCTCCGAGGCGCACGCCGCCACCGTCGTCGGCGACACCGTGGGCGACCCGTTCAAGGACACCGCCGGGCCGGCCATCAACCCGCTGATCAAGGTCATGAACCTGGTCTCGCTGCTGATCGCGACCAGCGTGGTCAAGTACAGCGCCAACACCGGCTTGCGGGTCGGCGTGGCGCTCGGCGCGGTGATCATCATCGTGGCGGCGATCGTGGTCTCCAAGCGCCGCTCCGCCGGGATGGGCGAGACCACCCCGGCCGCCACCGAAGTCGCCGGCGCCATCTCACCTGCCGTCGAGGGCGCCGCCACCCCCGCCATCACCCCGGCGGAAGGCACCCCCGCGGTCCCCGTCGCCGCAGCCGACGACGAGGCGGACCGGGCCACCGTCACCAAACGCCGCGAGTAGCCGCGTCCCCGGCCACCCCAACCCGAATGAACCCCGGGTTTCACCTCGCTACAACGTGGTGAACCCCGGGGTTCATTCACATAGAAGCGAGGCTCACCCCGCAGGAGCGCAGGAGCGCAGAGCGCAGCGGGGCTTACCGCTCGTCGGCGCCCGCCACGTCATCGGACGAGATGCCGAGCAGGTACAAGATCGCGTCCAGGTACGGGACGCTCAGCGAGGTGTCGGCCGCGTCCCTGACCACGGGCTTGGCGTTGAACGCGATGCCCAGCCCGGCGGCCGCGATCATGTCCAGGTCGTTGGCGCCGTCGCCGACCGCCACCGTCTGGGACAGCGGGACCCCCGCGTCGGCGGCGAACCTGCGCAGCGCGTCCGCCTTGGCCGCCCGGTCGATCACCGGGCCGGACAGCCGCCCGGTGAGCTTGCCGGCCGCGATCTCGAGCTCGTTGGCCGCCACGTAGCCGATCCCGAGCTCGGCCGCCAGCGGCGCGATGACCTGGCCGAAACCGCCGCTGACGATGCCGGACTTGTAGCCCAGGCCGCCCAGCGTGCCGAGCAGCGTCCGCGCCCCCGCGGTCAGCCGCAGCGAACCCCGCACCTCGTCCAGCACGCCCGCGTCCAGCCCGGCCAGCAGCGCGACCCGCTCGCGCAGCGACGCCGCGAAGTCGAGGTCGCCGCGCATGGCCGCCTCGGTCACCTTGGCCACCTCGGCCGCGCAGCCGGCCCGGGCGGCCAGCAGGTCGATGACCTCGTCCCGGATCAGGGTGGAGTCCACGTCCATCACGATCAGCCGCAGCGCCCGCCGGTGCAGCCCGCCGCGCTGGACCGCGACGTCGATGCCCTGGCTGACCGCGACCCGGGCCAGGTCCTCGCGCAGCAGGGCCGGGTCCCCGCCCGAGATCTCCAGCTCGATACAGGTCACCGGGCGCCGGGCCAGCCGGCCGATCCGGTCGATGTTCGCCCCGCTGGCGGCGATCTGCCCGGCGATGGCGGTGATCGCGGCCGGGGTCAGCGGGCTGCCGAGCAGGGTCACGTGCAGCCGGCCGCGCGCCGGGGCATCCGCGGCCGAACCTGAGCCGGTGGTGATCTCGGCCGCCAGGCCGAGATCGGCGGCCAGCGCGCTGACCGCGGCGTGGATGCCCGTCAGGTCCGGCGGCCCGTCGCACTCGAGCAGCACGCCCAGGACCAGCTTGCCGTCACGATCGGGCCGAGCTGGCTGTTCCCGGCGCTCGAGGGCGCGCTGCTGATCGGACTGGTCATGGTCTCGCCGCATCCCAACGTGCGCCACTCGCCGTTTCGCCGCCACGTGGCGATCGGGATGATCGGGCTGGTCAGCGCGGCCAACATGGTCTCGCTGGTGCGCCTCTGCCACCGGCTGCTGGCCGGGGGCAAGGAGAACGGCCACGAGCTGATCCTGTCCGGGATCGTGCTGTGGTGCACGAACGTGCTGCTGTTCGGCCTGTGGTACTGGGAGGTCGACCGAGGCGGCCCGGTGGCGCGGGCCTGCGGAGAGCACGCCACGCCTGACTTCCTGTTCCCCCAGATGACCGATCCGCGCTGGGCACCGGCGGATTGGCGCCCTCGCCTGGTCGACTACCTGTACGTTTCGCTCACGAACGCCACCGCCTTCAGCCCCACCGACACGATGCCGCTGACGCCGAGTGCCAAGTGGCTGATGAGCGCGCAGTCGATCGCCTCGCTGGTCACGGTCGGGCTGGTTGTCGCCCGGGCGGTGAACATCCTCTCGTGATGGACGCGCAGGCTCTGGCGTCCGCCGAGGACCCCCTCGAGCGCTCGATCCGCGAGATCGGCACGGACCTGTCCCGCGCCTTCCCCTCGAGCGCCCGCCATCCGTTGCGGACGCTGGATGCCCGGGCCATGGACCTCGCCTCGGCCGACCAGGAGCTCAAGGCGGCGCTGTTCCGCTTCGTCGACGTGACGCCGGCCTGCCGCTCGCTCGACGACCTGGCCGGGCATCTGCGGGAGTTCCTGCGCGAGGTCCCCGAGGCGCCCCCGCCGCTGGCCGCCGCAATGCGCATGGCCGACCTCAAGGCGGGCCGGCGGGCAATCGGCGCCGCCGCGGCGGCCGGCGTGCGTCACATGGCCCACCGCTTCATCGTCGGAGAGACGCCGGCCGCGGCCGTCGGCGTGCTGCGCGAGCTGTGGAACCGCGGCGTGGCCAGCTCGGTCGATCTGCTCGGCGAGGCAACCGTGACCCAGGTCGAGGCCGACCGCTACGCCGCCCGTTGCCTGGAGGCCCTGGTCGAGCTCGCGCGCCTCCAGACGGGCTGGCCGACCAGGGACGTGCTCGAGCGCGACAGCGTGGCTGCGATTCCGCGGACCAACGTGTCGGTCAAGATCTCGGCGCTCACTCCCCTGTTGCGACCGGACGCGCCCGAGCGGGGCCGCCGCGACGCCGCCGAGCGGCTGCGCCCGCTGCTGCGCCGTGCCAATGAGCTCGGCGCCCACATCCACATCGACATGGAGTCGCTCGACTCGCGCGAGGCCGTGCTCGACCTCGTGCTCGAGGTCCTCTCCGAGGAGGAGTTCTCGCGAGGCCCGTCCGCCGGTCTGGTGCTCCAGGCCTACCTGCGCGACTCGCCCGAGCTGCTCGACCAGGTCCTGGAGTGGGCTTCGCCGGCCGTACGCACACCGCCGCTGACCGTCCGGCTGGTCAAGGGCGCCTACTGGGATCACGAGCTGGTCCAGGCTTCGCAGCACGGCTGGTCGGTTCCGGTGTTCGAGGTCAAGGCCGAGTGCGACCGCAACTTCGAGCTGCTGACCCGCCGGCTGCTCGACGCGCGCCCCGCCGTGCGCGTGGCGATCGCCTCGCACAACCTGCGCTCGGTCTCGCACGCGATCGCCTACAACCGCTCGCTCGGCGGCCAGGATCGCGACCTCGAGCTCCAGATCCTCCGCGGCCTGGGCGATCAGCTCGCCGACGCGCTCGCCTCGCGCGGCTTTCGAGTCCGGGCCTACTGCCCGATCGGCGACCTGGTCGCCGGCATGGCCTACCTGGTCCGCCGGCTGCTCGAGAACACCAGCAACGAGAGCTTCCTGTACGAGCAGGCCCGCGGGACCTCGCTCGATGTGCTGCTCGCGGCGCCGTAGGCTCACTACGCGCGCAGCGTCGCGCCGTCAAGCTCGAGCGCGACCACGTCGGCGATCCGAGCGAGGTCGGCGTCATGGGCGAGCAGCGCCGCTTCGTTTCGCTGGGCGACCGAGGCGATCATGCAGTCGATCAGTCCGCGCGGCGTCACGCCCGCGGCACGGCACCGGCAGTAGATCCGCACCGCGCCGTCGAAGTCGACGCCCGGGTCAAACGGGAGCAGCGTGAAGCGCCGCATCAGCCCGCGGAGCTCTCGCTGGCGTCGCTCGTCCTTGGCTCCGATCGCCACCTCCATGACGATCGGCTCGGTGATCGCAACCGGTCCCCCCTGCTCGATCAGCTCAGTCAGCCGCAGGTCCACCCGGCTTTCTGTCGCCCGATCGAACTCCACCCATGCGGATGTGTCGACGAGAATCACACGCCGCGCGGCGGCTGATCAGGCGGAATCTCGCCGATCGCGTGCGCACCATGCATCGCGAGCGCCTCCTCGCGCGTCATCGGCTGACCGGCGAGGTTACGCAGCGCCAGATCGACGGCTTCCGTCTTGGTCCGCAGCCGGTAGCGCTCCATGATCGCCTCGACGTAGTCGTCCTCGATCTCGATGTTCGTTCTAACCCTCGCCATACACCAACTATACACCTATGGTGTACGACGCGTGTACGTGTGCGATCGTGGGCGATCGCCGGCAGCCCGAGCACGCTCAGGCCGAGGGACCGGCGCGGCGGAAGCGCTCGGTCAGCCGGGCGAGGTCTCCGCGCACACGGTCCAGCCGGGTCGCCACGATCCCCGCCAGCGTGGTCATGAAGCGGAGCTCCTCGGGGCCGAGCCCGGATCTCGGCTCGCGGCTCACGCAGCACAGCGTGCCGTGCACGCGGCCGTCCTCGAGCTTGATCGGCACGCCGACGTAGGCGTGGAACTCCTGGGTGACGGGCAGGGCGCTGATCGCCGGCTCGGCGCGAGTGTCGGCGACGATGTTGGGGATCTCGCCGCTCAGCATCCGCATGCAGTAGGTCTGCTCGACTGGGAACACCGTTCCCTGGTAGCGAGCGGCGGCGTCGGTGTCGCCCACGATCGCGTGGATCGTCTGGTGGCGTTCGTCGATCGTGGTGATGTACGAGGCGTCCATGTTCAGGTGCTGCTGCGCCACAGCCAGCGCCTGCTCGACGACGTCGGTCTCCTGCGCAGCCTCGAGCTTCTCGATCAGCTCGGTGTACTCCGACTGCGAACGCGCCCCTCGGTCCACTGCGCGATTTAACCAGTGGCGGCGCCTCGAATGTGAGGACTTTGCCGACCCTTGCCCGGCCCTGCAAGAGCTGATGCATACGCGGGCGTTTTGCTTCACATCGGCCATAGTTCCTGGCCTGCCATGAAGCGCTCGTCACGCTGGAGGAGGCGGCTCGGTCGGCTGCTGCTGCTGAGCTTCGCCCTGGTCGTCCTGGCCGCCGTGTGCGCGCTGGTGATCAGGTTCGCTCCGCCGTGGCTGGTGTCCACCAAGGGACTGACCGGCACGGCGCGCCTGAACGAGCTCAGCCGCGTGCGGGTGGCGCTCGTCGTGCTGATCCTCGGCGCGCTGGCCGGCGCCCTCGCGCTGTACCTGCTGCGCAGCTCGGCCGGCGAGCGGCGCGAGGAGAACCGGGAGCGGCTACTGATCGAGCGCTTCATGCGCGCGGTCGATCAGCTCGGCCATCCGGCGCTCGACGTGCGGCTGGGCGGGATCTACTCGCTCGAGCGCCTGGCCCGGGAATCGCCCGAGCACCACCCGCCGATCATCGAGATCCTGGCCGCGTTCGTCCGCGAGCACGCCCCCTGGCCGGGCCGCGCGGCCGGTCGAGCGGGCAACGGCGCGCGCCCGGCTGCCGGCGCGCTCGGCGCCGGCCACGCCGGCGACGCTCGGCCCCGGCCCCCGACCGACGTGCAGGCCGCGCTCACGATCCTCGGCCGGCGCCTGCGCGAGCAGGACACCGACGCCCCGCTGTTCCTCTCCTACACAGCCCTGGCCGGCGCCACCCTGACCGGGGCGCACCTGGAGCGGGCGCTGCTCAGCGGAGCCAGCCTCGAGGGCGCCGACCTGTTCAAGGCCAATCTCGGGGCCGCCGATCTCGAAGGGACCATGCTCCGGGGCGCCGGCCTGCTTCTGGCCAACCTCAACGACACGGTGCTGTGGGGGGCCAACCTCGAGGGCGCACGCCTGTATGGCGCGAACCTGGAGGGTGCCGCGCTCAAGGGCGCGAACCTCAAGGACGCCGGGCTGACCGGCGCCAACCTCAAGGACGCCGGCCTGCACGGCGCGGTGCTGACCGGGGCCGACCTCACCGGCGCCAACCTCGAGGGGGCCGGCCTCGAGGGGGCCAACCTTGAGGGCGCCAACCTCCAGGGGGCGAATCTCCGGGGCGCGGTCCTCCTGAACGCGCTGTATGACGCGGCGACCGCGTGGCCCGGCGGGTTCGACGTCGCGGCCCAGGGCGCCGTGCGGCGTGCCTGGCCGCACGAGCCGGCGTCCGCTTCTGCTGCCTGGATGCAAGAGGCCGAGCAGCCTACGCACGGCCCGGTCGTGGGCTGGCCCCACGAGGTGTCCGCGGCACGTTCTGAGCCCGCGGCCTACGAGCCGCCCCCGGCGTATGAGTCGCCCGCGGTCGCCCAGGAGGCGCCCGAGCCGGTCCACGAGGCGCCGTCGCCGGCTCACCCGGAGCCCGCGGTCGTCAGCGAGGAGCCGTCGGCGGGCCACGAGGAACCCGCGGCGGTCCACGAGGAACCCGCGGCGGGCCACGAGGAGCCGTCGGCGGGCCACGAGGAGCCCGCGGCGGTCCACGAGGAGCCGGGAGCCTATGAGGAGCCCGAAGTGCACGAGGCGCCGGTGGAGTGGCCGGGTCCGCCCGCGCCGGCCTGGCCGCAGCCGTCCCAGGAGATCCCGGCCACCCAGGAGCCGTGGCCGCCGGCTCCGGAGGCCTTCCCTGCTCCTGAGCCAGCGCCCGAGACCTCGCCGGAGGCCGAGCCCGGACCGCATCCCGAGGCGCCGCCACCCCCGCGGGACTGGACCAGCGGCCCGAGTGGCGGACCGGGCCAACCGGGCGCACCGGGCCAAGAGCCCAACTCCGACGGGTAGCGCCTGTTAACGTCGCCCGGCGTGTCGACGCTTTCCCCGTTTGCCAACGAGCCGGTGCTCGAACTGAGGCGCTCGGCGGTCCGCGCGCAGCTCCAGGAGGCGATGCGCAGCCTGGACGCCCGCCTGCCGCTCCGCGTGCCGGTGATGATCGGCAAGGATGAGCGCTCGGGCGAGGGACTGCCCTCGACCGATCCGGGTGAGCCGGAGCGCGTCGTCGCGCTGGCCGCGCGCGGCGGGGAGCCGGACGTGGGCGCGGCGATCGAGGAGGCCGAGCGGGGACTGCGCGCGTGGCGTGCCCTGGGCGCCACCGAGCGCGCCGGGGCGCTGGTCCGGGCGGCGGCGTGGCTGCGCGAGCGCCGGCTCGAGATCGCCGCCCTCGAGGTCCGCGAGTGCGCCAAGCCGTGGCCCGAGGCCGACGCCGACGTGTGCGAGGCGATCGACTTCCTGGAGTACTACGCGCGTGGCGCGATCGAGCTCGAGGCCGGAGCCGAGCTGCTCCAGGTCCCGGGCGAGCGGAACGAGATGCACTACGCCCCGCGGGGGGTGGCCGCGGTCATCTCGCCCTGGAACTTCCCCCTGGCCATTCCGTGCGGCATGAGCGCGGGAGCGCTGGCCACCGGCAACTCGGTGGTGCTCAAGCCAGCGGAGCAGTCGCCCGCCTGCGCGCACGTGCTCGTCCAGGCGCTGCGCGCCGGCGGCGTGCCGGCCTCGGCGATCTCGCTGCTGCCGGGAGAGGGCGACGTGGGCGCCGCGCTGGTCGCCCACCCGCGCGTCCAGACGATCGCGTTCACCGCTCGCTCCCGGTCGGCCTCAAGATCAGCCGCGCGGCCGGCGCGGCGGCCGACGGACAGCGCCACATCAAGCGGGTGGTGTCCGAGCTCGGGGGCAAGAACTTCGTGATCGTCCACTCCGACGCCGACCTCGACGAGGCCGTGCCGGGGATCGTCTCCTCGGCATTCGTCTACGCCGGCCAGAAGTGCTCGGCAGCGGCGCGCGTGCTGGTCCACCCGGCGATCGCCGATCAGCTGATCGAGCGGGTGGCCGGAGCGGTCCGCGTGCTGATCGTCGGCCAGGCCGACGAGCTCGGCACCGACGTGCCGCCGGTGATCGAGCAGGCCGCCCAGGAGCGCGTCAACCGCTACGCCGCGCTGGCCCGCGAGCAGGGCGAGATCGTGGCCCGGGTCGAGCCGGTTCCCGACCGAGGCTGGTTCTGCTCGCCGACTGTCGCCGCCGGCCTGCCACGGGACTCGCCGGTTCTGAACGAGGAGATCTTCGGGCCGCGCTGGCCATCGACCGGGTGACCGACATCGAGGAGGCCTGCGACGTGGTCGACGGCCTCCCCTTGCGCTCACCGGCGGCCTGTTCGCCCGCGATCCTTCCACCGTCCGCTACGTCCGCCAGCGCTCGCCGGCCGGCAACTGTACGTGAACCGAGGGATCACCGGCGCGATGGTGGGACGCCAGCCGTTCGGGGGCAACCGCCTGTCGGGACCGGGAGCAAGGCCGGCGGTCCCGACTACCTGCGGCAGTTCGTCGAGCCGCGCGTGGTGACCGAGAACACCATCGCCACGGCCTGGTCGTGTAGACGCCCCGCCACCCCACCCAGTCGTCGCGAAATTCTTCCGCCGGCGGACGTTCTTTGGCCGTTGGCTTGATTAGGTCGCATCTGCGGTCGATCATCGTCCAGGAGATGCCGTTGCCGCCGTCCATTGCGTGGAAGCTGGTGCTGGTTCTGGTCCTGGTGGGCGGGATCATGCTCAGCGCGTGTGCTCGCGCCCCTCGCCGGCCACTGCCGCGGACCGAGCTGCGCCGGCTGGTGCTCGCCGCGCTCGCCCTGTACGCCGTCAGCGTGTTCGCCTCGCTCACCCACCACGCGGTTCTGGCCGGCGTGGTCTACGTATCCGGGATCGCCGCCTGCGCGCTGGCCGCCTGGCTCTCGCGAGGGCAGCGACTCCGACCGCCCCACGGCGGCGAGGACCCGGTGGATCCGGGTCCGCCCCCAGGACGAGCCCGACGGACTGCCGCTGTTCGACTGGGCGGCGTTCGAGCGCCAGTTCCGTTCCTACTCAAGCCGCCGGCGCGAGCCGGCCGGCGCCGGCCGCTTTTTCGAAAATATCATTACTCGGCTCGCGCAGGCGCCATCGCGGCGGCGTCGGTGACCCATGACGCAGTAGCCGTCCGGGTCGTAGACGTGCGAACTGACGGTCAGGCCCCGGGCGCTCCAGGCTCGATCGGACCTGGCTCGAGGCCTGCCCCGCCCCAACCGGCGGTGCAGATCCTCCAGTTCGTGGGCGTACACGTAGAACAGGCGCGGCCTGTTCCTGAGGCGCGGATTTTTGCGTCCGCTTGGGCGAGCATGAGGCGCCCCTGGTGGCGCTGAAGCCAGCACCATATCCGCCGGCCGTCCTCCTCGTAGCTGTTGTGCACCTCAAACTTCAACTGCGCCCAGAACATCGTTGATTTTTTTTTTTTTTTTTTTTCCCCTCGGGCGGGCTCTGCTATCGGTGATTTTTCGCGACACTACTGAGGAGCCGTTGATGGCCAGCAGCAGCTCGTGCAGCCGGCTGTCGCCCGAGAGCTCGGGGTGAAACGAGACCGCGAGCAGGTTGCCCTGCCGCATGGCCACCGGGTGTCCACCGACGTCCCCCAGGATCTCCACCGAGGCGCCGTGATCGGCCACCCTCGGGGCCCGGATGAATACCGCGTGGATCGGCCCCGGCGACGCCCTTACATCGATGTCGGCCTCGAACGACCGAGCTGCCGCCCGAACGCGTTGCGGCGGGCGACATCGAGCATCCCGAGATGATCGCGGTCGAGCATGATCATCCCGGCGCAGGTGCCAAGTACCGGCGTGCCGGCGCGCGACCTCGCGCATCGGATCGGCGAGCCGTTCGCGCTCGATCCCCAGGTCATGACGGTCGACTCGCCGCCCGGGATGATCAGCGCTCAATGCCGTCCAGGTCGGCCGGCGTGCGGACCTCCCGGGCGTGGGCTCCGAGCGCTCGCACGAGCTTGGCGTGGGCCTCGAAGTCACCCTGGAGGGCGAGGACGCCGCGGGGAGGCAGTGGCCGGCTCCGACTGAGAGCTACCAGCCGCGGGGTGCGAGCAGCTGCTCGGCCTCGAGCTTGGAGGTCTCGAGCGAGACCATCGGCTGGCCGAGACCGGAGGATGCGGCGGCGACGCGAGCGGGGTCATGGTAGTGGGTGGTCGCCTCGACGATCGCCCGGGCGCGGGGCGCGGGATCCTCGGACTTGAAGATGCCCGAGCCGACGAACACGCCTTCGGCTCCGAGCTGCATCACGAGCGAGGCATCGGCGGGCGTGGCGATCCCGCCGGCACAGAACAGGACCACCGGCAGCCTTCCCTCGGCGGCGATCTGGCGAACGAGCGGGAGCGGGCCCGAGTTCCTTGGCCGCCGTGGCGAGCTCCGCGGTCTCGAGCGTTCCCAGCCCGGAGCTCCCGGCGGATCTTGCGCAGGTGACGGACGGCCTCGACGATGTCGCCGGTGCCGGCCTCGCCCTTGGAGCGGATCATCGCCGCGCCCTCGCCGATCCTGCTGAGCGCCTCGCCGAGATTGGTCGCGCCACACACGAACGGGACACTGAACGCCCACTTGTCGATGTGGTTGGCTTCATCCGCGGGCGTCAGCACCTCGGACTCATCGATGTAGTCGACCTCGAGCGCTTCGAGCACCTGGGCCTCGACGAAGTGGCCGATTCGGGCCTTGGCCATCACGGGAATCGTGACCGCCTCCTGGATGCCCTAGATCATCTCCGGGTCCGACATCCGGGCCACGCCGCCATCGCGACGGATGTCGGCGGGAACGCGCTCCAGCGCCATCACCGCGGCGGCTCCGGCATCCTCGGCGATCTTGGCCTGCTCCGGCGTGACCACGTCCATGATCACTCCGCCCTTCAGCATCTCGGCCAGACCGGCCTTGACGGTGAAGGTGGCCTCGTCGCGCGGAGTGTGCCGTTGGCTTCCATCGGCGATGGAGTTTAGCCGGGCGGCGGCGTCCGCCGGCCCTGTCGAGGAGCCGGTGTTGGAGTTATGCGATGGCCGATTGGTCGCATCGGAGCTGACGCGCGGCCCTGGGATCCCGACGCCCAGCACGGCGGCGCACCGGCGGCGCTGCTCATGCGCGAGTTCGAGCGGCTGCCATCGGCGCCCGAGGAGCTCGCGATCGGCCGGGCGACCTACGAGTTGCTGCGCCCGGCGCCGCTGGTCGAGTGCGGGTGCGGCCGCGGTCGTCCGCCCGGGCCGGCGGGTGCAGCTGCTGGAGGGCTCGATGCTGGCCGACGGGGTCGAGGGTGGTCCGCGCCCGGGCGCTGCGCGTGCGGCGATCGCAGGCCCGCGACGGCTCGCCGGGCGGGCCGAATGGAACCCCGCAGCCGCCCGGTCCCGACGAGGGCCGAGCGCTCGAGCTCGTGCCGCCGTTTCGCCCGATGTTCGCCCCCGACACGATGGAGATCCGCTTCGTGGTCGGCCAGTGGGGGCAGGGACCCTGCACGGCGTGGTTTCGGCTGCGCCGCCCGCTGGTCGGCGGAAAGAACCCCCACGAGCCTTCAGCAGCTGGCCGCCGCCGGCGACTTTCGGTAACGGCATCAGCGCCACGCTCTCGTGGAACGAGTACCTGTTCATCAACCCGGACCTGACGCTCTACGTGGAGCGCGAGCCGGTCGGCGAATGGATCTGCCTGGAGTCAGAGACGCGAATCGCCGCCCGACGGGATCGGCATCGGCATCGCGGAAAGCGTGCTGTACGACACGCGCGGGCGGGTGGGCCGCGCCACCCAGGCGCTGCTGGTGGCGCCTCGTTGAGGACGCGGTTTGACTTTTCCGGATTATTCCGGCAAAAGTCAACCGCAGTGGGAGTGGGAGCGGGAGTGGGCAGAGGGCTACTCGTGGTGGCCGCCGACGCCCTGGCCTTCCCGTTCTCCGGCGTCTTCCTGCTCGGCGCGCCCGCCGCCGTACTCGGCCTTCTTGCTCGCCCCGTTGCCTGGCCTCGCCCTCGCGTAGGTCTGCGAGCAGCCCGCCGGCGAGCAGGATCTCGCGCTGGTGTCCGAGAAGTCGTGGCTCAGCTCGAACTCGTCGCCGTCCTCGATCTTGGCGCTGATCGTCTCCGAGCCGTTTCGAGCTCCTCGCGGAGCTTCGGCAGCGACCACTTCTGCCCCACCTCGGCCTTGTCGTAGTCGGATTCGTCAGAGAAGGTCAGCGCGACGATCCCCTGGGCGATCAGGTTGCGCCGGTGGGATCCGGGCAAACGACTTGGCGATCACCG
>CAWGJL010000041.1:0-22026 GCA_963822765.1 uncultured Actinomycetes bacterium | reverse complement strand
GGGCTGGGCGGCGCGACCGCGCAGTTGCGGCGGATCGGCGCCGCGCTGGCAGGATAGGTCAGCTGACGCTACGGCGGTCGAGGAACCAGCCGGCGACCGCCGCAACGGTGGTGGCCGCCGCGCCCAGCAGGCTGACCGGTACGCCCACCACGCGCGCGACCGGGTGCGGAGGATCGTCCACGGCGGTGCCGGGCACCAGCGGGGCGACGAAGAACGGCGCCCAGTACGCTATCGGAACCGCGGCCGCGAAGAACCTGGCCCGGTCCCGGCCGCCCGCGTCGGACCACACCGACCAGATGTTGGCCGACGACAGCGAGGCGGCCATGCCCAACGCGGTCACGCCGTGGAACCGGGCGTGCGCGGGCCAGCGGTCGTTGAAGATGTGCGAGTCGTTCCAGTCCGCGGCGATGGGTGCGGCCACGGTGATCACATTGGCGAGGGTGAGCAGGCTGCGGCCGAGCACGCGACCACTCCGCCCCGAAACTGGCCCGGTCATAGCGCCTCCGGTGGGCTAGGCGGCTCGCCTCCCACGCTACTCCCGGCGCCGACGTAGTTCGCCGCACGCTGACGTCACTGCCGGATCAGAGCGGTGAGCTTGTCTAGGTGGCGGGGGTCGCCGGGCAGGGCGAAGGTGGTCAGGACGGTCTGCTTCCAGCGCTGGAGCTCATCGGTGATCTTGGGCCAGGGGCCGATCAGGGCCACATCCTGCACCAGCTTGGTAGGCACGGCGGCGATGGCGCTCTTGCGGTCGCCGGCCAGGTAGAGGTCCTGGATCTTTTTGGCTTCGGCCTCGTAGCCCATCCGGACGAAGACCTCGTGGTGGAAGTTGACCCCGCGGGCGCCCATGCCGCCGATGTACAGGGCCAGCGTGGGCCGGACCTGGTCGGCGGCGCGCTCGAGGTCGTCGTCCTCGATGATGGCCATCGGGCCGCCGACCACGTCGAAGGTCTGCGCCGTGTGCCGGGCGCCGGGGCGGGCGAAGCCTTCGGCCAGGGCGGCGGCGTAGAAGTCGTTCATCGCGGGCGAGAAGAAGATGACGTTCCAGCCGTCGGCGATCTCGGCCGCCAGGGCCACGTTCTTGGGGCCCTCGGCGCCCAGGTAGATCGGGATCTCGGTGCGGTACGGGTGCAGGATCGAGCGCAGCGGCTTGCCCAGGCCTGTGGTTTGGGGGCCGGCGGGCAGCGGGAGCTGGTAGTGCTGGCCGTCGTAGGTGACAGGTTCGGTGCGGGCGATGACCTTGCGGACGATGTTGATGTACTCGCGGGTGCGTTCCAGCGGGCGGGGGTAGGGCTGGCCGTACCAGCCCTCGACGACCTGCGGGTTGCTGGTGCCGATGCCGAGCAGGACCCGGCCCCGGGTCAGGTGATCCATGGTCATCGCGGTCATGGCCAGGGTGACCGGCGGGCGGGCCGACAGCTGGGAGACCGCGGTGCCGAGCTTGATCCGGGTGGTGCGCGAACCCCACCAGGCCAGCGGGGTCCAGGCATCGCTGCCGTAGGCCTCGGCGGTCCAGACCTGATCGACTCCGGCCTGTTCGGCGGCCTCGAAGAGCTGCTGGGCGCCGGGCGGCGGGCCTGATGACCAGTAGCCGGCTGAGACGGAGATCCTCATCTGGCCATCATCGCAGGCTGGTCAGCTTTTCCAGGGTTTGGCCGGCCTCTGGACGAGGTCGGCCATGACGGCGGCGACCGTCCTGACCTCGGAGATGCGGCCGACGATCTGGCCGGCCGGCATGGGCACCACCTCGGGCCGGCCGGACCGGATCAGGCGCTGGTGAGCCTCGCTGACCAGCAGGTTCTGCAGGGGCATGCCGAGGGGTTCGGGCGCGCCGGGCTGCTCCCAGGCGTCGGTCCAGCGGTTCTTGAGCAGCCGGGCGGGCTTGCCGCTGTAGATCCGGGACCTCACCGTGTCCGACGAGGTTGCGTTGAGGACGGCCTCGGTGACCGCCGGGGCGCTCGTCGTGGTCGCGTACTCCTCGGTGGCCAGCCAGGCCGAGCCCATCCAGACGCCTTCCGCGCCCAGCGCCAGGGCGGCCGCGATCTGGCGGCCGGAGCCGATGCCGCCCGCGGCGAGGACTGTGGCTTTGGTTTCTACGGCGTCGACGACTTCCGGGATCAGGACCATGCTGCCGATCTCGCCGGTGTGCCCGCCCGCCTCGTAGCCCTGGGCCACCACGATGTCGACGCCGCTGGCGACCTGACGGCGGGCGTGTCCGGCCGTCCCGGCCAGCGCGGCGACCAGCATGCCGCGCTCGTGCGCGCTGGCGATGACGTCGGGGGGCGGCGGGCCGAGCGCGTTGGCGATCAGGCGCGCGGGGTGGGCCAGCGCGACCTCGATCTGCTGGCGGGCCACCGAGTGGAGCCAGCCGAGCACGCCGTCGGCGGCCTGCGTGTCGTCGGGCAGCGGCGGCACGCCCAGCTTTCGCAGGGTGTCCTGGACGAACGTTTTGTGCGGCTCGGGGATGAGCCGGTCCAGCTTTTCCGGGGTCCCTTCGGCCGGGACGCGGGCGGGCATGACCACGTCGATGCCGTACGGGCGGCCGTCGGTGTGGACATCCATCCAGTCCAGGGTCTTGTCCAGCTCGGCCGGGTCGTTGAACCGGACGGCGCCGAGCACGCCCAGGCCGCCGGCCCGGCTGACCGCCGCGGCCACGTGCTCGGACGGGCTGAACCCGACGATGGGGTGTTCCAGGCCGAACAGGTCGCACAGCGGGGTCCGCACGGTCACGCTTACCTCTGGGTGTTGGACGAGTGTGCGCCGGACACGCGGTCCAGGCCGGGCGCGTGGGTCGCGGCGTACTCGCGGGCCCAGGCGTAATCGGCCTTGCCGGACACGGTACGCCGGATGGCCTCGGCCAGCCAGATGGTGCGCGGCACCTTGTACCCGGCGAGCAGCCGGCGGACGTGCTCCTGCAGCGCGCCGAGGTCCGCCGCCGCGCCCGGCCTCGGCTGGACGAGCGCGGCCACCCGCTGGCCGAGCCGCTCGTCCGGCACGCCGATGACCAGCGCGTCGAACACGCCGGGATGGGATTTGAGCGCGCCCTCGACCTCCTCGGGGAAGACCTTCTCGCCGCCGGTGTTCACGCACGTGTTGCCGCGGCCGAGCAGGGTCAGCGTCCCGTCGTCCTGCACCCGGGCCAGGTCCCCGGGGATGGCGTAGCGCTTGCCGTCCACCTCGGCGAACATAGCGGCGGTGCGGGCCGGGTCCTTGTAGTAGCCGAGCGGCACGTGCCCGCCGCGGGCCAGCCGCCCGACCTGGCCCGCGGCGGCCGGACGGCCGTCGTCGCCGAGCACGATGACGTCCGGGCCCGCCGTCACGGTCGGGCCGCCGCGGTGCGGTTCGCCGGCCGACACGAACGAGAGCCCGGCGAAGCCGGTCTCGGTGGAGCCGATGGCCTCGGTGATCATGGCGTCGGGCAGCGCCTTGGCGCAGGCGTCCTTGACCGCCGGGGAGAACAGCGCGGCGCTCGAGGACACCGCCACCAGCGAGGACGCGTCGTAATCCCCTTCCGCGTAGGCCTCGACCAGCGGCCTGGCCATCGCGTCGCCGATGATGACCAGGACGTTGACCTGGTGCTGTGCCACGGCCAGCCAGATCTCGCGGGCGTCGAAGGCGGGCAGCAGCACGATGGTCTCGCCGGCGAACAGGCCCGCCAGCGCGGCCACCTGCGCGTTGCCGTGGATGAGCGGCGCCGCGCAGAGCTTGACGAACTCGCCGTTCTCCAGGCCCTTGCGGGACTGCGCCCACTCATCGGCCAGCGGTTCGGCGGTGACGAAGTCGATGCCGCCGCCCAGCGTGCGCCAGATGTCCTCGTGGCGCCACATCACGCCCTTCGGGTACCCGGTGGTCCCGCCGGTGTAGATGATGTACACGTCGTCGTTGCTGCGGGGCGGGAAGTCGCGGTCCGGCGAGGCGGCGTTCAGGGCCGTGTTGTAGTCGGTGGCTGTTGTTTCCGGCGAGGCTTCGCTGCCGTCGTCGATTTCGACCAGGCCGCGCAGGCCGGGGGCGGCGTGCGCGCTGGCCGCCACGAGCGGCCCGAGGCGGCGGTCGTAGACCAGCGCGGTCAGGTCCGCGTCGGCCAGCATGTACTGCAACTCGTTCTCGACGTAGCGGTAGTTGATGTTGACCGCGCAGGCGCGGAGCTTGCACGACGCGATCAGCGTCTCCAGCGCCTCGATCGAGTTGCGGGCGTAGAGCCCGACGTGGTCCCCCGGCCCGACCCCGAATCCGGCCAGGTGATGGGCCAGCCGGCTGGTCCGCTCGTCCAGTTCGGCGTACGTGACCCGCCGGTCGCCGCAGGCCACCGCGGTGCGTTCGCCGAAGGCGTCCGCCGCGTGCTCGAAGAGGTCGGCGAAGTTCAAGGCCATGGGAACGAAAGTAGAACGTGTTACTGTTTTGGGCAAGCCTTACGGACGCCTGGAACGGGGGAATCAGGGTGAGCGCGACCGGTGTCCACGATACCGGGGAGGACCAGCCGCACGCGCTGATCGGGCGCCGGGGGCACGTGCTGATCGTCACCATGAACCGGCCGGAGGCGCGCAACGCGCTGACCGCCCCGATGATGGCCGTGCTGCGCCAGGCCTGGGACATGGCCGACGACGACCCGGACATCCGGGTCTGCGTGCTGACCGGGGCGGGCGGGGCGTTCTGCGCCGGGGCGGACCTCAAGACGATGGCCGCCTCGCATCCCGGCGCGTCCATGCGCGACCTGGACCTGTCGGTGATCGAGCCGCTGCTCAAGGGGCGCCGGCTGACCAAGCCGCTGATCGCCGCGGTGGAGGGGCCGGCCATCGCGGGCGGCACCGAGATCCTGCAGGCGTGCGACATCCGGGTGGCCGGGCAGAGCGCCAGGTTCGGGATCTCGGAGGCGCGGTGGGGGCTGTTCCCGCTCGGGGGTTCGGCGGTCCGGCTGCCGCGGCAGATCCCGTACACGGTCGCCGCCGACCTGCTGCTCACCGGGCGGCACATCAGCGCGGCCGAGGCGCTGTCCATCGGGCTGATCGGGCACGTGGTGCCGGACGGGCAGGCGCTGGATAAGGCGCTGGAGATCGCCGCCTCCGTCGCGGCCAACGGGCCGGTGGCGGTGCGCGCCATCCTGCGGGTGATCCGGGAGACCGAGGGGATGGCGGAGGACGAGGCGTTCGCGCTGGAGGCTCAGGCGGGCCTGAGCGTGTTTGCGAGCGAGGACGCGCGGGAGGGGCCGCGGGCTTTCCTTGAGAAGCGGCGGCCGGAGTTCCGGGATCGCTGAGGCGGCGGGGTTAGATGGCGCGGTCGCGGCCGGTCCAGTAGGGGTCGCGGAGGCGGCGCTTGTAGAGCTTGCCGTTGGGGTCGCGGGGCAGTTCGGCGATGTAGTCGACGGTGCGGGGCAGCTTGAACTTGGCCACCTTGTCCCCCAGGTAGGCGAGCAGGTCGGCGGTCAGGGCGGGGCCGGGCTCGGCGCCGGGGGCAGGCTGGACCACGGCCTTGATCTCCTCGCCCCAGTCGTCGTGCGGGATGCCGAACACCGCGACGTCGGCGACGGCCGGGTGGCCGGACAGCGCGGCCTCGATCTCGGCCGGGTAGATGTTCACCCCGCCGGAGATGATCATGTCGCTCTTGCGGTCGCACAGGTACAGGTAGCCGTCCGCGTCCAGGTAGCCGAGGTCGCCGACGGTGAACATGCCGCGGGCCCGGGAGGCCCGGGTCTTCTCCTGGTCCTGGTGGTAGTCGAAGGTCGAGCTGCCCATGCGCAGGTAGACCAGGCCGGTCTGGCCGGGCGGGACGTCGTCGCCGTGCTCGTCCAGGACCCGGACCTCGGTGCCGAGCCAGGCCGTGCCCACCGAGCCGGGGTGGGTGAGCCAGTCCCGGGCGGTGATGGCGGTGCCGCCGCCCTCGCTGGCCGCGTAGTACTCGGTGATCACCGGGCCCCACCACTCGATCATCTGGCGCTTGACGTCCGGCGGGCAGGGCGCGGCGCTGTGGATCACGCACCGCAGGCTCGAGACGTCATACCGGTCGCGTACCGGCTGCGGCAGCGCGAGCAGCCGGCGGAACTGAGTGGGCACCATGTGCGTGTGGGTCACCCGGTGCCGTTGGACCAGCGCGAGCAGGTCCTCCGGCTCGAAGTGGTCCATCAGCACCACCGGGTGGCCGAGCTGCAGGGAGATCGTCGCGAAGTTCAGCACCGCGGTGTGGTAGAGCGGCGAGCAGCACAGGTGCACGTGATCATCGAGCGGCGCCAGCCCGAACAGGCCGAAGAACCAGACCGCGGTGGGCGGGAGCTGGTCCGGGTCTTCGCCGGTCAGCGGGCGGCGCACGCCCTTGGGCCGGCCCGAGGTGCCCGAGGTGTACATCATCGGGCCGCCCGCGGTGCGCGGGTGGGGACGCCCGGAGCCGTCCGCGCCCAGCGCGGCCAGCGGCGCGAACCCCGGCACCTGGCCGGCCGCGAACCTGGCGCCCGGGCCGATCCCGGCCGCGTCGGCGGCGTCGGCCGCGACGCCGGCGAACCGCTCGTGGGCCACGAACGCCCGGGCGCCGCTGTCGGCCAGGATGTAGGCCACCTCGAGCGCGGTCAGGTGCCAGTTCACCGGGACCACGTAGAGCCCGGTCTGGGCCGCCGCGAAGAACAGGGCGAGGGCGTCCGTGCCGTTCGGGAGCAGCCCGGCCACGGTGTCACCGGGACGCAGCCCGAGAGCCTGCAGGCCGCGTCCGTACTGATCGGAGCGCGCGGCCAGTTCTCCGTAGCTGACCCCCGGTCCGTTAGGCCCGAAAATGGCGGCCCGGCCGGGCTCGGCCTCAGCGATGGCCCACAGGCCCAAGGTGGTCACGGACCCAATATTAGAACACGTTCTATAATTGGCGGGTGGATGATCCGCTGCGGGCCCCGCTGGAGATCGAGTTCGACTACACGCGCTCGCTCGGGCCGGTGCTGAGCCAGTTCATGACCGGCCTGAAGGACCGGCGCATCCTGGCCGCGCGCGGCGCGGACGGCCGGGTGCACGCGCCGCCGTTCGAGTACGACCCGGTGAGCGCGGCGCCGCCCGGGGAGCTGACCGAGGTCGGACCGGAGGGCACGGTGGTCAGCTGGTCCTGGATGCCCGAGCCGCTGGCGGGCCAGCCATTGGCCGGGGCGTTCGCCTGGGCGCTGATCCGGCTGGACGGGGCGGACACCGCGATGCTGCACGCGGTGGACGCGGCGCCGGGAATGGGCGCCGTCGGCCTGATGCGGACGGGCCTGCGGGTCCGGGCCCGGTGGGCGGCGAACCGGGTGGGCAGCATCCGCGACATCGCCTGCTTCGAGCCGTGCGACACGCCTTTTGTGCGTGCGGACCGTGAGCCGGGGTCCGGGGAGCCGGTCGGGATGACGGTCACGCCGGTCCGGCTGCACTACGAGCACACCGCGTCGCCCGGGGAGAGCGCCTACCTGCGCGGGCTGGCCGGCCGCAGGCTGCTCGGGCAGCGGTGCGGGGTGTGCGGGCGGGTGTACGTGCCGCCCCGGGGCACCTGCCCGGTGGACGGGGTGCCGACCCGGGAGGAGGTGGAACTGCCCGAGACGGGCACGGTGACGACGTTCTGCGTGGTGAACGTGGCCTACCCGGGGCAGCGCGTGACGCCGCCGTACGTGGCGGCGGCCGTGCTGCTGGACGGGGCGGACATCGCGTTCCAGCACCTCGTGCTGGGCTGCGAGCCCGGCGAGGTGCGGATGGGCCTGCGGGTCCGGGCGGTGTGGGGCGACAAGGGGACGATCAGCGGATTCACGCCGACCGGGGAGCCCGACGCGTCCTACGAGACGTACGCGAGGCACCTGTGAACTCCGACGTGGCGGTCGTCGGGTTCGCGCAGGCGCCGTGCCGGGTGCGCCCGGACGTCACCACCAGCGGCGTGGAGATGCTGGTGCCGATCTTCGCCGAGGTGTTCGCGGCCACCGGGCTGACCAAGGCCGACATCGGGTTCTGGTGCTCGGGATCCTCGGATTACCTGGCCGGGCGGGCGTTCTCGTTCGTGCAGGCGGTCGACGCGATCGGCGCGGTGCCGCCCGCGATGGAGTCGCACGTGGAGATGGACGCCGCGTGGGCGCTGTACGAGGCCTGGGTCAAGATCCTGACCGGCGAGGCGGAGATCGCGCTGGCCTACGGGTTCGGCAAGTCCTCCGGCGCGCAGCTGCGGCGGGTGCTGGCCCTGCAGCTCGATCCGTACGTGGTCGCTCCGCTGTGGCCGGACTCGGTGTCGGTCGCGGCGCTGCAGGCCCGGCTCGGCCTGGACGCCGGGCGGTGGACCGAGAAGGACATGGCGGCGGTGGCCGCGCGGAGCCGTTCTGCGGCTCGGGCCAACCCGCGGGCCCAGGTGTCCGGGGAGGTCGCGGTCCCGGAGTTGCTGGGCCGGCCGTACGTGGCCGAGCCGCTGCGGGCGCACGACTGCGCCCCGGTCGGCGACGGGGCCGCGGTGGTTCTTCTTGCGTGCGCGGCGCGGGCCCGGGAGCTGTGCGCGCGGCCGGCCTGGATCACCGGGTTCGCGCACCGGATCGACTCGGGGTCGCTCGGCGCCCGGGACCTGCTGGCCGTGCCGTCCGCGGCCGGCGCGCTGTCGGCCTGTGCGGCTGCCGCCGCGGGGCGGGCGGCCCCTGGGTCCTCGGGCGCTCCGGTTGACGTGGCGGAGTTGCACGCGCCCTTTACCCATCAGGAGATCCTGCTCCGGGAGGCGCTGGGGCTGGGCGAGGGGGTGCAGGTGAATCCGTCGGGCGGCGCGCTGTGCGGCAACCCCATGTTCGCCGCCGGGCTGGCCCGGATCGGGATGGCGGCGCAGGCGGTCATGGCGGGCCGCGCGGGACGGGCCCTCGGGCACGCGACCAGCGGCCCGGCGCTGCAGCAGAACCTGGTGTGCGTGCTGTCCGGGGAGGAGTCATGAAGGCGGCCGTGATCGGGGTCGGGCAGACCCGGCACCGGTCCAAGCGCACCGACGTGTCTATCGCCGGGCTGTGCCGGGAGGCGGTGGACCGCGCGCTGACCGACGCCCAGCTGACGCTGGCCGGCATCGACGCGGTCGTGGTCGGGAAGGCGCCCGACCTGTTCGAGGGCGTGATGATGCCCGAGCTGTACCTGGCCGACGCGCTCGGCGCGGCCGGCAAGCCGCTGCTGCGGGTGCACACGGCGGGCTCGGTCGGCGGCGCGACCGGCATCGTGGCGGCCAGCCTGGTGCAGGCGGGCCTGCACCGCCGGGTGCTGGCCGTGGCGTTCGAGAAGCAGTCGGAATCCAACGCCATGTGGGCGCTGTCGATCGCCCCGCCGTTCAGCATCCCGGTGGTGGCCGGTGCGGGCGGGTACTTCGCGCCGCACATCCGGGCCTACATCCGGCGCAGCGGCGCGCCATCACACATCGGCGCGCTCGTCGCGGTCAAGGACCGGCGCAACGGCGCGCTCAACCCGTACGCGCACCTGCAGCAGCCGGATATCACGCTGGAGTCGGTGCAGGCCTCCCCCATGCTGTGGGACCCGGTCCGGTACGACGAGACCTGCCCGTCCTCGGACGGCGCGTGCGCGGTGATCATCGGCTCCGAGTCGGCCGCGCTGGCCAGCCCGGGCCCAGTGGCCTGGATCCGGGCCACCGCGATGCGCAGCGAGCCGACCATGTTCGCGGGCAAGGACCACGTCAGCCCGGCCGCGGGCCGGGACGCGGCCGCGGCGCTGTGGCGGCAGGCCGGGATCACCAGCCCGCTGGACGAGATCGACGTGGCCGAGATCTACGTGCCGTTCTCCTGGTACGAGCCGATGTGGCTGGAGAACCTCGGCTTCGCGGCGCCGGGCCACGGCTGGCGGCTGACCGAGGCGGGCGAGACCGCGCTCGGCGGCCGGCTGCCGGTCAACCCGTCCGGCGGGGTGCTCAGCTCCAATCCGATCGGCGCGTCCGGGCTGCTCCGGTTCGCCGAGGCGGCGCTGCAGGTGATGGGGAAGGCGGGCGCGCATCAGGTGCCGGGCGCGCGGACCGCGCTGGGCCACGCGTACGGCGGGGGCTCACAGTTCTTTTCGATGTGGGTGGTCTCGGCGTGACCACAGGGACAGGCGGGTCGGCTCGAGGGCCCGGTCCAGCGTTACGAGGCGCGGGAGGCCTTGCGGAACGCGTTAGCACTGACTAACGTGGCCGGCCTGAATCCAGAAGGGGGCATCATGCCAGTACGCACCTCGTATACGCAGGGCACGCCGAACTGGGTGGACCTGCAGACACCTGACCAGGGCGCCGCCAAGGCGTTCTACTCCGGCCTGTTCGGCTGGACCTACGACGACCAGCCCATGCCCGAGGGGCAGGTCTACTCGATGGCCATGCTCGGCGAGCACACGGTGGCCGCCCTCGCGCCGCAGCCGCCCGAGATGGCCGCGGCCGGCGCGCCGCCGATGTGGAACACGTACCTGGCCGTCGACTCGGCCGACGACGCGGCGGCCAGGGCCGAAGCGGCCGGCGGCACGATCGCGATGGCGCCGTCCGACGTGATGGACGCCGGGCGGATGGCGTTCGTCCTCGACCCGTCCGGCGCGCCGGTGGCGCTGTGGCAGGCCGGAAAGCACATCGGCGCCACCCTGGTGAACGAGCCGGGCACGATCAACTGGAACGAGCTCATCACCACCGACCCGGCCGCCGTCGCGTTCTACCAGACCGTCCTGGGCCTGACCACGTCCACGATGGATATGGGCACGGGTGAGTACACGCTGTTCGAAGCGGACGGGCAGATGGTGGGCGGCACCACCCCGCCGCAGATGCCGGGCGTCCCCAGTCACTGGCACGTGTACTTCGGCGTGGCCGACGCGGACGCCACCGTGGCCAAGGCCGGCGAGCTGGGCGGCTCGGTCCTGGTCCCGCCGTTCGACAGCCCGGTCGGGCGGATGGCGGTGCTCGCCGACCCGCACGGCGCGGTGTTCAGCATCATCAAGCAAGCGGAACAGCCCGCCTAGCCGCGGGAGCTGACCAAGCCCGCCGTGGGCACCCTGCCACCGCAAAGCGGCCGGATTCATGATCGTGGCCGGAAAGTGCCAGATACGGCCCAATACTGGCCACGATCATGGATCGCCGGGGGGGTTAGCGGTAGGTGACGGGGAGCTGCTTGATGCCGTTGATCCAGCCGGAGCGGAGGCGGACCGGGGCGCCGGCCTTGGCGATGTCGGGCATGGCGTCGGCGATCGCGGTGAAGATCAGCTCGATCTCCAGCTTGGCCAGGTTGGCGCCCAGGCAGTAGTGCGTGCCGTAGCCGCCGTAGCCGAGGTGGGGGTTCGGGTCGCGGCCGATGTCGAACCGCTCGGGGTGGTCGAACACCTCCTCGTCGAAGTTGGCCGACCGGTAGAACAGGCCGACCCGCTGGCCCGCCCTGATCTGCTGGCCGCCCAGGGTGGCGTCCCGGGTGGCGGTGCGCTGGAACACGGTGATCGGGGTGGCCCAGCGGACGATCTCGTCCGCCGTGGTGGCCGGGCGTTCGGCCTTGAACAGCTCCCACTGGCCGGGGTGATCGAGGAAGGCGAGCATGCCGTGCGCGATGGCGTTGCGGGTGGTCTCGTTGCCCGCTACGGCCAGCATCAGGACGAAGAAGCCGAACTCGTCGTCGGACAGCTGGTGGCCGTCGATCTCGGCGCTGATCAGCCTGGTGACGATGTCGTCGCGGGGGCAGGCGCGCCGCTCCTCGGCCATGGCCAGGCTGTAGCCGAGGATCTCGGTCGCGGCGACCATCCCGTCGTCGTCGTCCGCGACCCGCTCGTCGTAGCCGATCATCCGGTTCGACCAGGAGAAGATCTTGCCCCGGTCCTCCTGCGGGACGCCGAGCAGTTCGCTGATCGCCTGCAACGGCAGTTCGGCGGCGACGTCGGCGACGAAGTCGCCGGTGCCTGACTCGAGCGCGGTGGCCACGATGTGCCCGGCGCGCGCGGTCAGGGCGTCCCGCAGGCTGCCGATAGCGCGGGGGGTGAAGCCGCGGGACACGATGCCGCGCAGCTTGGTGTGCTCGGGCGGGTCGATGTTGAGCAGGATGTAGCGCTGCAGCTCGATCGACTCGCGGGGCATGCCCTCGGTAAAGCGGATCAGCGCGGTGTTCTCCCACGAGGAGTACACGTCGGGGGTCTTGGAGACGGCCAGGATGTCGGCGTGCCGGGTGACGGCCCAGTACCCCTCGTCGTCGAAGCCGGCCGAGCCGCGGCGCTGCGCCACCCACCAGACGGGGGCCGCCCGGCGCAGCTCGGCCAGCTCCCGGGCCGGCACGCCCGTGGTGTACAGGTCGGGGTCGGTGAAGTCAAAGCCAGGCGGGATGTCGGGCGCGGCCACGATCGCCTCCCTTGGCGGCATAGTGAAACGTGTTCTAGTTTTGATTAGACCACAAGGACGCAGGGGTGAACCATGGGCAGTGCGGTGATCGTCGAGGCGGTCCGGAGCCCGGTCGGCAAGCGCGGCGGCACGCTGGCCGGACTGCATCCGGCCGAGCTCCTGGGCGGCGTCCAGACCGCCCTGCTCGACCGCGCGGGCCTCGCGCCTGCCGAAGTAGAACAGGTCATAGGTGGCTGCGTGACACAGGCGGGCGAGCAGTCCAATAACATCACCCGGACCGCCTGGCTGCACGCCGGGCTGCCGCCGCAGGCCGGCGGGCTGACCCTGGACGCGCAGTGCGGCTCGGCGCAGCAGGCCGCCCACCTGGTGGCCGGGCTCATCGCGGCGGACGCGATCGGCGTCGGGATCGCGTGCGGCGTCGAGGCGATGAGCCGGATCCCGCTGCGGGCCGCGGTCGGCACGGACATCGGCTCGCCCCGCCCCGCCGGGTGGGACATCGACCTGCCCAACCAGTACGCGGGCGCCGAGCGGATCGCGGTGCGCCGCGGGCTGACCCGCGAGCAGACCGACGCGTGGGGGCTGCGGTCGCAGGAGCTGGCCCGGGACGCGTGGGCGCAGGGTCGTTTCGACCGGGAGGTGGTGCCGGTCAAGGCGCCTGTCCTGCAGGCCGGCGGCGAGACGCACGTGGTGGACCGGGACGAGGGCCTGCGCGAGACGAGCCTGGCGGCGCTGGCCCGGCTCACCCCGGTGATCGAGGGCGGCCTGCACACGGCGGGCACGTCCTCGCAGATCTCCGACGGCGCGGCCGCGGTGCTGCTGGCCGCGGCGGACCGGGCGCGGGCACTGGGCCTGCGGCCGCGGGCGCGCATCGTGGCGCAGTGCCTGACCGGCGCCGAGACGTACTACCACCTGGACGGCCCGGTGCAGGCCACCGAGCGGGTGCTGGCCCGCAGCGGCATGACGATCGGCGACATCGACCTGTTCGAGGTCAACGAGGCGTTCGCGTCGGTGGTGCTGTCCTGGCTGAGCGTGCACCGGGCCGACCAGGACCGGGTCAACGTCAACGGCGGCGCGATCGCCATCGGGCACCCGGTGGGCAGCACCGGCGCCCGGCTGCTCACCACCGCGCTGCACGAACTCGAGCGGCGCGACGCGACCACCGCGCTGATCACCATGTGCGCCGGCGGCGCCATGGCCACCGCCACCATCATCGAGCGCGTGTAGGGGTCCGGCGTGGGTGCACCACGGGTCGTTCGGGAAAATGATTTTTATGGGTGCTGGGCGCTGACCGAGACCACCTCGCCGGTCATGTAGCTGGCGTAGTCGCTGGCCAGGAAGACGATCACGTTGGCCACCTCGCGGGGTTCTGCGGCGCGGCCGAAGGGCTCGCGGCGGGCCAGGTCGGCGAGCAGGTCCTCGCTGGTGACCTTGGCCAGGTGGGGGTGCAGGGCGAGGCTGGGGGCGACGGCGTTGACGCGGATGCCGTGCGGGGCGACGTCGAGGGCGGCGCAGCGGGTCAGGGCCATCACCCCGGCCTTGGCCGCGGCGTAGTGGGCCTGGCCGGGCTGGGCGCGCCAGCCCAGGACGGAGGCGTTGTTGACCACCGCCCCCCCGTGGCCCTGGGCCACCATCTGGCGCAGTGCCGCCCGGGTGCAGCGGAACGTGCCGGTGAGGGTGACGTCGAGGACGCCGGTCCACTGCTCGTCGGTCATCTCCGGGACCGGCGCGGTGCCGCCCAGGCCGGCGTTGTTGACCAGCACGTCGATCCGGCCGAAGTGCGCGACGGCGGCCTCGATGAGCGCCTGGACCTGGGCCTCGTCGGTCACGTCGCAGGGCTGGGAGTGCACCCGGCCGGCGTGAGCGACGGTTAGTTCCTCGTGGGTGGCGGCCAGGCGGCGGCGGTGCTGGTCGCTGATCACGACCTGGGCGCCTTCTTCCAGGCAGCGGCGGGCGGCGGCGCCGCCGATGCCGGTGCCGGCCGCGGCGGTGATCACCACGACCTTGTCCTGGAGCAGGTGGTGGCCGGTCACGGGTTTTTGGTTTGGGGTCGAGGCAGGCCGAGGGCGCGGGTGGCGATGATGTTGCGCTGGATCTCGTCCGAACCGCCGTAAATCGTCTCGGCCCGGGAGAACAGGAACAGGCGCTGCCAGTCGTCGTGGCCGGTCATGGACTCGGCACCGAGGATCTCCATGGCCAGCTCGCCGAGGCGCTGATGCCAGCGGGACCACAGGATCTTCAGCACCGAGGCCTGCGTAGGGTCGTCGCCGCCCAGGGCGTCCAGGGCGTAGGCGCGAACCGCCTCCAGGCCGATCCAGGCCCGGGCCAGCTTGTCCCTGGTTACGGGATCGGCGGCTGTGCCGTTGCGGCGGGCCGCTTTGAGCAGGTTCTCCAGGTCGCGGCGGAAGCCGACCTGCAGGCCGAGCATGGCCGCGCCGCGTTCGAAGGCCAGGGTGGCCTTGGCCACCCGCCAGCCGTCGCCGGGCCGGCCGACCACGTGGGCCGCGGCGGTGCGGGCGCCGTCGAAGAACACCTCGTTGAACTCCGAGGTGCCGGTGAGCTGGCGGATCGGGCGGACGGTGACCCCGGGCTGGTGCATCGGGACCAGCAGGTAGGACAGGCCCTGGCCGCGGGCCGAGCCGGGCTCGGTCCGGGCCAGCACGAAGCACCAGTCGGCCACGTGGGCCAGCGAGGTCCAGATCTTCTGCCCGGTGATCACCCACTGGTCGCCGTCCAGGGCGGCCTTGGTGGACACGCTGGCCAGGTCGGAGCCGGCGCCGGGTTCGGAGTAGCCCTGGCACCACAGCTCGGTCACGGCCTTGATCGGGGGCAGGAAGCGCTGGTGCTGTTCGGGCGTGCCGAACGCGATCAGGGTCGGGGCGAGCAGTTCCTCGCCCACGACACAGACCCGGGCAGGCGCGCCGGCCCGGGCGTACTCCTCGTGGAAGATGACCTGCCGGGTCAGGGACAGGCCCCGGCCGCCGAACTCGGCGGGCCAGCCCAGGGCGGTCCAGCCCGCCGCGGCCAGGTGCCGGTTCCAGGCCAGCCTGTCCTGGTGCCGTTCGTGCTCGCGGCCCGGGCCGCCGGCGCCGCGCAGGGCGGCGAACTCGCCGGTCAGGGCGGCTTCGAGCCAGGCGCGCACCGCTGCGCGGAACTCCTCGTCCTGGGGTGTGAACCGCACCCGGGCCTCCCGTGGGGTCTAGCCGGCGGTGCCTCCTCGTGCGTAGGGTAAACCTACCAAGCACTTGCTTGCTAGGAGGGTCGCCGGGTGGAGCTGACAATCCCGGCCGTGGTGGCGTGGGCGGCCATCCAGTTCGGCGACGCGGAGGCGCTGGCGGACCCGGGGGCCGGGGGCTGCCGGCTCACCTACAGCTCGCTGTGGGAGCAGGTCCAGGGAGTGGCCGCAGCGCTGATCGAGGCGGGGGTGGGTACGGGCGACCGGGTGGCCGTCTGGGGGCCGAACGACGGCTACTGGATGCTGGCGGCGCTGGGCGCGCTGACCGCAGGCGGGGTGCTGGTCCCGGTGAGCACGCGGTTCACCGGGCCGGAGGCGCTGGACGTGATCGGCCGCAGCGGGGCGCGGGTGCTGTTCGTGGCCGGGGACTTCCTGGGCGTAGACCGGCTCGGAGCGCTGCTGCGCGCCGCCGCCGAGGATCTGGACGACGACGCCCTGGACCGGCTCGACCTGATCGTGCGGGTGCCAGGGGACTGGGCCGCGTTCGAGCGGCGGGCGGACTCGGTCACGACGGCCGAGGTGCGGCGGCGGGCCGAGGCGGTCCGGCCGGGGGACGTCAGCGACATCATGTTCACCTCGGGGACGACCGGGGTGAGCAAGGGCGCGGTGACCTCGCACGAGCGGACCCTGGGGGTGGCCCGGGCCTGGGCGCGGTGCGCGGGGCTGACCGCGCGGGACCGGTACCTGGTGGTCAACCCGTTCTTCCACACCTTCGGCTACAAGGCGGGGATCCTGGCCTGCCTGGTCAGCGGGGCGGCGCTGGTGCCGCAGGCGGTGTTCGACGCGGGCCGGGCGCTGCGGCTGATCGAGGCCGAGCGGATCACCGTGCTGCCCGGGGCGCCGGCTTTGTACGTCTCCATCCTGGACTCTGCTGGTTTTGGAGCCGCTGACCTGTCCAGCCTGCGGCTGGCGGTGACCGGGGCGGCGGACGTGCCGGTGGCCCTGATCGAGCGGATGCGGCGCGAGCTGGGCTTCGAGGTGGTGCTCACCGCGTACGGGCTGACCGAGGCGGTGGTGGCGACGATGTGCCGGCCGGGGGACCCTGCGCAGCTGGTGGCGTTCACCTCGGGGCGGGCGGCGGCCGGGTTCGAGGTGCGGATCGGCGCCTGCGACGAGATCTTGCTGCGCGGGCCGAACCTGATGCTCGGGTACCTGGACGACCCGGTGGCCACGGCCGCGGCGATCGACGGCGACGGCTGGCTGCACACCGGGGACGCGGGGCGGCTGGACGCGGCCGGATACCTGACCATCACCGGGCGGATCAAGGACATGTACATCTGCGGCGGGTTCAACGTCTACCCGGCCGAGGTGGAGCAGGTCCTGGCCCGGCTGGACGGGGTCGCGGAGTCGGCGGTGATCGGCGTCCCGGACCCGCGGCTCGGGGAGGCAGGCCGGGCGTTCCTGGTCCGCCGGGCGGGGCACGTGCTGGCCGAGGCGGACGTGCTGGCCTTCTGCCGGGAGCGGCTGGCCAACTACAAGGTGCCGCGGCGGGTGGTGTTCCGCGACGCGCTGCCGCGCAACGCGTCGGGCAAGGTGCTCAAGCGGGTCCTTCGAGAGGAGTCGTGATGGCGGACGAGGTGCTGTATGAGATGAGGGGCCGGGTCGCGGTCATCACGCTGAACCGGCCGGAGTACGCCAACGCGCAGAACTCGGCGATGACGTACGCGCTGGACGCCGCGTTTGCGCGGGCGGTGAACGACGAGCGGGTCGCGGTGCTGGTGCTGGCCGGGGCGGGCAAGAACTTCTGCGGCGGGCACGACATCGGGACCCCGGGACGGGACGTGGACCAGTCCTTCGACCGGCAGGCGGTGCTGTGGTGGGACCACGTGGGCAAGGCCGGCGCGGACGCGCGCTACGCCCGGGAGATGGAGGTCTACCTGGGCATGTGCCGGCGCTGGCGGGAGATCCCCAAGCCGGTCATCGCGATGGTGCAGGGCGCGTGCATCGCGGGCGGGCTGATGCTGGCCTGGGTGTGCGACCTGATCGTGGCCGCGGACGACGCGTTCTTCGCCGACCCGGTGGTGCGGATGGGCATCCCGGGCGTGGAGTACTTCGCGCACCCGTGGATGCTCGGGCCGCGGCTGGCCAAGGAGGTCCTGTTCACCGGCGGGCGGTTCGGCGCCGAACGGGCCTATCAAGCCGGGATGGTGAGCCGGGTGGTGCCGCGGGCGTCCCTGGAAGCCGTGGTTCTTGAGCTGGCCGGGCAGGTGGCTGAGATGCCGGCGTTCGGCCTGGCGCTGGCCAAGCGGGCGGTCAACCAGTGCGAGGACCTGATGGGGATGCGGGCGGGGATGGACGCGGTGTTCGGCCTGCATCACCTGGCGCACGCGCACAACGCCGAGGTCGCCGGGGACGACCTGGCCGGGCTGGACGCCCGCGGCATGAAGGCTTCGGGCGGGTGAGCCTGACCCCGGAGCAGCACGACCTGCGGGACGCGGTGCGCGGGCTGCTGGCCACCGCCGGTGACCAGGCATGGGGGCGGCTGTGCCGGGAGGTCGGGGTGGCGGGGCTGGCCATTCCGGAGCGGTACGGCGGAGCGGGGGGCGGCGCGGCCGAGGTCGGCGCGGTGCTGGAGGAACTCGGCCGGGAACTCATGCCCTGCCCCATGCTCGGCTCGACGGTGCTGGCCGCGCAGGCGCTGCTGGGCAGCGGGGACGAGGCAGCCTGCGAGCGGCTGCTGCCCGCGATCGCCGACGGGTCCGCGACCGCGGCGCTGGCCTGGACGACCCCGCCCGGGCGCTGGTCCGTCGCGGAGACGGGGTGCCGGGCGGCTGGGGCGCGGCTGGACGGGGAGGCGCACTACGTGCTGGACGGGGAGGCGCACTACGTGCTGGACGGCGCGGGGGCCGACGTGCTGCTGGTCGCGGCGGGAGCGGGGCTGTTCGAGGTGGATCCGGGGCAGGACGGGGTGAGCCGGACGGGCAGCGCGACCATGGATCTGGCCCGGCCGCTGGCGGTGGTGCGGCTGGCCGGGGCGCGGGGACGGCGGGTCGGCGGGGACGCGACCGGTGCGCTGGGGCGGGCCCGGGACCTGGCCTGCCTGGCGCTCGCGGCCGAGCAGGCGGGAGCGGCGCGGCGGGCGCTGGAGCTGACCGTGGAGTACACGCTGACCAGGGTGCAGTTCGGCCGGGTGATCGGGAGCTTCCAGGCCCTGCAGCACCGGCTGGCCGACCTGCACGTACTGGCGGAGTCGGCGGTGGCGCTGGCCCGGGCGGCCGCCGCGGACCAGGGGCCCGGGCTCGGGCCCCGGGCCGCGGCGGCCAAGGTCTACTGCTGCGAGGCGGCGATGCGGACCGCGGCCGAGATGATCCAGCTGCACGGCGCGATCGGGATTACCTGGGAGCATCCGGCGCACCGCTACCTCAAGCGGGCGCACGGGGCGCTGCAGCTGTTCGGCGGTTCGGCCCAGCACACGGCGGCCATCGCGGCCAGCCTCATCGATTGCAACGACACCGATGGAACATCGGTGCTGCCCTGACGACACCGATGTTCCATCGGTGCTGCCCTGACCGCGCCGGGTGGGCGAGGCGAGGGCACGTGTCATGATCGGATGAGGTGAGGGGGGCGAAAGGGGCGTCGTGGAATACGAGATCGTGGCCGAGGCGTACCGGGACCTGGAGCGGGCGACCGGGCGGCTGGCGCTGATCGAACGGCTGGCGGCGCTGGTGGCGCAGACGCCCGCGCCGTTGCTGCCGGTGGTGTGCTACCTGTGCCAGGGGCTGATCGCACCGGAGTTTGCCGGGGTGGACCTGGGGCTGGCCGAGAAGCTGGCCATCCGGGCGGTGGGCACCGCGACCGGGATCGCGCCCGAGGTGGTCGCGGCGCGGGTGCGGGAGATCGGCGACCTGGGGCAGACCGCGGAGCTGCTGCTGGCCGAGAAGGGGGCCGGGCGGGCGGCGGTGCTGAGCGTGGTGACGGTGGTGAATACGCTGCGGCAGATCGCCAACGCCGAGGGGACCGGGTCGCAGGGGCGCAAGCTGGAGCTGCTGGCCGGGATGCTGGCCCAGGCCACGCCGCTGGAGGCGCGGTACCTGCTGCGGCAGGTCACCGGGGGGCTGCGGCTGGGCATCGGGACGCCCACCATCCTGGACGCGCTGGCGCAGGTGTACGCCGGCGGGCGGGCCGCCCGGCCGGTGCTGGAGCGCGCCTACAACATCTGTTGCGACCTGGGCCTGGTGGCCCAGGTGCTGGTGAGCGACGGGCTGGCCGCGGTGGAGGAGATCCGGGTCCGGCCGGGCAACCCGGTGCGGGTCATGCTGGCCCAGCGGCTGGCCGACGCGGCGGAGATCCTGGCCAAGCTGGGCGGGGAGTGCGCGGCCGAGTACAAGTACGACGGGATGCGGCTGCAGGCCCACAAGACCGCCGGCGGGCGGATCGAGCTGTGGACCCGGCGGCTGGAGGAGGTCAGCGAGCAGTTCCCGGACGTGGTCGAGGTGCTGGCCGGCGGGCTGGGCCCGGCCGAGGCGATCATCGAGGGCGAGGTGGTCGCGTTCGACGCGGCCACCGACGAACTGCGCCCGTTCGCCGAGGTCATGTTCCGGCGGCGCAAGTACGGGATCGCGGACGCGGTGCGGGACGTGCCGGTCGGGCTGTTCTGCTTCGAGCTGCTGTACGCGGACGGGCAGGACCTGACCCGGCTGCCGTACCCGCAGCGGCGGGCCGCGCTGGCGCAGGCGATCACCACCGGGCCGCGGCTGCGGCTGACCACCGCGACCGAGGTCACCGACCCGGCCGCGCTGGACACCGCGTTCGAGCAGGCCATCACCGACGGCTGCGAAGGGCTGATGTGCAAGTCGGTCGGGGCGACGTCGGTGTACCAGGCCGGGAACCGCGGCTGGCAGTGGATCAAGCTCAAGCGGGACTACCGGACCGAACTGTCCGACACCGTGGACCTGGTCATCGTGGGGGCGTTCGCGGGCCGCGGGCGGCGGGCCGGCACGTACGGCGCGGTGCTGCTGGCCGCCTACGACCCCGGCGCGGAGCTGTACCGCACGGTGACCAAGTGCGGCACCGGGTTCTCCGACGCCGGCCTGGCCTCCCTGCCCGAGCGGCTGGCGCCGCTGGCCCGCGCGGAGAAACCCGCCCGGGTCGACGCGCGGCAGCAGCCGGACTTCTGGTTCGAGCCGGGGGTGGTGATCGAGGTCCTGTCGGCCGAGCTGACCCTGTCGCCGCACTACTCGGCCGGCTGGGGCGTGGTCAAGGAGGACGCCGGGCTGGCCATGCGGTTCCCGCGGTTCACCGGGCGCTGGCGCGACGACAAGGACGCGACCGACGCGACGACGACCGGCGAGCTGGTCGACCTGTACCGCACCGCGCAGCGTTCGCCGGTCAAGTCTTGATTGACGGCAGCGATCAACCGGGGGCCGGGAGCGAGGCGCGGACCTTGGCGGCGGTCTCGGTGAAGCGGCGGGCCCGGTCCGGGTCGACCGGGTTCCAGGTGATGCCGTCGACCTTGAGGCTGGTGCCGACGATCACGCCGTCGGCGACGGGCAGGATCTCGGCCAGCCGCATGATCATGGGCGGCCTGCTCGGCGCGGCGTACTTCGCCAAGTTCTTCTCGGTGTTCGCGCTCGGCCCGGCGCTGGTCGCGGACGGCAGCCTGGCGCACAACAACACGCTGATCAGCTGGGGATCCTCGTTCGAGACCAACCACGCGTGGATGTCTGCGCCGCGCTGTTCATGGTCGTGCTGCAGACCGTGATCCTGGCGTTCGGGACCAAGGCGACGTTCCGCTGGCAGAACGGCGCGTTCCTGATCGCCATGGCCGGCATCATCGTGGCGTTCATCGCGCTGGCCGTGGCCAGCCGCAGCGGCTTCGACGCCCACTTCGACAAGCTGAATCGCAGCTTCGGCGGCGGGACCGTGGCGCAGGTTATTAACGGCGCTTCAGCGGCGCACGTGGGGCCGAACCTGGGCAACGTGAGCGCCACCGTGCCGACCTTGTTCTCGATCCAGGGCTTCATGATGTGGAACTTCTGGTCGGTGTACACGTCCGGGGAGCTCAAGAGCGCCGCCAACCGGCGCCGTGCGGCTGACCGTCATGAACGGTGCGTTGGTGTTCGATGTTGTTCTGCTCATCATCGGCGTGGCGCTGCTGTTCCACGTGGCTGGCTACAACTTCGTGTACGCGGCCAACGCGGCCCCGAAGGCGTACGGCATCCCGTCCGGGCCGTTCTACCCGTTCCTGGCCGCGCTGTCGGTCAACGTCCCGGTCATCACGGTGATCATCCTGGGCTGCTTCCTGTTCCGGAGCCTGCCGTCGATGATCGCGAACACGTTCATGCCGATCCGGTCGTTCTTCGCCTGGTCCTTCGACCGGCTGATGCCGGAGAAGCTGGCCGACGTCAACGAGCGGACGCGCTCGCCGATCACGGCCATCGTGGTGGTCAACGTGATCATCGCGGGGCTGGTCGTCTGGAGCGTGTACTCCAACGCGTTCCAGCTGGTGCTCGGGCTGATCGTGCTGGCCGGCTGCCTGGCCGTGGTCATCGTGGGGGCGGCGGCCATCGCGCTGCCTCTGC
>CAWGJL010000040.1:0-40960 GCA_963822765.1 uncultured Actinomycetes bacterium | reverse complement strand
GACTCAACGGCTGGTGCATCATGGCCTCTCTCTGTGGCAAGCGGACTGAGCGATTACCTGGTGCGAACGGTCGGTTCCTGGCCCCACCCGTGAGCTGGACCCTCATGGGTGGGGCTGCTAGGACGGTCCGTTCGGCCGATAAAAGACGGGAGCGGGCCGGGACGTCGGAGCAGGTCCTTAGCCTGCGCCAGGGGGTCTTCCGGCGGGCGGAGCAGGGTCCGGGCGACGGCGGCGTGGGTGCGCGCGGCCAGCACCAGCAGGTAGCTGAACGGCACCAGCAGGAGCAGGCAGGCTAGAGCGGTGAGCAGCGCCTTCGGCAGCGTGTCGACGTAAACGCCGACCGCACCCGAGCCGGAGGGGCCATGCGGAAAGTAACCGAGTTGCACGCCATGAATGGTCACGCCGGGCGAGTAGTGAGCGACCGGGGCCCAGTACCACAGCGGCAGGGTGACCCCGGCGGCCAGGGTGAGCCAGACCCCGAGCACCACGCAGCCGAGCACCACCAGCGGGACGAACATGCCCACCAGGTACGCGAGCTCGCGCCAGGTGGCCGGGTCCGTCCAGTAGGCGCAGGCCCGGGCGATCAGGCCCGACGGCACCTGGTCGGGCTCGCGGTAGCGGTGGTCGACCGGGACGCCGGTCACGGCGGCCAGGCGGGAGCGCTCGGCCCCGGCGCACGCGTGCACGACCCCGGCCGCGGCGACCAGCAGCGGGATGCCGGCCAGCGTGCTCGAGAGAGCGGCCGCCGCGGCCGCCGCGGCCAGTGCCGCGCCGAACAGCAGCCAGCCCGTGACCTGATAGGCGAGCAGGTACCACGCGGCCCGCCCGGTGGTGGCCCACCAGGCCCGGCGCAGCGGGTGGCCGGCCAGCCGCAGCCGTGTTCATCCGACGTCCCGCATGAGCTGCTCCACCGCGCTGACGTGCTCGGTGAGCTTGGCTAGCTGGTCGCGCAGCTCGCCCTGGTTGGCCACCGCCTCCTCGGCGAGCTTGCGGTAGGCGGCCATCGCTACCGCGTCGGCGCGGTGCCGCTGCAGCCGGAAGTACCCCACGAGGATCGCGGCCAGGGCCCCGAAGATCGGCACGAAGATGGCCAGCATGACGCCGACCACGGTGTAGTTGGTCCCGGCGCCCGAGGCCAGGACGTGCGTCGCGATCATCGCTCGCTCTCTCTCATGTCGGTTTCGCCTTTCTGGGTGCTCCCGCCGGCCTTGTCGGCTTCCAGCGCGGCCACGATCGTCTCGGCGGTCACGCACAGCTCGAACGGGGCGAGCTGGAAGTACTTCATGGCCTTACCGTCCTCCGACAGTTCCAGCTGGCCGGTGACCATCCCGGCCTTTTCCAGCCGGTCCAGGTGCATGTAGAGCAGGGGCCTGGACATGTCGAGCCGGCGGGCCAGCTCGCTGACGTGAACCCGTCCGCCCGCGAGCTCAGCGACGATCCGCAGTCGCAGGGGATGGGCCACGGCGGTGAGCATCGCCAGCAGCTCGTCGGTGGTCAGGTCGGGCTCCCTGGGTCGTTGTTTCACCTGTAAGGCAGAACTTACATGTGGAGGTTGGGCCTGTCAACGCAGTTTCAGCTTGCCGTCCGATGCCTCGCGATATATCGTGGAGTCACCTGGGATTCCCGGTTTTATGCTTACGGAGGGCACGATGGCAACGGGATACAACGTGCGCGTCGGGGACGCTGATCGCGAGGCCATCGCAGCCCAGCTGCGTGAGCACTACGCGGACGGCCGGCTGACGCTCGATGAACTCAACGAGCGTCTGGACCAGACGTTCGCGGCCAAGACCACGGCCGACCTCAACGTCGTGATGCGCGACCTGCCGCACACCGCGCGGCCGTTCACCGACGCGCCGGCCGCGGGCTTCGGCAACACGGCGTGGCAGGGGCCGGCCTGGCCGGGACCATCGGGGCGGTCCGGCTGGGACTACGGCGCCGGAAGCGGCCGCCAGTACGGGCGTGCCGCCTTCGCGCCGCTGCTGATGCTGATGTGGGTGGCGCTGATCTTCGGCGCGGTGACGCTGTTCGGCATCGGCGGCGGTGACCGGCCGCTGGCCATCGTCTTGATCATCGCGGCGGTCGCGTTTCTCAAGCGGCTGTTCGGGTTCGGCGGGCGACGCCGGGGACCTGGCGGCCCGCGGGGTCCGCGCGGCCCGCGGCGGGGATCGAGGGGCCCGCGCTTCTGACCGGCTGCCGCGGCTGACGGGTCGCCGCCGATTCTCTGCTCAGCCGGGTTCCGCGCCGGGCCGCGCCGCCTTATCGTGGAGTACAGGTAGTCGGCTTGGCGAACCCGGAAACCAGATGACGAGGCGATACGACGTCCGAACCGGAATGCTAGAACACGATCCCGACGCGGGGCAGCCGCGTGAGCAGCTAGTACCGGGCTGGCGTGTGCCCGGATCCACCCGCTACGACTACGACCTGCGGATCGGTGACGCAGAGCGCGACGCCACCATGTCCCGGCTGCGCGAGCACTTCGTGGCGGGCCGGCTGACCTTCGACGAGCTGACCGAGCGCATCGACCTAGCGCTGACGGCAAAGACGCAGGGGCAGATCGACAGCCTGATGGCCGACCTGCCGCGCCCGGCCCGGACCGGGCGCGGCGAACCGCCCCAGACGGTCTCGGACCCGGACGCAGGCCGGTTCCTGGTGTTCGCGCTGTTGCTGTTCGCGCTGGCCACCTGGATCTTGATCATGGCCTGGATGTCGCGGCACGCCTATTCCGTGGGGCAGTATCCGTTCCCGGGTCCCGGGCGCTAGCGGTTCACTGCACTCAACGGCTGGTGCATCATGGCCTCTCTCTGTGGCAAGCGGACTGAGCGATTACCTGGTGCGAACGGTCGGTTCCTGGCCCCACCCGTGAGCTGGACCCTCATGGGTGGGGCTGCTAGGACGGTCCGTTCGGCCGATAAAAGACGGGAGCGGGCCGGGACGTCGGAGCAGGTCCTTAGCCTGCGCCAGGGGGTCTTCCGGCGGGCGGAGCAGGGTCCGGGCGACGGCGGCGTGGGTGCGCGCGGCCAGCACCAGCAGGTAGCTGAACGGCACCAGCAGGAGCAGGCAGGCTAGAGCGGTGAGCAGCGCCTTCGGCAGCGTGTCGACGTAAACGCCGACCGCACCCGAGCCGGAGGGGCCATGCGGAAAGTAACCGAGTTGCACGCCATGAATGGTCACGCCGGGCGAGTAGTGAGCGACCGGGGCCCAGTACCACAGCGGCAGGGTGACCCCGGCGGCCAGGGTGAGCCAGACCCCGAGCACCACGCAGCCGAGCACCATTAGCGGGACGAACATACCCACCAGGTACGCGAGCTCGCGCCAGGTGGCCGGGTCCGTCCAGTAGGCGCAGGCCCGGGCGATCAGGCCCGACGGCACCTGGTCGGGCTCGCGGTAGCGGTGGTCGACCGGGACGCCGGTCACGGCGGCCAGGCGGGAGCGTTCGGCCCCGGCGCACGCGTGCACGACCCCGGCCGCGGCGACCAGCAGCGGGATGCCGGCCAGCGTGCTCGAGAGAGCGGCCGCCGCGGCCGCCGCGGCCAGTGCCGCGCCGAACAGCAGCCAGCCCGTGACCTGATAGGCGAGCAGGTACCACGCGGCCCGCCCGGTGGTGGCCCACCAGGCCCGGCGCAGCGGGTGGCCGGCCAGCCGCAGCGTGTTCATCCGACGTCCCGCATGAGCTGCTCCACCGCGCTGACGTGCTCGGTGAGCTTGGCTAGCTGGTCGCGCAGCTCGCCCTGGTTGGCCACCGCCTCCTCGGCGAGCTTGCGGTAGGCGGCCATCGCTACCGCGTCGGCGCGGTGCCGCTGCAGCCGGAAGTACCCCACGAGGATCGCGGCCAGGGCCCCGAAGATCGGCACGAAGATGGCCAGCATGACGCCGACCACGGTGTAGTTGGTCCCGGCACCCGAGGCCAGGACGTGCGTCGCGATCATCGCTCGCTCTCTCTCATGTCGGTTTCGCCTTTCTGGGTGCTCCCGCCGGCCTTGTCGGCTTCCAGCGCGGCCACGATCGTCTCGGCGGTCACGCACAGCTCGAACGGGGCGAGCTGGAAGTACTTCATGGCCTTACCGTCCTCCGACAGTTCCAGCTGGCCGGTGACCATCCCGGCCTTTTCCAGCCGGTCCAGGTGCATGTAGAGCAGGGGCCTGGACATGTCGAGCCGGCGGGCCAGCTCGCTGACGTGAACCCGTCCGCCCGCGAGCTCAGCGACGATCCGCAGTCGCAGGGGATGGGCCACGGCGGTGAGCATCGCCAGCAGCTCGTCGGTGGTCAGGTCGGGCTCCCGGGGTCGTTGTTTCACCTGTAAGGCAGAACTTACATGTGGAGGTTGGGCCTGTCAACGCAGTTTCAGCTTGCCGTCCGATGCCTCGCGATATATCGTGGAGTCACCTGGGATTCCCGGTTTTATGCTTACGGAGGGCACGATGGCAACGGGATACAACGTGCGCGTCGGGGACGCTGATCGCGAGGCCATCGCAGCCCAGCTGCGTGAGCACTACGCGGACGGCCGGCTGACGCTCGATGAACTCAACGAGCGTCTGGACCAGACGTTCGCGGCCAAGACCACGGCCGACCTCAACGTCGTGATGCGCGACCTGCCGCACGCCGCGCGGCCGTTCACCGACGCGCCTGCCGCGGGCTTCGGCAACACGGCGTGGCAGGGGCCGGCCTGGCCGGGACCATCGGGGCGGTCCGGCTGGGACTACGGCGCCGGAAGCGGCCGCCAGTACGGGCGTGCCGCCTTCGCGCCGCTGCTGATGCTGATGTGGGTGGCGCTGATCTTCGGCGCGGTGACGCTGTTCGGCATCGGCGGCGGTGACCGGCCGCTGGCCATCGTCTTGATCATCGCGGCGGTCGCGTTTCTCAAGCGGCTGTTCGGGTTCGGCGGGCGACGCCGGGGACCTGGCGGCCCGCGGGGTCCGCGCGGCCCGCGGCGGGGATCGAGGGGCCCGCGCTTCTGACCGGCTGCCGCGGCTGACGTGCCGCCGATTCTCTGCTCAGCCGGGTTCCGCGCCGGGCCGCGCCGCCTTATCGTGGAGTACAGGTAGTCGGCTTGGCGAACCCGGAAACCAGATGACGAGGCGATACGACGTCCGAACCGGAATGCTAGAACACGATCCCGACGCGGGGCAGCCGCGTGAGCAGCTAATACCGGGCTGGCGTGTGCCCGGATCCACCCGCTACGACTACGACCTGCGGATCGGTGACGCAGAGCGCGACGCCACCATGTCCCGGCTGCGCGAGCACTTCGTGGCGGGCCGGCTGACCTTCGACGAGCTGACCGAGCGCATCGACCTAGCGCTGACGGCAAAGACGCAGGGGCAGATCGACAGCCTGATGGCCGACCTGCCGCGCCCGGCCCGGACCGGGCGCGGCGAACCGCCCCAGACGGTCTCGGACCCGGACGCAGGCCGGTTCCTGGTGTTCGCGCTGTTGCTGTTCGCGCTGGCCACCTGGATCTTGATCATGGCCTGGATGTCGCGGCACGCCTATTCCGTGGGGCAGTATCCGTTCCCGGGTCCCGGGCGCTAGCTGTTCACTGCACGCGTAGCAGGCCGGTGACTCCGTGGCGGCGCGACCGGCTGGTCTCGGCGATCAGGGCCACTCCCAGGAGCAGGAGGATCACCAGGCACGGCACGCCGAGCGCGGCCAGGTCGGGGCGGTAGGTGACCGACGCGCCCGGCCCGGTGAAGACCGACAGGTCGAGGGCCGGGCTGACCAGGGCCGGCAGCACCAGGGCGCACCCGGCCGCCGCGACGAAGGCAGCGAGCACCGCGGGCAGCGCCATCAGCAGCACGAGCCTGGTATCGCGTTCGTAGCCCATGACGCTGAGCCGGGCCAGGGTCAGCTCCCGGTCCCGGGCTCCCAGGGTCACGCCGAAGACCAGGTTGAGCACGGCCAGCCCGGCGGCAATGATCGCGGTGAGGGTCATCAGGAGCGCCGCGGCGTGCTGGAGCGGCGCGCTGCCGAGCCCGTTCAGGACATCGGACCGGAACGCGATGGTCGCGGGGGGCAGCGTCTTGGCGATCAGCCGGGAGAGCTTGGACCGGTCGATGTCCGTGCCGGTGATCAGGGCCAGGTTGGGCGTCGGCCGGCCGAGGACGCCGGGCAGGGTGCGCATGGGCATGATCACGAACATGCCGCCGGCCGGCTCGGCCGGGGTCCGGGCCACGATTCCGGCGACCCGGACCCGTACCGGTCCCATTAGTTCGTGTGACGTCAGCTGGACGGTTCCGGTCCCGAGAGCCGCAGCCGCGGACGGCGAGGCGAGCACGGGGATGACGGTCGCGGCGCTGACCGGCGTGCGGTCCGGCGGGCCGAAGGCGCTCACCGGAATACGCGGGAACGGGGTATCGGCGGTCATGGCAGCGTACCCGGCCGGGTCCACCGCGGCCACGTTGAGCTGCTGCTGTCCGTACGGCGTCTGCCACGTGGTGGTCCACACCGCCGTGCTGTGCCGGACCCCGGGGATCGTCATGATCGACTGCTCCACCGCCGGCGTCACGTCGTACGCGGCGCCGTTGGTGTCGATGACGGCGTCGGCCCCGGTGGCCTGCCAGGAGTAGGAGATCTGGCCGCCGACGATCGAGCCGTTGACCATGCCGCCGAAGGCGGCCAGGGTCAGCGCGAGGACCAGGGTGAACGCGGGAAGGGCGGTGGACGTCCGGCGCTCGATGGCCCCGGCCAGGCCGACGTACCCGGTGACCCCGGCCCGGCGCCGCCAGACCGGCAGCAGCGCCCGGATGGCCAGCGGGTACAGCCGCACCGCGACCAAGGCGGCCGGGACGGCGACCAGGACCGGGGCGGCGGTGAGATACCAGTTGGTCACCCCGGCCGGCGACAGGCCCTGGGTGCGCAGGACGACCAGGCCGCCGACCGCGGCGGCGCACATGGTCAGGCCCGCCACCATGCGGCGCCGGGCGGCCGCCGAAGCCCGGGGAGTCCTGGTCTCGGGGGTCAAGATGAGCGCCGGGTTGGTGGCGGGCGAGGGCCTGCGGTGCAGCCAGACCGCGATGAGCGGCGGTCCGGCCAGCGCGACCGCGAGGACGGCGGCGGCCTGCTTCCAGTCCGCGCTGATGCTGGTGCCGGGGATGATCGCCAGGACCAGGGCGGCGCCAGCCACGGCGGCCGGGATGACGGCCGGCGCCACGCCGGCCAGGATCAGCGTCGCGACCTGGCGGCCTGAGGCACCGCGGTGGCGAAGCATGATCAGCTCATCCTCCCGGCGGGCCACCACGATCCTGGCCGCCAGCAGGATGACCACCACGACGATCACGGCCAGGCTCGCGAACAGCAGGAGCAGCACGGCCAGGACCGCGGTCTGGGCGGTGATGAAGGCCGTCAGCGTGTCGGACATGGGGTCGCTGATCGGCAACTGGGAGGCCACCGAGGCCAGCTCCGACGCATAGGGCGAATCGACGGCGACGGCGAGGGCGTTCGCGAACGCCTGGGCCTGATCCGCGTTCACCTGGCCCACGGCAACGGGAAATTCCCATTCCAGTTGCATGGTGTCGCACGCTCCGCCGCTCGCTGACGGGCAGAAAGCGTGCTGGACGGCCGCTAGCTGGCCCGGGTCGGCCAGGGCCGCGGCCAGCACGCTGAACTGGCCCGAGACCAGGTCCTCGGTCAGGTCGGGCGCGGTGGTGAGCGGATCCGCGGTCCAGAACGTGCCAGCCGGGTTGCGCGCGCGGACGATCGCGGTGACGAGCAGGCCGACCGGGCCGTGGGAGGTTCCCAGCGTGAGCCGGGAACCGGGGTGCAGCGCGTATCGCGCCGCGGTCCGCTGAGTGACCGCCACGCCCAGGACGCCGGGCGGGATCGCGGCGCCCGCGACCCGCCCGGCGATGACCTGGATGTTGCTGGTCAGCTGATCACGGTAGATCACCTCAAGTTCGGGGTGGTATCCGACCGGCAGGCGCGCCGCCCCGGAGCGGACATCATGCAGCGGGGTGGTCAGCCCGCTCCAGCTGCCCGGGGCGAGCGGCACCGACGCCGCCAGGCCGCCGGCGAGGTTGCTGGTGGCGGCGGACAGGTCGTCCTCGTTCAGGGCCGGCTGCCCGGTGAAGGCCTCGGTGAACGTGTTCCAGCTCGCGCTGACCTGGAGGGACGTGCCCAGCGGCCCGAGCCGGCTCAGCGCGCGCTGCAGGGCCTCGGTCCGCAGGTGCAGGCTGACCGCGGGCCCGGCCATGGCGGCGAACACGCACCCGCACACCAGCAGGGCGAGCGCCACCGTCCCGCCGGCCACGGCGCTCGCGGCCCGGCGGCGCCCCCGGCGTCCTCGTGGTCTGGCGATAATCCGACTATCCAGCCGTTACCGGGCGGGCGGAAGCGTGGCCAGGGAATCTGTTGCCCTACTGTGTCCTGCCGCGGTCAGGCGCTGGCCAGCGCGCGGAGCGGGACGACCAGGTAACGGTAGTCCGGGGCGGACTCCTCGCCGGCCGCCGGACTGCCGGTGATCAGGGCCGGCTTGGTCGCACTGGTGAACTGCAGGCGGATGCGTCCCTCGGCGGCGGTCCCGTCCCGGTCGGGCTTGCCCGAGGTCTCGGTCTCCGCGGCCCCCGTGGCTCCCGTTGCTGGGAGGGGGGTGCCGGCCGCCGCGGTCAAGGCGGCGGCCAGGCCGTCGAGCAGGTACTGGGGGCTGAACGCGATCGCGGACTCCTCGCCGGAGAAGTCGGCGGCCACGGTTTCCCTGGCCCGCGCCTGGCCCTTGGTCCCGGCCTCGATGGTGACCCGCCCGGGCTCGAACGACAGCCGGACCGAACTGCCCCGCTCTGCGACCAGCGCGACCCGCTTGACCGCCTCGGTCAGCGGGACGGCCGGCATGTCGGCGTAGCTGCCGAAGTCCGCGGGGAACTTCGAGCTGTACTTGATGTACTCCCCCGCGATCAGCCGCGTGGTCAGCCGGCGCCCGCCCGACTCGAACCCGATCATCGCGTCGCCCGCGCGCAGCGAGCCCGCCGGATCGGTGCCGCCATTCCGGCCAGCCCCGGTCCCCTCGGTGCCGCGCGTCATGATCCGGACCGGAACGCCGGGGACCATCATCCGGGCCGCGTCGGACAGCGTCTTGGCCGGGACCAGCAGCGTGGTGCTGGTCCCCGCGCGGGCGGGATGCCAGGCCAGCTCCCGGATGGCCAGCCGGTACCGGTCGGTGGCCACCAGCGTGATCACGTCACCGTCGATCTCGACGTTCACCCCGGTGATGACGGGCAGCGTGTCGTCGCGGCTGGCCGCCGGGGTGATCTGGCCGATCGCGGTGGCGAACACGCCGCCGTCGACGGTGCCGGCCAGCCGCGGCAGCTCGGGCAGCCGAGGGTACTCGCCGATGGGCAGCGTGACCAGGTTGAACGCCGCGGGCCCGCAGGTCAGGGTCACGTCGTCCTTGTCGTCGACCTCGATCGGGTGCCCCGGCAGGCTGCGGGTGATCTCGGCCAGCAGCCTGCCCGGCACCAGCACCGTTCCCGGCTCGGTCACGTCCGCGTCGATGCTGATCCGGGCCGAGACCTCGTAGTCGAAGCAGGACAGGGTGAGCCCGTCGGCCGCCGCCTGGAGCAGCAGGCCGGACAGCACCGGGATCACGGGCCGGGACGGCAGCGAGCGGGCAATCCAGGCGACCGCCTCAGCGAGCGCATCGCGCTCTACCACGAACCGCATCCCTGCCGCCTCCATCCCGGTAAGCCGTAAGCCTTCATACGCATATTCGCATGAGGCACTGACATTCCCTGGCGTTCGGCGAAGTCAGGCGGCCTGGAGCCGGCCCCGGCGGCTTAGGTGGCCAGGCCTGGGGGCGCGGCGTCCAGCGTGGCCTGGATTGCCTTGACCAGCGCGCGCGCCGAATCGGCGGTGAGCTCCACCGCGACCCGCGCCGAAGGCCCGGCGCCGGGGTCGAGGAAGTCGATGTTGAGGGTGTGCTCAGCCGGGGCGTGCACCGGGTGGTCGAAGTACACGCTGGCGTCGGTCACGCTGAACCAGCCCGGCCCCTTCCCGCTGCCGGTGATCGAGACCTTCTCCGTCAGGTACGTGCACATCGCGGCTCCTCTCGGTTTCCGACCATAACAGGTACGCCTCGGCCGGCCGGCGATAGGGCGGAATGAAAGACTCCGGACATGACTTACGTAGCCGCCGATGACCGTTACAGCAAGATCCCCTACCGGCGCAGCGGGCGCAGCGGTGTGCTGCTGCCAGAGATTTCACTCGGGTTGTGGCAGAACTTCGGGGACGGCAGGCCGATCGAGGACCAGCGCGCGATCGTCCGCCGGGCGTTCGACCTGGGCGTCACGCACTTCGACCTGGCCAACAACTACGGACCTCCTTACGGTTCGGCCGAGATCAACTTCGGCCGGATCATGCGGGAGGACCTGCGGCCCTACCGCGACGAGCTGATCATCTCGACCAAGGCCGGTTACGACATGTGGCCCGGCCCGTACGGCGACCACGGCTCCCGCAAGTACCTGCTGGCCAGCCTGGACCAGTCGCTGCGCCGGATGGGCCTGGAGTACGTGGACATCTTCTACTCCCACCGCTTCGACCCGGACACGCCGCTTGAGGAGACGATGAGCGCGCTGGAGGGCGCGGTGCGGTCGGGCAAGGCACTGTACGCGGGCATTTCCTCGTATTCGGCCGAACGGACCATGCGAGGCACTGACGCTGCTCCGTCAGATGGGCATCCGGTTGCTGATCCATCAGCCGTCGTACTCGATGCTGAACCGCTGGATCGAGGGCGGGTTGCTTGAGGTGCTGGACCGCGAGGGCGTGGGCTGCATCGCGTTCTCGCCGCTGGCCCAGGGCGTGCTGACCGGCAAGTACCTGAACGGCGTGCCGGCCGGCTCGCGGGCCAGCCTGAACGGCTCGCTGTCGGCCGACCAGATCGCGTCGGCCACGCTCGCGCACGTCCGCGCGCTGAACGAGATCGCCAGGTCCCGCGGTCAGACGCTGGCCCAGATGGCGCTGTCCTGGGTGCTGCGCGACCAGCGGGTGACCTCGGCCCTGATCGGCGCGAGCAGCGTGGCCCAGCTCGAGGAGAACCTGGCCGCCGCCGCCCATACCGACTTCAGCGCCGACGAGCTAGCCGCCATCGATCGCGATGCGGTAGACGCCGGCATCAACATCTGGGCCGCCTCCAGCGCCGGCTGAGCGTCCTCGGCGGGGCGGCGCTAAGATGCTAATCCCGGTCAGCCGGGCAGGCAGACCAGGGTCAGGAAGAAGTTGTCGATCTGGCGGATCGCGTCGATGAAGTGCTCGAAGTCGACCGGCTTGCTGATGAACGCGTTGGCGTGCAGCGAGTAGCTGCGGACGATGTCCTCCTCGGCGCTCGACGTGGTCAGCATGATCACCGGGATGACGAGCAGGTCGGGATCTTGCTTCAGCTCGGCGAGAACCTCCAGGCCGCTGCGGCGGGGCAGGTTGACGTCGAGCAGGATCAGCCCGGGACGCGGGGCGTCGGCATACGGGCCCTCCTTGCGCAGGAACTGCAGGGCCTGCTCCCCGTCGGAAACGACGTTCAGGCGGTTACGGATCTTGTAGTACTCGAAGGCTTCCCTGGTCATGAGGACATCACCCTCGTCGTCCTCCACCAGGAGCACATCAATCAACCTGGAATCAACGTAATCGGTCATCGGTTTCCTCGTCCTGTCGGTCTTCGGGCCCCGTGGCCGGGTCGGGAACCAGGAGGAGCGCGGCGGCGCTTTGATTGTCCGCGTCCTGCATCGGATCCGCGAGCTCGGGGGTCATCGTTTCCTGCGGCATCGGCAGGGTGAAGCAGAACCGGGTGCCGCCGGTGAACGTGGTGTCGAGCCAGATCTGGCCGCCGAAGTACTCGATGATCTTGCGGGTCATGGACAGGCCGATGCCGGTGCCCGCGTAGGCGCTCCGCTCGTGCAGCCGCTGGAAGATCACGAAGATGCGCTCGGCATACTCCGGCTCGATCCCGATCCCGTTATCGCTGAACGAGAACAGCCAGAACGGCTCGTCACGGCTGACCGTGACCACGATCCGCGGGGCCTTCTCGCCGCGGAACTTCAGCGCGTTGCTGAGCAGGTTCTGGAACACCGCGATGAGCAGCGGCAGCTCGGCCAGCACGAGCGGCAGGTGACCGCTCTCGATGGTGGCGCCGGTCTGCTCGATCTGCTCGGCCAGGTTGGCCCGGGCCTGGGTGAGCGCGGCGTCGCTGGAGACCAGGGCCGGCTCGCGATCGGACCGGCCGACCCTGCTGTAGGCGAGCAGGTCGTTGATCAGGGCCTGCATGCGCTTGGCCCCGTCCACCGCGAACTCGATGTACTGGTCGGCCCGGGCGTCCAGCTTCCCGGCATACCGGCGCTGCAGCAGCTGGGTGAAGCTCGCGACCTTGCGCAGCGGCTCCTGCAGGTCGTGCGAGGCGACGTAGGCGAACTGCTCGAGCTCGGAGTTGGAGCGCTGCAGTTCGGTCGCGCGGGCCTTCAGGACCGCGTTGTTGTCCCGGGTCGCGGACAGTTCCTGCAAGATGCGCTCGCGCATGGTGTTCACGTCGGCGGCCAGGTGGGTCACCTCGCGCGGGCCGGGCACGGTGACCTCGTGGTCGAAGTCACCGCTGGCCACGCGACGGACCTGGGCCGCGAGCCGGTGCAGCGGCCTGATCGCGGTGGCCCGCAGGCCCAGCGCGAGCAGCGCGACGATGAGCAGCAGGCCGATCGCGACCGCGATGAAGACGGCATCGAGCGCGGTGCTGGTGTCGTGCGCGCTGACCAGGGCGATCTCGCCGACCACGACGACCGCTACCGAGAAGAGCAGCAAGGCCAGCACGGCGACGCCCACGATGCGGCTGAGCGGCCAGCGCCGCCGTCCCGCGTCGTCTCGCGTAGCCTCGCTCATCGGTCAGGCCCGCTCATCGGTCAGGAGAGTAGGCGAGGGCGAGGATGGCCAGGTCATCGTCGAGGTCCCGGCCGTTCAGCGCGCGGACATGCTCGATCACCCGGTCCAGCAGCACGTCGTCGGCGAGCGCCCCGGCGGTGCCCGTCTCGCCGTTGCCCCCGGCTCGCAGCGTCGCCCTGATCAGGTCCATCAGGCCTTCGCTGCCGAGCCGCTCGGAGCCCTTCCCGATCCGGCCCTCGATCAGCCCGTCGGTGTACAGCAGCAACGACCAGCTGCCGTCGAGCCCGAACTGGGTACCTGGCCAGTGCTCGACCTGGCCCAGGCCCAGTGGCGGCGACGTCGGGGTCTGCAGCTCCTGCACCCCGCCGCGGGTGACCAGCAGCGGCGGCAGGTGCCCCGCCATCCGCACCTGGCCGGCGCTCCGGTCGGGAGCCACCGACATCATGCACATGGTGGCGAACATCGTGTCGTCCTGCCGCTCGTGCTCGAGCAGCCGGTTGAGGGTGGCCAGGATCTCGTCGGCGGGCCGGCCGGCCAGCACCAGCGTGCGCCAGGCCACCCGCAGGCAGACACCCAGGGCGGCCTCGGCCGGGCCGCGCCCGCAGACGTCGCCGATGAGGGCGTGAACCCAGCCGTCGGCCGCCTCGACCACGTCGTAGAAGTCCCCGCCGAGCAGGTGCTGCTGCCCGCCGGCCAGGCAGCGCGCCGACACGCTCAGCCGCGGATCGGCCAGCAGCGGCGAGGGCAGCAGGCCGCGCTCCAGGCGCGCGTTCTCCTGGGCCTGGACCTGGGCCACGCGCAGTTCCCGCTGGGCCTCCTCGGCCCGGCGCCGCTCGACCGCGTAGCGGATCACACGGTGCAGCATGTGCCCGGCGACCTCGCCCTTGACCAGGTAATCCTGGGCTCCCGCCCGGACCGCCTGCTCGCCCAGGTGCTCGTTCGCCTCGCCGGTCAGCACGACGATGGCCGCCTCCGGCTCGATCCGGAGCAGCTGCCGCAGTCCCTGCAGGCCCTGGGAGTCCGGCAGGCCGAGGTCCAGCAGCACGCACGCGGCCTGGGCGACCAGGGTCGTGGCCTGGCCCAGGGATCGCGCGCGCAGCAGGACGACCGGGGCGTCCACTTCCCGCAGCAGTTCCTGCACGAGCAGGGCGTCGCCGTCATCGTCCTCGACGAGCAGGACGGGCACCTGGTCGCGGCCGGTGGCCGCGGCCGCGGTGTCAAGCTCAGCGTTACTTGTCATCGGAACCCTACGTCGGGGGTAGCTGCCGTCACGCACGTCGGATACCCAATCTTCGCGGACATACCATCATGCCCGCTGGCCGGCTGCCGGTGAGACCTTTGGCCCCGCCGGTACTGCGCGCCGGCCGGTGCCGGGTGCTGGTTCAAAACCACAGATGCCCATCAAGCACACATATTGCGAACTAGGTGCGCATTAATCCGGCTATATGAACATGTTGTTATCCTTTGCGCCACAATTTGGTCAAGCCGGTGGCGGCGGCCGTCGCGGAGGACTATGAATCGGTTTGTCTCATTACCGACCGTAATCCGACATGACCACAAGTTGAGGGGACGATCGCAGGGTGCATAGTCCAAGATCAAGGGTCTTTTTGCGCGTCTTCAGCGGTGCCGCGCTCCTGCTCGGCGTCGGCGCGATGACCGGAGTGCCAGCCCAGGCCGCCCAGTCGGCGAATGTGCCGGCCAGTTCCAGCTCCACCCCGGCCAAGGCCGGTGAATTGGACTGCAACGGCTTCAGCACCGTGCAGAAGCAACTCCGGGCGAATCTGTGCACCGACATCAGCGGTGCCATCAAGGGCGCCTACGACGGCAAGTATTACGACAACGGCCACTACATCGGCCATGACGAGCCCGACGCCACCTTCCTGTCCCACGCCCCCGGGTCCGGCGGCAACGTGACCTGGACGGAGACCCTCGGCCGCGACCCGCGCGGTACGCCCGGAAATTCGCATCCGGGATCGGACCTGTCGAAGTGGTTCGAGCTCAGCCCCGCGCCGTGGTTCTCCATGGCCCTGTGCGACCCCAACTCCTTCCCCGGGACGGCCTGCACGCCGAATTCGGACTCCAACGCGCCGACCTGCCAGGGCGTCAACTGCGGCCCCACGACCCAGGGCGGCGGCTCGGCGTTCATGGAGATGCAGCTGTACCCGCCGGGCAACGCGCCCTTCGCGGACAGCGAGAGCTGTGACGCCAGGCACTGGTGCGCCGCGCTGAACATCGACAGCTTCACGGGCACCCCCACCTCGAACGCCAACCCGGCCTGCCAGGAGCCGGTCAACTTCGCCTTCATCCAGACGAACGGCGTGCCGACCGGACCCCCGTCACCGCAGTTCGCCAACCTCCAAACCTTCGTGCCCAACGGCAGCACGCTGCTCATGAACCCCGGTGACACGATCAGCGTGCACATGTCCGACGCGCCCGCATCGGGCGGCGGCCACGCGTTCGAGGTGGTCATCAACGACATCACGACGCACCAGACCGGGTTCATGCAGGCGTCGGGGGCCAACGGCTTCATGACCACCTCGGCTAGCAACTGCGCGGGCAACCCGTTCAACTTCGAGCCCGAGTACAACACCGCCGCCAAGAACAACATCATCCCCTGGGCGGCGATCGCGACCGACATCAGCACCGAGTTCGAGACCGGTCACTTCGAGGCGTGCACCTCGCTCTCCGACCCGATCACCAACCCGCTGGACGCGAACGACACGGGCGGGGCATTCAACAAGTGCCACGGCCCGTACGAGAATGCGGGGCCGCCGGACAGCACCACCGCCGAGACCGGCGACGCGATGTGCTACGCCCAAGGCGATACCCATCCGAACTTTGACGGTCTCGGCACCTCTACCGCCCCGGTCCAGGTTTCCCACTGCCAGGACAACATCTTCCAGAACGGCGACCTGGACTTCGACGGCACCCCGTACTGGAAGGAATGGCCCACCAGCCTCAGGACGAACCTCTATCCGTCCAGTTTCCTGGAACAGTTCCCCACCACGAACGGCCGGCCGTACCGGCAGTTCTTCTTCCAGACCGACATAGCGCTGAGCGAGTCGACCTGTACACCCGACACCCTGTCCGGCTGCACGGTGCCACCGCAGGGACCGGGCGGGTTCTACCCCTACTGGACCCAGCTCCAGGCCGGCCTCAGCTTCTGTGCGTTCGAGTTCGGCAACGTGTCCGCCGGATTCGGCCTGAACACCTACGGCAAGGACGCGCAGTACGGGACCAACCAGTTCCCCACGCTCGGGTACCCCGAGTTCGAGGGCCCGGTGCACAACAACACCTGCGCGGCGTTTCAGTAGCTTCTGAGCCGCCAGCGTTTAAACGGGTGCCCAGCCATCGGCTGGGCACCCGTTCGCTTGTCCGGCTCAGACGGCCTGCGGGAAGCTGAACACGCGGTGCGGGTCGTACTTCGCTTTGACCTGCGTGAGCCGGGTGAAGTTGGCGCCGTAGTAGGCCTGCCGCCAGGTGGCCAGGTTGGGGTCGATGTAGTTCTGGTAGGCCTGGCCGCTGGCGTAGGGGCGCATCGACTGCCAGAAGGACTGCTGCCAGGCATGCTGGCGCGCCACCGCGGCCGATGCCGAGCCCACCGGCCACGTGGTGGTGTACTGGGCGTCGAAAAGCCCGTTGCGGTGCACGAACGCGGTCGCGCCTGGCGCGACGCGGTTGATCGCGCCGCCGAGCGCGTCCAGCGCGATCCCGCCAGACGCGCCTGGCGCGCCGGCCACCTTCTGGAAGTTCTCCACCCCGGCCAGCAGGGTGCCGATCCCGTGGCTGCTCAGCGGCTTGGTGAAGAAGTCGGACTTGGCGTACTCCGAGGCCCGGGAGAGCTGGCCCCCTGAGGTCTGGGTCGGCAGGTGGCACTCGTTCACGGTCAGGCTCGCGCAGCCCGCCTCGACCAGCATCGCGTGCAGCCAGGTGGTGCTCTCCAGGAACGGCGAGGAGGGATGGGAGCCGACCGCGGCGTACAGCTTCTCCAGCTGGGCCGCGGCCCCGCTCACCGAGCCGATGTAGGTCCCGCCGACCTGATGGACGGGACCGAGCCGCCCGGCGCCGCGGCCAGGTGCAGGTTCGACCAGAGCTGGTCCGGGGCGTGCGGCGCCCAGGACTGCCAGCCCGCGATGACCCGCGCCGCCTGCGACCACGGCCAGGACAGGAAGAACAGGCAGATGGCCCCGGCCGGGTGGGTGTTAAAGGTGAACGAGGTCACCACGCCGAAGTTGCCGCCGCCGCCGCCCCGGCAGGCCCAGAACAGGTCGGAGTTGGTTTTCGCGTTGGCGGCGCGGATCTGGCCGTCGGCCGTGACGATCTGCATGGACGTGACGTTGTCGCAGGTCAGACCGTAGGCGCGGCCCACCACGCCGATGCCGCCGCCCAGGGTCAGGCCGGAGATGCCGACCGTCGGACAGGAGCCGCCGGGCACGGCGCGGCCGTGGGCCGCGAGCCCGTTGTAGAAGTCGATCAGCCGGGTTCCCGCGCCCACGGTGGCGGTGCCGCCGCTGACGTTCACCCCGGCCATCCGGGTCACGTCGACGATCAGGCCGCTGGTCGACGACCAGCCCGCGTAGCTGTGCCCGCCGCACCGGGCGGCCACCGGGATCTGGTACTTGCGGACGAAGGCCAGGCTGGTCGCCACGTCGTGCGGGTTGCGGCAGTACGCGACCCCGGCCGGGCGCAGCGAGTCGAAGCGGGGATCGAACAGTTCCCTGGCCGTGGTGTAGCCGGACTCCCCCGGCCGGAGCAGCGGCCCGGACAGGTCACGGGCCAGCGCCGCCCAGTCGGCCGAGGTCGGCGGGCCGGAGGCCGCGCTGGCCCGCGCGGACACGGCCGTGCCGCCGGTCGAGTCCAGGCTGGCCGCTACGGTGCTGCCGCTCGCCGCGGGCGGGCTGCCCTTCCCGCTGCACGCCGAGAGCAACGAGGCTCCGCCCGCCGCGGCCGCGAACCTGAGGAAGGTGCGCCGTCCGGGCGCCTGACTACCCTGGTCTCCGCCTTCGGTCATCGGGCGCCTGCCTTCCTCGCGATCGTCACACTCCCAGTGTGAGCGTCGGAGGTAAGGACGCCGCAAGGTGGCCGGCAGTTGGCTCCCGGCGCGTCGTCCGGGCCCGGCTTCGCCGTGAGCGGATTAATGAGGGGCGATATTAACTTGCCTGGCCGGGTACGCGGCAATATTGTTGAGTTACTCAACTGTTGAGGAACTCACGCAATAGAGGAGGTGAGCATGGATGGATGAGCCGCTAGGCATCGCCACAACCCTGGACGCCGAACCGGTCCCGCACGCGACGCCGCTGGTCACGGGGATAGCCGACGATGTCGACGACGACGATCTGAACCAGCGGATCACCGACACCATGGGCGATCTTTTCAGGCATGCTCACGACATGGGCCAGGTCATCGCGGCCGAATTCGGGCTGACGGTGAGCGACACCAAGGCCCTGATCATGCTTCAGACGCCGATGACGATGAAGGATCTCGGGCTGCGGATGGGCTGCGACCCCTCCTTTGTCACCTCGGTCGCGGACGCGCTGGAGAAGCACGGGCTGGCCCGCCGGGAACCGTCCCTGCGGGACCGGCGGAGCAAGAACATCGTGCTCACCCCGGAAGGCGTAACGCTCAGGGACCGGCTCTGTACCGAACTGTCAGCCCGGGCGCCGTGGTGCACCACGCTGGACGTCAGCGAACGGCGGTGCCTGCTCGGGCTGATGCGGAAGATGCTCAGATCACGGGGCGGGAGGTGATGGTGTCACAACCGCGGCGGCTGCCTCGTCATGACCGATGACAACCCAGCCGCACGGCCGTCGAACGGGTGACGGCCACACGGGAAGCAAGACACGTTACGGGGGCTGACAGCGCGGTCCGTTCGGCCGAAAAAAGGGTTTTTAAAACAAGCACTGGCGCGTGACCACGACACCTGACCGGTCACAGCGATAGTTCAGTGCGCCCAAGCTTAGGGAGATCTACCTTGTCCGCCACACCACCAGACACCGGGGAGCAGGCCGCCCTTAACGGCGCCGCAGCCCGGGAGGTCAGTATCGCGGCGGCGTCAAACGCCGCCGCGACGCCAAGCCAAGGCGCTCCGACGCGGCGGCTGGGCCTGGCGCTCGCTGTCATCGCGACGGCCCAGCTGATGGTCGTGCTCGACGCGACCATCGTCAACGTCGCCCTGCCGCACATCCAGACCGCACTTCACTTCTCCGGCACCAACCTGGAGTGGGTCGTCAACGCGTACGCGCTGGCGTTCGGCGGCCTGCTGCTGCTCGGCGGGAGGTCCGGCGACCTACTGGGGCGCCGCCGGGTCTTCATCGCCGGGATCCTGCTCTTCACGCTGGCCTCGCTGCTCGGCGGGTTCGCGACCAGCGAGGCATGGCTGCTCACCGCGCGCGTCGTGCAGGGCATAGGCGGCGCGTTCGCCGCGCCCACGGCGCTGTCGCTGATCGCCGTCACCTTTCCCGAGGGACCCCCACGCAACCGCGCGATGGGCGTGTACGCCGCGATGAGCGTGGCCGGCGGCGCGGTCGGCCTGATCGCCGGCGGGCTGCTGGTCCAGTACCTCAACTGGCGCTGGGTGTTCTTCGTGAACGTGCCGATCGGCCTGGTGATCGCGGCCCTCGCCACCCGGGTGCTGCCCGAGTCGCAGCGGCGCCGCGGCGCCTTCGACCTGCCGGGCGCGATTACCGGTTCGCTGGGCCTCGCCTCGCTCGTTTACGGCCTATCGAGCGCCGCGACCAGCCCGAACGGTGTCTCGCACTGGGGCGACACCAAGGTCATCGTGTCCCTAGTGGCAGCGGTGGTGCTGCTGGTGGCGTTCGGGTTCATCGAGGTGCGCAGCAAGCAGGCCCTGGTGCCGATGCGGGTGCTGCGCAGCCGGGACCGGACCGGGTCCTACCTGATCATGCTGTGCGTCGGCACCGCGCTGTTCGGTATGTTCTTCTTCCTCACGCTGTTCGTGCAGAACGTGTGGGGGTACAGCGCGCTGAAGACCGGCATCGCCTACCTGCCGATGATCTTCATGGTCATGGCGGCGTCCGGGGCGGCGTCGCAGCTGGTCCCCCGGATCGGCGCCCGGCCGCTGATGCTGGCCGGCAGCGCGATCGCCACCGGCGGGTTGTTCTGGCTGTCCCGGATCAACGAGTACAGCCACTACGCCTCCGGGCTGCTCGGGCCGATGCTGGTCACCGCGCTCGGCATGGGTCTGATCTTCGTGCCGCTCTCGCTGGTCGCGCTGGCCAAGGTGGGCGACAACGACGCGGGCGTGGCCTCGTCGCTGCTGAATGTGGGCCAGCAGGTCGGCGGGTCGATCGGGCTCGCGATCCTGGGCACGGTGGCGTGGAGCGCGGTGGCGACCAGCATCCACTCGCAGGTCGCCGCGGCGGCCGCGGCGGCCAAGCACGCGGTGCACCTGTCGGCGGCCCAGCAGGCCGCCGCGCAGAAGGCCATCATCAACCACGCGTACTCGACCGGATTTTCCAAGGGATACCTAGTCTCGGCCGGGATCGCGCTGCTCGGCTTGATCATCACGGTGATCGCGATCCGGGTCAAGCGGGAGGACCTGGCCGGGATCAACCCGATGGCGGCGCCCACCGAGTGACCGCTTGATTTTTACCGGCGTCCGGGCCCCGCGGTGTCGTGCCGCGGGGCCCGGCCGCTTAGCATCGTGTGTCATGGCGCCAGGACTGCTGTTCGTGTACACCGACGTCGGGGACGGCCCGGTGGCGGAGGCGGAGTACCACGACTGGTACGACCATGAGCACGGGCCGGCCCGGCTGACGGTGCCGGGGCTGACCGGCGCATGCCGGTACGAGGCGCTGGATGACCTGACGCCGCGGTGGCTCGCGCTGTACGAGCTGGACAGCCCCGCGGTGCTGGACAGCGCGGAGTACAAGGCGGTGGCCGAGGGCGGCAGCGACCGGGACAAGTTCATCATGTCGCACCTGCCCACCCTGGACCGGCGAATATACGGACAGGTCAGCGACGATGGCGCAGCGGGTTCCGAGGGGCCGGCGCCGGTGATCCTGGCGGTGGCCAACTCGGTGTCTTTGGCTGCCGTGGACGACATGACCGCGTGGTACGAGCAGGAGCACATCCCGATGCTGCTCGCGGTGCCCGGCTGGCGGCGGATCCGCCGGTACCGGCTCACCGGGCCCGCTCCCCTGGGCGGGGCTGGCGCCGGCTTCCTGTCGCTGCACGAGCTGGCCGGGCCTTCGGTGCTCTCCGAACCCGGCTACCGGGCCGCGGTCAGCACGCCGTGGCGGGACCGGATCGTGTCCGGCGCGCTGAGCCGCGAACGCCGCGTACTCAGGTTCCGCAACTCTTTCAGCTGAACCTCCCGTATGCCTAGACTTGCCGCGTGTCATCTATCACCGACCCGGAGGTCCGCGCGTTCCTGAGCGAAGGCACGCGCACCGGCAAGCTGAGCTTCCTGTCCGCCAGCGGCCGCCCGCTGGTCACGCCGGTGTGGTTCGTCCTGGAGGACGACACCCTGATCTTCAACACCGGCGAGGGCACGGCCAAGGGCCGCGCCCTGGCGCGCGACCCCCGGGTCAGCCTGTGCGTGGACCTCGAGGCACCGCCGTACGCGTTCGTCCAGGTCCAGGGCGACGTGGAGCTGTCTGAGGACCCGGCCGAGCTGGTCCGGACCGCGACTGCGATCGCCGCGCGGTACATGGGGCCGGAGCAGGCCGAGGAGTTCGGCAAGCGCAACGGCGTGCCCGGCGAACTGGTTGTGCGGATCCGCCCGACCAAGGTGCTCGCGGCGTTCAACATGACCGGCTGAGCGCCGTGTCGGACGACGCGCGCGCCCCGGGCCGCGGCCCGCGACGGCGCGCGGTGATCGGCGCGCTGCCCATCGCGGTGGCCTCGGCGGCAGTACTGGGCACCGAGGGCTGTACCTCGGCTGCTCCCCCGGCCCGGACCTTGAATTTCTTCAGCAGCCATCAGGCCGCGGTGGTCGAGGCGGCGACCGCGCGGATCGCGCCCGGGCCTTCGGACGACCCGGCTGAGGCGGGGCACCCGGGCGCCCGCGAGGCGGACGTGACCGGCTACATCGACTCGATGCTGGGCGCGCTCGGCGCGCTCGACGACGCCGGGCCCCCGGTCTTCGCGGGCGGCCCGTGGAGCAACCGGCACACGTCCGGTCCCGACCTGATGGCGCACTTCGCCACGCTGGACCCGGTGGCCCGGATCGCCTGGCGCCGCCGGCTGACGGACTGGCAGCAGCAGTACCGGGCGGGCATCGGGACGCTGGACAAGCTGGCCGGAGGCGACTTCACCACGGCCGGCCACGCGAAACAGGACAAGATCCTGGTCATGCCGGCGGTGAGCTCGTTCATGTCGCTGTTGTTCGAGCACACGATCGAGGGCCTGTACGCGGCGCCGGAATACGGCGGCAACCGGGGCCTGGCCGGCTGGAAGGAGATCGGCTTCCCCGGCGACATCCAGCCGCGTGGCTACACCGCGGACGAGGTCTCCCGGTCCGACGGGCACGATCCGGTCGATAACACCGCCATCGTGGCCGAGGTACTCAAGCTCCTCGGGTCCCTGTAAAAGGAGCACTGTAATGAGCAAGGCGGTGGTCATCGGGAGCGGGGCCGGCGGATCGCTGGCCGCGATGGTGCTCGCGCAGGCCGGATGGCAGGTGGTGGTGTTCGAGAAGGGCCCCAACCACTTCTCCAACCTGGCCGGCGAGGGGCCGATCGGCACGGTCTTCGCCAACGACAGCCTGGCCATGATCGTGCGTAACTTCCCCGGCCCGGACCCGGAGGTGTTCCCGCGCACCTGGCGGCCGGTCGGTGTGTCGGCGACGCAGTTCACCGGCAACGTGGACGAGCTCCCCCAGGTGGTCGGCGGCGGCACCATTCACTGGGACGCCAAGGTGCCCAGGTTCTGGGACCTGGACTTCCAGCAGCGGTCCGCGCTGGGTCCGGTGCCGGGCGCCGACGTGGCCGACTGGCCGTTCACCTACTCCGACATCGCGCCCTACTACGACGAGGTGGAGCAGCTCATCGGCGTGCAGGGGGACGTGACGGCGTTCCCCGACATCGTGCGCAAGCACGCCCCCCGCTCCGCGCAGTACCCGATGCCGCCGGGACCGCAGATGCGCGCCTCGGTCGCGGTGGCCGCGGGCGCGACCGCGGCCGGGATGCACCCGTTCCCGTTCCCGATGGCGGCCAACTCGGTGAGCGGCTTCAACGGCCAGCACGCCTGCAACAACTGCGGGTTCTGCAGCAGTTTCGGCTGCCCGGTGGTGGCCCGGCCGTCGGCGCTGATCCCGCTGCGGCAGGCGCTGCGGACCGGGCGGGTGACGCTGACGCCGTCGACCATGGTCACATCCGTGGTCTTGTCGGGGTCGGGGGCTTCGGCCCGGGCGGCTGGGGTGCGGTGGGTGCGGATGACCGCTTCGGGGCCGGTGACGGGATCGCAGGACGCGGACGTCGTGGTGATGGCGGCGTCGGCCATCGAGACGGTGCGGCTCGCGCTGCTGTCCTCGTTCCCCGACGCGAGCGGGAAGCTGGGCCGGCGGCTGATGCTGCACGCGTTCGTCGACGGCAGCGCGATCTTCCTCGACGAGCGGATGCACGCCTATCGCGGGCGTTCGGTGACGCAGTGCGTGGAGGACGCCGTCGATCCGGACTTCCCCGGCGCCCGGGCCTTCGCTCGCGCGCACGGGCTGCCGTACCTGCGCGGCGGCCTGATGGAGCTCGGCGGCAGCCAGGACCCGATCAGCGAGGCGCAGTCCTACCAGACCCTGCTGCAGCTCTCGCGGTCGCCTCGGCCGTTCGGCACGCAGTTCAAGCAGCTCATGCGGGCCTCGCTGCTGCGCGACCGGCTGGCGGGGTGCTCGTTCATCGGCCACGACCTGCCCTACCTGGACCATACGGTGACCCTCGACCCCGCGGTGCGCGACGTCTTCGGCCTGCCGGTGGCCCGGATCACCTGGAGCGCCGGGCCGCACGAACAGGTTGCGCAGGAATTCTGGATCCCGCGGCTGAAGCAGATCATGCTCAAGGCCGGGGCGGGCGTGGCGCTGGCCGTGCCGGCCACGCTCGACAGCGGCGGCCTGCCGACCGGCAACCACATCATGGGCGGCATGATGATGGGGCCCGACCCCGCGTCGAGCGTCACCGACGCCTACGGCCGGGTGCACGGGCTGGACAACGTGTACGTGGCGGACGGCTCGGTGTTCGTCACATCCGGCGCGCACAACCCGACGAACACCATCATGGCGGTGGCACTGCGCAATATGCGTCACCTAGCCGGGACTGGCGGGCCCGCGACCGGGTAGGTGGCCGGACATGAAGAAGCTTCTGGAACTCCTGGTCTGTTTTCTCCATCCGCTCGCGGTGATCTTGATGTGGATCAACCTCGCGGGGCGCAGTGACCTGTCCGGCGGGCAGAAGCTGGCCTGGGGATTGTTCGGCCTGATCCCGCTGGTGCCGTTCGTGTACGTGCTGACCGGCGGCGATCTCTGGTAGACGCTTCGAGCATTACGTCACGAAAAGCGACGGAATGACTCCGAAGAGCGATTAACATTGCGTATGTGGTGAACGACGGGGCATGGCAGGTGCTGCGCGGCCTGGCGGCCTGGCAGATCACCGAGTTCCCGCGCCGCCCGCACGCCCGGCAGAACTCTGCTCCTGACCAAGACCGCGCCGACCTGGGTGCGACGCAGCGGCTGCAGGCGCTGGTGTCGGCATTCCACTTCGGGGCACCGGTGGCGTTCGGCTGGCTGCGGGAGCACGCGGGCGGTCCGGTGCGAGTCCTCGCGGCCGGGCCTGCTCTCGCGGGGGCTGCCGGGGCTGACGTGCTGACCTTTCCAGCCGGGGCCCGGGGACAGCCGCTCCCTCCCGGGCTGGCTCCCGACCTGCTGGCCCGGATGCCTTGCTGGACGCGGCTGGCCGGCATCACCGACGCGCTGCTAGCCGGGCGGGACGACCAGGGACCGGTCAACCGGGATGCCCGGCCATCGCTCGAGGACGGGCTGCTGTCCGCCTGGTCCGGGCCGTTCGCGTGGCTCGTGCTCGCGGAACCGGTCTGCGCGGCCGAGCTTGATGATCTGGCCGCCGAGGTGTCTTTGGCGCAGCTCAGCACCCAGCGTTCTGACGCTCCGCCCGCGCAACTGGCCGCGCAACGGCTGTCGGCCAGGTACGCCGAACTGCGCCAGGCCACGGCGACCGGTCTGTGGAAGATCCGGGTCGCGGCCGGCGGCCCGTCACCGGCGGCCGCGGGTCAGATCGCCGGCCTGCTGTGCGCCTCAACCGACCTGGACGGCCTGCCCTACGCCCTGGCCCCGGTACCCGGGTGCGCCGGGCTCGCGGAGAGCCTGCGCGGTCAAGCGAAGCTGACCGAAATCCTGGACATCCCGGTCCCGGCCTGGCCGTTTAACGCCTCGTCCCGGCTGCTGGCCGCGCTGGCCCGGCCTCCGGCCCGGGAACTTCCTGGCGTCCGGTTCGTACTGCGGCCCGACTTCGACGTCACCCCGGAGACGACGACCGTGCCGGGTGAGGAGAGCGGGCCGCCGGTGCCGGCGGGGACGGTGCTGGACTGGAACCGGGTGCCCGCCGGGGGCCTGGCGGTTCCGCAGGCATCGCTGAACCGGCATGTGTTCGTGTGCGGGGCGACCGGCGCGGGGAAGTCCCAGACGGTCCGGGGCCTGCTGGAGGCGGCCACCGCGGCGGGCATCCCGTGGCTGGTGGTCGAGCCGGCCAAGGCGGAGTACCGGCTGATGGCCGCGCGGCTGCCCGGTACGCAGGTGATCCGGATCCGGCCGGGCGAGCTCGGCGACCCGCCGGCCGGGATCAATCCGCTGGAGCCCGCGCCCGGCCCGGACGGCACCAGGTTCCCGCTGCAGACCCACGCGGACCTGGTCCGGGCGCTGTTCCTGGCCGCGTTCGAGGCCGACGAGCCGTTCCCCCAGGTCCTGGCCGCGGCCCTGACCCGGTGCTATGAGAACGCGGGCTGGGACCTGGTCACCGGCGAACCCGCTGTCGCGGGCGTGCAGCCGGGCTACCCGGCCCTGGAGGACCTGCAGGCCACCGCGCTGGAGGTGGTCAGCGAGATCGGGTACGGCCGGGAGATCACCGACAACGTCCGCGGGTTCGTGACCGTGCGGATCTCCAGCCTGCGCCAGGGCACCACCGGCCGGTTCCTGCAAGGCGGCCACCCGCTGGACTTCGGGGCCCTGCTGGCGGCCAACGTGGTGTTCGAGATCGAGGAGGTCGGCGACGACCGGGACAAGGCGTTCTTGATGGGCACCGTGCTGATCCGGCTGGCCGAGCACCTGCGGCTGCGGGCCCGCGCCGAAGGGCCCGGCGCCCCGCGGCTGCGGCACCTGTCGGTGTTCGAAGAAGCCCACCGCCTGCTCCGCCAGCCCCGCGGCCCGCAGGCGGGCGCGGCCGCGCACGCGGTCGAGATGTTCGCCGGGCTGCTGGCCGAGATCCGCGCCTACGGCGAAGGCCTGATCATCGCCGAGCAGATCCCGTCCAAGCTCGTCCCCGACGTGATCAAGAACACCGCGGTCAAGATCGTGCACCGGCTCCCGGCCGCCGACGACCGCGAGTCGGTCGGCGCGACGATGAACCTGACCGAGGAGCAGTCCGCCTACCTGGTCACCCTGGTCCCCGGCGAGGCCGCGGTATTCACCGACGGGATGGACTACCCGCTGCTGACCCGGATGCCCGACGGCACCAGCCGCGAGGTCGCCGGCCCCGCCCCGGCCGCCTCGCCTTCTTCTTTGATCACCTCCCGCAGTCTCACCTGCGGGCCGGAGTGCCGGGCCGCACCGTGCACGCTGCGGCAGGTCCGGGCCGCCCAGCGCGCCGCGATCGCCGACCCGCGGATCACCGTGTGGGCCGAACTATCCGTCCTGGCCCACCTGACCGGCTGGCTGATGCCCGTACCGGGCCCGGCCCTGGCCGCGGCGCTGGCCGCCATGACGTCCCGGCTCCGGGACTGTGCCCTGGCCCACGCGGTCGACGCCGCCGTCGCCTCGCGGACCGCGGTCATCTCCGCCCGGACCAGCGGCGCCGCGCTGGCCGTCCACGTCACCACGGCGATCCGCACCGCCCTGGACGACGGAGGATGGGTGTGCGACCAGCACGAACCCCAGTGGCTGGCCCCGCCCTACCGGTGGGCCCTGGTCCTGGACAGCCTGCAGGCCCTGCATCGCCGCGACCCCGGCGCCGGACCGCATCCCCGGACCGCCGAGTGGCAGGCGGCGTACGCCCGCGCCATTCCCGGCGCGGACTGCGCCAGTCAGCTCCAGACGGTCCAGCGCTGGTACGACACCGACCAGCGCGACCAGCAGCAAATCCGCGCGGTCGGCTACGGCACCCGCCCGGTCAGCGCGATCGAGCAGGCGGTCGGCGCCCGCGCCGCCGACCAGGACTGGGAACAGCGCCTGGCCGACGCCCTTACCGCGTTCCGCGACTGCCGCTGGCCGCTGGATTACCTGCGGCCCGCGGCCGGGATCTGACCTCGCTGCTCTTACTCGCGGGTGCTCGACGCCGGATCCGGGATGCGCGCGCTATGGTCCGTTCGGCCGAAAATTCTTTTGGGGTTTACCTGGCCGAGGCCGCCGACAGCGCCTGGAAGGCCTCGAGCACGCTATCCAGATGACCGAGCATGGCCTGCTCCGCGGCGTGCGGATCCTGCGCGATCAGCGCCGCCACGATCGCTTCGTGCTGCGGCAGCGAGACGCTCGCCCGGCCTGGCACGAGCGACAGCGAGAACGAGTGGCGTATCGTCTGGTCCCGCAGCTGCCGAAGGACCCGGGCGCACGTCCGGTTGTCCGCGATCTCCTGGATCATCGCGTGTAGCTGCGCGTTCAGGTCGCTGTAGCGCAGCGGGTCCGCGACCCGCACCGCCGCCCGCATGTCCTTGACGATCTTGCGCAGGGTGCGTTTCTGCTCATTTGTCACTCGCCGGGCCGCCTCGGCGGCTTCGTAGCCTTCCAGCAGCCGGCGCACCTGCGTGATCTCGATCGCCTCGGTGAGGGAGATCTCCCGGACCCGCGCTCCCCGATTGCGCTGGAACTCGACCAATCCGTCGGCGGACAGTTCCTGGAGCGCATTCCGCACGATAAACCGGGACGTGTTGAAGTCCTCGCAGAGCTCGCTTTCCACGAGTCGCTGCCGCGGCGCATAATCACCCCGGATGATGGCGGCACGCAGCGCCGCCACCACCGCGACCTGTGGCTCAGGCGCGACTTCGCTCATGTTCGGTCCTCGCTGGCCCGGAGTTGGAAAGCAGCCCGTCACGACGCCCTATTAACAATACTGCCGGCAATGTTCCGCAGGCAGCAGCCGCAGCGAATCCAGGTGGTCCCTTCGTGTAGCTGGGATGGCCAAGGCGCGGTGATGCCGAAATCCATGGCAAGACCGGGCGGCCGGGATCGGGGGCCGCTCCGGCCCGCGATCAGGTACCTGTGATCTCGAGCTGACTCGCGGAGACCTCCGCCTGGAGGAAGTCGCCATCCTCGTCGGCGGTCTGCCTCTTGAGTGTGAACTCGACATAGCAGGTGCCGTCTGCGTAAACGTCCAAGACAACGCCCGTCGTCCCTGCGGGGATGGTCCGGCCGCCGAAGAGTGCCGCGATGTCGGCGGTCGCGCGGACCTCGTCGTCCTTTCCTGGCCCAGTCATCGATCACACTCCTTGTTGCGGTACGGCTGAACCCAGGTAGTGATGAGCTGCGGATGACCGCGCTCGTGAACAGGTCAAACACGCGCGCGGGCGGCGCCTGGATCAGGCGCTCGTAGTGCAGCTCGCGGCTCACCTTGCGCGCTCCGCGAAGCGCTCGAACCGGTCCAGCCGGCCTTCCCAGGCGCGGCGGTGGGCCTCGATCCACTCGCCCGCCCAGCTACGCCGCTCACCCGCGCTGCACGCGTAGCGCTCGCGTCGGTCACAGCCGGACCGCCCAGGCCGGCCGTGGAACTCGTCCGGCGCGGCGGACCTGGTGCTTACGCCGAGCGTCGCGGCCGGGCGGCTGTCCACCGGTGAGCTGCGGGAGCGGGTCCTGTCCCGCTACCGCAGGTGAGTAGCGCGGCCGGTGACCCGTACCTTGGACCTGCTTCGTTCCTTACAACTTCCCGACTACCAGCCTTCGGCGGGCCGCCGCCTCCGGTAAATCCGGACGGTTACCGTATCGTGATTGGGTGCATCCCGGGCGCGCCTGGCATTTGGGATGGCGCTGGCTAGCCGTGCTGGCCGGCGTCGCCGTACTCTGTCTTCTGCCTGTGCTGGCCAGCGCGCTGCCGGCGAGCGTCCCGCAGTTCACCCCGCTGCAGCTCGAGAATCGCATCCTCGGCTCGCAGCGCATGTCGTTCTCCGGTTACGCGGAAAGCAACGCTACGTTCGGACTCCCCCCGCTGCCCGCCTTCTCCAGCGTGACACCGCTGCTCGACGGGGTGACCCGGATGCGGGTCTGGCAGGCCTCGCCGGATCACTGGCGGGTGGACACGCTCTCCGACGCCGGCGAGAACGACACCTACCAGGCGGGCTCCAGCGCCTTCGTCTGGGACTCCGGCGAGCAGCTGCTCACCGGGATCTTCGGGCCGCAGGTCATCCGGCTGCCCAGGGCCGCCGACCTCGTGCCGCCCGCCCTGGCCTTCCGGATCATCAACGAGGCGGGACCGGGAGCGAAGCTTGGACTCCTGCCGCCACGGCGCGTCGCCGGCGAGAGCGCGGCAGGGCTGGAGGTCACGCCGGCCAGCCCGCAGTCCACGGTTGCGCGGGCCGACGTCTGGGCCTCACCGACAACCGGGCTGCCGCTGCTCGTGGAGGTCTTCAACCGCGGCACGGCCCAGCCGGCGCTGGAAACCCAGTTCCTCCAGGCGGGCCCGTGGACGCCCGACGCCGGCGTGCTGACTCCGCAGCGCGGGCCGGGCACCGGGTTCACCAAGACCACGCCAGGTGACTTCGCCGGCGTGCTGAAGAACCTGGACGACGAGGTGCTTCCCGGTAGCCTCGCCGGGTTCTCGCGGCAGCCGTCGCCCCTCTCGCAGATCGGGGTGTACGGCAGCGGGTTGACCGCGTTCGCCGTGCTCACCTTCCGCCACGGCATCGGCGGGCAACTGCTCGGTGACGCGCTTGACGCGGGCGCGACGCCGCTGACGTTTGAGGAAGGAACCGGCGCGGTCGCGAGCGCTCCGCTGGTCAACCTGGTCCTCGTGCACCCGTACCGCTCACCTGACACGTTCTTGCTTGTCGGGCTGGTCAGCAAGACCGCGCTCGAGCGGGCGGGCGCGGTGCTGGCCGCGAAACCGGATCAGGACCAATGATCACGACACGGGATCTGACCAAGCGCTTCGGCAACGTCGAGGCGGTCCGCGAGGTCAGCCTGGACGTCCGCGAGGGCGACAGGTACGGTCTCCTCGGACCGAACGGAAGCGGCAAGTCCACTCTCGTTCGCATGCTGCTCGGCCTGGTGTACGCGACGAGCGGCGAGATCTCCGTACTCGGGCACCGGGTCCCGAACCAGGCGAGTCGTGTCCTCCCCGAGATCGGCGCGCTGATCGAAGACCCAGCGGCGTATCCGCATCTGTCCGGGCGCGGCAACCTGCGGCTGCTCGACGCGGCGGGACCGCGCGGAGAGCGCCGCACCCGGCGGCGCCGCGTGGACGACGCCCTGGAACAGGTCGGCCTGGCGGGGATCGACCGGCGGCCGGTCCGCGCCTACTCGCTCGGCATGCGCCAGCGGCTGGGCCTGGCCGCCGCGCTGGTGCGCCGCCCACGGCTCCTCATCCTCGACGAGCCGACCAACGGCCTCGACCCGCGTGGCATCAGGGACATTCGTGACCTGCTGGTCGGCTTGAACGATGAAGGCGTGACGGTCTTCCTCTCCAGCCACCTGCTGCCTGAGGTGTCCGCGCTGTGCACCAGGATCGGCGTGCTCGACTCCGGCAGGCTGGTACTGCAAGATCAGCTCGAGTCCCTGGAGAAGCCGACCGGCCACGTCCTTATCTCGACCGATGATCCGGAACGGGCAGTCGCAACTCTGGACGGCCTCGTCGAACACCGGGACGGGCCGGACCTGGTAGTCCGCGCTCCTGATCCGGCGGAGCTGAACGCCCGCCTCGTACGCGCCGGCGTGCGCGTCCGGTCCCTTGTCGTACGGCGGCGCAGCCTGGAGGAGATCGTGCTTGACGTGACCGGGACTGGCTCAGACCAGTTCGGCGTGCCCGCTTCCCCTGGCCTCCGAAAACCGGAAATATCGTGATCGCTGTCGAGTTGTTCAAGCTTGTCCGGCGCGTGCGGACCTGGTTCTCGGTCGGGCTGATGTGCGCGCTGCCGCTGGTCGTCGCCATCTTCATCGCGGTCACGCACCTCTCACCGCCGCCGGGGCAGGGCAGCGCGTTCCTTTCCGCGGTGCTCGACAACGGGCAGCTTTACCCGGCTGCGGCGCTGGCCCTCGTGCTGCCGGTGTTCCTGCCGGTCGCTGTGGCGGTGGTAGCCGGCGACTCGATCGCGGGCGAGGCTTCCGCGGGTACCCTGCGCTACCTGCTGGCCCGGCCAGTGGGGCGGACCCGGCTGCTGGTAGCCAAGCTCATCTCGGTCACCACGTTCACACTGGTAGCCGTCATCGCCATCACGGTCACCTCGTACGCGACTGGGGTGCTCATCCTCGGACCGTCGCGCGCGTCCGCCGTCGGCACCGGCGGGCTCTCCGGTTCGATCGCCCCAGGCGGCAACGGCTTGCCCACGGCCGGGTTGCAGGCCGGCGCGGCCATCACGTCGCTGTCCGGTGCGCCGCTGACCACCCTTGAGCTCGTCGAGCGCGTCCTCGGGGCGATGGCGTTCATCACCGTCTCGATGCTCGGCGTGGCCGCCATCGCGATCTTCCTGTCCACATTCACAGACTCCGCGCTCGGCGCCGCGCTGGGGGCGTTGGCGGCGCTGGTCGCCAGCGAGGTGCTCGTCACGCTGAACGCGGCGAGCGCGGTGCAGCCGTTCCTGCCGACCCGGTACTGGCTGGCGTGGATCGACTTTTTCCGGCAGCCCATCCTCTGGCGGGACATCCAGCGCGGGTTCGCCATCCAGGCGGTGTACGTGGTCGTGTTCCTCGCGGCCGCCTGGGCTAACTTCGCGACCAGGGACATAACAACCTGAGCGTCACCGGCCGGCGGACTGCAAGGTCGCGCAGTCGCCGGGGGGCGGGGCTGTGAGGCGGTTGCTGGCCAGCGCGCGGAGGACAAGGCCAACGACGAGCGGCGCGGTGGGCAGCTGGCTGTGCTGGATTTCCGCCCCCGGGCAGACGGACTGGAGCGGCACGTCCACCGCGCCGGGCAGCCGCGCCGAGTCCGGCGGCTGCACCGTCTGGTCATCGGTGCTCCACAGTGACAGCCAGGGAGGCCGCACCTGCGAGGACCGCTGCAACTCGGTCAGCAGCGCGCTGCCGGGGGCTAGCTGCTGACAGGCGACCGGGCACTCCGCCGGGTCGAACCCGGTGCCCACAGCCGCGATGCGCGCACCGTGCAGCGGGGACCCCAGGGTGATGATCTTGCCTGTCCTGGGGGCGCCGCCGTAGTCGACGTACCAGAGCCACGCCACGACGCCGCCCGCCGAGTAGCCGATCACGGTAACTGGTCCTGACCCCGCGCCGATGGCCCGGTTTACGTACCCGTCCAGTACACGGGCCTGCACCGTCAGGTCGCCGGTGCCGTCGCCCGTCAGCGCCACCACGGTCGCGGTCCGCCCGCTAGCCCGGATCCGTGCGGCCAGCTCGTCCAGCGACGTGGCCGACCCGCCGTACCCGGGAACGAGGAGCACCACACCCGGCCGCCCGGGTATCGCTTGCGGCGCCCCTCCCGATGCCAGCGCCCCAATGACGACGGCGGCCACGGCAACGACAAGAGCAAGGGCACCAAGGAGGATCCTGCGCCGCGGGCTCAACCCGGTCCACCAGCGGAAGGGGGGATTCACATATCCCATGATGCGTCCCGCAGCCCGCCCGGAGCACGGGGCCGAAGGCGCCGACGGTGTGCGGGTCGGCTATGACGGGTGCCCGGGATCGTGCGGTTCCTGGTCCGTACCGGGGGGCGGGCCGGAAGCAGGCGGGCGGGCGCCGGGTTCGTCCGCGTCCTGCCGGGCCGTGCGGGGAGGTTGCCGGGTTGCTGGTGGCGAGGCGGGGCGGGCGGCTCCGGCGGGGTTGTGCTGGTTCTTCCCGCCGCGGTTCGCGATAGAAGGCGAGGCGGCGGGATGGGGTGTCCTGCGGAGCCGCAGGGCCAGCATGGCGGCCGACACGAGGAAGAGCGCGCCCGTCACCGCGAGCCAGTGCCACAGGAACGGGTCCGGGGACAAGGTGGTCGAGGCGTGGTACTGCGTGCCCCGCCGGAGGATCAGCGGGAACCATATGAGAAGCAGCAGGCCAGACAGCCCGGCGGGCACCCGCAGGTAGTTTATCCACGGGACAGCGCGCAGGCGGCGGGTGCCTGATCGCCGCCGTCGCGGATCTGTCGGCGATGGAGTACAGCGGCATCAGCAGCAGGTCGTGGCCAACGACCGCGCCGAGGAACCAGACCGCGACGGCGAGCGGATGGGACTTCACCAGCTGGGCGGCAGCGTAGCCTGCCAGGGCGAAGCAGCCGAGCAGGGCGAGCAGGTGAAGGGGATTGGCGCCGTACCAGCGCGCTAGGCGTTTCATGTCAGCTTCCGAACGTCAGGCGGGTGACCCATTTGGTGTTGTGGACGCCGGGGGCGGCCGGGATGATTACCCGGGCCGGATAGCCGTGGTCGGGGGAGAGATCAGCGCCGTTGACGTGTAGCGCGAGCAGCGAGCTGGGGTCCATGATCTGCGCGGGCGACAGGACGGCTAGCCGGAAGGAGCCGTTGTGCTCCAGGGACTCGACCAGGAGCCTCGCTGGCCGGTCCGCGCCGGCGAGCCGAGCGAGATCGCGGAGCCGCACCCCCGTCCAGGACTGGCCGCCGGTGGACCAGCCCTCGACGCAGTTGATGGACAGCCGGGCGGTGTGCTGCGGCATGGCGAGCAGCTCGGCCCTGGTCAGGCTGACCGGCGTGCCGGGGGCGGCACCTGTGCGGCTGATGGTGAGCCGCCAGCTCGCACCGGTCTCGGCGTCCTTGATGCCCGCCTGGGCGGCGGTCACGTTGATCTGGAAATCAAGGGGTCCGCTGCCGGTGTCCTGTCCGTGCGGCGCGAGCACGGCGGTGCGGCGCAGCGGGCCGCCGATGGACTGGCCTGCCGACAGGACCAGCATCAGCAGTGACCCGGCGCCGGCGAAGGCCAGCGCGCCGCGGCGCGAGATTGTCGGCGCGGCCGGCGCCGGGCTGACCAGGCCCCCGGCGTCGGGCGGTTCCGGACGTGTGTGAGCGGTGTCGGTGCGCAGTTCCCGAAGCAGCCCGCCGCGGCGCAGCGCCCTGATCACCGTGGGGGTCTTCAGGCCCGTGTGGACCACCAGAGCAGCCACGAAGACCCACGCACCGTAGAAGTGCAGCCGGTAAAACGAACCCGGGAACACGTACCACTGCTGGACGTTGACGATCCCGGTGACGAACTCGAACACAACCCCGCCCACCAGCAAGAACAGCGACAGCCGTTCCAGGGCGTGGGCGGGGTTGCGGACCGGGGGCCACTCGAACAGCTTCGGCAGCACCGACCACAGCTTGGCCAGCACGATCGGGACGAGCATCAGCCCCAAGGTGACGTGTACGCCCTGGTTGAGCCGGTAGAGCCAGGCCGGGTGGGTCGGCCAGGAGAACAGGTAGAAACCGAGCCAGCCCTTGCCTGGCGTCTGATCGTTGAGGTAGCTCAGGTCGGGATTGTAGGCCGCGTAGGACAGCAGGCCGGTCGCGAACAGCACCAAGATCCCGGCCAGCAGGACCAGGCCCAGGACTGAGGTCAGCCACGGGCCGCGGATCGGGCTGCGCCAGAAGGACCGGCGGAACGGGCCCGGCAGTTCGTCGGGCCGCGGCAGCCGGTCCAGCCACTGCCTGGCGCGCCACCCGGCAGCCCGAGACGACGAGACGAGGCCGCGCCGGAGCCGGTCCAGCCGCTGCGCGGCACGCCGCACCAGCGACCTCAGGACTGAGCGGCGCCTGGACCTCCGGGCGTTCGTCATGCAGGACCTCCTGGTCTGCCGGGCACACGCGGCGGGGCCGGCGAGATCATGCTCTGTGCTCCGTTGATCGCGCGGATCGTCGCGGCGCAGGAGCCGCGACCAGCGGGAAGCCACACCGAGACCGGCCGTTCACGGGCGACAGCGACGGGGCCGTAGGGGTCCGGTGGCGCGCCAGCCAGCGGCATCTGCGGGCACAGGCGGTAGTAGCGCGACAGGTCCGCGGGAAAACCCCGCAGATCCCCGGTCATCTCGGTGATGATCGCGGTGAACCGCTGGGTGGAGACCGCGCGCGCCACGCTGGCGGTGAAGATCGTCTTGGCGGCCCGGTCCGAGGCGCCCAGGACGTCGGCCGCCGCGACCTGGTTCTCGACCTCGGGTAGCCCCGCCATGAGGGCGAGACCCGGGTTGCCGGGGATCGCGACCGTGCCGCCCAGCACCTCCAGGCCAGCGGCCAGGCGCAGGCCCGCGGCGCGGTCCGCGCCGGTCGGGATCGCGTGGCCCGGGCGGAAACCCGCCACCAGCACAGCCAGCTGAGCGATCACCAGCCCCGCGGCCGCACCGGCGGCCCACCGCCTAGCTTGCCCTCGCCGCGTGACCGCGTCCTGAGCCTCACCGGGCCTGCCGGTCCGGATGCGCCGGCTGGCCTCCGGGCCGGGGGGCCATCGCCAGCCCGGCCAGCAACGCCACCACCAGGTAGGCGGGCAGCATGTCGTTGACGTTGCCGCCGATCTGCACCCGCGCCGCGTAGCCCTCCGCCACCAGCGCCGCGCACCCGGCGAGCAGTACCAGCGGTATGCGCCGCGTCCCGAGCGCCGCGGCGCAGATGGCAATGCCGAGCGTGGGCAGCAGGTAACCGGTCCAGAACCGGGTCTCAGCGGCGGTATTGAGCGCGTGCTGGCCCATCTGCTCGAAAACGTAGTACAGGTACCATCCGTGGCTGGTCAGCCCCAGCACGAGCGTGCTGCCCGCGAGAACCGCGCCGTAGGTCAGCGCGGCGGGAACGGCGAGCCTGCGGCGGGGCCCGGCTGCCAGTGCGGCGAGGACAGCCACGCCTTCCGCGAGCGCGCTCTGCTTGGTGAGGAACGCGGCCCCGAGCAGCAAGCCGGCCGCCACCGCGCCCCGGGTTCGGCTGGCCCACCGCGCGGCGTACAGGGCGGTGACGCTCAGGGCCAGGAACAGCGAATCGACCCGGGCGACGTCGAACCAGGTACGGGCGTCGAAGTAGGTACCGGCCAGCAGGCCGGCGGCGGCCATCCCGGCGGCGGCGCTGCCGGTCTCCCGCTGGACCAGGCGGCCCAGCACCGCGAAGCAGGCCAGCGACGAGACCAGTGACACCAGCCGCAGGGGCAGGTACGACTGGCCGAGCACGCCGGCTGCCGCCGCGGAGACCGCGAAGTAGAGCGGCGGGTAGCCGTCCGGCACGTAGCCGGCGGAGGGCGCCGCGTACAGCGGCTGCCCGGCGAGTATCCGGTGGACCTCAATAAGGGAGTTGCTCTCGAGTACCTCCAGGACGAGGGGGTAGGTCAGCCGGGTCAGCGCGACCGCGACGTAAGTACCGATCGCCGCCAGCCCGAGCAGCGCGGCAAGGATCCGCAGCGCCCGCGGCCCGTCCGGCCGATGCGCCAGCCGGGCGAGCGCGGGCGGGACCTTGCTTGCCGGGCCACTATGAGCATCTGCCACTGCGGCAGCCGCTGCCTCGTGCCCGGTGTGGAGATCCGGACTAGCCCAGGGGATCACGCTGTGTATTACACGCGCCGGGCAGAGGCACTGACAAACCCGCCTAGTCTGCCCCATATGTCCGGTTTTGTCGGTCTGCGGACGTAGGTGCTTGGGGCCGAGCGGAACGTCGGAAGCGACCCTCACTCGCCGCCCGCCTGACGCTGACCAGGCAATCTACCACCACGCGCCAAGTGTGCAGAGCCGTCGCGGCCGGCCGCCTGCGACACAGGTGCAGCCGCTCACCAGCGGATATTACAAATCAGGGATAACGGGCCGCCGCGGCTGCTCACGGGCAGGCGGGCAGCCTCAACTCGAAACGGCAGCCGTCCCCGGTATTCAGGACGCGGACGCTACCCTGGTGGGCTCCGATGATCCCGCGGACGATCGCGAGGCCAAGCCCGGCTCCGCTGTCGGGCGCGGGGCTGCGGGCATCGGTACCCCGCCAGGCCAGGTCGAAAATTCGCGGCAGGTCGGCCTCCGGAATGCCGCCGCAGCCATCGGCGACCGTCAGCACCGCGTCTTCGCCCTCCGGCCTCGCCTCCACGTGCACGCAGCCTCCGGCGGGGTGTACCGGATGGCGTTGGTCAGCAGGTTAGTGAGCGCGCGGGACAGCTCGCGCGGGTCGGCGCGGACAACGATGCGCCCGGTCGCCCTGCCGTCCACCCGGACGCCGCGCTCCCGCGCCAGCGCCTCCGTACTCGCGAGCACATCGCTGACCAGGTTATCAAGCGTGATCAGGACCGGGGACAAGTGCAACGTGCCCAAATGAATGCGCGACAGTTCAAACAAGTCGTCGACCATGGTGGTCAGCCGCTCGGCCTCTGCCCTGATCTGCTTGTGATAGCGAGGCGGGTCCGCCGCCAGGCCGTCCTCGAGCGCCTCGGCCATCGCGCGAAGCCCGGCAAGCGGGGTGCGCAGGTCATGCGAGACCCAGGCCACAAGCTGCCGCCGTGCCTGCTCGATCGCGCGTTCCCGCGCACGGGACCTCGCGAGCTTCACGCTGGTGTCCGCGAGTTCCCTGGACAAGGCCGCGAACTCCGCCGCAAGCGGCTGAGCTGGCGGCCGGAACTGGCCTGCCTCGTCGCCGATCGACCGCGCGGCCTGCCGCAGCGCCATGCTCCCCGACTCGACGCGGCGACCGAGCAGCCAGCTGACCGCGGACGCCACGATGCCGGCGACGACGCACACCATCACCACGACGCCGAGATCGTGCCCGGACAGGAACATCGCCTCGGCGGTGCCGAGCGTGCCCGCCACGATCGCGATGACAGGCACGATGCCGCCGGCCTGGATGAAGCCGGAGCGAGGCCCGGCCCAGCAACCGGATGGTGCCTATTCCCGCCAGGCCCACGGCGCCTGTGCAGCCCGCCGCGATCAGGACGATCTGAATCCGGTCGTTCATCACGGGCTCGCCTCCCAGCGGTAGCCGACGCCCCAGACCGTCTGAAGCTGGGTCGGCGAGGCAGGATCGCTCAACCTTGTCCCGCAGCCCGCGCACGTACACGGTAATGATCGACAGGTCACCGAAAGACCAGCCCCACACCTGCTCAAGCAACTCGGCCCGGGAGAACGCCCGGCCTGGGTGGGTGACGAGGAAGGCGAGCAGGTCAAACTCGCGCACCGTCATGTCGAGTTCGCGGCCGTCACTACGCACCCGCCGGGCGGCCAGGTCGACCTCCAGCCGCCCTGAGCGCACCGGCTGCGCCACGACCGCGGCCGTGTTACCCGCATGGGCACGGCGCAGGACGGCCTGCACCCGCAGGGTAAGCTCCCTCGGGCTGAACGGCTTGGTCACGTAGTCGTCGGCGCCGCCCTCAAGCCCCCGCACGCGGTCGCTCTCCTCGCCGAGCGCGGTCAGCATGATCACCGGCAGCGGTATTTCCGGGTCCTGCTCGGCCCGCAACCGCAGGCAGACTTCCAGGCCGCCGATGCCCGGCGGCGTAAGGATCAACGCGACCAGGTCGGGCCGCCCAGGCCGCGGCCAGGTCCAGCGCGCTCGGGCCGTCCAGCGCGTGCCTGGGCTCCAGGCAGGCGTGCCGCAGGTAGTCCACGACGACCTCCGCCACCGTCAGATCGTCCTCGACAATAAGCACACGCGCGGCCACGACCCGAGTCTAGGTGATATCTCCCGTTCGCTATAAGCGGCCTAACGTCCATTCGGGCCTTATCAAGCGGGATTTCCCTTGGATTGTAATGAATAACACCCAAGATCACCTGCGACGGAGACCAGCAGCACAGATACGTGCGCTCGGCTTTCTCTGTTTTTTGAGGTCGGGCCGCCTGCATTGGCCGGTCATCGGTAATAACGTCGCCCCCGTGGCCATCGACGTGATCTTTCCATGCTCCTCCAACGAAGCGCAGGCATTGCCCTGGATGCTGGAGCGGATGCCCGCTGGCTTCCGCCCAATCGTCGTCGACAACGGCTCCACTGACGGGTCAGGCGCCCTGGCCAGGTTGCTGGCGCGCTCGTGGTGCCCGAGCCGGTCCCGGGGTTCGGTGCGGCCGCCCATGCCGGGCCTGCTCGCGGCGACCACCGATCTGGTGTGCTTCTGCGACTGTGACGGCAGCCTCGATCCGCTCCAGCTCCCACTGCTGACCGGGCCGCTGGAAGGCCGCCGGCCGACTTGGTCCTCGGCCGACGCCGGACCCAGCAGCGGGGCGCCTGGCCACTGCCGGCCCGCGTCGCCAACTGGGAGCTGGCCCGGCGGGTCAGGCGGCGCACCGGACTGAGCCTCCGGGACTTGGGCCCGATGCGCGCCGCGGCCCGGGAGGCCCTGCTCGGCCTGGGACTCGCCGACCGGAGGTTCGGCTACCCGCTGGAGATGGTCATGAAGGCGGCAGCAGCCGACTGGCAGGTAGCCGAGGTCGAAGTCAACTACCTGCCCCGCATTGGGAAGTCAAAGGTGACCGGCACCGTGCGGGGCTGCCTGCGGACCGTTCAGGACATGAGCGGGGTGCTTGCCCGGTGACCGCTTCGGTGCCGAGGCCGGATAGCACCCTGCTCGTCATCGCGAAGCAGCCCGTGCCCGGCCGGGTCAGACTCGTCTCGTGCCGCCGTTCACCCATGAGCAGGCGGCCGCGCTGCAGGCCGAAGCCGCACTACGCCGACACGCTCACCGCCATGCTGATGGCCCCGGCCAGGCGTCGGCTCATGGGTCCTCGACGGCGAGCCAGGTCCCTGGCTGCGGCCCGGGTTCGACGTCGTGCCGCAGTGCGGCGGGACGCTCGACGAACGCCTCACGCACGCTTTTGCTTCCGTGCGCGGCCCCGCACTTCTGATCGGGATCGACACCCCGGCAGGTCACACCCGGCTTGCTCACGGTGGACTGGCAGGATGCCGACGCTGTGTTCGGCCCGGCCGCCGACGGCGGATTCTGGGCCCTTGGCCTGGGGGTCCCCAGATCCCGCCCTGCTACGCGGCGTGCCCATGTCAACCCAGCACACCGGCGCGGTCCCAGCGGGCCCGGCTCCTCGCGGCCGGATTGCGCGTCGTCGACCTGCCCCTGCTGCGCGATCTTCAAGCACCACGGCCGCGGATGCGGTGGCCGTCGCCGGACAGGCACCGGGGAGCCGTTTCGCCGCGCGGGCCCGGGAATTCGCCGCCATCGTGTCGCCCGGCTTGCGCCGCGATGCGCGGCAGCACGCACGAGGAAAGGGCATGAGGCCAGGCGCGATCGCCTTGTACGAGGAAGCCTTGCGCGGGCAGGCCGCGCCGCTCACTTTGTGCACGGCGGACGGCCGCGTGGGGGAGGTCTCCCCGGTGGTGCGGACACCCCGACGCCGCGGACGAGGAACTGCTCAGGCACTGTCTCGGGGCCGGTCCTGGATGTGGGCTGTGGCCCTGGGCGGTTCGCCCATCGCGCTCGTCGACGGGGTGTGCCGGGGCGCTCCGGCATGGACGTGTCCCGGCCGCTGTCGCCTGTGGGTTCGCCCAAGCAGCGGCGCCCGGCTGCTGCACCGCTCGGTGTTCTGATCCGCTCTACGACCCCGGACGGTGGAAGCCAGTTCTGCTGGCCGACGGCAACGTCGGCGACGACGTTTTGGCCGCCGATGACCTGCGGCGCTGCGAGCAGCTGCTGGCGCCCAGCAGCAGGCTGCTGATCGAAAAGCCGACCCCGGCGACGTCAATAAGCAGATCGTCGCCTGGCTGGAACATCCCGACGGACGCCGCGGGCCCCGGCTTCACCCGGTGGGCCCGCATGGGCACTGTCGCCCTGCTGGGCGCCGCCGCCGAGGCCGGACTGGACGTCACCCGGCACTGGCAAGGCATTTCCGGGCGTTCGTCTGCGTGGCCACACGGACGGCCTCCGAGAGACCAGGGTGAAAGA
>CAWGJL010000039.1:0-134845 GCA_963822765.1 uncultured Actinomycetes bacterium | reverse complement strand
GCTTCCAGCCGGGCGATCACCGCGTAGAGCGTGCCGGCGCTGAGCCGCACCCCCATGGTCTGCGCCACGTCCTGGGTGATGGCGTAGCCATGCTTGGGCTCGTCGGCCAGGCTGGCCAGCACCAGCAGCGGCGGATCGGCCCAGCGATCCAGCGTGTCTCCCATGTCGTTCTCCCCGTAACCGCGTCCGGATCAAGTACCGCTTCACACTACAACGCTATCCGCTATACCGCAAGACGGTATAGCGAGAGTGGGTATACACCGGCGCGGTGGTGCGCCCGGGTCACAGCCGTCCCGGAACGCCGCTGGCGTCCCAGGCGGAGGACGCTCCGGTTATCGTGGTGGATCCGGCTTCTGCGGAGTGTTGTGGCAACTGGGGTTGCCCCGATCCACCCCATAGCCGTCCACCGCGCAAACGGGACTGTGGCGAGGGCGGGACGGTGCCGGGGGTTGGATACGGGGGTGGGTGCGGTTCGTGGATGGGGCGGCTGGGGTGACCGCTTACTCGCGTGGCGCGGTCCATAGCGCGAGGTGGGCCGGCTCCAGGGCGGCCTGCACGACGCCGGCCAGGTCGTCGCGGACCGCGTCCAGGTCCACCGCGTCCTGCAACCGGGCCGCGAAGTCGGTCACGGTCTGGTCGGCGTCGTAGCGGGCCCGGTTGAACCGGCGGTCGACGGCGTGCTGGACCCGGCGCCGCACCGGGTTGAACAGCGCGGCCGCGGCCAGCGTGGAGGCGGCCACCGCCACCGGCTGAGCTGAACCGGAAGACTTGCTGGGCGAGCAGGACCAGCCCGGCGTACACGCCGATCAGCAGGCCGGTGACGATGGCGTAGGCCAGGGTCCGGCTCAGCACCCGGTCGATGTCGTACAGGCGGTACTTCAAGATGGCCACGCCCATGCTCACCGGCACCGCGAGGAAGACGGCCAGGCCCACGGCGTTACCAACCACCCGCCAGAAGCCGGGCGCATGCCCGAGCGCGATCGCGAGGACCAGGCCGACCGGGACGGCGGCCAAGCCGCCCAGCAGCCACTTCAGCTGCTGGCGGCGCTCACCGGACGAGCGCCGGTAGCTGACCACCTGCCCGGCCAGCGACAGCAGCAGGCTGAGCGCCACCGTCACGGTCAGCACGGTCTGCAGGGCGTTCCACCAGCCGGGCGAGGCCGGGCCGTTGTCCAGGGCCCGCAGGTTGCCGCCGGAATCGACCCGGATGTCGTGGCGGACGATGGCGTCGACGGTAAGGACGTAGGCGCTGCCCATCCAGGTGAGGCCGATGGCCAGGTACAGCCACAGCACCGCACGCAGCCGCGGCGACGGCAGCGCGCCGTCGGGGAAGATCAGGACGGCCAGCCCGATCAGGACGATGACGATGGCCCAGCCGGGCTGGGCGAGCATGGCCACCCACCCCAGCGGCAGCGTGCCGTGGCGGATCCGGTAGGCGGCGATCGCGTACAGGCTTCCGTCATCGCTGAGCACCGCGGCGACGCTGATCCCGAGCAGGCACCAGCCGAGCGGATTGCCCGGTTTGCGCCAGGCGACGAAAAAGCCCACCACCCCGAACGGGAAGAACGTCCACCAGTCCGCGCCGCCGGTGCTGGAGGTCACGCTCAGGTGAGCCAGGCTGGCGAACGGCCACTGCGCGGCGAACAGGGCCACCGTGAGACCGGCGAGCACCAGCGCGGTGGCCGGCGAGGCCAGCCGGAAACGGCGCGCTGGCCTGCCGGGCACGGCCGGAGCCGGCGCCGGGTTCCCCTCCCTCATACCGCCGACAGTACGCCCGGAACGTTCCGGGAACGTTACCGCTGGCGGCGCGGCCAGAACGCGGCCGCGATCAGGAGCAGCAGCGGGCCGGAGTTCGGGTCGGTGGCCGAGCCGCTGAACACGCTGCCGAAGTGCTCCCCCGCGACCCAGACGAAGGCGGCGGCGACGGCCGCGATCAGCACCGCGGCGCGGGCCATGGCCGGGACCAGCAGGCCCGCCGCGGCCAGGCCGAACGCCACGGCCAGGCCGACAAACCGAAATACAGGACGGCGCGGCTGCCGCCGACCGCGGTCAGTGGCGCGGCGCTGGCCGGGGCGCGGAGGATCAAGAGGGCCAGGGCGCCCCACAGGACGAGCCAGGCGTAGCCGGGCGTAGCGACCCAGCGGGCTCCTTTGCCTATGCTCGTGCCGGGCGCGGTGGCGCGGGGTGCGGAGATGCCGAGGGCGGCGGCGGGTGCGGCGGCGGCGGGTGCGGCGGCGGCGGGTGCGGCGGCGGGTGCGGCGGCGGCGGGTGCGGCGGCGGCGGGTGCGGCGGCGGCGGGTGCGCGGCGGCGGGTGCGGCGGCGCGCCAGAGGAGGACGGCGAGGAAGGCGTAGAGGACGGACGGCGCCGGGGGCGCCGGTCAGGGGGTCGGCGGCCGCGGTGAACAGGCCGCCCAGGCCCTCGCCGAGCCACCATACGGCCAGGGCCCAGACCACGGTCCGGCCAGGCGGCGCGGACCGCCGGACGGCACAGCAGGCCGATGGCCAGCGCCAGTTGGATGGTGGCGAACAGCGCGTTCCAGGCGGCGGGGGCCGAGGAGAACAGCCGGGCCGCGCCGAGCACCGGACCGGACACGAACGCGGGCTGGCCGCCCATCCCGGACGGAGCCAGCATCATGGCCGGGAACATCTTGCTGAACATGTACGGCTGGAACTGCAGCGCGGCGTCGAGCAGCCAGACCGCGCCGAGCGCGACCTGCAGGGCGCGCCGCAGGCAGGCCGACTCGCGGTCGGCGGCCCAGGCCAGCACCCGGCGCGCCGCATTCACCCGAGGGGCCGCATCCGCCCAGCGCCCGGCATCGGCGCGGATCGGGCGGCCGCGGCGGGACGAGCGTGTCGCGGCGCGGCGCCTGGGTAACCGCGGCCGGGAAGAGCAGGGTGGCGAAGGCCGCCGCGGCGCCCGCCGCCGCGACCCACAGCCCCGGGCCGCCGCGGGCGAAGACCATGGAGTCGCCGCCGAGCGCGCGCATGGTCCGGGTCAGCGCGATGAGCAGGTAGCCGGCGAAGCCAGCCGCGGCGAAGCCAGCCAGGCCCGCCACCCAGCGGGCGGCGGCACCGCCGCGGACCAGCTGATACAGGCCGGTGACGGCGATGAACAGGCCCGGCGGTGGCCAGGATCCGGCCGTTCAGGCCGCGCACGCCGGGCACCTGGACCAACCGGCGAAGGCCTCAACCCAGGGCAGCAGGGCCCGGCCACGATGGCCGCGCCCGCGGCCACGCAGGTCAGCCCGGCGGCGGCGCGCCAGCCGCGGGGCAAGGCGGCGCGCCAGCCGGGAGGCAAGTCGGTGCGCGAGCCGCGGGCAAGGCGGCGTGGATGACGCGGGGAACCGGCGGGGTGCTCAGGGTCATGGCGGGGATCCTTCCGAGGCGAGGTTCCCGGCCGCGCGCCGGAGCGCGCGGCCGGCCGGATGGACTACCGGAGGACCGAGAAGTACAGGAACAGGTTGGTGGTGATGTTCCCGGTCACCTCTCTTGGAGTCATGACGCTGGAGGAACTGCAGCTCAGCGTCGCTCTTGGCCCAGACGATCTTGTCCCAGGCCTTGAGGCTGGTGACGCCAACCACGTCCACGTTCCACCACTCGGACTGGCCGCCGTTGGCGGTGGCCACGATGTGGCTGTGCGCGGGCAGGGCCAGGTTGGACGTGCCCTTGCCGAGCACGGCGGACAGGTCGATGGTGCCGGGGTGGTCGATGCAGTGGCCGGCCACCGGGCACTGCAGGGTGTTCTTCGGCGGGGTGAAGCCGAGCGGGACCACCACGTACAGCGGGTCGAAGCTGCTGGCCGGGTCTGGGTGTAGTCCGCGCCCGCCTCGCACTTGGACGAGGCCTTGCTGGCCGGGGGTTCGGCACACATGAAGTTCTTGTGTAGTAGAACCGCACCGTGTGGCCGTGGTACCAGCCGGCGGTGAAGCCGGTGTGCCCCTGTGACACCGACGCGGACATGGTCTGCGCCATGTCGGTCATGACCGTGTGGCCGATGCCCCGGTGGTGGTCAGCATGTGGCCGATGCCACGGCCAGGCCCGCGTCAGCAGCCCGGTCAGGGCCAGGCCGACCTTGCGGGGGCCTGCGTTCCTGGCTCGTTTCAGAACAGACATGCGAGAATCCCTCCATTTGCGGGCGAGGCGCGCTGGATAGCGGGCCCCTTTCGGTCCCATTCGCAGCTGAGCTGACTCCGGATTGGTGAACGCACGAGATAATCGGCGACGGTGGGCATCTGGTCACCTACCTGCTGTAGCCCGATGCTGGCGAGCTAGAGTAGCTGGGCATGCAGGGGTCTGTGACCGTTCATATCGATGCGCCGGCCGAGCGGGTCTGGGCGCTGGTCAGCGACGTCACCCGGATCGGGGAGTTCAGCCCCGAGACGTTCGAGGCGGAGTGGCTGGACGGGTCGGACGGGCCGCGGACCGGAGCGCGGTTCCGCGGTCACGTGCGGCGCAACGGGGTGGGCCCGGTCTACTGGACGACGTGCACGGTGCTGGCCGCCGACCCGGAGCGCGAGTTCGCCTTCGCGGTGAACGGGCCGGGCGGGATGACGGTCAACACCTGGCGGTACCGGCTGGCCCCCGGGCCGGACGGGACCGGCACCGACGTAACGGAGTCGTTCCAGCTGCCGCGCACCCCGCCGAACGTCCTGTACTGGCTCGTGGCCGGGCCCTTCCGGCTGCGGACCAACCTCAACGGGATGCGCGCCACCCTGGAGCGGATCAAGGCCATCGCCGAAGCCCGCTCGTCCGAGGGCCGGCTGACCAGCGAGCTGATGGTTGGATCCGGTGAGGCGGCCTGGACGTCAGAATCGGTACGTGGTGTGGGTGAAGTGCCCCTTGCCGAAGGCGAGCACTTTCGTGGGTGTGACCGAGTAGACCAGAGCGTCACCGCCGCGAGGGTGGTGGAAGCGGCCGCCTTGGACCTGGTAGTGCCACCGGCCGTCCCATTTGGCGGACCAGGCTTGAGCGAGCCGGGTTAGCTGCGCGTCGTCGGTAACGGGGACGGCGCTGCCTTCGACGGCGACGTCGAGTCCTTCGTTCCAGGTGCTGCAGCCCGTGGTGAGGACGACGTGCGGGTTGGCGCGCAGGTTGAGGGCCTTTTGCTCGGCCTGGCCGGTGGAGAAGTGGATGGCGTCATCGAGCCAGACGGCGACCAGCGGGGTAACGTGGGGCCTGCCATCGGGGCGGACGGTGCTGATCCAGAACAGCTCGGCGCTTTCGAGCGCTTCGCGGGTTTGGCTCCACGGCGTGGCCATCGCACCGGGGTCGCTGAACCGGGCGTCGATTTTGGTGGCGGGTTCGCGCATGGTCGGGGCTTCCTCCTTCGGATGCGGCCGGCCCCGTGCCCGGCGGGGCTTGGTCGTTATCAGCAGACCCCGGCGGCGAGCTGGCCGATTTTCTCTGCGGCGGTGAAGTCGCCGGGGGTGAAGCGGTTGCGCATGACGGCGACCGCGACGCCGGTGCCGATGTCGGCGTAGGCCGCCGAGCCGTTGGCCCCGACCATGCCGAAGGTGGAGCCTTCAACGGATGGGCCGCCGGGCCAGTAGGGGCTGTAGCCGAATGCCCACTGGGTCTGGACGCCCATGACCTCATCGTGGCCGCGGTAGGTGACCGCGGCCATCCTGGCCAGCCGCTGCGGTGAAACCAGCCCCACCCCGTCGATATGGCCGAGCAGAGCCGAATACATCCGGGCTGCGCCGCGGGCGGTCATAGTGCCCTCGGAGGGAATGTCGGCGGTGAGTACGTCGATCCGGTTGGCGTACTCCGCGCTGGGTGCGATCCCTGGAGGGATGGCCCGTTCCAGCGGTGAGCCCAGCGCCGGCGACTCCGTGCGGGCGGGTTCTGGGGCTACCTGACGGGCGACCCGGGACAGCGAGCCGGCCGGAACACCGAAGTGGATGTCGTCTGCGATGCCGAGCGGGCCGGTGACGTGCTCGCGCAACAGCGCGGAGATCGTGCGGCCGGTTACCCGCCGCAGGGTCTCGCCGACCAGGAAGCCGAAGGTCTTGGCGTGGTAGCCGAAGCGGGTGCCGGGCTCCCACCACGGCCACGCGCCGGCCAGCACCGCGCACATGTGGTCCCAGTCACACAGATCGGCGACGGTGGTATCGCGGGGCAGGCCTGGCAGGCCGGCGGTGTGGCAGAGCACATGGCGCAGTGTCACGTGTTCCTTGCCATGCGCGGCGAACTCCGGCCAGACCTCGGCGAGCCTCAGGCCATAGTCGAGCACGCCGCGCTCGGCGAGGACATGAGCCACCGTGGCGGCGACGCCCTTGGCGGTGGATACCGCCCAGAACAACGTGTCCGGCGTGACCGGCAGGCCGGTGCCGGGGTCGGCGGCGCCACCGGCGACATCGGCAATCAGCCGGCCGTTGCGGACCACCGCAACCTGCAGGCCGGTCTCCGCGCCGGAGCTCACCAGCTCATCCACCACGGCCTCCGCGCGTGCTTGGAGGTCACCTGTGCCTGTCGCGGCCATCGAGTCCTCCTCCGTCACGAGGCAAAAGCACTAGCGTTTTGCAAGCACTTGACTCGACCCTACCGGTGACTGATGGTACTTTGCAAGCAGCTGTCGAAAGGAAGATGCCGTGACTGACTCACCGCGTTCAGGCTGCCCGATCAACGCCGCCGTCGAGGCGTTCGGCGACCGGTGGAGCCTGCTCGTCCTGCGCGACATCATGTTCGGCAACCGCAGGCACTTCCGCGAGCTGCAGGCGGGCTCGCAGGAGGGCATCGCGTCGAACATCCTCGCCGACCGGCTCAAACGGCTGGTCCAGACGGGCCTGCTCAGCCGCGACGACGCGGGCCGCGGCCAGCGCGCGACCTACAGCCTCACCGAGCAGGCCATCCAGCTCGTCCCGGTCTTCGCCGAGCTCGGCGCCTGGGGAATCCGGAACCGGCCGACCAGCCGCCCCCTTCGGATACGCGCCGAGCTGCTGGAACACGGCGGCCCGCAGCTGTGGCGCAGCTACCTGAACGAACTGCGCGAGACCCACCTCGGCATCCCCAGCCCCGACCGGCAGGAACCCTCGGTGACCGCCCAGCTGGCCCAGGCCTATGCCGACGCCTGCGCGGCGGAGGTGACCGCAGCCTGACCAGTCCCCGAGGCGCCGCCCCGGCTGACTACGCGGGCACCGCGATGACGGGGGCGGTGGTCGGGCTCGAGGTGCCGCCGGCCGGCTCGACGGTGATCCCGATCTGGTCGCCGGGCTCGACGCCCGAGGCCAGCACCGGGCCGGCCCGGCCGGTCCCGGACAGCAGCCCCGCCGAGCGGGCGCTGCCGTGCGGGCCCATCACCCACAGCTGGTAGGTCTGCGCGGCGGGCAGCGACCGCATCCCGGCGGCGGAGACCACGGCGGCCTGCCGGTCCGCGGAGACGACGACCGTGACCGTCCCGCCGGCGCTGGTCCGCTCGGTCTCGGTCCGCGCGTCGGGTGCGGTGACGATCCGGCTGATCGCGGCGCTGGCGGCCGGGGCGCCGCCGGGCTGGTGACTGGTCAGGGACTGGCTGATGCCCAGGGTGGCGACCACCACCACGGCTGCGGCGGCCAGTGCGCCGGCCAGCCGCGGGACCAGCGGCCGGCCCAGTAGCCGGCGCAGTGACTCGCGCTGGGCGCCGGGCTGAGCGTGGCCCGGGCTCACGGCGAACAGCTTCCGGGCCCGGCTCCGGCGGCGGTCCAGGCCGATCCGGTCGCCGACGGGCGGCGGGAGCTGGCGGGTCCGGTAGGCGGCGGCCAGCACCCGCGGCCGCAGCTGGGGCGGCGGGTCGAGGGTCTTGGCCAGGCCGATCCGGGCCGCGGTCTCGCGCAGGCCGCGGACCTCGTCCGTGCACAGCGGGCAGTGCTGGAGATGGCGCTCGAAGCCGTCCCGCTCGGCCTCGCTGAGCGCGTCGAGGACGTAGGCGCCGCTCAGCTGGTGCGAGTCGTCGCGCATGGCCTTCACCACTCCACCTCCAGGCAGTCGCGCATCCTGATCAGTCCGTCCCGGATCCGCGTCTTGACCGTGCCCAGGGCCACGTCGAGCAGCTGGGCGACCTGCGGATAGGAGTAGCCGCCGTAATAGGCGAGCTTGATCGACTCGCGCTGCAGCTCGGTCAGGCCGTCCAGGCAGCGGCGTACCCGCTGGCGGTCCAGCGTGGCGGCCACCACCTCGGCTACGTCGTCGTCCACCGAACCAGGGTCCAGCGCGGCCTTTTCCTCCCGGCGGGAGCTTGCGGTCTCGGACCGGACCCGGTCCACGGCCCGGCGGTGCGCGATGGTCAGGGCCCAGGCCGCCGGGCTGCCCTTGGCCGGGTCGAACCGGGAGGCGGTGCGCCAGATCTCCAGCAGCACCTCCTGGGCGACCTCCTCGGACTGGGCGGGATCGCGCAGCACCTGCCGGACCACCCCGTAGACCGGCCCGGCCAGCTCGCCGTAGAGCAGCTCGAAGGCCCGGTGATCGCCCCGCGCCACCCGGGACATCAGGCCGGCCAGATCCGGTTTGCGGCCGGTGTCCTCAGCGGGGCAACCGTCCGGCCGCAGCGGTCGAAGCTCGATCCGTCTCATGCTCTCCATTCGAGGCCCTTGCTGCTTTGGATTGCTCTGTACGCCCGCAACCTGCGCGAATGAAAGTCACGCCAATCCGGTTGGCAAGGCAGCTCCGAATGGGCGCCGTGATCGGAAAACAGAACGGACACGTTGAGTTGCGCTCCGTAGTCGGCGTGCTCGCGGCCGGAGCGCTGGCCGGGATACTGGCCGCCGCCGTGGCCCTGGGCGTGGCCGAGCTGGCGGCGGCGATCATCGGCCCCGACAGCGCGCCGGTCATCGCGGTCGGCGAGACGGCCATCAACCTGACGCCGATCCCGGTCAAGGACTTCGCGATCACCCACTTCGGCTCGCACGACAAGCAGGCGCTGGTCGCCGGGATCCTGGTCATGCTGGCCGGGTTCGCCGCGCTGATCGGCGCGGCAGCGGTGCGCCGGATCGGCTACGGGCTGGCCGGCCTGGCCGTGTTCGCCGGCCTGGGCGTGACCGCCGCGCTCCGCCTGCCCGGGGCCGGCCTGCTCGACGTGGTGCCCACCCTGACCGGCGTGACCGTGGCCGCGGGGACCCTGGTCACGCTGGTCCGGTCGATCCGGCCGCGGGACGACGGGACCGGCCTGGTCGCGGACGGCGTGACCGGCGGGGCGGGGAACGGGCGGGACCTGGCTACGGACGGCGTGACCGGCGGGGCCGGGAACGGGCGGGACCTGGCTACGGACGGCGTGGCCGGCGATGTGCGGGATCCCGCGGGACCTGGCCGGCGGCTGTTTCTCGCGGGCGCGGCGGGGGCGGGGGTGCTGGCCGCGGTGGCGGGCGGCGCGGGGGACGTGCTGCTACGGCGGTTCAGCGTCGCCTCGTCCCGGGCGCAGGTCCGGCTGCCCGCGGCGGCGGTGCGCGCGCCGGCCGTGCCGGCCGGGACCGAACTGCGGATACCGGGGCTGACCCCGTTCTTCACCTCGAACGCCAGCTTCTACCGGGTCGACACCGACCTGGTGCTGCCGGAGGTGGCGCAGGAAACCTGGACGCTGCGGATCGACGGCATGGTGGACCGCGAGATCGAGCTCAGCTTCGCCGAGCTGCTGCGGATGCCGCTGACCGAGACCGACATCACCCTGGTCTGCGTCTCGAACCAGGTCGGCGGGTCGTATGCGGGCAACGCCCGGTGGCTCGGCGCGTCGCTGCCCGCGCTGCTGCGCCGGGCCGGGGCGCGGGCGGGCGCCGACCAGCTGCTCTCGTCCGCCACCGACGGGATGACCATCTCCACCCCGCTGACCACGATCATGGACGGCCGGCCCGCGTTGCTGGCGGTCGGCATGAACGGCCAGCCGCTGCCCGTCGAGCACGGGTTCCCGGCCCGGATGGTGGTGCCGGGCCTGTACGGCTACACCTCGGCCACCAAGTGGGTCACCCGGCTGACCGTGACCACGTTCGCCGAGCAGAAGGCCTACTGGACCCAGCGCGGGTACGCGGCGGTGGCCCCGATCCACACCGAGTCGCGGATCGACGTGCCCCGGCCGCTGGCCCAGGTCGCCGCGGGCCAGGTCACCGTGGCCGGGGTGGCCTGGGCGCCCGCCACCGGCATCGCCGGCGTGGAGGTCAGCGCGGACAACGGTCCCTGGCACACCGCCCGGATGGCCGCCGTCGACGGCATCGACACCTGGCGGCAGTGGGTCTGGACCTGGGACGCGGCCCCCGGGCTGCACACGCTCCAGGTCCGGGCCACCGACAACAAGGGCGTGACCCAGCCGTCACGGCGCGCCCAGGTCTTCCCCAGCGGGGCTACCGGCTGGGACTCGGTAGTGGTGACCGTCACCTGACGGCACCCCTTTTAGGTAAGAAATGGGAGAAATCATGAAGATCCGCTTGCTCGCCACCACCGGCCTGGCCGCCGGACTGGCCCTGACCGCGGCCGCGTGCAGCTCGAGCCCGTCCTCGTCGTCCGCGGCGGCGCCGGCCACCTCGGCTCCGGCGTCCTCGGCCGCGTCCGCTGCATCGTCGACTGGGGCGTCCTCGGGCGCAAGCACCACCGCCAGCGATTTCGGCCCGGGCTGCGCCTCGGTGCCCAAGGGCGGCGCGGGCAGCTTCACCGGCATGTCGACCGCGCCGGTGGCGACCGCCGCGTCGGCCAACCCGCTGCTGTCCACCCTGGTCACCGCGGTCAAGAAGGCCGGCCTGGTGGACACGCTCAACTCGGCGTCCGGCATCACGGTGTTCGCGCCGGACAACGCGGCGTTCGCCAAGCTCCCGGCCGCGACCCTGGCCAGCGTGCTGTCCAACAAGGCCGAACTGACCAAGATCCTCACCTACCACGTGGTCTCCGGGCGCACTACCCCGGCCCAGCTCGCCGCGGGCACCCCGCTCAAGACGCTGGAAGGCGCGACCGTCGCCCCGGCCCTGATGGGCAGCACGTACGAGGTCAACAGCGCCTCCGTCGTGTGCGGCAACGTCCAGACGGCCAACGCCACCGTCTACATCATCAACACGGTCCTGATGCCCCCGTCCTCCTGACCGGCTGACCATGATCGTGAACAGTTAGGGACAGCATTTGCCCCAAACTGTTCACGATCATCAGGGCGCTCGGGGGTTGGGCGGGGGCACGAACCACGGACCGTTCGGGCGAAAAGAAAAGACAGAACCGGGCTCGATGGCCTGGAACATGACGTTCGCGTTCTATCACTCGCTGATCTCCCAGCCGCGGGACCTGGACGAGGCCGCGCGGATCATGCGGCTGACCAAGTGGGAGCGGTTCTGGCGGCTGGACGTGCCGAGCGGGATGATCCCGCTGGTCTGGAACGGGATGATGAGCTTCGGCGGGGCCTGGTTCTTCCTGGCCGCGTCGGAGTCGATCAGCGTGCTGAACCACACCTACGCGCTGCCCGGGATCGGTTCCTACGTGGCCGCGGCCATCGCGCAGAGCAGCCTGAGCAAGGTGGGCATCGCCATCGGGGTCGAGATCGTCCTGGTCATCGCGGTCAACGTGGTGTTCTGGCGGCCGCTGGTGGCCTGGGCCGAGCGGTTCCGGTTCGAGGAGTCCGCCGCGGCCGAGCGGCCGCGCAGCGTGGTGCTCGACCTGCTGCGCCGCTCGTCCGTGCCGTCCCTGGTGTCCCGGCCGGCGCGGCCGGTGGGGCGGGCGCTGGACCGGGTGACCAGGCCGTTCGGGCTGGCCGAGTACCCGCTGGCCCGGCCGGTGGCGCGGGCGCGGACGGGGGACGTGTTCTTCGCGGGCGCGGTCTTTGCCGTCGTGGTGTACGGGGCGTGGCGTTCTCTGGACTACGTGCACGCGCACGTCGGGCTGGGGGCGTTCGGGCCGGCCTTCGTGGACGGGGCGGCCACGCTCGGGCGGGTGGTGGTGCTGCTCGTGGTGGCCAGCGCGATCTGGGTGCCGGTCGGGGTGTGGATCGGGATGAACCCGCGGGTGTCGCGGCTGGCCCAGCCGGTGGTGCAGGTGCTGGCCTCGTTCCCGGCCAACTTCTTGTTCCCGTTCGCGGCGGCGTTCTTCATCGCGACCGGGGTGTCGCTGACCTTCGGGGGCATCCTGCTGATGGCCCTCGGGTCGCAGTGGTACATCCTGTTCAACGTGATCGCGGGGGCTTCGGCCATCCCGAGTGACCTGCGCGAGGCGATGCAGCTGATGCGGGTGCGCGGGTCGTTGCGCTGGCGGCGGTTCATCCTGCCTGCTATCTTCCCGGCGTACGTGACCGGGGGGATCACCGCGGCGGGCGGCGCGTGGAACGCCTCGATCGTGGCCGAGGTGGTGTCGTACGGGTCGCACCACCTAGTGGCGAGGGGCCTGGGGGCCTGCTGGAGATCCTGGCTGCGCGCGGCGGAAGCGACGGCCTGGCCGCGCTGGCCGACGACCTCAGCTTCGAGGTCGACGACCTGCTGCCGCTGGTGGACGCGGCCGTCCTGCTCGGCCTGGCCGAGGTGCACGGTGCGGACCTGGAGATCACCGACGCGGGCCGCGAGTTCGCCACCGCCGACATCAACAGCAGCAAGATGCTGTTCGGGAAGGTGGCCGCCGAGCGGGCCCCGCTGATCAAGGCGATCCTGAACGGGCTGCGCGCCACCGCCGACGGCACGCTGCGCGAGGGGTTCTTCCTGGACCTGCTGCGCCGCGGGTTCTCCGACGAGGCGGCCCGCCGGCAGCTCGACATCGCCATCGACTGGGGCCGGTACGGCGAGCTGTTCGAGTACGACTCCGAAAGCGGGCAGCTAGTCCTGGGCACGGACCCTGATCCTGGCGCGGACCCTGATCCTGGCGCGGACCCTGATCCTGGCGCGGACCCTGGTCCTGGCGCGGACCCGGCTAAGGGCGGGGTCTGATCTCGATGGTCCGCGGGACGACGGGCGGGACCGGGCGGCGGCGCCATTCGTAGGGGTAGCCGAGGCTCACCTCCTCGAACCGCACGCCGTCGTACCAGGTCGTCCGCGGGATGTGCAGGTGGCCGTAGACGACCGCGGCGGCGTTGTAGCGCAGGTGCCAGTCGTGGGTGCGGGTGGTGCCGCACCACTGCGCGAACACCGGGTAGCGCAGCACCAGGGTGGGCTCGCGGACCAGCGGGTAGTGGGTGACGAAGACGACCGGGAGCGCGGGGTCCCGGTGCTCCAGCTTTTTCGCTGTGGCTTCGATCCGGGCCGCGCACCACTCGTCGATGGTGTCATACGGATCGGGGTGGAGCAGGGCCTCGTCCTGGCACACGATGCCCTTCTCGTAGGCTATTTCGAGCCCTTCCTCCTTGGTCCGCGCGCCGTCCGGGCGGAACGTGTAGTCGTAGAGCAGGAACACCGGCGCGACCGTGACCGGCCCGCCCGGGCCGTCCCATACCGGGTAGGGATCCTCCGGGGTCCGGATGCCGATGTCCCGGCAGAGCTCGACCAGGGCCAGGTACCGCGGCTCGCCGCGCAGCGCGACCGGGTCCTTGGACCGGGTCCACAGCTCGTGGTTGCCCGGGGTCCACACCACGGTGGCGTATTTGCCCGCCAGGGTGCGCAGCGCCCACTCGATGTCGAGGTAGGACTCCCCCACGTCCCCGGCGAGCAGCAGCCAGTCGTTTTCCTGGCCGGGCGGGAGGTCTTCGACGATCTTCCTGTTCTGCGGGTGCGCTACGTGCAGGTCGCTGAGGGCCAGCAGCCTGGGGATCGTCATCGTCCTCCTCATCTACGTGTTGAATGTCAATTATGGAACGACCACGGGTGGGGGTTTCTTCGTGCTTGCTTGGGTCGCCGGTCCGGTTCAACGGGGGGCACAAGCGATCCCGGTTCCTGACCGACGAGCTCGGCCCGTACGTGGACTGGGTGCCGTACTGCCCGGAGGTCGAGATCGGGCTGGGCACGCCGCGGGAGCCGATCCGGGTGACCGATTCTGGCCGGCTCGTCAACCGGAGCGGGACGCTGGATCACACTGGTCTGATGGCGGCCCTGCCACTGCCTGCTGCTGTTGACGGGTACGTGTTCAAGGCCAAGTCGCCGAGCTGCGGGGTGCGGGGCGTTCCGCGGTACCGTTTGTCCGGCGAGGCCTCGGGTGCGGTGGGGCCTGGGCTGTACGCCTCGCGGGTGATGGCTGCGTCTCCGCTGCTCGCGGTCGAGGACGAGGGGCGGCTGAACGACGCGGGGCTGCGGGAGGCGTTCGTGGAGCGGGTGTTCGCGGCGGCGCGGCTGCGGGCCCTGCTGTCTCTTGATTGGCAGCCGCGGGACCTGATGGAGTTCCACGCGCGGCACAAGCTGCAGCTGCTGGCGCACGATCCGGCCCGGTACCGGTCCCTGGGGCGGGTGGTGGCCGCCGGGGGTGCCGGTTACGGGGAGCTGTTCCTGGCCGCGCTGGCTTCTGGGGCGACCCGGGGGCGGAACGCCAACGCGCTGCTGCACGCGTACAGCCGGGTCGGGCGTTCGCTGGCTGAGCCGCTTGGCGCCGACCTGGTGGCGCGGATCGACGCCTACCGGCGGGGCGAGGTGCCGCTCAGCGTGCCGGTGGCGCTGCTGGCCCACTACGCCAGCGGCGGCGAGCTGCCGTGGCTGGCCGCGCAGACGTTCCTGGCGCCGTTCCCGGCCGAGCTGCGGCTGCGGCACGCGGTGTGACTGTCTGTCTCACAGGGCCCGCGCGGCCGCCCGGTTCCAGTTCCTGCCGGACCCCGGCCAGGATCTCCTGCAGGTTCTTGGCCGCTCCGCCTGCCATGGGCTTGTCCTCTCCGCTCGGGCCGCCGGGACCATAATCCACGCGCCGACGGCGGGCGGTCGGTGATGATGGGGGCGTGGAAAGTTCCGGGGACGCGCCGGCCGGGCAGGGGCACACGCCGCATCTGCCGGAGCCGACGGGTTCGTTTCCGGTCGGTACCACGTCGTTGTGGCTGAGGGATGCCTCGCGTCCCGATCCGTGGGCCGCGGGGGTGGACGTACGGGAGCTGATGGTCACGCTGTGGTATCCGGCGGCTCCGTCGGACGGGCCGCGGGCCCGGTACATGACGGCGGCGGAGTCGGGGCTCCAGCTCACCAGCAGGGGTATCGGCGTCCCGCCGGACACGCTGAGCACGGTCCGGACCAACGCGGTCAGCGATGCCACGCCGGCCGGGGGTGAGCGCGTCCTGCCGCTGGTGGTGCTCTCACCTGGCTTCACCAATTCCCGTGGCACGCTCACCGGCCTGGCCGAGGACCTGGCCAGCCACGGTTACGCCGTGGCCGGGATTGATCACACGTACGAGAGCTTCGGCACCGCCTTTCCCGACGGGCGGGTCACCACCTGCCTGGCCCGCGAGGCACCTCGCCGGGGCCCGGGGTTCTGGGCGAAGGTGGCGGCAGGCCGGGCCGCCGATGTTTCCTTCGTGCTGGACGAGCTGACCGGCCCGCAGCCGCCCTGGCCGGGCGCCGGGCTGATCGACCCGTCACGGATGGCGATGGCCGGGCATTCCGCCGGCGGCGCGGCCGCCATCGCCGCCATGCTGGGCGACTCCCGCATCCGGGCCGGCATCGACATGGACGGCGCCACGGCCGCCCGGATCCCTGATCACGGCCTGGCCCGGCCGTTTATGTTCCTGGGCAAGCAAGCCAACTACACCCCGGGAGGCGAAGGTGCCGTGACCACCTGGGAGCGTGACTGGAAGCTCCTGACCGGGTGGAAGCGGTGGCTCCTGGTCGCCGGCGCGGTACACGCCTCGTTCACCGACCTCGCGCTGCTGGCCGATCACGTCGGCCTCGACATCGACGCCGGCCTCCCCGGAGCCCGGTCCCTGGACATCACCCGCGCCTACGTCCGGGCCTTCTTCGACCAGCACCTGCGCGGCGAACCGCAAGCCCTGATGGACCATCCGTCGCCGCGCTACCCCGAGGTCACGTTCTGTTCTCCTGCCGGCTAGCCCGGCCGGGCGCTAACGTCGGGAGTGCGCGGCGGCGGTGTCCCTCCTATCCGCCGCCGCGCCTTGGCGGGAGGGGGAAGAAGCCGCTGGTGCGGGCGGCGTAGTCGGCGTACTGGGGGCGGGTGGCGGCCATCCGCTGGTCGGTGAGCCGCTGGCCGGTGCCGCGGGTGAGGATGAAGGTCATCAGCAGCGGCGCGATGATGGTGGGCACCTCGGCCCTGGAGCCCAGGGCGATCAGGAACAGGCCCCACCACATGCAGAAGTCGCCGAAGTAGTTGGGGTGACGGGTGTAGCGCCACAGGCCGCGGTCCATGATCAGGCGCTGATGGGCGGGATCGGCCTTGAACCGGGCCAGCTGCCAGTCGCCGACGGACTCGAAGACGAAGCCGCCCAGCCACAGCAGGCCCCCGATGACGGCGAGCGGCCCGGCCGGGGCGCGCTCCAGCATGCCGGCTTGCACCGGCAGGCAGGCCAGCCACAAGATGGCGGCCTGGAGCAGGTAGACGGTGCGCAGCGCGTACAGGTCCGGGTTGCCCTGGGCCCGGCTGAGCATGTCGCGGTAGCGGGGGTCCTCGGGTTTGCCGTGGTTGCGCCAGGTCACGTAGGCGGCCAGCCGCAGGCCCCACAGGACCGCGGCGGACAGCAGCAGGTAGCGGCGGGCGGGCTGGCCGTGCCCGGCCGAGGCGATCAGGCTGACCACGGCGGTCAGGACGATGCCGACGCCCCACGCGGTGTCGACCACGCTGTGCTTTCCGGCTCTTTTGGCGATCGCGAAGGTCACGGCCATCATGACCAGCAGGGCGGCCGCGGTGGCCACGAGAATGAGGCCGAACGGGCCGGCCGGGATGCCGCTCACCGGGCCTTCTTGACCGCGAGGATCTGGTCGACGCCCATCCGGCCTTCGTCGAAGGCCAGCGCGCTGCCGGCCAGGTACAGGCGCCAGACGCGGACCTGCTCCGCGGTGAGGAGTTTGGCGATCTCGGGCAGGCTGGCCTCGAAGTTGTCCAGCCAGGCCCGGATGGTGCGGACGTAGTGCTCGCGCAGGCCCTGGACGCCGGTGACCTCGAACCCGGCGTTCTCGATCAGCCGGACCGTCTCCCCCACCGGGCGCATGTGCATATCGGGGGCGATGTAGGACTCGATGAACGGGCCGCCGCCCGGCGCGCGTCCGCCTCGGGACATCTGCTGGATCAACAGCCGGCCGCCCGGGCGCAGCCGCCGGTGCAGCGCCGCGCAGAACCGCGGGTACTGCGCGGCGCCGACGTGCTCGCCCATCTCGACCGAGGCGATCGCGTCGTAGCCCGCGTGGTCAACGGGGTCCCGGTAGTCCTGGATCCGGACCTCGGCCCGGCCGGCCAGGCCCAGCCCGCGGACCCGCTGCCGGACGTAGCCGCCCTGCTCGGCGGACAGGGTCACGGCCGTCACCTGGGCGTGGTGGTCGCGGGCGGCGTGCACGGTGAGCGAACCCCAGCCGCAGCCCATGTCGAGCAGCCTGGAGCCGGGCTGCAGGCCGAGCTTGCCGCAGATCAGCTCGAGCTTGGCCCGCTGCGCGTCGGCCAGGGTCTCCGCCCCGGTCCAGTACGCACCCGAGTAGGCCATGCTGGGATCCAGGATGAACTGGTAGAACGCGGCGGGCAGGTCGTAATGGCCGGCGATGACCGCCTGGTCGCGGGCCCGGCTGTGCAGGCGGCCGCGGACCCGGAGCTCGCAGCCGGGTGGCGGGGGCGGAGGCCAGACCGGGACCTTGAGGCGGGCGACCGCGCGCACCGCGGCCAGCGCGGCGGGTGCCTGGGCGGCCAGGGCGCGGACGGTCCGGAGTCCCCGGGCTGGCCCGGGGAGCGGCGCGGAGCCTGGCCACACGCCGCCCTCCGGGGGTTTATGGCCGACGGCGGTCCACAGGCGGCGCAGGCCGTCGGCGAGGTCGCCGTCGACGTCGAGGTCGCCGCTGATGTAGGCGCGGGCCAGGCCGAGCTCGCCCGGGCGCCACAGGAGCCGGCGCAGGGCCCGGGGCGACCTGGCGATCAGGACCGGGGCGCCGGCCGGGCCGGCCTCGCTGCCGTCCCACAGGCGCAGCCGGACCGGCAGGCCGGCCCCGGCATGGGTGCGGACCAGGTCGGCGATGACGCCCGCGGCGCCGTCCTGGCCGGTCATATGCGGGCCAGGGTGAGCTGGCTGACCCCGATGTAGCCGGACCGGAACCCAGCCTCGGAGTAGCACAGGTAGAAGTTCCACATGCGGGCGAACACCTCGTCGAAGCCGAGCCGGGCGACCTCGTCCGCGCTGGCCTGGAACCGGTCCCGCCAGATCCGCAGCGTCTCCGCGTAGTGCGGGCCGAAGTCGGTACGGGCGGTGATCCGCAGCCGGGTGGACCGGGCCAGGCTGTCCTCGATCGCGGTCACCGAGGGGAGCAGCCCGCCGGGGAAGATGTACTTGTGGATCCAGGTGTAGGTGTGCCGGGTGGCCAGCATCCGGTCGTGCGGCATGGTGATCGTCTGCAGGCCGATCCGGCCGCCGGGCGCCAGGTGCTGGTCGAGCGCGGCGAAGTAGCCGTCCCAGTAGCGCGCGCCGACCGCCTCGATCATCTCGCAGGAGCAGATGGCGTCGAACGTGCCCTCCACGTCGCGGTAGTCGCGCAGCTCGACGCGGACCCGATCGGCCAGGCCGGCCTCGGCGACCCGGCGGATGGCCAGCGCCTGCTGCTCGCGCGAGAGCGTGACCGTGGTCACGGTGGCGCCGCGCCGCGCGGCCCGGAGGGCCAGCTCGCCCCAGCCGGTGCCGACCTCGAGCAGCCGGCAGCCCGGGCCGGCCCCGGCCCGGTCCAGCAGGGCGTCGATCTTGCGCTGCTGACCCTGGGTGAGCAGGTGATCGGCGGCCAGCGGGGTGCCGTCCTCTCGTTCCGCGAACAGGGCCGAGGAGTAGGTCATGGTCTCGTCGAGGAACAACGCGAACAGGTCGTTGGACAGGTCGTAGTGACGGCCGATGTTGCGGCGGGCGCCGTCGCGGGTCTGCTGGTCGGCGGCGGGCGGCCGGCGTACCGCGAGCGCGCGCATCCGCTGCAGCCAGGGCGGGAAGAGGTCGGCGGCGTGGGCGGCGAGCACGGTCAGCAGGCCGGTCAGGTCGGCGCAGTCCCAGTCGCCGGCCAGGTACGACTCGCCGAACCCGATCAGGGCGGAGGCGCCGAAGCGGCGGAAGAACTCCCCGGGCCGGTGCAGGACCATGACGGGCGTGTCCGGGCTCTGTTCATCTCCGGCGGCGCCGAGGAGCCGGCCGTCCGGGAACCGGACCCGCAGCGGCAGCGCCGCCACCGCGCGGGTGAACAGGACCCGGGCCACGGCCGCGCGCACCGGGGAACCGTCCGCCACGGCGACGTCGGGCCAGCGTTCGGCGTCGACGGAGCAGCGCGGAGCTTGCTGGGTAATGGTGGTCACTGAACTCCCTCCTGGGGTTGATGGGGTGGCCGCGGTGCGACGGGCAGCCCGCGCAGGTAGAGCCGGATTCCCTGCCAGCGGATCCGGGCCGCGACGGCGGCCGTGGACCACGGATGCCGGGCGGCGGCGCCGAGCAGGGCCCGGGCGGTAGCAGGGCGGCCCTGGCCGTGCACGGTGGCCACGAACGACGCGCCGCCGGGGCGGGTCAGGGTGATGCTCAGCGCGAGCGGGGAGCCGGGCGGGCCGGGCTCGGGCAGGGACATCCGGTAGCCGCCGTCGACCGGGTAGAAGGGCGAGACGTAGAACTGCTTGGCGGTCTGGGCCCGCCCGCGGTCGTCGGTGCGCAGCAGGTAGGCGTGCCGCTGCCGGTAGGTGTTGTGCACCTCGGCCACCACGCAGGCCAGCGGGCCGTCGGCCCGGTGGCACCAGTAGACGGTCAGCGGGTTGAACACGTACCCGAGCACGCGGGCGTGGGCGAGCATCAGCACCCGGCCGCCGGCCAGGTCGATGTCCTGGCCGACCAGGAACCGGTCGAGGTTGTCCCTGATCGGAAGCTCCGGGTCGCCCAGGTGGTCGCGGCCGTGAAAGCCGGCCAGCAGCCGCAGCCCCGGGCGCAGCCGGGGCAGGTGGTCCAGGTCGACCAGCCACTGGTAGGTGCGGTAGGTGAACGCGTGCCGCAGCGGCGCCAGCCGGGTGTGGGTGATCCGGCACTCATACAGCGCGGCGTCCGGGGCCAGCACGCGCGGGCCGACGGTCACCAGGTCCCTCCGAGCGCGCGGGCCGCCTGGGCCCCGGACCGGCAGCCGTCCTCGTGGAAGCCCCAGCCGTGGTAAGCACCGGCGAACGCGGTGACCGGCGTGTTCAGGCCAGGCAGGCGGCGCTGGGCGGCGACCGACTCCGGCGTGTAGGCGGGATGCGCGTAGTCCATCTGGCTGATGACCTGGTCCGGGTCGACGACACCCTGGCCGTTCAGGGTCACGATGTGGTCCCGGCCGGCGGGCAGGCCTTGCAGCCGGTTCATGTCGTAGCTGATCCGCGCCGCGCCGTCCCGGCAGTGGCCGAGCTCGTAGTTCCAGGCGGCCCGGACCCCGGCGCGATCCGGGAGCAGCCGGGCGTCGGTGTGCAGCAGGGCCGGGTTCGGGGTGTAGCGGAAGGCACCGAGGACCTCGCGTTCGGCCGCGGTGGCCGGGGCGAGCAGCGCGAGGGCCTGGTCCGGGTGGGTCGCGATGACCACCGCGTCGAACTGGTGCGTCCGGCCCGAGGCGTCGCTCACCTCGGCGCCGTCCGGGTAACGGCGCACGGCGCGGACCGGGACGCCGGGCCGGACGCGGGCCAGCCGGGCCGCGGCCCGCTCGACGTAGCACCGGGAGCCGCCGGCCACCGTCCGCCAGGGCGGCGAGCCCGAGATCGACAGCATCCCGTGGTTGGCCAGGAAGGCGAACAGGTAGCGGGCCGGGTACTCCTGCGCGGTGCCGGCCGGGCACGACCACACCGCCGCGACCAGCGGCAGCGCGAAGTGGGCCTGGAAGTAGCCGGAATACCCGCCGTGGTCAAGGAACTCGCCGAAGGTGGGGTCGCCGGGGCCGTCCGCCTGGTCGGTCAGGAGCGCGCGGGCGGCGCGGTGGAAGCGCGGGACGTCGGCCAGCAGCCGCAGGAACCGGCCGCCGCCCCGGCGCAGGCCCGCGGCCAGGCCGCCCGGGCCCCGCTTGCCCGCGTAGGACAGGCCGCAGCCGGCGCAGCGGACCGACATGCTCATCTCGGCGGCCCGGGTACTCACCCCCAGCTCGGCGAACAGCCTGGTCAGCAGCGGGTAGGTGTGCTCGTTGTAGACGATGAAGCCGGTGTCGACCGGGACCGGCCCGACCAGGTGGGTGTCGGCATGACCGCCCAGCCGCGGGTCGGCCTCGAACAGCGTGACGTGATCGGTCCGGGACAGGACGTAGCCCGCGGTCAGCCCGCTGATCCCCCCGCCGATAACGGCGATCCTGCGCCCGGTCACAAGCGTCCTCCCTCCTCAGATGCCCTTATTCGGGGCCGGCCGGGATCCGGATTGCCGGCCGGACCGCTGGCTCGCGGCCGAGCGCGTGGCGCAGGGCTCCCTCCAGCTCGGGGTAGCGGAAGTGGTGACCGGCGTTGATCAGCCGCTGCGGGCAGACGTACTGACTGGCCTCGGCGATCTCGCGGGCGCCCTCGGCGCCCAGCAGCAGGCGGGGGCCGAACGGGGGCACCGGGACCAGCGCGGGCCGGTGCAGCACGCCGGCCAGCACCGCGGTGTAATCGAAGTTGCGGACCGGGGCCGGGGCGACCGCGTTGACCGGGCCGGACAGCGCCGGGTCGAGCACCGCCCGCAGGTAGATGTCGAGCAGGTCGTCCAGGCCGATCCAGGCCAGCCACTGCTTGCCGCTGCCCAGCCGCCCGCCCAGGCCGGCCGCGAACAGCGGGTACAGCAGGTGCAGCATGCCACCCCGCGGGGTCTGCACCACGCCGGTACGGACCTGCACGGTGCGCAGGCCCGCCCCGGCGGCCGGGCCGGTGGCGTCCTCCCAGCCGGCCACCACGTCAGCCAGGAACCCGTCGCCGCGGGTGGTGGTTTCGGTCAGCATCTCGTCGCCGCGGTCCGGTCCGTAGATCCCGATGGCCGACGCGGTGACGAACGCGCGCAGGCCGGGCGCGGCTGTGGTTTGGGCAGCGGCCGCGAGCTCGGCCAGGCGGCGGGTGGGGGTGATGCGGCTGTCGCGGATCTCCTGCTTGCGCTCGGCGGTGAACCGCCCGCCGATCGACGCCCCGGCCAGGTGGATCAGCGCGTCCACACCGGTCAGCAGGTCGGATCCGGGATCTTCCGGACGCCAGTAGCGCTCCCCCGCGTGCCGGGGCGGCCGGCGGACGAGCCGGATGACGTGGTGCCCGCCGGTGCTCAGCAGCGCGGTCAGCGCGGTGCCGATCAGCCCGCCGGACCCGGTGACCGCGATGGTCAGCGGTTCCGGGGACAGCTCCCGGGCGCGCGCCTGGGCGGCCAGGTCGTCGGCGAGCTGCCGGTGCCGGTAGGCGAACATGGGCCGCAGCGCCCGGGCCGGGAGCGGCGTGTCGACCACGTTGGTGACGCGGGTGCCGTGCTGGCCGGCCGCGGCAAACTGGTGGGTGTGCCGCCACGGCACCGGCAGGGAGGTCAGCGCGTCGGCGAACTCGTGCGGCGGGTCGTACTCGACGGGCTGGTGGACGGCCACCCAGCGCAGCCCGCCGGGCAGCCGCAGCACGGCCTGCCCGTCCCGGACCGAGCCTGCTTCCTGCTCCACCCGGACCGGCGACCAGGGCGGCATCAGCCTGGTGATGGCCCCGGGCCTGGCATGCCAGGCGAACACCTCATCCAGCGGAGCGTCGACGACACTGGAGTATTTCAGTCCCATGAGATCAGCCCTTCCGGCGTGTCGGTTACCCGCCCATGATAAAACCAATACTAAACTACACTAAAAATGCGAGCTCAAACTCGTTCGTGGTTGGGCTGGAGGCGGGATGCAGCTACGCGAGGCCGCGGAGGCGCTCGGCGTGCACTACCAGACCGCCTACGCCTGGGTCCGGCAGGGGACGCTCCCGGCGCGCAAGACCGGCCGCGGCTACGAGGTGAGCGACGCCGACGTCAGCGCGCTGGCCGAGCGCCGGGCTTCGGGGACCGCGCCCCGGCCCGAGGTACGGGTCCGCGACTGGCCGGCCCAGGCCGGGCGGCTGTACGACGCGATCGTGGCCGGCGACGAGACGCTGGCCCGGCACGATTTCGACCGGCTGGCGCTCGGCGTGCCGCTGATCGACCTGTGCGAGCGGGTCATCACCCCCGCGCTGCGCCGGGTGGGCGAGCAGTGGGCGGCAGGCGAGCTCAGCATCGCGGCCGAGCACCGGGCCAGCGCCATCTGCGAGCGGCTCGTGGCCCCCGGCCTGCACCAGCCGCCGGGCCGCCCGCGCGGGATCGCGGTGGTGGCCACACCGCCCGGGGAGCGGCACGGGCTGCCCGCGCTGATGGCGGCGGCGTGCCTGCGCGAGGACCGCTGGCTGGTCCACCACCTGGCCGCGGACCTGCCGGTCGCCGAGGTGATCGGGCTGGCCCTGGACACCGGCGCGAACCTGGTCGTGCTGTCCTCGGCGACCGTCCAGACGGCCCGGACCGCGCGGCGGGCGGCCCGGGAGATCGGGTTCTCCGCGCCGCGGCTGCGAGTGCTGGCCGGCCTGCCCGGCGACAGCCTGCGCCAGCTGCGGAAGATGGCCCGCGGTTAGCGCAGCGTGAGGCGTTCGGCGAACGCGGTGAGCTGGTCGCGCTGCTCGGACAGGTCGGCCGAGGCGGGCGCGATGACCAGGCGGTCCACCCCGCGGCCGGCCTTGTGCGCGACGTCGTCGGCGGTCATGTCGACCGAACCCCAGCGGGTGACCTCCAGCGCGCCGGGATCGCGGCCCGCGTCCCGGGCGGTGGCCCGCATGAGCTCGATCTGGCTGGCCCGCTCGGCCTCGGTGAGCCGGCCGCCGGGGAAGTACCCGTCGCCGCGCAGCCCGGCCCGCCGGGCCGCGGCCCGGCTCGATCCGCCGATGTGGATCGGCAGCGGCCGGCTCGGCTTGGGGAAGCTGCACGCGCTGGCGAAGGAGAAGAACTCGCCGTCGAAACTCACGCCGTGCTCGTCGCCCGCCCACAGCAGGCGCAGCGCGTCGATCGCCTCGTCGGCGCGGCGACCGCGGGTGGCATAGTCGACGCCGACGGCCGCGGCCTCGCCGGGCAGGCTGCCCACCCCGATGCTCAGCAGGCGCATCCGGCCCTTGGACAGCAGGTCGATGGTGGCCAGCCGCTTGGCCAGCACCACCGGCTGGTGGTAGGGCAGCAGCAGCACCCCGGTGCCGAGCAGGATCCGCTCGGTCACGGCGGCCACGAAGCTCAGGCACTCCAGCGGGTCGGCGACCGGCAGGTCGGCCGGGAAGGCCACGGCGCCGAAGCTCGCGCCCGGGTACAGCGCGACGTGCTCGGGCACGTAGAACGACTCGAAGCCGCAGGCCTCGGCGTGCCGGGCCACCGCGATCATCGCGTCGGGGTCGACGACCCCGTAGGCGCCGGTGTTGTAGCTGACCCCGAACTTCACTGCGTCCTCCGGTTGCCGGTGGCCGGGGTGTAGGTGACCAGGGTCTGGTCCGGCTGGTCGGCGAGCTGGAGGACGACGTGGGAGTACTCGGCGGGGCCGGAACGGGGGTGGCGGAGCTTCTTGGAGCCGCTGCCCATGGCGGCGACGTCGTGCCGGGGCCACCAGTCGCGGACCTGCTCGCTGTCACGCTGGAGCTCGGCGATCAGGGCGCGGACGTCGGGGTCGTCCGGGTAGCGGGCGGCGGCCAGCCGGAACCGGCCGAGCATGGCCCGCGCCTCGGGCTCCCACTCCAGGTAGATCTCGCGGGCCTGGTCGGTGGTGAACATCCAGCGCACCAGGTTGCGCTCTGTTGTTCTGGGGGTGTCCCAGTCGGCGAACAGCTCGCGGGCGGCCGGGTTGGCGGCCAGGACGTCCCAGCGGCGGCCCTTGACCAGGGTGGGGTAGGGCTCGAGGCGCTGGACCAGGTTGGCCACCGCGGGGTCGAGGCGTTCGGGCGGGGCGCCGTGGTGGTCGTTGTCGTGGTCTGCCCCGGCAAGGACGTGGAGGTAGCGGCGCTCGGCGGCGGACATGCGCAGCGCGGCGGCCAGCGCGTCCAGGACCTGCGCCGAGGGCCGGACCGGGCGGCCCTGCTCGAGGAACGTGTAATAGGTGGTGGACAGGCTGGCCAGCAGCGCGACCTCCTCGCGGCGCAGGCCGGCCGCGCGCCGGCGCTGGCCCGCGGGCAGGCCCACGTCGCCGGGCGCCAGGCGCTCGCGCCGGGACCTGAGCAGCTGGCCCAGGGCTACGGGATCTCCTGCCATGGTTCTTAGGGTACTCATGCCAGTACCAGTAAAGGCTCGCTCTGGTTACCACTGTGCGCGGGTTATGTGATGGTGGCCATGGATACTTTGATTCCTGTTTCTGACGGGACCGCGTTGCCCGCGTACGTGGCGCGGCCGGCCGCGGACGCGGCGCCGACCGGGGTGATCGTGGCGCACGAGCTGTTCGGGGTGAACCCGGACATCCGCGGCGTGGCCGACGACCTGGCCGGGGCCGGGTACCTGGCCATCGCGCCGGAGTTCTACCACCGGGACGCCCCGCCGGGGCGGTGGCTGGAACGCGACGACGCCGGGCGGGACGAAGGCTTCGGCTACCTGCACCGGCTGGGGCGCGAGCAGGCGCTGGCCGACGTGGCGGCGGGGCTCGGCTGGCTGCGTTCGCAGCCGGGGATCGAGCGGGTGGCGGTGGTGGGGTTCAGCGCGGGCGGGCACCTGGCCTACCTGGCCGCGTGCCGGCTGCCGGTGGCCCGGGCCGCGGTGCTGTACGGCGGGTGGCTGACGGTTACCGACATCCCGCTGAGCCAGCCCGGGCCCACGCTGGAGCTGAGCCCGGGGATCACCGGCCGGGTGCTGTACCTGGTGGGCGAGGACGACATGCTGATCTCCGCCGGGCAGCGGTCGCAGATCCGCGCGGCGCTGTCGGGGGCCGGTGAGGTGGTCAGCTACCCCGGCGTGCAGCACGCGTTCTTCTGGCCGGGCACCCCGCCGTTCAGCCAGGCGGCCCGGGACGACGCGTGGCGCCGGATCCTGGAGTTGCTCTCGTCCTAGACGATGAGCTGTAACGTGAGGGCATGCACGTCGTGGGGTTGATGCTGCATCCGGAACGGGACTGCGGCGGGGCGGTGGCCTCGGTGCTCGACTGGGCCGACCAGCGCGGGATCGAGGTTCTCGGCGTCGACAGCGAGCTGTCCCGGCTGGCCTGCAGCGCCACTCCGGTGTCCGAGGAGGAGCTGCGGGAGCGGGCCGACCTGCTGGTCAGCATGGGCGGCGACGGCACCATGCTGCGGGCCATGCGGCTGGCCGACGGGCAGCGGTTCCCGGTGCTCGGGGTGAACCTGGGCAAGCTGGGGTTCCTGGCCGAGGTGGACGTGCCCGACCTGCCCGACGCGCTCTCCGCGATCGACGACCACTCCTACACCACCGAACCCCGGCTGGCCGTCGACGCGGTCATCGGGGACCGGACCATCACCGCGTTCAACGACGTCGTGTGCGTCCGGTTCCCCGGGCACAAGACGGCCGAGATCTTGGTGCGCGCCGCGGGGCACCCGTTCGTCAGCTACGCGGCCGACGCGATCGTGGTCGCGACCCCGACCGGATCGACCGCGTACAGCTTCTCGGCCGGCGGCCCGATCGTCAGCCCGGCCCTGGAATGCCTGGTGGTCACGCCGGTCGCGCCGCACTCGGCGTACAACCGAGGCCTGGTCATCTCGACCGGCGACCAGCTGGCCCTGGAGATCCTGGCGGGCAGCGGCCGGCTGGCCGTGGAGGCCGACGGCATCGCGTCCGCCGACGTCGGGCCCGGCGACCGGATCGAGCTGACGCCGCGGCCCGGCGCCGCCCGCGTGGTCCGGCTCGGCCGCAAAACGTTCTACCAGCGGGCCCAGCGCAAGCTGCGGCTGGCCGACTCCGCGGAGATCCCCGCCACGTTCGGGGACGGGGAGGAGCTGGCCGAGCATGCCGCCGCGGTCCGAGACTTACCTGCACGGCCACCACGACAGCGTGCTGCGCTCGCACCGGTGGCGCACCGCGGAGAACTCGGCCGGGTACCTGCTTCCCCGGCTTCTGCCCGGGGCGCGGGTGCTCGACGTGGGGTGCGGGCCCGGCACGATCACCGCGGACCTGGCCGCCCGGGTGCCATCCGGCGAGGTGGTCGGGATCGACGCTGCGGCCGACGTGCTTGCCGAGGCCGGCGCGGAGGCGGCTCGGCGCGAGCTATCGAACGTGCGGTTCGAGACCGGAGACGTGTACCAGCTGGCGTTCGGTGACGACTCGTTCGACGTGGTGCACGCACACCAGGTGCTGCAGCACCTGTCCGACCCGGTCGCGGCGCTGGCCGAGATGCGGCGGGTGTGCCGGCCGGGCGGCGTGGTCGCCGCGCGCGACGGCGACTACGGCGGCTTCTTCTGGTTTCCGGCCGATCCCGGGCTCGACGAGTGGCAGGCGCTGTACCGGGACGTGGCCCGCGCGCTGGGCGGCGAGCCGGACGCCGGGCGGCACCTGCTGTCCTGGGCCCGCGCGGCGGGATTCTCTGACGTTCTCGCGTCAGGGAGCGCGTGGTGTTACACCGGGCCTGACGACCGGCCGTGGTGGGGCTCGCTGTGGGCCCAGCGGCTGACCGAATCGCCGTTCGGGGACCGGGCCGTCGAGCACGGCCTGGCCACGCGGGCCGACCTGGAGCGGCTGGCCACGGCCTGGCGGCGCTGGGCAGACAGCGAAGACGGCTGGTTCCTCATCCCCCACGGGGAAATCCTCTGCACCGTTTAGGCCGCTGGCAGCCTTTCGGAAGTCGTCTAACACCGTGAATGTGGCACCCTAACGGCTCTATTCGTTAGGGTGTGGCATTCATCGGTTAATGAGAGGGCGTCAGGCGAAAATCTGAGCGATAAGCACTGGTCTCTCGGGCGTGACCTTAGGCGGCGGCGGGGAGGTGATCGACGGACTCGGCGAGGGCGTCCAGCACGACGCGGACCGCGGGTTTGCGGTCGCCGCCGCGCCGGCTGACGGTGAAGATCTGGCGGGTGACCGGCTCGGCCGGGGGCAGCAGCCGGACCCCGTCCGGTAGACAGCGGGCGGCCAGTTCCGGGACCAGGGTCAGGCCGGCGCCGGCCGCGACCAAGCTGAGCAGCACGGCGAAGTCGGTGGCGCGGGCCACCACGCGGGGCACGAACCCGGCCCGGGCGCAGGCCCGCTGGATCATCTCCGCGCAGCTGGTATGGCCCCGGGGAGCCAGGAACGGCTGGCCGGCGAGACTGCCCAGGTCCACCGGACCGGCCAGCGGGGAGCTGGCCGGGACGGCGAGCAGGACCGGGTCCCGGGTCAGCTCGCGCCGCTCGAAGAGCGGGTCGAGCGGACGCGGGAGCACGTCGTACTCGTGCGCGACGGCCACGTCGGTGGTGCCGCGCAGCACCGCGGGCAGCGACTCGTCGGGTTCCATCTCGGTCAGGTCGAGCTGCACGTGGGGCGCGGACCCGGCCAGCGCGGCCCAGGCCGTGGCCACGATGGTGGCCGCCGCCGACGGGAACGCGGCCAGGGCTGACCCGCCCGGCGACCTGGTCGCGGAGGCGCGGCCGCGCGCGCGGCGATCGCGGGCGCGGCGAGGCATGGGACGGGGCGTCGCGCGGCTGGCCGTCGCGTCGGCCGCGCTGGCGCTGGCCGCGCCGTTCCTGGGCGTGCGCCGGCCGCGGCTCCGCGACCTGCCGCTGATCGCGCTGTGCGGACTGGCCGGGATGACCGGGTACCAGCTGCTGCTCAACACCGGGGAGCGGGTCGTGCCCGCGGGCACGGCCAGCCTGCTGGTCGCGACCGCGCCGGTCTACGCCAGCGTGCTGGCGGTGCTGTTCCTGGGCGAGCACCCGGGGCGGCGCTGGTGGGCCGGCAGCGCGGTGGCCGACGGGGCGCGAGGATCAATGGCCGTTCGGTAAAAAATGAAAGATCCTCGTGGCCGGCGGTGGAGCGGAGGGAAGTGAAACCCCGGGGTTCACCACGCTAGAGGGCAGTGAAACCCGGGGTTCATTCGGATCGGGGCGGCTCGGGGGCTGGCGGGCGGGGCCGGGGGGCTCGGGGGCTCGGGAGGCTCGGGGGCTCGGGGCGGGTCGGGAGGCTCGGGGGCGGGGAGGGCTCGGGGGCGGTTAGGTGTCGCGGCGGGTGATGAGGAGGGCGGCGGCTAGGAGGGTTAGGGCGGGCCAGGCTAGCAGGACCAGGAGGGAGAGGGCGGGGGCGAACAGGTTGGTGGCGGGGTGCAGCGCGGTGACCTGGCGGGCGGCGTCGAGCAGGGTGAAGCGGGCGATGCGGTTGCCCCACGGGGAGGGCAGCACGCCGAGGATGGCGGGCAGGAAGATCAGGCCGACCAGGGCGGCGATGCCGCCCGCGGTGTGCCGGACGATCGCGCCCAGGCCCACGCCCATGGTGGCCACCACGAGCAGCAGCAGGCCGCCGGCCAGCACCGCGCCCGGGACGCCGGGATGGGACAGCGACACGGACAGGTGCTTCCCGGACAGGACGGCCTGGACCAGGGCGAACGAGGCGAAGGCGACCACCTCGCCGGCGACCAGGGTCAGCGCGCCGATGACGGCCGCCTTGGCCGCGAGCACCGTACGGCGGCGGGGCGCGGCGGCGAACGTGGTGCGGATCAGGCCGGTGCTGTACTCGGTGCTGAACGCCAGCACGCCCAGCACGCCGACGGCCAGGACCGCGTACTCCTGGCTGATCAGGCCGGGGAGCAGCGGGTCGACCGGGTTCTGCTGGCCTGGTGCGTTGGCCAGGGTGACCGCGACCAGGGCGCTGATGGCGATCGGGGTGACCACCGCGACCAGCAGGGTCCAGTACGTGGAGCGGACCGAGCGGAGTTTGGTCCATTCGGAGGTGAGCAGGTCGCGGGCGCGGACGGCCAGCGGGACGGTTGCGGTCGTCGGGGCGGGCGCGGTCATTGGGTGGCCGCCCGGAAGTCGGTGCTCTCGCCGGTGAGGTCCAGGTAGGCCTCCTCGAGGGAGGCGCTGCGCGGGATCAGGGCGTGCACCGCGATGCCGTGCTCGGCGGCCAGGTCGCCGATGGCGGGTGCGTCCAGGCCGGTCACCGCCAGGCCGCCGTCCTCCTCCGGTTTTATGGTGGCGCCGCGGGCTCTGATGAGGTCGGCCAGCTCGGCGGCGCGGGGCGAACGGACCAGGACGTCCTTGCGGGCGCTGGACTCGATGAGCTGGGCGGTGGTGGTGTCGGCGAGCAGGCGGCCGCGGCCGATGACGATCAGCCGGTCGGCGGTCTGCGCCATCTCGCTCATCAGGTGGCTGGAGACCAGGACCGTGCGGCCGTCGGCGGCCAGGGCGCGCATGAACTGGCGGATCCAGGCGATGCCCTCGGTGTCCAGGCCGTTGACCGGCTCGTCGAACATCAGCACCGGCGGGTCGCCGAGCAGCGCCACGGCGATGCCGAGGCGCTGCTTCATGCCGAGCGAGAACCCCTTGAGCCTGCGGTTCGCGACCGACTCCAGGCCGGTCAGCTTGAGCATCTCGGCGACGCGGCTTTGCTTGATCCCGTTGCTCTGCGCGATCGAGGCCAGGTGCGCCGTCGCGGTCCGCCCGGGGTGCAGGGCGGTCGCGTCCAGCAGCGCGCCGACCTGGTGCAGCGGGCGGATCAGGCCGGTGTAGCGCTGGCTGTTGATGGTGGCGTGGCCGCTGGTGGGGGCGTTCAGGCCGAGGATGACGCGCATCGTGGTGGTCTTGCCCGCGCCGTTCGGGCCGAGGAAGCCGGTCACGTGGCCGGGACGCACGGTGAAGGTGAGCCCGTCCACCGCGGTTACCGCGCCGAACCGTTTGACGAGCTGGTCGACCTCGATCATTGAGGCTCCTTAGGGTTGGTCCACGCGCGGAGCAGGCGGGTTTCGATGGAGTTGACCGGGACCAGGCGGGGGGTCAGCACGACGTGCGTGCGCTGATCGCGGATGCGGGTGGTCACGATCGCGGTGGCGTCGACGTTAGCGCCCGCGTGGCTGGCGACGTCACCGCGCGGGGTGATGAGCCAGCCCAGGCCGGTCCGGCCGCCGCCGGGATCCGGGCCGGACTGCGGGGTGAGCGCCTCGTGCGCGAGGGCCTCGGGCAGCAGGCGTGACCACCCGAGGCCCAGGCGCACGAGATCGGCCCCCGTCGACCACAGCCCGCCTACCGCCTGGAGGGTGGAGACCTGGGCCGGGATCGTCTCGAAGATGCCGTCGACGGTCAGCTGGTAGCTGGTGACCGCGCGCGGGTCGCGGTCGGGGCTGAGGTCGGCGGCGCGGGCGGGGAAACAGGAGTCGTCGAGGTGCAGCGGGGCCAGCACGAGCCGGGTGGCGGCGTCGGCGTAGGGCATGCCGGTCACGTCGGCGACCAGCTGGCCGAGGACGGCGATGCCCCCGTTGCTGGGGTGGACGGTCCCGCGCGGGCCGCTGGCGGGGATGACCGGGCTCGGTGACCGCGGTGTAGTGCATGCCCTGGAGCTGCAGGTAGGCCTGCACCGGGGTCTGGCCGAGGACCACCGGGTCGCCGCGCAGGTCCGCCGCCATGTTGCCGATCGTCTTGATCAGGGCGGGCGGGGGCAGCACGGCCAGGAAGCGCTCGTCGAAGTGCTTGAGGTGGCGAAGGCTCGGCCGGCCGGGCAGCGAACGCGGTTGTGGCGCTGGTTTTGGCGGGCCGGGCATGGCAGTCCTTCCCTCACGCCCGGGGTCCGCGTGCTTCGGGCGGGAAAGACTCGCCTGCGATCACGGTCATGCACCCGGTGAGCTTGCAGCTCTGCCCGCGGACCCAGTGGCGGCCGGAACCACCGTTGGTCATGGTACCCCCGCGGGCGCTTGGCCCGGGCGCCGGGTTTGGCGGGTTACCTTACGCGCACTGGGTATCACTATGCGTGCCATAGACTTGGGACGGAGGTTACTCCAGAGGTTTGGGGGGATATGGGCGCTTCGCGGGGATCTAGGGCCGGCTCGGCCCTGGTCCCGAACCGGGTGCGCCCCGCCGGGTCGGCAGCCGCGGTCCTGGACTTCGCCGTGGCGCGGATCCTGCGGGACGACACCGCGCTGGGCGCGCTGCCCGCGGTACTGGAACGGCTGGTGGCCGCGTTCGGCCTGCGCGCCGCGCTGGCCTTCCGGCCGTCCGCGGGACAGCCTGCCACGCTGCTGGCGGCGCACCCGGCGGACGCCGCCAGTCCCGCGCTGCTGGCCAGGCTCGGTGCGCTGTCCATGGCCCAGCGGGGTGCTCCGATCCAGGTGTCGGTCGAGCCTGCCGGCGATGCGGGGGCAGCTAGCGCGCTGCTGGCCTACTCGGCGCCGGCCGACGGGCAGTGCCTGTGCGCGCTGGCCCTGATCGCGGACACGGCGAGCTGGGACGAGGAGATCAGCGCCACCGCGCACGCGGTGGCGGCCATCGTGGCGACCCAGATCCGGCACGCCGACGACCTGGCGCGGCTGGCCGAGCGGCAGACCCTGACCCGGGCGCTGATCACCGGCGCGCCCATCGCCATCCTGGCCTTCGACGCCGGCGGGCGGGTCATCGAGTTCAACCCGGCGGCGGAGAAGCTGTACGGCTTCCGGCGGGACGAGGTGCTGGGCCAGGCGATGGCCGAGGCGCTGATCCCGGAGCGGCACCGGCTGCGGTTCCTCGATCACATCCGGACCTTCGTCGAGACCGGCGATCCCGAGGAATTCACCGGCCAGATGCGGATCGGCGCGCTGCGCGCCGACGGCACCGAACGCACCGTGGAGCTGACCCCGGTCCAGATCACCGTGGGCGGGGCGACCGTCTTCACCGGTTTCCTGCGCGACCTGACCGAGATCGAGCGCTCGCACGCGGCGCTGGCCGACCAGACCGAACGGCTCAACTGCCTGATCGCCACGGCCATCCCCGGCGTGCTCATCACCGACGAGCGGGGCCGGATCACGCACGTCAGCCGGAGCTTCGGCGCCATGTTCGGGCTCGACGACCCGCCCGCCCTGGTGGGGACGTCCGCGCGGGCGGTGGTGCGCCGGATCAACTGCGTGTTCGCCGACCCGGCGGGATTCGTCCGGCGGGTTTGGCAAGTGCTCCGGGCCCGGCAGCCGCTGTCCGGGGAGCAGATTCAGTGCGCGGACGGGCGCACCGTCGAGTGCGACTACTGGCCGATCCTGGTCGACGGCCGGTTCCGGGGCGACCTGTGGCTGACCTGGGACATGTCGGACCGCAAGGAGCTGGAGCAGCAGCGGATGGCGGCGCTGGAGGCCGAGCTGGCCGCCCGGCAGCTGGCCGAGCAGGCCCAGCGGCAGCTGACCGCGCAGAACGAGCGGCTGCAGCGCATCGACGAGGGCAGGAACCAGTTCCTGGCCATCGTCTCGCACGAGCTGCGCACCCCGCTGACCTCGATCGTCTCGTTCATCGAGCTGATCAGGGGGGAAGCGGGCGCGCTTACCCCGGAGGGCCTGAGCTTCCTGGACATCATCGAGCGGAACGCCGACCGGCTGCACCGGCTGATCGGCGACCTGCTCATGCTGGACCGGGTCGAGGCCGGAGCGCTGCCCCTGGACCTGGCCACGGTCTCTATCGCCGACCTGGTGACCGAGGCGGTCCGGGCTGCGACGCCGGGCGCGGCCAAGCAGGGCGTCACGCTCGAGCTCTCGGCCTTCCCCGGGCCGCCGGTGACGGGTGACTCGCGGCGGCTGATGCAGGTGCTGGACAACCTGATCGCCAACGCGGTCAAGTTCTCGCACCGTAACGGGCTGGTCCGGGTGGGTGCGGTCTGCGACCAGGGCATCTGGCGGATCGACGTGGCGGACTCCGGCATCGGCATCCCCCCGGCGGAGGCCGACCAGCTGTTCAGCCGGTTCGTCCGCGGGTCCAACGCGCGCACCGCCGGGCTGCCCGGGTCGGGCCTGGGGCTGTCCATCGTCAAGGTCCTGACCGAGATGCACGGCGGGCAGGTCGAGGTGCGCAGCGTGCTGGGCCGGGGCAGCACGTTCAGCGTCTTCCTGCCGACGGCGCCATGAGTCCCGGTCCGGGCTTCGGCTCCGGTTCCGGCGCCTCCGGGAAGGGCCGGGTGCTGGTCATCGAGGACGACCGGGACATCGCGCTCGGCATCCGCACCGTACTGACCAGGAGCGGGTTCGACGTGGCCAACTCCGCCGACGGCAAGCACGGCCTGCGGGTCTTCCACACCGCGCGGCCGGACCTGGTGGTGCTGGACATCGGGCTGCCGACGCTGGACGGCTGGCAGGTCCTGGAGCGCATCCGCGACCTGAGTGACGTGCCGGTCCTCATCTTGACCGCGCACGGGCACGAGGCGGACAAGGTGCGCGGGCTGCACGGCGGGGCCGACGACTATCTCACCAAGCCGTTCGGGAACCGGGAGCTGGCGGCCCGGGTGGAGGCGCTGCTGCGGCGGCCGCGGGCCGGACAGCCGCCGCCCGAGGTCTACGACGACGGCAGCCTGCTGGTCCGGTTCGACTCGCGCGAGGTCAGCGTGAACGGGACGCCGATCGCGCTGACCCCGATCGAGTACCGGCTGCTGGCCGCGCTGGTCCAGCACCCCGGGCGGACCCTGACCCCCGACCAGCTGCTCGAGCTGGCCTGGAACGACCCGCTCGGCATCGGCCCGGAGCGGGTGAAGTTCGGCATCATGCGGCTGCGGCGCAAGCTCGGCCAGCACGGCGGGCCGGGCGCTTCGATCGAGGCGGTCCGGGGGTTCGGCTACCGGTATGTGGTCCCGGTGGCGGCGCGGGCGCCGCGGCCGCGGGACGGCGATCCCGGCTGACGCGGCTTTGCGGCGTTGCGGGTGCGGCTTTGCGGCTTGTGGGTGCAACTGTCCTGCACCGGGGGCGCAACGCGGCTGGCTATCTGGGGCGTGCACAGTGGGGGCATGAGCATCAGGGGGCGGATCCTCCTCGTCGAGGACGATCCGGAGGCGGCCCTGTTTGCCGTGACCGTCCTGGCCAAGCGGGGGAACTTCGAGGTCACGCACACCGCCGACCCGGCGGTCGCGCTGGAGCTGGCCGCGGCGCAGTGCTGGGACCTGGTCGTCACCGACGTGGAGATGCCGGGCATGAGCGGCCTGGAGCTGCTCGACGCGCTGCGGCGGATCGCGCCCGCCCTGCCGGTGGCCGTGCTCACCGCGCACGTCCAGCTCGGCACGGCCGCGCTGATCGGCCGGGCGGATGAGTTCTTGACCAAGCCGGTCCGGGTCGACCAGCTGCTGGCCACCGCGGCCGCGCTGATCGGCCGGGCGGCCGGGCGGCCGGAGCCTGCTACCGGCCAGTAGGGCGGGTCTGCTGGTCCGGCCTCGGCCGCGATACCCTGCGGAGGATGCCTGGGGCGTGCCGCCCCTGACCGACGCTGATGGTGGGTGCGCGGATGACGGTGGTGCAGGGATCGGGAATTGTCGTCACCGGCGGCGGCGCCGGGATCGGCCGGGCCCTGGCCCGCAGGCTGGCCGCGGGCGGCGGCCGGGTGGTGGTCAACGACCTGGACGGCGCGGCCGCGGCCGCGGTGGCCGGGGAGATCGGCGGGTACGCGGTGCCCGGCGACGTCGCCACCGAGGAGGGCGTCCGCGAGCTCATCGCGGGGGCCCGCGGGCACCTCGGCGAGATCGACATCTTCTGCTCCAACGCGGGGATCGCCGAGGGCACCGGCCCGGACGCACCGGAGGAATCCTGGCAGCGGTCCTGGGAGCTCAACGTGATGGCCCACGTCCGCGCGTCGCGGGAGCTGCTGCCCGGCTGGCTGGGCCGGGGCCAGGGCTGCTTCGTCGTGACCGCGTCGGCGGCCGGGCTGCTCACCATGCTCGGGGCCGCGCCGTACTCGGTGACCAAGCACGGCGCCGAGGCCTACGCGGAATGGCTGGCCGCGACGTACAGCCACCGCGGGCTGGCCGTGCACTGCATCTGCCCGCAGGGGGTCCGGACCAGCATGCTGGCCGCGTCCGGCCGGGCCGGGGACATCGTGCTCCGGGAGGCCTCGATCGAGCCTGAGGAGGTCGGCGAGGCGCTGTGGGAGGGCCTGGCCGACGGCCGGTTCCTGATCCTGCCGCACCCGCAGGTGCACGACTACTACGGGCTGCGGGCCGCCGACCCCGACAAGTGGCTGCGCGGCATGAACCGGCTGCAGCAGCGGATCGAGGAGGCAGGGCTATGAGGGCGTGGCTGGTAGGGGAGCTTGGTGAGCCGCGGGAGGTGCTGACGCTGGCCGAGGTGCCGGACCCCGCGCCGGGGCCGGGACAGGTGCTGGTCCGGGTGCGCGCCGCGGCGGCGAACTTCCCCGACGTGCTCATGTGCCGGGGCGGGTACCAGGTCCGCCCGCCGCTGCCGTTCACGCCGGGCATCGAGCTGTGCGGCGAGATCCTCGCGGTGGGCCCATTGAGGGGGGAAGGGGAGGCGCGCAAGCTATATGCGGAGGGCCTGGCCGTCGGGGACCGGGTGCTGGGCGGGTCGTCGCTGCCGTCGGGCGCCTACGCCGAGCTCGCGGTCATGAACGCCAGCAGCGTCTTCCCGGCCCCGGAGGGCCTGGACGACGCCGAGGCCGCGGCCTTCTTCATCACGTACCAGACCGGGTGGTTCGGGCTGCACCGGCGGGCCAGGCTGGCCGCCGGGGAGACGCTGCTGGTGCACGCCGCGGCCGGCGGGGTAGGCAGCGGCGCGGTCCAGCTTGGCAAGGCGGCCGGGGCGCGGGTCATCGGCGTGGTGGGCGGCGAGCGCAAGGCGGAGGTGGCCCGCGCGCTCGGCGCCGACGTGGTGGTGGACCGGCTCAGCCAGGACTTCGTCGAGGTGGTCAAGGAGGTCACCGAGGGACGCGGCGCCGACGTGGTCTACGACCCGGTCGGCGGCGACACGTACACCCGGTCGACCAAGTGCATCGCGTTCGAGGGCCGGATCCTGATCATCGGGTTCGCCGGCGGGACGATCCAGTCCGCGGCGCTGAACCACGTGCTGATCAAGAACTACTCGGTCGTGGGGCTGCACTGGGGCCTGTACCAGACCAAGGACCCGCAGCTGATCAGGGACTGCCACGTCCAGCTGACCAAGCTGGTGGCCGACGGCCAGATCCGGCCGCTGATCGGGGAACGGCTCGGCCTGGCCGACGTCGCCGACGGGATCCAGCGGCTGGCCGACGGCAGCACCGTGGGCCGCCTGGTGTTCGTGCCCTGACCGGCTAGCGCTGACCGGCTAGCCCTGACCGGCTAGGAGGCGCTCTGCGCCCACTGGCCCGGGTAGGTGTAGTTGGTCGTGGTCCCGTTCCGGGTCTCGCTCATCTGGGTGAAGTGGCCGTCGACGGGATCGGACAGGGTGACGGTGGTGGTGACGGGGTTCGGGGAAGCGGCCGCGCAGGACGGTACGCAGCTGTCGATGTCCGAGGTGCCGGTGCCGGTCGCGCTGGTGGCGGTCCACGAGCTCCAGGTCATGCCGGTGACCACATTGGTCGAGTCGCCGCTGTAGGCGATCTCGGCCGGCTTCATGCCGGAGTAGCTGCCGACCACCAGCACCGGAAGGGTCGCCGAGCTGGACGGCGTGGCCGACGTGGTGGGGGTCGGGCTGGTCGAGGCCGAAGCGGAGGCGGCAGGCGACGACGCGGCGGCCGAGCTGCTGGTGACGGCCGAGGTCGCGGGCGCGGACGCGCTGTGGGACCCGCCGGCGCCCGCGTTGTTGCCGCTGCTGGTGGACGGGTGCCCGCTCAGCGCGAAGGCCAGCGCCGCGCCGCCGGCACCGAGCACGATGGCCACCCCCACCACCAGCGCGACCAGGACCGGACGGCGCAGGCCCGGCCGGCGCGGGGCGCGGGCATCGTAGTCGTCCGGTTGGGCCGGCCAGCCCGACGGCGGGGTTGGCCCGGCCGGGGCCGAGGCGCCCCGAGACGGCGGGGTTGGCCCGGCCGGGGCCGAGGCGCCCCGCGACGGCGGGTCCGGTGCCGGGGTGGTGGCCCAGAACGAGCGGGGCTGGGACGGCGTGCTCTGGGGCGGGGCGGTCCAGGACGGGGCCGCGGGTGGCGGGGTGGGCGGCGCCGAGGTCTCGCGCGGCGCGGTCGGCGGCCGCCAGGTCTGGGCCAGGATGGTCTGGGTGGGATTGTCGGCCCCGGCCGCGGGGGCCACGGCGGTGCGGGTCAGCTGGCTCAGCAGCTCGGCGGCGGCGGGCCGGTCGTGCGGGTCCTTGGACAGGGCGGCGGTGACCTGGGGCCGCAGCGAGTCCGGGACCGCGGCGATGTCCGGCGCCTCGTGCAGGATCCGGTACAGGATGACCTCGGAGGCTCCGGTGCCGAAGGGCGGCTGCCCGCTGGCCGCGTAGGCGATGGTCACGGCCCAGCTGAACAGGTCGGCGGCGGTGCCGGCCCGGCCCATGATCTGCTCCGGGGCCATATAGCCGGCCGAGCCGACCGTCATGCCGGCCCGGGTGACGGCGGTGGCTTCCAGCACCTGGGCGATGCCGAAGTCGATGACCTTGGGGCCGCCCGGGGTGAGCAGCACGTTCGAGGGTTTGAGGTCGCGGTGCACGATCCCGGCCGCGTGGATCGCGGTCAGCGCCTCGGCCAGCCCGGTGGCCAGGCCGTACAGCATCTGCGGGTCCATCGGCCCGCGGGATTCGACGTACTCGGCCAGCGACGGCCCTTCGGCGTACTCGGTGACCAGGTAGGGCCGGTCCGCGGTGGTGTCGGCGTCGATCACCCGCACGGTGCACACGCCCTGGACCCGGTGCAGCGCGGTCACCTCGCGGCTGAACCGCTTCCGGAACTCGGCGTCGCCAGCCATTTCCGGGCGCAGCACCTTCAGCGCCACCGGGCGGCCGTCCTGGGCCGCGGCGAGATAGACGACACCCATCCCGCCCGCGCCCAGCCGGGCCTGCAACCGGTAGGCACCGACCCACGACGGGTCGGTGTCGCGCAGCGGCGTGCGAGCCAAACCCAGTCCCCTTCCGTCAGGCCTTCATCGTTGCGCATTGAGGCTACTGCGCGCGAGGTGTGCGGCGGGTCAGCCGCGGCCGCGGATGGCCAGCGCGGCCAGGGCCAGGGCGACCAGGTAGCCGCCGGCCGCGACGGCCAGCGGAAGGTGCAGGCTCAGCGCGCGGCCGGAGCCGAGCAGCGACCCGAGCAGGGCCACGCCGAGGGCTCCGCCCGACTGGCGCGCGGCGTTCAGGATGCCGCCGGCCACGCCCGCGTGCTCGGGCCCGGCGGCGCCCACCACGACGGCGGTCATGGCCGGCATGGCCAGGGAGACCAGGCCGAGCAGCACCGAGCCGCCGACGATGACCGCCAGGCTCGTCGCCGGGCCCGCGGTGGCCAGGACCGCCGCCCCGGCGGCGCCCAGCGTGAGCCCGGCCATGATCGGCGGCAGCGGGCCGAAGCGCGCGGTCAGCCGGCCGCTGGCCAGCGAGCCGATCCCGACGACCAGGCTCATCGGCAGCAACAGCAGCCCGGTGGCCAGGACCGACTGATGACGCGCCTGCTGCAGGAACAGCGACAGGCAGAGCAGCGACCCGTACAGGACCAGGTTGAAGATCACCCCGACCCCGGTGGCGCCGCTGAGGCTGCGAGACCGGAACAGGCCGAGCGGCAGCATGGGGGACGCCTGGCGCCGCTCGGCCCGGACGAAGAGCCAGCCGGTGACCAGGCCGACGGCGAACAAGGCGGCGGGCACCGGAGACAGCCAGCCCCGCTGCCCCGCGGTGATGAAGCCCGCGGTCAGCCCGGCCAGCGAGAGGACCCCGAGCACCAGCCCGGGCAGGTCCGGGCGCTGCTCCGGGTTGAGCGGCGACTCGGTGACGTGCCGCCGGAGCAGGATCACGGTGAGCGCGCAGATGGGCACGTTGACCAGGAAGATCGACCGCCAGCCGGCCACCGCGACCAGCACGCCGCCGAACACCGGGCCCAGGGCCACGCCCAGCGAGCCCATGCCGCCCCAGACGCCGAGCGCGCCCGCGCGCGCCCGCGGGTCGGGGAACTGGTGGACCAGCAGCGCGAGCGAGCACGGCAGCAGCGCCGACGCGCCCAGGCCCTGCACCGCGCGGGCCGCGATCAGGACGTCCAGGGACGGCGCCGCGGCGCAGGCCGCCGAGCCGGCCGCGAACGCGGTCAGCCCGAGGACGAACACCTTCCTGGCCCCGATCCGGTCCGCGGTCGATCCCGCGGTGAGCATGATCGAGGCCAGGGCCAGGGTGTAGGCGTCGATGACCCACTGCAACCCGGCCAGCGAGCCGCCGATCTCACGCTGGATGGCGGGCAGCGCGACGTTCACGATCGTGACGTCGAGCTGGATGACGAAGAAGCCCAGGCACACCGAGAGCAGCGCGATCTTGCTGTTCCTGGTGGTGTCCGTGGGCTGGGCGTGATCCCGGCGGCCGGCGGCCGGCTCGGTCGTGCTGCGTGGCTGACTGCCCCGCGTCACGGTGATGCCCCCTTCCGGGTGACTCGCGGACGTTATCCGGGTACCCGCGGGCCCCGGACTCATGCCTTTGCCTTACTGCCTTTAGCCTTACCCGCCGACGTTTAGACCCCGGCCGAAACGTGTCCGCGGCTAGCGCCGCACGTACAGGCCGCCCTTCGGGACGTCGTGCGCGCCGGGACCGTTGACCAGGCCGAGGAGCCGGAAGTGGCTGGTGAAGTAGTCGTACAGGGACGCGGTCCACGGGATCTGCCCCTGGCTGCCGGTTTCGAGCCAGACGTACGGCGCGCGGGCGAAATCCGCGCTCCACAGCGCGGTGACCGAGCGCACCTCACGCGGGGAGGCGAGCAGCTTGCGCCCGTCGGTCATGGCCAGCAGGGTCCCGAAGGCGTCGACCATGGCCGGGCACCCCGGCGTGGCCGGGGTGAACCGCCCGGCGCTGACGGTCAGGGAGGAGTCATTGGTCAGTACGCAGGCTCCGGGCGGGATGAGCCGGTCCGCGCGGGCGGCCGGGCTGGTCCAGCCGTGCAGGCGCGTCTCGGTGCCGAACTGGCGCAGGCCCAGTGCGGTGACCAGGACCGCCGCGACCGCGCAGACCGCCAGCAGCGGGACGATCTGCGGGCGGTGCTCGGCAGGGCGGAGCAGGCCGGCCGGGAGGGCCAGGACCAGCGCGATGAACGGCCCGGCCACGGCACCGTAGTGCGTGAAGTAGCCGTAGGGCCACAGCAGCATGCCGGTCACGGCGACCACGCCGATCAGGGCGTAGCAGTCGAGCGCGGCGGGCAGCCGGGCCCCGGCCCAGCAGGCCGCCAGGTACCCGATGGCCACGATGGCCGCTACCGCCAGCAGCAGGAGGACGCTCAGGCGGCTGGACAGGTGCGGGAACAGCGACAGGCCGGCCAGGTTGGTCAGCCGCGGCAGCGGCGGCGGATGCGCGACGTTGGCCCGGGCGAACTGGCTGGTGACCACGTCGTTGACCAGCCCGGTCGGGGCCAGGGCCAGGAACGGCAGCACCGGCGCGCCGAGGCCGGCCACGGCGCCTCCGGCCAGCAGGCCGAGACGCCGCGGCCGGCGCAGCAGGAGCAGGCCGATCACGGCCAGCGGGACCAGGGCCCACAGCTTGACGGCCGCGGCGAAGCCGAACGCCACGCCGCCCCAGGCCAGCCGGCGGCCGTCCGTGAGCCGGTCGCCATCGAACACCAGCAGCGCGCCGATCAGGCAGAACAGGTTCATCCAGGGCTCGAGCAAGAGGGTGTGCGCCGCGATCAGGGCGTCCGGGTACACGGCGTAGATCCCGCAGGCGATCCCCGCGGCCACCGGGCCCCGGTGCCTGACCAGCAGGCCGAGCAGGGCGACACAGGCCGTATCCGCGGCCGCGGTGAGCAGCCGGGCAATGGCCAGGCCCCAGGCGCTGCCGGTCACCTTGGCCAGCAAGGCCACCGGCGCCATCAGCACGATGCTGCCGGGCGGCTGCATCGCGACGAAGTCACGGTACGGGACCACGCCGCTGACCAGGCGCACGGCGTCGCCGAACTGGACGCCATCGTCGTACTCGGTCACGCCGAGCAGGTAACCCGGCCTGGTCAGCTGGTAAAACCGCAGAAACGCGGCGGCGGCCGTGCATACCGCGATCACCGCGTAGACCAGTCGCGGCGTCTCGACCCGGCCCAGCGGAAGGCTCGCCTCGGGCGCTCGGGTCATGGTGATGCCATAGCGGGTAGCCATGGCATCATCTTCTGTAATGAAGGCAGCTCGGCAAGGTCCAGGCACCTGCAATTGATCTCATTGTGATGGCGGAATTGCTGTATTAATAACTCCCGAGCCGCCCATCTAGTTGCGTCCGGGCCGGAATTAATTGCAAATCCGGCTTACCTTAGGGGTAACAGGGGTGCTATAGCTGCGGAGGGCAACGGTGCTGAGCTGGTCAAACTATGTCGCGCTCGGCGACAGCCTGACGGCCGGCCGCGACGACCACGGTCCCGACGGGGCCCGGATCGGCTGGGCGCAGCGGATGGCCGGGATCCTCAGCACCCGGACCGCGGTGCCGTGCGCGCTGATCAACCTGGCCGCAGACGGCGCCCGGGTGAGCACGGTCCTGGAGCAGCAACTGCCGCCGGTCGGACGGCTCGGCCCGGACCTGGTCAGCGTCACCGTGGGGATGAACGACATCAGCGACCCCGGCTTCATCCTGGATCGCTTCGCCGGCCAGTTCGGCCGGCTGCTCGACGGCCTGATGCTGCCCGGGGCCACGGTGCTGACCTGCACCATTCCCGACATCGCGGGGATCTTGCCGCTGCCTGCGGAGCTGGTCAGCCTGGCCCGGCAGCGAATACGGGAGGCCAGTGACACGATCAGGGAGCAGGCGGCGACCCGCGGCTTCCTGTGCCTGGACGCGTGGTCGATGCCGGCCGCGGCCGACCCGGGGCTGTTCGGCCCGGACCGGATTCATCCCAACGCCAGCGGTCACCAGCTGATGGCCACCCTGTGCGCCGACCTGCTGCTGGGCGGCTGACCGGCCCGTGGCTGATTAGGATGCCTGAGGTGTCCGGTGACCTGACCAGACGGTGGGTGGCCCCGGTCAGCTACGGCGTTCTGGCTCTCGAGCTCGCGGTGGTGACCGGATTCGCCGCCGCCTACAACGCCCTGGACTTCCGGATTTACATGTGGGGCGGGCACGCCGTCACCCACGACACCCAGCTGTACCTGAACCTGGCCTATGGCCACTGGTTTACCTATTCGCCGTTCGCGGCGGTCGTGTTCGCGCCCAGCGCGGCGCTGCCGCTGGCCCTGGCGCGCACCGGATGGGATCTGGCCTCGGTCGCGGCGCTCGGGTACAGCCTGGTCCTGGTGCTCAAGCTCGCGGGATACCGGCCGTCCCGGGCCGCGATCGCGGGCGTGACCGCGGCCGCGATGGTCCTGGACCCGGTGTACCAGACGCTGTTCCTCGGCCAGATCAACCTGATCCTGCTGGCCCTCATCCTGACCGATGTCTGGCGCGTCGCCAGCGGCCGGAATGCGGGGCTCGGCGTGGGTGTGGCCGCCGCGGTCAAGCTGACCCCGGCCATCTTCATCGTGTTCTTCCTGCTGGCCGGGAAGGTGAAACCGGCCGTGATCGCGGCGGCCACGTTCCTCGGCTGCGGGCTGATCGGGCTGATCGTCGCGCCCGGCGCGTCGGAAAGGTACTGGGCGCACCTGTTCTACGACACCAGCCGGGTCGGCGCGCCGTACATCAGCAACCAGTCGCCGTACGCGGCCGCGATCCGGATCGCAGGCGGCGCCGCCCACGTCGGCGCCTGGTACGTCGTCATCCCGGTCGCGCTGGGCGCCGCCGGGCTGGCCGCGGCCACGATCTTGGCCCGGCACGGCGACTGGCTGGGCGCGGCGGCGGTCACCGGGACCACCGGGCTGCTGGTGTCGCCGATCTCCTGGGCTCACCACTGGGTCTGGATCCTGCCCGCGCTGGTCGTCCTGGTCCGGTCCGGCCACCGGGTGGCGGCGGGCCTGGGCTACCTGCTGTTCGCGGTGGCGCCGTTCTGGTACACGCCGCACGCCGGCGGGCCGCGCGAGTACGGCTTCCACTGGCTGGTGACCCTGGTGGCCAACTGCTACCTGATCGCCGGGCTGGCCTTCCTGGTGTTCATGGCGCGGCGCGCCTACCTGGTCATGACCGCCGCTCCTCCCCGCCGGTCACCGAAGCCAGGCTGGCGGCTACCCGCCAGCCTCCGCCCGGCGCCGGTCAGGCGGGGACGCCTTTGGCGGACAGGGGCTCGCCGGTCATGAACTCGGCTTCGGCGATGAGGTCGGCGAGCGCGGGGGTGGCGGCGGCCATCGCGTCGCTCGTGCGGTGGGCGGCGAACGCGTCGTCATCGGCGTAGAGCTCGCAGACCCAGAACAGGTCGCGATCGTCGCTGGACCGGTGCAGGACGTAGAGCAAGGTGCCGGGCTCCTGCTCCACGGCCTCGAATAGCGGCCGGAACGCGGCGATCAGGTCCTCGCCCCGGCCTTCCTTGGCCCTGACCCGGGATAGCAACGCGATCTTCGGCATCCGGACGCTCCCTGTCAGACTGCGGGCGGATCGTCAAAAAAGCGTACGCCTGGGCCGGCTTGTGGTGGTGCGGGTGGTGAGACCACGGTCCGTTCGGCGGAAAAATGATTTTGACCTTGCGGACCGGGGCGCGCAGAGTGTAGCGGTGCTGATCAGGCGGGAAGGGCCAGGCGACGCGGCGGCGATCGGTGAGATCACGGTGGCGGCGTTCGCGCGGGCGGCGGAGGCCAGGCTGGTCGACGAGTTGCGGGAGAGCGAGGCGTGGCTCCCGGCGCTGTCCATGGTGGCGGTTGAGCCCGAGGTGATCGGGCACGTGCTGTGCACGCGGGGGCACGTCGGCCGCGCGCCGGTGCTGGCGCTGGGGCCGCTGACCGTGCGGCCGGACCGGCAGCGGGCCGGGGTGGGCAGCGCGCTGATGCACGCGGTGCTGGGCGCGGGAGACGCGCTCGGCGAGCCGCTGGTGACGCTGCTCGGCGACCCCGGGTATTACCGGCGGTTCGGGTTCCGGCTGAGCGGGGCGTACCAGATCACTCCGCCGGTGGCCGGCTGGGAGCCGCACTTCCAGGTCCGGGTGCTGACCGGGTACCGGCCGCAGGTGCGCGGGACGTTCTGCTACGCCGAGCCGTTCGACCGGGTCTAACCCGGCCAGGGTCAGGCTGATGCCGCCGGGCACCTCGACCACGGTGCCGGTGATGTCCGCGGCGGCATCGGAGAGCAGGAACGCGGGTCGCCCTTTCGGCGCGCGGGGCGTGCCCTAGGCTGCCAGGCGTGGATCGGATGGCCGGGACCGAGGCGGCGCGGTTCGCCGCCGACCTGATCAGGATCGACACGACCAACCGGGGCGGCGGGGACGGGCGCGAGCGGCCGGCCGCGGAGTACGTGGCGGCCCGGCTGGCCGAGGCCGGGGTCGAGCCGGTGCTGCTGGAGTCCGCGCCGGGGCGCGCGAACGTGGTGGCCCGGGTGGCCGGGCGCGAGCGTGGCGCGCCGGCGCTGCTGGCGCACGGGCACCTGGACGTGGTGCCCGCGGACCCGTCGTCGTGGACCGTGCCGCCGTTCGCGGGCGAGATCCGCGACGGCGTGCTGTGGGGGCGCGGCGCGGTGGACATGAAGAACGCCGACGCGGTGCTGCTCGCGGTGGTCGCGCAGTGGGCGCTGTCCGGCGTCCGGCCGCGGCGCGACGTGGTGCTCGCGTTCACCGCCGACGAGGAGGACACCGCGGAGTTCGGGGCGCAGTGGCTGGTCGAGCGGCACGCGGAGCTGTTCGAGGGGTGCACCGAGGCGGTCGGGGAATCGGGGGCGTTCACCTTTCACGCGGGTCCCGGGCAGCGGCTGTACCCGATCGCCTCGGCCGAGCGGGGCACCGCCTGGCTGCGGCTGACGGCGCGCGGCCGGGCGGGTCACGGGGCCAAGCCGAACCCGGAGAACGCGGTGACGCGGCTGAGCGCGGCGATGGCGCGGATCGGCACGTACCGCTGGCCGGTGCGGCTGATCCCGACCGTGCGGGCGGCGGTCGAGGCGCTCGGGGCGGCAGCGGGGCGTTCGGCGCCGCCGGGGGGCTTTGACGGCATGGGGGCCGAGGAGCTGCTGGCCTGGGTCGGGCCGGGGGCGGCGCTGGTGGCGGGGACGATCCGCAACAGCGCCAACCCGACGCAGCTGTCGGCTGGGTACAAGGTCAACGTCATCCCGGAGGTGGCCACCGGGTACGTCGACGGGCGGGTGCTGCCGGGCTTTTCTGAGGAGTTCCGCCGGACCTTGGACGAGCTCACCGGGCCGGAGGTGAGCTGGGAGTACGCGCACCAGGAGATCCCGCTGGAGGCGCCGCTCGGCACCCCGCTGATGGCCAGCATGACCGAGGCCCTGCTGGCCGAGGACCCGGACGGCACGATCGTGCCGTACTGCATGAGCGGCGGCACCGACGCCAAGCACTTCGCCCGGCTGGGGATGACCTGCTACGGCTACACCCCGCTGGTGCTGCCCGAGGGGTACGACTACTACGCGATGTTCCACGGGACCGACGAGCGCATCCCGCTGTCCGCGCTGGAGTCCGCGGTCCGGATCATGGACCGGTTCCTGACCTCTGCGTTATTACTGGGCTCGGCTTTTACCACCTGCGCCTGGCGGAGACCGGTCGTCGACCAAAAATTGTCCATTTCTTGATCTGCCTTGTTTCCGCAGGTCAGAGGGCGTTTTGAAGGTCAGATTCCGGCTCCGGTCCGGGGGTGCCTGGTATGTCCGGCGAAAACCGGGCACGTTACCTCGTGCTGATGGCAGGAGGTAACAGTGACCCTGGTTCAGGACACCGAGGTAGCTGGGACACTCTGGCTCGGGGGACGGTTCAGGCTTGACGAACGGGTCACCGCGGCGGGCGGGTTGTCGGGGTCATTGTGGCGGGCCACCGATGAACTGCTCTGCCGCCCGGTCGCCATCCATCTGCTGCCCCGCGGGGTCCGGGTCCCGGCACGCGTGATGGCGGCGGTGCAGGCCGCGGCCCGGGTCAACGACCCGCGCCTGGCCACCATCTACGACACCGACTACGACATCGAGGGCCCGTACATCGTGTCGGAGTGGGTGCGGGGCACGCACCTGGAGGACCTGGTGCTGTCCGGGCTGCCCCGCCCGGCGCTGGCCGCCGCGATGATCGCCGACGCCGCCGACGCCCTGGCCGTCGCGCACCAGGCCGGCCGGCCGCACCTGGCCCTGAGCCCGCGCTCGCTGCGCTGGGATCCGGGCAGCGGCCTGAAGATCACCGGGCTCGGCATCGACGCGGCGCTGTCCGGATCGGATATCGCCGACCCGGCCGCGGCCGGGGTCGCGGACACTATGGCGCTGGGGCGGATGCTCTACGCCCTGCTCACCGGGTGCTGGCCCGGTGACGAGGTGACCGCGCTGCCGGCCGCGCCCCGGCACAACGGGCACGTGTACACCCCGCGGCAGGTCCGGGCCGGGGTGCCCGGCGTCCTGGACGCGATCACCTGCCACGCCCTCCAGCTGCACGGGACTTCGGCGGTGCTCAGCCCGGCCGGGCTGGCCGCGGCGCTGCGGGCGGTGCTGCGACCCTCGTCTGCGCCGTCTGCCTCGTCCGCCTCGTTCGCTTCGTCCTCGTTCGCTTCGTCCGCCTCGTTCGCTGCGGGCGAGCCGGCGGTCGGGGCTCAGGACCTGGTGTTCCGGCCGCAGGCGCGGCACGCCAGGAGCCGGCCCGGCGTCCGGCACCGGACGACGCTGCTGCACCCGGCGGCGTGAGTTTCGCCGCTGCGCTACCCGGGAGTTAGCAGCGAGCGGATCTTGTCCTGGCCCAGGGCCAGCAGCAGCGTGGGCAGGCGGGGGCCGGTGTCCTTGCCGATGAGCAGCTTGTAGAGCAGGATGAACCAGGCCCGCTGGCCTTCCTTCAGCTCGGGGGTCGGCGGGGCGCTGATGGGCAGCCCGCGCTGGAGCTTCGGGATGCCGTACAGCAGGGTTCTCAGTCCCTCCTGCGACCAGTCCTCCGCCATGCCGTTGACCAGCAGCTTGATGGCGTCGCGCTCGGATTCGGTCAGGCCCGCGAGCCGGTCCGTGTCGGGTGCCTCGCGGACCTGGGTCCGGTCGGCGGCCGGGACGTACTCGGTGACCCAGGCCTGCGCGCAGTCCAGCCGCGGCCGGACCTCGTCCAGGCTGTCCACCGGGTCGTCGGCGGTCAGGTCGCGCACGATCCGCAGCATCTGCGCCTCGTCGCCGGCCGTGATGTCGGCCACCGAGGCCAGCGTGGAGAACTTCTGCGGGCGCGGGGTGACCGGCAGCGGCCCGTCGGAGGTGCTGGAGGCGCGGACGAAGTTGGCGTAGGAAGCTTGTTCGGCGTTGCCCTCGGCGACCTTCAGGCTCAGCGCGTCCCATTCGTCGTAGGTCCGGCCGACCTCGTTGTTGAAGGCCAGGGTGATGGACTGCTCGGGGCGGCGGCGCGCGTACAGCCAGCGCAGCAGGGCGGGCTCGAAGATCTCCAGCGCGTCGGCCGGGGTGGGCGCGCCGCCGCGGGACCCGCTCAGCTTGGCCGACCCGGGGGCGCCGACGAAGGCGTACCCGAAGTGCAGCGGCATCTCACCGCCGAAGATCTCCTTCACCAGTTCCCCGCCGACGGTGAAGCTGGACCCGGGAGAGGCGTGGTCGGCCCCGGCGGGCTCGAACGTCACGTGCTCGTAGGCCCACCGCATCGGCCAGTCGACCTTCCAGGCCAGCTTCCCGGCCACGTCGGCGACCGGCACGGGACCGATCACCGCGCCGCAGCCGCAGGTATAGGTGATCTCCGTGGTCTGGTCGTCGAAGCCGGTCACGGTGGTGTCGTCCCGGCCGCAGGTCGCGCAGTAGGGCCGGAACGGGTAGTAGGCGGCGGTGCGCGGACCGTCCTCGTCCTCTTCATCGGCGCCGGTTCGCTTGGTCCGGTACCGGCCCAGGACCGCGTCGATGTCGGCGCGCCGGCGCATGGCCAGCACGATCTGCTCGGTATAGGCGCCGGAGGTGTACATCTCGGTCTGGCTGATCTCGGTGACCTGGATCCCGAGCAGGTCCAGTGATTCGCGCAGGGGCTCCTTGAAGTGCTCGGCGAAGTTCTCGTGCTGGCCGCACGGGTCGGGCACGGCGGTCAGCGGACGGCCGATGTGCTCGGCGAACGATTCGGGCACCCCGAGCGGAACGCGGCGCAGCCGGTCGTAGTCGTCCCAGGACAAGAGGTGCCGGCACGGCGCGCCGTTCCGCCGCACCTCGTCCGCGACCAGGTGCGGGGTCATCAGCTCGCGCAGGTTCCCCAGGTGCACCGGGCCGGACGGGCTGATCCCCGACGCGCAGGTCGGGACCTCGCCGGGATACCGGCGCTCGCCCTCCGTTTGCACCTGGGCCGCCGTGCGCGCCACCCAGTCTTCGGCCGCAGCCACCGCAGGCCTCCTTCGTCGTTCGTTCGCAGGGATCAGCGTACAAGGAACCGGCGCCGGGACCGGAGGCGTGCGGTTCCGCGGGTGCTGCCGGTTCGCAGGGTGTGCCGGGACAACCAAGCGTTCCGGTCAAGCGTCCTATGAGCAGGAAGAAGGAAAAGATCGCTGATCCGCAGCCGCCCCGGGCCTCCCGCACGGGGCGGCTGCGGGCGGTTAGGGGCCTGGATATGACAAAGTGCCCGTCACCCTAGGAAGAAGGGAAAGAAAGTGACGGACACTCTGCCGGTTGGCGCCTCGTATCCTATCAGGATCCCCGGACGACGACGGTGAAGATCTGCGCCGCGAACTGGCCGGGCCCGGCGGGCGGCAGCTTGGTGAACCAGATCAGCACGTAACGTCCCCTGGTGACGTGGGCCGCCTTGAAGGTGCGGGTGCCGCCGATGTCGTCGGCCCTGGCCACGGTCCGGAACGTGCCCAGCGTCGCGGCGGTGAGCGTGTCGCGGTTGCCGACCTCGATCGACACGTCGGCGCCCGGGACCGGGCCGAAGGTGACCGTCACGGACCGGATGCGGACCGGCCGGCCCATGTCCAGGATCAAGCCCGTCCCCTGCTTCAGCCCGCCGAAGGCGGGATTGCCGAGGTAGGTCCTGGGTATGCCAAGCGGTGGCCGGGTTCCCGTCGATGGCCTGCGGCGCGGTTGCGCTCTCCTCGTCGCCGGGATCCTGGCCCGGGCTCTCCAGCGGGTCGAATCCGGCGGCGCTCACCGGGTCCAGGACAACCACCGGCCGGTGCGCGGACGGCTTGGTACTGGGTTTGACGGCGCGTTGGACGGCGGGCTGGGGCGTCGGTTAGCGGGCTGGGCTTGGTCGTGGCCGAGAGCGCGGGGTGCACGCGCCCGGCGGCTTCGTGGCCGAGGTGGATCTTGACGGGCAGGATGCCCCAGTGCAAGGCCAGTGCGGCGGCGAGCAGGACGGTGGTGGCGACGGCTGGGAGGCGGAGCCAGGGACGCCGGCGGGTGGCCGTCAGGACCTGACGGAACGCGCCGTGGGCGGTGCGCAGCACGATGTAGGACAGCCCGGCCATGGGGAGAATAAGCAGCACCGTGGAGATGACGGTGAGCAGCCCGGCGGCGATCTCGGTGTGCGCGACCTCGGTGGTCAACGCCTGCAGCTGAGCGCTCAGCGAGCTGACGAAGCTCCGGACCAGGTAGGGGCCGTCCAGGATCACGAAGCCCAGCTGCAGGAAGAGCATGGGCACGACGATCAGGACCCAGATGGTCAGGGAGATCCGGGCTGAGCGCTTGAGCTTGCGCAGTTCGGGATCGGCCGACCGGCCGGGCACCAGGCTGCGCAAGGTGGGTCCGATGCGGCGGAACAGGTCGGGCACGCCGATCAGGTCGGCCAGGATGAAGTACCCGTCGAGCCGCAACGACGGCAGCAGTTGCTGGACGATCTCCAGGTGGATCAGCACGACCGGCGGCGGCCAGCGGCAGGTAGCCGGTGGCCAGGCAGGTGCCGGTCAGCAAGAGAACGAAGATCGCGTTGAAGTAGACGCCGCCCAGGTCGGTGCGGATCCGGCCGCCGCGGCCCAGCCGGTAGGCGTCGGTGACGTTGGTGAAGAACGCGGGCCAGATCAGGTAGATGCCCATGCCGATGACGCCGGGACGCGCGCCGCCGTACCGGCAGGCGGCCGCGTGCCCGCACTCGTGGAAGAGCATGGAGGCCACGGCCAGGCCGAGGACCAGGAGCAGGAGCAGCGGGTGCAGCACGACGTACCGGGACGCGGATCCGACCCGGCCGCTGCCGAACAGCCAGGCATCCGAGGCGACCAGCGCGGTCAGCACCAGGGCGCACCACGGCGGGCCGGAACAGCGGGCCGAACAGCCGGGCCAGGACCTGGACACCCGCCTCGGGAACGATGGTCCGGCGCAGCTTCAGGGTCAGCACGGCGGGATCTTTCCCCGGAGCACCGGCCGCGGCGGCTGGATCGGCCACGCGCCAGCAAGCCGAGCGGGGGCAGCTTGTTGGCCAGCAGGAACTCGATGTTGCCCGCGCTCACCGTGCGACCGAAGCCGGCGGTGACCTGCTCGGCGATCTCGGCGACCGTCCGGCGCCCATCGATCGCGCTCACCACCAGGAACAACAGCCGGGACAGGTGCACGACCTGGCCGCCCGCGTTGCGGACCAGGTAGGTGGCTTCGGCCAGGCCCGAACCCTGGTATTCGCCGATCAGCTCCACCCCGGCGGCTAGCTGGGGCACCACGATGGCGGGCGCTTCCGGGCCGGGCTCGTCCGTGGCGGCCACCGCGACCCCGCGGCCTGGCGGCAGGGCCAGCCGCGTGACCAACGGGCCGGAGGCCCAGGTCCTCAGGTACAGCACCTCGCGGTCGGCGGCGGCGTCCGCGGGCACCACGGCGGCGCGGCGCAGCCGCCGGTAATAGTCCGCGATCCAACCCGGATCTCCGTCACCGGAGTCCCCGGAAAGCAGCGGACGGGGGCCGTCCTGAGCAGGACGGCCCCCGGGTGCATTGCGTGCAACAACGATCTTCGAAACTAGATGACGAAGATGTTGTTGGTGTGGTGGCTGTTAGCGCTGCCCGAGACGGTGATGTGCTGGATGGAACTGGCCACGTTCGTGTTGCCCAAGGCGCCAAACTGGTTAACCTGGGTGGCTTCGGCGCCGCCAATCTGGGTGATGACGACACTGCCCAGGGTCTCGCGCTCCGGCAGCAGCTCGCCGGTCTCGGCCAGCAGTTCGTCCATGCTCAGTTCGGACATGATGGTTCCCTTCTTCCTATTGGATGACCCGATATCGCCCCTTCACGGATACCGGGCAGCGCACGCGGCAGGTGCGGATACGAAATTAACGAGCCGCGAGCACGAACTGCGGGCGGATATCCGGGGCGCTAACGGTGGTGACCGGCCCGAAGACACGAGTAAAACGGACGGCCAACCATTCCTCGGGATTGAGCTTGCGCTGCCGCAAGCTTAATATGGAAACCAACTTCCCGCCCCTCCCCGCCCTTTTCGGCATATCCCTTTTCGGGATCGCGGGATGAACTTAGCAGACGCCCGCTATGCCGTGCAATATTTTGCGCAGCCGACTTTCGTCACCTGCGTTTGCTTGATTGCGGGATGAAGCTAGCAGACCCCGTTATGCGTCCGCAAGCTTTCTTCGGCGAATTTCTCGGCCGGAAGAATAATCTGGGTCAATTCGGGCGTACCGGCGGATTGCTGGCATATATAAGCGTTCGCCAGGACCTTTCTCGTTATGTCTGCGCCACCTTATCAAGCCGCTGCCCAGGACCGGGCTCTTTCCGCACGAACGATTAGATCCGATTGGTCCGATAAGGTCCGGCAGGTCGGCTAGGTCGCGAATTAACGGCGCCGGGAAATTGTCATCCAGAACACGTAAACCGACCGACAATCCCGCGCGTCGTACGTATCAGTTGGACAAAGCGGTGGCCGGTCCCGTCCTCGGCTAAGAGCATTGCACGCAGGGGGCGTGCAGTGGAATCACCATAAAACTGGACATTGCCGGGCCGAGCCTGACAGTTGCGGCATTAACGGAGCCCCGTCATCATCGCGACACCGAGAGGCGCTTGCAGCTTTTAGTCCGAGCCATTCTCACGGGAACGCGTATGGTACTTTTCCGGGCACGAGCGAGGAAAGGATGATCATGTTGCCCAAAAAGAGGCACAGAGCTCGGCTACTGCGCTGCAGTGCGCTGGCTTTAATGACTGCGGCGTTCGTTCCGCTGGCCATTAACAGTGCGTCCGCAGACACCTATCCGGGACCAGTGAGTTTTCTCGCCGGCCTGCCCGGAAGTTATGCCGTCAACCAGGTCAACTCGACCGAGGTAACGAACACCAAGACCGTGTTCAACGTGAAGTGGAACCTCGGCGAGCTGCAGGGGCCGGTCATCACCGCGATCAATCGCGCGACGGCGCTGACCACCAGGTGCGCGAATTGCACCGCGATCGCGATCGGATTCCAGGTCGTCTCCGTTACGGAGCAGGATCTGGTCGACCTGCGTGCCACCAACGTGGCCACCGCGACCAATAAAAACTGCTCCGCGACCTGTAACGCGGTGGCCGATGCGTACCAGGTGGTAGTCGCCACCGACACCGCGCAGCCGCTGAGCCTCGGTGATCTGCTGAGCCAACAGCAGACCAGCGACCTGGATAACCTGCGGTCGCAATTCCTGGCCCTGCCGAATTCCGGCCTCAGCCTGACCCAGATTCAGGCCAAGTGCCAGGACCTGGCGAGCCAGGCCGTGACCATCCTGGAGACCGCCGACTCGGCGAGCCCGGGTTCCGATGCCCCGGTCTATACCGCCCTGACCGTGCCCTCGTTCTCCCCGGCGGTGCACGCCGTGGGCGGGGGTATCGCGCCACGGCAGCGGCGACAAGCCTTTGGTCACGCTGTACCGCGACATCCAGTTCAACCCGTTCTCCCGCTGAGGTTTACCTTCAGCACGATGCCCGGCCGCCCGGCTTTTGCCGGCGGCCGGGCATCGGCATGTCTAGCCACGTGCGCGGTCCAAAACCCCAGGTCGTGGGCCGATCCAAGGGTGTAAATCGGGATAGTCACGGCTCGGCATACATAGTCCTGTTAAACCATGGTGATCTGTCCGATCTCAGTGGACTCACCTGGTTTAAGGATGCACTGTGTCCGGGGCGGCCTTGTTTCCATGATCGCGAAGTTCAGCCCGGCGCTGAACGAGATGAACCCCGGGGTTCACTTCGCTAGAACGAGGGGAAACCCGGGGTTCATTCGGATCCGGCCGGTTCGGAGCACCTGGACTTCGGTGCTGGCGGTACCAGCGTGACTGAAGTCCTGTTTCGATGCCTGCGGGCCTGACCGCGACCAGCATGCTCAGCGGCATTCCTCTATGGAGCGCTGGCGGGGATCCGCTGACCGCGCGGGGCGGGCGGTTAGCTAGCTAGGGGGCGCCGCGAGCGGGCCGGTAGGCTCTCGCGGAGCTTGTACTTCTGGATCTTGCCGGACGCCGTGGTGGGAGGCGTCCACGAACACCCAGTGCAGAGGCGTCTTGAACGGGGCCAGCTGCTCCCGGCAGTGCGCCCGCAGTTCCTCCGGGCCGGCGCGGGCTGACCGGGACCGGGCGGACGAATGCGGCGATCACCTCGCCCCAGGTCTCGTCCGGACGCCGAGACCATCGCCTCAGCGACGCCCGGGTGCGCGAACAGCGCGTCTTCGATCTCGCGGGGGTAGATGTTCTCCCCGCCACGGATGATCATGTCCTTGAGCCGGCCCTCGATGCGCAGGTAGCCCCGGCCGTCGATGGAGGCCAGGTCCCCGGTGTGGTACCAGCCCTCGGCGTCGATCGCGGCCGCGGTGGCCTCGGGGGCGTCGTGGTAGCCGCGCATGACCAGTACCCGCGGGCGCACCTGGCCCGCTGCCCGGTCGGCACCGGCGCGCCGGTGGCCGGGTCGGCATCTTGATCTCGGTCTGCGGCAGCGGCGTGCCCAGCCTTCCGCCCGGTCCTCGCCGAGGCATCGGGCCGACCAGGTGAGCAGCGGCGAGCACTCGGTCGCTCCCGACACGCTGCTGAACCGGACGCCGATCGCTCTCCACCCGGCGGACCATCGCGGGACCTCGCGCCGCCAAGACGCGACCCGGACGCCGACATCTCGGCGCTCAAGTACGGGATGCCGAGCAGGGCAATCATCATGGTCGGCGCGGTGCTGCCGAAGACCGCGGCCCGCTCGGCCTCGAGCAGCTCGGCGCCAGGGCCAGGTCGCCAGGCCAGCACCGGGACGTGCACGGCCAGGCGCTGCGCAGCTCCCAGTTCGTCCATGCCGCAGCCGGCCGTGTGGAACAGCGGCATCGGGTTCACCAGCACCTCGCCGGCCTGCAGGCCGATCCGCTCGGCGTAGAAGCGGGTGTTGTTGGTCAGCCCGCGGTGATGCAGCTCGGCGCCCTTGGGGAAACCGGTGGTGCCGGAGGTGTACTGGATCTGCGCGACGTCGTCGGGCTGCACGTCGGGCAGTGACGGCCTGGTCCGGCGCGGCGGCCAGGAATCCGCCCAGCGGTGAACTAGACCACCTCCCGCAACGCGGGCACGTCCGGCCGGATCTCCTCCGGAACCGCCATCGGGCTGCGGTACTCCGGGACCAGGAAGATGCCGGCCGCGCCGACTGTTCAGCACGTAGGCCAGCTCGGACGGCCGGTAGGCCGGGTTGACGGTGACCAGCACCAGCCCGGCCAGCCGCGGCGTACTCCAGGATCACCCATTCGGGCAGGTTGGGCGCCCACACCGCGACCCGCTCGCCGGGGCCGAACGCGTGGTCAGGGCGCGCGCCGCCTGCTCGGCCTCGGCCAGGAGCTCGGCGTAGGTCCAGCGCCGGCGCGCGTCCGGATCGGGCACCCCCGCCACCATGGCCGGCTGGCGGCGCGGGTGCGTTCTTCATCTTCGCGGGCACCAGTTCCGGCTCGCCGCAGTGGGCGGCGATCACGGCGCTGGCCGACCAGGCGGCCGGCCACCGGCTCGGCTTCCTGAACCCGACGCTGTACGTCATCGGGGCCTCCATCGCCGGCTTCTCCGCCTTCCACGACGTCACCAGCGGGAACAACGTCTGGGATGGAGACGGCAACATTCCGGGTTACTCGGCCGGCCCGGGCTGGGACCCCACTACGGGGCTTGGCTCGCCCAACGCCGCTAACCTGATCAACCTGCTCAGCCAGGGCCGAGGTTAATCAGGAAGCACGGCTAGTCAGCTAGCCGGTTGACCTTCAACCGCCGCCCCGGACGCACTCGCGTCCGGGGCGGCGGTTTCAGCGCCGCGCGCGCCCGGATCGGGCACGCCCGCCACCATGGCCGCTGGTCCGGCGCCGCGGCGGCCGCGGCCCGCAGGACCCCGCCCATCGTGGTCGGCTCGACCCGCGCCGACTGGTCGGCAGGCCAGTACGAGGTCGTTATCGCCACTACGGCTGGAAGCCGGATTCGGTCCAGCGCGTGAACACCTCGACCCGGTTGGCGGGCCAGGCGCCGTCACAGGGCATGGTGCCCCGGCTGACCTGGTCGAGGATCTCGGCGGCGTGGGCCTGCACGTCGTCGCGGGACCACAGGTCGAACGCGAACTCCATCGATTGACGGTCGTGCTCGCGGAACAGCGGCTTGATGTTCGCCTCGAAGCTCACCGTCTCATCGGGTCCGGGCAACGGGATCGCCTCCTGATCGTCAGCGCTACTAGTCTGCGCGGGCTCCTCGGCGGGCGGCCCGGCGGGGCCCCAGTCCCAGGCGGGCGGCGGTGCATCGGTGATCCGGGACGTCCACTCCAGGAAGGAGGTGAGCGCACCGCGGAACTGCGGGTCGGCGGGGAGCATGGTCTCGTCGGCGGCCCGCAGGGCCAGCGCGACCCAGCGGGCGCGCTGCTCCTCGGTGAGCTGCGGCCGTCCGGTGGTCTGGTCGGCGGCCGCTGGCCCGCCGAACGCGGCGGCGAAGACGGACGCCTCGCGCTGCGGAAGGTCCGGCCCCATGGTGGCGAAGACCGGGGCGAGCAGGTCGTCGGCGGGGACGTGCCGTTCATAGAGCATGCGGGTCATCCGGGTCAGTGCGGGCAGGCCGCCGGCCCACTCGAACAGGGTCGGCTCGGCACCGGCCCGGCGCACCGGGTCGCGGAAATCGATGTACCAGTGCATGCCACTGCAGAACGGCTTGTTCTGCGAGTGACCGCAGCGGCAGAGCGCGTAGTGCTCGCGGGACGAGCCGGCGGCCCGGGGCACGTCGGCGCCGGCCGCGTCGGTGAGCGGCAGGCTGCCGGTCACCCGGTACGGGCCGTCCTGGGTGATCTCGATGGCCTGCTCGCGGGTCCCGTGCCAGTCGACCAGGTCCCGGGCCTCGACCTGGTCGAAGGCCAGGCTCAGCGCGCCGGACGGGCAGTCCCGGACGGCCCGGACCAGCTCGTCCATCCGGGCGCCGCTGGGCGCGACGAACGGCTCCTCCTTGGTCCGGAACGCCGTGGCCAGCCGGTCGGTGCACAGCCCGGAGTGCTGGCAGATGCCCCGGTTGTCGAAGATCGTGACCTGCTCCCCCGGGTAGGTGTCGCGCTGGTCGGGCACCCGCTTGGGGTCCTTGTCGTCGGTGAAGCCGCTGGTCGCGTGCGTTCCGTCGCAGAACGGCTTGGTCGCCGAGGCGCCGCACCGGCACAGCGCGACCTGCGGGGCCAGGGTGAGCCGCTCGCCGAGCGGGGTCCGCACGGCCGCGACGTTGGTGACCAGGTAGGGGCCGTTCTTGGCGGTAATGATGCCGGGCGGCAGGTTTCCCAGCTGGTCGGCCAGGGCGGCGAGCCGCGCGGCGCGTTCGCTGGGCGGGACCTCGTTGACGGCCAGGTCCTGCAGGGCGGCGGTCGCCTCGAGCAGGCCGGGCGGCGCGGACCGGCCGAACCGGGCGCGCAGCCGGGTGGCGAGCAGAGCCGCGTCCCACAGCGCGCCAGGGGCGTCCGAGGCGGGCGGGACCTCGGGGGCGTCTGGGGTTTGTGAGGTGGGGGTGGCTGTGGGGTGCCGCGGAGGCTGCGGGGCTGGGGGCTGTTGAGGGTGTGGGGGTGTCGGCGGGGAGGGCTTCGGTTAGGGGGCGGAGGACGCTGTTGACCAGGCGGGCTAGGGTCGGGGGGTGGTCCCGGCTGGCTAGGACGACCGGGTAGGTCGAGCGGATCAGGTCGCCCAGGTTGGACAGCAATTCGTTGGCGTGGCCGGTGAAAGGGTGGCCCGTTCGGTAAAAATCGTCGGCGCGGGCCAGGAGGTCGGCTACGGTCTGCGCCGGAGCCGGGGTTTCGGTCTTAACGTCGCGGGCCGGGAGGTGGGCCTCGAGGGATCCGGCGATCTCGTTCAGGCTGGACCGGACCGCGGCCAGGCCGTCCGTGACGGCGGGGGCGCAAGGGCCGCCGGGCTCGCAGAAGTCGGCGGCCTGGCGGAGGCGCTCGGTGATCAGGATCCAGGCGGCTTCGCGGTGCGGCAGCACAGTGTCGGACTCGTAGAACAGCTCGAAGCTGGGGCCGGCCGTGCGGGCCGGGTACTCCGAGCCGGCCGGGAGCGTGGTGACCAGGTCGCCGAGCGGCTTGATGGCCCTGGAACATGAGGTTGACGGTGGCGTCGGCCAGGGCCTTGAGCTGGGCGTCGGTCTCTTCGGTGTGCGCGAAGAAGCGCTGCAGCATGAGCAGCAGGGCCTCGTAGCTGACGTTGAACAGGTCCATGACCTGCCTGGTCAGCGGGTCGGTGACCAGCGGGACCCCGGTGTCGCGCTCGCTGGGCCTGACGTTGACCGTGACCACCGGGCGGACCGGGTCGAAGGCCGGGTTGGCCTCGCGGAGCTGGGTGTACTCGTCGAGGATCTCGACGAACTGGCCGAAGTGCGCGTCCCTCCAGTTCCCGCGCGGGCCCTCGCCCTGCTCGAGGATCTCGTCGATGGCTTTTTGCGCGCTGGTCGTGTCGGTCACCGCGATCAACTCGGGCCAGCCGAAGTACTGCTGGGTGGCCTGGGCTCGGGGCGGGCCGACGAACAGCCGCCGCTCGCCGAGCTTGTCGGCCAGGTGCGCGAACCCGGCCTCGATGGACCGGTACAGGTGCCCGACGGTCTTGAAGTCCTGGCTGCGGGGCACGATCTCGCCGAGCTGCATGGCCGGGGTCGCGCGGCCGAAGGCGGCCATCCCCTCCGCGTCGTTGAGGTCCATGCCCTCCGGGCGCTCCAGGAACATGAAGTGCTGGAGCGCGGGCTCGCCGAATGGCAGCAGCGCCAGGTGCACGCCGGCCGGGTAGTGGCTGGCCGGGTGCGGGAAGTTCGGCCGGGACAGGTGCGGGGCGCCGCCGATGGCGGACAGCAGGTTCTGCACCAGGGACAGGTGCAGCATCTCCTGCGTGGCCACGTGGCTGATGCGCTGGCGCCAGCGCTGGACCGCTTCCAGCTCTTCGGCGGTCAGGCCTTCGGCTTCGGACTGCTTCAGCGAGAACGCGGCGTACAGGTACTGGCACATGATGCCGTGCTCGAGCTCGGCGGCCTCGCACAGCATGTAGTACAGCGCCTCGCGGTGCTCGATCACCAACGGGGCCTCGGGCGGGGCGAGCCCGCCGCGCGTGGCAATTACCTGGGCGAGCCGGCCCCCGGCTTCGTTTTCGCTCATGTTTTGTCAGGCCTCCCTGGGGGCTATTGTGTCCACGGTTGCTGTGATCGTGTGGCGGTTGGGGTTGCGCTCTCGATGAACATCGAACTGCGGCATCTGCGGTACTTCGTCGCGGTCGCCGAGGAGGCGAGCTTCAGCGCCGGCGCGCGGCGCGTGCACGTCGCGCAGCAGGTGCTGTCCACCCAGATCCGGCAGCTGGAAGAGGCGGTCGGGGCGGTGCTGCTGCGGCGGACCAGCCGCGGCGTGGTGCTGACCCCGGCCGGCGCGGCGTTCCTGGATTCCGCGCGGGCCACGCTGGCCGGGCTGGAGCGCGGGGTGGCGGCGGCGTTGCACGCCGCGGCTTCGGTTTCCGGGCGGCTTCGCATCGGGTCGAGCGTGGCGGCGGCCGGGGACATGCGGACCCGGCTGCTGGCCGCGTTCGCCGCCGCGTATCCGGCGGTGGAGCCGGAGCTGGTGACGTATGACCTGACCGCGCCGGCGGCGGGGCTGCTCGACCACGGGACCGACGTGGCGCTGATCAGGCCGCCGGTGGACGCCCCGGGGATCACGCTGGAGGTCGTCGAGGAGGAGCCACGGGTGTTCGTGCTGCCCGCGGATCATCCGCTGGCCGGCCGGGACATGCTGGAGCTGGCTGACGTGGCCGGGCTGCCGTGGGTGGCGGCGGCTCCGGCCGTGGACGGGTGCGCCCCGTTGCGCTGGCGGGACGAGTGGCTGGTCAGCCCGCGTCCGGGCGGGGACGTCCCGGTCATCGGGGCGGAGGCCCGGACCATCGACGAGTGGCGCGAGCACGTGGTGGCCGGTCACGGGATCTGCTTGTGCCCGGCGTCGTCGGAGGAATTCAACGCCCGGCCGGGCCTGGTCTTCGTGCCGGGCAAGGGGGTGCCGCTCACGTCGCTGTGCGTGGCGTGGCGCGAGGGCGACGAGCGGCCGGTGGTGCGCAGCTTCGTGGAGCTGGCGCTCAGTGTCGCCCGGGACGGGGTCTTCGGCATCGGTTTATCCTGCGCGACGCGGGGCCGTCCCGGCCAACAGTTATCGGCGATGGGGTCACAGCCGGCGGGTGTAGCGGGTGTAGCGGGTGTGGCGGATCAGCGGAGCTGCCAGGAGGGGCCTTCGGGGGTGTCGGTGACGTGGACGCCGCGGGCGTCGAGTTCGGCGCGGATCTGGTCGGCGCGGGCCCAGTCGCGTTCCTTGCGGGCCTGAGTACGGTCGGCGACGAGCTGGTCGATGTCGTGCCGTTCGTCCTCGGTGAGGTCCGGGGCCGCGGCGCGCTGGTCTAGGTCGGCCGGGTCGAGGGTGGCCAGGCCCAGGCCGAGCAGCGCGTCGGCGGCGGCGGTGACGGTTCGCAGGCCGTCCGGGGTGATCTCCGGGTCGCGCACGGCATCCTGGAGCGCGGCCAGCAGCTTCGCGGTGTTGAAGTCGGCCGAGATGGCGGCGTCGATGAGGTCCAGGGCGCGGGCGGCGGCCGGGTCGTCGGTGGTGCTCGCTTCGGCTTCGCTCAGGGTCTCGATGGCGGGGAGGGGGCGGAGCGGCTGGACCCGCGCGGTCAGGCGTCTGAGGGTGGCCTGGGCGGCGTCGAGGGCGGCGGTGGTGAAGTCGAGCTGGCTGCGATAGTGGCCGCCGAGCAGGAACAGCCGGAACGCCGCCGGGTGGTACCCGGCCTCGGTCAGGTCGGCCAGCCGCGGCGCGCCGCCCGCGGACTTGGCCATCTTCGCCCCGCCCAGCTGCAGGAACTCGTTGTGCAGCCAGTACCGGACCCACGGCGGCGTCCATCCCTGGCCGCCGGCCAGGAACGCCTCGCTCTGCGCGATCTCGTTCACGTGGTGCAGTTCGCGGTGGTCGATCCCGCCGGTGTGGATGTCGAAGTGCGGGCCGAGCAGCGCGATGCTCATCACCGAGCACTCCAGGTGCCAGCCGGGCGTGCCCCAGCCCCACGGGGAGTCCCAGCGCAGCACCCTTCTCCGGCCCGCCTCCTCGGCGCGCCACAGCGCGAAGTCGGTCTTGTTTCTGCGGCCCTTTACCTGCTCGACCCGGGCGGCCTCGCGCTGGCCCTCGGCGTGCAGCCGGGACAGCTCGCCGTAGCGGGGATCCCTGGCGGTGTCGAAGTACAGGCCCGACGGCAGGCGGTAGGTGTAGCCGCGTTCTTCCAGGGTTTTTGCGAATTCGATCATCTGCGGGACGTAGGCGCTGGCCCGGGGGTACTCCGCGGCGGGCAGGACGTTCAGCGCGTTGAGGTCCTCGAAGAACACCCGGGTGTAGTACTCGGCGATCTCCAGCACCGAACGCCGTTCCCGGGCCGCGGCCACCTCCATCTTGTCCTCGCCGGTGTCGGCGTCGGAGACCGCGTGCCCCACATCGGTGATGTTGACCACGTGCCTGACCGTGATGCCCTTCCAGCGCAGCGCGCGCCGGACCGTGTTGGCGAACACGTAGGCGCGCATGTTGCCCAGGTGCTGGTAGGCGTACACGGTCGGGCCGCAGCTGTACATGCCGGTCACGTCGCCGGACGGGACGAAGTCCTCCACGGCACGGCCGAGGGAGTTGTAGAGGCGGAGGGGATGGCCGTTCGTCACGGTCCCCCAGGCTACCGGCGGCGGCGCTCGTTGAAGTCGTGGTCGCGGCGGATCAGGCGTTCGGCCTCGGCGCGGTGCCGCTCGTCCAGCTCTTGGTTTGAATCGTGGACCAGGCTCAGCACGTAGCTGGTGGAGGTGCCGACGTGGACGGTGGGGTGGCGGCAGGGGCCGATCCGGGACCTTTTGTGGGCGAGGACTACCACCCGCTGGACGGTGACCCGCTGGCCGCGTTCGCGCAGGAACCGCTCCAGCTCGGCGGCGGGCTCGTTGAGCTGCTCGCTCGGCGAGCGGCCCTTGCGGTCGGCGACCTCGCGCTGCTCGACCAGGTTCCCGTAGTTGTCGTACTTGTCGGCCCGCCAGCGGTCACCGTCGATGGACACGGTGGCGTTGATGTTCTTCACCTCGATGGCGAACAGGCCCTTGGGACCCAGGAGCAGGTGGTCGATCTCGCCGCGGCGGTTGCGGTAGCCGCGCAGCAGGGTCCAGTCGGCATCGAGCGCGCGGCCGAGCTCGGTGGCGACCAGCTGCTCCCCCGCGATGCCGGCCCGGATCTTTTCCTCGGTGTCGGTGTCGTTCCCCTGCGGTCCGGCCGGCTTGGGCGGCTTTCGCTGGGTCCAGACTGCGAATATGAGGCGCAGCCAGGTCAGCCAGTGGTGGTTCTGGCGGGCGCGGTCGCGCTGGACCCGGATGGTCTGGACGCGGGCCTGGTGCTGGATGAGCGCGTCCTCGTACCGGGCCTGGGCGCGGCGCTGGCCCGCCTGCCGCCGCAGCGACAGGTCATGGAGCATGTCGCCGGGATGGTTGGACAGCTCGATGACCCGCATGCCGTACTTCTCCGCCGCCGGTCAGACGGGAGAGGAGGTCAGCGAGTCGGGCACCGTCCCAGCCTAGACCGGCGCGCTGGCCTGCGGGATCGGCGCTTGCCGGGGGTGGGCGGCGCCGTTAGTGTTGGTCGCGCCAACGACGGCGTTGTCAGTACGGGAGGGAGATGTTATGGCCGGGAAGTTTGTCCTCAAGAAGGGCAGCTCGGGTAAGTTCCACTTCAACCTGCACGCGGCAAACGGGCAGATCATCGCGACCAGCGAGGCCTATAACAGCAAGGAAGCCGCGCTGAACGGCATCGAGTCGGTCAAGAAGAACGCGGCCGACGCCCGCGTCGACGACGAGACCGCCAACGACTAACACACCCAGAAAACGTGCCGGGGCGCCGCATTCGCGGCGCCCCGAGGTCTGTGCGGGTTCGGCTAGTTCTGGTTGCCCTGCTGGTCCGTGCCCAGGAAGCCCTCGGCCTGGTTCTCGGCGCCCTCGATCTGGCTGTCGAACTTGCCGCCGGTCTTGTCCTTGGCGGACTGCTCGGCCTCGTCCAGGCCCTTGTCCACGACGTCGGCGTGCTCGCCGGCGAGATTCTTCGCCTCGTCCATCCAATCCGGCATGGTGTTCCTTCCCCTCCGGTTGCCCGACTTGGTTGCGGCCTTTACCGTAGCAGGGTGGTCGCGGCGCTGGCGGTCGGCGGGGTGCTCCTGGCGATGATGATCGCGGCGTCCGGGTACGCTGCCGTCATCTTGCCTCCGGATGCGCGCATCCCCCTGCACCTGGGCTCCCACCAGCACATGGTCCTGGTCTCCAAGCGCGCCGGGCTGGTCAGCTGGCCCGCCGCGGGCGCCGTCCTGTACGGGACGCTGGGCGGGGTCAGCGCGAGCAGCCTGGCCTCGGACTGGGTACCCGGGGTACGGGACGTGCTGATGCCCGCGGTGCTGGCCGTGGTGCTCGGTTTCCAGGTGGGAGCGCTGATACTTGGCGCGGGGGAAGAACCACGCTCCGTTCGGATAAAAAGGTCTTAAGAGATCTGGGAAAGGTGCCATGAAGATCGACAACAGTCCGGCCCGGGGAATGCGGGACCTGCTGCCCGCCGACGTCTCGGTCCGTGACCATGTGCTCGAGTCGATCGTGGCGGTGTACCGGCGGTTCGGGTACCAGCGGATCGAGACCCCGGCGCTGGAGGACATCAGCCGGCTGCAGAGCGGGGACGGGGCGGACAACGAGAAGCTCGTCTACCAGGTGCTGCGGCGCGGGCTGCCTTCGGTCGTTCCGGCTGACACTCCGGTGCGGGATCTGGTCGACCTCGGGCTGCGGTACGACCTCACGGTGCCGCTGACCAGGTTCTACGGTCACAATCAGGCGGCCTTGCCGACGCCGTTCCGGGCGCTGCAGGTGGGGCCGGTGTGGCGGGCGGAGCGGCCGCAGAAGGGCCGCTACCGGCAGTTCTACCAGTGCGACATCGACATGATCGGCGAGCCGTCCGTGCTGGCCGAGGCGGAGCTGATCGAGGCGACTTGCGAGGCGCTGGCCGCGATCGGGCTGTCCGATACCACGGTCCGGCTGTCGGACCGGCGGTTCTGGTCGGCGCTGGCTGCCGATACCGGGGTGCCCTTGTCGTCGCAGGGCGCGTTCTTCATCACGCTGGACAAGCTGGACAAGATCGGCTGGGACGGGGTCCGGGCTGAGCTTGCTTCGCTGGGGCTTTCTGCTGATCAGGTGGCCAGCGTCGAGGAGAAGATCCGGGGGCTGGAGGGCCTGTCGACGGAAAAGCTGGCGGGCGCGCTGGCCGAGGCGGTGCCGGGGCTTTCGGCGCCGGTGATCGAGGACCTGGTGGTGGTCGCTTCGTGTCTTGACCGGCTGCCCGGGGTTCGCTGGGAGTTCGATCCGACGCTGGTGCGCGGGATGGGGTACTACACCGGGCAGGTGTTCGAGATCGTCAAGCCGGGGGTGAGCTTCTCGCTGGCGGGCGGAGGGCGGTACGACAAGCTGATCGGGAAGTCGCTCGGGCACGACGTGCCGGCCTGCGGGTTCTCCCTCGGGTTCGAGCGGATCGTGGACCTGCTGGCGTTGCCGCCGTCGCGGGACGCGGTCGCGGTGCTGGCCGAGGCGGACGTTCCGGTGGCGGACGCGCTTGCTGTGGCGCGGGAGCTGCGCTCTGTCGTTGGTGAGGGCCGCGTGGTGGAGATGGTGCGGCGGAGCGGGAAGTTCGGGGCGCAAATCAAGCGGCTGGAGGCGGCCGGGTTCGGCGGGTTCGTGTCCGTCCGGATGGAGGACGGCGCGGTAGTCCGCGGTGAGCTCCGGGCGCTGGGTTCCGAGGGGTAGGGTTCGGCCCGCGGCCTGAGGCCTTTGCGGTCTTAGGGTGGTTCGGCTTATGGTGACGCGAGAACGCGCTCCTGCCGTCACGGCGGGGCGGGACACGGCGCGGCGGGTCATCGCCGCTGTTCCGGCCGTAGCCGGATGCAGGTGGCGTTCGTCGTCGGGCTCATCGTGGTGACCTCGACGGTGGCGGCGTATCTTCGGTCAACCCGCTGCTGGTCCAGGCGGTCGTTCAACAAGGCGCTGTTCGTCAATCGGGCGTGGCTAGGCTGCGGTCCATGACTCGCTATGTGATCGACGCGCCGACCTTGCTCCACCTCGTGGACACCGGGGTGCACGTCGATCCGGGCCACCAGTTGGTCGCGCCGAACTCAATCCGGTCGGAGGCGCTGGAGTTGTTGTTGCGCGACGTCCGTGCCGGTAAGCGCGACGAAGCCGCGGCCCTGGAAACACACGAACGGATGACCGAGATGAAGATGCGGTTGCTCGGTGATCGGGTGTCGCGCCGCACCGCGTGGCGGTTCGCACGTCAGCACGACTGGGATTCACTCAGGGACGCCGAGTACCTCGCGGTCACGCGGTTGCAGGCGGACGCCCTGGTCACGGTGGATCCAAAGCTCGCTGGCATGGCCCGGGACGTCGTGGCGGTCGCTGCCATCGACGACCTGCTCGCTGCGGGATAACCGTCGTCGGCGGTTTGCTGGGGTTGGCTTCCGGTTTGGGGCACGGCTGGGAACCGATGAAAGTGGCACCCTGATGGATAGAAACGTTAGGGTGCCACATTCACATGGGTCGGCGGAATTCTTGCGTGTGGCTGAGGGAGATGGTGGGTCTGTTGCGCTTTGGCGTGCTGATTTACGGAGCGGCGGCTAGCTATTGCTGGCGCCGGTGACGGTGGCGCGGATGCGGTCGACAATCTGGTTCGCTTCGTCCTCGGTGATCTCGATGAACTCGTTCTGCAGGTCGCCGCGCTCGGCGGAAACCAGGAGTGCGGCTGCGTTCCCAGACGAGATTCCGGCGTGAATGCCTCGTCACGCCTGCCGCCATCCTCGAAATAGATGCGCCGGAGAACACCCGCAGGCTGCTCGCGGCTACTCAAATCATTGACGACAGCGTAGTAAATGATCTTATCTGGCACCTTGCTCTCTCTCCGGGTAGTCGGGAATATCGGCAGCACCGGGCGGAATTGGCACCCGGTGGCAACTCTTCCGCTGGAAGGCTTCGCAGCACCATCTCCTCGAATGCATCAGTCTGGTGCGTAGCGCAGCCGTTCGTAGGAACTATGAGTGATCTGCTTTGCTTCGAAGCTGATTCGGGTATGAAACTGCACTTCGAAGCGCTGGCCAGTAGCCGGCTCGATCCACTGGCTGTTGATTCCCTTGTATTGGTCATCTGACCAAGAATTCTTGAGCTTCTCAAGCATAAAGCCTCTGCTCTCTTTAGGCGTACGATATCTGCGTGGACGCCCTGAGTATAGCTGAGCCTCCTCGTACTGGAAGGTGTATCGGATCGCGTCAGGAATGAAGCGAAATAGCCTCGTTTGGCGAGCGGCCAGAAATCCATTGATCGTCGTAGACCTTCTCTTTGATTCGGTCACCCTCTTTGAGGCGGTGCCGGAAGCCAGCAAGGTGACGATCCGGGTCTTGGCTCTCGATATCGCGCATCGCTGGGGAGATCTTTTGCTGTTCGCGTTCTACGATACGGGCGCATTCGGCTTCGATCCGGGCGTTGGTGGAGCTGTCCAGGTATCTGTTGCTGTCGCTGCGCCACGAGCCTGGGGGGTCGGTGGATCGGTCCGCTTGGGGACGCTCTTCGGGAGGCCACCGGCGGTGGTATTCGCCCCACATCCAGCGGGCCAGGTTCGCGGTCTCGGTCCAGGTTTCCGCTTGAGTTGCTTGCTGGCGATTCTGGGTCCGTTCTTCCTGGGCGACCTGGGTGCGGGCGGAGTAGTACTCCTCGCGGTACCGCGTCTCGACGTGAGTTATGCCGGGCTGCTGGCCATCGTTACCTGGCGCGGAAGGGTGGTCGCCGGACTTGTCTGAGCGAACGTCAGCGTCATCGGGGCGGTCGATTCCCACTGGGCCTCACTGCAGCGGCGCAGACGGCCTGATCGCGCAAAGGGAGCAGATCATCACGATAGGTAGCCTATCGGACGGGGATCGGTGACGTGCTCGCGTCAGAGACGAGTCGCCGGCCGGTCTACCGGGGTTACAGCTCCAGGGTGGTGCCGGGTTCGAGGCGGGCGACCGGTACGCCGCTGGGAGCCGCGGCGACGGACAGCATCCGGGTGAACAGGGCCAGACCGTTGTCGTTGAGAATCGCGTCGTGGATGGCGTAGCCGCGGGCGGGTGCGACGGCACGGAAATAGTCGATCATCTCCCCCGCCTTCAGCCACGGGGCGCTGATCGGGACCAGGAGCGTGGTGACGGGATCTTCGGGGATGGTGAACGAGTCGCCGGGATGGAACAACTCGCCGTCGACCAGGAAACCGGTGTTGATCACCAGCGGGATGTCTTGGTGGATGAGCGCGTGATCCACGCCGTAGACGTGCACGTCGAAACCGGCGACCTCGAGCGCGTCACCGTGCTGGACCTCGTGCACCCGGTCGCCGAACTCGGGAAACTGCGCGCAGATCGACTGGTTGGCCCACAGGGTTACGCCGGGGTCGCTGGACATCGCGGCGCGGATCGCGTCGGCGTCGAGGTGGTCCGGGTGTTCGTGGGTGACCAGTACCGCCGCGGCCCCGTCGAGCGCCGCGGGTGCGTCGGAGAACGAGCCCGGGTCGATGACCAGGACGGTGCCGTTCTTCTCCAGCCTGACGCACGAGTGCCCGAGCTTGGTGAAACGCATCGCGAGCCTCCAGCGGGACCGGGAATGGGGACGAGACGGCCCTACGATACATCCGGCACTCACAGGCCGCAGACGCCACCTGGGTGTGGGTAACCAGCCGAGTTCGCGGAGGCGGTCGTCGTCGATGCCGAAATGATGGGCGATCTCGTGGATGACGGTCCGGCGGACCTGGTCGGCGACCTCAGCTTCGGTGCGGCAGATGGCGCAGATTGCCAGGCGGTAGATGGTGATGCGGTCGGGCAGGACCCCGGCGTACTGCGACGTGCGGCTGGTAAGCGGGATGCCCTGGTAGAGGCCGAGCAGGCCGGGCGGCCCCGGGTTGTGCTCGACCGTCACCGCCACGTTGCGCATCAGCCGGCCGAGTTCGGGAGGCAGCCCGTCCAGCGCGGCGGCGACCATCTCCTCGAAACGGCCGGGCTCGACCTCGATCACCAGCCCATTGTGCACCGCGGCGCTCGTCCGGCAGCGCCTGTGCTTCGCCGGTCAGCGGGTAGGGGTGACCGGCCTATGCTGGTTCGCGTGGGTATCGACGTCCTGACCAGAAACAACGTTACGGCTAGCGGCCGGGCGGATGGTCAGCCGATCGTTTTCGCCCACGGGTACGGGTGCGACCAGAACATGTGGAGATTCGTGGCGCCGGCGTTCGAGGGACAGTACCGGACGATCGTGTTCGACTTCGTCGGGGCCGGGGGTTCGGATCTGTCGGCGTATGACCCGCAGCGGTACGGCAGCCTGGACGGCTATGCCACGGACGTCCTCGAGGTGGTCCGGGCTCTGGACCTGCATGACGTGATCTTCGTGGGTCATTCGGTGAGCGCGATGATCGGGGTGCTCGCCGCGGCCAGGGAGCCGGACCGGTTCGCCGCGTTGGTGCTGGTGGCTCCGTCGCCGCGGTATATCGACGACGACGGTTACCTGGGCGGCTTCAGCGAGCCGGACATCGAGGACCTGCTCGTGTCTCTGGAGAGCAACTACCTCGGCTGGTCCAGCTCCATGGCCCCGGTGATCATGGGCAATCCTGACCGGCCCGAGCTCGGCGCGGAACTCACCGCCAGCTTCTGCCGGACCGACCCGGAGATCCAGAAGCGGTTCGCGCGGGCCACGTTCCTTTCCGACAACCGGTCCGATCTGGCCCGGGTCAAGCTGCCGACGCTGGTGCTGCAGTGCTCCGACGACCCGATCGCACCCGACTGCGTCGGTGAGTACGTTCACGCCCAGATCCCGGGAAGCACGCTGACCAGGCTGACGGCTACCGGTCATTGCCCGAATCTGTCCGCTCCCGCGGAGACCGTGGCCGCGATCGCGGCCTTCTTGAACAAGAGCCCTGGCCCTGGCGTCTAGGTGACCCCGGTATCCGACGATGACGCTACGGCCGCGTTCTACTCGGCCCTGGCTGAGGACGACCCGGCCGAACTGTACGACAACGCGCCCTGCGGCTACCTGTCGGCCCTGCCGGACGGCACCATCATCAAGGCCAACGCCACCTTCTTGACCTGGACCGGCTATGACCGGGACAAGCTGGTAGGCCAGCGCCGGTTCCAGGATCTGCTGACCGTAGGCGACCGCATCTTCTACGAGACCCACGCGGCCCCGATGCTGTTCATGCAGGGCATGCTCAGGGAGATAGCCGTCGAGTTGATCGGCGTCTCGGGCCTGCGCCTGCCCATGCTGGTAAACGCGCTGCTCAAGCGGGACGACGACGGTCAGCCCCAGGTCATCCGGGCGGTCATGTTCGACGCCAGTGAAAGACTCGCCTATGAACGGGAGCTGGTGGCGGCCCGGCGCCGGGCCGAGGAATCCGAAGCGCGGGCCCGGGTCCTGGCCGAGACGCTGCAGCGGTCTTTCCTGCCCCCGGATATCGTCGCCGTGCCCGGCCTGGATGTCGGCGGCGCGTACCGTCCGGCGGGCGACGGCAGCGAGGTCGGCGGCGACTTCTACGACGTGTTCCGGACGAGCCAGGAGACGTGGGGCATCGTCCTGGGCGACGTGTGCGGGAAGGGCGCATCGGCCGCGGTCGTGACCGCGCTGGCCCGGTACACCGTCCGGGCCGAGGCGCTGCACGTTTCCGCGCCCGCCGCGGTGCTGGTGGGCCTGCATAAAGCCCTGGTCAGCGGCTACCCGGATACCTTCTTGACGGTGCTGTTCCTGCTGCTGGATGAGGTGCCAGAAGGTCACCGCCTGAGGGTGGCTACCGGCGGGCATCCGCTGCCGCTGTGCCGCCGCGCCGACGGGAGCACAGAAACGCTCGGGTATCCGGGCAGTTTCCTGGGCATGGCCGAGACCGCGCAGATCAGCGAGTTCGCGGCCCTGCTGCGGCCGGGTGACATGGTGGTGCTCTACACCGACGGGGTGAGCGAGGCTCGCCAGGGAGGTTCGTTCTTCGGGGAAGCGGGGATCGCGGAGGTGGCCGAGGGTGCGGCGGGGCAGCCGGCGCAGGCGGTAGCGGACGCGGTCGTCGCCGGGGCTCTCGCCTTCCAGCGCGGTCCGGCGCGCGATGACATCGCGGTCGTGGTGGTCAAGGTGCCGTTCCCAGGCCGCGCCTGATCCGGAGGTGACGGTGCTGGACATCGCGATGCCGCTGTCGGTGAACGGCCGCTTCATCGTCGATGCGCACGGCGAGCGGGTCCGGCTGGCCGGCGTGAACTGGTACGGCTTTCACGAGGACCTCGGCGTGGCGCCGGGGCTGGACCGGACGGATCGCCGGTCGCTGGCGCGGCGGATCGCCGGGCTCGGCTTCAACAGCGTGCGGTTGCCGTTCAGCCTGTGGATGACCAAGCAGACCGCGCCGGTCCCCGGTCAGTACCTGACCGCCAACCCCGATCTGGCCGGCGCGACGCCGATGGAGGTCTACGACGCCTGCGTCCAGGCACTGACCGGCGAGGGCCTCATCGTCATCCCGAACTGCCACCTCCTGGATCCCGGGTGGTGCTGCGCGGACGACGACGAAAACGGCCTGTGGTACAACCGCCGCTGGCCCGCCAGCACGTTCTTCGCGGCCTGGCAGGGCGTCGCGGCGCGGTACCAGGCCAACCCGCTCGTCGCCGCCATGGACATCATGAACGAGCCGCGGCGGACGACGGCGGGCTGGCGGGTGCTCAGCCCGACCTGGGGTACCCGGCCCAAGACCGACATCGCGGCCATGTACACCACGATCGGGAACCTCATTCACGAGATCAGCCCGCATGTGCTGATCGTCTGCGAGGGCCTGGGCTACGCGGCCGACCTGACCGGCGTGGCCGGGCACCCGGTGCGGCTCGAACGTCCGGGCCAGGTCGTCTACAGCATGCACGACTACCCGTGGTTCCACCCGGCGGGCCAGCCCCGGCAGGCGTATCTGGAGCAGATGCGGCGCAACGGCGGGTACCTGCTCGGCGAGCAGATCGCACCGCTGTGGATCGGCGAGTTCGGCAACGACACCCGGTCGCTGGCCGGCTTCGGCCGGGCGCCCTCGGCCCCGGGCGGCCCCGCGGCCGCCGCGGTGTGGTGGGGCAACTTCGAGGCCTGGATCACCGAGAACGACGTGGACTGGTGCTGGTGGGCGCTCAATCCGACGCAGCCCAAGGGCACGATCCCGGTTGCCCGGCGGCACCGGTCCAACTGGGGTGACCCGGAGCCGTGGGGGCTGCTAGCCCCGGACTGGCGTGGCGTCGCTAACCCGGGGGTGCTGGACCTGCTCAGGTCGATGATCCCGCCGCGCACCGGTCCCGGCATCACCTGAGGCAGCTACCTCGACGGCGGCGCTAGGGGTCATGGACATCATGAACCGGCTGGGCGGGAAGGCGGCGCTGGTCACGGGCGGCAGCCGCGGGATCGGAGCGGAGATCGTGCGGCGGCTGGCCGCGGAGGGAGCGGACGTTAGCTTCACCTACAACACGGGCCAGGACGCGGCGCAGCGGGTGGCGGCCCAGGTCAGCGGCAGGGGGCGACGCGTGCTCGCGGTCAAGGCCGACCTGGCCGAGCCGGCAGCCGCCGGGGCCGTCATGGACGCCGCGGCGGGTGAATTCGGCGCGGTGGACATCCTGGTCAACAACGCCGGGATCACCCACTGGGGGCGGTGCCGCAGGCCGCGCTGTCCGACATCGACCGGCTCATAGCCGTCAACGCCCGGGCTCCGTTCCTGATGATGCAGCCGGATCACGGTCAACGCGGTGGCGCCGGGCAGCACGGCCACTGGCCCGTTCGCGTACCTCACGGCCGAGCAGCGGGCGGCCGCGGGCGCGGCGTTCGCGCTGGGCAGGATCGGGGAGCCGGCCGACGTGGCGGCCGTGGTGGCGTTTCTGGCCTCAGAAGATGCCAGCTTAATCACGGGGCAGGTCATTTATGCGGCAGGCGGGCAGCACGGTCCCATTCGCATCGATGGCTAACGTGGTGAACCTGGACATCCACCGCGCTAGGACGAGGTGAAACCCGGGGTTCATTCGGTTGGGAGGCGGGATCGGCGCGGACGGGACGCAGGGGCGGCGCGGACGGGACCCAGGGGGCGGTGGGGACGCATGAGGATCTTGGGGTTCGCAGGGCGTGCGATGAGCTATCTAGGATGCGGGCGCTGCTGTGTCGAGGAGCGGCTTGGTGTGGCGGGGGTTGAGGGGTTCGCCGCAGGCCTGGCAGATGACCTGGGCGGTGAGCTGGTGGCCGCAGTGGTGCTGGACGACCAGGGGCGGGCCGGCCTCGTCGGCCAGGTACTGGTCGCCCCAGCGCATCAGGGTGACGATGACCGGATACAGGTCGCGGCCGGCGGCGGTCAGGTAGTACTCGAAGCGGGCCGGGTGGTCGGAATACGGCCGGCGCTCGAGGATCCCGGCGCCGGTCAGGGTGCGCAGGCGGGACGCTAGCGTGTCGCGCGGCGCCCCGGTCTGGCGGACCATCTCGTCGAACCTGCGGTTGCCGAGGAAGACCTCGCGGATGGCCAGCAGGGCCCACTTCTCGCCCACGATGTCCAGCGTGCGGGCGATCGAGCAGGGTCGCGGTTCGGTAGTCACATGCTCACTTTACCTCATCAGTTGGATTTCTGGACGCACTAGGTTATGGTGGGTCCAGATTTCAGACTTACACTGTTTCAGACTTCACTAGGAGGGCTTGGTGGACTCCGATTCTCGGCGCGTCACCGCGATCGTCGGCGTGCTGGCGCTGGCGGTATTCATGTCCAGCCTGGACCTGTTCATCGTCAACCTGGCGTTCCCGTACATCGCCAAGCAGTACCCGGGGACCAGCCTGAGCTCGCTGTCCTGGGTGCTCAACGGGTACACGATCGTGTTCGCGGCGGTGCTGGTGCCCGCCGGGCGGTGGGCGGACCGGATCGGGCGGCGCCGGCTGTTCGTGGCCGGGCTGGCCGGGTTCACCGCCGGGTCGGTGCTGTGCGGGCTGGCGCCGGGCGTGGGACTGCTGATCGCGGCCCGGGTGGTGCAGGCGGCGGGGGCGGGGGCGATGGTGCCGGCGTCGCTGTCGCTGCTGCTGGCCGCCGTGCCGGCGCAAGGCCGGGCGAAGGCGCTGGGTACCTGGTCGGCGCTGGGCGCGCTGGGCGCGGCGCTCGGACCGGTGATCGGCGGCACTCTGGTCCAGGTGAACTGGCGCTGGGTGTTCTGGATCAACGTGCCGGTCGGGGTGGCGGCCGTGGCGCTGGCCGTCCGGGTGGTGCCGGAGAGCCGGGACGCGTCCTCGCGCGGGCGGCCGGACGTGGTGGGGGCGCTGCTGCTGGCGGCGTCGGTGGGACTGGTCGCGTACGCGCTGGTCGAGGCGCCGAGCTGGGGCTGGGGTTCGGCCGGGTTCCTGGGCCTGCTGGCCGGCTCGGTGGCCTGCGGTTACGGCATGGTCTGGCGGTCGCGGCGGCACCACTCCCCCGTCATCGAGCTGGAACTGCTCCGGTCGCGGACGTTCAGCGGGGCATTCGCGGCATCGATCTTGTACTACGCGGGGTTCGGGGCGTTCGTGCTCAGCGCGGTGGAGTTCCTGACCGGGGTGTGGCGCTACTCGGCGGTGGACGCGGGGCTGGCCATCGCGCCGGGGCCGCTGATGGTGCTGCCGTTCGCGCGGCTGGTCGCGCCGCGGCTGGCGGGCATCTTGGGCGGGCCGGGGCGGGTGGCGGCGATCGGGTGCCTGGTGAACGGGCTGGCGCAGTTGGTCTGGCTGGCCCAGATCCAGGCGGCGCCGGACTACGCGACCCATCTGCTGCCCGCGCAGCTGCTGGGCGGCGCGGGGGTGGGGCTGACCATCCCGTCGCTGCTGGGGGCGGGGAGCGCGTCGCTGACACCGGGGCGGTTCGGGACGGGGAGCGGGATCCTCAATACGGCGCGGCAGGTGGGGACGGTGCTCGGGGTGGCGGGGCTGGTGGCGATCTTGTCCCGGGTGTCCGCGGTGGATCCGGTGGCGTCGTACCGGCACGCGACATTGCTGATCATCGGGTTCTTTGTCGCAGCGGGCGCGGTGTCGGCGGTACTGCTGACCGGGCGGCCGGTGGTGGCCTCGGACCCGGAGCCCGCAGGGAGCGGCGTCCCCGCAGCCGACGAGGGGTTTGTCGCGTCGAAAGGGATGAGTTAGCGCTACCTGGTGGCGAGGGCGAGGACGGCGGAGGCGGCGGCCAGGGCGAAGAAGGCGGCCGGGAACGCGATGTTGCGGAAGACTCGGTGGCGGACGTGCGTGGCCAGGGCGCCGGTGAAGAACACGACGAGGCCGATCGCGGCGGCGATGCCGAGGGGGCGCACGCCGAGCAGGCCGATCAGCAGGCCGGCCGCGCCGGCGGCCTTGAGGACCGCGAGCGGCGGTAGCCAGGACCGCGGGACGCGTACTTCCGCCATGGTGGCCATGATGAACCCGGCATGCGTGAGGTCGGCGACGGTGGCGTACGCGTTGGCCGCGATCGTGACGATGGTGACGATCACGTAGGCGGCTTTCATAGGAGCAAGCCTGGGCGGGTGCTCGCCGCGCGTCCAATACACACTTCCATAACCTGAGGGCATGGATGTGGACACGCGGCTGCTGCGCTACTTCGCCGCCGTGGCCGAAGAAGGTAACCTGACCCGTGCGGCGGAGCGGCTGTTCGTATCCCAGCCGGCGCTGACCAAGCAGATCAAGCAGCTGGAGAGCCAGCTGGGGGTGCGGCTGTTCGGCCGGTCCCGGGCCGGGATGACGCTGACCGAGGCGGGCCAGGCGCTGGCGGATGAGGTGCCCGGGCTGCTGGACGGCTGGGACCGGGCGCTGCGGGAGACCAAGGCCGCCGCCAGCCGGGCCGCCCGGGTGCTGCGGGTCGGTTTCCTGGCCGGCGCGGCGAACGAGGCCACGCAGGAGATCGTCGCGGCGTTCGGGCGGCGGCGGCCGGGCTGGCGGGTGGAGATGCGGGCCGCCTCGTGGCTGGACCCCACCGCCGGGCTGGCGCACGGCGATGTCGACGCGGCCCTGCTGCGGCTGCCGTTCCCTGGGCAGGACACGCTGCGGATTGAGGTGCTGTTCACCGAGGCCCGGTGGGTGGCGCTTCCGGACGGGCACCCGCTGGCGGCGCTCGAGGTGATCGCGTTCCGGGAGCTGTGGCACGAGCCGTTCGTGGCCGCCCCGGCCGAGACGGGCTGGTGGCGCGACTGGTGGCTGGCGGCCGGGGAGCGGGAAGGTCACCCGGTCCGGATCGGGACCGTCACCGAGTCCGGGCAGCCCGACGACTGGCTGACCGCCATTGCCAACGGCGAGGGCGTGGCGCTGGCTCCCGAATCGGCAGCCCGGTACTACGCGCGGCCCGGGGTGATCTACCGGCCGGTGACCGGGGTCAGCCCGAGTCAGGTCGGGGTCGCCTGGGCGCCCGCCGCCGACGGCAACCTCGTCGTCCGGGACTTCGTCCGCTGCTGCCTGGACGCCAGGGCGAGGTCAACCTGAGGCTCGACGAGGGGTCCGCGGGCAGCGACCGGGCCACGCAGTGCCTGACCAGCTTCAGCCCGGCGGGCGGCGGGGCGAACCGGCCGATGATCACCGGGCCGGGGCTGGCCGGGCCGGGGTTCTGCAGCGCGCCCGGCACGTGCGCTTAGGCCGGCTCGATCACGTCGGCCGCGGCCTGGATGATCGTCCAGAGCGGGCTGCCGGTGCGTTCGTAGTAGACCCGGCGAGCGTCGTCGCGGCGCTCTTCGTCAAGCATGCCGAGGCGGACGAGCCGGCCGAGCTCTTTCGCCAGGTCTGATTGCAGGATCACGTCGCGGGGCGGCTCGGACTGGTAGAAACGTGGCTTGTCACGCCGGACGATCCAGAGGGCCAGCGCCAGCCGGCAGGGCCGCCCGAAGAGCAGCCTGCCCACGTCGTGTACGTCCAACGGCGTGTCCCTGTTCGTTCCGATTAATCACTATCTAGAATCTAGATAGTGGATTTTACTATCAGGAGTGAGTACAGCATGGATCGCGGGGCGGGTCCACCGAGCGCGGGGCATAGCGTGGCCTCGGGGCAGAGCCTGAGCGCGGGGCATAGCGTGGCCTCGGGGCAGAGCCTGAGCGCGGGGCATAGCGTGGCCTCGGGGCAGAGCCTGAGCGCGGGGCATAGCGTGGCCTCGGGGCAGAGCGTGGCCGGGGTCATGCTGCTCGGGGTCCGGGTCACGGCGCATGCGGTCCTCAACCTGGCTGAGCATGACCGGCGCGCGGCAGCCGGAATAGGCGCGGTCATCGACCCGGCCCTGCTGGACCGGTTGCTGGAACTGCCGGCCGGGGTGGCCGTTCCCGCGGGACGGGCCGGTCAGTGGCCGGGGATACTCGAATGTGATCCGGACGGCGTGAGCGTGACGCGGCGCCTGGAGTCGCCGCTGTCGATTACCGATGTCGTGATCCAGGCCGCCGCGGGCCGGGAACTGCCCGCCGTCCAGGACGCCAGCTTGTTCGCGGGCTTTACGCGCCGGTGGGTGGCGGCCGGCCGGGTACCGGACGCGGTGCTGCTGGAGGCGAAGCTGTGCGGCGTCGGGATCCTGGCCGCGGGCGCCCAGGTGGTGTTGCCGGCCGCGGAGCCGGCCGCCGTGACCAGGGACGGATGGTCATGGCTGCTGGAGGAGAAGGTCTACCGGCGGTGGCTCGGCGAGCGCGCTCGGGCGCGGGCCGAGGTCCAGCCACTGGCGGAGCCAGCGTGAGGCGGGCAGGCTAACCCCGCTTTCGGTCAGCGCGGCGCTCGCCTCCGCTCCGGCCTGGCAGGCGTCCCGCCAGGCGTCACGCGGTTCGGCGGCGGTGAGGATGCGGCGGGCGAGTTGCTCGGTGCTGGCCACGTTGTGCCTGCTCGCGAGCAGCCGGCAGGCCCGGACGTCGGTCTCGGTGAGCTCGGCGATGTCCAGCAGGCTGCCGCCGCGGCAGACCGGATCGTCGCAGCGCAAGATGCTCGTTCGCCGGTCGCGAGCCAGCGCGGGGAGCTTGCTGGTCTTGACGTAGTCGTGCAGCGCGGGCACGAAGACCGACGGGGAATCGTCGCGCGCGTCTTCGCCGTCGGCGCGATCGGGCCGGCGCATGGGCAGCGGCCCGTGCCGGGTATTTGCCGACCAGCCGACGAAGCCGGCGAACGCCCGGTAGGCGACCGCGCCGACGGCGGAGATGTCGGACCGCAGCAGGACGGCCGGCAGCGGCTCGATCTCGGCGATGAACGTCAGCAGGCCCGCTACGGTCCGGGCGGTCTTGAGGCCGTTGTAGTGGTGCAGCAAGACGATCGCCACCGGCCGCCCGGCGGCCCGGACCTCCTCGATGAGGTGCGTGAGCCCCTCGCGGAGCCACCACGGTTCCAGGGGCAGGACCACCAGGGTGGGGTCGTCGATCGAGGCCCAGCGGGCCAGCGCCTTGCGCAGCGCGGACCGGTCGTCGTTCCGGATCCGGGGCGTGTCGGTGAGGACGAGCGGGACACCCGCGGCTTGCTGGCGCGTCAGCCATTCGTCGTAGTCAAACAGCGGACCGGAATCGGCGGCGGCCGGTACGCCGTACGCCGCCGGATCGACCAGGACCCCCGGTGTCCGCGCGGCTAGCTTCGCGCCTCGCCTGCCGGACACCACGGCGCCACCGCAGGCGGCCACGACGGACCGCAGCAGGCTAGGCTCAGCCGAGCCGCCGAGGTAGGGGTAGATGCCGGGCGCGATGGCCGTGGCCAGCGGGTGCGGCGTGACGGGGACAGGGACGATCTTCAACTGGGATACCTCGGACGAACACGACAGAACGAACTGATTTGGATGCTATCGGTCATGAGGTCCTAAACCCGACACGACACGCCGTCGCGGTCGCCGATATCGCACTCGCCGGTCCGGGCGTGCGGAATCGTGACGGGCACCTCCGACGCTCCCGCCGCAGCCTGGCCCGCTCAGCACGGACCCCCGCTCTTCCAGGCGAAGGCAGGCACCGGCATAACGCTCGGTGTCCCAGCCGAGTCGGCTCCGGATCTCCGTGTTGTCCACCCGGCTGCCATCTGCTGGCAGCAGCCCGAGCAGGGCCTGCTCATCGGCGTCGCGCGAATCTCCGGTCTGGCTCATGTCAGGAACCTACCCGGTGCGCTCAGGCTGACTCGGGGGCGGAGCGGGGGGTCAGGCGGATGATCGGGAGCTCGCGGTCGGTCTTCTGCTGGTACTTGGCGAACCGGGGCGCGGCGGTGAGGATCTGCTGCCAGGCCTGCGCCCGTTCGGGCCCGTGGAGTTGCTCGGCGGTCACCGGCACGTGCTGGCCCTCGACCTCGATCTGGACCTGGTCGGGATGGGCGGCGAGGTTGTAGTACCAGGCCGGGTTCCCCGTCGCCCCGGCCGCCGACGCGACGATCAGGCGGCTGCCGTCGGGGCCGGGAAACCAGCCGACCGGGACGCTGCGCTCGGCCCCGGTCTTGCGACCGATCGTGGTCAGGACCAGGGCGTTGAAGCCCAGGAACCTGGCCCCGCCCTTGCGGACCCGGCCGGCTATCAGCTTGTTGCTCAGGCGGGCGGCGAATCCGGCGGCTGGCGGCCGCCGCGGGTTCCTGCGGTGGTGTCGAAGCTCATGAGATTTTGCGCAGCCCGCGAGGTGACCCAGGGCAGCACGAGGTCCGCCGCCCGTCCCGGACGCGTGCTCCCGACGATGACCAGTAGCTTCGACACCATTGCTCTCCACGAGGGGCGGCGCACGACACGTGAACCGGCCGCACGCAGGCATGTTCGTTCGGATAAAATATTATTAACGACCTTAACTATCTCCGACCTGTACTGTAGTGAGGTGGGTGAGACGGCGCAAGCGGGGGACGAGCCGGGTCCCGGCGTCGCCCGCGGCCTGCTTCAGCTCGCCACCGCGGTGCAGGCCATCTACGCGTGCGTCGCCGAACGCCACGACCTGACTCCGGTCCAGGCCAGGCTGCTGTGCGTCCTGCTGGATGGCCCCCGGGGCATGGCCGAGCTGGCCCACTGCTTCGGCGTGGAGAAGGCGGCGCTCACCGGGCTCATGGACCGGGCGGAGCGGCGCGGCCTGGCTCGCCGGTCATCCGTGCCGGGCGACCGGCGGGCCCTGCAGGCGACGCTGACCGAGGCCGGCGGGCCGCGGCCGCCTTCCACACCGAGGTCGGCGCGGAGCTCAGCCGTCTCGTGGCGCCGCTGGCCCCGGCCGACCGGGAGCATTTCCGCGCCGCGCTGGCCGAGATCATCGCGGGCCGGGATCACTGCTGACGCCCGCCGGTCACGACAGGGGGGCGAAGAACGCCTGGAGGTCGGCGGCCAGGTCGGCGGGGGCTTCCATGGCCGGGAAGTGCCTGGCGTGCGGGAACTCGGTCCAGTGGGAGCCGGGCGGGGCGGGAACCAGCCTGCGGACCGTCTCGTCGGCGCCGAACACCGCGAAGCCCTGCGGCACCGCGGGCGGGGCACCCCAGTCCGAGGAGTGCGCCTGCTCGTACAGGGTGTGCGCGGCGCTGGCACCCGAGCGGGTGAACCAGTACAGGCTGACCGTGGTGAGCAGCTGGTCGCGGTCGACGGGCAGTTCGGTCCACTCGTGGACCTTCTCGGCGATCCAGGCCAGCTGCAGCAGCGGCGAGTCAGTCAGGCCGTAGCCGATGGTCTGCGGCCGGCTGTTCTGGATGGCCAGGTAGCCCGAGCCTTCGGTCGTGAACGCGTCCATCCGGTCCAGGGCCAGCTTGTCGACCGGGTTGCCGTGGTCGAGCCGGTCGGCCATACCGGGGATGAACGTGGCGACGGCGGCGGCGGTCAGGGGGTCGGTGACGACGTGGACGCCGGTCACGTGCTCCCGGTCCAGGCCCGCCACCATTCCGGAGACGCCGCCGCCGATGTCGCCGCCGTGCACGCCGTAGCGCCGGTAGCCGAGCCGGCGCATCAGCTCGGCCCAGGCGCGGGCGGTGCGGCCCATGGTCCAGCCGGCCGAGCTGAGCGGGGTGGAGAAGGCGTAGCCGGGCAGGGACGGCGCGATGACGTGGAAGGCCTGGCCGGCGGCGGGGTTGACCAGCGGCTCGATCAGGTGGCCGAACTCGGCGACCGAGCTGGGGAAGCCGTGGGTGATGAGCAGCGGCTTGGCATCGGGCTTGGCTGAGGTGACGTGCAGGAAGTGGACGGTCTGGCCGTCGATCACGGTGGTGAACTGCGGGTAGGCGTTGAGGTTCGTTTCCGCGGCGCGCCAGTCGTAGTCCTGGTGCCAGTACTCGGCGAGTTCGGAGAGGTAGTCCGCGGGGATGCCGCGGGTCCAGCCGGTGCCGGGCAGGTCGCCGGGCCAGCGGGCGGTGGCCAGCCGGTGGTGCAGGTAGTCGAGGTCGGACTGGGGAATCTCGATGCGGAAGGGCCGGATGTTGTCGCTCATGGGATGAGACTAGGAAGAATCGCGGAAGGAATCGTTCCTAGATTGCCGGCCATTATTGGCTCATGGCAGAAACGTCCGCGCGGCTGCTGCGCCTGCTGTCGCTGCTGCAGGGGCGGCGGGACTGGACCAGCGCCGAGCTCGCTTCGCGGCTTGGCGTCACCACCCGCACCATCCGTCACGATGTGGACCGGCTGCGGCGGCTCGGCTACCCGGTGAACGCGCGGCCGGGGGTGGCCGGCGGGTACCGGCTCGGCGCGGGCGGCGCGCTGCCGCCGCTGCTGCTCGACGACGAGGAGGCGGTGGCGGTGGTGATCGGGCTGCGGACGGCCGCGAGCGGTTCGGTCGCGGGGATCGAGGAGGCCTCGGTACGGGCGCTGGCCAAGCTGCAGCAGGTGCTGCCGTCGCGGCTGCGGCACCGGGTCAGCGCGTTCCAGGGTGTTGCGCTTCCCGTGGCCTGGCGGGGGCCGCAGGTGGATCCGAACGTGCTGACGCTGATCGCGGGCGCGTGCCGGGACCATGAGCGGCTCCGGTTCGGCTACCAGGCGCATTCCGGGACCGCCAGCCGGCGTTCGGTCGAGCCGTACCGGCTGGTGCACGACCGGGGGCGCTGGTACCTGGTGGCGTGGGACGTGGACCGGGACGCCTGGCGGACGTTCCGGGTGGACCGGATCGCTTTGCGTCCGCCGCCGGGGCCACGGTTCGCGCCGCGGGCGCTGCCGCCGGACCGGGAGATCGCGGCGCAGGTGGCCCGCGGCGCGGGCGCTGCGACCTGGCGGTACCGGGCACGGGTGATCGTGCACGCGCCCGCATCGCATGTGCGGGGCCGGCTGCCCATCCCGGTGGAGGTCACGTCGCTGGGGCCGGACCGGTGCGTGTTCGAGCCGGGTTCGGACTATCCGGAGATGCTGGCCTTGTATCTGGGCCTGCTGGACGCCGACTTCACGGTGGTGGACGCGCCGGAACTGGTGTCGGCGCTTAGTGTGCTGGCCGGGCGTTTTCAGCGGGCCGGGGGTGCAGGCTTGACGGGTGAGTGACGAGCGGGCCGAGACCTACCTGCGGCTGCGGGCCGAGGCCGAGCTCCGGCGGGTGGCGGATCAGATGCGTGGCCTGGATGCCGCGGCCGGACCGGACGACCGCGCCGATCCGGGCATGCGGCCGTTCGCCACCGCGGAGACCGCGCTGTGGAAGGTCATCAGAGCCGGGCGGATCCTGGTCGCGGCCGGCGCCGTGGACGAGGAGTTCCTGGCCCTCCTCGGGGCTGATCTGGACGGGTCGATCAGGGCCCGGTCGCGAATCATGCTGAACTGGGATCACAGGAGAGGCATGCTGCACTACACGATGTCGTTCACGCCGTCCGGCGGACCGGCGTCGCGGGCTGGCCGCGGCACGGCCCAGGCGATGCGGGTCATGCCCATCGGGCGGGCGCTCCGGCTGCCCGGGCCGTCGGTCCTGCAGCTCATGTCGCTGGTGCGCGCCGGAACCGAAGCCGTGATCACCGCGGCCCTGCGCATGCCCTGGTCACACGGCGAGACGGAACTGGTCAGCCCGCGCGACCTGCCGTATGACCAGCTCTGGGCGGTGGACGATCACGGGGCTCGCTACTCGGCCGGGTTCCGGAGCGGCAAGGGCCGGGCGGGCACCTGGCTGGGCATCATCCGGCTGTCTCCGCCGCCCCCGGCCGGCATCCGGCGGCTTGACCTGGTTGGCGACGGCACCCACCTGATACGGCTCCCCCTGGGGTCGTCGGCACGCGCACGCTGGGTTGTGTCGTCATCGACGGAGCCGGTAGCGATCGCGCCGGGCGAACGCCTGCTCGTGCTCGAGGCGGAACGCATTCTGGCCAGCGGGGATGTCCGGGGGCCGGTCCAGGGCCCGGTACCGGGAGAGATCATCGCGGTGCTGACCGAGGCGGGTGCGCTCGCCCCCGATAGCCCGGTACCGGGCCAGCTCGCCGCGCTGGGCCGGCGGTTCGGGGCGACCGAGCACGGCATCACCATCGCGCCCGCGGCGCAGATCCCGGCGCCATGGGCCAGCGTCATCGACGCGCCGGTGCTGGCCGGCGGTCCTGAGGTGTTCGCGGCGCTGGCCTGCGTCCTGCCCGACGTCGACGGGGCCCGGTTCGCGCTGGCCGGGCTGAGCTCGGCGGGGGGCGAGAGCCACCTGCACGTGGTGGGCAGTGGCATGGCACCGCTCGCGGACCGGTACCAGTGGAACTGGACGCCGGGTTTCTCCTGGTGGCTCCGGGACGGTACCGGGAACTGGCACGTGGCGGCCGCAGGCGAACCGCACACGTTCGGGGATGACATACAGGCGTTCCGGCTGCGGCTGACGCCGCCGCTCGCCGCGGTGCCGGATACGGCCGTGGTCGTGGTCACCGGACCGGCGACGCGGATTCGCGCGACCGTCCCGATTCGTCCGGCCTAGGCGAAGTACGTTTCCGCGGAAGCGCTTTGTGCATGCTTTCACAAGCTGGGCTGCCCGGCGTAGAAGCTGGCTACCGCGCCGAAGGCCTGCTTGGGCTCCCAGGGCAGGCCTCCGGTGCCGTGGCCGCGCTCGCGGGTCTTGACCAGGGCGGTGGAGGTCATGTCCAGGTCATGGCGCGGGTCGGCGCTGTGGGTCAGCCAGGGGTCGGCGAAGGTCCAGATGAAGGCGCCGTCCGCGCTCTCGGCGTCCAGGATGGCGAGGGTCTTGGTGAGCTCGCGCGCCTGGTGCTCCTCGTCCCGGACGTACGTGCCGCGCTTGAGCCAGGGACGGACGAGCCGTCCCGCGAGCGGTATGCGGTGCAGCGCCAGCGACATCATGTCGATCTCGCCGAATTCCATCATGCCGGGCCGGTCCCCGCGGTAGGAGCTGTGCCCGAACTCGGTGTTGACCACGGGCTTGCCCTGCCCGACGTAGCGCCTGATCGTCTCGGCGTAGCGATGGTCGTTCTTGGAGTTCCGGTAGTGGTCGACGCCGATGACGTCGAACAGGCTCCAGTCGACGACCTCGAACGGGGTCGAGGCGTAGGTGATCGGCCCCTGGAATGCCTTCCTTACTTTCATGCTCGCCTCGGCGAGGAAGGCCTGGAGCTCGGTGGCGTACGGGCCGGAGTGCACGCCCGCGCGGCGGATGCTCGCGATCTTCTGACCGGTCGTCCGGCCGGGGACGATCCCGTGGGTGAACAGGCTGGACTCGGTGCCCACGCAGAAGACCAGCTGGCCGGGGAACTGCTCGCGCAGCGACTCGGCCGCGGCGGCTGCCTGGGCCAGGTAGGCCAGGGTCGCCTCCCGGCTCTTCTTGAACAGCTCCGGGGAGAGCCAGACCTGCAGGCCGCCCAGCTTGAGCGCGCCGGCGGCCGCGGTCATCAGCCTGCCGGTATCGGTGCCCTGGAACCGGACCGCGTTGCAGTGCAGGTCGTCCCGGATGATCCGCAGCTCGCGGCGGGTGATGGCCGGGTCGAAGGCCCGCCGGGTGACGAACCCGCCGCCGTAAGCCCGTCCCGTGTCGTAGCACACACCCTTGATATCCATGCGCTGCCCCGTTCTGACCGCTGGGCCGACTCTATTTTCCCCAGCTCGCGACGGCCTGCTCTGGGGGCCGACCGGCCGGGGAGGCACGCCCAGTCAGGCGGGCGGGTGAGCCGCGAACTCGGTGGCGACGATGCGCTGGTCGGTGACGCCGTCGGAGGCCCGGGAGGCGAGCCAGCAGATCGGCGGGCCCATGATCGCCGGGTCGAGCCAGGTGACCCGTGCGTCCTCCGGCGCTTCATCCGGGGTCATGCCGGTCCGGGTGGCGCCGCCGGGCAGCAGGAGGTTCACGTCGACGCCGGTACCGGCCAGGTCAGCGGCCATGATGTGGGAGAGCGCGTCGGTCGCCGCGCGGGATGGCCCGTAGGGCGTGAAGCCCCGGCGGCGCATCGTCGTCTCGCTGACCGAGATGTTGACGATCTTGCCGCGGCCGGCGTCGAGCATGTGCGGCACGACGGCCCGCGCGACCAGGAAGTAGCCCAGGACGTTGGTAGCGAAAAGATCCCAGAAGCCGTCGGGGCTGACCTGCCAGAAGCCCGCCGGTTCGGTCATGAAGTGAGGGTTCACGGTGCGCATGCCGAGGCCGGCGTTGTTGACCAGCACGTCGATGCCGCCGAGGGTGCTGAGGGTGCGATCGACGCCCGCGGAGACGGATCGCTCGTCGCGGACGTCCATGACGAGCCCGGTCGCCTGCGCGATCTTTTCGGCGGCGTCTTGGACGCGCTGCTCGGTCCGGCCGGTCAGGACGACCCGGGCTCCGGCGCCGGCGAGCGCCTCGCTCATGGCGAAGCCCAGGCCGCTGGTGCCTCCGGTGATGAGCGCGCGGACGCCGTCCAGGGACGGCGCTGCCGGTGGGTCAGGCGGCTGGGTCACGCCGCCGAGGTTACCGTGTACTTATATGGGACACCCCGGCCCCCTTGGCTACGACGCCGAACTACGGCTGCACGATGAGGTGCTGCGCCGGGCATGTGGCGTCCAGCCTCACGAACAGGTTCTGGACATCGGATGCGGGCTCGGGCAGACAACTTGTGAGGCCGCGCGCCTGGCGCGGGCGGGCGGCGCGCTCGGGATCGACATCTCCGCGTCCGCCATCGAGAGGGCCCGGAAGCTCGCCCAGGCCGTGCGCAACGTCAGCTTCGAGTGCGCCGACGCGCAGGTCCACCGGTTCCCGCAGGAGCGCTTCGACCTGGCCATGAGCAGGTTCGGCACGATGTTCTTCGATGACCCGGTGGCCGCGTTCGGCAACGTCGGGTGGGCGCTGCGCCCAGCCGGGCGCCTGGTGATGATGGTGTGGCAGGCTCCCGAGCGTAACGAGTGGGAGGTCGCTATCCGCCAGTCGCTGGAGACTCCCGGTTCTGCGGGATCGGATGCGTTCTCGCTCGCCGATCCGCCGGCCGTGACGGGGATCCTGGAGGCTGCGGGGTTCGCCGACGTTGCCTTCACTGACGTCCACGAGCCCGTCTACTACGGACCCGACGTGGCCGCCGCGCTGGACTGGGTCCGCGGCTTCAGATGTACCAGCGACGTGCTCGACCGGCTGGAACCCGACGCCGCGGCGCGCGCGCTCGGGAGGCTGCGCGAGATGCTCGCCGCGCACCTGAGCGGCGACGGGGTCTGGTTCTATTCCCGGGCCTGGATCGTCAGCGCCCGCCGCCGTCACTGAAAGGGGCCACGCTTGGTCACGACTTCTGGCCGGGATGATTCCGCTGCGGACAGCTACGACCCGATGCGGCAGTTTGCCGAGCTCGCGGGGGACATCCGCGACCCCTATCCGATGTTCGCGGGGATCCGGGCGGACACCCCGGTCATGGAGGTTCATTTCGGCACCGGGTCGGATGGCCGGTACCACCACGACGAACGGGCTCCGCTGATCACGTCGTTGTTCACCGTGACCAGCCACGAACTCGCGCAGCAGGTGCTCACCGACAATGTGCGGTTCTCGTCGTCCGCCAGCGCGATGACCACCGGGCAGGTCATGGGCCGGACCATCCTGGGGATGGACCCGCCCGAGCACCAGCGGCACCGCGCCCTGGTCGCCAAGGCCTTCCGCGCTCGCGTGCTGGACCAGTGGAGTGACACGATCATCGGCGCGACCATCAGCGAGCTGATCGACGCCTTCGCTTTTGAGGGTCACGCGGATCTGGTACCGCAGCTGACCTTCCCGTTCCCGGTCCGGGTCATCGCCCGCGTCCTCGGCCTGCCCGAGGGCGACTGGCCCCGCTTCCTGCGGCTGTCGACCGCGCTGATCGCGGTGATGCGCAACTACGACCGCGCGGTCGCCGCCGGCCGGGAACTTCGCGGCTACTTCGCCGAGATCATCGCCGACCGGCGACGGCACCCGCGCGATGACCTGGTCAGCCAGCTGGTCGAGGCCGAGGTCGACGGGCACCGGCTCGGCGACGACGAGATCTACCCGTTCCTGCTGCTGCTCCTGCCGGCGGGCGCGGAAACCACCTACCGTTCCTCCAGCAACCTGCTGTTCGGCCTGCTCTCCAACCCCGGGCAGCTCGATGCGGTCCGCGCCGACCGGAGCCTGGTGCCGCAGGCGATCGAGGAGGCGCTGCGGTGGGAGACCCCGGCGCTTACCGTGGTCCGGACGGCAACCCAGGACGTCGAACTGGGCGGCGTGCACATTCCGCCGGGCGGCTTCGTGGCCATATCGCTGGGCGCGGCCAACCGGGACCCGGGGCGGTACGCCGAGCCGGACACCTTCGACATCTTCCGGGCGGACAAGCAGCACATGTCGTTCGGCGACGGTGCGCACAAGTGCCTGGGGATGCACCTGGCCCGGCTGGAGATGCGGCTGGTGCTGACCGCGGTGCTCGACCGCCTGCCTGGGCTGCGGCTGGATCCCGCTTCCGATGACGTGCACATCCACGGGATGATCTTCCGCTCGCCGCCGAACCTGCCGGTCCTTTTCGACCCTGCCTGATCCGCCCGGCCCGCCCGGCCCGCCCGGCCCGCCTGATCGGCCTGGCCCGCCTGGCCCGCCTGGCCCGCCTGGCCCGAGGACGACTTCAGCTCGTCATGCTGTCGAACATGCCGGGCTGGTAGGAACCGCCCTGCTGGCGGACGATCACGCCGAGCCGGTTGGCGGCGTTGATCATGGCGACCAGGCCGACCAGCGCGGCGATCTGGTCGTCGTCGTAGTGCTTGCGCACCTGGGCCCAGGTCTCGTCGGACACGCCGTGATGCGCGTCGGCGAGCCGGGTGCCCTCCTCGGTCAGGGCCAGCGCGGCCCGCTCCGCCTCGGTGAACACGCTCGCCTCGCGCCAGGCGGCGACCAGGTTGAGCCGGACCGCGGTCTCGCCGGCGGCCGCGGCGTCCTTGGTGTGCATGTCGACGCACCAGCCGCAGCCGTTGATCTGGCTGGCGCGCAGTGCCGCCAGCTGCTGGACGGACTTCGGCAGCGGGGACTGCGCGATGACCAGGCTGGCGTTGGCGAACCGCTTGGCGAACTTGGCGCCGATCTCGTTGTCGAACATGCTGAACCTGGGTTCCATGACGTTGTCCTCACTGGAGTTGCGTGCGGCTGAACACCAGATGGCAACGGCCCCGTGCCTGTGACAGCCCGGCGCTGAACGAGATGAAACCCGGTGGTCACTTCGATAGAACGGGGTGAACCCCGGGGGTTCATTCGGTTCCGGGCGGGCCGGAGGAGACGGATTGCGGTGCTGGCGGTACCAGCGTGACTGAAGTGCTATTCCTGGGGGCTGCGGCCCTGACCGTGATGTGTCACAAGGCGGGGCGGGCGGGCATCTGGTGGGTGACGCAGGCGCAGTGAAGGGAGAGGAGCCGGCCTATGGTCAGCGTGAGCGGGGACGGGCGGGCGGATCCTGCCACCGAGACGTTTCTGCTGCACCGCAACCTGCTGTTCACCGTGGCCTACGAGATGCTCGGGTCGGCCGCCGACGCGGAGGACGTGCTGCAGGAGACCTGGCTGCGGTGGGCGGGTGTCGATCTGGACACCGTGCGGGATCAGCGGGCCTACCTGGTTCAGGTCACCACGCGGCAGGCGCTGGGCCGGCTGCGCACCCTCGGCCGGCGCAAGGAGTCCTACGTCGGCCCCTGGCTGCCCGAGCCGCTGCTGACCGCGCCCGACGTGGCCGAGGACGTGGAACTGGCGGACAGCGTCTCGATGGCGATGCTGCTGGTGCTGGAGACCCTCAGCCCGACCCAGCGGGCGGTGTTCGTGCTGCGCGAGGTGTTCGGCCTGGACTATGACGAGATCGCCGCGGCCATCGGCAAGAGCCCGGCCGCGGTCCGGCAGATCGCGCACCGGGCCCGGACCCACGTCACGGCGCGGCGGCCCCGCGGGATCGTTTCCCCGGCCCAGGCCCGGGCCGCGCTGCAGGCGTTCCAGCGGGCGGCGGAGACCGGCGACCTGCAGAGCCTGCTCGACATCCTCGCGCCCGACGTCGTCGCCCTGAGCGACGGCGGCGGAAAGGTACAGGCCGTGCCGACGCCGGTCGTGGGGGCCGACAAGGTAGCCCGGTTGCTGACCGCCGGGCTGCCCAGGATCGCCGCCGCGGCCACGATGGAGCCGGCGCAGGTCAACGGCTACCCGGCGCTGATCGTCCGGGTCGACGGCCAGGTCGACACGGTCATCGCGGTGCGCATCGACGACGGCCTGATCAGCGGGCTGTACGCGGTGCGCAACCCGGAGAAGCTAGCGCGGATGGAACAGCAGACCACCCTGCGCCGGTGAGTCAGGGTTGGGCCGCGCGGCGGGACAGGCCGTCCACGAAGATGTCGATCAGGAGGTTGAAGCGTTCGTCGGGGTCGGCCAGGGCGAACTCGTCGGCCAGGGCGGTCATCATAGGGAACTGGGTGGCGGGCAGCGAGGCGATGTAGTCGCGGGCCATATCCGCGGCCTGCTGGCGGCTGTCCGGGTCGGTCGGCGGGACGTTGGCGGCGGGGTCGGGCACGTCGTCGACGCCGGTCTCGTCGATGGTGAAGCCGTTGACGGTGGCGATCAGCAGCAAGTAGCCCTGGACGGCCAGCCGCTGGGGGAGGCCGCCGGCCCGCAGGATGGCCAGGATGCGCTCGGAGTAGCGCAGGGCGTTCGGGCCCATGGGAATGCGGCCGATCGAGACGCGGACGACCCAGGGGTGGCGCAGGCTGGCGGCGCGCTGATCGCGAGCGACCTGCTTGAGCTGCTCCTGCCACCGGTCCGGGTCGGGGTCGGGGACGCTGGCCTCGCCGATGACCTGGTCCATGACCAGGTCCAGGAGCCCGTCCTTGCTGCCGACGTGCCAGTAGAGGGAGGCGGCGCCGGCGCCTAGCTCGTCGGCGAGCTTGCGCATGCTCAGCGCGGCCAGGCCCTCGCGGTCGAGGAGCCGGACGGCGGCGGTCACGATCGCGTCGCGGCTGATCGGGTCGCGGCGGCGGCGGGACGGGCGTTCGGGGGTGCGCTGCCAGGGCGGCGGGGGGATCTGCGGGTCGCCGGCGGGGGGGCCGGCGGCCGGGGCGGCTGGGGCCGGGGCGGCTGGGGCCGGGGCGGCTGGGGCCGAGTCGCCGGGGGCGGGGGCGGGGGCGGTATCGGGCGAAGCGGGGGGCGGCGCCTGGGTGGCCGGGTGGTTCGCCATGGGACCTCGCGTTCGTGTTCGGCTCTTTAACACCGTACCAGACTCGAACAGTGTTTGACTCGAATGATGGTCTATGATAGAACAACGTTCGAGAGACGAACCTCGTTCGAAGGAGTCGGGACGTGACGACAAATCAGGTGGCCGTGACGGGGCGGCCGGCCGCGGCAGGCGGGGGCCTCGCGGCAGGCGGGGATCCGCGGCGGTGGGTGGCGGCGATCGTGATGATCGTCGGGGCGCTGATGGACATGATCGACGTGACGATCGTCAACGTGGCCTTGCCCACCATCCGGCGTGACCTGCACGCCAGCGCGACCCAGCTGGAGTGGGTGGTGTCGGGGTACATGCTGGCCTTCGCGGCGGCGCTGATCATCGCGGGGAACCTCGGGGACCTGTTCGGGCGCAAGCGGGTGTTCCTGACCGGGGTGGCGGTGTTCGGGCTGGCCAGCCTGGCGGCCGGCGTGTCGGGGTCGGGGGCGGAGCTGATCGCGGCCCGGGTGGTCCAGGGGACGGCGGCGGCGGCCATGGCGCCGCAGGTGCTGGCCACGTTCCGGGCCGTGTTCGCCGGGGCCGAACGGGGCAAGGCGTTCAGCATCTACGGGGCCATGCTGGGCTTCGCCTCGGCGGTCGGGCTGCTGCTCGGCGGGGTGCTGACCGAGGCGAACCTGTTCGGGTGGAGCTGGCGAGCGGTCTTCTTCGTCAACATCCCGGTGGCCGCGGCCGCGCTGATCGCGGGGCTGCGGTTCGTGCCCGAGACGCGGGATCCGGGGGCCAGGCAGCCGGACGTGACCGGCGCGGTGCTGCTGGCGGCCTCGCTGGTGGCGATCGTGTACCCGCTGCTTGAGGGACGGCAGCTGGGCTGGCCGGCCTGGGTGTGGGTGCTGCTGGCGGCGGGCGTGGCGGGGCTCGCGGGGCTGGGGCTGCTCGAGGCCCGGCGATCCGGGCGGCGGGCCGGCGGCCGCAGAAGGACCGCGCCGCTGTTTAAGGCGACACTGCTGAAGGCGGGGCTGTTCCGGGTGCCGGCGTTCGCGGCGGGGCTGGGCGTGCAGATGGCGTTCTCGGCCGGACTGCAGGGGTTCTTCCTGGCCTTCGCGCTGTGGCTGCAAAGCGGCGAGCACTTCTCGCCGCTGAAGGCGGGGCTGACCGCGGTCGCGTTCAGCGCGGGCAGCTTCATCGGCGCGCCGGCCGCGGTGCCGCTGGCGCAGCGGTACGGGCGGCGGGTGCTGGCCACCGGCGGGGTGCTGATGGCGGCCGGCCTGGCGGGCGTGTCGCTGGCCGTCTCGCACATCGGGGTGAACGGCAGCCCGTGGCCGCTCGTCCCGGGGCTCGTGGTGTGCGGCGCCGGGCTGGCCCTGCTGGTCATCCCGCTGGTCAACGTGGTGCTGGCAGCGGTGCCGGTGGAGGCTGCGGGCGGGGCGTCGGGGTTGTTCGGCACGGCGCAGCAACTCGGCGGGGCGGTGGGCGTGGCGGTGTTCGGCACGGTGTTCTTCGGGTACCTGAGCGGGCACTCGTTCGCGGCCTCGATGGTGCACACCGCGCCGTACGCGATCGGCGCGTTCGCGCTCTGCGCGGTGCTCGCGCTGCTGCTCCCCCGCACCGCCGTGTCGGAGGAAGCGCTGACCGAGTCCTGACCGCGGAGAACCACGGCCCGTTCGGCAGAAAATCTTTACCCCGAACGGGCCGTGACGGTTTTCATCCGCGGATCGGGGTTCCCGACGGGGTGATGTGGACCGCGGGCTGACCGGACGCGGTACCGCAGGACAGGCGGGCGCCGTCCTCGATCAGCAGCATCCTGACGTGCCCGGAGAAATAGCCGATGCTCAGCCGCGTCCCGGACGGCATGGCCGCGCCGTTGATCACCATCACGTCCGTTCCGTCGGGCAGCGTCGATGGCTGCACGACCTGGCCGAGACTGACCGGCGCGCCGGGGGTGGAACGGCAGAAGGTGCCGACGGTGACCAGGGCCGGTATGCCGTGCCGGGCCAGGTCCGCGCGCAGCGCGCCGGGATCCAGCCGGTCGCCTTTGTAGATGGTCAGCATGGTGCTGCCGCCGGGGCCGCTGGTCACCGAGAACGCGGCGAGCGTGGCCGGAGCCGGGCCCGGTGACGGCGGGGGGGCGGAACGCGCCGGGGCCGCCGCCGGGGCCGTTCCGCCGAGGGTCAGGGTGAGGGCCGCCGCCGCGGGGCGGCATGCCTGCGCACCTGGCCCCAGGACGTCCACGCCCGGGTGAAGGCCTCGGCGACCTGCTCCTGCGCCAGCTCGCGGTCACCGACGACCGCGGTCACCGCGCGCAGGCACGAATCCCTGCTGGCCCGGTAGAAGTCCGCGAACTCGTCTTGCTCGTGCCTCATACTCTGCCAACGCGCGAGGTGGCTGATCCGCTTACACCGGCGGTGGGACACTGTGGGGATGAGCGAGATGACGCGGGAACCGGTGGTGCGGCTGGCGGACGGGGCGGTGCGCGGGTCCGTCTCGTCGGGGGTGGTGGCGTTCCTCGGGATTCCGTACGCGGCGGCGCCGTTCGGGGCGAACCGGATGCGGGCGCCGCAGCCGGCGGCGCGGTGGGACGGGGAGCGGGCGGCGGGGGCGTTCGGGCCGACGGTGCCCAAGGGCGATTACCCGCCGCAGTACGCCACGCTGTTTCCCGAGGTGGTAATCCCGGGCGAGGAGTGCCTGAACCTGAACGTGTGGACGCCCGATCCGGGCGCTGCGGGGCTGCCGGTGTTCGTCTGGATCCACGGCGGGTCGTTCATGAACGGGTCGTCGTCGGTGGGCGAGTACGACGGCGCGGCGTTCGCCAGGGACGGCGTGGTGTGCGTGTCGATCAACTACCGGCTGGCCGCGGAGGGGTTCCTGTTCCTCGACGACGGCATCGTGAACCTCGGGCTGCTCGACCAGCTGGCTGCGCTGCGGTGGGTGCAGGAGAACATCGCGTTGTTCGGCGGGGACCCGGCGCGGGTCACGGTGGCGGGCGAGTCGGCGGGCGCGATGAGCGTGACGACGCTGCTGTCGATGCCGCTTTCTGTTGGCTTGTTCGCGCAGGCGATCGCGCAGAGCGGGGCGGCGGCGCACACGCTGACCGTCGCGCAGGGGCGGCTGGTGAGTGAGTACCTGGCCGCGGCGCTGGGGGTTCCGGCTTCGCGGTCCGCTCTTGCCGGGGTGCCGCTGGACAAGCTCGTGCGGGCGGCGTCGGACCTGGTGACGGAGGTGCAGACGGCGCCGGACCCGGCGCGGTGGGGGTCGCTGGCGCTGAGCCTGCTGCCGTTCGCGCCGGTGGTGGACGGGTCGGTGCTGCCTGCTGCTCCGCTGGAGGCTTTTGCTGCCGGGCAGGGCGCGGACGTGCCGCTGCTGATCGGGTCGAACCTCGACGAGGCGCGGTTGTTCCTGGTGGCGGCGGGGACGATCGACGTGATCGATCCGGTCACGCTGGGCGCGGTGGCGGGGGCGTACGGGCTGCCGGATGCCGGGCTCGCGGTGTACTCGGGCAACCGGCCTTCGGGTTCGGCGGGTGACGTGCTGGCGGCGGTGATCACGGACTGGTTCTTCCGGGTGCCGGCGATACGGGTGGCGGAGGCGCGGTTCGGTTCTGGGCGGACCTTTATGTACCGGTTCGACTATCCGGCGCCTGCGGCGAACGACGGGCTCGGGTCCTGCCACGGGGCGGAGATCCCGTTCGTGTTCGACACGCTCGGGCTGCCTTCGGTGCGGCCGCGGCTGGGCCCGTCGCCCTCGCAGGCGGTGGCGGACCGGGTGCACCGGACGTGGGTTTCCTTTGTCTCCTCTGGGTCGCCGGGGTGGGGGGCTTATGACGCCTCCCGGCGGACTACCGGGCTGCTGACCGAGGACCTGAGCGTGGTCGAGGACCCGGCGGGTGACGAGCGGGCGGCGTGGGAGGGGATCCGCTTACCGGGCTTTGCTTGGTTTTCCAGGACTCGATGCGGGGCGGTTGGCGGCGCGGGTCAGCCGGCGGGCGGTGGCTGCGCCCGGGGTGCTGAACGAGGTGAACCTGGGGGTTCATCTCGTTAGCAAGTGAACCCCGGGGTTCATTCGGTTGCGGCCGGTCCGGAGCATACGGACTGCGGTGCTGACGGTGCCAGTGAGACTGAAGTCCGATCTCTGGGTCCCCGGAGGTGATCGTCATTAACGGACGCTATCAATGTGATATCATGTTGATAGGTGGTCGGGTGGCTGGGCACCGGAGTTGGCAGGAGGGATCTCGATGAACGCGAGCAACGACAACAGCGGGCTGAAGAGGTTGCGGGGGTGGTGGCTGACGCCACCGCGGCCGGGCCTGCAGCGGCTGATCCATCCGTGGGAGTACCGGCATCTGCGGTTCTCTGGCGTCGCGCGTATTGCCGGGGCCGGCGTGGCGGCTGTCGCGGGCTTTATCTGCCTGTCGTACGCCGCCTACGGATGGGCCGCCTTCTTCGGTGTGATCGCGGCGCTGAACATCGCGGGCGGCTGCTGGGAGCTGAGCATCGCCCGCTCCGCGGCGGCCCGGATCTGACGACGGCTCAGGACGCGGCGGGCTCGTCCCGGGCGGGCTCGTCCCGGGCAGGCTCGGCCCCGGGGCAGGCTCGCCCCGTCAACCCCACAGGTCCCATTTGCGTGGAAGATCCGGCTTTTGTGGAACATCTGGGCAGCTATAGTTGCCCTTTTCGTCCACGAAAGCCAAAGTTTCCACGATAATTTCCGTATAGTGAAACTGATATACGAAAACGGATGTCTACGGGGTTAATGGGGCGCGTGAGGATCTGCGCCCCGGCACCCATGCCGACCGCGATGCGCACGGTCTCCCACCGCCTAGCTCAGGGTCAGGCGGCGGGCGGCGGCGGAGGGTTCGGCGGGCAGGAAGCGGGGGGCGGGCCAGTTGCGGCGGGTGAACCGGCCGGTGACGTGCTGGCGGATGTGGCCGGCGGCTTGGGCGGGCACGAGGGCGATGACGCAGCCGCCGAAGCCGCCGCCGGTCATGCGGGCGCCGGTCGCGCCGGCCTCGATGGCGGCCGCCACGGCCTCGTCGGCCTGGGGCCAGGAGAACCTGAACCGGTCGCGGAGCGAGTCGTGGGAGGCGGACAGCAGCGGGCCGATCGCCGCCTGGTCGCCGGCCCGGAGCAGGTCGGCGGCGTGCAGCACGCGGTGCTGCTCGGCGAGGACGTGCTCGGCCGTGCGTCGCAGGGACGGATCTGTCAGCGCGGTTCAGCTGGCCGGGGTCGGTGACGTCGCGCAGCGACCGGACGTGCAGCGCGGCGGCGGCCTGCTCGCAGGCGCGGCGGCGTTCGGCGTAACGGCCGTCGCCGACGGCGCGCCGGGTCCGGGTGTCGATGACCAGCAGGGCCAGGCCGGCCGCGGCCGGGTCGAGCGGGACCGGCGTGCCGGTGCCGGCGCGGCAGTCGAGCAGCAGCGCGTGGCCGGGCAGGGACAGCAGCGCGGCGATCTGGTCCATGATCCCGCACGGGACGCCGGCGAAGTCGTTCTCGGCGCGCCGGGCCAGGGCGGCGAGCTCGGGGCGGGGCACTGGGATCTGGTGGAGTTCGGTCAGGGCGAGGGCGGTGGCGCATTCGAGCGCGGCCGAGGAGGACAGGCCCGCGCCCGCGGGCAGGTCGGCGTCGATCGCGATATCGGCGCCGTTGGCCAGGTAACCCGCCTGGCGCAGGGCCCAGGCCACGCCGGCCGGGTAGGCGGCCCAGCCGCGTACCGAGCCGGGCTCGAGGGAGTCGAGGTCGAGGTTTACGGGATCGGTTCCTTGCTGCCGGGAGGCCAGGACGATGCGGCGGTCATTTCTGCGCGCCGCGGCGGCGGTGATCCCGGCGCTCAGGGCGAAGGGCAGCACGAAGCCCTCGGTGTAGTCCGGGCCGCCCATCAGGTTGACCCGGCCGGGCGCGAACCAGAGGCCGTCCGGTTCACGGCCGTAGGTTTCGGCGAACCAGGCGGCGGGATCCGGCGGAGCGGCCGGGGTCACGCGGATCGTCACTGGGCCGCGGCTTGTGACTCGGCGGCGGCTTGTGACTCGGCGGCGGCTTGCACTCGGCGGCGGCTTGCCACTCGGCGGCGGCCTGGCGCGGATCGACCGGGTCGAAGAAGACGCCGGCGCCGAACTCGGCGGCGGCCAGGTGCCTGCGCACGCCGGGGGCCCGCAGGGCGGGCGCCAGGTGCGCGTGGAGGTGGGCGGCGGGGTAGCCGGCCTGGTCGTTCGGGCGCTGGTGGAACCAGAGCATGTAGGGCGCGTCCCGGCCGAGGAGGTGCTCCAGGCGGGTCAGTGGTGTCGACCAGGATCTTTGCCAGGCCCTGGCGGAGCCGCGGGCCCGCGGCGGGCAGGTCGGGTACGTGATCGCGGGGGGAGATCAGCAGCTCGTACGGCCACGAGGGGGCGTGCGGGACGGCGGCCTGCCAGCCATCGTGGCGGGTGACGAGCAGGTCGGCGGGCGGGTCCGGGCAGAGGTGGCAGGTGGTGGAGGAGAGTTCGGCGGCCGGGAGGGGCGGGATCGCGCCGAACGCCATGACCTGGCTGTGCGGGTGCTCGATGGTGGAGCCGATCGCCCGGCCGCGGTTCTCGAAGATGAACACGTAGGCCACGTCGTCGCGTGCCCCGAGCGCTGTGGTGCGCGCTGACCAGCGCTCGACGACCAGGGCCGTCCGTGCTTCGCCGAGGGCCGGGAAGGAAGCGTGGTGGTCGGGGCTGTGCAGGACGACCTCGTGGCGGCCGCCGGGCAGGGCAGGCCAGCGGTTCGGGATGTGCCGCACGTCGTACGGCTCGGGGGCCTCGAGGCCGCCCGGGCAGAACGGGCACGGCCCGTCCGGGAGGTTGGGGCGCCGCTGGCGCCACGGGGTGACGACCACGTTGGCCCCCGTCAACGGGTCGATGCGCAGCTCAGCCTCGCTCACGAGGCTTCACCATATGCTGCGGCCCGGGCGTTGGAGTAGTTCGTCGGCTCTGGGTCAGATAACGCGATCGACGCGCTCGATGGTCACGACGTCGACGTCTACCACGTACATCACGCGGTAGGCACCGATCCTTAAACGCCGGTAGCTGCTTCTGACAAATGCGTCCGGCGGGTTCGGGTCAACGGCCAGGGCGCTAACCGCGGCGGCGATCGCGCGCATTCCAGACTGATCCGTCAGGTAACGCCGGGCACAAGCCCGGGCCGTAACCGACCACTCAATCCTCACCTGTTGCCGCCGAGCAGCTCGGCCATGAATTCCTCGTGCGACATCGCGCCCGGCCGACCAGCGGCTACCCACTCGTCGTGTCCCTGCAGGACGGCATCGGCTTCAGCGGCGTCCAGGTCCTCCGCTGACGCACGGCTCTCAAGCGCTCTCAACCGGCGGTACTCGTACAGAGGCAGGACGACGGCGCTCTCGCCACCGAGGTGGATGACGTCATGCTGGTCGCGATCTACGGCAGGCTGCGAGCTCACAGTGTCCATCGTAAAGAGGACCGGGACATTCGGGATGGACATCACGCGGTGTGGCGCTCTGGGGAGCTTGAGAACGTGGCGGGCGGGAAGCACCACGATCCGTTCGGCCCGGAAATTTACTGGTTCGGACGGCCAGTGACGCTGGGGCCTGGTCCGGCGACGGCGACGGGCCCGTCGGGCAGGTACATCCAGGCGTGCACCGGGGTTCGTTTCACCTGGGTTTTCACGCGGCGGAAGGACCTGGACTCGGCCAGGCTGTGGCGGCGCAGGATCAGCTTGTCGTAGACGTAGTCCGACACGATGAACGCGAGCTCCGTGCCCGATTCGGACAGCGCCCGGCGCAGGGGCGGCGCGTCGAGCATCCGGCACAGGTAGGTGACGTCTTCGCCGGCGAAGCCGTGCTCGTCGCGGTAGACCGGCCCGACGTTGACCGCGACCCGCAGTTGCATCCGGCCCGGCTCGCACGAGAACCGGTTGTGCCGGTGGATCAGGCAGCGGAGCCGCTCGGGGAACACGTCGATGATGGGCTGGGCCGCCAGGTCCGGCGGGAAGATGACCAGCGCCCCGTCGCCGCGGTCTTCGTGCTGGCCCTGGTCCCAGGAAATCCCGGACCCGCCGAGGGCGTCGCGCAGCAGCCCGTACAGGCAGGTGCGCAGGTAAAGCTGGATCTCGTCGTCCCGGTCGGGCCGGGTGAACTCGGCGATGTCGACAGCCAGCATGGCGCAGACCTGCCCGCCGTAGCCGGATGATTGAGTCAGTTCTAATGTACGCACGGCTACCGCCCGCTCACTTGTCTCGACGGTAATGGCTGTGCAAATGCACGTGCAACAGCTGTGTGCATCTCAGCATAGTGGAAAAATACCAGCCGGGATGGGCATCCGCTGGTTTCGGGCTAAATCGGCATGACCGTTTCGTCGTGCGTTTACTGGGACTGTTACTCGGGGCGGGCGTAGCGGGTGGTGCAGAGGGGGACGAACACGGCGAGCAGCAGCGCAGTCCAGGCCAGGGACGCGGGGACGGGGTGCTCGAGCGGCCAGGCGCCGTTGGCGGGCCCGGCCGGGTTGCCGAACAACTGCCTGGCCGCGGCGGCCAGGGCGCTGACCGGGTTCCAGTCGGCGATCGTGCGCAGCCAGGCCGGCATGCCGCCGGTGGGCACGAACACGTTGGACAGCATGGTGACCGGGAAGACCAGGATCGAGGCCTGCGCGGCGGTCTGCTCGTTGCCGATGACCAGGCCCAGGTAGATGCCGACCCAGGTCGCGGCGAACTGGAAGGCGACCAGCAGGCCCAGCCCCGCCAGCGCGTCACCGGCGCCGCGGTGGATCCCCCACCCCACGGCCAGCCCGCACAGGCCCATCAGGACGAAGCTCACCAGCCCGTACACGGCGGTGGCGGCGGCCTGGCCGAACGGGACGGCCGCCCGGGTGATCGGCAGCGACCGGAAGCGGTCGACCACACCCCGGGTACTGTCCCGCGCCACCGCGACCATCGAGGGCAAGATGTTGGCCGCGATCGTGGCGAACAGGCCGGAGACCAGGTAGGCGCGGTAGTTGCCGCCGCCGGGGACCGAGATGGCGCTGCCGAAGATGTAGCCGAAGATGACGACCAGGACGACGGGCGCTCCTAGCGTCGCCGCGATGGCGGCGGGGTCGTGGCGGAGCTTTATGAGCAGCCGCTCGGCGGCGGCCAGCCCGTCGCCAAGCGGCTGGGTGGTGATCATGCCGCGGGCTCCTCGTCGCTGGTGCGGTCCTTGCGATCCTTGCTGTCGGTGCGGTCGGTGCGGGCGGTGCGGTCGGTGCGGTCGAGGAAGACCTCGTCCAGGGTGGGGCGGCGCAGGCTGACGTCTTCGGCGGCGACCCCGGCGGCGTCCAGCAGCCGGACGAGTTCGGGCAGGGTGACCAGTCCCGCGGCTACTGATGCGCTCAGCCGGCGTTCGCCGGCCTCGACGCGCGGCGTTCCGGACGTGAGGCGCGCCACGACCGCGGCGGCCGCGGGCAGGTCGCCGGGGTCGGCGACCACGACGTCGATGCGGCTGCCCAGGGTGTCCTTGAGGTCGTCCGGGCGGCCCTGGGCGACCACCCGTCCCGCGTCGATGATCACGATCTGATCGGAGAGCTGGTCGGCTTCGTCCAGGTACTGGGTGGTCAGCAGGATGGTCGTGCCGTTGCTGGCGAGCTTCCGGATCGCGGTCCAGATCTCGGCCCGGCTGCGCGGATCCAGGCCGGTGGTCGGCTCGTCGAGAAACAGCACCAGCGGGGTGACGATCAGGCTGGCCACCACGTCCAGCCGACGGCGCATGCCGCCCGACCAGGTCTTGACCAGGCGGTCCGCCGCCTCGGCCAGCCCGAACTGCTCGAGGAGCTCGCTGGCCCTGATGCGCGCGCCGCGGCGGCCCACGTGGTGCATGAGACCGAGGATGAACAGGTTCTCCCGGCCGGTCAGGTCGTCGTCCACCGCGGCGTGCTGCCCGGCCAGGCCGACCAGCTCCCGGACGCGCCGTGGCTCGCTTACCGGGTCGTGGCCTGCGACGCGGGCCGTGCCGGCGTCGGGCCGGGCGAGCGTGGCCAGGATCCGGACGGCGGTGGTCTTGCCCGCGCCGTTCGGGCCGAGGAGGGCGCACACGCGGCCGGCCGGGACGGTCAGGTCCAGTCCGTCCAGGGCCTTGACCTTGCCGAACGACTTGCGCAGGCCGGTGGCCTCGATCGCGATCACGCTTGCTCTCTCCTTTTATCGTACTTAGTACGTCGTATTAAGTACGATATTAGATTGTGGCAGGTGGTGGTGGCAAGCGGGCAGGATGGAGCCGTGGGCGTGAGCGCGAACCGGGAGGACGCCGCGGCGCGGAGCCGAGCCGGGAGGCGGCGCGGGCCGAGCCGGGCGGCGCGGGCCGAGCCGGGGGCGGCGCGGCGGAGGGGGCCGCAGCCGCGGCACACGCGGCAGCAGGTGGTCCGGGCGGCGGTGGCGATCGCCGATGCCGAAGGCCTGGACGCGGTCACGATCCGCGCGGTGGCCGGCCGGCTGGGGACGGGCGTGATGTCGCTGTACAGCTACGTGCCGGACAAGCAGACCCTGGTCTACGACATGGTCGAGGAGGTCAGCGGCGAGCTCGACCTGCCCGAGCCGAGCGGCGACTGGCGCGCCGACATGCACCTGCTGGCCGGCCTGCAGCGGGCACTGCTGCACCGCCACCCCTGGATGATCGAGGCGACCTCGCACCTGCAGCCGCTCGGCCCCGCCATCGTGGCCACGCTGGAATTCGCGCTGGGCGCGCTGGAGCCCACCGGGCTGGCCGCCGGCCCGCGACTGGAAACGTTCGCCCTGGTCAACGGGTTCGTGGCGGGACTGGTCCGCGCCGAGCTGGCCAGCTCGGCGGCCGCGGTGCCCGACCCCGCGCGCGCCGCGGCGCAGGCCGCGCGGCTGGGGGAACTGCTCGCCACCGGGCGGTATCCCCGGTTCGCGGCGGCGATAGCGCACGGCGGGCCGCCCGTCACGGAGCTGGGCGCTCAGTTCGAACGGCTCCTGGACCGGATCCTGGACGGCCTGGTCAGCAGCGCCGGTCCCGGATAGAGGCGGCGTACTCGTGCCGGTGTGTGCTTACCGCGCTGCGCGGGTACATTCCGGCTGCGATGGCATCATCGTCACGCATCCGGCGTCTCACCCGTCCCGCTATCCCCTCCGGTGGGCCAGATGTCGGGGAGCTGCGCGGCCGATCCCGTAGCTGGATGCTGGTCGATGTGACTCTGTACCTGAAAGAGCAGGCACGATGCGTCATCGACACGAAACGCGGGACCCGTAGCCCGGAGTCAGGCGTACCACGGGCCGCAGCTGCACCGCTGTGACCGCCAGCACCACCGTGCAGCCGCTAAAGCATCAGGAAATGACGATTGGTAAAAACCGGACGGGGTATTCAATAAACCCTGCGGGGGTATCGAATGACCCGCCCGGGGTATTGCCGAATGGTGTCAGCTGGTGAACGTAGGGTCGCCGCCGCGGGCGGTTTCGACCCGGCCCTTGGGCTCCTCCCAGTCCTCCTGGCGGCCGAGGGCGGTCAGGTCGAGCAGGCTGTAGGTACCGACCAGGATGTCGGTGCCGCGACCGTAGGTCGAGTAGGTGTGGAAGATCTCGTCGCCCTCCCGGAGGAAGCAGCTGAAGCCGGGGAGCTCGGCGGTCTGCTCGTCGCCGAGCGCCTCGGGGATGGGGCGGTAGTTGTAGTCGACCAGGCCGCGTTCGGTGTCCAGGGTGACGCCGTAGTCGTAGTTGAACTCGCTGCCGAAGCTGGAGTACCAGGGGAAGGACGACCAGCCGCGCTCCTTGGCCGTGGCGGCGATCTTGCCGTAGGGGGCGCGGGCGGTCAGGGCGAACGTCGTGTCCCGGGTACCCAGGTGATCCAGGACGCCCTGGGAGAGCTCGTCCAGGGAGGCCGAGCAGCCGGGGCACGGCTTCTCCCAGTCCGGGCCGTACATCACGTGCTGGACGATCAGCTGGCGCTTGCCGCCGAACAGATCGGCCAGCGTGACCGGCCCGTCCGGGCCCTCGAACACGTACTCCTGGTCGACGGCGACCATGGGCAGCCTGCGCCGGTCGGCGTTGAGCGCGTCGCGGGCGCGGGTGGCCTCCTTCTCCCGGTCCAGCAGTTCCCGCCGGGCCTCGAGCCACTGCTCACGGGATACGACGTCGGGAAGACTCATGGGATACCTCCTGGTGCACGGTCAGTTTGCAGTTACGACGAACCGCATGAGCCGAAATAGACGGCCGCTTGTGGCTGGATTTATTTCCAATGAGTGATGTAATATCTGTTCAGTGAACGAGCGTCCAGAACCGCGCCTGCAGGCGGTGCACCGCGCGCTCGCGGACCCGCTGCGCATCCGCCTGTTCGAGCTGCTCGCCCTGCGGCCCCAGTCGGCCAAGGAACTGGCGGCCCGAGTGGGCCTGGCGCCGGACCGCCTCTACCACCACCTGGCGCAGCTGGAAGAGGGCAAGCTCATCGAGATCGCCGAGTACCGTCCGCTGGCCGGGGGCAAGGTCGAGCGGGTGTACGCGCCGACCGCGGTCGAGCCGCTGGTCGACGACGCCAGCCCGGCGGACGTGGCGCGCCTGCTGGGCGCCGCGCTCGAGACGACCAGGGCCGACATCAACGCGGCGACGCTGGCCAGGCAGGCCGGCGAGGAGCGTCTCATCTCGCTCAGCCGTACGGGGGTCCGGCTGAGCGCGCCGCACCTCGCCTCGCTACGGGCGGCGATCGAGGACCTGCTGCGGCAGGCCCGGGAGCAGCCCGACGAGGACGGGGTGTGGACCACGGTGCTGTGGACGGCGGTGGACCGGGAGGACCGGGGCGGGGGTTCGGAACCGGATTCGGACTCGGGTGCCGGAAAGGAGTAGGGCAATGGCAGCGAACCAGAACAACTTCGGGGCCGCCGAGCAGGGCGGCTTCCTGCGCGTCCTGGGGATCATCTACCTGGTCAAGATGATCCGCCAGCGCCGCCGCGCGCGCCGGGAGCGCGCCGCGGCCGGCCAGCCGGGCCACGGCTGACGGGCCGGTCTCGCGGGTGATATCGGGACGGTTACGACCGCTACGCGAGCCAGGGGCAAAGCGCTATGATCTCCGCGCAACGTGCCATAACCTGCTCCATCACCAGATAGCGGGACAGACGGTATCGCCCGGGTGGCCACATGGGGACAGGAGGCACCAATCCTGGTGGCCACTTGGAGGTCAATCCATGTCGAGGGCACGCCTGGCTCGCGCGGGCAACGGGCTCGGTTGGCGGGGCTTGGTGGCGGGCTCGGCGCTGACGCTGGCCGCCGCGGCAGCGGGGATGGCGGCCGCGCCGCCCGCGCAGGCCGGAGTCGGCACCGCGGCGGGGAGCGGTACGGCGGCGGGGAGCGGTACGGCGGCGGGGAGCGGCGCGGGGCCGGGATCCGGCGCGGGATCCGGGAGCGGTGCGGGACCCGGGAGCGGCGCGACGACGGCCACGAGCGCGACGTGCGGCAAGGCGACCGGGCCGTTCCGGGTCAGCGGCACGCTGACCCTCGGCGCCGGCCAGAAGCCGTTCATCTCCTACGGGATCACCGTGCCCGGCCTGCAGGGCCCGGACTGGACCGGCTACATCGCCCTGGACCTGCAGAAGATCACCGCGACCGCGTCCCAGTGGTGCGCGAACACGGTCCGGCTGCAGCTGGACCAGGACGAGCTGTTCGGGCCCGACGGGATCAGCGTCAACCAGGCTTACCTGGCCGCGATCAAGGCCGAGGTCTCGCTGGCCGAGCACGACCGGCTGGTCGTGGTGCTCAACGACGAGACCAACCTGTCCCCGACGCCCGCGGAGTACCTGGAGCGCGGGCCGACGTACGCCACCGCGATGTTCTGGAAGGTCCTGGCCAAGCTCTACGGCAACGACCCGCAGGTGATCTTCGACCTGTTCAACGAGCCGCGGATGTACTCCGCCGGGATGTCGCAGGCCCAGGAGTGGAGCCTGTGGCTGAACGGCGGCCTCTATCAGGGCGTGTACTACCAGTTCGGGATGGCGCAGCTGGCGACGTACGTCCGGACCACGCTGGGCGCGCGCAACCTGTTCTGGATCGAGGGCCCGGACTACTCGGCCTCGTTCGCCGGGATGATCCAGCAGCATGCCCTGCTGCACGTGAGCGGGGTCGTCTACGCGCTGCACCATCCGGCGGGCCAGCCCGGCCCGACCGCCTGGAACGACGACTTCGGCTACCTGGTCACCGACGGCGTGGCCCCCGTGGTGGACGGCGAGTGGACGAACTACGAGCCGGCCCCGACCACCTCCCCCAAGTCACCGCCCACCTCGTGCTGGTCCGAAGCGCCGGCCGCGGTCCCGGAGTTCCTGCGGTGGCTGGCCAGTAACAGCATCGGCCTGAACGCCTACCAGCTGCAGCCCGGCTTCCTGATCAGGTCGTACACCAACCTGGCCCTGCCCACCACGATCAACGCGAAGACCTGGAGCTGCCAGTCGAGCCAGGAAACGGAGCCGGGCCAGGGCGCCGGTGCTGCGGTCCTGGCCTGGTTCCAGCAGCAGAACAGCTGATCGGCTGTGACCGGGCGAGGCGGGCCAAGATAACGATAGAATCTCAACTCCCCGCGCCCGGCATGACCAAAGCGTTATTATCACGGCGCAACCAGGCCATAGCCTGCTCCACCACCCGATAGCGGAACCGGAGCTCTCGTCCCGGCGGCCATGGAGACAGGAGGCAGCTTTCCGGTGGCCACGTGGAACGGGTCCATGACGCCGGCCGGCTCGGGCCGCGGCGCCTGGCGGCCCAGCTGGCGGATGAATTGGCACGCCCTGGCCTGGGGCGTGGCGCTGGTGCTGGCCCCGCTGCTGGTCGTCGCGCTGCTGCTGCCGCTGGGCGACGGCGGGTCGACCGCTAAGGCGTCGGCGTGCGGCAAGGCGGTCGGGCCGTTCACCGTCCACGGCACCAAGGTGCTGGCCAAGAACGGCTCGGTGTTCATCTCCTACGGGATGACGGTGTTGGGGCTGCAGGAAGGGAACTGGACCGGGCTGGTCACCGAGGACCTGGTCAAGATCGCGGCGACGGCCAACGACTGGTGCGCCAACACGATCCGGATCCAGGTCAACCAGGATCTCCTGATCGGGCCGAAGGCAACGAGCTGGGACCCGGAGTACATGGCCGCCATCGAGTCCGAGGTCTCCCTGGCCGAGAGCTACCACCTGGTCGTGGTGCTCAACGACGAGACCAACTTCGCCCCGCTGGCCATCCGGCACTACCAGGCCGCGCCGACGCAGGGAACCGAGATCTTCTGGAAGGACATGACCAGGTTCTATGGCAACGACCCGCAGGTGATCTTCGACCTGTACAACGAGCCGCGGACGTCCGTGCCCTACATGCCGGACTCCACCTTGTGGCGGCTGTGGCTGAACGGCGGCACGTTCAAGCACGTGCACTACGCGTTCGGCATGGCGGCGCTGGCGGCGTACGTCCGGAACACGGCGGGCTCGCACAACCTGTTCTGGATCGAGGGCCCGCGGTACTCGCTCTCGTTCGAGGGGATGATCCGCTACCACGCGCTGATCCACGTGAGCGGGGTCGTGTACGCCATCCATCACGCCCAGGGCCAGCACAACGCCGCGGCCTGGAATGCCGCCTTCGGCTACCTGGTCACCGACGGCATCGCGCCCGTGGTGAACGGGGAGTTCACCAACTACGAGCCGCACCCGAATCCGGCGATCGACCTGATCCCCGGCTACTGCTGGCCCAACGCCCCCACGACGGTCCCGAAGTACCTGGACTACCTGACCTCACTCGGCATCGGCATGAGCGCCTACCAGCTCGTGCCCGGCTGGCTGATCGATTCCGACCAGCACCTGGACAGTCCCACCACGATGAACGCGAAGACCTGGAACTGCCAGCCGGACCGCGAAACGCAGCCCGGGCAGAGCGCCGGAGCGCTGATCATGTCGTACTTCGAGCAGCAGAACGGCTGATGCTATTGGCCGCGCAGGTTGCGGACGGGGCACGTGATCCCGGGGTATTCAATAAACCCTGCGGGGGTATCGAATGACCCGCCCGGGGTATTGCCGAATGGTGTCAGCTGGTGAACGTAGGGTCGCCGCCGCGGGCGGTTTCGACCCGGCCCTTGGGCTCCTCCCAGTCCTCCTGGCGGCCGAGGGCGGTCAGGTCGAGCAGGCTGTAGGTACCGACCAGGATGTCGGTGCCGCGACCGTAGGTCGAGTAGGTGTGGAAGATCTCGTCGCCCTCCCGGAGGAAGCAGCTGAAGCCGGGGAGCTCGGCGGTCTGCTCGTCGCCGAGCGCCTCGGGGATGGGGCGGTAGTTGTAGTCGACCAGGCCGCGTTCGGTGTCCAGGGTGACGCCGTAGTCGTAGTTGAACTCGCTGCCGAAGCTGGAGTACCAGGGGAAGGACGACCAGCCGCGCTCCTTGGCCGTGGCGGCGATCTTGCCGTAGGGGGCGCGGGCGGTCAGGGCGAACGTCGTGTCCCGGGTACCCAGGTGATCCAGGACGCCCTGGGAGAGCTCGTCCAGGGAGGCCGAGCAGCCGGGGCACGGCTTCTCCCAGTCCGGGCCGTACATCACGTGCTGGACGATCAGCTGGCGCTTGCCGCCGAACAGATCGGCCAGCGTGACCGGCCCGTCCGGGCCCTCGAACACGTACTCCTGGTCGACGGCGACCATGGGCAGCCTGCGCCGGTCGGCGTTGAGCGCGTCGCGGGCGCGGGTGGCCTCCTTCTCCCGGTCCAGCAGTTCCCGCCGGGCCTCGAGCCACTGCTCACGGGATACGACGTCGGGAAGACTCATGGGGATACCTCCTGGTGCACGGTCAGTTTGCAGTTACGACGAACCGCATGAGCCGAAATAGACGGCCGCTTGTGGCTGGATTTATTTCCAATGAGTGATGTAATATCTGTTCAGTGAACGAGCGTCCAGAACCGCGCCTGCAGGCGGTGCACCGCGCGCTCGCGGACCCGCTGCGCATCCGCCTGTTCGAGCTGCTCGCCCTGCGGCCCCAGTCGGCCAAGGAACTGGCGGCCCGAGTGGGCCTGGCGCCGGACCGCCTCTACCACCACCTGGCGCAGCTGGAAGAGGGCAAGCTCATCGAGATCGCCGAGTACCGTCCGCTGGCCGGGGGCAAGGTCGAGCGGGTGTACGCGCCGACCGCGGTCGAGCCGCTGGTCGACGACGCCAGCCCGGCGGACGTGGCGCGCCTGCTGGGCGCCGCGCTCGAGACGACCAGGGCCGACATCAACGCGGCGACGCTGGCCAGGCAGGCCGGCGAGGAGCGTCTCATCTCGCTCAGCCGTACGGGGGTCCGGCTGAGCGCGCCGCACCTCGCCTCGCTACGGGCGGCGATCGAGGACCTGCTGCGGCAGGCCCGGGAGCAGCCCGACGAGGACGGGGTGTGGACCACGGTGCTGTGGACGGCGGTGGACCGGGAGGACCGGGGCGGGGGTTCGGAACCGGATTCGGACTCGGGTGCCGGAAAGGAGTAGGGCAATGGCAGCGAACCAGAACAACTTCGGGGCCGCCGAGCAGGGCGGCTTCCTGCGCGTCCTGGGGATCATCTACCTGGTCAAGATGATCCGCCAGCGCCGCCGCGCGCGCCGGGAGCGCGCCGCGGCCGGCCAGCCGGGCCACGGCTGACGGGCCGGTCTCGCGGGTGATATCGGGACGGTTACGACCGCTACGCGAGCCAGGGGCAAAGCGCTATGATCTCCGCGCAACGTGCCATAACCTGCTCCATCACCAGATAGCGGGACAGACGGTATCGCCCGGGTGGCCACATGGGGACAGGAGGCACCAATCCTGGTGGCCACTTGGAGGTCAATCCATGTCGAGGGCACGCCTGGCTCGCGCGGGCAACGGGCTCGGTTGGCGGGGCTTGGTGGCGGGCTCGGCGCTGACGCTGGCCGCCGCGGCAGCGGGGATGGCGGCCGCGCCGCCCGCGCAGGCCGGAGTCGGCACCGCGGCGGGGAGCGGTACGGCGGCGGGGAGCGGTACGGCGGCGGGGAGCGGCGCGGGGCCGGGATCCGGCGCGGGATCCGGGAGCGGTGCGGGACCCGGGAGCGGCGCGACGACGGCCACGAGCGCGACGTGCGGCAAGGCGACCGGGCCGTTCCGGGTCAGCGGCACGCTGACCCTCGGCGCCGGCCAGAAGCCGTTCATCTCCTACGGGATCACCGTGCCCGGCCTGCAGGGCCCGGACTGGACCGGCTACATCGCCCTGGACCTGCAGAAGATCACCGCGACCGCGTCCCAGTGGTGCGCGAACACGGTCCGGCTGCAGCTGGACCAGGACGAGCTGTTCGGGCCCGACGGGATCAGCGTCAACCAGGCTTACCTGGCCGCGATCAAGGCCGAGGTCTCGCTGGCCGAGCACGACCGGCTGGTCGTGGTGCTCAACGACGAGACCAACCTGTCCCCGACGCCCGCGGAGTACCTGGAGCGCGGGCCGACGTACGCCACCGCGATGTTCTGGAAGGTCCTGGCCAAGCTCTACGGCAACGACCCGCAGGTGATCTTCGACCTGTTCAACGAGCCGCGGATGTACTCCGCCGGGATGTCGCAGGCCCAGGAGTGGAGCCTGTGGCTGAACGGCGGCCTCTATCAGGGCGTGTACTACCAGTTCGGGATGGCGCAGCTGGCGACGTACGTCCGGACCACGCTGGGCGCGCGCAACCTGTTCTGGATCGAGGGCCCGGACTACTCGGCCTCGTTCGCCGGGATGATCCAGCAGCATGCCCTGCTGCACGTGAGCGGGGTCGTCTACGCGCTGCACCATCCGGCGGGCCAGCCCGGCCCGACCGCCTGGAACGACGACTTCGGCTACCTGGTCACCGACGGCGTGGCCCCCGTGGTGGACGGCGAGTGGACGAACTACGAGCCGGCCCCGACCACCTCCCCCAAGTCACCGCCCACCTCGTGCTGGTCCGAAGCGCCGGCCGCGGTCCCGGAGTTCCTGCGGTGGCTGGCCAGTAACAGCATCGGCCTGAACGCCTACCAGCTGCAGCCCGGCTTCCTGATCAGGTCGTACACCAACCTGGCCCTGCCCACCACGATCAACGCGAAGACCTGGAGCTGCCAGTCGAGCCAGGAAACGGAGCCGGGCCAGGGCGCCGGTGCTGCGGTCCTGGCCTGGTTCCAGCAGCAGAACAGCTGATCGGCTGTGACCGGGCGAGGCGGGCCAAGGTAACGGTAGAATCTCAACTCCCCGCGCCCGGCATGACCAAAGCGTTATTATCACGGCGCAACCAGGCCATAGCCTGCTCCACCACCCGATAGCGGAACCGGAGCTCTCGTCCCGGCGGCCATGGAGACAGGAGGCAGCTTTCCGGTGGCCACGTGGAACGGGTCCATGACGCCGGCCGGCTCGGGCCGCGGCGCCTGGCGGCCCAGCTGGCGGATGAATTGGCACGCCCTGGCCTGGGGCGTGGCGCTGGTGCTGGCCCCGCTGCTGGTCGTCGCGCTGCTGCTGCCGCTGGGCGACGGCGGGTCGACCGCTAAGGCGTCGGCGTGCGGCAAGGCGGTCGGGCCGTTCACCGTCCACGGCACCAAGGTGCTGGCCAAGAACGGCTCGGTGTTCATCTCCTACGGGATGACGGTGTCGGGGCTGCAGGAAGGGAACTGGACCGGGCTGGTCACCGAGGACCTGGTCAAGATCGCGGCGACGGCCAACGACTGGTGCGCCAACACGATCCGGATCCAGGTCAACCAGGATCTCCTGATCGGGCCGAAGGCAACGAGCTGGGACCCGGAGTACATGGCCGCCATCGAGTCCGAGGTCTCCCTGGCCGAGAGCTACCACCTGGTCGTGGTGCTCAACGACGAGACCAACTTCGCCCCGCTGGCCATCCGGCACTACCAGGCCGCGCCGACGCAGGGAACCGAGATCTTCTGGAAGGACATGACCAGGTTCTATGGCAACGACCCGCAGGTGATCTTCGACCTGTACAACGAGCCGCGGACGTCCGTGCCCTACATGCCGGACTCCACCTTGTGGCGGCTGTGGCTGAACGGCGGCACGTTCAAGCACGTGCACTACGCGTTCGGCATGGCGGCGCTGGCGGCGTACGTCCGGAACACGGCGGGCTCGCACAACCTGTTCTGGATCGAGGGCCCGCGGTACTCGCTCTCGTTCGAGGGGATGATCCGCTACCACGCGCTGATCCACGTGAGCGGGGTCGTGTACGCCATCCATCACGCCCAGGGCCAGCACAACGCCGCGGCCTGGAATGCCGCCTTCGGCTACCTGGTCACCGACGGCATCGCGCCCGTGGTGAACGGGGAGTTCACCAACTACGAGCCGCACCCGAATCCGGCGATCGACCTGATCCCCGGCTACTGCTGGCCCAACGCCCCCACGACGGTCCCGAAGTACCTGGACTACCTGACCTCACTCGGCATCGGCATGAGCGCCTACCAGCTCGTGCCCGGCTGGCTGATCGATTCCGACCAGCACCTGGACAGTCCCACCACGATGAACGCGAAGACCTGGAACTGCCAGCCGGACCGCGAAACGCAGCCCGGGCAGAGCGCCGGAGCGCTGATCATGTCGTACTTCGAGCAGCAGAACGGCTGATGCTACTGGCCGCGCAGGTTGCGGACGGGGCACGTGATCCCGGGGATGGTCTCGATCTTGGCGTCCAGGGTCACCAGTTCCGCGTCCAGCCATTCCGCGAGCGCCACGTACGCCGCGTCGTAGGGCCACACGTTATACCGGAGCTGCCAGATTCGCGGGAGCAGCGGGACATGACCGTACCGCTGCAGACGCATGCTGGCGAGCAGCTCCAGGGCCCGCTCAGCTTCGGCCGACGGCAGCTTCTTCCCCCGGACCAGGCCGCGGAGCGCGGCAGCGCATTCCAGGTCAATCGCGTGGGGCGCGGCGAGCTTCTCCCCCACCACGACGGCGCGGACCCGTTCGGCGACCGGATCCGCGCCGACCAGGAACTCCACCATGGCCGATGTGTCGAGAACGATCACTCGCGAGCCTGGCGCATCGCCGCGATCACGTCTATCACGTCATCGGCGGTGACCTCGGACCGTGCGGCGATGTCACGCGCCCGCTCGGCCGCTTCCTCCGGGGGCGTGGCGGCCGCCTCGCTCTCCAGGAGCTGGCGCACGTAGGCCTGCAGAGACTGGCCAGCCCGGGCCGCCCGTACCTTGAGGGTGGTGACCGCGCTCTCTGAGACGTCGCGTACGTGAATGGTGGACATGCAAGCATTTTACTAGCATGGCAATCATTTTGCTAGCGACGGGATGCTGACCGGAGAGGCTTCGATCCCCGCCGCGGAGGTTATGGGCACACCATGTTCGCCAGCGGGACGTGATGCTGCCCGGCGTGCATGTCCCGGTCGTGCAGGCTGCCCTGGGTGATCGGGCGGGGGAAGGACACCTTGACCACGCGCAGGTCAGGGAGGCGGAATAGCTGCACGGCGGCGGACGGGACGTGGTACAGCTCGCTGATCAGCGCCGCGGTGATGAGCGCGTCCGCGATGCGGTAGGTCTGGTCGTCCGGCATGAAGGCTTCACTGGCTGTGTCATCGTCTTGCTCTTGGTCCGCTACTGGATGAGCTCGAAGTCGACGTCGAGGGCGCGGTAGGTCTCGGCGGCCCGGCGATCGCGGGTGGCGAGGGTGATGCCGTGTTCTGCCGCCGCGGCGGCGACTAGGGCGTCATAGACCGCGCCGCCCGCGATGCCGAGCGACGCGAGGCGGGCGTGGAGCCGTTCCGCTCCCTGGGCGCTGAGGAACCGCGACCCGGGGAAGTTGTGCGCGAGCAGCCGGGCGACAGCGTGGGGGGTACGGCGGTTCGGCGGCGGCAGGCGGGTCAGCACGGAGAACGTCTCGAAGGCCGCGTGGCCGCTCAGCCCGCAGCTGCGGCCGTTGACGGCGTTCTGTGGTGCTGTGGTGGTATTCGTGTCCGGCGGCCGCCAGCGCGACGGCGACGCTGGTGTCGATCAGGAGCTCTGGGCGGTCATCGCTGCCGACGGTCATCGCTGGTCGGCATCGCGCAGGGTCCGGACGAGGTTGTCGCTGACGGCGGTGCCGGCGGCGGGGATAACGAGAAAGCCGTCCTCGTCCTCCAGCTGATCACCGGCGAGCGGCTCAATGTGCAGCCCGGCCCCTTCCGCGGTCACCTCGACTTCGCCGGGTACCAAGCCGAGCATGTCCCGCAGCGCCTTAGGAATAACCAGCCGACCTGCCTTGTCGATGGTTGAACGCATACCACTAACGTTACCATTCAGTTGGTTGGAGCTGCTTCGCCGGGATTCCACCGTGCCGCGAGCCACTCTAGATCCGTTTCGTCCCTGATCCGGGCCTCCTGCTCGCGGGCGAACAGCGCCTCGGTCTTGTTCAGGACGAGGGTGTAGGGCCTGCCTTGCCGTCTGGTCACGTGGGTGACGGGCAGTTCGGCGGCGTCGATCCGGGAGTGGACGTGCTGCCGGCGTTGCTGGGCCAGCGGCCACTCGAAGGTGCGCCGGCTCTTGTCTTCGAGGAACACGCGGAGGGTGCCGCACAGGTCGCACGTGCAGCCGCCCGCAGGCAGTTCGATAGACCAGTCGCCGGGCGCGCGCTGCGCGCGGGCGAGCCCGGCGCGGAGCCGTGCCGCGCAGTCGACGGCTAGGTCGCCGAAGCCGGCGTCGCCCCGCGTGCGGTCCCGGGACATCTCCGCCGCGGCGCGCAGCGCGGACATCTCCAGCGCGGTCACCGCATCTGCGTGTTTCCGGATATACGCGCAAACCGCATCCCTGGTGCTCGCTGCCCCGGTCGCGGCGGCGGCGGTCAGCACCGAGGCGAGCGGTTTACCCAGGTCGCCGAGTGTCGTGTCGCGGTGGCTGGGCGACGGCGACGCGAGCCCGGTGCCGATGTCCTTGCTGGTCCACTCCCACGCCAGGTCAAGGAGCCGCTGGGCGGCCGCCGCGCCAGCACCGTCCCTGACGTGCAGCCTCTCGCACACGCCGGGCAGCCAGTCTGCCACCCACCGCGGCCGTTCGGCTCCCCCGCCGTAGCCCCACGCTGGCTGATCCCCGCCGAACCACGTTCGCAGCAGGTCCGCCGTCCACTGCTGACCGTACTTGCCGGCGATCTTCCCGAACGAGTCCACGTCCGCGCCAGTCAGGTTCTCGATACGGAACGGGCGCAGCAGCATCGCCGCGGTTCCCGCGTCGGCCACGGCGTCCGCCGCCCGCAGCGCCTTGCCGAAGAGCCCCGTTTCCTCCGGTGGCCGGGTGCGCAGGGCACCGTCCCAGAAGGGCGCGAGCGTCGCCGCGGCGGTATGCGCGCCCGGCACGTCGCCGGCTGACGCCATCGCGGCGAGCTCGCCGAGAGCCCAGGCCGGGGAGGTTTCGGCGCGGTTCGCGAAGGCCTGATCACGGGGCCACACGACGACCGCCGCCCGGTGGTACCAGCGGTCCAGCGTGTTGCCCCAGTTGCCCATGTAGCCCTCGTACTCCGAGGAATAAGGCTCCAGGTCGCCTTCCGGGGTGGACGCGCATACCTCATTGCCCTTCACAAACAGCGCGGTCTGCTCCAGACGGCTCCCGTCCGGCCCGGTCCAGTGAGTGAGGGCGACCTCGGAGTCGACCAGTTCCTGGATCTCGTACTCGCCTTCGCTGCCGGACTGCTGGTCATCGTCGTCGTCGTAGTCGTCATACCAGTCCCGGCGCCGCCCGTAGCCGTAGGCTTCGTCGGCCGGGAACGCGCTGTGCGTGGTCTTGACGTCGGCGAGCGCGAGGACGGCCTCGCAGCCTGCTTTGTCCGCGGCGGTCCGCAGCAGGGCCGCCCGGCTCGCGTCCGCGCCTTGCGGCGGGCACCGGCACGGGACGGGCAGGCCCGGGAAAACGGAATTCCCTTCCAGCTGGGACGACCAGAAGATCATCGGGCATGTCCTGGCCGTGGCACGCGCTCCAGACGACCCGCCCGTATTCCAGGCCAACCGCAGATGGCGGGTGCATGGCCACCGTGACGAGGTCGGTATTACCGTCATCATCCAGCCCGACGGCAGGATCTGGTCAGCATGGCCTGACGTCGGCAGCCCAGGTGTGGTCAAGAACCCGAGGGAGACGAAGTGAAAGAATCCGAGGTCATAGAGCACACTGAGGCGCTTCCGGACCGCTATGCAAACCGGGTCCGCCCGGAGGATCTAGACGGAATGCGATCCATGGCCGACGGTGGCGAATGGCAGGAATTGGTCGACCTGCTGATCGCCAGCTTGACCGTGACCCAGGCGCCCGTAACCGCTGACGAACGTGACGAACTGACGTCCCTGGCGGAAGCCATGGACCTGCCAGTTCGCTCGCTGACCGGACTTAATGTCCAGGGCTAGCGCCGACGCGTTCCGTAGGACCGGGCGCGCAGGCGGCCAGCCAAGATCGGCTCGTGGCACCACGGCCCGTTCGGAAAAATTTTCAAAATCTTTTAGGCCGAACGGACGGTGGTGTGAGTTTCGGGACCTCAGGTCTGCGGGCCGTTCGTCCGCCAGAATCCTGGGTGGAGTAAAGATGACCGAGACGAACGCGGCCCTGCTGGCCGATCTCCCCACCGACGTCCAGGCCCTGCTGGCCAGGCCGCCGCTTGAGGACACCAGGCTGCTGGAGCTGGCGGCCAGGTGGGAACGCCTGTCGCCGGCGCTGGCCGGGATGGCCGAGGCGCTGCGGCTGTTCGTGATCACCCGGGATCCGCTGGAGTGGCTGGTGCAGCGCCGCCAGCGCCGCTCCAGGCCGGCCCGGTCCCAGCGCAAGGGCAAGCCATAATCGCTCGCTGGCGAACACGGCCGGCCCGGCCCGGCGAGATCGCCCTGGTCAGTTAGCGAATCGCTATTGCGGTCAATACCGTGGCAAATACTCGGATGTTGTTGACATCTGATCGCATAGGCCGTTGGGTCATGCTCATGGAGAACAAGGATGTTCAGGAGGGGGCCGGCTCCGCCCATATGGGCCGCCGCACGTTTCTGTCCGCCTCGGCCGTTACCGCGGTCGCGGTGCCCCTGATCAGCGGTACCGCGCTGACCGGGACCGCTGACGCCGCCACCGGGCAGTTTCCCGACCCCGGACTGCGGGCCTTGCTGGCGCAGGTCGACCCCAACCGGATCAAGGCCACGATCCTGCGGCTGGTTCAGTTCGGCACCAGGCACACCGCGTCGAGCCAGACCGATCCGGTCCGCGGCATCGGCGCGGCCACGGCCTGGGTGTTCGAGCAGTTTCAGGCCATCGCGGCCACCTCGTCGGGCCGGATGACGGTGCAGCAGCAGACGTTCACCCAGCCGGTCGCGTCCAACATCCCGGTGCCGACCACGATCACCAACGTCATCGCGACGCTGAAGGGCACCGCGTCTCCGGAGCGCTTCTACGTCATTACCGGCCACCTGGACTCCCGGGTGACCGACGTGCTGAACTTCACCGCCGACGCTCCCGGCGCCGATGACGACGGGTCCGGCGTCGCGGTGGCGCTCGAGCTCGCCCGGCTGTTCGCCACCCGCCAGTTCCCCGGCACCCTGGTGTTCGCCACCGTGGCCGGCGAAGAGCAGGGGCTGTACGGGTCGACCCACATGGCGGCCCAGATGAAGGCGGCCGGCGACGACGTGCAGGGCATGTTCAGCAACGACATCGTCGGAGCGAGCCAGGCCTTCGACGGGACCCGGCCCGACCCGTTCACGGTCCGGCTGTTCGTGGAGACCATCCCGACCGCGGTGACCGCGAACCAGATCGCGATCATGCAAGCGACCGGCGGCGAGAACGACGGCGTGACGCACCAGCTGGCCCGGTTCGTCAAGTCCGTGGCGCCGTTCGAGCTGACCGGCATGAACATCCGGGTGATCTGGCGCCGCGACCGGTACCTGCGGGCCAGCGACCACGTCTCCTTCCAGGGCCAGGGCTACCCGGCGGCCAGGTTCACCGAGCCGCGGGAGAACTTCAACCACGAGCACCGGGACGTCGAGGTCATCAACGGCGTGCAGTTCGGTGACCTGGCCGAGTTCGTGGACTTCAACTACGTGGCCCGGGTGGCCAGGGTCAACGGCGCGGCGCTGTGGGCGCTGGCGACCAATCCCGGCACGCCGAAGAACCTGCAGATCCACGTCACGCCGCCGGCCGGCTTCTCCGGCATCAACACCACCACGCTCACCTGGGACGCCAACCCCGAGACCAACCTGACCGGGTACGAGGTGGTGTGGCGGGAGACCACCGCGGCGGACTGGACCAACGTGATCCCCGTCGGCAACGTCACCGCGGTCACCCTCGACATGTCCAAGGACAACGTGCAGTTCGGCGTGCGCGCCGTGGACCAGACCCGGCACCGCAGCCCGGTCGCCTTCCCGGTGGTGACGACCAGCTAGCGGCCGAGGATCGCTGGGCAGCCGCGCGGGTCGCGCTGCCCAGCGACCGGGCCACGTCGCAGGTCAGACCTCGTGCCGATACTGGATCTCATGGAACAAGGACAGCCTTCGGAAACGGGAGCCATCATCCGCGGGGGGATCCTGGCCGAGAGCCTTAAACCCGGCACGGGGTTCGACGGCCACGGCATGCGCATCACCCGCTGCGCGAGGTTCGAGGTCACCGGCGCCGCTGATTATCAGCCGTCCATCTGGACCCTGATCGAATTCGAGGCGCCCGCGAGCAGCAGCGACGCGCTGGCCAGCGAACTCGCCGATAGCCTGCTGAGCCCGGGCTGGTATGCGAACTGGAACAGCGAAACCGAAGCGACCGTGGTCTTTCCCGGCAAGGTGTTCCGCTACCCGCGCGGCGACCAGGCCGGGCGTGCGGAAGCCGAGGCGCACGGCCGTTCCGTTGGCGTGCCCGAGCCGCAACTCGACTGGACCGACTGACGCCCGTAACGGCGTCCGCCGTAGCGAGCTGCGCCGGGCTGAGCTGGGGCGTTTGATGCCGGGCCGGCTGTCTGGAAGAGTCGGGGGATGGCCGGCGAGCGGCAGGACGGCCGGTGGGTGATCCACCCGTCGTTGTGGTTTGACGCGGTGTGCTTGATCCCGCTGCTGGCCGGGTTGCCCTTTTACACCTCGCGCCATGAGCAGGACGCCCGGTGGTGGCAGGAGCGATTCGCGTCGACGGCCGGGCAGCAAGCCCGGGACGGGGTATCGGTGCTGCGCGAGGAGGTCGCGAACCAGGCGGTCAAGCCGTTGCCCGCGTTCCTGGCGCTGTGGACTTCTCCGGCCGCCGGACCGTCTGGCGGGGCCGCGGAGGACCTGGACGGTCTTATCGCGGCCGTCGCGGACCCCGAGCTCCTGGTCTCGGCCATGCGGGAAGGGTCTGCGCGCTGGAACGAGGCCGACGACCGGCTGTTTCGTTCGGTCCGCCCGGCCCTGCTGGCCGTGCTGGAGGGCTTGCGGGCAGCGAGGCTGGCCGACTGGTGGGCCGAGCACGCCGCCGATGACCTCGGCCGGCGCTGCGAGGAGCTGAACGAGGCATTTGCCGCCTACGACCTGGTGCCGCTGGTCGAGCAGCACACGGGGGTCTCGTTCGAGACGAGGGCGGTCGAGTTGTGCGTGCTGCGCTGGGCTGCGCCGCACGGCATCCGCGTCACGGGGACCCGCTTCCTGACTGATATCCGCTACGACGCCGACCGGGTCCTCAACATCGCCGTGCACGAACTGCTGCACCCGCCGTGGCCGAAAGACCATCCGGTCAAGGGCCGTCTCGACGCGCTCGCCGCCGACCCGTTCCTTGCGGCTCGCTTCGCCGGGCGGGATCCGGCGGCCGGGTACAACACCTGGGCCAGCTACGCCGAGGAGGACGCGGCCCAGGCGCTCGATCAGTTCCTCAACACCCAGCTGCGACGCAACACCCGGGGCGACCCGGTGACCAGGTGGACCACCGCCGATGACGGCATGCACGTCCTGGCCCTGCTGCTGTACGACACTCTGCGGCGCGGAGGTTACGACCCCGCGGCCGGCAGCTATGCAGATTTCCTGGCCCGCGCTCTGTCTGACCCAGACACCTGGCCCCGCGACCTGGAAGCCCGGTATCTCGAGCTGACGGCGACCCGTGATGGAGTCTTACGTTGAGCGCCCGCCGTGGCCGGCCTTGGCGGGGGTGGTGCGGACCGTCTGGATCCAGCGGACCGGTGCGGCGGCGTACGTACAACGGCACCTGCCCACCGGCGGGGTCGAGATCCACTTTCCGCTCGGCGGCCAGCCCCAGCTGGTCGGCCCGCTGACCGGCCCGGAGATTGAGGTCATCCCGGCGCACACCACCATCGTGGGCGTGCGGTTCCTGCCCGGGACCGCGCCGCCCCTGCCGGCGGTGCTCGACGACCTGGTGGACCAGCGTCTGAGCCTGACCGAGCTGTGGCGAAGCTCGGCCGAACGCCTCGCGGAGGCGATGGCCCGGGCCGGGACGCCCGGGCGAGCGCTGATGTTCCTGCAGGCCCACCTGGTGCGGGAGTTCCGGCGCGTGGCGGGCGTGGATCCGCTGGTGGGCGAGGCCGTGCAGGCGCTGATGCCGTGGCACCCGGTCAACATCGACAGCCTGGCCACTCACCTGGCGCTCTCCGCGAGCCAGTTGCGCCGCCGCTGCCTGCACGCCGTGGGGGTGAGTCCCAAGGTCCTGCAGCGGACGCTGCGGTTCCAGGGGTTCCTCGCGCTGGCCCAGGCCGGCGCCGCCGCCTCGGGCCGGCTCGGCGCGGACGGCATGGCCGGACTGGCGGTTGACGCCGGGTACGCCGACCAGGCCCACCTCAGCCGGGAATGCCTCCGCCTGACCGGCCTCACCCCGCGCCAGCTCCTCGGCGGCAGCATCGACCGGTGCACCTGCGGCCATGAGCACTCCGCCTCCTATAAGCCCTTCCTCGCTACCCGCGGCGGGCCGCCGCTCCGCGTCTGAGCATGCGCGATTCGTTCAAGACCGATCGTCGCGCCGCGCACTAGTTTCGAGCTCGTGCCCGATCTAGCGGTGTTCGGCCATTCACTCGACGGCGAGGTGTTCAGCCCCGGCTCGCCGGGCTACGAGGCGATCCGCCGACCGGTCAATCCCGCCTTCCGGGAGGTGCGTCCCCGGCTCGTGGTGCTGTGCCGTTCGGTCTCGGACGTCGTCGAGGCCATGGCGTACGCGACGGCCACCGGGGATCGCCTCGCCCCGCGGGGCGGGGGGCACTGCTTCGCGGGCCGGTCCTCCGACGGACGGGATCGTGCTCGACATGTCCGGCCTCGATGGCATCTTCGTGGGAGACGACGGGAGCGCCACGATCGGCGCCGGCGCTCGCCTGGGACAGGTCTACGCGGCGCTGCACGCCTACGGCCGGACCCTGCCGGCCGGGTGCGGTCCCACGGTCGGCATCACGGGCCTGACCCTGGGCGGCGGGATCGGCCTGCTCGGGCGCAAGCACGGGCTGACCTGCGATCACCTGGCCGGCGCACAGGTGGTGCTCGCAGACGGCGCCGTCGTGGACTGCGACCGTGACCACGAACCGGACTTGTTCTGGGCGCTGCGCGGTGCGGGCGGCGGGCAGTTCGGCGTGGTCACGGCGCTGCGGTTCGACACCGTCCGCGAACCGGTGACGACCCGCATCGAGGCGCGCTGGTCGGGCGCCGCGCTGGGGGAACTGGTCACCGCCTGGCAAGCCTGGGCACCGGACGCCCCGGACGAACTCACCGTCAACCTCGCCCTGGAGTCTGATCCCGGCGCACCGGTCCAGGCCACCCTGTTCGGCGCCGCGACCCTCGAGGAGGAACCGACCCGGGAGCTGCTGCGGGAGTTGTTTGTCCGCCAGGCGGGCGTGGCCCCGGCGATCGAGTTGCGCGCCGGGCTGCCCTACCACGACCTGAAGAGCACGTTTGCCGACCCGCGGTCGCTACCCGAACGAGGCCTGCGGACCCGGTCGGAGTTCTTCTCCCATGGTCTGCCTGACGGCATGCTGGCATCGCTTCTGACCCAGCTTGGTTCCTCCCGGGCCAGAGGCCGGCGGCAGCTCGCGTTCACCGCGATGGGCGGGGCCTACAACCGGGTCGCCGAGGACGCCACCGCGTTCGCGCACCGCGGCGAGCGCTTCCTGCTCGAGCACGTCGCCGACGCGGCCGACCCGTGGGTCGATCGGTCCTGGGCCACCGCCCACGCCGACGGGTCGGGGCGGGTTTACCCCAACTTTCCCGACCCCGCGCTCGACGACTGGGCCGCGGCGTACCACGCGGGCAACTATCCCCGGCTGGTCGCGGTCAAGAACGCCTACGACCCGCACCGGTTCTTCGACTTTCCGCAAGCCATCTGATCAACCGACTGGTTAGGAGCGATATGAGCAGGGTCTTCAGCGCCCACGCCGTCTCGGTCGACGGCTATATCAGCGGGCGCACTCCCGACGGCGCCGAGGAGTTCGGGCGCGGACTCGGCGACGCGCCCATGCTCTTCGACTGGTACTTCGACGGGGACACGGCGAGCCAGGTGTTCGGCGGATTCAAGCTGAGCGAGCCGAGCGCCCGGTTCTTCGACGCCATCGCGGCACGAGTGGGAGCGGCGGTATCGGGGCGCACCACCTACGAGCACTCCGGCCACTGGGGCGGCGGCGGCCCGCACCCGACGGCGCCGCTCTTCGTCGTCAGCCACCGGCCCGCGCCCGAGATCAGCGCGGCGCAGACGCTCGTCACCACCGGGATCGAGGACGCCGTCGCCGCCGCCCGGGTGGCGGCCGGCGACAAGGACGTGGCCCTGATGGGCGGTGGCCTGCTGACCTCCGCGCTGGAAGCGGACCTGGTCGACGAGGTGATCCTGCACCAGGTGCCCGTCCTGCTGGGCGCCGGCCGCAGCTTCTTCCATGAGCTCCCAGGACACGTACAGCTCCGGCTGCTGGAGGCCATCCCGGCCCCCGGCGTGACCCACCTGCACTACGAGGTGGTCCGGTGATCCTCGTCACCGGCGGGCTGGGCATGATCGGCGCGCACACCGCCCTCGCGCTTACCGACCTCGGGCACGAGGTCGTCGTCACCGCGTACCACCGGCCCCAAGTCCCGTCGTTCCTCGCCGGCCGGGTCATCGTGGAAGCCCTCGTCTCCTCCGCCGGCACGACATCAGCGACATCGTGCACCTGGCCGGCAGCATCCCCGGCAAGGACCCGGTCAGTCCTTCTTCCGCACGGATACGGCCGGCCTGCTCAACGCGCTGGACGCCGCGCGCACCTGGGGCGTCCGCCGGTTCGCCGTGGCCAGCAGCCTCGGCGTGTACATCGGCCGGACCGAGACCCGCTGGCACGAGGACCTTGCGCTGCCCGCCGTGGAGGTCCCGCACCTGATCATCGCGTTCAAGAAGGCCGTCGAGCCGCTCACCACGCACAGCCTCCAAGACAGCGGCGTCCAGCCGGTCATACTCCGGATCGGGAGCACCTGAGGAGCACGGACGCGCGATCGCCTTGCTGATGAACGCGGAGACCCTGCGGCACGACACCTACAACGTGTCCAGCGGACGGCCGTTCGTCAACCGCGAGCTCGCGGATGCCGTGCAGGCGATCACCCCCGGCCTGCGGCTCGACGTGCGGCCCGGACGGCAGGCTGGCCCCGGCGGAACCCTTACCTCGACACCACCCGGCTCACCGGCGACACTGGCTTCGCGCCGATCTTCGACGTCGCCGCGGCGGTCGCCGACTACGTCGCGTGGCGCGCCGATAATCCTCGCTGAAGGAGCACCCATGCTTGACCCCGACGTGCGCCGCGTACTGGAAGGCACCTCGATCGCGCACCTGGCCACGGTCATGCCAGACGGCTCGCCCCATACCGTTCCCCTGTGGATCGGCGCCTACGGCGACCGGATCGTGTTTCTTACCGGTCCGGGCTCGCGCAAGGCACGCAATCTGCGCCGCGACCCTCGGGTCGCGCTGTCCATCGCGCCCGCCGACAACCCGTTCGAGCCGGTTATCGTCCGGGGTCGGGTCGCAGAATGGCTCGAGGGCGACGCGGCGTGGGAGATCATCGACCAGCTGGCCACCAAATACATCGGCGCGCCCTACCCTCGGGAGCAAGAGCGCGTCGTGGCCGTGATCGAGCCCGAGCAACAGACCGTGGGGGTCCGCTGAGCAACCCCGGGTCCATCCCGGGGCAAGCCGGTCGCGCTCCCGTATTCGCCGGCTCTTCGTACCCGCTTGCCAGCCAGGGAGGGGAATGGACATCCAGTCAAAACAGAAGCTGGTCTGGGAGAACAAGGTCGCGAAGGGTTTCAATACGACCGATGTGCCCCTTGAGTTCTGCTTGCTCCACGGGGAGGTGGCCGAGGCTTTCGACGCCTGGCGCAAGGGACGCGAGGACGTGGGCGAGGAACTCGCAGACGTCGCGATTTACCTGCTGGGCCTGGCCGAGATGACCGGGGTGGATTTGCAGGGCGAGATCGAGGCCAAGATGGCGAAGAACGCTTCGCGCGCCTACCGCCGACTGCCGAACGGCGCTCTGGTCAAGGACAGCGCCGAGACAGGCCAGTAGCTCGCCTAGCGAGGCACCCGCACTTGATGCGATGAGCTGGGCGAAGTGACTGAGGCGGTTGATACGGCTTTGTTATAGGGAGGTGCGGAGGTTGTCTGGACCGGCTGATCGCCGGCGGCTGCCGCTGCTGGAGGATGAGGATCTGGCCGGTGAGGGGGTCATCGAGCCGGGCCGGCTTATCCGTCGGGTCGATGCGCCGGCGGTCGCTGTCGCGTGTTTCTTCCGTGACGTGGTCGAGGAACTGTCCGGCCGTCAGGACGCGAGGCCGGTGTGCCGCCTGCACAGCGAGATGGGTCCGGCATCGTTGTGGGAGATCGAGCACCAGGGTGAACGGCTGGGCGTGTTCCATCCCGGAGTCGGGGCGCCGCTGGCCGGTGCCATGCTCGAGCAGGTCATTGCCCGCGGAGTTCGCGGAGTCATCGCCTGCGGCGGGGCAGGGGCGCTGGTACCGGAACTGGTGATGGGGCACGCGGTGATCTTGACCGGCGCTGTGCGCGACGAGGGCACGTCCTTCCACTACCTGCCGGCCAGCCGGGTCGTCTCGGCTGACCTGGGTCCGGCTGAGAGCCTGGCCGGCGCGCTCAGCGCCGCCGGGGTGCAGACGGCGCGCGGCCTGAGCTGGTCGACGGACGCCATCTACCGCGAGACCCGGGCCCGGGTCTCGCGCCGGGTGGAGGAAGGGTGCCTGGTCGTCGAGATGGAAGCGTCCGCGCTGATGGCGATCGCCCGCTACCGCTCCATCCCGTTCGGCGAGGTGGTGATGGCCGGAGACTCGCTGGCCGGCCGGGAGTGGCAGCACCGTGGGTGGATGACCGCCAAGCCGGCGCGCCGGCAGTTGTTCGCCTCGGCCGCGGACGCCGCCGTCGCGTTGACGAGGTGACCTCTGGTCCGGCCGGAGCGGGGCGGCGGCCGTAGCGGAGGCTCGGGTCACGGGGTCCAGACGCAGCGGTCGTGAGCGAAGTAGACCATGCGCGGGTCAAGCTGCTGGAGGGTGTCGATCCAGGCGGGGACGTCGGGCAGGGGCTGGCCGTGACCGTCACGATGGGCGTGCCAGGAAAGCTGGTCGGCGGCGTACTGGGTGGCGGTGTCGTGACTTTGCCCCGCCACGATGACAACCCCGTCCGGCCGGCGGACCACCAGCGACTGGTGACCGGCGGTGTGGCCTGGCGTGGGCATGAGCGTGACTCCTGGCAGCACTTCGGCCGGACCGGTCAGTTGCTCGAAACGGCTGCGGTCAATGAGTTCGGGGAGGGTGTAGTCCGGTGTGTGCCGGGCGGTGCGGAGTTCTGCTGCCTGGACGAAGACCGGCAGCCGGGCCAGTTTCGGGTTCCCGCCGCAGTGGTCGAAGTGCAGGTGGCAGTTGGCGGCAAGCCGCAGGTCAGCGACGGTGACTCCGATGGCCGCCAGGGCTTCCTCCAGTTCTGCCCGGCGGGGCCGGTAGTGGGCGTCGACCTCCGGGTGGGAGCCCATTCCGGTGTCGAACAGCAGTGGCCCGGCCGGGTGGCCGACGACATAGCCCAGGCAGGGTTCCACCCGGGGAGCACCGGTGCCGGTCTCCTGCGCGGGCCGCACGAAGTACCCGAAATCGACACGCTGGACCGTGATGTTGTCCATGGCCCCATCCTCTCAGGCTGCCATCAGCCGCTGCCCGCGCCCGTCCACCGTGCACGAAGCCGTTCCATGAGCTGATTTGCCTCATCCGCGGTGATCTCGATGAAGTCGTTTTCGAGGTCGCCGCGCTCAGCGGAGAACAGTGACGAGCTACTTTTCCAGACCAGACCTCGGGTGAACGCTTCATCCCGCAAGCCGCCCGCCTCGGTGTAGGTGCGGCGGAACAGGCCTGCTGGGCGATCGCGGCTGCTGAGGTCGTTCACGACCGCGTAGTAAATAACTTTATCTGGCATCTGCCTCTCCGAGTAGTCGGGAATATCTGCAGCTCCGGGCGGGACTGGGACCTCAGCGGATACCTTCCGCTGGAAGGCTTTCAATACCATCTTCTCAAACTCATCGGCCCGCTGGGTGCGGAGTAGTTCGTAAGAATCGTGGGTGAGTTGCTTAGCCTCGAAGCTGGTACGTGTATGAAACTGCACTTCGAACCGTTGGCCGGTGCCTGACTCGATCCACTGGCTGTTGATGCCCTTGTATTCCTCACCGGACCAGGAGTTCTTGAGCTGGTGCAGCTTGAAGCCTTCACCTTTTAGGCGTTCCAGATCCGTCCAGACACCTTGAGTGTAGTGAGCCTCGCGGTACTGAAAGGTGTACCGGATCGTATCCGACACTGCCGATACGGCTTCTTCTGCGGAGTAGGAGAACTCCTCCATCTTGGCGTGGACCTTTTCCTTGATGCGGTCACGGTCTTTGAGGCGATGCTCGAAGCCGACTAGGCGCCGGTCTGGGTCTTGGCTTTCGATGGAGCGCATCGCGGGTGAGATCCGTTCTTCTTCCCGTCTGGCGATGCGGTCGCATTGTGCTTCGACTCGGCTGTTCTCGGCGGGCTCGAGGACTCTGGATCTGTCGGGCGGCGGGCGGTCCGCGGGCGGCCACTTGCGTTGGTACTCGGTCCAGATCCAGCGGGATTCTGTTGCCGTCTGCTGCCACTTCTCGGTGGCGGCCTGCTCGTCGGCCGTGGTCTGTCGCGCCGCGGCGGATTCCTCTCGGGAAACCGTGGCGCGCAGGTCGGAGTAGTACTCCTGGCGGGTGCGCGTCTCGGCTGGGTTGTTCCGGGCGCGGTCGTCACGGCGACCAGGATGGTCGTCTGGCGGCATGTCGGGGTCATCGGGCCGGTCGGCTCCCACCGGTCCTCACCGCCATCCCGGAGCGCGAGATGTTACTGAAAGTATGGCATCTATCGCAATGAGTAGCATATCGGTTGAACGGGGACGACACCACACGGCACATGGCCGACTGCCACTACTGAAACGATGTCAGCCCGGCACCGGTTCAGGGGCCTGGACTAGGCCCCGATCGTGACGACGTCCTTGCGGGGACGTCCGCGGGGGCGCTTAGACGGCACGATCGCGCCGCGCATCAGCAACTCGCCGCCCCAGACACCCCAGGGCTCGCCACGCTCCAGCGCGCCGGCCAGGCAGGCCAGCCTGGCCCGGCATCCCCGGCACATCTCCTTCGCCTGCTCCACGTCTTGCGGAGACTCGGCGAAGAACAGCTCCGGGTTCTCCGTGCACGGCAGATCCAGGCCCAGCCCCGTGGGGTCCTGGCCGCCGATGGCGACGTCGCGCCACTGCGTCGATTCCAGCACTTCTTGTTCCCCGTTCTCCAACGGCCGCGGCACCGTGATCAGCGGTGACGTACGCGCGGCCCAGCCGGCGTCCGCCGAGCCGATCGAGCACGCGGCCAACCCGCCGAGCTGGGCGTCGGCGAGCCGGATCTCGACTGCGGTCTTGCCGCGTTCGGCCTGGTAGATGCCGTAGTACGAACTGACCATCATCGCCTCCCAGGCGATCCCTCATAGGCGGCAACCGGTGGCGGTCCGCCTGCGCCCCGTTCACCCCGTGCCGACGCGGATCGCCCCCGGAATGTCACCGCCGTTTACCGACGAGACTCCCGTTTGTACGACGAACGCGCCGGGCCCAACCGGACAGCGATCGCCGTCAGGTACCAGGTTCGTCCTAAGTCGGCCGCTGCCGCATGAGGCAAATGCCCTATCTTCGCCACCTCGCTGCCTTACCCGCCGGGAGGCGGCGGGCCATCGTCAGCGGAACGTCACGCGGGTCGCTTCCTGCCGGCCTTGGGCGAAACCGGCCCGGGCGGCGGGGATGCGGGTCGCCGGGTCCATCTGGTTGGTGCCCATGGCGGCCCGGGAACCGGCGTCCGGGGTGATTACCTCGACGTGGCTGCCCTGCTCGCGGAGGGCCTCGACCTGGCTTGTTAGGTCTGCGCCAGGAAATCTGCGCAGGCCCTCGAACTGGCCTGTCCGGTTTGGTCCGCCGAACGGTGAGAGCACCACGACGTTCGCATAGCCCGAGGCCAGGTCGGCGTTGTCGGCGGAGCGCACGCCACCGTTGATGTAGCGAGTGCCGTTGATGTTGTGCGTGGCGGTCAGACCGGGCAGGGCGGTGCTCGCGGTGACCGCGTCCACCAGGTCGACGCCGGAATCGCGGTCGAACGCCGCCAGCTCGCCGGTATGCGCGTCGACGGCCACCACGATCATCGGCCGGTCCGGCCATTCGGCGCGAGGCAACCGGGCGGCGACCATGGCGCGCCGCGGTCCCGCCCCGGGTTCGAGTACGGAGTCGCTCTCCAGCCCGAACGCGCCCATCGCCCGTCGTAGCTCGGCGGCCGAGGTGGCGGCGGCGCCGATGGCCCGCATCCGCTCGAACACCGCGGCCCTCGGCAGGGACGGCGACGGTTCCCGGTTCTGCCCGGCCGGCTGAACCGGCGGGGACAGCACCGAGGTCAGGAGTTCGGCCGCTGGGATGCCGCTGCGCACCTGCGCGGCCGTGGTGGAACCGGACGAGGTACCGATCACCAGATCGGCGGCCTCGGTCAGATCCAGACCAGCCTCGGCCAGGCCGGCGATGACACCGATCTGCCACGCTTGTCCGGCCGCCCCGCCACCACCGAGAACCAGGGCAACATTGTGAACCATAGGTTTGCCTTCCAGGAGTGCCTTGTGGTCGAGGCGCTCCCGGCGATACCTAGGTCAGTCGCCCGGCCGTGACGGGGAGGGAGAGCACCCACATCGATACAGCGTTCACGGGTCTCACCTCCTGGGACGGTGTCACGGTCGATTGCACGCTACCACCAGACCGGCCCTAGTTGCCGGTCACGGTCTGCTGGGTCCAGCCGGTCGCGCGGCCGCCGGCGGTGACGGCCACGGTGAGGATGCTCTGGCCGGCCGGGGTCGGGACGACGGCGCGGAAGCTGCCGTCGGGGCCGGCCACGGCCTGGACGATCACCGTGGTGTTACCGGCGGTGGCGGGCTGGCCGATCGCGATGTCGACGGTGGCGCCCGGGGTCGTCTTCCCGGTCACCGTGGCCTGGGCATCCGGGGTGGTCAGGCCGGGCTCCTGGCTGGCCAGGATGTCCTCGGTGATGCCCGGGGCAGCGGTCGACGTGCTGGGCGGGGTCGCCACCGCGCCCGGTGCGGTGACGCTGATGGTCAGCGGCACGGCCGCCGGGGGGCCGCTGGTGACGTAGCGGTCCCGGGTGATGGCTGGCTGGTCGAGCAGCTGCCCGGCGTGCACGTCGAGCACGAGCCGCAGGTACTGCGCCTGGGCCCAGATGAGCGGGTCGGCCGAGCCTGCCGCCTTGCCGTTGGTGAACCCGATCGAGGCGGTCTTCGGGTCGCTGCCGTACGGGGAGGCGGGAGTGCCGGGGTCCTCCCAGGCCTGCTCGGGAACCAGGCCGAGGCCGGACGACATCAGCTGCATGGTCTCGGCCAGGCTGGCGGCGGCGGAGACGTCGCCGGTCTGCAGGTCCTGCTCGGCGCGCTCGCCGGCCAGCAGCGGCCACGGGTGACCGGATCCGGTGCCGGTGGGGAACCAGGGCGCTCCGGTCGGGGAGCAGCTCGTCGGGTCGGGGACGTAGCAGTCGCCGTAGCCGTCGGTGCTGCCGGGCGGCTGGCCGAGCTGGCCCGCCTTGACGCCGTAGCGGTGCCAGCCCGGGCCGGAGGCGGTCTGGCTTGCCAGCACCGAGTCGACCACCGGCAGCGACGCCTTCACCGCGGGGTCATCGGGGGCGAGCTCGCCCAGCCGGGTCAGTTCGAGGAAGCTCGCGTCGATCACGTCGCGCTGGTCCACGTTGCTCAGGCTGCCGTTGCCCAGGTCGTAGGCCTCGTTCACGTTGGGGTTCCCGGTCGGGGAGAGCCGGACGAAGTAGCGGGCGGCGTAGGGGCCGGTGGTGGTCACCGTCCACCGTTCGGCATTGCGCTGGTAGTAGTCGGCGGTGGCCAGGTACAGGCGCGCCCGGGCCGGGTCGCCGGCGGCCTGCGCCAGGTGCGCCGCGGCGACCAGCCCGGCGATCTCGGCGGCGATGTCGGCCGGGGAGAAGCCGGGGTGTTCCTCCCAGCGTTCGGCGCCGTAGGCCGGGCCGTGGTCGACGATGAAGTCGGCGTCCGGGCGGATGTGGTCGGTGTAGAAGGACACGTTCCCGGCCAGCCCGGCTTCCCAGGCCATCAGCAGCGGGTAGGCGTCCTCGTCGATCTCCACCAGGCCGAACGTGTCCGGCGGGATCGCCCCGTTGAGCAGCGAGTCGCGCGGGAAGCTGCCGTCCGGCTGCTGGGTCCGGTCGTACAGGAACCGCACCATGGCGCGGGCGCTGGCCAGGTCGCCGTCGGCGAGCAACCCGGTGAAGGTTTCGTAGCTGTCCCGGGTGAACACCTCCCGGTAGGTCCACCCCGGGTGGGTCGTGGTGGCCGGGACCGACTGGCCCCAGGGGTCGGTCGGCGAGGCGACGAACGCTCCCGGGTAGGTCTTGTCCTCATCGGCCTTGAGCACGTTGGCGGACAGCCAGTACTGGCCGCGCATCGCGGCGTCGGCGGCGGCGGGGAGTCCGGGCAGGGAGTTCGGCGGTTGGTGCAGCGTGCGGTCGTAACGGTGCCATCCCGCCAGGTATTGCTTGAGCGTGTTCCCGAACGGCTGGACGCTGGACCGTTCGGCCGAATAAATAGCCGCTACGGCGGTGGACCCGAAACCGAGCGCCAGGGTGAACGGCGCTCCCGGCGCCGCATTGACCAGCGCCGTCAGCGTGACGTTGCCGTCTTGGGCCGACTGGTACTGGCTGGTCAGCGCGTGGCTGGTGTCGAGCTGGCTGAGGCCGTCGCTGGGGGTGCCGGCGAACCCGGCGGATTCGGCGCGGAACGGCTTGCTCGCGGCCAGGGCCCCGTAGACGGTCGCCGCGAACGGTCCCGGGCCGGTCGCGGGCGTGGTGTCGGTGGCGACCAGCGCCGTGGTGGCCGGGTCGACTTCGGCGTTGTTGGCGCCGCCGTTGGATGATCCGCCGCCGCCGGTGTTGTCGATGTGCGGGTTGTAGCGGACGTACACCTTCAGGTCGCCGAAGCCGGACCGGTGCCCGGGCAGCGGGACCAGCCTGCTGCGCATGAGGATGCTGTTCGCGGCCGGGTCGGTGATGTAGTCCGTGACGATCTGGAACCCGTGCCTGGTGTCGGTGCTTGTCACCTGGCACTCCATGCCGCTGCGGTCCGGTGCGCTGACCGTGTAGGTCATGTCGCGTTCCTGCAGGTCGGCGAAGGTCTTGCCGTCGGTGACGAGGTACTGCAGCGTCTTGACGTTCGAGCTCTCGATCGTCGGATAGTACGCATCGGACAGCACGCCGCCGGCCACCGTGAACCACACCTTGGAGGTGGTGTTCCGCGCGGTGCCGAAGCAGTCCTTGCGCGCTGCGTCCAGGTAGGACGTCGTTCCCGGGCCTCCTGGCGCGGATGTGCTGACGGCCGCGCTCGATGGGCCTGCGCCGGCCAGTCCTGGCACGGCGATGAGGGAGGCAACGATAACTCCGGTCCCGATGGCCTTAACCGACATCCTCGTGCCCCTCTTCGGCTGGAAGCTAGCCACCACTTCCCCGCCGAACCTCAACGTAAACCGGTAGAATCCGCCTGGTCGAAGGGATCGTCAGGGCCATCGGACCTTTAAGATGATCCGTTCTGGGTACCTGACGTATGGTGGGGGGGTTTACATGAGGTTGTCCGGGTTCCTCGCGGGCGCGGGCGCGCTGGCTGTGTTGCCCGCGGTCCTCTTGGCGCCAGCCGGTAAAGCGGCCAGCGCACAGCCGTTCGGGCTCTACCAGAGCTCGAACAATTTTAACTATTCCATCGGCTCGTCCCCGGAATACGTCTCGGCCATTCAGTATTACGGCTGGTACGAAGGTGTGCAGTCGGCCGAGATCTCGGCGCTGCCCAGCGCGGTCACGCCGTTCCTGGAATTGCAGACCTGCGGCAACCCGTGCAATTCCGGCACATCGGTCTCGCTGTCGGGCATCCTGGCCGGCAACTATGACACCTACCTGGCTAACTACGCGAACTCCATCGCCTCGCTCGGCCGGCCGGTGTACCTTACCTTCGACCACGAGATGAACGGCTCCTGGTATCCGTGGGATTGGTATCCGGGTAACACCCAATTCACGTCCCAGGCCCAGCAGCAAGCTGAATGGATTCAGGCCTGGAACTACGTGACGAACAAGATCAACGCCAACGTCACCGCCGAGTCACTTATCACGTGGGTCTGGGCGCCGAACATCGAGCAAGGCGGCTCCGCCGTCTCGAATTACTGGTCGAGTGGCGGCTACACGGTCGCCAACGTCAACTGGGTGGGCCTCGACGGCTATTACGCCAACAGTGGCACCACGTGGTCGAACCGGTTCGCCTCGAGCTACGCCGACGTCGAATGGGTCAGCGGTTTCAAGCCCTTCATGGTGTCCGAGACAGGCATTCCGCCAGGCGACTCCGACGCCACCAGTCAGGAAGCCAACTTGATCAGCGGGGCCGGACAGGCGGGCGCCAGGGTCATCGAGTACTTCGATTCCGGTAACTACGTCATGACCTCGGCCATGCAAACAGCCTGGCTCACCGACGTATAGCGGCGGCGCGGATGAGGGCCGGGGTCAGGGCGGCCATGGCCGCGGCGACCTGCTCCGGGCTGGGCCGGGTGGTGATGATCCGGACGATGGTCTCGTCCAGCCCGGTGCTCAGCCGGGCGAACGCGGCCGGCGCGTGTTCTGCGGGACCGTAGTAGCCGACCGCTTGCAGCATCTGGTCCGAGGCCGCGTCTATGAGTTCGGGCATGGCCGCGCCCCGGCCCCGCCGCTGCTCCAGGTCGGTCAGCTCCGCATCGAACCCCATCTGGGCGAACAGGCCCCGGTAGCCCGCGCTCTGCGGGGTGCCAGGCCGGCCCAGGGCGTAGCCGAGCACCTGCGCGCCGAAGGCCTGCCGGGCCGCGGCCACGTCGTCGTCGATACAGACCCGGATGTACATGGTCATCGGGACCGTGCCCGGGTCGCGGCCAGCCTGGAGGGCGCCCGTATTAATCTGGGCCCGGCTGAATGCGATGCGCTCCGGCGTGGCCCAGTTGAGCAGCACCCCGTCGGCGACCTTCCCGGCCAGCCGGAGCATCTGCGGGCCGAGCGCGGCCAGGTACACCGGAGCCGGCGGCAGGTCCTTTAGGCCCAGCGAGGCGGAGCGCGGCCACCCGGGAGCGCCCGGGGCCGCGCCGGCCAGGGCCAGGATCGGCCCGGCGTTGACCGGCCGGCCGGCCAGCAGCCCGCGCACCTCGGTGACGTACTCGCGCATCACCGCGATCGGGCGGTCGGGCAGGCCCACCGAGGCCCAGAACGACGGCCCGTAACCCCCCGTGCCCAGGCCCAGCACGAACCGCCCCGAGGACAGCTGAGCCACCGTGGCCGCCTGGGCGGCCAGGGCCAGCGGGGTCCACATCCGCGCCGCCGGGACGACGGAGATCCCGGTGCGCAGCGGGGTGTCCTGCGACCAGGCCGCGCAGACATGGAAGGAGTCCGGCACTCCCCCGGCCGGGGTCCACAGGCTCTCGAAGCCGAGCCGCGCCGCCTCCCGCGCGGCCGCTCGCAACTGGTCGAACGGAAGGCCGAGCCGGGCGTCGAGCCCCACGCCAATCATCATGACCGGCAGTATGTCGGACACCGCTCGCGGCGCGTTCGGCGGCTACCGCGAATGGCGGCTCAGCGGGCGGCCCGGAAGGGCAGGCGCGACCAGCCAGGCGCTAGCAGGCCGCAAGCGTGCCGATTTCCATGATCACGAAGACTTTTTATTGCTATGTCGTATAAAAGTCTTCGCGATCATGAAACTCTCGCTTCTGAGTTCTGATTGATGCCTCTGGAGAGGGCAGCGGGCTCAGGAAATGCGGCAGCCGTAGGCCGCCGCGGTGCGTTTCACAAACAGCAGGGCCCTTTCGCAAGCCAGCTTGTTACTGCGAGGCGCACCCTAGGCTGGTGAGCGTGGCGGACAAGGATCCTGACCTGGACGGGTACTACGTGGGCGACTTCGACGACGAGGTGCAGCCGACCAACTGGGACGACATAGACCTCGAGGAGATGTTCGACCTCCCGCCGGTGCTGCCGCCGGTCCGCCTGCCCGAGGAGGCGGAGCTCGCCGTCCAGGCGCAGAGGATCCGCGCTTCTGGCGGACCTGCGTGCTCTGGCCGATGACGTTCGATCGACGACGGTACAGGCGACCGCCATTAACCCTGTCCTGCTCTGGCTGGCTGAAGAAGCCGAGCTCGTGGAAAGGGACGGCGAGGACCTGGTTCCCGGCGAGGACGCCGGATGGCTGGACGACCTGGCTGACGACGGTGACGCGCTGGACGCCTGGGAGGACATGTTCGCCGCGGTCCTGGACACCACCGTGGAGGCGGCGGACGATTCCGATCCCATCGTCGCCCCCGATCTGGAGCTAGACGGGCATGGCCCCGCGCTGGCGACGATGCTGTTCGTGAGCGGGCGCGACGGCGTTCCGATTACCGAGCTGGCCGAGGCCATCAAGGGGGCGACGACAGCCGACCTGGAGGCGGAGGAGGCCGGCCGGCAGTGGCGGGAGTGGGTCGAGGCCCACGGTGATCCGGCGCGGCTGCTGCTGGGCCAGCTCGAAAGGCTCGGTGCCATCAGCGTCACCGACGACGCGGCGCGGCTGGAACCGCTGGGCGTACACGCAGTCCGCTTGAAACTTGAGCGGGACGGCCTGTTCGTCCCGGTGCTCCCGGCACCGGACAAGATGACCCCGGACGATCTGGTGCTCGTGTTCCTGCATGGCGACGACGACGACCTCGAGGCCGAGCTGGCCTCGTGGACGGACTCACGCGGCCAGGAGCAGGCCGCGCGGGAGCTGCTGGCCTTCGCGGCGGGCGGAAACGCCGCGACGCGGACCGCGGCGGTAGCGATGGTGGCCCGGCTCGGCCAGGCCGCCGAGCCCGCCTGGCGCGAGGCGCTGGACCGCGCCGAGCTCCGCTGCTACGCCAAGCCGCAGCTCGCCGAGCTGGCCGGTCTTGATCCGGAGGGCGCGGAGCTGCCCGCTGAACTCCGGTCCGAGCGAGCGGATGTCGCGTGGCTGATCGCCGATACGTTCGGCCCGGTCAGCCACTTTGACCTCGGTAAGGAGAGGTTCCCGTTCGACTTCGCGGAACTCCCGCGGGGCAGCGGGTTCGAGAAGCCGGAAGAGCTCTTCGAGGCGATAGCGCGACTGGATCATCCGGACGCCGAGGCCGTGCTGGCGATGATCGGCAAGCACGCCAGCGACAAGACGACCGCCAAGGCCGCCCGGCGGGCCGCATACAAGGCATCCACCCGCCGGGCCGCTCGTCGCTAGCGCTGCACCCGCGCTTAGGGTTATCGCTAAGAAGCGATATCACCGGGGCTGATCGCCGCGGATCACATTGGCCAGCGGCCGGGCGATATGGATCTTCAGGTCCCCCGACACGGTCAGCATTTCGGTGTCGAAGTTTCAAGCCGTAGAAGCCTCGCGGCCGCGGTTGTTCAGCACATTCAACGCAACACGCGCTGTCCTACCCGGATTAATCTCTGACCGCCTCTTCAAGGAGGTCACGATCCTGCATTGACGGTCAAAACCACGCGGAACTTACCCTGTATAATGAGGATTGACGGAGGAATTTATGCGGACTGTAAACACCGGCACAATTCAGGGGACGAGGGTCGGGGCGGGTCCTGCTGGTGAGCCTTATGGCCGTGGATTCGCCGTCGCGAAAATGGTTGTTCTTTATCACTGCGCGAACAAGCATCAGACCCTCGTGCCGTTCATCTGGACCGTGACGCCGCCCTCGCAGTGGGAATGCCGGGTCTGCTCGCAGCCCGCCGGGACCGATCCGCTCGACCCGCCCCCCCGGGTCGCGGGGTACACGGGCGACAAGACCCACCTGGGGCGCGTCCGCGAGCGGAGGACCCAGGCCGACGGCGACCGGCTCATGGCCGAACCACTCGCCCGGCGCGACCATCCCGAAGAGTTCAACATCTGGACCGGACCCGTAGGCAGAAGGTCTGATCCTGGCCGCCGAACGTAGGCCGCCACGGACGCGGGATAGCCAGGCATGACCCGGCAGGCCGCGCCCGACACGACAACCCGTGCGCGGCGTCGAGTTCGCGGCCTGCTACGGCAAACTCGCCTCGGGCTCGATCCGGAGCGTCATACCAGCACCGGGTCCCGGACGAGCGTGTCGCCGTAGGCCATCAGGTGCGCGGCGGCGAGCGCCAGCCACGGGCGCCAGTTGGCTGCCGGTGCTCGCAGGCCGAGGTGGGTGAGGGCGGCCTGGAGTGACGGATCGCCCGACGGGAACGCATCGCGCTGGTCCGAGCCGGAAGGCGATGTAGTCGCTCACCTCGGGGATCTCGCGGCCGGCGGCGAGTGCCGCTATCGCGCTCGCTTCGGCCGTGGCCGAGCCCGATCGATGCGAGGCTGGCCGGCGTCACCGTCGCGGGGTCAGGAAAGGTATGGGTAAGGCCATCTGGCAGGCCGGGCACCGGGGTGCCGAGCCGGGCGACGAAAGCCTCGAGCATGCTGTCACGGCCTGACAGGATCGCCGAGACTCCTACTTCGAATGGGTTCCACGCCCCTGGTACGGCCAGGCCCGGCCGGATGGTCGAAGGTCCGGACGTCCTGCGCCCAGCGGCCTCCCTGCGCACCCCGGCCGGCAGTAGATGCCGGTGGTGACGACGGCGGAGTACGTGGTCATGGTTCCAGATATACGGCAAGGGTCTGGCATTCTTCCTGCTGGCGCGTGTATCACCGGACGCCAGATCTCATCCGTACCACTTGAGGGTGGTC
>CAWGJL010000038.1:0-159231 GCA_963822765.1 uncultured Actinomycetes bacterium | reverse complement strand
CCGGGAGCGGGCTAGCTCCTGCGCAGCACGGCGGCCTGTTTCTCCAGCGGGAGGATCTCGGAGCCGAAATCGGGATACGCGTCCAGCCAGAGCTGCAGTACTTTCTGCATGTCCGGCACGACGAGGTCGTCCAGGACAGCGGTGGCCACCGGGCTCAGCAACCCGCTCAGCAACGGCAGCGCCGGATAGCGGGCCTGGTGACCGGTGGTCGCGGGCGGCCCGTCGACGAAGAGGAGATCGATCCCCTTCAGGTCCTCCCAGGCCTGCCTCGCGTACCACGAGTAAGTCTCGCCATCAAGGTCGAAACTCTCCAGCGGGGCGTCCCGTACCTCGGCTATATCGCTGACGTTATGCCTGGCCAGGAGGTCACGGGTCTTGGCGCCGAACACCGGGTCGTGATCGAGCGCGACGATCCGGCCGTCGATCTCGAATCGCCGCATCGCCAGGGCGAGCCAGAGCGTGGACGCGCCGCTGCCGCATTCCACGACCAGTGCTGGTCGTTCGGTGATAACCAGGTCAACCAGCACCATGAGCAGGTCAGGCGACGCTGCCCAGCCCCGGGTGGCGGGCAGCACGTCGCTGGCCGGCAGTACGGCGTTCAGGTTCTGCAACGCTTCCAGCTGGCGGAACGTCTGCTTGATCTCGGTCTTGACCTCTTTCTCGACGCGCGCTCCGAGGCGCCGCACCGTGTCGAGCGTGCGCTCGGACTGGCTGGCCAGGTTGCCGATCCGGCTGGCCAGGTCGAGGTTGTGCCTGATCAGCAGGAGCAGGCCGCCTAGTACCGGACCCAGCGCCATCAGCGCTGCCGTTGGCACCGCTCCCGCGCTGGTGGCCAGCCCAAGCCCGAGCGCACCAGCCAGCCACGCGAGAACCAGCACGGCCACTGTCTCGATGCGCGCTAGCCGCCGGATCAGTCGGCGCATGGCGGACTCCTTTTGTCCTGCGGCCTGCCAGCCTCCCAGCGAAACTGCCCTTACCTTACTGTGATCCGCCTATCTCATCGTGTCGGCGCGGGTCGCGGGCGCCGATGCCTACCCGAACTGGCCGGGCTGGTAATCGCCGGCTGGCTGCTGGGTGATGACGTTCATGCGGTTCCAGGTGTTGATGAGGGCGATGAGGGACACCAGCGCGACGAGCTGATCCTCGTCGTAGTGCTTGGCCGCGTTCGCCCAGGCCTCGTTGGTGACGCCGCCGGACGCGTCCGCGATGCGGGTGCCCTGCTCGGCCAGTTCCAGGGCGGCCCGCTCGGCCTCGGTGAAGACCGTCGCCTCCCGCCAGGTCGCGACCAGGTTGAGGCGCCGGAGGTTTCCCCGGCGTGCGCGGCGTCCTTGGTATGCATGTCGGTGCAGACCGCGCAGCCGTTGATCTGGCTGGACCGGATCTCCACCAAGTGCCGGGTCGCGGCCGGGAGCGCCGAATCCGACACGACCTTGCCCGCCGACATGAGGTACTTGGCGAACTTCGCCGCGGCGGGGTTGTCGTAGTAGCTGAAACGGGCGTCCATGGCGAACTCCTTATCGTGAGCGCTGTTACAACCCTCACAGACTGACCAGCCTGGCACCCTGTGACATCCCCGTACCTCAAGGCTCAGAAAGAGGGGCTCCGCTGCCGCGACCTCCGGCGCCGCCGCCTGAATGAGGATTACCTGCGGATTCGCCGCGAAGCTGGTCAAGCCCGGGGCCAGGGGCGTGAGATCGCCCTAGAGTAGCTCCCCATGCCGAGGCCGTCGATTCCGAACGCAATCAAGGCGCTGCTGATCATCCTGGCGAGCCTGGCGGTGGCGGGCGCGGCGGCCGTCCCGGCCTCGGCCAGCACGATGGCGCCGGACACCTCGGCCATTTCACGCGGGACCGCGGCCGGTTCCGGGCCGACCGGGATCCGGATCAAGGCCGGGGCGCTGGCCAACGCAACGACCGGGCAGATCCTGTGGAGCGCGGGCCTGGATACCGAGCGGCCGATCGGCAGCATCGTGAAGGTCATGACGGCGCTGGTGGTGATCCGGGCGGGCAACCTGAACCGGGTGATCACGGTGCCGAAGTCAGTGACCGGTTACCTGAAGAAACAGGATCAGCCGAGTACGGCGGGGCTGATCCCGGGGGACAAACTGACGGCTAGGGAACTGCTCGAGGCGATGCTGCTGCCGTCCGGCTGCGACGCGGCGTACACGCTGGCCATGGCGTACGGGCCAGGGCTGGACGCGTTCATCGCCACGATGAACGCGCAGGCCCGGCAGATGGGTCTGACCGGCACCTACTTCTCGAACTTCGACGGGCTGCCATGGCCGAACGAGCACTCCACCTGGTCGACGCCGGCCAACCTGATCACGCTGGGGCGGCACGCGATGAGGTACGGGGTGTTCAAGAACATCGTCGGGCAGGCCAGCTACTCGCTGCCGGCCGGGAACGGGCACCACGCGTACAAATGGCAGAACACCGACCCGCTGATCGGGAAGTACGCGGGAGCGGCCGGGATCAAGACGGGCGACACCAAGGCGGCCGGGAACTGCCTGCTGTTCGAGGCAACCCGGAACGGCGTGACCCTGATCGGGGTCACGCTGGGCACTCCTGGCGACGACATCTCCGACACCGGGCCGGTGGCGACCAAGGTGCTGAACTGGGGCTTCCAGCAGTACTAGGCGGCTTGCCGCACTCAGGCCTGCCACGTACCCCAGCGCAGGCCGGGCTCGGGCAGCACCGGGGGCTCGAGGAACGCGGGCTCACCGGTCAGGTCGAGCGCGTCCAGCGGTGCCCGGGCCCCGGCGTCCCGCGCGGTCATCGCGGGCAGGTTCCACTTCTCCTCGACCAGCTTGAGCACCGAGGTGTGGTCGAAGGTCTGCGAGCAGACGTAGCCGGGCCGCGCATAGGGCGACACGATCACGGCCGGGACCCGGAACCCGTACCGGTCGTACCGCTGCGGACCCTGGTTCAGGTTCTCCTTGCTCTGCACCAGGCCAGGGGCCACCACCCGCAGGCAGCTGGTCAGCACGTTCGGGCTGCCGATGGCACTGCGCCCCTGGACGTCGTCGGGCGGGGTCGCGGGCGGCGGCGGCACGTGGTCGTAGTACCCGCCGTGCTCGTCGTAGACCCAGATCAGCACGGTGTGCGGCCAGCCGGCGCCGTGCATGACCTGGTTGATCACCTCGGCCGCGAAGCTCTCGCCCTTCCTGATGTCCTGCGGGTTCTCCTCCGAGTAGGCCTTGAAGTCCGGGTCCACGATGCTGAAGGCCGGCAGCGTGCCGCGAGCGGCGTCGGTGAAGAACTGGTCCAGGCCGCGGACGTGCTGCATGTACCGGCCGATCCCGAGCGGGAAGAGGTCGGCCGTGAACTGCAGGTCCTTCTGCACGCCGCGGGTCGCGGCGGGCAGCGCCCGGCCCGCGGAGCGCACGCGGCGTGCGGTCATCTTGCGAGTGTGCCGGGCGTAGTGCCGCCACCGGGGCTGCTCGCTGGCCACCGGGTGGTAATTGGCCCACGAGATCCCGTGCTCGGTCAGCAGGTCGAAGATGGTTCCGGCCGGCGGGTAGTCGAGCAGGTCGTAGGGCGAGTCGTCGATCAGGCCGTGCGCCGTCCCCGCGATCAGGAACCGGCGGTTCGGGAAGGTCGGACCCAGGCACGAACTGAACCAGTGATCGGCCAGCGGGAACGTCCGGGCCAGCCCGTAGTAGAACGGCAGATCCCGCTCGGACCAGTAGCCCAGGCCGACCGAGGCCGCCTCGGGCGCGGTATCGACGGGGTCCGCCGCGCTGCCGGCCCGGGCCTGGGCCTGCACCTCCTGCGCGCTGGTCACGAAGCCGTCGCACTTGCCTTCGCCCCACTGCTGGTGGGTCGCGTGCCAGCTCTGGCACGGCACGCCCTGGTGCTGGACCGTGGACGGCAGCGGGAAGGCGCGGACGGTCTCGCCGTCGGCCGTGTCGTTGAACACGTCGGGCCGGCCGTCGGGCGCCAGCGGGAAGCCCTCGCCCCGGCCGGGCAGCATCCCGAGGTAGTTGTCGTAGGAGTGGTTCTCCATCATCAGCACCACGATGTGCTTGACCTGCGGGAGCAGGTCAGCCCCGGCCGGCCGGCCGGGCTGCGGGCGCGGTCCGTACCGGGCCGCCGCCCGCTCGCGGGCCAGGCGCTTCATCTCACGGTGTTCGAGCACATGCCACATGTCGGTGCCACCTCAGGATGTCGTCTTACCGTGGTGTCCGACTACCCCGGATTCCGCGGTTGACGCACGCCAACCCGGGCGGTCCTACCCGAGGGCCAGGTGCGGCGCGGGCGCCGTCGCCGTCACGCTGGCCTGCGGGAGCCTGACCCGGATGGCCAGCCCGTCCGGGGTGTGCTCGACCCGGGCCGCGGGCCAGTGCCCGGTGACCATGGCCAGGACCTGGCGGTTGCCGTCCAGCACGTCCATCTCCAGCACGGACACGCCCCGAGCCTGGGCCCCGGTGACGATCGCGCGCATCAGCGCCGCGCCGACGCCGCGGCCCTGCCAGGCGTCGTCCACCACCACGCCGATGTCGGTCACCCGGGTGTCCCGGCGGTCCTTGGGCTCGGTCCGGTCCACCGCCATGGCGTGCCCGACGATGACGCCACCCCGGACCGCGACCAGGGCGTCGACGTTGCCGGCGCAGCCCGCCAGCGTCCGGAGCAGGGCCGCACCCGGGATGACGGGACCGAAGAAGCGCAGGTAGCGGCTGTGCGCGGAGAGCCCGGCGAAGAAGTCGCCGAGCGCGGGCAGATCCTGCTCCGGATGCACCTGCCGGATCGCGACGGCGGCGCGGCCGTACGGCCAGCCGCACCTGGATGCCTGGGTTCGGTTCACGAACTCAGCATTGCCCGAGATTGCTGAGTCTGTCAAATAGATTTAGCATGGTGGTATGGGACGTGCCTGGATCCTGGACTATGACTCGGCCAACTGCGCCATCGGCGCGGCCGTGGAGCTCATCGGGGAACGCCCCACGTTCCTCGTGCTCCGCGAGACCTTCAACGGCGTCCGCCGCTTCGCGGACATGCAGCGCCGGACCGGGATGCCCAGGCAGGTGCTTAGCGACCGGCTCGGCCGCCTGGTCGAGGAAGGCCTGCTGCGCAAGGTCCCCTACCAGGAAAGCGGTCAGCGCGTCCGGTACGAGTACCGGCTCACCGAGAAGGGCGTGGACCTCTATCCGGTGCTGGTGGCGCTGATGGAATGGGGCGACCGGCACGCGCTCGGCGCGGCGGGCCCGCAGGTCCTGCTCGAGCACCGTGACTGCGGGGAGCCGGTCCAGCTGCAGCTGGCCTGCGAGGCCGGACACGTGCTCGGCTCAGCCCGCGAGGTCACCCCCGTGCCCGGCCCCGGCGCGCGCAAGATCGCCTGACCGCCCGCGCGGGCCGAGCCGGGAGTCCAGCGCGGTCGCGCCAGCCGCCAGGCCCAGGAGCAGCAGCGCGACCCAGAACGCGTTCAGGATGGCCTTGCCGTACCCGATTACCGACACGTCGATGAACGGGTAGGGGTACCAGTGGATGACCGCCCCGCGGATCAGCGTGAACGCCATCCAGCACGCCGGGAACAGCAGCGACAGCCACGCCACGCGCCGGGAGGTCAGGCCCCGCGGCCCGAAGATCAGCCAGCCGAGGACGGCCAGCAGCGGCACCATCGTGTGGACCAGCTGGTTACCGAGCTGGTCGATCCCGTCCAGGTCGAAGATGCGGGCCAGCGCGACGTGATAGACCACACCGGTGACCGTGATGGCGACCACGCCGATCAGCCGGAAGGTGCCGAACACGGTCGAGGTCCGGTCGAGCCTGATGACCAGCAGCAAGGTGGTGCCGCCGACGATCAGGTTGGACTGGATGGTGAAGAACGCGAAGGCGTTGAACCCCCGCTCGACGCCGCTGTGGAAGTGGCCGGGGTTCTTCGCCGCCGAGTAGACGCTCAGCGCGACCCCGGCGATCACGCACAGCGCGGTGACCGCGAACCAGGGCCGGGCCCACCGGGGGGACATATCAGGTCTCCCGGACCGCGCGGACCAGGGTGTCGATGGCGATCGCCGGGCCATCCTCGCGGGCCACGGCGCGGCGGACCCGCTCGGCCCGCAGGATGCGCAGTCCCGGCAGCTCCGCGCGGACGGCCTCCGGGGTGTACAGCACCTCCGGGTCCTGCGGGCCGCCCGTGCCCTCGCTGAGGTTGGTCAGGTCGTGGGCCACGATGAACGCCGTGCCGCCCGGGGCCAGCGCGCCGGCCGCCCGGGCCAGCACGGTGGCCCGCACCTTCGGGCCGACCTGGAGGTAGGCGATGAGAACCAGGTCGTAGGCGCCGGGCTCAGGCTGGTAGTCGCACAGGTCGGCGACGATCCAGTCCACCCGCTCCTCGGCCACGCCGCGGGCCGCGCTCAGCGTGCGGCCCTTGTCCAGCCCGACCCGGGAGAAGTCCACGGCAGTCACCCGCCAGCCGCGCTCGGCCAGCCAGACGGTGTTCCGGCCTTCGCCCGCGGCCAGGTCGATCGCGCGGCCGGGCGGCAGGTCGGTCAGTTCGGCCGCGACGAACTGATTCGGTCCCGTGGCCCACACGAATCCGGTCGCCGAATAGCGTTCATCCCATCGCTGACTGTCCACGTGGCCACTCTTGCTGATCAGCCACGTGGCCGGCAAGCTCAGCCCGCGGGCTGGCTGCCGAGCACCTCACGCACCGGACGGAAGACGGCCCGCATAGTGGTGGTATTGCCCGGAAGGGACCACGGAGCGATTCCTTTTCGGCGCCCGCAAGGTCTGTATGGTTGAAGGCGGCTCACGCGCGGGAGAGGATCGCAGCTGATCGAATGCTCATTGGACCTGGCCTTCCAAGGCGCCCCGGCGTATCGCTGAACCTAGCCACGATGGAGCAGTTCGCTCACGGCCGGGCGATGTGAGCCGTGCCCGATACAGCTGGATTCGTCCGGGATACCGAGCCGTTCCGACGTGAGCTGCTCGCGCACTGCTACCGCATGCTCGGCTCGATCCAGGATGCGGAGGACCTGGTCCAGGAGACATACCTGCGGGCCTGGCGGTCCTACGGCGGGTTCGAGGGACGGTCCTCAGTGCGTACCTGGCTGTACCAGATCGCCACTAACGGGTGCCTGACCGAGCTGGCCAGGCACAGCCGGCGCGTGCTGCCATCCGGCCTGTGCGACCCGGAACCGGATCCTGGAGCGCCGCCGGAAGAGGCCGGAGCGGAGGTGCACTGGCTGCAGCCGGCGCCGGACGCAATGGTGACCCCGGACTCGGCTGATCCCGCGGCGATCGTCGCGGCGCGCGAGGGACTGCGGCTGGCGCTCATTGCCAGCCTGCAGTATCTTCCGCCGAGGCAGCGGGCGGTCCTGGTGCTGCGGGATGTACTGGCGTTTCCCGCCACCGAGGTCGCGGTCATGCTCGGCACGACGACGCTGTCGGTCAAGAGTGCGCTGCAGCGCGCCCGGGCGCGGCTGAGGGAACTGGACCTGGCCGCCGGCCAGATCGCCGAGCCGGCCGCGCCCCGAGCCCGCGCGCTGCTCGACCAGTACATCGCGGCGTTCGAGAACGCCGACGCCGGCGCATTGGAGCGGCTCCTGATAGCGGACGCCACCATAGAGGCGACGCCCATGCGTACCTGGTTCGCTGGCCGCGAGACCTGCCTACCATTCCTCCGCAACCACATACTGAGATCGCCTGGCGACTGGCGCATGCTGGCGACCAGCGCCAACGGACAGCCTGCCGCGGCGGCCTACACCCGCGACCAGGACGGGAACTACCAGCCGTACGGAATATGCGTGCTCACCGTCTGTGCCGCGGGCATCCGGCGGATCTCCTCCTTCGGCGACCCGAGCCTGGTCACCGTATTCGGGTTCCGGCCGGGCATGGCACAGGCAAAGGACGCTGAACCGGCTCCCTCCGGTACCTGAAACCCAGCGGGTTCCGCTGATCAGGCCTTCGCCGGGTGAGCGTGGCGCCCCACGGGGTTCTGAGCGATTCCTTTTCCGTTCTCGTCGGGTCTTCCTGGGTGTAGGACGGCCTCGATCGCTGCCATGCGCGCCCGCCGCTGCCTAACCTCTGCCCGTTTACACCGAAACAACAGGAGCAACAAGCATGACCATAAAAGACAAGACGGTCCTGGTGACCGGGGCCAACCGCGGCATCGGGCAGGCGCTGGTGGCCGAAGCCCTGGCCAGAGGGGCCAAGCGCGTGTATGCCGGCACCCGCCAGCCGCTGATCCACCCCGACGACCGGGTGACGCCCGTGAGCTTGGACATCACCAGCACGGCGCAGATCCAGGCGGCTGCCAGCCAGGTCGGGTCACTGGACATGCTGATTAACAACGCCGGCATCGCGCTGCCCGACGACCTGACCGACCCCGCCGCGCTCGAACGTCACCTGGCCGTCAACCTCTTCGGGACCTACGCCGTGACCCAGGCGTTCCTGCCGGCGGTGACCCGCTCCCGCGGAGCCATCATCAACATCCTGTCGGTGAACTCTCTGGCCCCCTTGCCGCTCATAATCCCGGCCTACTCCGTCTCGAAGGCAGCCGCGTTCTCCTTGACCCAGTCGCTGCGTGCTCTTGTGGCCGGGCAGGGGGTAAGGGTTCACGCGGTCCTGCCCGGGCCGGTGGATACCGATATGACACGGGGATCCGACGTACCCAAGGCCTCCCCGGAATCGGTCGCGCTGGCCATCTTCGAGGCGGTCGACAACGGGGAGGAGGAAATCTTCCCCGACCCAGCCTCAGCGTTCCTGGCTGCCCGCTGGCGCGATAGCGCAGCCAAGCTGCTCGAGCGCCAGCTCGCACACGTAACCCCGGTCAGCTCGTAAGCGAAGGAGGGGCCGGAGTCCGGCATCGCGCCGGGCCGCGGGCTTCCCGAGCTGGGAAACCTGGCCGGACGCTGAACGTCAGCCCGTCCAGCTCGACGAGGGCTGGCCGGTGCTGCCCAGCCGCTCCGCGGCCAGGTCGGCGAAGGCCGGGTCGGTCTCCGCGGCGAACGCGCAGCGGCCCAGCGTGGCCGCGGCCAGCGAGGCCGAGCACAGGCCGCCGAACGGCTCCCAGATCACGTCGCCGGGCTCGGTCACCGCCGCGATGAGGCGCTCCATGAACTCCAGCGGCTTCTGGTTCAGATGCGCCGAACTGGCCGCCGTGGGGTTGTAGACCCGCGGCGCGGCCCGCCGCAGCGTGCCCTTCAGCCGCTCGGTGCCGTGCAGCGGCCGGCGGGACCAGACGTTGGTCAGGCCGTGCGCGTGCCGCCAGCGGTAGCGCAGCGCGTCCCATTCCTTGGCGGTGACCGGCCGCTCACCGTCCAGGGAGTAATACGGCCAGCCGCACGGCCGGCCGTGCGCGTTCGCGTAAGCGGCCAGCCGCTCGGTCATCTCGCCGGGTGGCCAGTACCAGAGCCAGTCCTTGGTCAGGTACTTGCGGGTGGCCGCGTTCTTTACCCCGCACGCCGCGTTGGCCTTGGCCAGCGGCAGCCCGGACCGGGTCCATTCGGTCCGGACCCACTCCTTGACCGGCACGTCCCCGCCGGGTCCGGACAGGGTGAGCAGGCGCTGGTAGAACGCGCACACCTCGGTCACGACCGGGAACTGCCTGATGGTCCGGCCGTTCACGTTGCCGGCGATGTGGGCCAGGCCCTTGTCCCAGACGACCAGCTGGACGTAATTCCAGCCGTGTGCGGCCAGCACCGGGTGCACGCTGGCCCAGCCGAGCTCGGTGTTCCAGAACCACAACGTGGTGGCGGGGGTCGCGGCCGCCGACCAGGCCGCGATGTGCGGGCGGTACCAGTCCGGGAGGCCGTCCGCCCCGGTGGTGTCGCCGTGGAAGCCCCGCACGCCGTAGGCGCCGTCGCTGATGATCGTGGCGGGAGCGGGCCAGGTCCGGTAGGCGTCGAGCGCGTCGCCGCGGAACAGCTCGAACGCTCCCATGGGCTAGCACTCTATGACGTTGACGGCCAGGCCGCCACGCGACGTCTCCTTGTATTTGTCCAGCATGTCGCGGCCGGTGACGCGCATCGTGTTGATCGCCTTGTCGAGCGAGACGAAGTGCCGCCCGTCCCCGCGCAGCGCGATCCGGGCCGCGTTGATGGCGGTCATGGACGCCACCGCGTTCCGCTCAATACATGGCACCTGGACCAGCCCGCCGACCGGGTTGCAGGTCAGCCCCAGGTTGTGCTCGATGCCGATCTCCGCGGCGTTCTCCACCTGCTCCGGCGTGCCGCCGAGCACCTCGGCCAGCGCACCCGCCGCCATCGAGCAGGCCGATCCGACCTCACCCTGGCAGCCGACCTCGGCGCCGGAGATCGACGCGTTCTCCTTGAACAGCACGCCGATGGCCGCCGCGGTGAGCAGGAACCGCGTCACGCCGCGCGGCGACGAGCCGGGCACGAACCGGTCGTAGTAGTGCAGCACGGCGGGGATGATCCCGGCCGCGCCGTTGGTCGGCGCGGTGACGACCCGCCCGCCGGCCGCGTTCTCCTCGTTGACGGCCAGCGCGTACAGCGTCACCCAGTCCATGGCCCGCAGCGGGTCGTCCGTGCTCGGCTCGCAGGTGAGCTGCCGGAACAGGCGGGGCGCCCGGCGCGGGACCTTCAGCCCGCCCGGCAGCATTCCGTCGGTGGCGCAGCCGCGCTGCACGCACGCCTGCATGACCAGCCACAGGTCGCCCAGGTCCGCCTCGACCTGCGCGGGCGTGCGGCCGAGGGCCTTCTCGTTCTCGAGCATGATCCCGGACACGGGCAGCCCGGTGCGTCTCGGCGTGGGCCAGCAACTCGGCGGCGGTGCTGAACGGGTAGGGCAGGACAGAAGTGTCCGGGGTGGGCGAGATCGGTCCGGTGTCCGTCTCATCCGCCACGAAGCCGCCGCCGACCGAGTAGTAGGCCCGCTCGCGCAGCAGCGTCCCGCGCTGGTCGTGCGCGGTGAAACGCATGCCGTTGGGGTGGTAGCTGAGCTTCTTCTTGCGGTTGAACTCCAGGTGCTCCGGGATGGTGAAGCCGATCTCGTGCTCGCCGAGCAGCCGGAGTTTCCCGGTCTGGGTAATGGCGGCCAGCCGCGCCGGGATCGTGTCGACGTCGACGGTGGCGGGCTGCTCGCCCTCGAGCCCGAGCAGCACGGCCTTGTCGCTGCCGTGTCCCTTGCCGGTCAGGCCCAGCGACCCGTACAGGCCGACCCGCACCGCCCGGACCTGCGGCAAGAGGCCGTCGTCGCGCAGGCCCTCGGCGAACATCCGGGCGGCCTTCATCGGCCCGACCGTATGCGAGCTGGACGGGCCGATGCCGACCTTGAACAGGTCGAAGACGCTGATCGTCATGCTGTGCTCCACCGTAGGCGCTACTCAGTGGAAGACTACGGTCCGGTCGCCGTTGAGCAGTACCCGGTGCTCCGCGTGCCAGGTCACCGCGCGCGCCAGGACCTGCGCCTCGACGTCGCGGCCGGCCTCGGCCAGCCGTTCGGGCGGCAGGGTGTGATCGACCCGGACTACGTCCTGCTCGATGATCGGCCCCTCGTCCAGGTCGGGCGTCACGTAATGCGCGGTCGCGCCGACCAGCTTGACGCCACGCGCGTGGGCCTGGTGGTACGGCTTAGCGCCCTTGAAACTCGGCAGGAACGAGTGATGGATGTTGATCATGCGGCCCTCGACCCCCTTGCATACCTCGCCGCTCAGGATCTGCATGTACCGGGCCAGCACGATCAGCTCGGCTTTCGTGTCGCCGATGAGGTCGAGCAGCGCGGCCTCGGCCGCCGCCTTGGTGTCCGGTGTGACCGGGAGGTGGCAGAACGGGATCCGGTAGGACTCGGCCAGCCCGGCGAAGTCGTCGTGGTTGGAGACCACGCCCGCCACGTCCACCGGCAGGGCGCCGGTCTTCCACCGGAACAGCAGGTCGTTCAGGCAGTGACCGAGCCGGGAGACCATGATCAGGGTGCGTACCCGGGCGGCCTGGTCGTGCAGCTGCCAGGACATGTGGAACGCCTCGGCCACCCAGGAGAAGTCGCGCTCCAGGCCGGCCAGCGGCAGGCCGGGCGGCGGCACGGTGAAGTGCACCCGCATGAAGAACCGCCCGTCCGGGCTCTCTCCGTACTGCTGGCTGGCCAGGATGTTCCCCGAGTGCTGGACCAGGAAGCTGGATACCGCGTACACGATCCCCGGCTTGTCCGGGCAGGACAGCGTGAGCACAAACTCCCGGCCCGGCGCAGCGCTCATCGATGCCCATCTAAATTTGTTGCGTATAAGGCAACTTAAATCGCTATATGCAACAATTTTGCCTCGCTAGGCGGCCGCGGTCAAGCAGGGGAGGCGATCCCGTGATTGTGGGTCATTAGGCCGGTGATAGCCGGCGTAACGACCCACGTTGATGGGAGACGCGGCTACTGTTGCGCTATGGGCAACAAAGACGGGGAGGGAGTGACAAAGGGCGGAGGTGCGGAGCCGGCCGGGCGGGACGATGCGGGGCCGGTGCAGTCGGTGGACCGGGCGGTGGCCATCCTGGAGATTCTGGCCCGGGACGGGGAGGCCGGGGTGACCGAGGTCGCGCGCGAACTGGGCGTGCACAAGTCCACCGCGTCCCGGCTGCTGGCCGCGCTGGACCGGCGCGAGCTGGTGGCCCAGGACGCGGCGCGCGGGCGGTACCGGCTCGGGGTGGGCCTGGTCCGGCTGGCCGGGGCGGCCGGCCGCGGGCTCGACCTGGTGCAGGAGAGTCGGCCGGTGTGCCGGGCGCTGGCCCAGGAGGTGGGCGAGACGGTCAACCTGGCCATCTTGTCCGGGCGGGACGCGCTCTACCTGGACCAGATCGCAGGGCCGGCGGCGCTGTCGCCGCACAACTGGGCCGGGCAGCGGATCCCGCTGCACGCCACCTCGGACGGCAAGGTCCTGCTCGCTTACCTGTCCGACGGGGAGCTGGCCGAGTGCCTGGCACCGCCGCTGGCCAGGTTCACCGAACGCACGATCGCCGCCGCCGCCGACTTCCCGCCGCTGCTAGCCGAGGTGCGGCGGCAGGGCTACGCGACCGCGGTGGAGGAACTCGAGGCCGGGCTGACTGCGGTCGCGGCGCCGGTCCGCAACGCCGAGGGCGTCGTGGTCGCCTCGATCAGCGCCTCGGGTCCCAGCTTCCGCATCCCGGCGAACCGCATCCCGGTCCTGGCGATCTTGGTCTGCCGCGCCGCGGCCGAGGTCTCCCGCCGCCTGGGCTGGATCCCTGCCTAGAATCCGGCCGTTTCCCTGCCTTACCGCCAAATCAGAGCAGCTACCTGCGCGAATGCCGCCGCGCCCCGGTTCCCGGTTATCAGGCGACTGCAGGCACGCGGGCAATAGCCTGTGCCATATCAGAACAGCGGCTCGCAGTCGGCGGCGGGAACACGCCGGTGCCGGTGCGGCGGCCGGGAGGGCGCACCCGCATGGAGCGCGGCCTGGACGGCGGCGGCGACGAGATGCGCGGTCTCCGCGTCGATGACGATGTTCCGGCGGAGCAGCACGCGGCGGACGACCTGCCCGGCGTGCCGGGGCGGGTCCTGCGGGCGCCCGGCCATGTCGGAGTTCCTTCTCCTTGGTGAGGTAGTCGTAGACGGTGGTGCGGTGCACGCCGACGGCCTCGGCGATCTCGGCGACGGTGTGCTGCCGCCTGCCGTCCGGGCCGGTGGCCTGGTACATGCGGCGGACGGTGGCGGCCTGGCGGGCGTTGAGCTTGGGCTTGCGGCCGCCGGCGCCGCCGCGGGCCCGGGCGGCGTCCAGGCCCTCGCGGGCGCCCTCGATGAGCGGCGCGCGCAGCCGTACTCGCTGCATGCCCGATCGGCCGGTCATCCGGGGCCAGTCAAGTCACGGGGTCGGTGACACGCTCGGCCCTGGGACTGGTGCCACCTGGTGCTGTGTCCTGGCGCAAGCCTGCATCCACGGCACGGCCTTGTTGCAGTCTTGGTTCGGGATAGCTTGCGGACCCACGGCTACGGGACCTGCGGTCGCACCAGCCGCAGCCGCCTGCGAGATGGACGAGCCAACAGGGATAGTGACAGGCGAACGCGGAGACCCGGCGAGCACGCCGACGAACGCAGCAGCCCCGGCCACTGCCAGGAAACCGAAGACAGTCAGCAGGAGACGTACCCTCCCAGCGCGGTTAGCCCGCGCGAACCTGGGATCAAGCATGAGGGTCGCTCCTAACCCCTTCGTTTTGCGGCAGAACGCCTATCGCAGATGACGAATCGGCACGATTCGAGCGTTTGACGTGTCATGGCTTGGCTGGGGTTCCAGACCCGGCGGAAGCCGATGCCGACGCCGACGGGCTGGGCGTCGACAGCCCGTAGTCCTCTTCTGGTGCGGCGGTCGGGGAGACGGCAACGGGGGAAGGCGTGGGGCCGCAAGAGCTCAACGCGGACGGCGACGCCGACGGGCTGGGCCTCGACAGCCCGTAGTCCTCCTCTGGTACGGAGGTCGGGGAGACGGCAACGAGGCAAGGCGCAGAGCGGGAGTATGCCCCGGGCCTTGCCGTAACGAGGGCCACCGCCACACCGGGCGCGCTCGCCGCTGCAGGCGCAGGAACACTCCGGACGCTGGCTGGCCGGCTTGGCGGCCGGACCAGACTCGCGAGGTAGAAACTCCCGGCTACCGCCATGATCGCCGCCAGGGCCGTGGCCGCCACGGCGCGCCGGGAGCCGGCCAGCACGCGCCCCCATTCCCGGGCCGCGCCGCCCGCCAGGTTGACCACGGCTGACAGCGGTGTGATCTCGCCCGCGCTGATCAGGTCCTGGGTCAGGCTGGCCAGCTCGGCGCCGTACCGGTCCCGCCAGGCTCGCGGGTACGACGCCAGCAGCGCGTGCAGCAGATGGCGGTTCATGGCGACGCCGCCGCGATGCGCCGCAATCCGACCTCGGCGAGGCGGGCCGACTCGGTCAGCCGCTCAGACAGGAACTCCCGGCCTGCCGCGGTGATCCGGTACGGGCGCCTGCGGTCCTCCGCGGGCAGCGCCTCGACCAGGCCTGCTGCCTCCAGCTTGGCCAGGGCGCCGTAGAGCGTGCCCGGCCCGAGTCTGACCGCGGCGAAGCCTTCGATGTCCCTGATCAGCGCGTATCCGTGTTTCGGGCCGTCAGCCAGGCTGGTCAGGAGCAGGATGCTCCGGTCCGATGAACCGCGGATGGCGTCTTTGGTCATGCGCCCGCCTCCCGGTAGCTCCAATAACGATACATCGGAAAATGTAATAGCGGAAGCGTGGCCGTGCCCGCAGCGGCCCTCCGCTCACAATGGAACCCTTTGGGCGTTAGCGGGCTACGGCCCGCCGCGTTACCGCCCGGGACGGTTCGGATGTGGGTCGACCCCCGAACCGAGTTCGGCGTCTCATATCGCTTGCGACGCAGCGGTGCCGGGGGTCTGGGGACGAGGGCTGACCTGTGCTGGTCAGGGTGGCTGGCGCAAGCTTGTTTGAGCGTGGCGGCTGGCGCAGGTGCGGGCTGCAGAGATCTGGCATTGACTCGGATGTTAGCTATCTGGCTAAATAGCTATATGGCAAATGGTGAGGCGTCCGTGTTCCGGGCGCTGGCGGATCCGACCCGGCGGCAGATCCTGCAGGATCTTCGCCAGGGGGAGATGGCGGCCGGGGACATCGCCGCCCGGTTCCCGATCAAGGGGCCGTCGGTATCCCGTCACCTGTCGATCCTCAAAGGCGCCGGGCTGATCACCGAACGGCGGGACGGCAACCGGATCCTGTACGCCGTGGCCGGGGAGCGGCTCGCGCTGTGCCTGGGCGGGTTCTTGTCCGTGGTCTGCCCCGAGCAGGTCGTGCTGCGGCGCCGTACCGGACGGGGGAGGTCATGAAAGCGCCCGCGCTGGCGGCGGTGATGGAACGCCGCATCCTGGTCAACTACCGGGTCGATCCGGATCTGCTGGGCTCGTACCTGCCGGCGCCGTTCCGGCCCGCCCTGACCGGCGGTCACGGGGTTGCGGGCATCTGCCTGATCCGGCTTGGCCGCATCCGGCCCGCCGGCCTGCCCGCGGCCGGGCTGCGGTCAGAGAACGCCGCGCACCGGGTGGCGGTGTGCTGGGATAGCCCGGACGGCCAGGTCACCGGCGTGTACATCCCCCGGCGCGACACCTCCTCCCGGCTGGCCGCGCTGGCCGGCGGCCGCCTGTTCCCGGGCCACCTGCACCTGGCCCGGTTCCGGGCGCGCGAGGACGCCGGGGGCTACCGGATCCAGGTCGCCAGCCGCGACGGCATGGTGCACATCGAGGTCGAAGCTCACCTTGCCGGGCAGCTTCCGCCGGGATCGGTCTTCACCAGCCTTGCCGCGGCGTCCGGTTTCTTCCGCTGCGCCCCGGCCGGCTACGCCGCCACCCCGGTCCCGGGCGTCTTCGACGGGGTGGAACTCGAAACAGCCGGCTGGACGCTGCAGCCGCTGCGCCTGGACAGGGTCGCCTCGAGCTTCTTTGACGACCGCCGCCGTTTCCCGGCGGGCACGGCCGAGCCGGACAGCGCGTTCTTGATGAGCGGGCTCACCACGATCTGGCATCCTCAGCCCGAGCTGCGCGCCGCCGCGGCCGGGTGCCGCGACACGCCGCGCCTGGTTGGTGACTGAGAAGCGAAGAGTGTCCAAGATCGGCGTGTTCACACACGCCCGACCATGGGAGGTCATCGTGATCGCCGACCTGGACACTCTCCTGATCGACTCTACGTGGAACTGACCGACCGGATCATCCCGTCGCTGGGGTTCACCCGGCGCGGTCCGGGCAAGCCGCCGGTGGTGACCGACGCGGAGCTGGTCTGCCTGGCCGTGGCCCAGGTGCTGCTGCGCCATCACGACGAGCGGCACTGGCTGCGCGCCGCGCCGAAGCAGGTCGGTCGGGCACCTGTTCCCCCGGCTGCTGGGGCAAAGCGAGTACAACGACCGCATCAAAGCGGCCGCGCCGCTGATGGAGGCCGCGCTGCGGTGGCTGGCCGACCACACCCCCGGCTCGGCGGATCTGCTGCGGCTGATGGACGCGACCCCTGTGCCCTGCGGGCAGTCCGTGGTCACCGCCCGCCGCTCGGACCTGTACGGGTACGCGGGCTACGGCTACTGCCCCAGCCATTCCCGCTGGTACTGGGGCACCAAGCTGATGCTCATCTGCACCTGCGACGGGACGGTCACCGGATTCGGCCTGGCCAATCCCAAGCTCTTCGGCGAACGCGACCAGGCCCGGCAGGTGCTCACGGACCAGCCGGCCAGCCGCCCGGCGCCCGGCACCGCGGTGGTCACCGACAAGGGCCTGGCGGGCGAGGGCACCGAGGCGTTCTTCGCCGGGCCGGACCTGGACCTGACCTTGATCCGCCCGGCCCGCAAGGACGAGAACATCCCGCGTCCGTTCCCGAACTGGCTGCGCCAGCGGATCGAGGGGATCATCTGGACGCTGAAGAATCAGCTCGGCCTCGAACGGCACGGCGGCCGGATACCAGCCGGGCTATGGGCGCGGATCATCCAGCGCCTGCTCGCACTCAACGCCGCAATCTGGCACAACTGGCAAATCGGGGCACCAGTCAAACGATCCCTGATCGCCTACGACCATTGATCACCTGGCCAGATATCCCGGTCAGCGATCTAGTCGCCTAGCTCGCGGCGGCGGCGGACGACGAACTCGTCGAGCTCGGCCCGGATGGCGTCGTCCAGCGGCGGCGGCTCGTACGCCTCGACCTGGGCCCGCCAGATATCAGAAGCCCGGGCGGCGGTGTCCTTGCCGCCGAGCTTGAGCCAGCGCTCGAAGTTCGCGGTCGAGGAGAGCATGGGGCGGTAGAAGCAGGACCGGAACCGCTCCATGGTGTGCGCCGCGCCGAGGAAGTGCCCGCCATGGCCGACTTCGGAATGCGCGCCGAAGGCGAGCGACTCCTCGGAAATCTCCAGCGGCGTGAACTCCACCCGCAGCTCGCGCAGCAGCTCGATGTCGATGATGAACTTCTCGTAGCAGCTGACCAGGCCGCCCTCCAGCCAGCCGGCCGCGTGCATGACGAAGTTGGTGCCGGCCAGGAACGTCGGCAGCAGCGTCATCAGTCCCTCGTACGCGGACTGGGCGTCGGGCGTCTGCGAGGAGTTCAGCCCGCCGCCGGTCCGGAACGGCAGCCCGTAGTGCCGGGCCAGCTGCCCGGTGCACAGCAGGCCGAGCGCCGACTCCGGGGTGCCGAACGACGGCGACCCGGACTGCATGTCGATGTTGGACAGGAACGACCCGAAGATGACCGGGCAGCCCGGCCGGATCAGCTGGGCCAGCGCGATGCCGGACAGCGCCTCGGCCAGCTGCTGGGTCAGCGCGGCCGGGATCGTCACCGGGGACATCGCCCCCATGAGCAGGAACGGGGTCAGCACCACGGGCTGGGCCGCGGCGCAGTACTCGAACTGCGCGTCCAGCATCCGGTCGTCCCAGCGCAGCGGCGAGTTGCAGTTGATCAGCGAGATCGTCGCCGGCGTCTGCTCAATAACAGAACGCCCGCCGAACAGGATCGACGTCATCGCGATCGTGTCGGCCGCGTTCGGGCCGGAGACCACGTTGCCCATGTAGATCTTGTCGGTCAGCGTCTGCAGCGCGTAGATCATGTCCAGGTGCCGGGAGTCGAGCGGGGCGTCGTTCGGCTCGCAGATCACCCCGCCCGCCGAGTCGAGCTCGGGATACGACTGCGACAGCATGCACAGCTGATGAAAGTCATGCAAGGTGGCCTCGCGGCGCACGTCGCCCTCGCGGACGAACGGGCAGCCGTAGACCGCGCTGAACACCATGTGGTCGCCGCCGATGTGCACGTTGTTGGCCGGGTTCCGGGCCTGCACGTCGAACTCCCGGGGCGCCTTGGCCACCTGCTCCAGCACGAACTCGGGGTCCAGGAACACCACGTCCCCGTCCGTCCGCTGGCCCGCCTTGGCGAACAGCTCGACCGCCTCGGGCTTGGCGAACTGGATGCCGATCTCGGAGACGATCCGCCGCCAGCCGCGGTCGAGCACCCCGATCGCGTCCGCGGAGAGGATCTCGTACCTCGGCATCGTGTTAACGAACATCGCTCAGCCTTTCCGGGAGAGCCGGGACCGCCAGGAGGGTCAATGGACTGGAACTTGACCGATATTAGACCGCGCCTTACGATCACATAGTAGAACCGTGTCCCATAAAGTGGAACATCCTAGGAGTGAGAAACCCCGGATGAGCAACCAGAACGGCACCCAGGCCGTCGACCGGGCGGCTCGCCTGCTCACCGAGGTCGTGCACGCGACCGACCCGATGACGTTCACCGGGCTGAGCGCGGCCACCGGACTGGCCAAATCCACCACGTCCCGGCTGCTGCTCGCGCTCGAGCGCAACGGGCTGGTCCGCCGCGACGACCACGGCAGGTTCCTGCCCGGCGAGATGTTCGTCAGCTTCGCCTGGCGCGGCGGCGCCGAGGCCGGACTGGTCGCGGTGGCCCAGCCCTTCCTCGAGCGGCTCGGCAAGGCGACCGGCGAGACGGTCAACCTCGGCGTGGTCAGCGCGGGCGTGGTGGAGCAGATCGCCCAGGTCGACAGCACCTACTTCATCGGCGGGACCAACTGGGTCGGGCTGTCCGTGCCGCTGCACTGCTCCGCGCTGGGCAAGGTCCTGCTCGCCTACGGGACCGCGCAGCTGCCTCCCGAGCGGCTGGAGCGGCGCACCGACAAGACCATCACCAGCGAGGCCGCGCTGCGGGCCGAGCTGGCCGGGGTGCGGGCCCGCGGCTACGCGATCACCGACGAGGAACTCGAGCCGGGCCTGATCGCGCTGGCCGCGCCGGTCTACGGGTTCGACGGCGCCGTGGTCGCGGCGCTGTCGGTGTCGGCCCCGGCGGCCCGGATGACCCGGGACCGGCTGACCGTGGCCGCCGGGCACTGCGTGGCCGAGGCCGCGGGCCTGTCCGCGGTGCTCGGCTACCGCCAGCGCGCGAGCAGGCAGACCAGGAAGCAAGGCGCGGCATAACCGGGAAGGCAGGGCGCACATGACCCGCGAGGAACTCCTCAGCCAGCTCTACGACGACACGCTGGTCGGCAACGCGCCGTCCGTCCTGGAGCTGACCAACCAGGGCCTGGCCCTGGGCATCGGCCCCGAGGAGCTGCTGTACGAGGCGCTGATCCCGTCGCTGGAAGAGGTGGGCGCCCGGTTCGAGCGCGGCGACTTCTTCGTGCCCGAGATGCTCATCGCGGGCAAGGCGATGGCCGGGGCGCTGGAGGTCCTGCGCCCGCTGCTGGCCGAGACCGGGGTGCAGACCATCGGCACGATCGTGATGGGCACGGTCAAGGGCGACGTGCACGACATCGGCAAGAACCTGGTCAACATCATGTTCGAGGGCGCCGGCTTCCACGTCATCGACCTGGGCGTGCAGGTCGCGCCGGAGAAGTTCGTCGAGGCGATCAAGGAACACAAGCCGGACATCGTCGGCTTCTCCGCGTTCCTGACCACGACCATGCCGATGTTCAAGGCCAACATCAACGCGCTGACCAAATCCGGCCTGCGCGATCAGGTCATCGTCATGGTCGGCGGCGCCCCGGTCACCCAGGAGTACGCCGACGTGGTGGGCGCGGACGGCTACGCGGCGGACGCGTCGGCCGCCGTGGTCCGGGCCAAGGAACTGCTCGCGAAGCGCCGCGCGCTGGCCAACGCCTGACGACTAACAAAAAAGGAAGCCCCGTGCACACCATCCTGTCCTCGGCGACCAAGACGGTACGCATCGGCGACGACCAGCCGTTCGCGATCATCGGCGAGCGGATCAACCCGACCGGCCGGAAGATCTTCCAGCTGCAGCTGCGCAACGGCGACCTGTCCCGGGTCGAGATCGACGTCGCCGACCAGGTCGACGGCGGGGCCATGCTGCTCGACGTGAACATGGGCGCCCCGCTGGCCGACGAGGCCGAGCTGATGCGCCGCGCCGTGACGCTGATCCAGAAGCTCACCGACCTGCCGCTGGTCATCGACTCCTCGATCATCGAGGTGCTCGACGCGGGGCTGGCCGCCTACCAGGGCAAGGCGCTGGTCAACTCGGTGACCGCCGAGGACGAACGGCTCGAGGCCATCCTGCCGCTGGTGAAGAAGTACGGCGCCGCGGTCATCGGCCTGCCCAACGACGAGGAGGAGATCCCCGAGGAGCCGGAACGCCGGGTCGAGCTGGCCCGCAAGCTCATCCACGTCGCCACCGAGAAGTACAAGATCCCGGTCGAGGACATCGTCATCGACCCGCTGGCCATGCCGGTCGGCGCGGACACCCTGCACCCGACCCGGACGCTCGAGACGATCGCGATGATCAAGGCCGAGTTCGGGGTCAACATGACGCTGGGCGCGTCCAACGTGAGCTTCGGCATGCCGGAGCGGCACGCGATCGCGGCCGCGTTCCTGCCCATCGCCATCACCCACGGCCTGACCAGCGCGATCATGGACGCCCGCTCGCCGCAGATCGTCCGCGCGGTCAAGGCCGCCGACCTGGTGCTGAACCGGGACGAGTGGGGCGCGAACTGGATCGCCGCGCACCGGGCTGCGTTGGCCCGGGGGGACAACAGCGCCACCCCCCGAGGGGGCTCCGCCCCCCCGGACCCCCCTGGCAAGCCCCCCCGCGGGGGCATGGCCAGGGAAAAAGCGCAAGCGCAGGAAAGCACGTGACGGTGACCGGCGAGCAGGCACCAGGGCCCGTTCGGATAAATCTGCTTTTCAATGAGCGGGCCGTCCGGGTTCCGTACGGCGTGACGCTCTTCGACGCCGCCAGCTGGAACGGCATCGCGATCGACTCGACCTGCGGCGGCCACGGCACCTGCAAGAAGTGCCGGATCAGGATCGCCGACGACCCGCCCGCGCCGTCCAGCCTGGACATCCGCGCGTACACGGCGGCCGAGATCAAGGACGGCTGGCGGCTGGCCTGCCGCACCCCGGCCGTCCGGGACACCATCGTCGAGGTGCCGCCGCTGACCACCCGGCCCAAGGCGGCCACGGTCGGCGTCGGGCGGCAGGTCATCTTGCGCCCGGCGGTGCAGAAGCGGTACCTGGAACTGACCGAGCCGGACCTGTCCGACCAGGCCAGCGACCTGGAGCGGGTGCTGGCCGCAGCTCGACGACCTGGAGCCCCGGGCCGAGCTGGCCGTGCTGAAAACCCTGGGCCGGACCCTGCGCGAGGCGGACTATCACGTCACCGCGGTGGTGGTGGACGACGTGCTGATCGCCGTCGAACCGGGCGACACCACCGACCGCCGGTTCGGCATCGCCTTCGACCTGGGCACCACCACCGTGGTGGCCACCCTGCTCGACCTGGGCACCGGCACCCCGGTCGCGGTGGCGGCCACGCTGAACAAGCAGCAGCCGTTCGGCGCGGACGTGATCACCAGGATCAGCGCCACCATGATGGACCGCGGCGCCCTGGACAAGCTGCAGCAGCTCGCGCAGGAGACGCTGGCCGAACTGGCCGCGGCGGTGTGCGCGGAGGGCGAGGTCGCACCGGCCGAGGTGTACGAGGTCGCGCTGGCCGGCAACGCCACCATGACCCACATCGTGCTGGGCATCGACCCCGAGCCGCTCGGCATGGCGCCGTTCATCCTGGCCACCCGGCTGTACCCCGAGGTGCTCGCGGCCGACCTGGGGCTGCCCGTGCACCCCCGGGCCCGCGCGGTGGTGTTCCCCTCGTTCGGCGCCTACGTGGGCGGCGACATCACGGCCGGCCTGCTGGCCAGCGGCATGGACCGGGACGCCCGGGTCCGGCTGTTCATCGACATCGGGACCAACTGCGAGATCGTGCTGGGCAACCGGGAGTGGCTGCTGGCCACCGCCGCGCCGGCCGGGCCCGCGTTCGAGGGGGCCGCGATCCGGTGCGGCATGCGCGCCGCCGACGGCGCGATCGAGGTGGTCACGATGACCGCCGATGAGCTGACCATGAAGGTCATCGGCGACACCGAACCGCAGGGCCTGTGCGGATCCGGCCTGGTCGACGCGGTGACCGGCCTGGTCCGGCTGGGCCTGCTCGACGAGTCCGGCCGGTTCGTCACCGAGCAGGAGGCAGCGGTCAGGGCCCCCGGCCTGGCCGGCCGGCTGACCACCATCGGCAAGGAACGGGTGTTCGTCCTGCACGGGCGGGGCGCGGCGCAGGACAGCATCTACCTGTCCCAGCGCGACGTCCGCGAGCTGCAGTTCGCCAAGGCCGCGATCGCGACCGGCTGGCACATCCTGCTCGAGGAGGCCGGCCTGACCCAGGCCGACGTCAAGCAGGTCCTGCTGGCCGGGTCGTTCGGCAGTTACCTCTCCCCGGCCGCCGCGATCCGGATCGGCCTGGTGCCCAAGGTGCCCGTGCAGCGCGTGGTGCCGGCCGGCAACGTGGCGGGCGAGGGGGCGAAGATGGCGCTGCTCAGCCTGCGCGAGCGGGCGGGCGGCCTGGCCCTGCTGGAGGAGGTGAGGTATGTCGAGCTCTCCGACCGCGCCGACTTCAACGACCGCTTCGTCGAGCAGCTCAGCTTCCCCGGCCGAACAAGTTGACGTTCTCGCCTGCGGGGCGCTGGCCGGGCACGTCCGGGAGATCGTGGCGCGCCGCGGCTGGCCGGTCGCCGTACGGTCCCTGCCCGCGGTGCTGCACAACCGGCCGCAGAAGATCATTATTTCGGCCGAACGGTACGTGGTGCGTGCCCTGGAGGCCGGCCGCACCGTGGCCGTGGCGTACGCGGACTGCGGCACCTACGGCGCCCTGGATGAGCTGTGCGCCCGGTACGGGCTGCGCCGGCTGCCCGGGCTGCACTGCTACGACGTGTTCGCCGGGGCGTCCCGGCTGGCCGCGATGTTCGAGGCCGAGCCGGGCACCTACGTGCTGACCGACTTCCTGCTGCGCGGCTTCGGCCGGCTGGTGCTGGCCGAGCTGGGGCTGGACCGGTACCCGGAGCTGTGGCCGGACTACTTCGGGCACTACCGGCGGCTGGTCTGGCTGGCCCAGGAGCCGACCCCGGCGCTGGCGGCGGAGGCGGCGCGGGTGGCGGGGATGTTCGGCCTGCCGCTGACCCGGGTCGAGGTCGGGGTGTCGGGGCTGGAGCGGGCGCTGGCGGTGCTGGTCGGGGAGGCGGTCCCGTGGGCGGCCTGACCGGACTGCTGCGCGGTTTCCTCTCCCAGGCGCGCTTCGAGGTGATCCCCGCCCGGGGCACCGAGGCGGCGGTCGCGGAGTGGGTGCCGGCCGGGATGACGGTGACCGTGACCGCGTCGCCGGTCAAGGGGCTGGAGCCGACCATCGAGCTCGCCGAGCGGCTGGCCGCGCGCGGCTACCAGGTGGTCCCGCACCTGGCCGCGCGGTCGGTGACCAGCGAGGCGCACCTTTTGCAGATCGTGGAGCGGCTTCTAGCGTGCGGCGTGGACGACGTGTTCGTGCCGGGCGGGGACGCGTCGCATCCGGCCGGGCCGTTCGAGGGCGCGCTGCCGCTGCTGGAACGGCTGACCGCGATGGGTAACCCGTTCACAAGGACCGGGATCACCGGGTACCCGGAGAGCCACCCCAAGATCCACGACGACATCACCATCCAGGCCATGTGGGACAAGCGCAGGTACGCGACCTACATCGTGAGCAACGTGTGCTTCGACGCGGCCGGGCTGGCCCGGTGGATCCAGCGGATCCGGGCCCGCGGCGTCACCCTGCCGCTGTACGTGGGGCTGGCCGGCCCGGCCGAACGCACCCGGCTGCTGCGGATGGCCGCGGTGGCCGGCGCGTCCGAATCGGCCCGGTTCATCACCCGGCACCCCGGCTGGATCCTGCGCTTCTGGGTCCCCGGCGGCTACAGCCCGGACCGTTTCCTGGACCGCGCGGCCCCGGTCATCACCGCGCCGGACGCGGGCGTGGCCGGATTGCACCTGTTCACCTTCAACCAGCTTCAGCAGGCCGAGCAGTGGCGGCGGGCCGCCCTGGGGCGCACCGGAACCGACAACCCACAGCGACTGGCGGGATGACCCGTGGTGAGGACACAGCATGACTGAAATTCCGGCGCGGGCCAGCGCCGTCATCATCGGGGCCGGCATCGTCGGCAACAGCCTGGTCCACCACCTGGCCCTGCTCGGCTGGCGGGACCTGGTGCTGGTGGACAAGGGCCCGATGCCCAACCCGGGCGGCTCCACCGGCCACGCCTCCAACTTCATCTTCCCCATCGAGTACTCCAAGATGATGTTCGAGCTGACCGAGGACAGCACCGCCCAGTACCAGGAGCTGGGGGTGTTCACCCAGAGCGGCGGCATCGAGGTGGCCCGGACCCCGGAGCGGATGATCGAGCTGCGCCGGCGGTGCTCCCAGGCCAAGTCGTGGGGCATCCCGGCCGAGGTGATCACCCCCGGCGAGGTGAACAAGCTCGTGCCCTACCTGGACGAGTCGGTCATCCTGGGCGGCGCGCACTTCCCCACCGTGGGCGTGGTCGACTCGCTGCGGGCCGGCACGCTGATGCGGGAGAGCGCGCAGCGCTCCGGCGCGCTCACCGTGCTGGCCGGCACCGAGGTGCACGGCATCACCGTGAACGATGGCCAGGTACGGGGCGTCTCGACGTCCGCGGGCGAGATCGCGACCGACAACGTCGTGATCTGCTGCGGGGTGTGGTCGCCGCGGATCGCCCGGATGGCCGGGGCCCGGCTGGCGCTGACCCCGACCGTGCACCAGATGATCAGCGTCGGGCCGATCGCGCTGTTCGCCGACACCCCGGGCGAGATCTCCTACCCGATCGTCCGCGACGTGGACACCAACATGTACGAGCGCCAGCACGGCGGCGACATGGAGGTCGGCTCGTACGCGCACCGCCCGATCATCGTTCCGCCGGACGAGATCCCGTCCATCGAGGCGTCGGTGCTCTCGCCGACCGAGCTGCCGTTCACCCAGGACGACTTCGACCCGCAGCTGGAGCAGGCGCTCGAGCTGATGCCCGAACTCCTCGGCGACGAGCGGGCCGGCATCCGGTACGCGATCAACGGGCTGATCTCGATGACCCCGGACGGGCACCCGCTGCTGGGCCAGATGCCCGAGGCCAGGGGGCTGTGGGCGGCCGCGGCCAGCTGGATCAAGGAGGGCCCGGGCTGCGGGCGGGCGGTGGCCGAGCTCATGTCCGGCCGGGTCCCCGCCGTGGACGTGCACGAGGCCGACGCCGCCCGGTTCTACCCGCACCAGCGCACCGTCGCGCACGTCCGGGCCCGGGCCCGCGAGGGCTTCAACAAGATGTACGGCATCGTGCACCCGGCCGAGCAGTGGGAATCCGGCCGTCCGCTCCGGGTCGGCCCGGCCTACGAACGGGAGCGCGCGCTGGGCGCGGTGTTCTACGAGACCGCGGGCTGGGAACGGCCGTTCTGGTACGCGGCCAACGAGCCGCTGCTTGAGCGGTACGCCGGCCGGCTCATGGAGCGCCCGGCCGAGTGGGAGTCGCGCTGGTGGTCGCCGGTCATCAACGCCGAGCATCTGGCCATGCGGGACGCGGTCGCCCTGGTCGACCTGTCCGCGTTCGCCGTGCTGGAGATCTCCGGGCCCGCCGCGCTGGATGCGGTGCAGAACCTGTCGGTCGCCCAGCTGGACTTGCCCGCCGGCACCGCCCGCCAGGCCAGCAGAGCGGCCGGGTCGTGTACACCTCGTGGCTGGACGAGAACGGCGGCTTCCGGGCCGACCTGACCGTGATGCGGCTGGGCCCGGACCGGTTCCGGGTGGTGACCGGCGGCGCGACCGGGATGTCCGACGCGGCCTGGATCGCCCGGCACCTGCCGCCGGGCGCCTTCCTGGCCGACCTCACCTCGGCCTGGACCACGATCGGGCTGTGGGGGCCGCGCGCCAGGGACGTGCTGGCCTCGGTGACTCCCGACGACGTCTCGCACCAGGGGTTCGCGTTCGGCACCTGCCGCGAGATCGAGGTGAACGGCAGCGTGGTGCTCGCGTCCCGGATCTCCTACGTGGGCGAGCTCGGCTGGGAGCTGCACGTGCCGGTCGAGCAGGGCCTGCGGCTGTGGGACACGCTGTGGGCGGCGGGCCAGCCGCACGGGCTGGTGCCGGCCGGCATCGGCGTGTACGGGACCACCGGGCGGCTGGAGAAGGGGTACCGGGCGTTCGGCGCCGAGCTGACCGCGGACTACACGCTGGTCGAGGCGGGCATGACCCGGCCCAAGGTGAAGGCGCAGGACTTCATCGGCAAGGAGGCGTACCTGCGGCAGCGCGCCGAGCCGCCGGTCGCGGTGATGTGCACGCTGACCGTGGACTCGAACGAGTCGGCGGACGGCACGCCGCGCTACATGCTGGGCGGCGAGCCGATCCTGACCCCGGCGGGCGAGCGCCTGGTCGACGCCAAGGGCCGGCCGTCGTACGTGACCAGCGCGGGTTCGGGGCCGTCGGTGGGCAAGCACCTGCTGATGGCGTACCTGCCTGCTTCTTACGCGGTCGAGGGCACGTCGCTGCTGGTGGAGTACATGGGCGAGCAGTATCCGGTCACGGTCGCGCGGGCCAGCGCCGCCCCGCTGTTCGACCCGGCCAACGAGCGGATCAGGAGCTAGCGGTGGAGATCCTGGTGTGCATCAAGCGCGTCCCCACCGTGGGCGGCACGATCGCGGTGACCCCGGACGGGCAGGAGGTCGACACCCGGGCGTCCGGGTTCTCGATCAGCCCGCACGAGGAGTGCGCGGTCGAGGAGGCGGTGCAGATCACCGAGCGTCTCGGCGGCACCACCTCGGTGCTGACCCTGGGCCCCGAGGTCGCGATCGAGCAGCTCAGGGACGCGCTGGCCCTGGGGGCGCAGCGCGCGGTGCTGCTGGAGACCGACGGCCGGGAGTTCGGCCCGATCGCCACCGCGGCCGCCATCGCCGCCGAGGTCCGGGCGCACCCCTACGACCTGGTTCTGCTGGGCAACGAGGCGGCCGACACCGGCGACTACCAGGTCGGCATCCGGCTCGCGCACGAGCTCGGCTGGCCGGTCGCCACCGGGATCAAGAACCTGACCGTGTCCGCCGACGGCGTGGTCGCCCGCCGGGAGTACCGCGGCGCCGAGGAGGCCTACTCGCTGCCGCTGCCCGCCGTGGTCACGGTCAAGGAAGGCATCAACCTGCCGCGGTACCCGTCGCTGCCCGGCCGGCTGCGGGCCAAGCGCGCCGCCGTCGAGCGGTCCGCTCCGGCCTGGGCCGCCGAGGGCCTGCGCAAGGAGGCGCTCCGGGTGCCCGCGTCGAGCAAGCACCAGGCCACCGTGCTCGGCGAGGGGGTCGATGCGGTGCCCGCCCTGGTCCGCGTCCTGGACGGAGATGGGGGTGCTCTCGTGACCGTCCTGGTGCTGGCCGAACTCGACAACGGCGAGCCGGCCGACGCCTCGCTGCGGGCGGTCAGCATGGCCCGGTCGACCGGCGACGTCACCGCGGTTGTCTTCGCCGACACCGCGCCCCAGGACACCCTGGCCCGGTACGGCGTCACCGACGTGTACCAGATCGAGTCCGGCTCGCTGGACGGGTACGCGCCCTTGGCCTGGGCCCGGGTGCTGGCCGGGCTGGCCGCGGAGACCGGCGCGACCGCCGTGCTGGCCGCCGGGACCGACCGGGGCAACGAGGTGCTCGCGCACCTCGGCGCGATCACCGGGCTGCCGATGGCGGCCAACTGCACGATCGTCACCCCCGACGGCGGGCAGACGCACCGGCTGGTCCGGCACCGCTGGGCCGGGCTGCTGCTCGAAGAGGCGGTGATGGAGGCACCGGTCGCGCTGTTTACGGTAGCCACGGATTCGGTGTCGCCGGTGGCGCGCCGAGTCACCGGCGAGCATCCAGGTCCACATGCACAAGCCGGAACTGGGCCAGGACGACCTGCGGGTCCGGGCGGCGGAGTCGCCGGCCGGCGCGGGCGGCGCGTCCCTGGCCACCGCGCGGGTCGTGGTCGGCGGCGGCCGCGGGGTCGGCGGGCCGGACGGCTTCGCCCCGCTGGAGGAGCTGGCCGGGCTGCTCGGCGGGGTGGTCGGCGTGTCCCGCGTGGTCACCTCGGAGGGCTGGCGGCCGCACAAGCAGCAGGTCGGCCAGACCGGCACCAAGATCACCCCGGAGCTCTACCTGGCCTGCGGGATCAGCGGCGCCATCCAGCACATCGCGGGCTGCGCGGGGGCCAAGCACATCATCGCGATCAACACCGACCCGGGCGCCCCGATCCTGGCCCACGCCGACTACGCCGTCATCGGCGACCTGCACCAGGTGATCCCCGCTTTGGTCGAGGCTCTTCGCGCCCGTTGACTCCGATGCTATGCCTCGATGCCCTGGCTCTCGCTTAGCCTGACCGCGGCCGTGACCGTTCATCGGCACGATGGCCAGTGGCACGTTCGGCAGCTGGCCCCTTGCCGGGACGCTTGCTGCAAGACGGTCTGAGGTCGAGTAGAACGGGGACGTGGACCCAGCCCTGGCGCTGCCGGGGGCCGACTCGAACCCGGACCAGCGGCCGGAATAGCGCGTCGTCCAGGTAGCCCTGTTGGACAATCCCGTGAAAGATCTCCGCGGAGACGATCAAGACGAGCGGCGCAGCCGTGGCCTCCTTGAGCGCCTTCTTCAGCCGCGGCGCCTCCAGCAGCCGGAACGCGGAGTCGAGGTCATCACCGTAGAAGCCCTGGTTGTCCTCATGGACCTCACCGGCGTGTACCACAGCCCTCAGCCGCATGCGCAACTCCGGCCGGGTGGCCGAGGCGTTGTACTCGGCGAGCAGGGCGGTGAGGGTCGGGACCAGCAGTCCGAGCACGAGTGTCTTCGGCACCTCGTCGTGGGGCTTGATCAGGACCAGCACGCTGTCGCCGCGATCGGTATACGGCTCTAGGTGCCGGGCGGCGATCCCAGCCGCCTCCAATGCTCGGCCGAGCAGCTCGTACAGGATCCGTCGGAGCTGACCCTTGGCCACGTTGTTGCGCTCGGTGGACCCCTCAATATCGACCGCGAAGATCAGGCGATGCACAGGACCGTCGGGCAGCCGTGCGTCGAGGCTTGGCACCGCTGTGCGCAGCATGCTCATCGGCCCTCCCGCTGGTTATGTGGCGACTTCTTCAGCATGTACCTGGCCGGGTCCGGTGATACGGAAGTGGGCAATGTCGCATCATGCTTGGACGTTTTTTTTTGCCCGAGGCGCGAACACTGCCGCCGGTCTGCGCATCAATCGCCGATTGATAATTTGTACAAGGTTTGACAAGCTTGGACAGCGCTGGACCTTGAGAGGATTCAATCAGTGGGGGCTATTAAGCGTGAACCAACTCCGGCCGGTCCCATTTCCGATCTTCTGGACCGGCTGCATGACCTCCACCTGGTGGCGGGCGAGCCTTCAATGCGGCAGATCGCGGCCAGCATCGGGCGTGGTGTCGTCAGTTCGTCGACGATCCATAACATGTTCCGCGGGCCGCGGGTGCCGAAGTGGGGGTTTCTCGAAGCTAGTCGTCGAAGATCTGCGGGGCGATGTGGCAGAGTTCCGTCGGCTATGGCAGGCGGCCCGGCTGGCCGAGGAAGAGGCGTACAACCCGCATATGACCGCCGCGGCAGGCAACGGCGGCGGGTCGGCGTCGGGCGCGCCCGAGCAGGATTCCCCGGTCAGCAACGCCCAGCCGAGCCCACTGCCCGGACTTGTGGTCTCTGGTTCGCCGGACCGAATCTGGTCCAATGAGAATCCGCAAAGGAATCTGCACTTTACCGGCCGGATAGCTGAACTAGAGGCGCTGCGTACTAATGTCACCCGAGACGACCGGGCGCATCCGGCTGCTCAGCTCATCTCAGGCATGGGCGGCGTCGGTAAAACCGAAATAGCAACCGAATATATTCATCTGCACCGGCATAAATACGAAATTATCTGGTGGATTCGCGCCGAGCAGACCGATCGCGTAAGGGATGCCCTGGTCAAACTGGGCCAACGGCTCGGAGTAGGGCCGGTAAGCACAGAGAGCGGTCGCGACCGAACGATCGCGGCGGTCCTGGAAACCTTGGCGTCCGGCCGCAGGCCGAATTGGCTCCTGGTCTACGACAACGCGGCCCAACCGCTCGAACTGCAACGATATCTGCCCGCCTGCCCGCCGGGCGGCCACATCATCATCACGTCGCGGTTGCAGAACTGGCCGGGTTATATCGAGGCGGACAGCATCGAAGTCTCTCCCTTTACTCTGGATGAGGCCGTCAGTTTCCTGCGTCGCCGGGTACCGGCTCTCGGGGCGAACCGGAAACTCTCGGCGGAGGAGGACGAACGGCGCAATAGCGATGCGGGGCGGCTGGCCGGGGCGCTTGGGCATTTGCCCATCGCGGTAGAGCACGCCGCGGCCTACCTGACCGAGACCCGTGAGACCGTTGACGAGTACCTTACGCGGTTCGAGAAGAACCCTCACGGCCTGCTCAGTGAGCAGCTCACCGAGTTTCCCGCGTCGGTCTCAACAACCTGGTCGGTGTCCACGTCGAGACTGAGCCCGGACGCCGAGCACCTGTTCAACCTGTGCGCGTTCTTCTCCCCGGAGCCGATCGCGGTGGGACTGTTCCTGAACCACGCCGAGGCCGTCAGCGAGCCGTCCGGCCTGCGCGAGTTCCTCAGGTCTTCGCCCAGATTCCGGGCCGCGGCCACCCAGATGCACCGCTTTTCGCTGGTCAAGCTGGACGGAGCCCGCGACCTGATCCAGATGCACCGGGTGGTTCAGGCCGTAACCAGAGATCAGCTCCGGCAGAATCGTCCGGACGCATTCCTCGCCTACCGCGCGGCCGTGGACACCATGCTGGCCGAGTCCAACCCGGGCAACCCAGACCGGGTCAGCAACGATGTGGTCTATGACCTCTCGCTACAGCACCTGGAGTCCGAACGTACCTTCCTCAACACGGCCAATCCAGCGCTGCGCCGCCTCATCATCGATCAGGTGCGGCGGTTGCACCTGCGCGGCGGGCACGTCGAAGCGATGCGGTTCGGCCAGGAAACTCTGCGGGTCTGGCGCGAACGACTCGGTTCTGACCATTTGGACGTGCTGGCCATGGCGGTCGAGGTGGCGATCGCCATGCAGCTGGACGGCCATGCCGCAGATGCTCGCAGGCTCCTCCTGGACACCCGCCCCGTGCTTGAAGCACACTATGGCAGCCAGCATGAGGTCACCTTGCTGTGCGCCAACGCCTACGGCGCCGATTTGCGCACCCACGGCCAGTTCAGTGAGGCGCTCGAGCTCGACCGCGGCCTGCTGCCGAAATTCGAGGAGACCTTCGGCTCCGATCACGAGCGTACGCTCAACGTATGGAACAACATTGCCGCCGACTACCGACGGCTCGGCCGCTTCGGTGAGGCGCTGGAAATTGACCTGCGGACTTTCGACGATCGCCGCCATATTCTTGGTGATAACGACCCGCGCACGCTGTACTCGCAGGACATGGTAGCCAGCGATCTGCGGGGGCTCGGTCGCTACCAGGAATCGCTCGACACCGCTCGCAAGGTCGTCGCGGCGTTTGCGGCCGTCGGAGGACGGGAGAATCCCGACTGGCTCAACGCGCGGACCGGTTTTGCCGCCGCGCTGCGCAAGGCCGGTCACCACTGGGACGCACTGCAGTGGAGCGAGGAGGTAGTGCAGCTTTACCGTGACTACCTCGGCCTGGATCATGCTCACACCCTGCGCGCTGCGGCCAACCTCATCAACGATCGACGCGCCGTCGGAGAATTCGCCATTGCCGAGGATCTGGGCCTGGAAATCTCCGAGCGGGCCGAGGCCACGGGATCTCCGGTCGAGATCATGCACGCCGCCCGGATCAACCTGGCCTCGGTGCTGCGCGCGGTCGACCGCCCGGACGAGGCCCTCTCATACGACCAGCAGGCCCGGGCCGCGCTCGGCGTCATCTATGGTGACCAGCATCCGTTCACGCTGGCGGCTAACATCAACTACGCCACCGACCTGGCCGCATGCGGCGAGCTGGCCCAGGCGATCAGGATCGGCGAGGAAACCCTGGACAATTGCCGCAGCACGCTGGGGCGCAGCCATCCGGATACGCTGATGGCGGCGGTCAATCTGGCCATCGACGTGGCAGCCGCGGGCAGTGACTGCCGAGCCGGGCAACTCCGCGAGGACGCCCTGCGGCGATACGAAGAGACCCTGACCATGGAACATCCCGAGGCTCGGGCGGCTCAGCAGGGCACCCGTCTCACCGCGGAGTTCGAACCGTACTGATGTCAGCCAGGTCGCTGACCACCCGCTCCCTGACGTGCGCGATTAGCTTCTTAAGATCGCCGCAGTAAACCGAGGGGTGGCGGAATCCCTCCCCTTGGCGGTAGCGGTGCGGCTAAGGCCGCCGCCGCAGATCTCCATGACCGGGCAGACGCGGCATTCGGCGGACAAGCCGTCGGCGCCGAGCTGCCTGGCCACCGTGGTGGGATGCTCGAGCGCGTCGTCGAAGGAGCTGGTTAGGACGTGCAATCCCGTATCCGCGGCGCCCGGATAAGCCGAGCTCAGCGAGTCGAGTTGCTTGATCGTGCCGTCGGTGTCCACCACGATAAGCGTGGCCGGCGCCAGGCCCAAGCTTCTCCACTGCCCCGGGGCCGCCCAGGATGAGCTGGATCAGCTCGGCGAACAGGCGGATCTGAGTCTCCTGCACGGGAGCGGAGTACCAGCGCTCGAAGACCTCGATCAGCCATTCCGCGTAGCCGGAGTCCGGTGGCGGGGTACTCCAGTTCGCATGGGCAGGAGCAGGTCCATCACCGGCGGGCTGAATTGCAGCAGTGCCTCGAAGGTAGCGATCGGGTCATCATGCACGTCGATCGTGCACAGAATCCCGCCGTAGACCTCACGGAACTCGGGCGACCCGAGAACGCAGCCCGGCGGCAACGTCGTCATAGCTATTGCGGCCGCTGGGGTACAGACGATGGCGTCCAGTGGCTTCGGCGTCGCCGTCCAGGCTCACGCCCACCCGGATCCGGAGTTCCGAGAGTGTTTCCAGCATGGGCCGGCGCAGAAGCGTGCCGTTGGTCTGGACCGTGAAGTTCACCCGGGCCGATATCTGAGCCTGAAAAAGACCGGTCAGCTCGGTCAGCCGCTCGCGTCCCGGCCAGTAGCGGCTCGCCGCCGTGCAGGATGATATCGACGCTGGACAGGCGGTGGCTTCTGACATGTTCGTTAATGCGTTTGGCGGCCATCTCGATGACCGCGGGGCTCATCAGCCGGGGCAGCTCGCGCCACGCCTGATCTGCCATTTCGTACACATAGCAGTACGAGCAGGACAAGTTGCAGCGGCTGTGAATCTTCAGAATGAACTGCTGGAACGGAATAGGCACATGGCCGGTCTCCCGCGCGTTTGCGACATCGAGTTCCAGCACTGCCACGGGCGGGTCCCGGTCATCTAAACCAGCTCGCCAAGGCAACTGGATCGCAGCCGGTACCGAGACAAGCATGGACGTCAAACATGACCGGCAACTGGGTGGCGAACGCGTTCCGGAGCGGCGATGCCGGGATCTGGTGTAGCGCGAGGCCCAGACCGACCCAGGCATCAGGCTGCGGATCAGCAGAGTCGGCGATCAGGTCGCGGTAACCGCGCACCGCAGCCTCAGGTCCCGCCCGAGCAATTGGCGGTCAGGCCCACTAAGCGGGAGCACTCCCGCTGCGCACAGCTCGCGATACCGGGCCGGCTCTAGGTAACTCATGGTCAGGAGCCGCTCCGCACGCTCGAGCCGAGCTTGCGGACATCCTCCTGGATCCCCGCCTCGGGGTAATCCTCGTCCGGGAAAGGCCGACCTCGGCGGTACGCCTCCGCAAAGTTCCTTACCGCTTCCGCTGCGGTCGCCAGATGCCGTATCTGCCAGGTCAGCTGGTGATCGAGGGCAACTTCCCTGGCGATCTGGTCGGCCTGGCCAGGAACCGGCTCGTCGGCCAAGGCCTGGCTCTGGGCCCGCAGCAGGCCGATGAACCGTACGCCCTCAGCCGTCAGGGAGCCGGTCCGCATCAAGGTATCGATGGCCATGGCGAGCGCCGACCGCCAGCGGGCGAACTGCACATGTGCGCGGAGGATGTCATCCGGGTCGGTTCCGGCTTGTCGCTGCGCCTGCCAGAAACGGACGATGCCGAGGTGAGCGTAGATGCCTTGGAGGAGGCCGGCGGCGGGTCTCGGATCCTTTCTCCATGGGGCGTAGACCAGCTCTCCGCCGGAGGAGGCCAGCGGCACCATGTCCAGCAGACCGCATAGTTTTACGTGCTGGAATTCGTGGACGAGCGTCTCCGCCATGGTCACCGGGTCGGGCGGCCAGGAGGTCGCGACCGCGCCGAACGCGGCCGGGCTTGTCGCGCTGATCAGGTCGGTATCCGACTGCGGGGTCAACGGGACGATGACCGAGGCCCCGTCGGCTATCGGCCCGGCGGCCCAGCGATGCTGGCGGACCAGGACTTCCCAGGCATCCTGGATGCACCGCCGCCACCGGCCTAGTTCATCGGCGGATAGCTCGCTCGACATCGGAATGGTGTAACGATCCAGGTAAGCGTCGTCGGTTGCCAGCAGCACATCCCAGACGAGGCCGCAGGCCAGGACGGGACGGCGGGCGTATCGTCGCCAGTGCGGAACCGGCGGGCCCGACCCGTAGTCCGGCCGAGCGTGGAGCGTAGGCACGTTCAGCTGATCGCCGACCATCAGCCTCTGACCGTCACACCGGAGCCGTACCCACGCCGACTGCTCGGTTACCTCCAGGCAGCCCAGGCCGGGGAGTAGGACGCGGCCGTCGCGAAGCGGGACGTCGAGTTCGAACGAGACACCTGCGCGGACCGCGCCGGAGGCCGCCGTGCAGGCCAGGTAGGCAAAGTCAGGAGGCGCGTTCTGGTCGAGGCGTATCAGGCCGTCATGCAGCCAACCGCCCAGGTGAGGCAGGCCCATTACCCATGCGTAGGTGGCGGGCTCAACTACCTGGATCCGGGCCAGAAGCCGGTAGCCGTCCTGAAAGGCAACTACTCCCGGATCGGCCGGATCGGCGTCGCTGGCAGCTGCGGCCAAGGCGTGCAGCAGCATGGTGTTCTTGCTCTGCTGTGCTTCTCGCAACAGGCGGATGACGGCCGGATCTGCCTCGCCTGCGGCGAGAGCGGCGAAAGCTCCCTCCGGCAGCCGATGGGTCTCAATCGCGGCGACCCTTATCATCGGGCCGGTTACCTATATCCTCGCGTTAAAGGAGCTTAGCGGTATGCCATTTTCCTTTAGCCGTTCCCGGTAAAGAGCGATAGAATTTGCGAGAGGGGTGGCGCCAAGCTCCGCCAGCCGGTCTAGCGTAAAGTCTCTCAAATCGGGTATTGTCGTAATTAGCTTATTTTCCTGCGAAGTCATGGCGTATCTCCATATGGATCTTGTGAAGAAGGTACAAGCGCACGTCAAGTTGCCCCCGAAAGCCAACCGACGCCGCGGGTTCAGACGGAATCATGCCATCAGCCATCGCCAGCGGCGCCAGGATGCAGCTAACACGCCGAAGATCACGGCAGCAAGATGCGTGGTTGAACTAGTGAAGCGAGCGACGAGAATAGACGGCCGTGGACAAAAAAAAACAGGCCATGCCAACTTGCCGCATGCTTGAGACCCAAGAGTAACATCGGCCGTGCTAGCTGTCCGGCGGTCTGCGGGTTGGTGCCGAGGGTGCCAGGCGCGCCGCGGTGATGAACAGGACAGCCGCCCGGTAGCTGCCAGACTCGCTCGCCCAGGTGGCTGCGGAAAGCGCGCCTAGTGTCGCCGGTATGAGTCGCGTCCAAACAGGCAAGCTTTCGGCCAAGGCGTGCGTAATCCCGGCTTCCTAGGACCGATATGTCTTTGGCGGGCGCGGGGCGTAGGCCGTATCGATATGCCATCGGATAATTGTCATACCGGGCGGCACCGTGATCTCGTTTGTAAACAGCTCTGAATTGTGCATTCAGCGGGCATCCAGCAGGTCGTTGGGGCACCGACGATTCAACGTCGTTTATTACCGGCGGCGCGGCCTGCGCAGACGCCACCAGGCCGCGAACAGGCCGCCAAGCGCGAGGCACGCCGTGGTCAGTCCGCCGGTGGCCACGTGGCCGAAGAGCACGAGCAGCGTCCCGGTCGCCAGGACGCTCATGAAGGCAATGAGATCCGGCCAGCCGCTCGGCGGGCCGGAGTCCGGAGCGGCACTTGCCGGGCCCCCGGCCTCCGCGGGGCGACCCGAGCACCGGTGGATCCTTTTTCTGCGGCACCGTCCTTACCGGTACCATGCCGTGGCTTGCGTGCTCGTCCGGCCTGCCCCGGGAGGCGCTCGAGGGGGCTGGGGCGCGGACCGGGAAGCGCGGCGCTGAATTGCCGTTCCAATAGGTTCATCACATCACTCCGGGGGGAAGAGATCGTGAGGTCACGAGGTGGGATCCGTCCGCACTACGGCGAGCGGGCGCCTACCGGGGTCATGACCAGGAACTTGACCCAAGTAGTGACAGAACGCAGTCAACTCGCTGCTATACGTCCTCGCAAGACGGGCTGATGAGAACGGACGCCCAGCGGAGAAAACGGAGGGGCGCAGACCAACGCGCATGCTCGCGGCGGTCATGGGAAAGTGGTGATGACCGGAACGCATGTTCAGCACGAGGAATGAGGAAACCTTTGGCGGCGACTGCCGTATGGCCTGGCGACAGCTATCCGCTGGGGGCCACCTATGACGGGGCCGGCACCAACTTCGGGCTGTTCTCCGAGGTGGCCCAGCGGGTCGAGCTGTGCCTGTTCGACGACGACGGAACCGAGAGCCGGGTCGACCTGCGCGAGGTGGACGGCTTCGTCTGGCACGGCTACCTGCCCGGCGTCAGCCCCGGCCAGCGCTACGGGTACCGGGTGCACGGGCCCTACAACCCGGCCGCCGGGCAGCGCTGCAATCCCGCCAAGCTGCTGCTTGACCCGTACGCCAAGGCCATCGACGGCCATGTCACCTGGGGTCAGCCGGTGTTCTCCTACCCCTTCGGGCATCCGGACCGGCGCAACAACACCGACTCCGCGCCCTACGTCCCGCGCTCGGCGGTGGTCAGCCCGTACTTCGACTGGGGCCTGGACCGGCCGCCGCGGACCCCGTACCACGAGACCGTCATCTACGAGGCGCACGTCCGCGGGCTGACCAAACTGCACCCGGTGGTGCCCGAGGAGCAGCGCGGGACCTACCTGGGCCTGGCTCACCCGGCGATCATCTCGCACCTGCGCCGGCTGGGTGTCACCGCGATCGAGCTGATGCCGGTGCACCAGTACGTCACCGACAGCCACCTGAACGACCGCGGCCTGCACAACTACTGGGGCTACAACACGATCGGGTTCTTCGCCCCGCACAACGGCTACGCCGCGAGCGGCCGGCGCGGCGAGCAGGTGCAGGAATTCAAGACGATGGTCCGCGCCCTGCACGAGGCCGGCATCGAGGTGATCCTCGACGTGGTGTACAACCACACCGCCGAGGGCAACCACCTGGGGCCGACGCTGTCCTTCCGCGGCATCGACAACGCCGCCTACTACCGGCTCGTGGACGACGACAAGCGCTACTACATGGACACCACCGGCACCGGGAACAGCCTGCTCATGCGGCACCCGCACGTGCTGCAGATGATCATGGACTCGCTGCGCTACTGGGTGCTCGACATGCACGTGGACGGGTTCCGGTTCGACCTGGCCGCGGCCCTGGCCAGGCAGTTCCACGAGGTCGACCGGCTGTCCGCGTTCTTCGACCTGGTCCAGCAGGACCCGGTGGTCTCCCAGGTCAAGCTCATCGCCGAACCCTGGGACGTGGGTGACGGCGGCTACCACGTGGGTAACTTCCCCCCGCTGTGGAGCGAATGGAACGGCAAGTACCGGGACACCATCCGGGACCTGTGGCGCGGCCAGCCCGCCACGCTGCCCGAGTTCGCCTCCCGGCTCACCGGGTCCAGCGACCTGTACCAGCAGGACAGCAGGCGCCCGGTGGCCTCGGTCAACTTCGTCACCGCGCACGACGGCTTCACCCTGACCGACCTGGTCTCCTACGACCACAAGCACAACGAGGCCAACGGCGAGGACAACCGGGACGGCAGCGACGACAACCGGTCCTGGAACTGCGGCGCCGAAGGCCCCTCCGATGACCCGGCCATCCTGACCCTGCGCGCCCGGCAGAAGCGCAACTTCCTGACCACGCTGCTGTTGTCCCAGGGCGTTCCGATGCTGCTCGCGGGCGATGAGATGGGGCGCACCCAGCAGGGCAACAACAACGCGTACTGCCAGGACAACGAGATCTCCTGGGTCGACTGGGCGGTCCGCGCCGAGTCGGACACCGAATTGCTTGACTACGTGCGCAGGCTGACCCGGCTGCGCGCCGAGCACGCCGTGTTCCGGCGGCGGCGGTTCTTCCGCGGCCAGGCCATCCGCGGCGGACGGCAGCGGCTGGGCGACATCGCCTGGTTCACGCTGGCCGGAGAAGAGATGACCGACCACGACTGGGACGCCGGCTTCGCCAAGTCCCTCACCGTGTTCCTCAACGGCCGGGCCATCAGCGAGCCGGACCGGCGCGGCGAGCGGGTCGCCGACGACTCCTTCCTGCTGCTGTTCAACGCCAGCGAACAGGACCTGGTCTTCACCATCCCGCCGCGCCGCTACGGCCAGCGCTGGGCCAAAGCGCTGGACACGGCGATGCCCACGGCGGATTTTGAACATGACACGGCCGTCAAGCCAGGAGACGTGATCACGGTGATCAACTACTCTCTGCAGGTGCTGTCCCGTGGCTGAGCTGGCCGGCTGGGACCCAGGGGGGCCGGGCCGGCCCTGGGCTCCGCTGTCCACCTACCGGCTGCAGCTCCGGCCGGGGTTCGGTTTCGCCGAGGCGGGCGAACTGGCCGGCTACCTGGCCGACCTGGGCGTGACGCACGTCTACCTGTCACCGATCCTGCAGGCCAACCCGGGCTCCCCGCACGGCTACGACGTGGTGGACCACTCGCGGGTCTCGGCCGACCTGGGCGGCGAGGACGCCTTCCGGGCCATGGCGGAGCGGTTCCACCGCCATCACCTCGGGGTGGTGGTGGACATCGTGCCCAACCACATGGCCCGGCCCACGCCCGAGACCCGCAACAAGCAGCTGTGGTCGGTGCTGTACCAGGGTCAGGCCTCGCCGTACGCGCACTGGTTCGACATCGACTGGGCGGCGCAGGACGGCAAGCTGCTCATGCCGATCCTGGCCGGGCCGCTGGAGAAGTGCCTCGGCGACCTCATCATCGACACCGCGCCCAAGACCCCGGAGAACGCCGAGCACCGCGGGCCGGTGCTGCGCTACTTCGACCACGTGCTGCCGCTGCGCGACGGCGTCGCCGATCTGCCGCTGGGCATGCTGCTCGCCGAGCAGCACTTCCTGCTGGCCGACTGGCACGACGCGGCCACCCAGCTCAACTGGCGCCGGTTCTTCGACATCGACACGCTCATCGCCGTCCGGGCCGAGGACCCCGACGTGTTCGAGGCCACCCACCGGGTGCCGCTGCGGCTGGCCGCCGAGGGCCTGATCGACGGCCTGCGGGTGGACCACCCGGACGGGCTGGCCGACCCGGCCGGCTACCTGCGGCGGCTGGCCGCAGCGACCGGCGGCATGTGGGTCGTGGTGGAGAAGATCCTGGCCCGCGGCGAGGAGCTGCCGGCCTGGGACTGCGCGGGCACCACCGGCTACGACGCGCTGGCCCTGGTCGACGGGCTGTTCGTGGACCCGGACGGCGCGCCCCGGCTGACCGCGGATTACGTCCGGCTGACCGGCGGGAAGCCGGACTTCGCCGAGGTGGCCAGGGACGCCAAGCGCGGCATCGCCGACGCCACGTTCAGCGCCGAGCTGTACCGGCTGACCCGGTTGTTCGCCCGGGCCGACTTCCCGGCGCTGGCCGGGCTCGGCGAGGCCGACCTGCACGACGTGCTGGTCGAGCTGCTGGCCGCGTTCGGCGTGTACCGGGCCTACGTGCGGCCGGGCGAGCCGCCGCCCGAGGTCTCGGTGGCCGTCGTGTCCGCCGCTGTGGCGGCGGCCCGCGAGACCCTGGAGCCCCGGCTGCACCTGGCGCTGGACGCGGTGTGCGCGGGGGTGCTGGGCCTGGGCGGCGCGGCGGGCGACGAGGTAAGGCAGGCCGCCCGTGACGAGCTGGTCGTCCGGTTCGGCCAGACCACGGGGCCGGTGCTGGCCAAGGGAGTGGAGGACACCGCCTTCTACCGCTGGCCGCGGCTGGCCAGCCTGAACGAGGTGGGCGGGGATCCAGGTATTTTCGGCGTCAGCGCGGCCGAGTTCCACGCCGCCGCCGGACGCCTCGCGAGCCTGTGGCCGGCCACCATGACCACGCTGTCGACACACGACACCAAGCGGCAGGAGGACGTGCGGGCCCGGCTGGCCGTGCTGGCCGAGTGGCCGGAAGACTGGGCGCACAAGGTCGCCGAGTGGCACGGCCTGGTCAGCTGGCTCACCGACGGGGCCGCGGCCCAGGCCACCGAGCGGGCCCCGGATCCCGACCTGGAGTACCTGATGTGGCAGACCCTGGTCGGCGCCTGGCTGCTGGGCAGCGAGCGGCTGCGCGAGTACCTGGGGAAGGCCATGCACGAGGCCAAGACGCGGACCTCCTGGACCGTGCGCGACCCGGGCTACGAGGCGGCGGTGCTCGGCCTGGCCGACGCCGTGCTGGCCGACCCGGAGCTGGTGGCCGGGATCGCGGAGTTCGTGGCCCGCATCGCGCCGGACGCGCGGGTGAACTCGCTCGGCGCCAAGCTCGTCCAGCTCACCATGCCGGGGGTACCCGACGTCTACCAGGGCTGCGAGCTCACCGGGCTGTCGCTGGTGGATCCGGACAACCGGCGGCCGGTCGACTTCCAGCGGCGCCGGCGGCTGCTGGCCGCGCTGCGGGCCGGCCACGAGGTGGTGGGGCTCGATGCGGAGAAAATGCTGCTCACCAGCCGCGCGCTGGAGCTGCGCCGGGACCATCCCGCGTGGTTCGCCGGCGGTTACACCCCGCTGGCCTGCGAAGGCCCGGCGGCCGGGCACGCCGTCGCGTTCCTGCGCGGCGAGCACGCGGTCACCGTCGTCACCCGGCTGCCCGCCGGGCTGCGCCGGCGCGGCGGCTGGGGAGATACCGTCCTGCCGCTGCCCGGGCTGCACTGGCGGGACGTGCTGACCGGGACCCGGCACGCCGGGCTGCGCCCGCCGCTGGCCGAGCTGACCTGGCGGCTCCCGGTGGCGCTGCTGATCCCGGAGGAGACCTACCTGGCCGAGCAGGAGCGGCTGGCCGGCGAGAACACCCGGTGACCACGTTCAGCGTCTGGGCCCCGGCCGCCGCCCGGGCCGAGGTGGAGGTCGCGGGCCAGCGCTACCCGATGAACACCGGCGGCGCGGGCGCCGCCTCCGGGTGGTGGAGCGCGGACGTGCCCGGCGCGGCGGCCGGCATCGACTACGGGTTCCGGCTCGACGACGGCGCGCTGCTGCCCGACCCCCGGTCGCCGCGGCAGCCGGCCGGCATCAACGGGCCCAGCCGCACCTACGACCACACGGCGTTCACCTGGTCCGACCGGAGCTGGCGCGGCGGGCCGCTGCACGGGTCGGTCATCTACGAGCTGCACGTCGGCACGTTCACCCCGGAGGGAACGTTCGACGCGGCCGTCGGCCGGCTGGATCACCTGCGCCGGCTCGGGGTGCACACCGTCGAGCTGATGCCGGTCGCGGCGTTCCCCGGCCGGCACGGCTGGGGCTACGACGGGATCAACCTGTGGGCGGTGCACGAGCCGTACGGCGGTCCGGACGGGCTGAAGCGGTTCGTGGACGCCTGCCACGCGCGCGGCCTGGCCGTCATCTTGGACGTGGTGTACAACCACGTCGGCGTGGGCAACCGGCTCGGCGACTTCGGGCCGTACTTCACCATCGCGCACGTGACCCCGTGGGGACCCGCGGTGAACCTGGACCAGCCCGGATCGGACGAGGTCCGCGCGTTCCTGATCGGCAACGCGCTGATGTGGCTGCGCGACTACCACCTGGACGGGCTGCGGCTCGACGCCGTGCACGCGCTGGAAGATCACCGGGCGCTGAACTTCCTGGAAGAGCTCGCGGCGCAGGTGCTGGCGCTCGCGGCGCTGCTGAACCGCGAGCTGGTCCTGGTCGCCGAGTCCGACGCCAACGACCCCCGGCTGGTCACCTCCCGCGAGGCGGGCGGCTACGGGCTGACCGCCCAGTGGAGCGACGACTTCCACCACACCGTGCACGCCGCGATCACCGGCGAGCGGCAGGGTTACTACGGCGACTTCGGGTCGATGGCCGCGCTGGCCAAGACCTACACCAGGGTGTTCTTCCACGACGGCATCTGGTCCTCCTTCCGCGGCCGGACGCACGGGCGGCAGGTGGACGTGTTCCGGATTCCCGCGCACCGGTTCCTGGGCTACCTTCAGGACCACGACCAGATCGGGAACCGGGCCACCGGCGACCGGATCGCCGCCACGCTGCCGCCCGACCTGGTCAAGGTGGGCGCCGGGCTGGTGCTCACCGCGCCCTACACGCCGATGCTGTTCATGGGCGAGGAGTGGGGCGCCGACACGCCGTGGCAGTACTTCACCGACCACATCGATCCGGGGCTAGCTAAGGCGGTAGCCGAGGGCCGCAAGGCCGAGTTCGCGGCGCACGGCTGGGCCGCGGCCGACGTGCCCGACCCGCAGGACGAGGCGACCTTCCTGCGCTCCAAGCTCGACTGGACCCAGCTCGACCGCGAGCCCTACCTGGGCCTGCTGGCCTGGTACCGGGAGCTGATCGCGCTGCGGCGGGCCCGGCCCGAGCTGACTGACCCGCGGCTGGACCGGGTGAGCGCCGACTTCGACGAGGACGCGCGCTGGATCATGGTCCGGCGGGGCGGACTGCGCATCGCGGCCAACCTCGGCCCCGAGGCCGTCACGCTGGCCCTCGGCCAGCCCGGCACCGGCGTGCTGGCCGCGTCCAGCCCCGCGGTCGCGATCATCCAGGACACGGTCACGATCCCGCCCGCGGCCTTCGCCGTGATCGAGACCCGGCCCCTGGGGCCGGCCCCGGGTTAACCAGCCGGCGGCCCGGCCGGGTTGAGCCCGGCTCTGGCCAGGACGCGGGCCGGCGGCGGGACCAGGCGTGCCGCCGGCCGGTCGCGGCGCGCCCGGCTAGCGCCCGGGGCGGCGCCGAGCACGGCCGCGCCGAGCAGGATCATCACCGGCGCGGTCGCCGGATCGGTGGCCAGTCCCGACCAGAACTCGCCCGCCTGGAGGCCCTGGCGCGGCGGGGCGGCCGCCGCCGCCACGACCGCGTACACCAGCGGCGCCGGGCGCGCCGCTGAGCAGGCTCGCGCCGCCGGCGAACAGGCCGCCCAGGCCCTCACCCAGGTACCAGACCGCCAGCGCCCAGGCCACCGAGGCGGCCAGGGCCCGCCGGGCCGTCCGCGGGTACAGCAGGCCGGCGCCGAGGGGCAGCTGGATCACGGCGAAGGCCAGGTCGGCCACCACTGGCTGGTGGCCGATGACGCGGGCCGCCGTCTGCACCGGCCACGACACGAAGGCCGGCTGGCCATCGCCCGCGGGCGCGATCACCTGGGTCGCGAACCTGGGCGTCAGCATGGCCGGCTGGAGCTGGAGCATCCCGTCCAGCATCCACAGCAGTCCCAGGGTGACCTGGATGCCCCGCCGGGTGACCCGGATCCGGTGCTGTCTCACGAGTCCTCGCCCTGCCTCTCCAGGGCCTGTGCGTACTGCGCCCAGCCGCGGCCGGCCGCCGGGCCTCCGTTGCACACGCCGTCGCTGGCGCCGGGATCCTTGACCCACAGGTACGCGTCGATGCCGGCCGGGCCCGGGGTCGAGCCGGGGGCCGGCCCGAGCGCCCGGCCCGGGGGGTTGCACCACTGCGGGGCGTCGGGGCCGGTGTACGGACCGTGCCCGTTGCGGCTGGTGTCGATCACCGCCCGGGCCTGACCGCCAAGGTCGCGCTCCAGCCGCTGGCTCCAGGCCACCACGTCGGCCGTCCACTGGAAGTTCGAGACGTTGGCCGAGAACCCGCGGCCGTAGCCCACGCCGGCCGCCTTGAGCGGTCCGGCCAGCCGCGAGGGGTCCGCGAACATGCCCGGGTTGCCGGCGTCCAGGTAGACCCGGGCCCGGGGCAGCGCGGCGAGGCGCCGCATCGCGTACCTGAGCAGCCGGTAGCGCTCGGCGGCCTGGGCCGGGTTCAGGCAGCCGCGGACGATATCCGGCAGGCCGTCGGGTTCCACGACGACGATCACAGCCGCGGCGCCGATGGCGCTGGCGATCTGCCCGAGCCACTCCTCGTAGTCCCGCTCGCCGAGCCCGCCGAGGGCGGAGAGCCTGCCGCAGGCATCGCGGTCGGGCAGGTTGTACAGGACCAGGACCGCGATGGCGTGCGCCCGCGTCGCGGCCTGCGTGCCTGCCGGACGACGCTCAGGTCGCCCGGCTGCCCGGTGATCCAGATGCCAGCGGGCGTCTGGGTGATCTTCTCCAGCTCGGCGGCCGCGCCGTGCTGGCCGTCGGCCAGCAGCGCGGCGACGCTTCCGGCCAGCGGGCCGTCCGGGTCGGCGTACAGCCGGTCCGGTGCCGGCGCCGATCCGCAGGCCGCGACGGCGAGCAGCGCCGCGGCCGCGCCGGCCGCCAGGCCCAGCGCACGCCAGCCTCGCGCCGGCGTCACCGGACCTGGACCCAGTAGCCGTCGGACGGGACGCCGTGGCGGTTCACCGCGAACAGCATGTAGTAGCTCGGCGGCAGCAGGTTGGCGTTCGACGGGAGGGTGATCCTGAGCTCGCCGGGCCCGGCCTGGGTGAAGCTGACCGCCACCGAGCGCTCGTTGACATCGGTCACGTGGGTGGGATTGTCGGGCCGCATCAGCCGCAGGTACTTGATGTCCGACGACTGCGGGACCTTGATCAGGTAGCTGTGCCCCAGGCTCATGACCTTCGGCGCGGTGACGATGCTCGGCCGGGTGCCCTGGAACATGTACGGCGGGAAGTAGAGGTCAATTTCGGGGTTGAAGGTCTGCGGCTGGGTGTCCTGCTTGTTGCCGAACAGGGAGTTCCCGCCAAGGGTCAGGACGCTCCCGTTGGGCAGCAGCGCCGCCGGAGTGGTAGTCCCGGCCGGTGATCGAGTCGGCGGCCCAGGAGAACGAGTCGGTGGCCGCGTCGTAGATCCGCGTGTCGCGGTTGTCGCTCCCGCGCATCCCGCGGTAGTAACGCGACCCTCCGGTGACCAGGACGTCGTCGTCGGGCAGCAGCACGGTGGTCGGGTAGCGGGTGGGCTCGGCCAGGTCCGGCCCGCGGACCCACTGCGGGTCGGGGGCGGCGATATCGATCAGCGCGGTCCGGGCGGTCGACGAATCCGACTGGCCGACCCCGCCGCCGCCCAGGACCATGATCGTCTGTTTCTGGGCGGGCGGCAGCAGGACCGAGGCGCTGGTCTCCAGGTTCTGCGGGTCCGGTATGCCCGGGACCGGGCGGAATGCGTTGGTCGTGGTGTTCCAGAACCCCGGGGTCCGCCAGGCCGGGGTGGCCGGGCCGTACCCGGCGTTGGACCCGGTGAAGAACAGCTGCCCGTTCTCGGTCAGGAACGTCGCCGGGTAGGTCGGGAACCCCCGGCTCGGCCCCTGGGCCCAGTTCCCGGTGGCGGGATCGAACATCTCGCTGTTCATGCGTGATCTGGCCCTGGCCGTTCAGGCCGGAGATGGCCATGTCCATGCCGTTCCCCATCTCGGCCAGGGTCGGGTACCAGCGGGCGTAGTTCATCGAGTTGACCTTCACGTACCGCAGGGTCTTGACGTCGAAGATGTACGCGTCGTTGGTGCCCTGGAAGCTCTGCGGCTGCAAGGTCATCGGCGTGCCCAGGCCGTACAGCCGGCGGCTGGCCTGCGATCCGGCGAAGCCCTGCACCCTGTACCGGGCGTCCGTCGCCACCAGCGAGGCCTCGCCCTTCCGCACCGCGTTCACCCACACGTTCTGCTCGCCGGGGATCGACGACGGCCCGGCCGCCCGTCCGGTCCCGGCCGCGTCGTCGCTCGCGGGACCGTGACCGCTGACGGCCGACGCGAATTCGCGCCGTCCGGGGCGGTGAAGATCGTGCCGCGGGGCAGCGTCCGCGACCGGGTCGTGTCGGTGCTGACTACGGTCATGCTTCCGGCCGGGTAGGCCGGGTTCAGGTTCTCGTACCTGGCCGTCCCGCCGGCGAGAGGATGTTCCCGTCGGGCAGTTCGATGTGGCCCGCGCAGAACAGGTCCCATGGCGTCGGGATCAGCTGCTCGTGCATGGTCACCGGGTTGAGCAGCAGGGTCTTGAACGTGCCCGCGTCGAAGAAGGCCTGGTTGTTGCCCGAACCGCCATGATGAGCACGTCGCCGTTATAGAGCAGGGTGGAGTGGATGCCGTTCACCCGGAACTTGGCCGGGATGTTGAGCTTGACCCACAGCCCGTTCTTGGCTTCGTAGGCGGGCCTGGTCATCTGGTACTGGTGGTACCAGCCCCCCAGCGTGCCCCCTACCGTCGGCACGTTGACGCTGACTACCCCGCAGACCATCACGGCGGCCACCGGGATGCCGAACAGTCGGCGCGGGGTCCAGCTCCTGGTTATCCGGCTCCGGCGTCTGGCCCGGAAGGCGGACAGGGAAAACGTGTTCATCAACAGGGTCCTATCTCGCGCAGGAGACGAGGGTCAGCTCGGGCGATTCGGCAGGCGGCCAGGATTCGGCCGGCCGCGCCGCAGGCCGGGCCGCTTCGCGCGAGCGGTCGAACAGCCATATCGCGACCGGGGCCAGGCAGACCAGCAGGATGATGCCGGTCCAGGCGATCATCATGAGGTAGGGCCGGTGGTGCAGGGAGGCGATCACCAGCAGGGCCACCGGCACCGCCGCCCACATCAGCGAGTACCTGAAGGTCCCCAGCCGGTCGGGGCTCGTGGCGGATCCCTTGGCGGTCACGTTGAAGGACAGCTTGCGCCCTAGCATCACCTTGATCAGGCCCCGGGCGTAGACCGGGGCGGTCAGCGCCGAGACGAGCATGCCGGACAGGCCCGAGGATCCGGACGGTTCGTGCGGGCTCACGTTGTGCCGCCGCATGAAGCGGTACAGCACGAACTGCATGGTGGCCACGTCGACGTAGTAGGTGAGCCACCACCCCGAGTCGGTGCGCAGGCTGGTGATCCCGAAACCCAGGTAGCAGGCGCTGATCCCGATGCCCATGATCCAGCCGATCGCGACCGACGGGTAATAGGTCAGCATCAGGAAGTAGTGCAGCATTGCCCCGGGACGGAGCCGGTAACCGACCCGCCAGACCTGGCGCACTAGCGCGTCGAACGTCCCCGCCGACCAACGCGTCTGCTGACCGAAGAACTCCGTCCAGGAACTAGGCCCCTCGCCCACCGCCACCAGGTCCGGGGTGTAGACCGAGCGCCAGGACCGGCCGGTGGCCGGGTTCTTGGTGGCGTGAACGCGCAGGCTGGTCGCCATGTCCTCGGTAATCGAGTCGGCGTATCCGGCCTCGATGGCGGCCGTGCGGATCGCCGCGTTGGTGCCGACCAGCATCGCGCAGCCACGGCGATTGCCCGCTCGCTGGATGACGCTGTGGAACAGGTACTGCGCCGATTCGGCCCAGCGGGTGACCCGGCGGTCCTGGTTACCGTAGAACTGCGGAGCGACGACAAACGCCACATCCGGGTCGCGGAAGTAGCCGAGCAGCCGTTCGGCCATGACCGGCAGCGGCACGTGGTCAGTGTCCACGCACATGATCACGTCGTAGTCGTCGGCGTGCTCGCGCAGCCACCGGTTGTAGTTGCCGTGCTTGGTCTTGCTGGCGAAGATGCCGGTGTCGGGCTCGGAGTACCGGCGCCCCTTGCGGGTGAAGTGACGCACACCGAGCCGCGCGCACATCCGCTTGACCTCGTCCGAATCGCCCTCGTCGAGCAGCCACACGTCAAACGGGCCGTCGTAGACGATGCGGGTCGCCGCGCGGAGCGTCCGTTCCGCCATCTCGATCGGCTCTTTTTCCGGGACGAGCGTAGTCAGGAACGCCACCCGCAGGCTCGGGTCCGGCTCGACCGGGACCGGATCCCGGGCGGCCAGGCAGGCTCGGGAGATGGTCAGCACGTTCATCAGCAGGAACAGCTGCATGGCGATCGAGCCGACCGCCAATCCGGCCAGCAGCAGCAGGTAGCCGTCCACGGCGGTCGCGTGCACGGTCCACGGCCATAGCCAGCCGGTCAGGCGCGGATGCCGGGACTGGATGACCAGCCAGTACATGAACCTGACGTCGATCACCGCGAGGACCGCCGCGATGGCCCTGGTGGTCACCCATTCGCGGCGGCTGCGGTGGATGCCCCGGAACTGGACCCGGTAGCGGCCGGCCGGGTCTGGCCGGCGGAGCGGGCCAGACAGGGCGGTGAACCGCTCGTAGCCGAAGCCGGAGGCGACCAGGCCCCCGTTCATCAAGGCCAGCGGGACGCCCCCGGCGATCCCCAGGCGGGGGCTAGATCCGCGGTTCGCCCGCGGGCCGCGGCCTCCGGTGCCGCCGCGGGTTCGGTGCCTGCCACGAGTGTGCCCCGTTCACTCTGCGCATGGGGCTTACCGTTTCATGCCGAATGCACCTTTTTGGTTCGCAGACAGTTGCTGGTCCGTTGCAGTGGGTACGGCGATCGCGAGGCCGGCGGCCCGGGTGCCTCCCGTTTCCCCCAGCTCCGGGTATCAGGTGCTGCTGTACTCCGGGAGCCTGATCGCGGTCGCGGTCCTGGTCGACAGGTACCTGATCAGGCCGCGGGCGGGCAGGTAGGGCAGCATGCGGAAGAACCGGTCACGCTGCCTGATCAGCGTGGCGGTCGGCGGGGCCAGGAACTTCAGGCCACCGGCCGCCTGCTTCTGGCCGCGCGCCACGTAAGGCCGCAGCAGCCGCTCGTACCGGCCGAACGCCGTGCCGTAGTCGCCGCGCGCGGCGGCCAGCTCGCCGGCCAGCACGTAGGCCGCGACCACCGCGGTGCCGGTACCGTTGCCGCCCGGGCCCGCGGCGTACCCCGCGTCGCCGATCAGGGCCACCCGCCCGGCCGACCACCGGTCCAGGTGCACCTGGCTGACCGAGTCGAAGTAGAAGTCCTCCGCCCCGGGCATCTGGGCCAGCAGTCCGGGTACGTGCCAGCCCATCCCGGCGAAGGCGCCGGCCACGATCTCCTGCTGCTGGGCGATGTCACGGTAGTCGTAGTCGGCCGGCGGCCCGGCGAAGAAGAACTGCGCTAGGGCGCGCCCGGTCTGCCTGGCGCTGAATACCGCGGCCGTCCGGCCCGGGACGCTGTACAGCAGCCCGGAATGGTCCAGGCCGAAGGAACCGTCGACGCTGAAGATCGACACGTACAGGCCCAGGTCCTGCCGCGCCCCCGCGGCGTCAGGAAAGGCCAGCCGGCGGACCGCCGAGTGCAGCCCGTCGGCCCCGATCACCAGGTCGAACACCCGCGGCTCGGCGCGGGAGAAGGTCACGTGCACGCCGTCGGCGCGCTGGTCCAGGCCGGTGATCGTGTCGCCGAACAGGTACTCGGTCCCGTCCCGGGTCGCCTGGTACAAGATCCGGCCCAGGTCGCCGCGCAGGATCTCCACGTCACCGGCGAAGATCTCAGCCGGCATCGAGGCCACCCGCCGGCCGTCCGCGTCCACGTAGGTGGTCGTGTCCAGGTGGGTCTGCTGATCCCGGATCTGGTCCAGCAGGCCCATCTTGGCCAGCACGGACAGGTGCGCGGCGCCGCGGAAATCCACCGCGTACCCGCCGCCGCGCAACGACGGCGCCCGCTCCACCACGGTCGGGTTGAACCCCCGCCGCCGCAGCCAGTACGCCAGGGCGGGCCCGGCCACGCTCGCGCCCGAAATGAGGATGTTCTGGTTCTCCATGCCTCGGATCATACAAACGTATAAGACAAATGTATAGTACGTTTGTATAGATTCTTGGTAGGCTCGGGTCATGAGCCACCGCGAGGATCTGCTAGCCGGGGCGGTCGCCTGCCTGCGGGAGAAGGGCTACGCGCACACCACCGCGCGCGACATCGTGGCGGCGTCCGGGACCAACCTGGCCTCCATCGGCTACCACTACGGCTCGACCAAGGCGCTGCTCAACGCGGCGGTGCTCCAGGCCCTGGACGAGTTCGGCGAGCAGATGGCGCGGGCCATGGGGGCCGGCGCGGTCGCGGGCGAGACCACGCTGGAGCGCCTCGAGCGGTTCTGGGCCGCGGTCATCGACTCGTTCGCCACCAACCGCCAGGTGTGGCTGGCCACCTTCGACATCTTCACCGTGGCCCAGCGGGACCCCGAGGTGCGCGCCGCGGTGGCCGACGGGCTCGAGGACGCCCGGGCGTTCTGGGCGCAGGCGCTATACGGCGTCGATCCCGCTGACCTGCAGCAGGCCCGCGCGGTCGGCTCGCTGCACCAGGCGCTGGTCAGCGGCGTCCTGGTCCAGTGGCTGATCGATCCCGGCCGGGCCCCTTCCCCGGCCGCCCTAGCCGCCGCCATGGCCACCATCGCCGCCCAGCTCACCGCCGACGCTGCCGTCACGCATCGGAGCGGCACCGATGTTCCACCGGTGCCGCTATAACGACACCGATGTTCCACCGCTGCCGTCCCGCTCCGGCTGGGGGACGGGGCGGCTGGGGTTCAGGGGATTGCTGGGGCCTAGCTGGCGCAGGATTGCTGGGCGGCGGTGGCCAGGCTGGAGAAGGTCCAGGGGTTCTGCGGGGCGTTCTGGCCCGTCAGGGGCTGGGGCAGGCCCTGGAGGAAGATGAAGAACGCGTGCGTCCAGACCCAGCGGGTCCCGGAAGAGGAGCACACCTTGACCGGCTGGCTGAGCGTCACCACCGTGGCCAGCGAGTACACCTGGCCCGCGGCGCAGTTGGGGTTGCAGTCGTCCAGCTTGTAGGTGCCGCTGCCGACCGCCTCGCTCCCCGACCAGGTGGTCCACTTCATCTGGGACAGGAACGCGGTGGAATCACCGGACAGCGCGCAGCCGGAACCGCCGCACGCGGGCTCGTGCAGCAGCGTCCCGTTGAGCGACTGCGCGGCGGCCAGGAACGTGCTGGCCCCGGTCGGCGCCGCGGCCGGGCCCAAAGAGGTGCCCGGGGTACTGGCCGGCGCGGTCGGGCCGGTGACCGGAGCCGAGGTGCCCGGGGTGCTCACCGTGCCCGCGGGCGAGGACGCGGCCGGACTGGCCGAGGAGTTGCAAGCGGTCAATAGCACGGCAAGACAAGCCAGGGACGCCCAGGACGCAATCTGCCGGGGTCTGCCTGCTCTGGTGATCTCCATGGTGTCCAAACCCTTCAATCAATGACTGATCCATGTCACCCGCTAGGACGCCGAGCGCCTCGCTCCGGTTGGAAAACCGCTGCCCAGGGGCGGGAACCACGGTCCGTTCGGAATAAAAAATATCGTTACGGCCTCAGCCGAAGCACTGGCCCTCGCCCCGGTAGGTCGGGACCGCCGTGACCTGATCGCCGCGGAGCACGTAGTAGTCGGTGAACCGCTCGGCCAGCTCGCCGGCCTTGGCGTGGCGCAGCCAGACGCGGTCGCCGGGGCGCAGCCGGCCGGCGGCGGCACCGCGCACCGGGGTCTGGACCTCGCCGGCGCCCTCGACCCCGGTCAGGGTCAGCCCGGCCGGCAGGTACGGCCGCGGCAGCCGGTCCCGGGTGCCGGTCCCGGAGGCCACGTAGCCGCCGGAGAACAAGGTGGCGATGTGCGGGCCGGGCCGGCGCACCACGGGCAGGGCGAACAGCAGCGCGGGGTCGGGGGTGAAGCGGCGGTACGCGTCGAACAGGGTCGGGCCGACCAGTCCCGAGCCCGCGGTCAGCTCGGTCACCGACTCGTCCCCGGCGGTCGTCTCCAGGCTGCCGGTGCCGCCGCCGTTCACGAACTCCAGGCTGGTCAGGGCCTGGATCAGGCGGACCGCCTCGGTCCGGCGCCCGCGCAGCTCGGCGGCCGAACGGTCCTGGATGCCGCGGATCAGCCGGGCCCGGACCGGCTGCCCGGGCGGAGCATCGCCCAGGCCCGCGATCTGGCCCTCGTAGCCCATCAGGCCCACCAGCGCGAAGCCGGGCCGGCCGGTGATGGCGCGGGCCACGTCCACGGCCTGCCGGGGGGTGAACACCGGGGAGCGCCGGGTGCCGATGTGCACCAGCGGCTGCCCGGCCAGCGGCCGCCAGGAAACGTCGAGCTCCAGGCAGACCCGGATCTCGGGATGGCCGTCGCCCAGGGCCTGGTCCACCACGTCCAGGTGCGCGGGCGAGTCGACCATGATCGTGATCTGCCGCCGGGCCGCCTCGTCCGCGGCCAGCGCCCGCAGCGCCGCCCGGTTCACCGTGGGGTAGGCGACCAGCAGGTCCTCGCTGGTGCCCGCGGCGTGCAGCCACAGGGCTTCGGGCAGCGAGTAGCACATCACGCCCTGGTAGCCGGGCTGGGCCAGGGCGCGCTCGATCAGGTAGCGGCAGCGCAGCGACTTGGTGGCGACCCGGATCGGCCGGCCCGCGGCCCGCCGGGTCAGGTCGGCGGCGTTCGCGTCGAACGCGTCCAGGTCGACCAGGGCCAGCGGCGGGTCGAGCTCCGCGGTGGCGCGGTCGTACCGTCTGCGCAGCGCCTCGGCCGGCGAGGTACCGCCCGGCGGCTGGGTGCGCGTGCCCTGGGCGACTGACATGCTGGCACAGTATGCGGTCGCCAGGTAAATATGAATACTCTCGGGTGATGAAGCAAGCACTCGGGCCTGGCGAGTGGCGGAACTGGGCGGGCACGGCGACCGCGACGCCCGCCCGGCGGGCCCAGCCGAAGACCGAGGCCGAGATCTCCGCCGCGGTCAAGGGCGCGGCGGCCGCCGGGCTCCAGGTCCGCGCGCTCGGCAGCGGGCACTCGTTCACCCCGGCCGCGGCGACGACCGGCGTGGCCCTGGACCTGTCCCTGTGGACCGGCGTCACCGCCGCCGACACCCGGACCGGCCTGGTCACGGTGCGGGCCGGCACCACCCTGCGGGCGCTCAACGCGGCGCTGGCCGAACTCGGGCTGGCCCTGGCCAACCTGGGCGACATCGACGCGCAGACGATCGCGGGCGCGCTGGCCACCGGAACCCACGGCACCGGCGCCCGGCTCGGCGGGCTGGCCACCCAGATCGAGGAACTCGACCTGGTCCTGGCCGACGGGTCGCAGGTCACCTGCTCGGCCGCGGCCCGGCCGGACCTGTTCGCGGCCGCCCGGGTCGGGCTCGGCGCGCTGGGCGTGGTCAGCGCCGTCACGCTGCGCTGCGTGCCGTCGTTCACGCTGGCCGCGGACGAGCGCCCGATGCCGGTCGACCAGGTCATCGAGGAGTTCGACGCGCTCGCGGCGGCCAACGACCACTTCGAGTTCTACTGGTTCCCCTACGGCCGCCAGGCCCTGGTCAAGCGGAACAACCGGGTCCCGGCCGGGGACCAGGCCGCGGCGCCGATGCGGGGGTGGCGGCGGTTCTGGGAGTTCGAGGTGATGGAGAACGCCGCGTTCGGGACGCTGTGCCGGGCCGGCCGGGCCGCCCCCCGGCTCATCCCGGCGCTCAACCGGCTCTCCTCGGCCGGGCTGTCCGCGCGGACCTACACCGACGCGTCGTACCGGGTGTTCGTCACGCCGCGGCGGGTCCGCTTCGTCGAGTCCGAGTACGCCGTTCCACGTGAATCACTGCGCAGCGTGCTCGCCGAACTGCGCCGCGCCGTGCCCCGGCTGGCCGACCCGGTCATGTTCCCGGTCGAGGTGCGGGTGGCCGCGGCCGACGACATCTGGCTGTCCACCGCGTACGGGCGGGACACCGCGTACATCGCCATCCACCAGTACACCGGGCTGCCTTACCGGGGGTACTTCGACCTGTTCGAGTCGGTCGTGGCCCCGGTGGCGGGCCGGCCGCACTGGGGCAAGATGCACACCCTGGACGCCGCGGGTCTCGGCCCGCTCTACCCGCACTTCGAGGATTTCCGCCGGGTCCGGGCCGAGGCCGACCCCGAGAACCGGTTCGGCAACGCGTACCTGAACCGGGTGTTCGGCCCGGCGGGATGATCCATTACCGGTTGATGACGGCTGCGGCAGGCCCTGAACCGGGTCCGGCTGCCCGCCCGTAGTCCGGGTTAGTGGCAGGTGCTCGCGGCCGCCGCGAAAGATCACGGCCCGTCGCTCCTCTGCGCGGTGGTCGCCGGGCCGATGATCACCGCCTTCTTTCGCTCGTGCGGCCGCGGCACCGGTCCAGATGACGGACGTCTGGGAAAGCGGGTGGCGGGATGTCAGAGGGTGATCCGGGCGGCACGCGGCTGCCGTGCCCGTGCGCGGCCCGGCACGCGACGGCGGCCCGGATGCGCGTCCTGCAGGCGCTGGCCGTGGCCGGGCTCACCGCGCTGGCCGTGCTGTGCGTGTCCGGCCCGGCGGTCCAGGCGCAGACCTCCGCGAACCCGGTGAGCTTGCCGGCGGGGCACGGCGGCGGGTCGGCGGCGGAGCGGATCACGCTGATCGCCATCGCGGTGCTGGCCGTGGGCGCCTTCTCCGTCCTGCAGGTCGTCGCGCGGTCGCAGCGGCGCCGCTGGTCGGCCTATGCCGACTGGCGGACCTGGCCGCCCGGCTTCGACCCCTGGGCCGGATCCGGGGACCCGGTGGCCGGCCGGCACGAAGGCTCCGCCTACCGGCCGGGATACGGGTTCCTGCCCGGTCACGGGCGCGGCAGCGGGACCTGACGGTGGGGTCGTGCCGGAGGCGCGCATTGGTACTTCCCTGCATGAGCTGCCCTGTTTAAGGTATTTGTGTCAGGACGTAGCAAACGTGTGGAAAGGCGCGTCGTGACCTTAGGGTGGCCCGAGCTGACCGCGCTTGACGCGTACCGGATTACCGAGATACCGCGGCGGCCCGGCCCGGGTGAGACCGGGGCATCCTCCGGCCTGCCGAACGACCCCGGCCGGACGCAGCGGCTGGCCGCGCTGATCGCGGCCTACCACGCCGGAGCCGGCGACTCGGGCGCGCTGGCCCTGGGCTGGGTCCGGCACCGGGCCGGCGGCCCGGTCCAGTTCCTGGCGGCCGGCCCCGGCCTGATCGGCAGCCAGGACGACCGCGAGGTCCTGCTCACCCTGCCCGGCGGCGCCCGGGCCGAGCCGCTGGCCCGCGGCGCCCTGGCCACCCTCATGGCCCGAGCTGCCCAGCTGGCGGGCCATCGGCGGGCTCCGGCTGGAGGCCGAGCGACGCACCGGGCAGCGGCCCCCGCCGTCGCTGGAGGAGTGCCTGCTGGCGGTGTGGCCAGGGGCGTTCGGCTGGCTGCTGGTGGCCGAGCCCGTGCGGAGCGATGAGATCGGCGCAATGGCCGGGTCGTCTCCCGGCGAGGCGCACCGGCTGCGGCACGACGAACTGCGCCAGGGCCGGTCGACCGGGCTGTGGCGGGTCCGGCTGGCCGCGGGCGGCGCCGACGCCGACGCCGCGGCCCGGGTGGCCGGGCTGGTCTGCGCGTCCGCCGACCTGGCCGAACTGCCCTACGCGGTGGCCCCGGCCGACGGCCACGCCCGCGAACTGGCCGAGCTCATGCAGGACAGCGGCGCGGCGCCGGACTATCCCTGGTACGCCAGCACCGAACTGGTCGCGGCGCTGGCCCGGCCGCCCGAGCGGGAGATCCCCGGGGTGCGGCTGGTGCTGTACCCCGATTTCGACGTGACCCAGGAGCCCGCCGCGGCCGGGCGGGAGACGATCGCGGTGGGTGAGGTACTGGACCGCGGCCGCCGCCCGGCCGGCCCGCTGCTGCTGCCGCTCGACTCGGTGAACCGGCACGTGTTCGTCTGCGGCGCCACCGGGACCGGCAAGTCGCAGACGGTGCGCGCCCTGCTCGAGTCCGCCACCCGGGCCGGGATCCCGTGGCTGGTGGTGGAGCCGGCCAAGGCCGAGTACCGGCTGATGGCAGCACGCCTGGCCGGGACCGCCGAGGTGGTGCGGATCCGGCCGGGCGACTCGGACGCGATCGCGGCCGGGCTGAACCCGCTGGAGCCGGCCCCGGACGCCGAGGGCCGCCGGTTTCCGCTGCAGACCCACGCGGACCTGGTCACGGCGCTGTTCACCGGGTCGTTCCGGTCGGCGGAACCGTTCGGGCCGGTGCTCAGCGCGGCGCTGACCCGGGTCTACGAGGATGCCGGGTGGGACCTGGCGCTGGGCGAGAAGATCGCGGCCGACCCCAACCCCGGCTACCCCCGCCTGGCTGACCTGCAACGGGCCGCGGTCAGGATCCTGCGGGAGGGCGGCTACAGCGAGCGGCTCACCGACGACGTGCTCGGGTTCGTCAAGGTGCGGCTGTCCAGCCTGCGCCTGGGCACCACCGGCCGGTTCCTGGAGGGCGGCCATCAGCTCGACTTCGGCCGGCTGCTGCGGACCAACGCCGTGCTCGAGCTCGAGGACGTGAGCGACGACGGCGACCAGGCGTTCGTCATGGGCACGGTGCTGATCCGGCTGGCCGAGCACCTGCGGATGGAACACCGGGCCCAGCCGTCCGGCCCGGGCCGGCTGCGCCACCTGACCGTCATCGAGGAGGCTCACCGGCTGCTGCGCCGCCCGGACGTCCCCGGCAGCGCGGCCGCGCACGCGGCCGAGTTGTTCGCCGGGCTGCTGGCCGAGATCCGCGCCTACGGCGAGGGGGTCATCATCGCCGAGCAGGTCCCCGAGCGGCTGGTCCCGGACGTGATCAGGAACACGGCGGTGAAGATCACCCACCGCCTCCCGGCGGCCGGCGACCGCGAGGCCGTGGGCGCCACCATGAACATGACCCCGGCGCAGAACCGCTTCCTGGTCACCCTGCGGCCCGGCGAGGCCGCGGTCTTCGCCGACGGGATGGACTACCCGCTGCTGGCCCGGATGCCCGACGGCACCGGCCGGGAGGCGGTGGCCGAGGCGGCCACCGCGACCCCGGCCGGGGTCGTCCGGCCGCGCAGCACGACGTGCGGCGCGGACTGCACCGCCCGCCCGTGCACGCTGCGCGACATGCGGGTCGCCCAGCGGGCCCTGCAGGAGTACCCGGCCGTCCGGCTGTGGGCCGAGTTGTCGGTTCTCGGGCACCTAGTCGGCTGGCCCATGCCGGTGCCGCGGACCGCGCTGCTGTCCCTGCTGCAGATGATGCCGTCCCGGCTGCGGGACTGCGCCATCTCGCACGGCGTGGACGCGGCGGTGAGCGCCCGGGTGCCGGTCATCGCCCGGCGGGTCAGCCCGGTCGGCCTGGCCGCGCACGTCAGCACCGCGATCCGGGCCCGCGTGTCGCGGGGCAGCTGGCTCTGCCAGCGGGAGGAGCCGCGCTGGCTGGCGCCCGCTTACCAGTGGACGCTCGTGCTGGACGCGCTCAAGACCGCGGACCGGAAGAATCCCGGAGCGGGCCCGCACCCGCGCAGCGCGGAATGGGAGCGGACGTACGGGCAAGCCGTGGCCGGCGACACCTGCGCGCGGCAGGTCGGGACGGTCCAGCGCTGGTACGACGGAGCGCAACGCGATGCGTGGGAGGTGCGGGCGGTGGCGTTCGGCGTGGACAGCCCGTCCGCCGCAGAACGGGCCGCCGGGGCCGCCGCCGAGGACGATGACTTCGAGGAACGGCTCACCGGGTACCTCGACCAGTTCGTCGACTGCCGTTGGCCTCGGCTTTACCTGACCGGAGACGCCCTCGGAGATCCTCCGGATCAGCCCCTGTAGCCTCGCGTTATCCACAATTTAATCCACAGGCATGTGCATTCAGTTGCCAGGGCCGGTATCCACCCTGGGACGTTGCGTTCTGAGTTATCCACAGTGCGTGCTTGTGGAGAACGCCGCTCAGGTGGCCGGCAGCAGCTCAGGAAGCCTGCCCGGGGACACCGCCGACGCCGATCGCCAGCCCCAGCGCCCGGACAGGCAGAGCCAGACCAACGCCACGGTGGCCAGCAGGCGAACGCCTGGCGTCAGCCACGCGCCGTCAAACTGGCCCAGATCAGCGAGCCAGTGCGGCTGGGCCGGGCTCTGCACGGCCTGGACGTAGACGGTCGCGCCGGCCAGCAGCCGGATCAGCACCACCCAGTCCAGCCGGGAGGCCGAGTACAGCGCGAGCAGGCTGAGCGCCATCACGTCGTACCAGGGCCGCTGGAACGCGGTGAGGAACAGCCAGGCCAGGCTCAGGGCCAGCGCCGGGGTCACGGCGGGCAGGTGCGGCAGCGCGTCGGGGAGGCGCAGCACGGCCAGCACCGCCACCGCCGCGAACAGCAGGTACGCGATCAAGGCCAGGTGCGGCGGGGCGCTGTTCACGCTGAACTGCGTATCGCCGAGCACCGGCCGCCAGAACAGCTGGTACATGGTGTCCCAGGTGACCCCGGGGCTGCGGGTGATCAGGACCTTGATCGCCGGGGTGCCCGCGGCCAGGTACACCGGGACCACGACTAGCGCGAAGCCGGCCGCGGCGGCGGCCAGCGGCCGGAGCGGCCGGGCCGACCGGCGGCAGGCCCAGGCCACGGCCAGGCCGAACAGCGCGTACTCGGCCTTGATGCCGGCGGCCACGCCGATGGCCAGCCCGGCCAGGGCCGCGTCGCGCAGCCCGATCTGCCCGCGATCGCCGTCCGGGGTGCGGCGCAGGCGCAGCGCGGCCACGCCCAGCAGGCCGAACAGCGCGGCGAGCCCGTCGATGTGGCCGCTGGCCACGATTTCCCAGAGCAGCAGCGGGTTCGCCGACCAGAGCAGGTGGGCGCGCAGCCGCTGCGCGGGATCGGCCCGGAGCATCCGGTCCAGGGCCACGATCACCGCGCCGAAGGCCAGCGCCTCCTCCAGCTTCAGCCAGAACGTGATCCGGGCCAGCGACGTCCCGCCCAGCTCGGCGGCGGCCCACTCGGTCCCGGTGGCCACCGGGCCGTACACCGACACCGTGTTCAGCCAGGTGGACGGGAACTCGCTGACCGGGATCTGCCGGCCGATCGGGTCGCCGATCCGCCGCAGCTGCAGCGGGGTCATGACGTAGGGGCTGTGCCCGATGACCGCCATCCGCCCGTTGGCGGCGTAGGAGATGGCGTCGGTCGAGCCGGCCGAGGGCAGCACGGTCACCACCGCGACGGCCAGGAACGCGCCCGCCAGGACCGCGCGCACCGGCGGCCGCGCGCCGCGCGCCACGGCGACCAGCCCGGCGATCACCCCGGCGCAGCCCAGCACCATCGCGGTCCACAGCGACACGGTCACGAACGTGGCAGTCAGGTGCAGCGCGTGCCACCAGGGCGGCCACCCGGGCGTACCGACCGAGGGCTTGCGCATGACCGGGACGGAGACGTTCGGTCCCGCGGCCGAGACCGCGATGATGATGAGCGCCGAGACGGCGATGGCGGCCGCGGCCAGCCAGCCGAGCAGGCGGGCCGGTCCGGGAGGGGCGGACCGGGTGGTCCGTTCCGCCCCGTCGTGCTCGCTCACCGCTATGCCTGCCTGCCGGTCATGATCCTTGGGTCCGTCACTAGACGGTACCGGATCAGGCGCGGGCAGGCGCGGCGTCCGGCGCGGACGCCTCGCCTGCCCGGTGTGCTAGCTATACCTCGGGCGTGGTGACCCGTCCGTTGACCGAGGAAGCCTCGGCCCCGGTGTCGTCGCCCGCCGCCTGCGCGGCGACGTCGGGTTCGGTGGCGTCCTTGGCGGCGGCGGTGGCCCGGGCGTACCGGCGCCGCATGGCGACGCCCGCGGTGGCGCCGGCCGCGCCCAGCACCGCGCCCAGACCGAGCAGCCAGCGCCAGTCGAGCAGCCGGCGCACCCCGGTCTTGGCCGGGGCCGGCCGGACCTGGCTCGCGGTGGAGCGCAGCGCCGAGGAGACCTTCGGCGCGACCGTGGTGGTCACCGCTTCCGCGGCGTCCTCAAGCCGCGGCGCGGCCCATTCCCGGGCGCCCCGGACGGCGTCCTGCACGAGCGGCGCGGCCCAGTCCTTCGCGTCCTGGACCCGGGGCACCGCCCACTCCTTGGCGTCCTGCACGCGGGGCACGGCCCAGTCCTTCGCGTCCTGGACCCGGGGCACGGCCCAGTCCTTCGCATCCGCAGCGCCCTGGCGGGCTCCCTGGACCGCTGTCGTTCCCGCGCGCTTTCCCGCCGGGACGGCCTGGGCGGCGGCGTCCTTCGCGCGCGCACCCACGGCCGCCATCCCGGCGGTTGTGCGGTTGGTCTTGAAAAGGGACACAGTAAACCTCCCGAGCGTAATCTCGTTCTCACAGACTTCCCATCCCGGCTGTCTTCAACCATCGCGTGCTACCGGTACGGTGATGAGCGAGGGATGTTTTACGCCGACGAAATATAAGGCCATCGGATGGAGTCACACGCATGGCAGAAACGCTGACGGCGACGTTGCAGACGAACCAGGGCCGGGTGGTCGTCCGCCTCTTCCCTGATCACGCACCGAAGACCGTGCGCAACTTCGTGGAACTGGCCGAGGGCGGCAGGCAGTGGACCGACCCGAACACGGGCCAGGCGACCACGGGCAAGCTGTATGACGGGACCATCTTCCACCGGGTCATTCCGGACTTCATGGTCCAGGGCGGGGACCCGCTCGGCAGCGGCCGCGGCGGACCCGGCTACAAGTTCGCCGACGAGATCCACCCCGACCTGCGCTTCGACCGGCCCTACCTGCTGGCCATGGCCAACGCCGGGCCCGGCACCAACGGCTCGCAGTTCTTCATCACGGTCGTCCCCACCCCCTGGCTCAACGGCAAGCACACCATCTTCGGCGAGGTCATCGAGGGCGCCGACGTGGTGGACGCGATCACCAGGCTGAAGACCGGCAGCCAGGACCGCCCGGTGGAGGACGTCATCCTCGAGTCGGTCACCGTGGACCGCTCCGCGAGCTGATCGGACCGTCAATCGTGAGCACGCCCAGCGACCCCGGACCGGGCGCACCGGGTCAGCCGGGCCAGCCGGACCAGGGGGGACAAGTCCCTACCTGTTACCGGCACCCTGGCCGGGAGAGCTACGTCTCGTGCGTCCGGTGCGGGCGCCATGCGTGCCCTGACTGCATGCGATCGGCCTCGGTGGGCCAGCAGTGCGTGGATTGCATCGGTCAGGGCGCGCGGAGCACCCGGCAGGCCAGCACCGCGTTCGGCGGCCGCCCGGCCGCCGGCGCGGTCGTTACCTGGACGCTGGTCGCGATCAACGTGGTGATCTTCCTCGCCACCTGGGTCCGCCCGAACATCGTCACCGACCTGGAGATGGTCGGGTACGCCACGTACGGATCCGGCGGCCCGCTGCACGGCGTCGCCGCGGGCGAGTGGTACCGGCTGATCACGTCCGCGTTCCTGGCCCCGGCCACCGGCCAGGGCAGCCTGGGCTTCCTGGATATCGCGTTCAACATGTGGGCCCTGGTGTTCGTCGGGCCGGCCCTGGAGGGCCTGCTTGGCCGGCTGCGCTTCCTGGGGGTGTACCTGCTCAGCGCGGTCGGCGGCGGGGTCATGTACTACTTCCTCGCGCCGGAGAACGCCCCCGCGGTGGGTGCCTCGGGCGCCATCTTCGGGTTGTTCGGCGCGTGGTTCGTGGTATCCAGGCGGCTGCGGCTGGACACCCGCGGGATCGCCATGCTGATCGCCATCAACCTGGCCCTCAGCTTCTTCTTCCACAACATCATCGCCTGGCAGGACCACATCGGCGGGCTGCTCACCGGCGTGCTCCTGACCGCGGCCTACGCGTACGCGCCGCGCAAGAATCGCGCGGCGCTGCAGGTACTGGCGACGGTCGCGGTCGCGGTGCTGCTGGTGATCGCCATCGCGGTCAGGAACGGGCAGCTGACCGGGGCGGGCGGCTGAGGCGCTGGGCCAGCGGCTGGCTCAGCGCCAGCGGGTGGACAGGGTGACGCCGGCGATGATGAAGGCGAAGCCCACCACCAGGTTCCACGCACCCAGGAGCGACATGCCGGGGAACGACCCGTTGGTGATGTAGTACGCCACGATCCAGGCCAGTCCGAGGATCAGGCAGGCCACGATGGTCGGCCCGACCCAGGGCGCGCTGACCTTCCGCCGCGCCGACTTCCGCGGCGGCGGCGTGTATACCGTCCTCTTCCGGACGCGCGACTTGGGCACGACGGCCTCCTGCATGCCAAACCCCGCGGGGTCCGGGGGGCCGTCCCCCGGGCAAGTACAGCGGTGCGGAACCTAAGCGTAGCCGCTCCTGGCCGTGATCGCTCCGGCCCTGGATAACGGGAGCATGCCGTTCTCCGGACAGTGATGGTTACAAATTGATATCCTTCAACTTCGCTTAGTAATCATCAGCCGCTGACACCGACCCGAATGGATGAGCCGTGCGACAGGTGATCCGCGCCGCGGGGGAGATCTTCCTGACCTTCGGCGTGATCGGTTTGCTCTTCATCAGCTACCTCATCTGGGGCACCGCGCTGCGGGCCGACTCCGCTCAGCGTCAGCTCAGCAACGAGCTCAACCAGGAGTGGCGGCAGGCTCCGCCGCGCGGCGACGCGGCCGGGGCCAGCCCGGAACAGTTCGACGTGGCCACCGGGCAGCCGTTCGCGTTCATCACCATCCCGGCGTTCGGCCCGCACTGGCGGTTCACCCTGATCCAGGGCACCGCCCTGGCCCAGCTCGACCTGAGCCCCGGACACGTCCCGGGCACGCAGTGGCCGGGACAGGTCGGCAACTTCGCGGTGGCCGGCCACCGGGTGACCGCGGGCAACCCGTTCTGGTCGCTGCCATCGCTGAAGGCCGGGGACCTGGTGTACATCCAGACCAAGCTCGACCAGTTCACCTACCGCGTCACCGGCAAGCAGTGGGTGCCGCCCACCGACCTGGGGGTGCTCGACCCGGTCCCCGGCCATCCGGCCCAGCATCCGTCCCAGCGGCTGATCAGCCTCATCACCTGCGACCCGGCCTGGACCGGCACGCACCGGGTCATTGTCACCGGCGTGCTGATCTCGGCCAAGCCCCGCTGAGCCATTAAGGAGCGCGACTCATGTACGGCTGGATGTGGGCCCGGCTGCCCGGCGGCACCGCCGTCCGGGCGGGCACGATGACCGTGATCGTCCTGGCCGTGACGGCCGCCCTGTGGTTCTACGTCTTCCCGTGGGCATCGCTGCACCTGCCCATCGACGCCTCCGGCTTCGGCGGCTAGCGCGAGTCGCGCTGACCTCGCAAGCCCCAGCAGGCAATCGCGGCACACGTCCGGTGGCTCGCCCAACCGCGTGGATGCGGCACTCTCATGTGCTCTTCCCAGGCGCGCCTCACGTGGCTCCCGCGCGCCCAGGCCGCCAGGACCGGCTCGTAAAGCCCTAGAAGCCGGGGAGCAGGCCGCCGCTGCCGCTCGGGCTGGGGGTGGGTGACGACGAGGAGGAGGAGGGGGTCACGGACGGGGACGGCGAGGCTGCGTTCTGGACGAAGATCGTCACCGTCGAGCCCTTGGCCGCGGTGCCGTTGGCGGGCTGCTGGGAGAAGACCGTGCCGTTCGCGTACTGGGACGGCCCGGACCCCTGCTGGACGCTGACCGCGAACCCGGCCGTGGTCAGGACATTGTTGGCGGTCTGCTGGGAATCGCCGACGACCGAGGGCACCGAGACCGCCCCGCCGGAGACGGTCAGGGTCACCGTGGAGCCCGGCGCGGCCGTGCCGCCGCTGGGACTCTGGCTGATCACCGTGCCCGAGGGCTGCGTCGAGGTGGGGTCGGGCTTGACCGAGACCTGGAAGCCCTTGGCCTGGAGCTCGTTCTGGGCGACGGTTTCCTGCTGGCCGACCACGGAGGGAACCGCGACCGGCGCCGCCCCGGTGGAGACATACAGCGTGACCAGGGTGTTGGCGGCCACGTTGTTGCCCTGCGCCGGGTTGGAGTTGATCACCCAGCCCTTCTGGACGCTGCTGCTCGGCTCGTCGACCACGACCGAACGCAGGTTCTGGGCGGCGATCTCCTGCTTGGCCACGGCCACCGGCTGGTTGTTCACCAGCGGCACGGAGTACGTCTTGCCCCCGGCCAGCAGGTAGTAGGCCACGCCGATGACGACGCCGAGCACGAGCACCAGCCCGAGCACCCACGGGACCCACCGGTACCCGCCCCCGCCGCCGCGGCCGCGGTCGTAGCCCTGGCCGGCGTACTCGTAGTCGCCCACCGGCGGGATCGCGGACGTCCGGCCCGTCATCGGGTCCGAGCCCATCCGCTGGGTGCTGGAGTACATGTCCACCCGGGTCGGCGGCGCGGCCGCCACCGGCAGACCCGAAGCGGCGCGCTGCAGGTCGGCGCGCATGTCACCGGCCGACTGATACCGGTCGGCGGGAGACTTGGCCATCGCCTTGAGCACGATCGCGTCGGCCCAGGGCGGGACGTCCGGGTCCACCCGCGACGGCGGGATCGGGTTCTCCCGGACGTGCTGGTAGGCGATCGCCACCGGCGAGTCGCCGGTGAACGGCGGCCGGCCGGTGAGCAGCTCGTACAGCAGGCAGCCGGTGGAGTACAGGTCGCTGCGGGAGTCGACCCGCTCGCCCCGGGCCTGCTCGGGCGACAGGTACTGGGCGGTGCCGATCACCTGGGCCGTCTGGGTCATGGTGGCCTGCGCGTCGCTCATCGCGCGGGCGATGCCGAAGTCCATGACCTTGACGTCGCCGTTGCGGGTCACCATCACGTTGCCCGGCTTGATGTCCCGGTGCACGATGCCCGCCTGGTGGCTGTAGTCCAGGGCCCGCAGCACGCCGTCGATGATCTCCAGCGACCGTTCCGGCAACAGCCGGTGGCCGTCTTGCAGCAGGTCACGCACGGTACGTCCGTCGACGTACTCCATCACGATGTACGGCACAGGGACCCCGGTCGCCATGTCCTCGCCGGTGTCGTAGACCGCCACGATCGACGGGTGGTTCAGCGAGGCGGCGGATTGCGCCTCGCGGCGGAACCGGGCCTGGAATATCTGGTCCCGGGCCAGGTCGGCGCGCAGCGTCTTGATCGCGACGATCCGGTCCAGCCGGATATCGCGGGCCCGGTACACCTCCGCCATGCCGCCGCGGCCAACGACGCCGTCGAGCTCATAGCGGCCGCCGAGTAGACGGGGCTGTGTCATGTCTCGCACTCTGCCAAACCACCCTGCGTTATTGCCAGTTTCTACGACGTCGGTGTCGGCGATGAACTAGAGGCACTCGCCGAGGCCGACGATGATGAGGAAGCACTTGCCGATGTGGAGCTGCTCGCCGACGAGCTGGGGCTCGACGACGATCGGGAGTTCTTGGGAGATGATGTCGGTTTGGTTGACTTGCTTCGCTTCGGGCTCGCCGAGGTGGCGGGCACCGTTGACGGCTCCACGGTACTAGGAACCGGGCTGGTCGTGGCGGACGGACTGCCGGACGCGGACGACGGGACGGCCGACGAGCTCAGGTGCTGCACCGTGTTGCCCACGTCTCCGCTGGTCTGACCGTGCAGGTGCCCGCTGAGATACAGGCCGGTGGCGGCGGCCGCGGCGCACAGCACCGCGGTCAGGCTCGCCGTCATCCAGCGGCGGCGGTTGCCGGGCGGGCGCGACCCGGGGCCCGGTTCATAACCGGCCGGGTCATAGTCATCGGGGCGCAGCGTTCCGGTGTGGGCGGCGGCCAGGTCCGCTCTGGTCACCCCGGCGAACGTGCCGGTCCGCCCCGGGGCCCCGCCGCCCAGGGCCCCGCCACCAAGGAACAGGGCCTCGCGCAGCATGTCGGCCCGGTCCGCCACCACCCGGGCGCTGACCGGGCGCCCGGCGGGGGTCTTGGCCAGCATGTCGTAGACCAGGTCGGCCACCGGCTGCGGCACGTCCGGCGGCAGCGCGGGCACCGGCGCGTGCTTGTGGGCGTACGCGATGGCCAGCGGCTCGCTGGCCATGAACGGGACGTGCCCGGCCAGGCACTCGTACGCCACCACCCCGAGTGAGTAGATGTCGGAGGAGGCGTCCACCGGCGCGCCGGTGGCCTGCTCGGGCGAGACGTACATGGCCGTGCCCATGACCATGCCGGTCTCGGTCAGGTGCGAGGCCTGCGCCGCGCGCACCGCGGTGGCGATCCCGAAGTCCGTGATCTTGGTCGTGCCGCCGCCGGCCACCAGCAGGTTGCCGGGCTTGATGTCGCGGTGCACGATGCCGGCCTGGTGCGCGGCGTCCAGCGCCCGGGCCGCCTGGCCGGTGATGTCCAGGGTGGCGTCGGGCGAGAGCCGGCCCGCCCGGGCCAGGATCGCGGACAGCGGTTCGCCCTGGACCAGTTCCATGATCAGGTACGCGCCGCCGAACTCGGCCGACTCGCCGTAGTCGTAGACCCGGGCGATGCCTGGATGGGACAGGCTGGCCGCGTACCGGGCCTCGGCGCGGAAGCGGGCCAGGAAGGACTCGTCACCCGCCCGGCCGGTGGGCAGCAGCTTCACCGCGACGGCGCGGTTGAGCAGGACATCCTCACCGCGCCAGACCTCGCCCATGCCGCCCGCCGCGATGCGGTCGGTCAGCCGGTAGCGGCCTGCGAGCAAGTAATCGGTCACTGACTATTTCCCCAGGGATGCCAGGTAGGCCTTGATGACCTGGACAGCGATGGGGGCGGCTGCGGTAGCCCCGTACCCTCCGCCTGCAATTATGACGCCCACGGCGATCTGCGGGTTGTCGTAGGGCGCGTAGCAGGTGAAGACGGCGTCGTTGAGGCCGGTGTTGTTCACCCCGTTCTGCGCGGTACCGGTCTTGCCGGCCATGGTGAAGCCCACCGCCGCGGTGTTGTACGCGTTCGCCGTGCCGTCGGAGTCCTGGACCACGGCCAGCATCATCTGACCCAGGTCGGTGGCGACGGCGGGCGGGACCGCCTGGCTGAGCTGGGTCGGCTGGTGGGTCTCCACGGTGCTCAGGTCGCTGGCCGTGACCTGCTTGACCAGGTACGGCGTCATCAGCTTGCCGCCGTTGGCGATGGACGCGGCGAACATCGCTTCCTGCAGCGGGGTCACCGTGTCGCTGAACTGCCCGATGGCCGAGAACGCGGTCAGCGCCTGGCTCGGCGGGATCACGTAGTTGCTCTGGGTCACCGGCATCGGGATCCGCAGCGTCTTGCTGTTCATCCCGAACAGCCCGGCGAAGTTGTTCAGCGTCGGCGCCGTGAGGGTCATGCCGAGGCTGCCGAACGTCGTGTCGCAGGATTGCGCGAACGCGGTGAGCAGCGGCGCCTGGCCGCTGCCGTTCCCGCAGACCTCACCGTCGTTGTTGGTCAGCACGTGGGTCGTCTGCGGCAGCTTGAGCTGCGTGGGCGAGTTGACGTTGGTCTGCGGGGTGCTGGCCGGGTTCCGGGTGAGGTACGCCGAGCTGGTCACGATCTTGAACGTCGAGCCGGGCGGCCAGGTGAAGTTGATGGCCCGGTTCAGCAGCGGGTTGCCGGCCTGCCGGAGCAGGGCGTTGTCGGCCGCGATGAGCTGCTTGCTGTTGTGCGTGGCCAGCGCGTTGGGGTCGTAGCTCGGGAACGAGACCATGGCCAGGATCGCGCCGGTCTGCGGGTTCAGCGCGACCACCGCGCCCGGCTTGCCGCCGCTGTCGGCCGCCAGCGCGTTCCAGGCCGCGTTCTGAGCCTTGGAGTTGATCGTCAGGGTGACGTTGGCGCCCTTGCGCGGCTTGCCGGTGAGCAGGTCGATGAAATTCCTGACCGTGAGCGAGGAGTCGCTGCCGGTCAGCACCGAGTTCTCGTAGTACTCGATGCCGGTCTCGCTATACAACGTGTCGTACCCGGTCACCGGGGCGTACTCGGCGCCGTGCGGGTACTTCCGCTGGAACTTGTAGACGTCGCTGCTCGGCGTGGACTCGGCGATCGTCACCCCGTCCGAGGTGACGATGCTGCCGCGCTGGTACTGGAACTGCGCCTCGAAGGCGCGGGCGTTGTTCGGCTTGGTGGCCAGGCTGGCCGGCGCGAAGCCCTGCAGGTAGTTGACGTTGATCAGCAGCAGCACGAACATCACCAGAACGGCGATCGATATCCGGCGCAGCGCGCGGTTCACTGGATCGTCACGACCTGCGTCAGCCCCTCCTCCTGGATCGGCCGCGGCGGCGGGCGCCGCGCCGTGTCACTGATCCGGATCAGCAGGGCGACGAGCATCCAGCTCGCCACCAGCGAGGATCCGCCCTGGGACAGGAACGGGGTGGTGATGCCGGTCAGCGGGATGAGCCGGGTCACGCCGCCCACGATCACGAACACCTGCAGCGCGAGCATGAACGACAGGCCGCCCGCCAGCAGCTTGGAGAACGGGTCCTTGACCGACATCGCGGTGCGCAGCCCGCGCTGCACGATCAGCCCGTAGATGAGCAAGATGGCCATCAGCCCGGCCAGGCCCAGCTCCTCGCCGAACGCGGTGAACACCAGGTCGCTTTGGACCAGCGGGGTGATGTACGGCTGGCCGCCGCCCAGGCCCTTGCCCAGCAGCCCGCCGCTGGCCATCCCGTACAGGCCCTGCACGAGCTGGTAGGCGTGGTTGCCCGGATTCGACCCGCTGAACGGGTGCAGCCAGATGTCGAACCGCTCGCCGACGTGCCCGAACAGCTTGCTGGCCGCGAACGCGCCCGCCACGAACATGACGAACCCCAGCAGCAGCCAGGACGTCCGGGAGGTGGCGATGTACAGCATCGCCACGAACAGGCCCATGAACAACGAGCTGGTGCCGATGTCGCTCTCGAACACCAGCAGCAGCAGGCTGGCGGCCCAGATGAGCAGGATCGGGCCCAGGTCACGCGCCCGGGGCAGGTCGATGCCGAGCACCCGGCGCCCGGCCAGGGCCAGCACGTCCCGCTTGGCCACCAGGTAGCCGGCGAACGAGATGGCCAGGGCCAGCTTGGCGAACTCCTCCGGCTGCACGGTGAACGTGCCGAGCCGGATCTGGATCTTGGCCCCGTACACCTCGCTGATCGACGCGGGGAGCAGCGCGGGCAGCGCCAGCAGGGCCAGCCCGACGGCGCCGAGCGTGTAGGTGTAGCGCTGCAGCACCCGCGGCTCGCGGACCAGGAACAGGACCGCCACGAAGCACCCGACGCCGATCACGGTGTAGATCACCTGGATGCCCGTGGCGGACGAGCTGAGCCGGGCGCTGAGCAGGTTGCCCTGCTGCGCCAGCCGGTAGGTCATGACGATGCCCAGGCCGTTGAGCAGGGCCGCCAGCGGGAGCAGCAGCGGGTCCGCCCACGGGGCCAGCCGGCGCACCGCCACGTGGGCGAGCACGGTGATGACCACGAAGGCGCCCAGGTACTCCACCATCGCCGAGGGCAGCTTGCCCTTCAGGGTGTAGCCCACGTTCGCGAAGGCGAACGCGATCAACGCGAAGCCGAACACCAGCATGATCAGCTCGGTGCGCCGCCGGCCCCGCGACGCGGGGATCAGCGGGCCGTCCGGGTCGAGCACCGGTGCCGGGGCGGTGATGCTGCTCACCAGGGCCTCACGGCCTCTCGCGCCGCGCCCCGGTCAAGAGGACCCCGCGCCGGCCGGCACCAGGGCACCGGCCGGGATGCCGAACGCCGCCGGCGACGGGCACAGCGCCCCCGCGCCGGCCGGCTGCGCGGGCGGCTTGGGGATGTTGTTGATCGGTTTCCTCGCCCTGTGGGCCTGGGCCACCTCGGTGGTGTACGTGTTCACCGCGGTCGCCCAGTTCTGCAGCGCGGCGTACGCGTTGCGGCAGCCCTCGACGGCGGTGCGGATGTTCGTCACCGTCGAGCGGACCTGGGTCAGGCTGCCCGTGCTGTAGGCGGTCTTCACCGTCTGCTGGTAGTTCGACGGCACCTGGGATAGCTCGATCCCGGTCTTCTGGTAGGGGCTGGACCAGCTGAACCCGGCGATGTGCTGGCTGATGCCGCGGTAGATGACGACCTGGCCGCTGTTGTCGGCCGCGACGTAGTACTGCTCCTGGCTCACCCGGTAGAAGATGTAACCGCCGCCGACGACCACCGCCAGCAGGACCACGAGCGCGGTCGTCACGATCGGCCAGCGGCGGCGGCGCGGCTGCCCGCCCCGGGAGCGGCGCGGCTGCGCGCGGTGGCTGCGCCGGGCCCGGGTCACATGCGGGTCGGCGCCGTTCTCGCTCACCGGCACCGGGATGACCGCGGCGGTCATCATCGGGTCCAGGTCGGCCACGGCCGGCTGCGGCGTGGTCCGGGCTGCCTGTACAGGGTCCTCGAAAATACCGAACGGCCCGGTGCCGTCGGCCACCCGCAGGTCGCCGAGCGAGGCGGCCGCCCCGGCCAGCACCGGCGCGGTGGTCAGCGGCAGCCGGGTGGTGGCCGTGTCCACCACGTCGGCCACGATGCAGGTGATGTTGTCCGGGCCGCCGCCGTGGATGGCCAGGTCGATCAGCTGGCGGGTGGCGATCTCGGGGTCCTCGAAGCCCGACAGCGTGTCCCGGATCGTCTCGTCGCTGACCACGCCGGACAGGCCGTCCGAGCACAACAGGTAACGGTCGCCGGGCAGGCTCTCGTGGATCGACAGGTCGGGCTCGGCGATCGACCGGCCGTCCAGGGCGCGCAGCAGGAGCGAGCGCTGCGGGTGGGTGGAGACGTCGTCGGCGCTGATCCGGCCCTCGTCGACCAGCGACTGGACCAGCGTGTGGTCGTGGGTGATCTGGTAGAGCTCGCCTTCGCGCAGCAGGTAGCCGCGGGAGTCGCCGATGTGGCAGACCGCCGCGTGCCCGTCGGACCACAGCAGCGCGGTGAGCGTGGTGCCCATGCCCTCGACGGCCGGGTTGGCGATGATCTTCTCTTGCAGCCGGGCGTTGGCCATGGCGACCGCCATGGCCAGGACCTTCAGCATGTCGCCGCTGACCTGCTCGGCGTCGAGTTCCGCCATCGACGCGATGGTCAGCGCGCTGGCCACCTCGCCGGCCGCGTGGCCGCCCATCCCGTCGGCCACCGCGAGCAGGCGCGGCCCCGCGTACGCCGAGTCCTCGTTTCCTTCGCGGAGGAGGCCGACGTCCGAACGTACCGCGTAGCGGAGTTCAAGTGTCATCTGCGCAGTTCCAGAACGGTCTTACCGATTCGGATCGGCACGCCCAGCGGAACGGGGGTCGGCCGCGTCACCTTCTGCTTGTCCAGGTAGGTGCCGTTGGTCGAGCCGAGGTCCTCCACGATCCACTGGCCGTCCTGCGGGAAAATTCGGGCATGTCGGCTTGAAGCGTAGTCGTCGTTCAGGACCAGCGTGGCATCATTCGCCCGCCCCAGCGTGATCTGCTGCTGGGCGAGATCCAGGCTCGTGCCCTTCAGCGCGCCCGCCGTCACCACCAGCAGACGCGGTGAACCCCGGCCGGCCCGCTGCGGCTTGGCCTGACGTGGCGGGCGCAGGTTCTGGGCCGGCCGGCCCCGGCTCCGCCGGGACGACGTGCCTGACCCGCCGAGCAGGTCAGTGCGGACCACGCCGATCGCGGCGATGACGAACAGCCACAGCACGGCCAGGAAAGCCACCCTGATGATGGTGAGGGAAAGCTCGCTCATCTGTGGCCACGTCCTTGGACCTTAGTAGCTGCTGCCGGGGTACGCACTGCCCTGGCCATCCTGGCGGTCCAGCGGGTCCTGGCGGAAGACCAGCGTGGTGCGGCCCAGCGAGATGTGGGTGCCGTCGCTGAGCGCGACCCGCCGGACCGGCTGGCCGTTGACGAAGGTGCCGTTGGTCGAGCCTAGGTCAACGAGCACGACCTGGTCATGCTCGACGCGCAACTCGGCGTGGTGCCGGGAGACACCGGGGTCCACCAGGCGCAGGTCGCAGTCGGTCCCGCGGCCAAGCAGCGTCACCGGGGTCTGCAGGTCATAGGTGTGCTGGCCGCCGTCGCCGCCCTCAGGCGTCCGCGGCCCGGAGACCAGCAGCCGCGGGTGGCCGGGGAAGCCCCGCCCGCCGTCGCGAGGCAGGTCGCTGGCGGGCAGGCGGATCTCCCCGCCCTCGATGGTCGAGCCGCGGATCACGCCGGAGCGGATCCGGAACGTGCCGGTGGTCATGTCGGGTACGCCCTCGAACCGCATCCGTACCGGGCCGACGAAGGAGTAGCCCTGTTCCTTGGCGTAGTCCCGGGCCAGGTTGGCCAGTTCGACGCCCAGGCTCTCCGCGTACACATCGAGACGGTCGTGGTCGCTCTCGGCGAGCTCGACGACGAAATCATTCGGCACCAGGGTGCGGCCCTTCGCCACGATGGCCGCGCGGTCGTCCATTTCCCGCTGTACCGCACTGGCTACCTCGACGGGCTGAAGTTCAGACCTGAAGGCCCGGGCGAAGGCACCCTCCACCATTCCTTCCAGCCGGCGCTCAAAGCGCTGCAGAACTCCCAACGTGCCACCTCCCTTCCCGTCTCATCACCCGATCGTATCTGTGGCGCGGGAGCGCTCGGGGTCGTGCTAACCTACTCGTTGCCCGGGGCGGGTGGCGGAACGGCAGACGCGCACGGTTCAGGTCCGTGTGTCCGAAAGGACGTGAGGGTTCAAATCCCTCCTCGCCCACTCATTACTACCTCTTATATCTGTGTCTATCCGGGTCTTTCTGATGTAAGGACGCCGTCACGGGACCACGATGACCGGACAGCGAGCGTGCCGGGCCAGCCATCCCGGTACCGAGCCCGCGATCCGGTGCCAGATGTGCGTGGGGGCGCCGATGACCAGCGCGTCGGCGCTGAATTCCTCGGCCGCGGCCGCGAGCTCCCGGGCCGGGCTGCCCCGCCGGGTGCGGACGTGCACGTCGACCTCGGCGTGCCCGGTGACCTGGTCGAGCTCGGACAGCAGCCAGCGCTCAAGCGCGTCCGCGTCGCGCGGCACGCCCACCACCTGCCCGGTCAGCGGCTCGCAGTAGACCCCGGACGAGCACACGTACACGATGAGCAGCGGCCGGCCGAGCCGGATGGACAGCCCGGCCGCGTAGGCCAGGGCGTTGCGGCTGGAGGCCGATCCGTCATAGCCGGCCACGACCGGGTGCTCGAGCCGGAGCGCGGGTACCTCATGCTCGGCACGACGATCTGGCTTGGGGGCCGGCCGGCCCGGCTGACCCGGGGCTGGCTGGCCTGGTTCCGGTTGGCCCGGTGACGGGCTCGACTCTGCCTGGTCCATGGTCCGCGTCCTAGCGGAAGACCGTCTCTCCGGCGCAATCTACTTCCGGCATACCGTGATGCATGCCCCGGATCGACGGCCTTACTCGTATTTGAAAAGCACTATAGATCAGCGGAGCGCCATATGGTGAGTACTCATGGACGCCCTGCTCGCCGAGCTGACCGCGATCGCCGGCCCGGAGCACGTGCTCACCGATCCCGACCTGGTCAGCGGGTACACGACGGACTGGACGCGCCGGTTCAGCGGCGTGGCCCGCGGCGTGGTCCGCCCCGCTGAGGTGGCCGAGGTCGCCGCGGTCCTGCGGGCCTGCGCCCGGCACGGCGCCCCGGTCGTGCCGCAGGGCGGGAACACCGGGCTGGTCGGCGGGAGCGTGCCGGCGGGCGGCGGCGCCGTGGTCCTGTCCGCCCGCCGGCTGCGCCGGCTCGACCCGGTGGACACCCTGTCCGGCCAGGTCACCGCGGGCGCGGGGGTGACCATCGCGGAACTGCGGGCGCACGCCGCCCGGGCCGGGCTCGAGTACGGCGTGGACCTGGCCGCCCGGGACTCCGCCACGGTGGGCGGGACGATCGCCACCAACGCGGGCGGCATCCAGACCATCAGGTACGGCCCGACCCGGGCGCAGCTGCTCGGGCTGGAGGCGGTGCTGGCCGACGGCAGCGTGATCAGCAGGCTCGGCGGCCTCCAGGCCGACAACACCGGCTACGACCTGACCCAGCTGCTGGCGGGCAGCGAGGGCACCCTGGGGGTCATCACCGCGGCCCGGCTCCGGCTGTGGCCCGCCGCGCCGTCCACCCTGACCGTGCTGGCCGGGGTACCCGGCATCGAGGCCGCGGCGGCGCTGCAGGCCGAGATCAGGTCGCTGCTGCCCGGTGTCCGGGCCGCCGAGTACTTCGAGGCTCCGGGCCTGGCCCTGGTGCGCGCGCACACCGGGCTGCCCGCCCCGCTGGCCCGCGAGCATCCCGGCTACCTGCTTGTGGACGCGGCCGCAACAGATGATGATGCCGAACGGATCGTGGTGCTCGCCCCGCTCCAGGACGCGGCGGTGGCCATGGACGCGCCGGCCCGGGCGGGCCTGTGGGCGTACCGGGAACGGCACACCGAGTCGATCAGCGCGGCCGGCATCCCGCACAAGCTGGACGTGGCCCTGCCGCTGGGCCGGCTGGCCGCGTTCCGGGCCGGGCTGGACGAGGTGATCGCCAAGGCGGACGCGCGGGCGATCGTGTTCGGGCACATCGGCGCGGGCAACCTGCACGTGAACGTGCTCGGCCCGGCCCCGGACGACGACGGCGTGGACGACGCGGTGCTGCGGCTGGCCGCCGAGCACGGCGGGACGATCTCGGCCGAGCACGGCATCGGCCGGGCCAAGGCGGCCGTGCTGCACCTGTCCCGGTCCGCGGCCGAGATCGCGGCGATGCGGGCGGTTAAGTCCGCGTTCGACCCGGCCGGGCTGCTCAACCCTGGCGTACTCTTCGCATCTTGAGCCCGCCCGCGTGGCACGATGACTAGGTGACCGCGGACCAGGCGGTGCCCAGAGCGAGCGCCGACGCGATGGCGCGGGCCGTGATCGAGTGCGCGGCCGACGCGATCATCGCGTTCGGCACCGACCGCAACGTGATGCTGTGGAACCCGGCCGCCGAGCGGATGTTCGGCTGGGCCGCGACCGAGGTCGTCGGCCTGGAGCCGCAGATCATCCCCGAGGAGCTCAAGGCCGAGCACAACGCGGTCCTGGAGCGGGTCCGCGGCGGCGGCCAGATCTCCTTCGCCACCCGCCGGATCCGCAAGGACAGCTCGGTCATCGACCTGCGGATCGACACCAGCGCCCTGATCGACGGCGCGGGCGAGGTGACCGGCTGGGTCAACGTCTGCCATCAGAGCGGCGAGGACGACCTGGCCCGGCACTACATGGCCGAGCGCGCCCGGGTCGTGCGCCGGCTCGGCGACGTCGTGGCCGACATGAACGCCCAGCGCGACCTGGAATCGGTCCTGGACCGCATCGCGGCCAGCCTGCGCGAGCTGACCAGCGCCGACGCCGGCGGCTTCGTGATCATCGAGGAAGATACGCTGCGGCTGGTCAGCACGGCGGGGCTGCCCGCCCGGCTGCGCGGCCGGACCGCGACGCTGTCCGCCAGCCTGGTCGGCGAGCTGATGGGCTCGGGCAAGACGGTCATGATGGCCACCGGGGAATCGGGCGGCTTCGACGACCTGATCTGGTCCGCGCTGCCCGGGCTGCACACCATCGCGCTCAGCCTGTCCCACGTGGCGGGCAAGCCCTACGGCGCGCTGTACGCGCTGTACAGCCGGCGCAAGCTGAGCCACGTCGAGCTGGAGCTGCTCGAGCTGCTGGCCGGGCACGCCGGGGTGGCGCTCACCAACGCGATGGCGTTCGAGGAAGTGGTCAAGCAGCGCGCCCACGAGCGGGCGGTCATCGACGGCAGCGCGGACGGCATCGCCGTGCTGGACGAGGCGGGCCTGGTGCGGCAGTGGAACCCGGCCGCGCACCGGATCACCGGCATCGCCGGGCCGGACGCGATCGGCAAGCCGCCGCCGTTCCCGCTGCCCGAGCCGGACGCCATGCTCACCCACAAGCTGCCCAACGGGCGCTGGCTCGACGTGCTGTGCACCGCCCTGGCCGACGACGACGAGCTGGTCATCGACTTCCGTGACGTGACCGCGGCCAAGGAGCTCGAGGAGGCCAAGGACCTGTTCCTGGCCACGACCAGCCACGAGCTGCGCACGCCGATCACCGTGGTGCAGGGCTTCGCCAGCACGCTGGCCAGCCGGTGGGACCAGCTCGGTGACCCCGAACGCCGGGCCGCGGTGCGGATCATCGCCGAGCGGGCCGCTGGCTGGGCCGGCTGGTGGAGCAGCTGCTGCTCGGCTCGCGGGCCGGGGCCGACCAGCTTCCGGTCAGCAACGGCCCGTTCGACCTGGGCGCGGTGCTGCGCGCCGCCGCGACCGCGTTCCGGCCGCTCTCGGACAAGCACACGGTCGTGGCCGACATCCCCGACGACCTGCCGCCCGCCAGCGGCGACACGATGGCCACCGACATCATCGTCGGGCAGCTGCTGGAGAACGCGTTCAAGTACTCACCCGACGGCGGCACCGTCGTGGTGCGGGCCGAGGTGACCGAGGCCTGGATCGAGGTGACGGTGCAAGACGAGGGGATCGGCATCGCCAGCGGGGATCAAGAGCGCATCTTCGACCGGTTCTACCAGGGCGAGACGGGCGACCGGCGCCGGTTCGGCGGCGTGGGCATCGGCCTGTTCATCGTGCGCCGCCTGGCCGAGGCCCAGCACGGCGAGGTCACGGCGAGCTCGCACCCCGCCGGGGGCACGGTCATGCGGCTGCGGCTGCGGCCCGCCCAGTGTTGATTATCTGCGGTGATCAGCCGGCGGTGTGATCGGCTTCCGCCCGGTCACGCCGGCGCGGCTCGCCGCCGGTGGCTTCCAGGTACGCGTCGATGATCCCGGGCACGTCGTGGCCCTGCATCATGATCTGGCCCTTCTCCAGCCAGAGGACCCGGTTGCAGCTGGCCTCGATCTCGCCCAGGTTGTGCGCGACGAGAAACACCGTGCCGGCCTCCCCGCGCAGCTGCATGATCTTCTCGTGGCTCTTGGCCCGGAAGTTCGCGTCCCCGGTGGCCAGCGCCTCGTCGATCATCAAGATCTCGTGGGTCTTGGCCGCGGCGATCGAGAACCGCAGCCGCTGGGCCATCCCGGTGGAGTAGGTGCGCATCGGGTAGTCGATGAAGTTGCCGACCCCGGAGAAGTCCACGATGGACTCGTAGCGGTCCTTGACCTCCTGCGGGGTCATGCCCATGGCCAGGCCGCCGAGCACCACGTTCCGCTCCCCGGTCAGGTCATCGAGCAGCGCGGCGTTGACGCCGAGCAGGGCGGCCTGCCCGCTGGTGTAGACGCAGCCCCGCTCGGGCGGGAGCAGGCCGGCGATGGCCTGCAGCAGGGTTGACTTGCCCGACCCGTTCCGGCCGATGACCCCGATCGCGTCGCCGTGGTTGACCACGAACGAGATGCCCCGGATGGCGTGCACCTCGCGGACCGACGGGCGCCGCTGGCGCTTGACCACCCGCATGAGCGCGGTCGCCGCGGTGCCCTTGTCGCCGCCCGCGCCGAACACCCGGTAGACGACGTGCAAGTCGTCGACGATGACGGTCGGCTCGGACCCGTTGCCGCTGGACATACTTCAGACGTTACCGTGCCCGGGACAGCGGCCGGAGCCATCCAGAGCGGGCCCGGAGGCACTGTTACAGCTGCGATATCAGCGGTGTTACGTGTTTCCGCGACCGTTGTACGGGGCATTTTCCCGCACGTATCAGATTCGCTCACGGTCGGACAAACGAGCCGGGCTGATGGGGAGGTGACTGCGTCGAGCATCCTGCAGCTCCCGTTCACCGCGTCCAGCGTCGGCGTGGCCCGCAGGCACCTGGTGTCCGACCTCATCGAGGCCGGCGTGTGCGCCGCCGCGGTGACCGACGCGGCCCTGGTGATCAGCGAACTGCTCAGCAATGCCCTGCGGCACGCGGGGCCGCTGCCCGGCTCGGCCATCCGCGTGGCCTGGGAGCTGGAGGACGGCAGCGTCCGGGTCTCGGTCAGCGACGGCGGCGGGTCCACCCGGCCCGAGCTCGGCGAGCCGACCCTGACCACGACCGGGGGCCGCGGCCTGCGGATCGTGGCCCGGCTGTCCCGGCGCTGGGGGACCCTGTGCGACGACGAAGGCACCACGGTGTGGGCAGAAGTCCAGGTCATGCCCCTGGAGACGGTATCGGTGCGGGCCGGCGCGGCCGAGAGCGGCTTAGCGGACAGGGGCCGCCGCCGGTCAGGTAACTCTCAGCATGCGCTCAACGTGGCCACCTGGCTTCCGGGCGCGCGGCGCGGTAAGGTTCGGCTCGTGGAGCTTAATGTCTCGAGTCGATTTCATGATGATCACACGATCGTGACCATTTGCGGGGAGATCGATCTCTACACCGCTCCGCGGCTGCACAGCGAGCTGGCCGGGCTGCTGGCCGAGGGGATGCCCGCCCGGGTGATCATCGACATGTCCGGCGTGGAGTTCTGCGACTCGACCGGCATGAACGTGCTGCTGTCCTGCCTGCGCCGGGCGCGCGAGCGCGGCGGCGAGCTGGAGATCGCCGCGCCCAAGCCCGCGGTGCGCAAGATCCTCCAGGTCACCGGGCTCGACTCGGTGTTCACGTTGGTCGAGGACACCGACCCGCGACGCTCAGTGGGCGCCAGCCGCCCCAAGCCCGCCGTCCCGCAGTAAACGCCGGACCCGGCGCCGGCTCGCTGGCCTAAGATCGGGCGCATGTCAGCAGGGCCCGACTCCGGCGAAGTCGCGGTGGTCATCCCGGCGCGGAACGAGGCGGACCGCATCGAGGCCACGGTGACCGCGGCCCTCGGGCTGCCCGCGGCCGCAGTGGTCATCGTGGTCGACGACGGCTCGACGGACGGCACCGCCGCCGCCGCGCGGTCGGCGGGCGCGGTCGTGACACGGCACGCCAGGAACCAGGGCAAGGGCGCCGCCCTGGAGACCGGCGCGGCGGCGGTCCGCCTGCTGGACCAGCGCGAGCAGCGCGTCCGCCCGCGGCACCTGCTGTTCCTGGACGCTGACCTGGGTGGCACGGCCGCCCAGGCCGGGCCGTTGACCGAGCCGGTCCTGGCCGGCGCGGCGGACATGACGATCGCCATCTTCGCCACCACGGTCAAGCTCGGCGGCCACGGCCTGGTCGTCGGCCTGTCCGGGGCCGGCATCAGCCGGGCCACCGGCTGGCGGCCCGTGCAGCCGCTGAACGGGCAGCGGTGCCTGACCCGCGCGGCGTTCGAGGCCGCCCGCCCGCTGGCCCGCGGCTGGGGCGTGGAGACCGCCCTGACCATCGACCTGCTGCGCAAGGGCCTGCGGGTCACCGAGGTGCAGGTCGAGCTCGCGCACCGCGCCACCGGCACCGGGATGCGCGCCCAGCTGCACCGCGCCCGCCAGCTCACCGACGTAGCCAGGGCCCTCGCCACCCGGCTATGACCATGAGCCGAAGCGCGCCCCGCGAGGCAGGTCCAGCCCGGCCCCGGCGCGCCTCCCAACGACATGATTGCCGCAATCATGTTGCCCTGACGACATCATTGCCACAACCATGTCGTTGCCGGCGGACGCGCTAGCACCGCGCGCGGGCCTGGCGGCCATGGGGGTCAGCGTCGGGCTTACGGTAGCGGTCGGGGTGACCGGGCCCTCGGTCATGGAGCCGGTGCTGCCCGGCCGGGCCGGCCAGCCGCCGTGGGCGTTCGCCGCGCACCCGTCGCCCTACCTGACGGTCGGGCTCACCGCCGCCGCGCTGGCGGCCGGTGCGCTCGGGCTGGTCCTCGCGCTGCGGGCGGTGCGCGGCGGCTGGTCGGTCCCGGCCCGGGCCGTCCTGCTGGCCGGGCTGCTGGCCGCGGTCGCGCTGATCCTGGTGCCGCCGTTCGGCTCCTCGGACCAGCTGAGCTACGCCGCCTACGGGCGGATGCTGGTCACCGGGCACAACCCGTACACGACCACGCCGGCCCAGCTGGCCGCGCTCGGCGACCCGGTCGCGCGGGCCGTGCAGGACTGGTTCACCGCCCCCTCGGTCTACGGGCCGCTCGCCACCGGGGTGCAAGGGCTGGCCGCGCTGATCGGCGGCACCTCGGCGCGGCTCACCGTGTTCGTGCTCGGCCTGGCCAACCTGGCCGCCTTCGCGGGCACTGCCCTGCTGCTGCACCGCATGACGCGCCGCGACCCGGCCCGCCAGCTGCGCGCCGCCCTGCTCTGGGCGGCCAATCCGCTGCTGCTGCAGCTGCTCATCGCGGGCGCGCACGTCGACGGGCAGGCGGTCGTCTTCGCGGTGGCCGCGGTCGCGGTGCTGTTCGGGCCGTGGTCCGGGGAGCGTGCGCCAGGGCCTTCGCTCATCCGGGCGGCGCTGGCCGGGGCGCTCGTCGGGCTCGGGTTCGCGGTCAAGGTCTCCGACCTGCTGGCCGGGCTGGGGCTGGCCGCTGCGCTGGTGATCCGCCTGCGGTCCGCCGGACGCCGGTTCGAGCTGCCGCTGGCCGCGCTGGCGGCCGGGTTCGCGGTCACGGCGGGCACGGCGCTGGCCATCGGCGGGCCGGCCATGTGGCACCAGCTGTCGCAGGAAAGCGACCTGGTCTCGATCGGGTCCCCCTGGCGGGTGATCCGCAGCGGCGTCCACCTGGTCGTGGCGGGGGCGGCCGCCACCGACGTGATCAGGGCCGGCGCGGTGGTACTCGCGGTCGTGCTCGCCGTACTGCTCGTCCGCGGCCTGCCCGGCGCGGCGGACCCGGGCGCTGCGGTGGCGGATCCGGGCGGCGGGATGGCGGAGCGGGGTGCCACGCTGGCGTTCGCGGTGGTGCTGGCGTGGCTCTTCGCCTGGCCGTACGTGCTGCCCTGGTACGACGCGCTGGCCTGGGCGTTGCTGCCGCTGGTGGCCTGGGGAACCACCGCCGCGGAGGGGGCCGGGTGGCTCCTGCTGGCGCGGACCACGGCGCTCGGGTTCGGCTACCTGCCCGCCCGCCAGGCGGACGCGACGCTGCCCCGCGGGCTCTCCTGGCTGCAGCCGGCGGTCAGGCACGGCGTGACCCCGGCCGTGCTGGCCGCAGCGACTGTGTTGCTGGCGGTCCTGATGGTGCGCTCGCGACGGCCGGGGCGGGTGGTGCCGAAGGGGATCATTGGTTCGAGGCTCACTGTTACGAAGGCGCAGTGAGCACCGCGGCCGGGGTCCGGGACCTGGCCGGGGCTGGGCGTCCGGCCTGGCCTCGCCGGGCGGCCGGGCGACTAGGCGGGTGTCTGGCCGGGCTGCCGCCGTGGGCTGCGATGGGCCTCGGCGTGCTGGCCTGGGTCGCGGCGCTGGCCGCCGTCGCCCCGCTGGTGCGCGGCTACCTGACCGGTCCGCCCGACCAGCGGCTGGTCGACCTCGACGTCTACCGGACCGGCGGCCTGAGCGTGCTGCGCGGCCAGCCGCTGTACACCATGCTCACCCAGCCGCCGCAGCTGCTCCCGTTCACCTACCCGCCCGCGGCCGCGCTGTTCGCGGTGCCGCTGGCCCTGCTGCCCTGGCCGGCCGCGCAGCTGGCCTGGGTCCCGTTCGTCTACGTCCCGCTGGCCGTGGTCATCTGGTACGCGTTCGCGCCGCTGCTGCGCCGCGCCGGGCGGCTGCGCCCGGCGGTCTTCGCGATCGCGTTCGCGGCCTGCGCGTACCTGTTCCCGGTGCGCGACGAGATGCGGTTCGGCCAGGTCGACCTGGTGCTGCTGGCCCTGGCCGTGGCGGACTGCGCGGCCCGCGAGCCGCGGTGGCCGCGCGGCGTCCTGGTCGGCGTGGCCACCGCGGTCAAGCTGGTGCCCGGGGTGTTCGTGGTGTACCTGTGGCTGTCCGGCCGGCGGCGCGCGGCGCTGACCGCGGCGCTGGTGGCGCTGGCCGTGACGCTCGGCGCCTGGCTGCTGCTGCCGCGGGACTCGGTGACGTACTGGACCAGCGCGATCTTCGATCCCGGCCGCCTCGGGCTCAACTCAGGCACCTCCGATCAGTCGCTGCGCGGCCTGTTGCTGCGCGCCTTGCCGCCTTGGCCGCCTGCGGCGGCGGGGCTGCCTTGGCCGCCTGCGGCGGCGGCTTCCCGGCCTGCCCGGCGTGCTCTGGATTGTGGTCGCGGGCGTCGTCGCGGTGGCCGGATTCGCGGCGGTCCGGCGGCTGGCCCGCCAGGCCCGGGAGCCGGAGGCCCTGGCCGTCACCGCGCTGGTCGGCGTGCTGGCCTCGCCGGTCTCCTGGATCCACCACTACGTGGTCGTGGTCCTGGTCATCGGCGCGATCCTGGCCGACGGGCGGGCCCGGAGCCGGGTCGTCCTGGCCGCGGGCACCGCGGTGTACTTCGCGCTCACCATCCCCTGGTGGGGGCAGTCCCTGCTCGGGCAGCCGGCCGTGCCGGTCCTGGCCGCCCGGGTCGTCCAGGACGGCTTCGGGCTCGCCGCCCTCGGGCTCATCGTGATCCTGGCCTGGCTCCTGCCTCCCGCCGAGCACGTCCCGGGCGGCTAGCCCGGGCTGGCATGATGTGGGCTATGCCAGTTGCCTACCTGGGGCCCGAGGGCACCTTCTCCGAGGCGGCGCTGCGTGCCGTCGATCCCGGCGCCGAGCCGCTCTCGTGCCCGACCATCCAGGCCGCGCTCGCCGCGGTCCGGACCGGGACGGCGGACCGGGCCGTGGTGCCCATCGAGAGTTCGGTCGAGGGCGTCGTGACCGCCACCCTGGACGACCTGGCCGCCGGGAACGACCTGGTCATCGTGGCCGAGCTGCAGGTCCCGGTGGCGTTCGCGCTGCTCGGCCGGGCTGGCACCGCGCTCGGCGACGTCAAGCGGGTGGGCGGTCACCCGCAGGCCATGCCGCAGTGCCGGGGCTGGCTGGCGGCCAACCTGCCCGACGCGGAGTGGGTGCCGGTCGCGTCGAACGCCGAGGCGGCGCGGCAGGCCGCCGACGGCCAGCTCGACGCGGCCCTGGCCGGCGCGTTCGCCGCCGACCGGTACGGGCTGCAGGTCATGGTGCCCGACGTGCACGACCGGTCCAACGCCGTGACCCGGTTCGTCGTGGTGGCGGCGCGCGGCCCGCTGCCGGGCCGGACCGGGACGGACCGGACCTCGGTGGCCGCGTTCCTGGCCGAGGATCACCCCGGCGCGCTGCTGGAGATCCTCACCGAGTTCGCGGTGCGCGGCATCAACCTGACCACGATCCAGTCCCGCCCGACCGGCGACCGGCTCGGCCAGTACTACTTCTTCATCGACTGCGAAGGGCACGTGGACGACGCACGGGTCGGCGAGGCGCTGATGGGGCTGCGCCGGGTCTGCGGCGACGTGCGCTTCCTGGGCAGCTACGCCCGCTGCGACGGCGGCGCCACCCAGGTCCGGCCGGGCACCTCCGACACCGAGTTCGCCGAGGCCGCGGCGTGGCTGGGACGGCTGCGCTTCGGGCGTCCCTGACCACACGAACCCCGGTTCGTTCGGACTAAATTGGTTTTAAAGGTACGGACCCGAGCCTGGACGCGACGGCTCCTGGTCGCCACCCGGCGGTGCCGGCATCATGCCTGGCGGCAGTGCCCGGCGCATCTGCTCGAGCTGCGCCCGCGCCGCCATCTGCTGGGCGAACAGGGTGGTCTGGATGCCGTGGAACAGGCCCTCCAGCCAGCCGACCAGCTGGGCCTGCGCGACCCGGAGCTCGCTCTCGCTGGGCAGCTCCTCCTCGGTGAACGGCAGCGACAGCCGTTCCAGCTCGCTGACCAGCTCGGGCGCGAGCCCGTCTTCGAGCTCCTTGATCGAGCTCTCGTGGATCGCCTTCAGCCGGGCCCGGCTCTTCTCGTCCAGCGGGGCCGCCCTGACCTCCTCGAGCAGCTGCCTGATCATGCTGCCGATCCGCATGACCTTGGCCGGCTGCTCGACCATCTCGGTGACCGGGCGCTCGCTGCTCTCCTCCTGGGGGTCCTCTGACCTGGCAATACCGTCCGGACCCACCACGAGGACCTGGGGGTGCTCTTGTATTTCAGGGTTGCTCATCCCCCTAGTCTGTCCCCCCGGCCGGCCACTTCGGACCACGGGGTCAGGTAGGCAGCAGCAAGATCTTGCCCACGTGGTCGCTGGCGGCCAGCGCCCGGTGCGCCTGGGCCGCCTGCGACATGGGCAGCTCCCGGTCGACCACCGCCTCGACCTGTCCGGCGTCGATGAGCGGCCAGACGTGCTCCCGGACCGCCTGGACGACGGCGGCCTTCTCGTGGGCCGGCCGGGCGCGCAGCGTGGTGGCGTACAGGCTGGCCCGCTTGACCTGCAGCACGCCGAGGTCGAGCTCGGCGCGGCTGCCGCCCTGGCGGCCGATGACCACCAGGCGCCCGTTGACGGCCAGCGCGGCCAGGTTCCGGGCCAGGTAGCTCGCGCCCATGATGTCCAGGATGACGTCGGCGCCCGCGCCGCCGGTGGCCTTCTTGACCGCGGCCACGAAGTCCTCGGTCCGGTAGTTGACGGCCACGTCGGCGCCGAGCTCGCGGCAGCGGGCCAGCTTCTCCGGCGTCCCGGCGGTGCAGGCCACCCGGGCGCCGAACGCCTTGGCCAGCTGGATGGCCATGGTGCCGATCCCGCTGCTGCCCCCGTGCACCAGCAGCATCTCGCCCGCGGCCAGCCCGGCGACCTGGAACACGTTGGCGTACACGGTGCACGCGGTCTCGGGGAACGCGGCCGCGATGATGGTGTCCACCGGCGCGGGGACGGGCAGGAGCTGGCCCGCGGGCACCACGACCTGCTCGGCGTAGCCGCCGCCGGCCAGGAGCGCGCACACCTCGTCGCCCGGCCGCCAGCTCGTGACCTGCTCGCCGACGGCCCGGACCCGGCCCGAGACCTCCAGGCCCGGATACGGCGGCGCGCCCGGCGGCGGCGGGTAGAGCCCCTGCCGCTGCATCAGGTCGGCCCGGTTGACCCCGGCGGCGGCGACGTCGATGACCACGTCGCCGGGACCCGCAACCGGGTCGGGCACGTCCAGCCACTGCATGACCTCGGGCTCACCGGGCTCGGTGATGACCACGGCGCGCATGTGCCTCTCCTTTGCCTGTCACCTCATTGTGCCGCCCAGTTTCGCACGCGCCGAGAATAACCACTCAGAGCCACCAAACATGTGCACTGGGTATCGAAATTACGCGAAGTTTGTCTTACGCTCGGATTGATGGACGAACCCCGCCCGCATGCGCCTACCCATGAGGACCAAGGGGGGACGACCCGTGACGACGAATAACGATACGCCCCGGATATTCAGCGACGGCGCGGACGACGACGCCGGCGCCGAGTCCGGGACGTTCGGCCGCGAGTGGCGCGGCGAGCCTGACGCCTCGTGGTTTGGCTGGGAGGAGCAATCCGAGCCGGCCGGCGGCGACCCGCAGCCGGCGTTCGACGCCGCGGACGAGGGCCATCCCGGGTACCCGGGGTATCCCGGTTATCCCGGGCGGCCGGGTTATCCCGAGGGGCCGGGTTATCCCGAGGCGCTGGGGTATCCGCCGGAACCGGAGTATCCGAGCGGACCGGGGTATGCTCCGCTCCCGCCGGACCGCGCGGGGTATCCGGCCGGACCCGGGTACGCGCCGGACTCGGGCTACGCGCATGACCTGGGGTACCCGCACGAGGGCTGGTACGAGCCGGCCTCGGGCTATCCGCCGGACCCGGGCTTCCAGCCGGACCGGGGCTACCCGGACCGGGCCTACCCGGACCGGGCCTACCCGGACCAGGGTTATCCAGACCAGGGTTATCCGCCGGACCCGCGGCGCGCACCGGACGCCCAGTACCTGGGCTACGCGCCGGAGCCGGGCTACGGGCGGGACCTGGCGGGCATCCCGCCGATGGAGTCGCTGCTTGAGGCCGGGCACGCGCGGCCGGAGTTCCGCACTGACCAGGCGCCCCAGCCCGGCGCCGGATTCTCCGAGCCGGCCGGCCGGGTCGTCGCTGCCGCCGTCGTTCGCCTCGTCGCGGGCGGCTCCCGCGGAGACGTCGGACAGCCTGACCGCCGAGTCGCTGCTGAACGGAAAACGGTCCGCGGCCGGGTCCGGCTGGCGGTACCGGATCTCCCGGGTGACCGGCGGCCTGCTCCGGCTGGGCGAGTCGGCCGCGGACATGCGCCGCCGGGACCTCATCAACCGGGTCAGGACCCCGGTCGCGGGCGGGCACCACCGGGTGGCGGTGCTCAGCCTCAAGGGCGGCGTCGGCAAGACCACGACCGCGGTCGGGCTGGGCGCGACGTTCGCCACCCTGCGCGGGGACCGGGTCATCGCGGTCGACGCCAATCCCGACCGGGGCACGCTGTCGGACAAGGTCCGGCTGGAGACCGCCGCCACCGTCCGGGACCTGCTCAACGAGCGGGACCAGGTCCGCCGCTACGCCGACGTCCGGGCGTTCACCACCCAGGCGCCGAGCCGGCTCGAGGTGCTCGCCTCGGATCGCGACCCCGGGGTGTCCGTGGCGTTCAGCGCGGAGGACTACTGCGACGCGGCGCGGGTGCTCGAGCACTTCTACTCGATCTGCCTCACCGACTGCGGCACCGGGCTGCTGCATTCGGCTATGGCGGGCGTGCTCGCGCTGGCCGACCAGATCGTGGTGGTCAGCTCGCCCTCGGTCGACGGCGCGCGCAGCGCCAGCGCCACCCTGGACTGGCTGGAGGCGCACGACTGCGGGGACCTGGTCCGCAACGGCGTCGTCGTGCTGTCCACCATCCGGCCGAGGAGCAAGAGCACCGTCGACCTGGACCGGCTCGAGCACCACTTCGCCGCCCGCTGCCGGGCCGTGGCCCGGATCCCGTACGACCCGCACCTGGAGGAGGGCGCCGAGGTCGACCTCGAGTTGCTCAGCGCCGAGACGGCCGACGCCTACCTGACCCTGGCCGGGCTGGTCGGCGACGGGCTGGCCTGGCCGCGACGGCTGACGTCCCGCTCCGGGTTACCGTAGGCTGGTGGCCATTGGAGGGCTCGCCTAGTGGCCGATGGCGATGGTCTTGAAAACCATTGTGGCGGCAACGTCACCGTGGGTTCGAATCCCACGCCCTCCGCGCAGACCTCGGAAAATCAGGCCTGACCTGGGCTCACGTCCACCAGGCTCACGCCCTGGGCTAGCCGTCGACCGCAGTGTCGGTCCAGTGCTTTCGCCCCGGATGGCGCCCGCGGGCACCACTCGTACCAGCTATCCCGCTATTCCCGCAGGCCACAAACTGAAACAGCATGGATGTGGCATCCTGATGGCTCTACCCGTTAGGGTGTCACATCCATGTTCTATTTGATGACGTTAAGCTGCTCCGATCGGACGGTAGCGGGGGGTGGCTGGATTCTGAGCAGCGATACAGCCCAGGCGGCGGGATGCATACCCGGCTGCGAGGTCGCCGATCCGGATACATACAGCCGGTCGCGCGTGCCGCGCTGATCCGCGGTCCTGGCGGCGGTGGGCGCGCGGCCGGGATGCCCTTCGGCTGGGCGTGGTGGCGGGCGAGTAGTCTCGGCGGCATGGGAAGCCAGGCCCTGCCCCCGGTCACCGTGGCCGAACTCGTCAGCCTGTGGCAGTTCGCCCCGGTGGTGACCGCCTTTGCCGTGCTGGCGGCCGGGCTCTATCTGTGGGGCGTGCTGCGGGTACGGCGGCGCCATCCGGCCCGGCCCTGGCCGTGGTACCGGACCGCCCTGTTCCTCGGCGGCCTGGCCGTGATCGTGATCGCGACCGAGAGCGGCGTGGGCAGCTACGACGACGTGCTGTTCTGGGATCACATGATCCAGCACCTGCTGCTGCTGATGGTGGCGCCGCCGCTGCTCGTGGTCGGACAGCCGGTCACGCTGCTGCTGCACGCCAGCCGGAACCCGGTGCACACGTGGACCAAGAGGCTGCTGCGCTCCCACGTCGTGACGTGGATCACCTGGCCGCCGTTCGGCGTCGCGCTCTACGTCGGGGTGATCGTGGGCACGCACCTGACCGGGTTCATGAACGTGGTGCTGTCCAACGACACCGTGCACGAGGGCGAGCATGTGCTCTTCCTGGTTTCCGGTTACCTCTACTTCCTGCCGCTGATCGGCCGGGAGCCGATCCACTGGAAGGTCTCCTACCCGTCCCGGCTCTTCCTGCTCTTCCTGGCCATGCCGGTGGACGCCTTCACCGGACTGGTCCTCGGCTCGGAGAACTCCAACCCGTTCCCGCTCCTGGCCAAGGACCGCCCGGGCTGGGCGCCGAGCCCGCTCACCGACGTGCACATCGGCGGCGCCGTGATGTGGGTCGGCGGAGCCGGCCTGATGTTCGCGGCCACGCTGGCGGTGTTCTTCGCCTGGAGCCGCGAGACGGCCAGCGACGGCGGGCTGGGCTGGCTCGAGACCGCCCGCCGGGCGAACTTCGCCGCGCAGGTCGGCCCGCGCCAGCAGGCCGGCGCCAGCCCCGGCGTCCCGGCGCAGACCACCCCGGCCGACACCGGCGAGAGCGTCGACGACGACGAGCACCTGGCCGCGTACAACGCCTACCTGGCCCGCCTCAACGAGCAGCACGATCGCTGAACGGACCAGGCCGCGACACGCCGGTAGGGTTTTCTAGCCAAATCTAGGGTTCAGGCTAGACCTCGCCATAGAGTCCGATGCATGAGCGAGCTGAAGCGCCGCAAAGGCGCCGCGTAGGCGAGCGGAGATACAGCTATGGATCCGGTGCGTAACCCGTACGCTCCCGGCGCGGGCCAGCGGCCGCCCGAGCTGACCGGGCGGGACCGGGAGATCAGCCAGTTCGAGGTGGTGCTGGAGCGGATCGCCCGCGGCCGTCCGGAACGGAGCATGGTGCTGACCGGGCTGCGCGGGGTCGGTAAGACGGTGCTGCTGAATACGTTCCGCTCGATGGCGCTGCAGCGGCTCTGGGGCACCGGCAAGATCGAGGCCCGGCCGGGCCAGTCGATCCGGCGGCCGGTCGCTGCCGCGCTGCACATGGCGGTGCGGGAACTGGCGCCCCGGCACCGGGCCCCGGACCGGGTGGAGTGGTTCCTCGGCGTGCTCAAGGCGTTCGCGCTGCACGACCCGAAGGCCCCCAAGGGGAGCACGGTCACGGTCGGGCTGGGCATCGACGTGCCCGTCCAGCGCGGCCGGGCCGACTCCGGCGACCTGGAGGTCGATCTCACCGAGCTGTTCGCCGAGGCGGCCTCGGTGGCCGCCGACCTCGGTGTCGGGATCGCCCTGTTCGTCGACGAGATGCAGGACGTGCCCGCCGACGACGTGTCCGCGCTGTGCGCCGCCTGCCACGAGCTGTCGCAGAGCGGCGGTCCGCTCATCGTGGTCGGGGCCGGCCTGCCGCATCTGCCGTCGGTGCTGTCGGCCAGCAAGAGCTATTCCGAGCGGCTGTTCCGGTACGCCAGGATCGACCGCCTGGACCGGGACGCCGCCGACCTCGCGCTGATCGCCCCGGCGCAGCGGGAGGACGTGACCTTCACCGCCGGCGCGCTCGACGCGCTGTACGCCGCGGCCGACGGTTACCCCTACTTCGTGCAGGCCTACGGCAAGGTCACCTGGGACGTGGCCGCGTCGAGCCCGGTGACGGCCGCCGACGTCGGCATGGCCGCCCCGGAGGCGGAGGGCGAGCTGGCCGTGGGGTTCTTCGGCAGCCGGTACGAGCGGGCCACCCAGGCCGAACGTGAGTACATGCGGGCCATGGCCGCCACCGGGGATGACCCGGTGCCGACGTCGGTGGTGGCGGACGAGCTCGGGCGCAAGCCGTCGAGCCTGTCACCGGCCCGCGACGGGCTGATCAAGAAGGGGCTGATCTACAGCTCCGAGCGGGGACTGATCGCGTTCACGGTCCCGCATTTCGGCAAGTTCCTGCGTTCGCAGCCGGCCTAGGCGGCCAGCCTGGGCGGCCGGCGCGCTAGCGCTCGATAAGACCGTCTAGCGTGTCGCCTAGAGTCTCCTAGATAACGACAGACTCGCGAGTTCCGGCCGGCCCAGGACCTCGTCGGTGTCCGCGTCGAGGACCGCCACCCGGACGGGCGGCCTGCGGGCCTGGAGATAGATGGCGAACACGATGTCGACGCGCCGCCCGCGGGTGGATCCGGGATACACCACGAAGCGCCAGCAGCCTTCCCGCCACACGTCGTCAGGAGCGGCCGCGGAGACCTGGCCCGCGTACCGGCGCCACTGAGCGCTCGCGTGCAGGGCGGTCAGCGTGCGGCCGACCGGGAGCCGGCGCAGCTCGCACGGCTCGGAATAGCCGAGCCGGACCAGGATCTCGCCGATCTCCGGCGACAGGAACGCGAGGAGAGACAGCTCGAACGCCAGCACGGCCAGCAGCAACTCGGCCGTGGCCGGGGAGGACGGCATGCGGAGCGGTGGCAGCCCGATCGTGACCGTGGCGGCCGCGCACAGCACGCCGGCCCGGGTGATGGTCCGCCACCCGATCGGGGTGTCGCTGAACTCGCCGAAGCAGCCGCAGCCCGCGTCCGGCCGCCGTTGCCGCGTCTCGTTCAGCGCGCCCACCGCGACCAGGAAGAACAGCGCGGTCCCGGCGCGCACGGTGGTCGCGGCCAGGCCCGCGCCGCCGGCGCCTACCTTTCCGGCGGTGGCGATCAGCGCGATGCCCAGGGCGAACTCGGTCGCGGACATCGTCATCATGACCGGCCGCCGCAGCCGCAGCGGGAGCAGGCCGGTCGGCACCATGGCCGCGGTCAGGGACCGGGTCCGCAGCACCCGCCAGGCCTTGGCCGCGCAGCCGCCCAGCAGCAAGGCCGCGAGCAGGGGAATCTGCAGTTCCCTGACCGCAGTGAGCATCGCCTAACCGCCGATCGTCATCGTGGCGTTGAAGCAGCCAGCTTCCAGGGCACCGCCGAGTTCCACGAACGCCGCCATGGTCAGGTCGGCGATCCGGCCCTTGCGCGAGGTCCCGCACGTGACGCAGCGATCGCAGAACAGCCTGGCCGTCGCTCCGCAACTGGTCACCGGGAGCAACCTGCTGCGCTCGGCGCAGTCGTTGCGCAGCCGGAGCAGGCTCCCCACCGACAGGTAGGGCAGGCGTACGCACCCGGGCCCGGTGCCGTGCGGGTCCACCGCGTGCAGGTCGCCGGAGCAGGCGGCCGGGGCCGAACCGGCCCGCTCGCAGCTCGTCTCCGGGTCCAGCGCCGGGTAGGCCAGCCCGAGCAGGCCCTCGGGCTCCTCCCCGGGCTCGTGCCACACCGCCGTCCCGCTCACCGGATCGGGTACGTGCCCGCTGACCAGCGGCGGCGCTGGCGGATGACCGGCCAGGTAGGGCGGCTGCGAGGTGGCCGGGATCAGCGCCTGCAAGAAGCCGTCGTGCCTCAGGCCGATCACGTCGATCAGGTAGCCGGGCTCGAGCCGCGGGAACCGGACCTGGATCCGGCCCGCCGCCTCGGCGGCGATGATCACGATCTTGCGTCCCTTGGCCGAGCCCTCGTCGACCAGCAGCGTGGCCGGTCCCTCACGCTCGACGATCGTGCCCGTCACCCGGCCGACCTGGGCCCAGATCCGGTCGACGACCGGCCCGCGCGGATGCTGGCGCCTGACAATTGCGTGATCGCCTTGCCTGAGCGCCGCAGGCGGCACCTGGCTGCCGCGCCAGGCCTGCGCGCTCGCGGCCAGCGGGAAGCGCTGCTCACCCTGCTCGGTTCGCAGCACGAGAACGTGCGGGCTGACGTCCAGGATCCGGCCGGTGACCGCGTAGACCAAGATGTTCCCGGCGACCTCGACATCTTCCCCCGTCGCGGCGAGCGGATGCCCCGGCTCGTCGCGCCGCCCCAGCACCGCTGCCTTAAGCAACGATCTGCGTGCGAATCGTCCCGGACCGGTCGAGTCCGTGACATCGTCGCACCAACGGGGAATGTCAGCCAAATGCCGCACTTGCCCTCCGTGGGATTGCATGCGCCTCGAGTATGACCATGCTTGGTGCGGACAGTTACGTCAAGTCATTCACACACAATTGTCCGTGAGGACAGAGAGATACATCCGCGAAGGATACGTGGGACCGGCGCTCGCGGACCCTATCTTGTGCACATTGCGTAGTGGAGACAGCACTTTAAGTAAGGTAGTCGCCATGAGCCTCGCCGGTGATCACGAGAATTCTCGGGCCAGCGACGATGCCGCGTTCCGTGACTACGTACTCGCCCGCGGGACGGCCCTGCTCAGGATCGCGGTCATGCTCACCGGCAACCGGGCTGACGCCGAGGACCTGGTCCAGGCCGCCCTGGCCAACACGTACCTGGCCTGGCACAAGATCAACGACCGCGCCGCCCTCGACGCCTACGTCCGGCGCGCGATGATCAACACCCACATCTCGTGGTGGCGGCGCCGCAAGCTGGAAGAGTTCCCCACCGACGAGCTGCCGGATCAGGCCGTGGCGGATCCCGCGCGCGACAGCGACCTCGCCGAGGTGGTCCGGCACGCCCTGGACCGGCTGCCGCAGCGGATGCGCGCCGCGGTCATGCTCAGGTATTTCGAGGACATGACCGAGCCGGAGATCGCCGCGCTGCTCGGCGTTAGCCTGGGCACGGTGAAAAGCACCGTTTCCCGCGCGGTCGCCCGGCTGCGTATTGACGCCGAACTCGGCGAGGATTCCGGCGCTTAGCCTTAATCCCGCAAGTCACGACTTATCCGGCTTTATCGGTATGGGTGGCTATTAATTGCGGCTTCGCGAGGTCTACTGCGGGCCGCCTGACTCATGGCACTATCAGGTATGCAGGTCAGCACCCACAGGAGGTAGCCGGTGCGCAGCACGATCATGGACATCCCGCTGACGATCGCGTCGATCATGCGCTACGGAACGTCGGTATTCGGTGATCGGGAGGTCGTCACCTGCACCGAGGACGGCTCCCGGCGACGCACCTACGCCGAGGCGGGCCGGCGTGCCGCGCGGCTGGCCAATGCGCTGCGCCGCCTGGGCGTCGATGCCGACCAGCGCGTGGGCACCTTCATGTGGAACAACGCCGAGCACCTCGAGGCGTACCTGGCCGTACCGTCGATGGGCGCGGTGCTGCACACCCTGAACATCCGGCTGGCCCCGGCCGAGGTCGGCTACATCGCCACCCACGCCGACGACTACGCCGTCATCGTGGACGCCTCGCTGGTCTCGAAGTTCGCCGAGGTCCTGCCGCACGCGCCCGCCGTCAAGCACGTGATCGTGTCCGGCGCGCCGCTCGGCCAGACGCCCGGGGCGGCCGAGCTCACCGGGGTGGCCGTGCACGAGTACGAGGAACTGCTGGCCGCCGAGCCGGACTCCTTCGACTGGCCCGAGCTGGACGAGTTCTCGGCCGCGGCCATGTGCTACACCAGCGGGACCACCGGGCACCCCAAGGGGATCGTCTACAGCCACCGCTCCAGCTACCTGCACTCGATGGGCGCCTGCCTCGGGAACGCCTTCGGCCTGTCCGAACGCGACCGGGTGCTCCCGGTCGTGCCCATGTTCCACGCCAACGCCTGGGGCCTGGCCTACGCCGGGCTGCTGTCCGGCGCGGCTCTGATCATGCCCGACCGGTACCTGCAGCCCGCCGCGCTGGTCCGGCTGATCGGCGACGAGCGGGTCACCGTGGCCGGCGGGGTGCCGACCATCTGGGCGGGCGTGCTCACCCACATGCGGACCGAGGGGGGCGACCTGTCCTCGCTGCGCCTGGTCATCGCGGGCGGTTCCGCGGTCCCGCACGCGCTGCAGGTCAGGTACGAACAGGAGCTCGGCGTCCGGCTGCTGCAGGCCTGGGGCATGACGGAGACCTCGCCGCTGGCCAGCGTGGCCAACCCGCCGCCCGGCGTCAGCAAGGAGGAGGAGTGGTCGTACCGGGACAGCCAGGGCCGGGTGTTCTGCGCCGTGGAGGCGCGGCTGGCCGGAGACGGCGGGGCCCTGCTTCCCTCCGACGGCGAAGCGGTCGGCGAGGTCGAGGTCCGCGGCCCCTGGATCACCGGGTCGTACTACAAGGACGACGACCCGGGCAAGTTCCACGACGGCTGGCTGCGGACCGGGGACGTGGGGACGCTGGACGAGCAGGGCTTCATCCGGCTGACCGACCGGGCCAAGGACGTGATCAAGTCCGGCGGCGAGTGGATCTCCTCCATGGAGCTGGAGAACGTCCTGATGGCCCACCCCGACGTGGCCGAGGCCGCGGTGATCGGGGTCGCCGACGACCGCTGGGGTGAGCGGCCGCTCGCGGCGGTCGTGCTGCGGTCCGGCGCCGACGTTACCGCGGAGAAGCTCCGCGCCTTCATGGCCGAGCAGATCCCGCGCTGGCAGCTGCCCGAGCGCTGGTGCTTCGTCGCCGAGGTCCCCAAGACCAGCGTGGGCAAGTTCTCCAAGCGGACCATGCGCGAGGCCTACCTCGGCGGCGACTACGAGGTCATCGAGGTGCGCTGACGCTCGGGTGAGATCGCTTTGCCGGGCGGAGCCACTCCCGGTACGCTATGGCCCACCGCACCTGCTGGTGCGGGTGGAGGATTCGCCTAGTCCGGTCTATGGCGCCGCACTGCTAATGCGGTTGGGTGGCAACACCCTCCGGGGTTCAAATCCCCGATCCTCCGCAGCTTCTAGGGGATTCTCAGAACGGCCTTCCGCCTGGAGATCTCCTGAGCGCTCTCCCAGGCCCGCACGCACGCACGCACAGTGCACGCACGCCGGTCATCGCGCATCGCCGCTCTGGCGGAAGATACGGAGTGCGTCTTCAGCTCCCTCGCGGACGATCCGGTCCAATGCCTACACGAACAGCACGGAGAACTCGCCCGCATGGGCGTCGTCGAGTGCCCGCTTGAGCGTGTCCGGGTTTCCGCGCCGCCGCCGTTCTTGCAGGCCGAGTCGCTTACTGCGTAACGTTCGGCGATCTCGTAGGCGTGGTTGTCGGCGAAGCGCTCGAGGTCGGGCCCTCGGTTGCGGTAACGCGGCGTGCCAGCCGGCCGGGGCGCTCGCGGCACGCACCCTCAAGCCGATACCGTGCCGCTGGCGCTCATGCTCACCGAACAGATAACCGGCACCGAGGCCGAACCAACAGTAGCCTCCGATCTGGCGATCCTTTCCCGCAACGTCAGCCGCGCCAGGAGCCAGTATCAGGCGTGCCAGTACTCGAACCTCGTCAGCCGGTTCCCCGCGCTTCTCGCCGGTCTCCATGCGGCGTGCGTGACCCTCGCTGGTGACGCGAGGCTCCGCGCATACGCGCTTTCGGCCGATGCCTACCATGTCACCGCCGGGTTCCTGCTGAAGGCCGGCGACCAGGGTCTCGCCCATCTCGCGGCGGACCGCCGCATAAGCGCCGCGCTAGCCAGCCAGGATCCCTCATGGTCGGCGCAAGCGCCGGGATCGTAACTCTCGCCGAAGCGCCCGACGCCGCCCGCGGGCTCGGCGCGGACGCTAACCTGCGGGGACCGCCTTCGGCCCGGTCAACGCCGCGGCGCCGGCCAGGGACACGGTGACGACCGCGGTGTTGCCGGTCACCGTCGTGTCCTTGACCTCGCAGGCAAGACCGGCGGCCTGGGCCGGGCAGCCTCTATGCACTGCCACCCAGGTCGCTTTGCTGACCGAGGCCTGCGCGGACGGAGCGAGCAGCGTCCACGAGAGAGCGAACTGACCAGCCGAGTACAGGCCGAAGTACTGTTTCGCGCCGGCCGCCGCCGCGGCCGCGGTTTCCTGCTGGGCTGCAGCGCGGGGGGATCTGTCGGCCGCTGTGGGCATCGCGCCGCCCGTGGTAGCTGCGCTGGTCGTCGGCGCCGCGGTGTGCTCGACAGGCCGCCGTTGCGATTAAAGCGGCTACGGTGATGCTGGCGGCGGCAGGTATATGCCTCATGCGCGTCCCTTTCGGTTGGATGTCCCGTCAGGTGACGCGGCGATCCCGGCCGCGGTGCACGCGGGACAGTAGGCCGTGGCGGAGTTGTGGCTGATCTGTGTCCTGGGCAGGGCTGATTTCCGTGTCGCTTGTTGTCGACATGCCAGCCGTGGAACTGGGCGGCCTTGCGGACCTTGGCGCGGCAGACCGGGCCCCGACCGACGGCGATGCTGGACGACGCGATGAGCTTGCGCCGTGCAGGCGATCCTGGATAAGTACCCCCCGCTGGGCGGATAGCCGCTCCGCCCCATCCGCAAAGGGCGGCCGTCCGCTCCGTGAGAATGACCGATGCGAGCGACTTAACTTCGGGCGGAGAGACGGAGGCAGCATTGTCCGGGCAATCATGGCGCTAAATCATCGAGAGCTGATTTCCCTGAGGGTCCTTGACCAATTCCATAAGTCGTGCACGCAGCTCCGCGCGGTCGCGGATTGAGACGGCTCCGCGACGTATCAACTCTGCATTGCCAAGCGGGTTTATAGTAAACTCTAGCGCCAGGACCGGCTTATTCAACTGAAGCGCCTTGGTGCCTGCTGAAAGGGTACCGCCTTTTTCGCTAGCCTCTACTACGACGAGGGCGAGCGAAAGACCGATTATCGCCTTGTTTCTAGCCATGGCGTTGCCTGCGCTCCATGGTCTGCCCGGCGAAAATTGCGACACAACAAGCACGCGCTCTTTGTTCCATGCGTCAGCGACAGGCCCGGGCTTCACGCGGAAATGGTTTATTCCTTCAGGAAGAACGATAACGGTGCTCCCGCCGGAAGATAGAGCTGAAACGTGAGCTATGGTATCGACGCCACGAGCATATCCAGAGACGACCGTCAGGCCGTGCTGAGTTGCTACTTCACCGCAAGCTGCCGCTGCGCGCAAGCCCTCGTCCGAGGCATTTCGTGAACCGCACACACCAATACCATGAGCAGCCAGCAGGTCCACGGCTCCCGTATAGAACAAGAAGGGTGGCGCGGCACGCACACGGCTCAGCAGGCGAGGGTATTCCGGCGACCCGAACAGCGCCGCGCCAACACCACGGTCGGACAGCTCGGAGGCCTCTTCATCAACTCGCTCTTGCTCAGCCCGGGAGATGCCATGCAGCAGATCAGTAAAGGCGGTGGTTCCGAGTTCCCGGGCGCGGGCCGTGAGGCGAGCATCTCCATGACGGGAAGCCACCACGGCGAGTAGGAGCCTGGTGAACTCATCCATGACACCGCTCCGCAAAATAGCTGATCGAAGCAATCATTCGCACCCAGATTCGATCATAGTCTAGCGGGTGACTCGCAAGCAAGCACAAGTCGCGTGACTGTACGGCGTATCACGACTCGCCTACGAGATCTGGATGGTCCACTATGAGCAGAGCGCATGGGTACGTGCATGTCGAGGCTTGAATGTCCGAGTTCGTCAGTTACACCCCGTTCTACCCCGATCCACGGGGTAACCGGCTCGAGCGATGGGAAGTCGCGCGCGCAGACGGTGGTCACGTACTGCGTCTCAGAGGACCGATCGAAGTTATGGAGCAGGTCCAGGCCGTCGCACCTGAGTATCAGAGCACAGCCGACCCAGCAAGTGGGGCTAGTGAGTGGACTCATGAGCTGTCCTCACCAGGCGGCACCATGAAGCGCGAGGTGCGGCAGCTGCTGGATCTGCTCGGCGGGGTTCTATCCCTGCCGTGCTTGCCACCGATCAATTTCGCCATAGCGCTCGACTGGTACAAGATCCCAGTGGATGGCGTGGACCCTCGTGACTGGCCAAATACGGAGATAGGAGAGCTTGTATACCGAGGCAAGTATCTCTATAAGACCCAGGAAGAGCAGAAGGGCATAGCCGGGCGAAATCTTGCAGGCCGAATCTGCAATGCCATTAGCAGGCATGCCATAATGAATAGTGTCGAAGTCATCCTAAACGTCCCTGGCCACGACCGTAACGTTGTCTCATTCGGACCTCGCCTAGCAGCTACCGTAGCCAAGTACCTGAGGATGCCGAACCTCAGGGTTACCGCCCAATCCGAGTTTAGGCCCGAGGCTAAGTCCCTTAGCCCGATGGAACGCGCGATGTTCTTCAGTGATGAATTCATCGTCCCGACTGAGATCCGTGGCCGCTCGGCGTTGATAGTCGACGATGTATTCAGGTCCGGCGGAAGTATGGCGGCGGTCGCAAAAGCGGCGCGTGAAGCCGGGGCGCAAGAGATTTTTGGGATCTGCCCCGCCCGTACTAGGAGGCGTTAGCCTCTCCGAAGGACCAGTCGTCATCCTCGGGGGTCGGCCCGGGAATCGTGGTTTCTTTCAGGATATTAACTACTTGCGTAGCGACCTTCTCAACGACTAGAGGGGAGCTATCAAGACCGTCAGTCACCAACAAGTCCAGGGCGGGCAACAACGCTGAGAGAACAGTGTTGACCTGATCCGGAGCTTGAAGTCGGCTCAGTGCGGCGATGGCGTCACGGAGAGTCTCATCCCAGCCCGGGGGGATGACGTGGTAGCTCCGGAAGCTCTCAACGACGTTGCGGACGTCTAGAAGAGGATCAGCTAGGTCTGCGGCGTACATCTCCACCACCTAAGGCACAGCTGCGTCCGTATGGCATCATTGTATATACCTGCTAGGTACGACCAAGATACCGCCTAACTAGTTAGCACGTGGAAGACACGCCGATGGCGGAACACTTTGAAGGATGAAGACAGAGGCATACACCTTGAGTCTGACATCAAGGCGAGTACCGCGGTGCCCAAACAGTCCGGTATCAGCTGGCCGCTACCGGCAGACCGCCGTCTTGACCAGCTCGTCGAGCTAGCTAACGAGGCGGGCGCGGGGACACGCAGGAACGAGCTGGCAGCGGCGATCGTGGCCGCTGCCGAGCCTGACGGTGAGCTTCTCTTGCAGGACGTTCTTCGCTGGAGACGCTCCAAGGTCCGGGATGTCATAGTCAACCCGCCACAAGAATCTTCTGTGATTCACTTCCCGCGATACGGTCCAGGCCGGCGTAAGGCCGATGCACCTTCGTAGCCAGCAGCCTCAGATGGAAGGGGCCTCGATGATCTCCGCGGGGCAGGACGCCGTTAATGCGGTTGGGCGGAAACACCCGGCTCGGTAGCCTCATGGTCATGGCCCGTGACGAGCGCAGCGTTACCCCGCAGAGCGAGGACTTCTCCGCCTGGTACAACGACGTGGTCTTCCGCGCCGAGCTGGTGGACCGGGGGCCGGTCCGCGGCAGCATGGTGATCAGGCCGTACGGCTACCGGATCTGGGAGCTGCTGCAGGCGGACCTGGACGGGCGGATCAAGGCCACCGGGCACCAGAACGCCTACTTCCCGCTGCTTATCCCGCAGAGCTATATGCAGCGCGAGGCCGAGCACATCGAGGGGTTCGCGCCCGAGCTGTTCACGGTCACCCACGCGGGCGGCAAGGAACTGGAGGAGCCGCTGGTCATCCGGCCGACGTCGGAAACGATCATCGGGGAGATGATGGCCAAGTGGATCAGCTCGCACCGGGATCTGCCGCTGCTGCTGAACCAGTGGGCCAACGTGCTCCGGTGGGAGCTGCGGCCCCGGATGTTCCTGCGCACCAGCGAGTTCCTCTGGCAGGAAGGCCACACCGCGCACGCCACCGCGGCCGACGCCATCGCCGAGACCATGCTGGCGCTGGGCTTTTACCAGGACGTCGCGAGCCAGGTCGCGGCCATGGCCACCGTGCCGGGCGAGAAGACGCCGGGAGAGAGGTTCGCCGGAGCCGAGCGCACGTTCACCATCGAGGCCATGATGCGGGACGGGCGCGCCCTGCAGTCGGGCACCTCGCACTTCATGGGAACGAACTTCGCGGCGGCGTTCGGCATCACCTATACCGGTGAGAGCGGCACCGCCGAGCTGTGTCACACCACCTCCTGGGGCATGAGCACCCGGATGGTCGGCGGCCTGATCATGACCCACGGCGACGACAAGGGCCTGGTGCTGCCGCCGGCCGTGGCGCCCTACCAGGTGGTGATCGTCCCGATCGGGCGCGGGGAGCAGGCCGAGGCCACGGTGGCCGCCGCGACCGAACTGGCCGCCGCGCTGCGCCGCGCGGGCATCCGCACGCACGTGGACGACCGGCCGCAGGTGTCGCCGGGCTTCAAGTTCAACGACTGGGAGATGCGCGGCGTGCCGATCCGGCTCGAACTCGGCCCGCGGGACCTGGCCGCCGGCACCGCGCTGATGTCCCGCCGCCTGAGTTACCCGCAGCCGGACGCGGCCAAGGAGGCCATCCCGCTCGACGCGGCGCCCGGCCTGCTGGCTGCCGAGCTGGCCGCGTTCCAGGCCATGCTGGCGCGGCGGGCCGCCGACTTCCGCGACGACCATACCGTCACGGTCAATTCCTGGCCCGAGTTCGCCGCCGCCGTGGCGGCCGGCTGGGCACTGGCGCTGAACTGCGGTGATCAGGCTTGTGACGACGAGATCAAGGCGGAAACCGCGGCCACGCCCCGCTGCATCCCGCTGGCGGGCGAACCCGAGCAGGGCCCGTGCATCCGCTGCGGCAAGCCGTCCGCCTACGGCAAGCGGGTGATCTTCGCCCGCGCCTACTGAGCCCGGCCAGCGGTCCTCGCCTTGGGGCTCCTGCGGGCGAGCGGAAGCCGGAAATCAGTCCGGCGCTGGCGCTCCTCGGCGGCCAGGTCCGGCATCCGCGCCGGGTACTGCTCCCATTCTGGATGCGCGTCGACCTCGCGGATCACTCGAGCACCGCGGCGTTGACCCGGACCGGCGTGCCGGACACCACGGCGAGATTGAGCGCGTCGCTCGGACGGGCGTCGACCTCGACCACCCCGCCCGGGCCCTCGACCACCACCACGGCGTAGAAGACGCCTTCGGTCAGCCGGGTGATCCGCACCTCGGTCAGCCGTGACCCGGCCGCGGTGAGCAGGTTCGCGGCCAGCTGGTACGTCATCGGCCGGGGCATCTCGGTCGCCTCCAGGCTGCAGGCCAGCGCGACCGCCTCGGTCGCCCCGGTGTACATCGGAAGCCGGCGGGTGCCGTCGCGCTCCCGGAGCACGACGATGTGCGGCCGGCGCAGCGGGTCGTCCGGCCCGTCGGCCCGGCAGACGTCGATCACCTCTGCGTCCACCCAGCCGGGTTCGGCGGCAGCCGTCATCCGTGATACCTCCTTGTCGTCACCGATACACGCCGCGAGCTGAGGGGCCAGCGCGGCGCGCGCCTGATGCAGCCGGGCCTTGACCGCCCCGACGGTAATCCCGAGTTCGGCCGCGGACTCGACGTGAGTCAGTCCCTGCCAGTAGAAGGCGAGCACCGCCGCCCGCTGACCCGGCGCCAGCGTCGCGACCGCCGCCCGGACCCGCCGGGTCACGTCGGCGGCTTCGGCCTGCTCGGCCGGACCGGGCCGGTCGTCGGGATGCTCCTCCGGCAGCGGCAACGGCAACGGGCAGGCCGGGGTTTCCCGGAGCAGGCGGCGCGCCACGTTCAGGGTGATTCCCGCGTACCAGGCGCCGAACTGCCCAGGAGAACGCAGCCGTCCCAGACTGACCAGGGCCGTCACCGTTGCCTCCTGGGTGACGTCGGCGACCGGATCGTCCGCGCCGAGCAGCCGCCCGGCCATCGCCACCACCAGGGCCCGGTGCCGGCCGACCAGGCATGCGAAGGCCTCCACGTCTCCCGCGCGGGCGGCCGCGACCAGCTCGGCGTCGCTCGGCGGAGTCAATGGGGAAGCCACGCTTTATAGTGCCAGCACGAGGCCCGGGGTTAGCGCCAGCGCCGATATTGCTCTCCGCTAACGCATTTCCCTAGACTGAACCGGGGTTCAGCGGCCGGACGAGGAGGACGTATGCCAGTCGACTGGGTGGTCGTGGGCCTGGATAACGGCGGCACGACGAACAACGGGACGATTCTCGACTCCGAGGGCCGGTTCCTCCTCGACCAGATGGCGGAAGTGGCCAGCAACGTCAGGGAGGGTCCGGACAAGGCCATCCAGTCCCTGATCGACGCGGTGGAGCAGGTCCTCGCGCTGACCGGCGTGCCGCTCGCGGCGGTGCGCGCGATCGGCCTGGACACGCCCGGCCCGGCCAGCGCCGACGGCGTCATCTCCTCCAAGGGCGCGACGAACTTCGGTGACGCCGGCTGGGGCGGCTTCGATATCCGGGGCGCGCTGGCCGAGCGGGTCGGGCTGCCGGTCATCTACAACAACGACGGGAACGCGGCCGCGCTGTACGCGCACCACGTGCGGTTCGGCGTGCAGTCGGCGCGGCACAGCTCGGTGTCCGCGATCGTGGGCACCGGGCTCGGCGGCGGCCTGGTCGAGGCCGGGCGGGTGATCAAGGGCGCGGCCGGGATGGCCGGGGAGCTCGGCCATGTCCCGATTCCGCTGGACGGCCTGCTGGACCCGGGTCAGCCGACGCCTGGCTGCAACTGCGGGCAGTTCGGCGATGCGGAGAGCGTGGCCTCGCTCACCGGGATCACGAAGAACCTGCTGCCCTACTGGCTCACCAGGTACCCGGACCACCCGGTCGCCAGCCTGCCCCTGGGCCAGGCGGCCAAGCAGATCCGGCACTACGGCGAGCAGGGCGACGCCCTGGCCCTGGCCATCTTCCGTCAGCAGGCCATCGCCCTGGGGCGGCTGTTCACCATCGCCGCCAACTTCTTCGATCCCGGCGCCTACTTCCTGGGCGGCGGTGTCGTGGAGGCCGCGCCGCACTTCCGCGACTGGTTCCTGGCCGAGGTCCGGGCCAGTACCGTGCTGCGCGAGGAGCAATCCCGGGCCGCGGAGATCGCCTTGGTGCCCGACCTCGACATGGCCGGCGCCCGCGGGTCCGCCATCGCGGCGCGGGACTGGCTTATCGGCGTGGACACCGGGATCCAGCCCGCCGAGCTGTTATCCCTGGGCCGGCGGGATGACCACGACCATGGTGAACCGGGCCGGCTCCGGGCCGTCGTTGCCGTAGCGGTGCGGGCGGCTGGCCGGGAACCGGGCGCACTGGCCCGGCTCGACGACATGCCGTTCCCCGGCGACGGTCAGGGTCAGGCGGCCCGCCTCGACCCAGACCATCTCGCGGGTGGCCGGCGCGTGCGCGTCGCCGCCGAACTCCTCGCCCGGCATCACCTCCCAGCGCCATAGCTCCACCGCCCAGGGCGGGTCGGTGGCGCCGATGATGGTGCCGGTGCCGCCGGACGGCCCGCGCCACAGGACGCGCGAGGCGTCCGGGCTGCTGATCCGGATGGCCGGCTCGCCGCCCACGTCGACGAGCTGCGTGACGGGAACGCCGAACGCGTCGCTGATCCGGGCCAGCGTGGCCAGGTTGGGGTTGGACCGGCCCTGCTCGAGCGCCACCAGCACGCCCTTGCTGACCCCGGAGCGCGCGGCGAGCTGGTCCAGGGACCAGCCGCGATCGGCACGCAGCGCCTGCAGGGTGCGCGCCACGGCGGTCGTCAGGTCGGGGGTGCCCGTCATAATTACCTTTCCGCGCGAGCCGCCGGTCGTTAGGATGAACTATATGTGTCAGTATTCCGACCGCTGTCCGGCCTTCCCGGGAGCCCGGCCATGGTGACGATCCTGGCACTGGCCGCCGCCGTGCTCTACGGGACCGCCGATTTTCTCGGCGGGGTGGCGTCCCGGCGGGCCAGCGTGTTCGCGGTCCTGGCGCTGACCGTCCCGGCAGGCGCGGTCGTCATGGTCGTGGTCGCGCTGCTCGGCCAGGTGCCGGCCATCGGCGGGCTGCTGGGGCATGGCGGGCTCGGCTCGCCCGCCTCGGTGGGGGACTGGAGCGCCGTCGGCTGGGCGGCGGCCTCGGGGGTCTGCGGCGCGGGCGGCCTGGTGGCGTTCTACGCGGGCTTCGCCACCGCCCCGATCAGCGTCGTGGCGCCGGTCGCGGCCCTGGTCTCGGCGGTGCTGCCGGTGGGCGTGGCGATCGTGGGCGGCGAACGGCCGGCCGCCACCGTGATCGCGGGCGGCCTGATCTGCCTGGTGGCCGTCGTCCTGGTCAGCGCGCAGCCCGCGGATCACGGCGACGGGAGGCGCCTGATCACCCCGGAGCGGCTGCGGGCGCTCGGCTACGGCGCCGCGGCCGGGGCCGGCTTCGGGCTGTTCTTCATCTTCCTCAAGAACGCGGGCCAGTCCGGGGTGCTCTGGCCGGTCGCGATCTCCCGGTCGGCCGGAACCGCGGTCGCCTTCGGCATCGCCCTGGCCACCCGGACCCGGCCGCCGTGGGGCCGGGGCGGAATCACCGGCATCGCGCTGGCCTCCGGGGCGATCGATGCCGCGGCCAACGTCTGCTACGTCCTGGCCACCCGGGCCGGCCTGTTCGGGCTGGCCGTGGTGATCACGTCGCTGTACCCGGGGATGACGGTGCTGCTGGCCCGGGTCGTGCTCGGCGAGCGGATGCGCTGGCTGCAGCGGGCGGGATTGCTGCTCGCGGCGGCCGGAGTGGTGCTCGTGACCGTGTAACCGGGCTAGTCGTCCCGCTTGTCCCGCCGGTTGTTCTGGTTGAGCCAGCGGGTCAGGACCTGCGCGAGCTCGGAGGCCACGTCGCTGGCGTCCGCCGATTGTTCCTCGTCTTTGAAGATCAGGCCGCACACCTCGAGGTAGAGCTGCTCGGGATACGGGATGAACTTGACGTTCCGCAGCGCCTGGTCCTGCCCGGCCGACTCCACGATGAACTCCCCGTAGCCGAGGATCCGGCCGATCGTGGTCCGCTGGAAGCTCATGTCCGTCACCTTGGTGAGCGGGAGCATGCCTATCTTGCGGACGATGAAGCCCCTAGCGAGGATCAGCCGGTGGGACGTGACCACGAAGTAGTTGACGGACCAGTCCCAGATCTTGAACACGAACCACAGCAGCAGCAGCGCCCACGCGCCCCAGATGATCAAGATGGCGGTGCTGTTTCCGTGCGTGACCGTATTGCTCAGAAAGCCCGCGATCGCGAGCCCGAGCAGGACCAGGGCGATCGGCCCGATGAGCACAGCCGGATGTTCATGGACGCTGATGACCTGGCGCTCATGGGGCAGGAGGTACCTGTTGACCGAGGCCGGGACCGTGTCGGTGTTCGGGGCCAGCCTCATCCGAGCACCGTGCCTTAAAGCGAAGCGAAGAAGACGGAAATTCCGTGAGCCGCTGAGGTCAGGAAGGTCCCGATGTTGTGCACCACGTGAGCGGCGCTGCTGGGAGCTTCAATGATCCACCAAATGATGAAGGCGACGGCGAGCCACCCGAGGACTGTCTTAAGATTCACGTCGCCTCCCAAAGGCGCCCGGACTCGTCCTAGTCGTCAGAGAACCAATGTTAGCTTGATCCGAAATACGGGCCAACGTAAGCGGGGTGAAGCTGCCGTGTCGGCGTCAGTATGCCCCGTTCCCCGCCCCAGTATGCCGGATAGTTGCCAGGAGTGCGCGGTCGGCCACGCCGGCGCAGCTCACGCGGCCCGCGCCCGCCAGCCGGCCTGATCGGCGATTTTGCCGCGGCGACCGGTGCCTATCTGACACCATTCCCTCCGTGCAGAGCATGCTGGTGCAGTGACCATGTCCGACATGGGTGAGACGGACTTCGCTGTCATCGTCTACCGGGAAGAAGATCAGTGGGAAGCCGACGCGCTGCCCGCTGCGGTCACCGCCGATCTGGACGGTCTGGTACAGGCGCTGCGCCAGCAGCCGAGCATGGGGGGCACCATCGGCTTCGCCGGCGTCGGCGATGACTTCTGGCTGGCGGTCAGGATCATCGGCGAGGACGTGTCCATGTTCCTGTCCGACCTCACCGCGGCGGTGGACTATCCGCTGGCCCGCCAGGTACTCGAGGCGCTGGACATCCCGGTGCCGTCGGACGACGATCTCGATCAGGTGCTCCCGGCGGGCGATCTGTCCATCTTCGCCGATCTCGGGCTGGAGGAGATGGAACTCGGCGCCGTCGCGGCCGATCTCGATCTGTACCCTGAGGACGCCGTGGCCGGCATCGCCGAACGGCTGCGGTTCGGGGAAGCGGTGGAGCAGGCCCTGGATCGTGCGCTCGGCCCGTGACCGGTTACGTCGCGAGCTTCGAGCCCGCGATGCGGCTCGCGCTGGCCGAGGCGGTCACCGGGGGGTCAGAGCAGGCCTGGACCGACGTGCCCGTCGGCGCGGTGATCCTGGACGAGGCGGGCACGGTGCTCGCGCGGGCGCGCAATCGCCGCGAGGCGGACCGCGACCCCACCGCGCACGCCGAGATGGTCGCGATCCGGCAGGCCGCCCGGGCCCTGGGCAGCTGGCGCCTGACCGGCCTGACCCTGGTCGTGACGCTGGAGCCGTGCACCATGTGCGCGGGCGCGGTGACCCTGGCCCGGCTCGGCCGGCTGGTCTACGGAGCCGAGGATCCGAAGGCCGGCGCGGTGGGCTCGCTGTGGGACGTACTCAGGGACCGGCGCCTGAACCACCGGCCGGAAGTCATCGGCGGCGTCCTGGCGCAGGAGTGCGGCGCCGTGCTGCGCGATTTCTTCGCCGCCCGCAGGCAGCATGGCGGCTAGCCCCTCCCCGCCCGGCCCCGGTTCGGGTAAGCTCGCCCACGGTGGAGTCGCCTAGTGGCCGAGGGCGCACGCCTCGAAAGCGTGTGAGGGGGCAACCCCTCCGTGGGTTCAAATCCCACCTCCACCGCTGAACTGGGGCCGCGAGCACGTTCGACGTGCTCGCCGGGGAACTCAATGTCACGTCTCGGACGTTCGCACAAGTGATCATGCGGCTGTGCGCGGGTATGGCCCGTCCTGGTTGGGCGAACCACCCCACTGGCCACGGTCCGGCGAGGAGATCCGAGTGTTTCGAACCGCAGGGAGCCGGGTTCTTTCTGCTTCTGATGGTGATCTTCGCGGCATTGATCGTCTGGGTGGCCATGGCCAAGCAGGTCGTGTTCAGAGTGCTGGCGGCGTGCCTGGCGTTCGTCCCGGCCATGGCGTTCGGAATTGCCTCGGTCAATAAGTTCTACGACTATTACCAGACCTGGGGCGGAATGATCAGCGATCTCACCGGCCAGGGCGCGAGCAGCATTCCCAAGTACGCGGTGGCCGCCGGGTCCAACCGGCAGTTCGACAAGGACATCGGCCGGGTCACCAGCACCGCCGAAGACGCCCAGGTCGGCTACCTGTTCCAGACGACGATCGTGGGGCAGCGCAGCCGCCTGGCCCGCAACGTGTACGTCTACCTCCCGCCGCAGTACTTCCAGAAGGCCTACGCGCACTACAAGTTCCCGGCCATCGAGCTGCTGCACGGCTCGCCGGGCAACCCGCAGGCCTGGCTGTCCGTGCTGGACGTGATCCCGACCTATCTCAGCCTGCTCGAGGCCCACCCGTCCGACGCCGCGGTCCTGGTCATGCCCGACACCGACGGCGGCCAGCAGTACGGGCTGCAGTGCCTGAACAACCCGGGCGGCATCCAGGACATGACCTTCGTCGCCCAGGATGTGCCGGACTACCTGGCCCGCTTCGTGCGCGTCCAGGCGCCCGGCCCGGCCTGGGGCGTGGCGGGCTATTCGGAGGGCGGGTACTGCGCGGCCAACATCGCGATGCAAGAGCCGGACCGCTTCGGGGCCGCGGGCATCATGTCCGGGTACTTCGCTCCCATCCAGAGCCAGGTACCCACGGGCAACAAGCCGGGCGGAAAGCCGGTCACGGTCAACGTGTTCGCCGGGCACCAGGCGCTCCAGCTGATCAACTCGCCCATCGCGTACATCACCAAGGTGCCGCTCGCGGTCCGGCTGCCCGCCTTCTGGCTCGCGGCCGGCGTCCAGGACAAGCAGGACGTCAGCGCGGCGGCGAACTTCCGGCAGCTGGTACAGACCCGGTTGCTGGTGCAGAACCGGCTGCTGCTGCAGAACCGGCCGGTGAACGTGCCGTTGATGGTCGTCCCGGACGGCGGCCACCAGGGCAGCGTGTGGCGCGCGGCCCTCGGCCCGATGCTGGCCTGGATGACCCCGCAGCTAGCCGTGCAGGCCGCCCGGGCCGACGCCGCGGCCGCCAGCGCCGCCGCCCAGCAGAAGGCGCAGCCGGTCAAATCGCCAACTGCCCCGCCCACTGCGCCGCCAAAGAAGTAGCCCCGCCGCGGGATAACGCTGGCCGACGTTATCGAAATGATACCGGCAAGACAAAGGTGTCTAATTGTCGCGAAACCGACCGCATGATGTCGAGCCAAATCACCCTTAAGCAATTAATTCGGCAGAAAGGATGATTCCCGGATCGGTCACTGACCGTGTCGGTTTAATAGCTCTCTGAGCTGGGCACCTGAAGTGACACGGCGTAAAACTGATTGATCTGCAGTGCTTTTATTTACGCTCCGTGACGGGGTGCGAGACCGTAAACCGGCTTTATTCCGCGCGCGTCTGGGTAGGTGGAGGGGCGGGCTTCATCGCACGATGCGGTCGCCGTGGGGGCAACGCCTGACCATGCTCAGGCAATAGGGGGAGAAGATGGCCGACGGTGCGGTAAAGGCTGTCCGGGTTCGACCGCAAAGCTCGTCGCTCAACGTTTTCTGGGCGTCAAGCACGCTGCAGACGCCCGGCATCCTGGCTGCTATCGGCCATGCGGCCGCCCGGCTGAGCCCGGGCCGCGGCATTTCCAGGCGGGCGACGGGACGGCACGCCGCTCCCGTTCGTGAACGCCCGCCACGACGCCGGCACGGGTCTCGCTGACATTCCCTACGCAGCATTCGCAGATACAGAATCCAGATCCAGAAGGGCAAACCAAATGAGGCAGGGCAAGAAGATTCTCGCGCTTACCGTGGCCGCGCTCGCGTCCGCGGGTCTGGCGGTCGGAACCAGCGGGGCGGCCAGCGCGAGTTTCCGCACGCCGGTGTTCGGCGGGAGCACATGGAACTGCGCCAACGGCATCTACGCCGGCTACTGCGGCACGCAGGAGTCGGGTTCGCACCTGTATATCGCGGTCGGCTTCGGCGGCCAGGTCATCGGCACGTCGGTGCCGCTGGCCTTTAACGCCGAGTTCTTCTGGTTCAAGGTTGGGACCGTCAGCCAGAACTACAAGTACGCCGAGTTCGCTCCGGGCGGCGTCGCCTCGAACAAGGTGCTGGCGGATGTCAGGCACCACATCGTCCTGGCCACGGCCAACGGAGACCAGGACCAGCAGTGGAACTTCAACGGAAACGGCTGGACGAACATCGGGACCGGTGACGTGCTCAAGGCCACCGCGGACGGCGGCCCCATCGTCGCGGCTAACACTCAGTCCACCACCGACCCCAGCGAGCTCTGGACCTTCGTGACCCCGTAGCCGGACCGGGAAGCTTCCTGGCGGAGGATAAGAGATTCGAACTCTTGAGGGGTTGCCCCCAACACGCTTTCCAAGCGTGCGCCCTAGGCCACTAGGCGAATCCTCCGCCGGGAAGCTTACCCCAAGCAGGCGGCACACCGGAGCCGATGGAGCGGGCCCGCGGCCGGCCGGGTGAGCGGCAACGGCACCATCCGGTCCCGCGGCTGACTACACTGACCGGTGACCCCCCGCACGGCGTTTATCCCGCCAACCCCCCCAGGGCCGGAAGGCAGCAAGGGTACGCGGGCTCTGACGGGTGTGCGGGGGGTCCTCCCATTACCGGTGAGGATGAGCTGATGGCCGCAGCCGCGTCGGAACGCGAGGGGGCACCCCAGGTTTCCGGGTCCAGCTTGGCCCTGTACCGCAAGTACCGCCCGGCCACGTTCGCTGAGGTGAAGGGGCAGGAGCACGTCACCGGCCCGCTGCGGCAGGCGCTGAGCACCGGCCGGATCAACCACGCTTACCTGTTCAGCGGCCCGCGCGGGTGCGGCAAGACGTCCAGCGCCCGGATCCTGGCCCGCTCGCTGAACTGCGTGAACGGGCCCACGCCCGATCCCTGCGGGGTCTGCGATTCCTGTGTCGCCCTGGCCCCGTCCGGGCCGGGCAGCATCGACGTGATCGAGATCGACGCCGCCTCGCACGGCGGCGTCGACGACGCGCGGGAACTGCGCGAGCGGGCCTTCTACACCCCGGTGTCCGGGCGCTTCAAGATCTACATCATCGACGAGGCGCACATGGTGACCCAGCAGGGGTTCAACGCGCTGCTGAAGCTGGTCGAGGAACCCCCGCCGCACCTGAAGTTCATCTTCGCCACGACCGAGCCCGAGAAGGTCATCCCGACCATCCGGTCCCGCACGCACCACTACCCGTTCCGCCTGGTGCCTCCCTCCATCCTGCGCGAGCTGATGCAGGACATCCTGCGCGCCGAGGGCGTGGCGTTCGAGGACACGGTGCTGGCGCTGGTGGCGCGGGCCGGGGCGGGATCGGTCCGGGATTCGCTGTCCGTCCTGGACCAGCTGCTGGCCGGGAGCGATGAGTCCGGGCTCAGCTACGAGCGCGCGGTGGCGCTGCTCGGCTACACCGACGCGAGCCTGCTGGACGAGATCGTGGACGCGTTCGCCACCGCCGACGGCGCCGCGGTGTTCGGCGTGGTCAACCGGGTCATCGAGGGCGGACACGAGCCGCGCCGGTTCGCGGCCGACCTGCTGGACCGGTTCCGGGACCTGATCATCCTGGCCGCCGTGCCGCACGCGGCCGAGACCGGGCTGCTGGACCTGCCCCCGGACCGGGCCGAGCGGATGGCCGCCCAGGCGGGCCGGTTCGGCCAGGCCGGGCTGGCCCGCGCGGCCGAGATCGTCAGCACCGGCCTGGACCAGATGCGCGGCGCTACCTCGCCCCGGCTGCTGCTCGAGCTGGTGTGCGCGCAGGTCCTGCTGCCCGCCGCCAGCACAGACGAGAAGTCGCTGCTCGCCCGGCTGGAGCGGCTGGAGTCCGGAGGCCGGGGCACCCCCGCTCCACTCCCGGCCTCACCCCCGTCCCCGCCGCACTCCGGTACCAACGATTTTTCCGAACGAACCCGGGTTCCCGCCCCCCCGGACCGGAAGGCCGCCGCCACGCCCGTCCAGAGCGCCGCGCCGGCCACACCGCGCCCAGCCCCAGCGAGCCCCGCCAGCGCAAACCCCGCCAGCGCGAGCCGGGCCACAGCCAGCCAGACCAGCGCGCCGGCCGAGCCCGCGGCCCCAGCCAGCACTCCGCCCCCGGCGCCGCCGGCCCCGGCCGGGCCAGCCTCAGCCGGGCCAGCCTCAGCCGGGCCAGCCTCAGCCGGATCAGCCTCGGCCGATTCGCTCCGGCAGAACTGGGGCGCGGTCCTGGACGCGGTCAAGCGCGAGCGCCGGGTGGCCTGGATCCTGCTCAGCAACGCGAGCGTGCGGTCCCTCGAGGACGGGCTGCTGACCCTGGGTTTCCCCCGGGACGGAGATCTGAAGGGCTTCACCACCAGCGGGTGCGACGCCGACCTCAAGCGGGTGCTGAGCACCGGATTCGGCCTGAACGTGATGGTCAAGGGCGTGACCGGCGCCGATCCGGGCGTCAGCCCGGGCCGGAGCGGCGGGCCGGGGGGTCCCGGCCCGGTCGCGGCGGGCGGGACGGGCGACGCGGGCACGGCCGCCCCGGCCAGGTCCCGGCCGCGCCACGATGAGCCGCCGCCCGACGACATCGCCTCCGATGAGTTCGCGCCGGACGACATCCCCCCCGACGAGCCCGACGACGACCGAACGCCCGTCGTTCCCGAACTCACCGGCATGGACCTGATCCAGCGCGAGCTGGGCGGCCAGGTGATCGGCGAGATCGACGACTGAGTCCCGAGACCGAACACGACCCGGCGTGGGCTTGACCGCTGCGGGCGGGTCGTAGGCTCTGGGTAGGAGGGCGATGTGGATCCCCAGATGGATATGCAGCAGCTGTTCGCGGCGGCGCAGCAGATGCAGGAACAACTCATGAACGCCCAGCAGGCGCTGGCCGACGCCGAGGTCACCGGCACGGCGGGCGGCGGGCTGGTCAAGGCCACGGTCAACGGCCAGGGCGAGCTGCTCGATCTGAGCATCGCCGCGGCCGCGGTGGATACCGACGACGCCGAAGAGACGGCGCGCACGATCGCCGACCTGGTGCTCGCGGCGGTCCGCGACGCGTACCGGGCAGTCGAAGATCTCCAGCAGCAGCAGATGGGACCGTTCGCGGCGGCCATGCAGGGCGGCGGGATCCCGGGCATGCCCGGCGGCGGGATACCCGGCATGCCGGGCGGCCTCGACCTGCCCAGCGGGCTCGACCTGTCCAGCCTCGGCATCGGCGGCCCGGGCCCGCACGCGCCGGAGCCAGACGACGAGGATGACCGCGAGACCTAGATTCTTCCCCCGAACCCACCCTAGGAACTGCCGTGTACGAAGGGGTCATCCAGAACCTCATCGACGAACTCGGGCGCCTGCCCGGGGTGGGGCCGAAGGGTGCCCAGCGCATCGCCTTTTACCTGCTGGCCTCCGACCATGCCGATGTCAAGCGGCTGGCCGATGCGCTGATCGAGGTCACCGAGCGGGTGCGGTTCTGCCGGACCTGCGGGAACGTGGCCGAAGCCGACGAGTGCCGGATCTGCCTGGACCCGCGGCGCGACCAGGCGGTGATCTGCGTGGTGGAGGAGCCCAAGGACGTCGCGGCGGTGGAGAAGATCCGCGAGTTCCGCGGTCGCTACCACGTGCTCGGCGGCGCCATCAGTCCCATCGACGGGGTCGGCCCGGACGAGCTGCGGATCAAGGAGCTGATGACCCGGCTGGCCGACGGCACGGTGACCGAGCTGATCCTGGCCACCGATCCGAACCTCGAGGGGGAGGCAACCGCCACCTTTCTCGCTAGGCTGGTAAAGCCAATGGGCTTGCGGGTTACCCGGCCCGCGAGCGGACTGCCGGTCGGGGGCGACCTGGAGTACGCCGATGAGGTAACGCTGGGCCGCGCATTTGAAGGACGGAGACTGCTTGATGTCTGAACCGCCAGCTCAGGGGGGCGAATGGCGGCCGATCGCGGATCAGATCGCGGCGAACGTGAAGAACTTCATCGACGGGGTGGACGCGCTGGCCCGGACCGGGGGCGACGAGACCGTGCCGATGCTGCTGCTCGAGGTGTCGCAGATCCTGCTCGCCGGCGCCCAGCTGGGCGCCAGCCGGGACGTGATCCTGCCGGGCAACTGGGAGCCGGAGGTGGGCGACGACCCCGACCTGGACGCGCTGCGGACCGGCCTGGCTCGCCGGCTGACCGCGGTGGACGAGTACGCCGAGGTGTTCGACCCGTACAAGGACACCTCCTGCCTGCCGTTCCGGATCTCCGATGACGTGGCGGCGGTGGCCGCCGATCTCATCCACGGGCTCCGGCACTACCAGGCGGGCCGGTCGCTCGAGGCGCTGTGGTGGTGGCAGTACTCCTACTTCAACCACTGGGGGACCCACGGCGGCGCCGCCCTGCGCGCGCTGCACGCGGTGGTCGCGCACGCCAGCCTGGACGTCGCCGAGGAGCGGACGAGCCTGTAGCGGATAAGCTCAAGGTCCATTCCGACCCGGGAGGTGCGGCCGTTCGTGGGGATCATCGTGCAGAAATACGGTGGCTCGTCGGTCGCCGACGCGGACGGCATCAAGCGCGTCGCGCAGCGGATCGTGCGGACCCACAAGGGCGGCAACCAGGTGGTGGTGGCGGTCTCCGCGATGGGAGATTCCACTGACGAGCTCATCGAGCTGGCCGGCCAGGTCAGCCCGTTGCCGCCCGCGCGCGAGCTCGACATGCTGCTGACCGCGGGGGAGCGGATCTCGATGGCGCTGCTGGCCATGGCGATCGCCAACCTCGGCCTGGAGGCGCGGTCGTTCACCGGGTCCCAGGCGGGCGTGATCACCGACGGCGCGCACGGCCGGGCCCGGATCATCGACGTGACGCCGGGGCGCATCTCGAGTGCGCTTGCGGCAGGCGCGATTCCCATCGTCGCCGGGTTCCAGGGCGTCTCGCAGGACAGCAAGGACGTCACGACGCTCGGCCGCGGCGGCACGGACACCACCGCCGTCGCGCTGGCGGCGGCCCTGGGCGCGGACGTCTGCGAGATCTACACCGACGTCGACGGCGTCTTCACCGCGGATCCCCGGATCGTCATGAACGCTCGCCGGATCCCGCGAATCAGCTACGAGGAAATGCTGGAGATGGCCGCGTGCGGCGCCAAGGTGCTGATGCTCCGGTGCGTGGAGTACGCGCGGCGTTACGACGTGCCGATCCACGTCCGGTCCTCGTTCAGTGAGCGAGCCGGGACGTGGGTGGGCGGCCACGCGAACACCGATGCGGAGGAAGCCGGGATGGAACAGGCCATCATCTCCGGGGTCGCGCACGACCGGAGCGAGGCGAAGATCACCGTGGTGGGCGTGCCGGACCGGGTGGGTGAGGCGGCTCGGATCTTCACCGCCATCGCCGAGGCCGGCATCAATATCGACATGATCGTGCAGAACATCTCGGCCGTGGCCACCGGCCGGACCGACATCTCATTCACGCTGCCCCGGGACGATGGTCAGCGCGGGATGGCGACGTTGCAGCGGATGCAGCACAGCGTCGGCTTCGAGTCACTGCTCTACGACGACCGGATCGGCAAGGTGTCGTTGATCGGCGCGGGCATGCGCTCCCACCCGGGCGTGACCGCCCGGTTCTTCAGCGCGCTGGCCGACGCGGGCGTGAACATCGAGATGATCTCCACCTCGGAGATCAGGATCTCGGTGGTGGTGGACCAGGACCAGGTGGACCGGGCCGTGACGGCCACGCACAAGGCGTTCGAGCTCGACTCGGACCAGGTCGAGGCCGTCGTGTACGGGGGGACCGGCCGGTGAGCGCGGGCCTGGCCGGGCGGCCGGCGCTGGCGGTGGTCGGGGCCACCGGCGCGGTCGGCACGGTGATGCTCGACATCCTGTCCAGCCGCGAAGACATCTGGGGCGAGATCAGGCTGATCGCCTCGCCGCGTTCGGCGGGACGCCGGCTGGCCGTGCGAGGCCGCGATACCGAGGTGATCGCGCTGTCCCGGGACGCGTTCGACGGCATCGACATCGCCATGTTCGACGTGCCCGACGAGGTCTCGGCGCAGTGGGCGCCTGCCGCCGCCGAGTGCGGCGCGGTGGCCGTCGACAACTCCGGCGCGTTCCGGATGGATCCCGACGTCCCGCTGGTCGTGCCGGAGATCAACCCGGAGCAGCTGGCTCACCGGCCCAAGGGGATCATCGCCAACGCGAACTGCACCACGCTGTCGATGATCGTGGCCGTGGGCGCGCTGCACCAGGCGTTCGGGCTCGAGGAGCTGGTGGTCGCGTCGTACCAGGCCGCCTCCGGCGCGGGCCAGGCGGGCGTCGACGCGCTCTACGCGCAGCTGGACAAGGTGGCGGGCACGCGGTCGCTCGGGCAGCGGGCCGGCGACGTCCGGTCCGCGGTCGGTGACCTGGGGCCGTTCCCCGCGCCGCTGGCCATGAACGTGATCCCCTGGGCGGGCTCGCTGAAGGCGGACGGCTGGTCCTCGGAGGAGCTGAAGATCCGCAACGAGACGCGGAAGATCCTCGGCCTGCCCTCGCTCCGGGTCTCGGCGACGTGCGTCCGGGTCCCGGTCGTCACCACCCATTCGGTCGCGGTGCACGCGGTGTTCTCCCGGCCGGTCGGGCGGGCGGAGGCCTGGCAGGTGCTGCGAGCCGCCCCAGGCGTGCTGGTGGCCGACGATCCGGAGGTCGGCGAGTTCCCCACCCCCGTGGACGTGGTCGGGACCGACCCGTCATGGGTCGGGCGGGTCCGCCAGTCGCTCGACGACCCGCGCGCCATCGAGTTCTTCGTCTGCGGCGACAACCTGCGCAAGGGCGCGGCGCTGAACACCGCGCAGATCGCGGAGCTGGTCGCGGCCGAGCTCGGGCCGCGTTCCTGACCGTCCTGACGCCCGGCCAGTTACGCCGGGCCGCCCGGCCGCATGACTGAAGCCTTACCAGACCCTTACCGGCGGTCCGGAACGCGGTCTGGGACACGGCCTTCGGTGCTAGCGCGGCTCGCCGGGAAGGCTCGCCAGCCCCACCTGGCATCCGCTCCCGAGCCAGGGTGGTTTCGACCCGTACATGGATATATGCCGGATATGTGACTGAAATCGCCGGGTCGGCGGAATAGGGGACTATGTGCAGCCGGGACCGGGTGGCCGGAAGGGTTCCGTAAGCAGAGACCTTGCTGGTTTGGCAGATCTGCCACGGTCGGGAGCGATATAACAGGCGAGGAGGCGGGGTAGGGCGAAGGAGGAACGTGCTCGTATATCGCTATGCTCCGATCCGTTCACGGGGGCCCCAGGCCCGGAGCGTGTGCCCTGCCATGTCGGACGGCCTGCCGGGAGCCGGGTCCGCCTCGGGTTCACCACGGCCTCAGCGCGCCGCATCAGCCCGAGATCGTTCATATACCATTTCGCAGTCAAAGCGTTATTACCGCTGATATAGTCGCACTTCACGACAGACGGACAAGAGATAACAGCCAGCGGTCCGGGCGTCGCAAATGGCTTTTCTCGGCAATCACGAGCGCAGGAGGATAAGCGTGCCAACAACCGTCGGCCGTTCACGCGGCCGTCAGGGTGCGCGTTCGGGGGCGCGGGGAGCGGTTGGCGAGCACTTGCCGAAGGTCATGACGGCGCTGATCACCGGGCTCGTCGTGATCGTCTTCGCTCTGGTCATGACCAAGCCAGGGCAGGACATTGATGCTGCTACGCAGCATTTCATGCTGTTCTACGCCGGGGTGTTCGCGCTCATCGGGCTGACCGCGTCGGTCGGTGTCGGCCTGGTCGCGACGGACCGCATCGTCATGACCCCTGGTCACCGGGTGATGGCCCAGGCCGTGCACCGGGCCGTGTCGTTCGGCGCGCTGGCCTTCCTGGTCATTCACATCGTGACCGAGATCCTCGCTCAGCGAGTACATGCAATAGACGCGTTTATCCCTTTCCTGTCACCGTATAGGACCTTTTACATCGGGCTCGGGACGATCGCGTCGGACCTGATTCTGCTGATGGTCGTGACCAGCATCTGGCGCAAGCGGTTCACCGCGCACGGCAAGGCCTGGCGCTGGCGGGCCATCCACTACACCTCGTACGTGGCGTTCGTGTTCGGGGTCATGCACGGGCTGCTCGGCGGCCGCGCGGCCAAGCCGTACGTGGACTGGAGCTACGGGTTCGCGATCGCGCTGACCGCGCTGGCCGTGATGGTCAGGTTCCTGGCCATTTCGCTGCGTTCCAAGGACAAGGTGAGCGCGCCCCGCGGCGCGGACCGGGCGGCCGGCGGGCTGGGCTACTCGGGGACCTCCCCGCTGCGGTCCGCCGCGCTGAGCATGACTCAGGCGCAGCTGAGCGGGACCATCCAGATGCTGCCCACCGCGGTGGGAGCGCAGGGATCAGGCCTCGGCCTGCCGGGCAGCCAGGCCTGGGCCGCGCTGCCGCCTGCGCCCGGCTGGGCCGCGACCTCGGGCCCGCTGCCCGCACTGCCCGCCGGGGCCGGCTACGCCGCGGACCCTTCGCTCATGCCTCTGGGCGCGCCGGTGTACGGGCAGTCCGCGGCCGCCGGGACCGGGAGCTATCCGTACCCGGCCGCGCCCGGCAGGCAGCCCCTGTACGAGCCGGAATACGACGGCCCGCCGCGTTTCCAGGGAGCGCCGAGGAGGCATGTGCCCCAGGACGACCTGTCGTCCTATCCGTACGCCGCGCACGGCCGTCCGCCGGGCGGCGGTAACGGCGGTACCGGGCCGTTGCCCCTCGGCCCGTCTCCTCGGCACGGTAGCGGCCCGCTGCCCCGGGCCGGGACGGGGCCGATGCCCCGCGCCGATACCGGCCCGATGACGCGACTCGGGTCAGGCCCGATGCCGATCCCCGGGGCGGCCTCGATGCCCCGCGCCGACTCCGGCCCCATGCCGCGCCTCGGGACGGCCCCGGCCCCGCGTACCGGCACCGGCCCGCTGCCCCGGCTGGGGACAGGCCCCGCGCCGCGTACCGGCACCGGCCCGCTGCCCCGGCTGGGGACGGGCCCCGCGCCGCGGACCGACCCAGCACCGGCGCCCCGGCTCGTGGCGGGCCCGATGCCCCGCCCCGATACCGGCCCGATGCCCCGGATCGACACCGGTCCCTTCCCGCGGCTCGGGACCGGTCCCGCGCCGCGCGCCGACTCCGGCCCGCAGCCCCGGCCCGGGACGGGTCCGCTCCCCCGGACCGACACCGGCCCGATGCCGCGGCTGGGGTCAGGCCCGATGCCGATCCCCGGGGCGGGCTCGATGCCCCGCGCCGACTCCGGCCCGATGCCGCGGCTGAGGTCAGGTCCGGATCCCAGGCGGGGAACCGGCCCGCTGTCCCGCGCCGACTCCGGCCCGATGCCGCGCCTTGGGTCGGGTCCGATGCCGCGCCCGGATTCCGGTCCCGCGGCCCGGCCCGGATCGGGCCCGGCGCCCCGCGCCAATACTGGCCCGATGCCGCGGCTCGAGACCGGCCCCATGTCCCGCGCCGACTCCGGCCCCATGCCGCGTATCGACTCCGGTCCCATGCCGCGCGTCGACTCCGGTCCCATGCCGCGCGTCGACTCCGGTCCCATGCCGCGCGTCGACTCCGGTCCCATGCCGCGCGTCGACTCCGGCCCCGTGCCGCGGCTCGGGCCGGGCCCGGTGCACGGCGCGGACTACGGCTCGGCGCCATGGTCTGGCCCGGGACCGAATCCTCATGCCGCCGGGTCCCGGTCGCGCGCCGACGGCGGGCCCCGGGCCGGCTCCGGCGCCGTGCCGAACGCTGAAGCGCATCACGGGCCGCGTCCCGGCCCCGCGCCCGCGACGGCCACCCGCCGGTCACGCCGGACGCATGCGGCCGATCCGAGGCACCGCGACACTTCCGGGCGCTCAGGAGGCGACGAGTGGAGATGAGCCAGGTCGAGGGGCTTGATGCGCCCGCGATCATGAGGATCGGGGCCGCCCGGCTGACCGCTGGCCTGGACCGGATGCCCCGGCTCGACCTGGACGCCCACCGCGAGATCTTCGGCCCGCTGCCGAGGCTGTCCATCGAGGAACTGATCTCCATGGCCGAGCAGGTCGACCTGCGCGGTCAGGGTGGCGCGGCCTTCCCGTTCGCGCGCAAGCTGCGGGCCGTGGTTCAGTCCGCCGAGGCCAGCGACAGCCCGACGATCGTGGTGGTCAACGCCAGCGAGGGCGAGCCGGGCAGCGTCAAAGACAAGATGCTGATGATCCGCTCGCCGTACCTCATCCTCAGCGGAGCGGCTCTGGTGGCCGAGGCCCTGGACGCCGACGAGATCATCGTCGGCGTGGCAGGCAACGAACTGGCCAACCGGTCGATCGAGGCCGCCATCGCGGCCGAGCCTGGCCTGCGCAAGATGGTCAGGGTCGTTCAGGTGCCGGACCGGTTCATCTCCGGTGAATCCGGCGCCCTGGTCCGCGCCATCAACGGCAAGCGGCCGGTCCCGCCGGGAACCAAGGTCCTGGCCAGCGACGTCGGCGTGGACGACCTGCCCACCTTGCTGTCCAACGCCGCTACGTTCGCCCAGGTGGCGGTGCTGGCGCTACTGGGACCGGAACGGTTCGCCGCGGTCGGCACCATGGAGGAGCCCGGCACCGTCCTGCTCAGCGTGGGCGGCTCCGCCGCGCATCCCGCCGTGGTCGAGGTACCGGCCGGCCTGCCGCTGGCCGCGGTCCTGGACATCTGCCAGGCGCCCGCGGGCGACGGCGTCCTGGTCGGCGGCTATCACGGCATGTGGCTGCCGGCTGAGACGGCCTACATGGTCCCGGTCTCGCGCGAGGGGTTCGCCGCCGCGGGCGGGACCCTGGGCTCCGGCATCGTGCTGCCCCTGGGTGACGGGACCTGCCCGCTGGGCGAGGTGTCGCGGATCGCGAGCTACCTGGCCGGTGAGTCGGCCGGGCAGTGCGGTCCGTGCAAGCTCGGCCTGCCCGCCATCGCCCGGGCCCTGGCCGCGCTGGTCGACGGCTCGGGCGGCATCGAGGCCCTCGACGTGGCCCGGCGGTCCGCCGCCGGGGTGAACGGCCGCGGGGCCTGCTCGCATCCCGACGGCGTGACCAGGTTCGTGCTGTCCGCGCTGGACGTCTTCACCGAGGACCTCGCCGCGCACGTCTTCCACTCCTCCTGCGGCCGCCCGGTCCGCGGCATCCTGCCGCTGCCCTCCGGCCCGGAGCAGGAAGGCCGGCAGCGCCTCGTGGTGGACTGGACGCGCTGCCAGGGGCACGGGCTGTGCGCGCACCTGGTGCCGGAGATCATCCACCTCGATGCCCAGGGCTACCCGATCCTCCTGAACATCCCGGTCCCGGCCTGGCTGGAGAAGGACGCCCAGCAGGCCGTGCACATGTGCCCGGCGCTGGCTCTGCGCCTCAGCGATTCCACGCTGATGTCCACCCGCTCGGTGCCCGTCACCATTCCCGCCCCCGCCCTGCGCACCGGGCTCGTCAGCGGCGCCAGCAGCACCCGCCGCCAGATCACCGCCGGCTAGCCACCGCTCCCGTAGGCCGGGCGCCAGAACACCATGAAAGTGGCACCCTGACGGCAAGAGCCGTCAGGCTGCCACAGCCATGAGGTTAGGAAGCCCGTGTCCATGTGACGTGAGTTGTTATTGGGGTCATTGGGTCGGGTGGTTGCGAGCTTGCGAGCTTGCGGTCTGGGTCATCCCGCCCGTTGTGCTTGTATTTCCGCGATCTCGATGCCCAGCAGGCGTTCCGCGGTCTGGGTGTCCAGGCCGAGCGAGACCAGGGCCTGGCTGGCGGGACCGTCGGCGAGCAGGACTCCCAGCAGCAGGTGCTCAGTTCCGATGTAGTTGTGCCCGAGCCGCAGCGCGGCCTTGAGCGCGCCCTTGAACACCGCCTTGCCGTCCGCGGTGAAGCTGAGCTCGCGCAGGGCTGCCGCATCCGTGTCCCCGGCTGCCGCCGCCGGGCCCGCCCCGGCCGCGGTGTAGACCTGCTCGCCGGTCAGCCCGGCCCGCTGGATGACCTTCGCGGCCACGCCCTCCGGCTCGACGAGCAGAGCCGCGGCCAGGTGCGCCGCATCGGCCGGCTCGGTTCCGGCGAGCCGGCCGGCGGCGCCGATCACGTTCCGGGCCCGCTGGGTGAACCGGGAGAACAGCTGGTGTCCTTCCGGCGCCAGGCCGCCGTCGCGGGAGACGAACCGCTTTTGCGCGGCCTGTTTCGAGACGCCCATGCTGACGCCGATCTGGCTCCAGGATGCGCCGGAACGGCGCGCCTGGTCGACGAAGTGGCCGATCAGCGCGTCGGATTGTTCGTCGAGCTGGGTCGCGACCACCATCGCGTCACCTACGTTATCGAGCGGTCCCCCGTCCGGGTGCAGGGCCTTGACGTAGGTAATCAGGTTGTCGAGCGGAACCGGGAATTTGTCCATGCGTCAACCTTAGGTTGTCACCTTCAGGTCGTCAACCTAGAATTGACCTGGCCGGCGCCTCAAGATGCGCACCTGGGCCGGTAACAGGCGAGTCACCGCCCCGATGAATGCCTGGCCCGGAGATCTCCGGCGAGCGGCTCGGCTCACGAGGAGCCGCCGGGCAAGACGAAAAGGGCCGGTTCCAACCTAGGAACCGGCCTTTGATCTGGTCGGGGTGGCCGGATTTGAACCGGCGGCCTCTTCGTCCCGAACGAAGCGCGCTGCCAAGCTGCGCTACACCCCGCCGCCCGGCACCGGACCGGTGCTGAGCGAACCTTGGACAGTCTAGCGGAAACGCGGACCCCTTCGGGCCCGGCTGCGAACCGCGCTGGCCGAGCCGGGGCCGGTCAGCCGGAATCGCGGGGCACGAGGGTCAGCAGGCTGGCCTCGGGACGGCAGGCGAACCGGGCCGGGGCCCACGGCGAGGTGCCCAGCCCGGCCGATACGTGCAGCCAGGCCGGGCCGTCGGCGGGATGCCGGTGCAGGCCGCGGGCCCGCTTCCGGTCGATGCCGCAGTTGGTGACCAGGGTGCCGTACCCCGGCAGGCACAACTGGCCGCCGTGCGTGTGCCCGGCCAGCAGCAGATCGTAGCCGTCGGCCGCGAACTGGTCGAGCAGCCGCGGCTCGGGTGAGTGCATGACCCCGAGACGCAGGTCGGCGGACGCGTCCGCCGGCCCCGCGACCTGCGCGTAGCGGTCGCGCTTGATGTGCGAGTCATGGACGCCGGCCAGCGCGATGGTGATCCCGCCGGCGGTGAGCTGGGCCCGCTGGTTGTTCAGGTCCAGCCAGCCGGCCGCGGTCATGCTGTCCCGGAGCTTTTCCCAGGGCAGATCCGATTCCTTCTTCTTTTGCCGCCGCGAACTCGGCCCTAGCAGGTAGTTCGCCGGGTTGAACGGCTCGGGCGCGTACAGGTCGTTGGAACCCAGCACGAATACCCCGGGCCGGTCCAGGAGCGGCCCCAGCGCGTCCAGGAAGTACCGGACCGCCTGCGGGTGCGCGATCGAGTCCCCGGTGTTCACCACCAGGTCGGGCTCGAGGTCGTCGAGGGCCCGGATCCAGGACTGCATGCGCGTCCGGCCCGGAGTGAGGTGGGTATCGGAGATGTGCAGGACCCTCAGCGGCCTGGTGCCCGGGGCCAGCACGGGAATCTCGAACCTGCGCAGGGCGAACCAGTTCCGCTCGATGATCCCGGCGTACCCGAGAACGGCGCCGGCGCCGGCCGCCGCGCCGAGCGGGATGAGAGTTCGCAGTCGCACGCACCTATGGTGCCATGACCGCAGGTATGCACCGACCGCCGCCGATCCGTCCCGCTCCTAGGATGGGCTGCGTGGCTGAACTCAAGGAACGGCTCCGCGCAGATCTGAACACCGCGATGCGGGCCCGTGACCAGGTGCGGATGCGCACCCTGCGGCTGGCGCTCACCTCCATCACCAACGAGGAGGTGGCCGGGGCGTCGGCCCGTGACCTCACTGACGACGAGGTTCTCCGGGTCCTCACCCGAGAGGCGAAGAAGCGGCGGGAAGCCGCCGAGGCGTTCAGCGCCGCCGGGCGGAGCGACCAGGCGGCCGCCGAGCGCGCGGAGGGCGACGTCCTGGCCGGGTATCTCCCGGCGCAGCTCAGCGACGACGAGCTCGCCGCCCTGGTCGACGCGGCGATCGCCGAGACCGGCGCCAGTGGCCTTTCCGGCCTGGGCCAGGTCATGAAGACGGTGACGCCCAGGGTCGCGGGCCGGGCCGACGGGGCGCGCGTCGCCGCCGAGGTCCGCCGCCGCCTGTCCAGCTAGCTGCCGCCCGGCTCAGCACGGCGGCTTAGCGCAGCGGCTCAGAAGAGCGGCAAGCCGTTGCCGCCGCCACCCCCGCCGCCACCGCCTCTGCCACCGTTGCCGCCGCCACCCCCGCCGCCGTTGCCTCCGCCGCCGTTGCCGTTGCCGCCGCCGCCGTTGCCGCCGCCGCCGCCGCCCTTGCCCTTCTTGGGCTTCTTCGGCTGGACGACGACCTGGCCGTTGCCCTTGCTGTTGAACAGGCTGTCGGCGGGGACGGGCACGAAGTAGGCGACCGATCCCAGGCTGGCGTGGTCGAACGTCATGTGCCAGGTTGACCCGGGCGCGTCGGCTCCGAACATCTCACCCGGGCAGGACAGGCCGCCGAACTCCAGCCGGTAGCAACTGGCCGACCCGCCCATCGTGTCGTGCACGGTCGGGGAGACCGGGTTGAACACCGACACGTAGCCGATCAGGGTGGGCGTGTAGCCGGCGAACGCGGCGTACGGGGTGCCGAAGCCGTTCGCCACGTTGGACGTGCCCGTCTTGCCGGCCGCCTCACGGCCGTTCAGGCCGCCTATGTTCCCCGCCGTCCCGGTGGTCAGGACGCCCTGCAGGATGTAGTTGACCGCGTCGGCCACGTCGGTGGAGAGCACCCGGTGACAGCCGGCCGACGGGACCGACAGCTTGCTGCCGGTGTCGGTGACGATCTTGTCGATGGCGACGGGTGCGCAGTAGGTGCCCCGGTCCGCGACCGTGGCGTAGGCCGCGGCCATGGACAGCGGCGCGACGCCGACCGAGCCGAGGGTGAACGAGGGGATGTTGTCCGCGGCGGCCAGCGTGCCCTCCGGGGTCTTGTCACTGCTCAGCAGCGACGTGCCGTCGACCCTGGTCACGCCGAGGTCCGAGGCCGTGTGCACCACGTTGCACAGGCCCACTCGCTTCTCCAGCTGGGCGTAGAAGACGTTGACCGACTGGGTGGTCCCGGTGTACAGCGACTGGGTCGAGGCCGACTGCGGCCCCTCGGCGTTGGTCACGTTGTACGCGCCGTTGATGCCGTTGTACTGGCCCGCCGGGTCGCCCTGGCAGTTGGTGTAGCCGTTGATCGTCTGGGTGCCGGGCACGCTCAGCTGGAAGCCGAACGGGGTGCCCTGCTTCAGCGCGGTGATCAGGGTGAACAGCTTCGACGAGGAACCGGTCTGGACGCCCTGGGCACTGCCCCCGTAGGCGGTGTTCACCGCGTAGTCGATCTCGGTCTGGCCCTTGCCCGTGCCGTACGGCGCGTTCTCCGCGAGGGCCCGGATCTGCCCGGTGCCCGGCTGGATCAGGGCCTCGGTGTCGGCGTTGTGCCCCGGGTTGTAGGAGCCGCCGCGGCCCGGCTCGACGTAGTTGACCGCCTGGTTGGCCGCCTGCTGGTCCTTCGGGTCCAGGGTGGTGTAGATCTGCAGGCCCCCGGTGGACAGCAGCTTGGCCCGGTCCAGGGGCGTCTTGCCGTAGGCCGGGTCGTGCAGGAAGGCCTCTTCGACGTACTCGCAGAAGAACCCGGCCGTGCCGACCGAAGCCGCCGTGCAGCCGCTCTCGGGCGTCGATATGTGCAGCCCGAGCGGGACGGCCTCGGCCGCCGCGGCCTCCGCCTGGGTGAGCCCGGTGTTGGTCTGCGCCATCCGGGCCAGCACGGTGTTGCGCCGGGTCACGGCCGTCGTGGGGTCCGTGATCGGGTTGTACTTGGTCGGGTTCTCCACGATGCCGGCCAGGGTGGCGGCCTGGGTCACGGTCAGCTTGTCCACGGTGGTGCCGAAGTAGGTCTCGGCCGCGGCTTCGATCCCGTAGGCGTTGTTGCCGAAGTACGCGTCGTTCAGGTACCCGGCCAGGATCTGCTGCTTGGTGAACTCGTGCTCGACGCCCACCGCCAGGCGCAGTTCGTTCAGCTTGCGGCTGAGCGTCTCCGCGTACGCGGCCTTCTCGGCCCCGGTGTCGCCGGCCTGTTCCGCGGACAGCAGGAGGACGTTCTTCACGTACTGCTGGGCGATGGTGGAGCCACCCTGGACCGGTTTGTGCTGGATGTCGTTCAGCGCCGCGCGGATGGTGCCCCGCAGGTCGATCGCCCCGTGCACCCAGTACCGGTAGTCCTCGATGGCCACGATGGCGTTGACCATGTTCGGGTCGATCTGGCTGTAGGTCACCGGCTGCCGGTCCCAGCCGTAGTACTGGAGCACGGTGGCGTTGCTCGGGCTGGCGGAATACGGCACGTCCACGCCGTACACGTACGCGAGCAGGTGGCCGTTGCGGTCCAGCACCTCCGATCGCTGCGGCAGGGAGGCAGCCGTCAGCGACAACGTGGTGAACTTGTCGGCCTCGTTCCTGACCAGCACTCCGGTGGCGGCGACGATCGGGATCACCATCGCCGCGGCGAGAACCCCGCCCACGGCGGCGAGCACGATCAGGCGGCCTAGTACGCTCGTCCGGGTGAAAAACGTCTCTCCGCGCTGCACGGGACTTAGGGTACGCGCGTTTTGCCACCAGTGAGCGCGCTCGTACCGGACATATCGCACCTACAGGTGCCTAGACACGTATAGTTACGCCAAATGATGTGTAAATCGGAATTTCTGCGGCAAGAGTCGCACAAGCATGAAGTGCTGCCGAAGCCGCGAAGTTACCAGCAGAACATGACCGCACCCGGAGTGTGACTCGGTCCGGTTGCATATAGCCCGTCAGAACTATTTGGGAAATGGCCATGCCGGGGTCTTGGCAGCACGCCCGGACTTCCGTAAGTTGCTGGATCACGAACAGATAACCGTGCTGCGCGACCGCACACGCAAGCCCGGGATCGCAACCCATCGAGACGACCGTCTGGGCGCTCGTGCTCGACGATCAAGAGGAGTGGGCACATGTGGATCACCGACTGGACCACACGCGCCGCATGCAAGGGAACCGACCCTGACGAGCTGTTCGTCCAGGGCGCGGCGCAGAATCGCGCCAAGTTGATCTGCCGGGGCTGCCCGGTTCGCACGGAGTGCCTTGCGGATGCGCTCGACAACGGAATCGAGTTCGGTGTCTGGGGTGGGATGACCGAGCGGGAGCGGCGTGCGCTCCTGCGCCGGCGACCCGAAGTGACCTCGTGGCGCGAGCTGCTTGAGCGGGCGCGCGACGAGTACGAGCGGCAGTCCATCGACGAGCTCGTGGCCAGCTGATCAGCGCTGCTGGCAACCGGCTGGCCGTCCGCGGCCAGCCGTCCAGACGTTAACCCCAGCCAGAACCGGCGGCGGCCTCTCCCAGGCTCACGGATTCTGCTGGGCCAGAATCGTCCCGATCACCCGGAGCCCGTCCAGGTCGTGGACGTCTTCTGGCTGCGCGACAACCTCGGCGACGGGGATGGCCGGATGGGCCGCGGTGAAGTGCTCGGCCAGCCGCCGTTCCCGTTTGCCGAGGTTCATCCGCTCGGCGTGCATCCGCAGGACCGCTGCCGCCAGGGCGTAGCGCGGTCCCGGGCCGTCCGGCCGGTCCGGCTGGTCGTGCCCGTCCAGGGCCTCGGCGGCGGCCAGGCTCCGGGCGACGCTCAGCCGGGCCGCGGGCGAGACGTGCACCCGGTTCAGGATGAGCCCGGCCAGCGGCATGCGCTCGGCGTCGAGGCGCTCGACGAAGTACGACGCCTCGCGCAGCGCGTCCGGTTCCGGCGCCGCGACCACCAGGAACGCCGTGCCCGGTGTCTGCAGCAGCCGGTAGGTCGCCTCGGCGCGCTCGCGGAAGCCGCCGAACATGGTGTCAAACGCGGTGATGAAGGTCTGCGCGTCCTTGAGCACCTGCGCGCCCAGGATCTTGGTCAGCGCGCTGGTCATCATGGCGAACCCGGCGTTCAGCACCTTCATGTACGACATCCCGGCCCTGGCCGGGACGGTCAGCAGCCGGATCAGCCGGCCGTCGAGGAACCGGCCGAGCCGCTGCGGCGCGTCCAGGAAATCCAGCGCGGACCGGCTGGGCGGGGTATCCACCACGATCAGGTCCCACTCGTCGGCGTGCCGGAGCTGGCCGAGCTTCTCCATGGCCATGTACTCCTGCGTCCCCGCGAAGCTCGAGGACAGCGACTGGTAGAACGGGTTGGCCAGGATCTGCGCGGCGCGGTCCGGGTCGGCGTGCGCCTCGACGATCTCGTCGAACGTCCGCTTCATGTCCAGCATCATCGCGTGCAGGCTGCCGCCGTCGGCGTCCTCGACGCCGTCCACCCGCCGCGGGGTGTTGTCCAGGGAGGTCAGGCCCATCGACTGGGCCAGCCGCCGGGCCGGGTCGACGGTCAGCACGCACGCCTGCCGGCCGCGCTCGGCGGCGCGCAGGCCGATCGCGGCCGCGGCCGTGGTCTTGCCCACGCCGCCGGAACCGCAGCAGACGATGATCCGCGTCCGCCGGTCATCGATGAGCCGGTCCATGTCGAGCGTCACCGGTGCCATGGTCAGGCCGCCCCCTGCTCCCTGAGTTTGGCGGCCAGCTGGTACAGGCCGGCCAGGTCGATGCCGTCCGGGATCATCGGCAGCTCGTAGTGCGGCAGGCCCGCGGTCAGCACCTCGTCCCGCTCCCGGTTCTGCAGGGCCACCTGCAGGGCGTGCTCGCTCAGCTCGGTCATCAGGTCGGCGGCCAGGCCGTGGTTGTCGCTGATCCCGGCGGCCTTCAGCCCGACGACGAGCTCGGCCACGTCCAGGGTCCCGCTGGCCGCCGCGGCCAGGTCGGCGGCGTCGAGCATGGCCGGGCGGGCCATGTTGATGATGATGCCGCCGGGCCGGATGGCACCCTCGGTCAGTTCCCGCAGCTCCGCGATGCCGTCCAGGGTCTCCTGGACCGGCATCTCCTCCAGCGTGGTGACGAAGTGCACCACGGTCTGCGGCGAGCGGATCACCTTGGCCACGGTGTCCGCGTGCGTCTTGATCGGACCCACCTTGGCCAGGCCGGAGACCTCGGTGCTCACGTCGAGGAACCGGCCGATCCGGCCGGTCGGCGGGGCGTCCATGACCACCGCGTGATACAGGTGACCGCTGTTCCGGCCGTCGACCCGCCGCCGGGTGGCCTCGGTGGCCTTCCCGGTGACCAGCACGTCGGCCAGGCCGGGCGCGATCGTGGTCGCGAAGTCGACCACGCCCATCCGGGACAGGGTCCGCCCGGCGCGGCGCATGTTGTAGAACATCTCCAGGTAGTCCAGCAGGGCGCCCTCCGGGTCCACCGCGAGCGCGTACACGTCCCCGCCCTCGCCCCCCGAAGCGCCCAGGCCGAGCGCGACCTTGCGTTCCTCGTACGGCAGCGGCGGGCAGTCGAACAGCCGGGCGATGCCCTGCCTGCCCTCGACCTCGATGAGCAGGACGCGGCGGCCGGCCCTGGCCAGGGCCAGCGCCAATGCCGCCGACACCGTGGTCTTGCCCGTGCCGCCCTTGCCGGTGACCACGTGCAGCCGCACGCCGTCCCAGTCGGTATCCCTGGTGGTCATCCCTGTGCTGCCTCCGGTAGTTCTCCTGTATCGGAGGCTATCTCCGCGCGGATACCTTATGGTTCGGTGTTGCTCGCCGGGTTTTGCATGCTGCAAACTGGCGTGTGTTCAGTTAGTCACTACGCTGGGGTCTAGGAAGAGAGGTGATCCCGGTGGGTGTAGTAGTGGCTGTCATCGTGATCGTGGCCCTGATCGGGCTGATCGCTGCCGCACGCTCCTTCAGGGTGGTTCAGCAATACGAGAAAGGCATCATCTATCGCTTCGGGCGCGTCCTGCCCGAGATCCGCGGCCCGGGGCTGGCCCTCATCCGGCCGGTCGGGGACCGGATGCAGAAGGTCAACATGCAGATCGTGGCCATGGCGGTGCCCGCTCAGGAAGGCATCACCCGGGACAACGTGAGCGTCCGGGTCGACGCGGTGGTGTACTTCCGCGTCGTGGACCCGATCAAGGCCACCGTGAACGTGCAGAACTACATGTTCGCCATCTCCCAGCAGGCCCAGACCTCGCTGCGGTCGATCATCGGCCAGTCCGAGATGGACCAGCTGCTGGCCGAGCGGGAGTCGGTGAACCGGGAGCTGCGCCGGATCATCGACGAGCCGACCGAAGGGCCGTGGGGCATCAGGGTCGAGCGGGTCGAGATCAAGGACGTGTCGCTGCCGGAGGGCATGAAGCGGTCCATGTCGCGGCAGGCCGAGGCCGAGCGCGAACGCCGGGCCCGGATCATCACCGCCGACGGTGAGTACCAGGCCTCCAAGCGGCTGGCCGCGGCGGCCAACGTGATGTCGCGCGACCCGGCCGCGCTGCAGCTGCGCCTGCTGCAGACCGTGGTCGAGGTGGCCGGCGAGCGGAACAGCACGCTGGTCATGCCCATCCCGGTCGAGTTGCTCCGGTTCTTCGAGAAGATGGCCCCCGGGCCGCCCGCGCCGCCGGCCGAGCCGGTCGCCGACCTCGACGACCTCGGCGACGCCGAGGTGGCGGCGGCCGAGGCCGCGATCTCCAACGTCCACGTGCCTGAGCTCACCGAGTCGGCGATCCCGCCGGTGCCCGAGGTGGAGGAGGCTGCGCCGTCCGAGGTCCGGCAGGTCACGGCCCCAGACCTGGCCGACACCGACGTGGCCGCTGACATGGCCGCCAAGGAGCAGGCGTAAGGTCGGTCCATGCCGAAATGGGAGTACGCGACGGTGCCGTTGCTCGTGCACGCGACCAAGCAGATCCTCGACAACTGGGGTGACGACGGCTGGGAGCTGGTGGCGGTGATCCCCGGGCCCAACTCCGAGCAGCTGGTCGCCTACCTGAAGCGGGAGAAGTCATGAGCAGCCCGGCCGAGCGACTGGCCGCACTGGGGCTGACGCTGCCGCCGGTAACGGCTCCGGTGGCGGCCTACGTGCCCGCCGTGCGGACCGGCTCCTACGTGTACGTCTCGGGTCAGCTGCCGGTGGTGGACGGGAAACTGCCCGCCACCGGCAAGGTGGGCGACGCGGTCAGCGCCGAGGACGCGGCGGGCATGGCCCGCACCTGCGCGCTGAACGCCCTGGCCGCCGCCGCGGACGCGGCCGGCGGCCTGGACGCCATCGTCCGCATCGTCAAGGTTCTCGGCTTCGTGGCCAGCGCACCGGGGTTCAACGGCCAGCCGCAGGTGGTGAACGGGGCCAGCGAGCTGCTCATCGAGGTGCTCGGCGAGGCCGGGCGGCACGCCCGCAGCGCGGTCGGCGTGGCCGAGCTGCCGCTTGACGCACCGGTCGAGGTCGAGCTGATCGCCGAAGTCCGCGACTAAACGGTGCCGATGGACGACGGCCGGGCGCGTTCCCGGGTCCGCGTGCCGCGCGGGATGGCCGACCGGGCGCGCGAGTTCGCCTCCGCCGGATTGCGGCCCGCCGTGCCGCGCGACGCCGCCACGGTAATCCTGGTCCGCCCGGAAGCCGCGCCGGAAACGGGAACCGCCGGGACGGAGACGGGACCGGCCGGGGTCGAGGTGTACCTGCTGCTGCGGACCCAGGCGCTGGAGTTCGCGCCGGGGGCGTGCGTGTTTCCCGGCGGTTCGGTGGACGCGCGCGACGCCGACCCCGGGATCGCCGAAACCGGCTGGGCCGGTCCGGCCCCGGCCGATTTCGGCCACCTGCTGGGCGTCCCGGCCGACCGGGCCCGCGCCCTGGTCTGCGCGGCGGTCCGGGAGACCTTCGAGGAGTCCGGCGTGCTGCTGGCCGGGCCCTCGCCGGCCGAGCTGGTGCCGGACAGCGCGGACCTGGCCGGGGACCGGCGGGCGCTGCTCGACGGGTCGCTGTCGCTGAGCGAGCTGCTCGGCCGGCGGGGCCTGCTGCTGCGGGCCGACCTGCTGACCCCGTGGGCGCGCTGGATCACGCCCGAGATCTCGCCGCGCCGCTTCGACACCTGGTTCTTCGCCGCCGCGCTGCCCGCCCGGCAGCTGGCCGGCCTGGCCACCACCGGGCTGGCCGCCGCCGGACCGGGTGAGTCGGACTCGGGCACGTGGTGGCGGCCGGCCGCGGCCCTGGAGGCGGCCCGGGCCGGGCAGATCACGCTGCTGCCGCCGACCGCGGTGACGCTGGCCGAGCTGGCGGCCTACCAGGACGTGGCGGGCATCCTGGGCGAGCGCCGGATGATCACCCCGCTGCTGCCCACGGTGGTCGTCGAGGAGGAACGGACGTGGCTGGCCATGCCGGAGGCGATCGAGTACCCGCTATGACCATCGACGGCTTCCGCACCCCCCGGGCCACGTGCCTGCTGGCGCCCAATCCCTCGCCCATGACCCTGGACGGCACCAACACGTGGGTCATCGCCGAGCCGGGCTCGGCGTCGGTGGTGGTGGTGGACCCCGGGCCGCAGGACGAGGGGCACCTGCGCCGGGTGCTGGCCGAGGCGGTGGCGGGTGACCGCCGGGTGGCGCGCATCCTGCTGACCCACGGGCACTCCGATCACTCGGCCGGGGCGGCCCGCTTCGCCGAGCTGAGCGGCGCGACGGTCCAGGCCGCCGACCCGGCGGGCCGGCTCGGCGCCGAGGGCCTGGCCGACGGCGACGTGATCACGGCGGCCGGCGGTGAGCTGCGGGTCGTGGCCACCCCGGGCCACTCCGCGGACTCGGTGAGCCTGCTGCTGCCCGCGGACGGCGCGCTGCTGACCGGGGACACCGTGCTCGGCCGCGGGACCACGGTCATCGCGCGGGACGGCAACCTGGGCGACTACCTGCGCTCGCTGGACCAGCTCCGGGCGCTGGCCGAGGCCGCGGAGCTGCGGCTGCTGCTCCCCGGGCACGGGCCGACGCTGGCCGACCCGATCGGGGTCCTGGACTACTACCTCGCGCACCGCGCGGAACGACTGGACCAGGTCCGCTCGGCGCTGGCCGCGGGCGCGACGACGCCTGCCGAGATCGTGGCCATGATCTACACCGACGTGGACCGCAGCGTCTGGCCCGCCGCCGAATGGTCCGTCCAAGCCCAGCTCGACTACCTGGCCGAGGCCGGACCATGATCATGGCCGGAAATGGCCAGATACGGCCCAAAACTGGCCGCGATCATGAAAGGAAGGGCTAGCGGGCGCGGCGGCGCAGGCGCTCGATGTCCAGGATGAGGACCGAGCGCGCGGAGATCTGCAGCCAGCCGCGGGCCGCGAAGTCGGCCAGGGCCTTGTTGACCGTCTCCCGGGACGCCCCGACCAGCTGAGCCAGCTCCTCCTGGGTCAGGTCGTGATGGACGTGCAGCCCGTCGCGGTCCTGCTCGCCGAACCGGTCGGCCAGGTCCAGCAGGTTCTTGGCCACCCGCCCGGGGACGTCGGTGAAGACCAGGTCGGCGGTCACGTCGTTGGCCCGCCGCAGCCGCCGGGCCAGGGCCTGCAGCATGTGCATGGATACTTCGGGCCGTTCCAGCAGCCAGGGGCGGAGCGCGTCGTGGCCCAGCGCGGCGACCGTGGCGTCGGTGACGGCGCTGGCCGATGAGGTCCGCGGCCGCGGGTCGAACAGAGACAGCTCGCCGAACATCTCGCCGGGGCCGAGCACGCTCAGCAGGTTCTCCCGGCCGTCGGCCGCGGCGCGGGTGAGCTTGATCTTGCCGTCCAGGACGACGTAGAGCCGGTCGCCGTCCTGCCCTTCAAGGAAAAGGTGCTCACCGCGGGACAGCTTGACGTCCGCCATCTGCCGCCGGAGCGCCCGTGCGCTTTCGTCGTCGAGCCCATCGAAAAGCGGTGCCCGCCTGAGCACGACTTCGGCGTCCTCCACCGATCCTCCTTGCTGGCCCGCGCGCCGCCGGTCACGTCGGCCGACGGGCCTGGCCAGCGATAGCTTCTCACCCTGCTCTATAAGTGTGGATCATCGGCCACAGTGCAATGTGCTCGGGATCACACTAAGCCATCACCGCGCGGCACTGTGACTAACACCACATTCAAGCATTACGGTAACTCCGTCACGGAGCCGTCTGTTCCACCGGAACGCAAAAAAGGCGCAGGATCACGGGGGTGCTGAAGCTTTGAGGAATCCGCGCGGGCGCGGAGGGAAAAACTCTCCCGCCGGTCCCGGCTGCGAATGGTCATCGCCTGCGGCGTGCTGGTGGTGCTGAGCATTCCGGTGGCCCTGCCGCGCTGGCAACTGGACGCCAATCCCAAGCCGGGCCATACCAAGCCGCCCAGCCAGGCCCAGATCAACGCGGCGGAAAACCAGGCCCGGCAGCGGCAGTCGGCGCTGGGCGCGCAGCAGGGGAAGCTGTCCTCGGCGAACGCCCAGCTGGCCTCGCTCCAGGTCCAGGCCGAGGTGCTGACCCAGCGGTACGACCAGACCCTGGTGGACGAGCAGCGCGCCGCGACCGCGTACCAGGTGACGCAGGCCCGGCTCAAGTACGCGCAGCAGGCGCAGGACGCGAGCCAGCAGCGGCTGGCCCGCCTGGCGGCCAGCGAATTCGAGTCCGGCGGCGGCTTCGGCCCGATGACCTCGATGCTCGGCAACGCCAGCGGCCCGCAGGGCTACCTGAGCGGGGTGGGACTGGGGCAGGTCCTGGCCCAGAACGGCACCGACACGGTGGCCCAGGCTCAGGCGAACAACGTGGTGGCCGGGGCGTTCCGCAAGCAGGCCCACGACCTGCTGACGGCCGAGCAATCGGACCTGGCCGCGGCCAGCCATCTCAAGCTGGCCGTCCAGGCCGCCGTGGCCCAGCAGCAGGAGTTCGTCCGGGCCACCCAGGACAAGCGGAACTCGCTGGCCAAGCAGGTGGCCAGCGCCCAGGCCCACGTGGCCGCGCTGAAGTCGGCCCGGCAGGCCGCCCTGGCCGCCGCCGCGGCGGCGGCCGCCGCCCGGGCCGCGGCGCGGGCCTCGGCCCAGTCCGCGGCGGGCAGCACGCAGGGTCCGGCCACGGCGCCGTCCTGGGCGTCGAGCTCGGGCGCGTCGGCCGGCCAGGGCGACGTCGCGGCCAACTGGGCGCTCACCCAGCTGGGCAAGCCGTACCAGTGGGGCGCGGCCGGGCCGGACACCTACGACTGCTCCGGCCTGACCATGGTGGCCTGGGCCCACGCGGGAGTCTCGCTGCTGCACTACACCGGGTACCAGTGGGACGAGGGCCCGCACGTGCCGATGGACCAGCTGCAGCGCGGCGACCTGCTGTTCTACGCGACGGACAACTCAGACCCGGACACCATCCACCACGTCGGGATCTACATCGGCAACGGCATGATGGTCGACGCCCCGTTCACCGGGGCGGACGTCCGGATTGACAGCATCTACCAGCCCGGTACCCCCATCGGCGCGGTCCGCCCGGCCAGCTGACCGCGGACAGCTCCGCGCAACGGAACTAAGACGGTGGGCGGCGTCTCGAGCTGGCTCAGCACCTGGCCGTAGGCCAGCGAGATGAGCTTGACCACGTTGCCGTGCGCGCCGAGCGGCGCGGCGCACTTGGCGCCCACGGCGGCCGCCGCGCCCTCGATGGCCGCGGGATCGGCCTCGGGCCCGATCACGCACGGAGCCAGCGCGATCCGGCTGACCCCCATGTCTTCCAGCCGGGCCGCCGCCTCCTCGACGCTGGGCTTGGCGTCCAGCGACGCGGCCAGCACGGGCAGCGCCAGCCGGGCGGAGAGCAGCACGGCGGTGATGCCGGCGGTGCCGACCGCCTCCTCCCCGCCCACGGTGACCAGGATGAGGCCGTCGGCGGAGGTGGTGATGCTGAACATGCGCACCCGGTCGGCGCGGGCCAGCCCGGCGTCGGCCAGCCGGTGGTGCAGCGCCTCGGCCAGCAGGGCGTTGGTGTTGTATACCTCGCCGATGTGCGCGTTGACCCCGGTGGCCGCGATCGCCTCGCGCAGCGCGCGGAACGCCTCCGGATGCGGGGTGACCAGCTGCGGCACGATCACCGCGGACGGCGCGCCCGCGGGGCGGCGGGCCGCGGCGTCGGCGAGCACGGCCCGGATCCCGGCCGGATCGCCCCGCCCGCCGTGGTTGATCCGCGCCGTGCGGACGTCCAGGGCCGGGTTGTCCACGCGCAGCACGGTCGCGATGTCGGCGGTGGGACCCGACAGGCCGTCCTCGCTGACGCTCGGCACCGCGAGGATGAGCGCCGGGGCCCCCTCGGGCAGGCTGGCCGGCATCGCGCGCCGGTGGCGGCCGCCCGGCTGGACCAGCCGGGCGTGCGGCTGCCGGACCGGGAAATCACCGGGGGAATCGCCAGGTGGCGGGGGCCCGGGGTCGGGTTGCGGCTGGTGCTGAAGCGGCGTGTCCCTGGCCGGCCGGCGGGCGGGCAGACCCGCCGGGAAGTCGGATACGTCGCTCACATTAGCGAAGCGTAGTCGCCAGTGATCAGCGAGGTGTAAAAACTCACAAAAATTCGGACATGCGGCCAATAGTGACGAGCGGGGTCATTTGTGTCCGCTGACCGTATCGGCGGGGCTCCGTCGACGCTCTTGTTACTAGCGGGTAGCATTGGCGTCAGTACGGTGAACGGCGACCAGTGGAGCAACGGATGAGCCACTACAAGAGCAACCTGCGGGACATCGAGTTTAACCTGTTCGAGGTGCTGCGGCGCCAGGATCTGCTCGGTCAGCCGCCCTATCCCGACCTGGACGAGGAGACGGCCCGCACCATCGTGGCCGAACTGAACACCATGGCCACCGGCCCGCTGGCCGCGTCCTTCGCCGACGCCGACCGGAACCCGCCGGTCTTCGATCCGGCCACGCACGAGGTACACGTGCCCGAGTCGCTGCGCGCGTCCTACCGCGCGTTCATGGACGCCGAGTGGTACCGGCTGTCCCTGCCCGCCGAGCTGGGCGGGACCCAGGCGCCGCGCTCGCTCAACTGGGCCATGGCCGAGCTGATCCTCGGCTCCAACTCCCCGGTCTGGATGTACGGCAGCGGGCACACCATGGCCCGGGTGCTGTGGGAGCTGGGCACGCCGGAGCAGCAGCGGTTCGCCGAGCTGGCCATCGAGCGTGAGTGGGGCGGCACCATGGTGCTGACCGAGCCGGACGCGGGCTCCGACGTCGGCGCCGGGCGGACCCGGGCCGTCGAGCAGCCCGACGGCACCTGGCACCTGGAAGGCGTCAAGCGGTTCATCACCAGCGCCGAGCACGACCTGGCCGAGAACATCTTCCACCTGGTGCTGGCCCGCCCGGCGGGCCACGGCCCCGGCACCAAGGGGCTGTCCATGTTCCTGGTGCCCAAGTACCTGGTCGACGCCGGCGGGACGCTGGGCGAGCGGAACGGCGTGGTGGTCACCAACGTCGAGCACAAGATGGGCCTGAAGGCCTCGACCACCTGCGAGCTGACCTTCGGTGCCGGCCGCCCGGCGGTCGGCACCCTGGTCGGTGGCGTCCACGACGGCATCCGGCAGATGTTCAAGGTCATCGAGGACGCCCGGATGATGGTCGGCACCAAGGCCATCGCCACCTTGTCCACCGGCTACCTGAACGCGCTGGACTTCGCGCGGACCCGGGTGCAGGGCGCCGACCTGACCCAGCTGACGGACAAGACCGCGCCGCGGGTGACGATCATCCACCACCCCGACGTGCGCCGCATGCTGATGCTGCAGAAGGCCTACGCCGAGGGCATGCGGGCGCTGGTCCTGTACACCGCGACCCTGCAGGACACCCTGCAGATCGCGGCGGCGCAGGGCCGCACCGACGAGGCGGCCGCGGGCCTGAACGACCTGCTGCTGCCGGTGGTCAAGGGCGTCGGGTCCGAGCGGTCCTACGAGATGCTCACCCTGTCCCTGCAGACCCTGGGCGGCTCCGGGTTCCTCCAGGACTACCCGATCGAGCAGTACATCAGGGACGCGAAGATCGACAGCCTGTACGAGGGCACGACCGGGATCCAGAGCATGGACCTGTTCTTCCGCAAGATCATCCGGGACCAGGGGCGGGCCTTCGGCGTCCTGCTGGCCAAGGTCAGGGAGTTCGCCGCGGCGGACGGCGGCAACGGCCGGCTGAAGGCCGAGCGGGCCGCACTGGCCGACGCGGCCGCGCAGGTCGAGGGGATCGCGGCCGCCATGACCGGGTACCTGATGGCGTCGGCGGAGCAGCCGGCCGAGATCTACAAGGCCGGGCTGAACACCACCCGGCTGCTGATGGCCCTGGGCGACCTGGTCATCGGGTGGCTGCTGCTGACCCACGCCGAGGTCGCCCTGCGCGAGCTTGACCGGCTCGACGCGGGCGCCCCGGATCACGACTTCTACGCGGGCAAGCTGGCCGCGGCCCGGTTCTTCGCGGCCACCGTGCTGCCCCGGCTGGCCGCCGAGCGCACGGTGGCCGAGGAGACCACCCTGGACCTGATGGACGTCCCGGAGGGCGGCTTCTGAGCCCCAGCTTTACCGGCAGGGCTCAGTTCCAGGCCAGCATCCGGACCGGGTCCTGGAGCATCGCGCCGACGTCGCGGAGCAGGGCCGAGCCGAGCTCGCCGTCGATGATGCGATGGTCGAAGGACAGCGACAAGGTGCACACCGAGCGCACCGCGAGCTGCCCGTCCACCACCCACGGCGCGTCCCTGACCTGACCGAAGGCCAGGATGGCGGCCTCGCCCGGGGTCAGGATGGGAGTCCCCGCGTCCACGCCGAACACGCCCACGTTGGTGATCGTGATCGTGCCGCCCGCCAGGTCGGCCGGGGTGGCCTTGCCCGCCCGGGCCGTCTCGGAGAGGGCCTGCAGGCTGCGGGCCAGTTCCGGCAGGGACAGCTGGCCGGCGTTCTTGACGTTCGGCACGAGCAGGCCGCGCTCGGCGGCCACCGCGATGCCGAGGTTCACGTAGCGCTTGACCACGATCTCCTGGGCGCCCTCGTCCCACGAGGAGTTGACCATCGGGTGCCGGCGCACCGCGGTGAGCAGGGCCCGGGCCACGAACAGCAGCGGCGAGACCCGCACCTCGGCGTACTCAGGCAGGTCGCGGACGCGCCGCACCGCGGCCATCGTCTCGGTGACGTCGACCTGGAGGAACTCGGTGACGTGCGGCGCGGTGAACGCGCTGGCGACCATGGCCGCGGCCATGTGCTTGCGGACCCCGCGGATCGGGATCCGCTCTTCGCCGGCCGGGCTGGGCACCACGGCCGGGCTGGCCGTCCGTGCCCCGTTCTCTACGACCTTTTCTTCCGAACGGACCGTGGTGCCACCGGCCGCCCGGTGCACGTCATCCCGGGTGATGATGCCGTCCGGCCCGCTGCCCGTCAGCTCGGCCAGGTTGATGCCGAGATCCTTGGCCAGCCGGCGCACCGGCGGCTTGGCCAGCGCCCGGGCCGCGGTGCTGGCTCTGCCGCGACTGCTGGCTCTGCCGCTGCCGCGGCGGGCGCGGCGGGCGCGGCGGGCACCGCTGGCTCGGCCGGAAGCTCCGGTGGTTCGGCCGGTACCTGGGTGCCCGCGGGCACCTCGGCGGTCTCCGGACGCACGAGTGCTGATTCTGCCGCGACTGCTGGTTCTGCCGCTGCCGCGGCGGGCGCGGCGGGCGTCACCCGGCGCGCGCGGCGCGTGGTGGGCGCGGCCTTGACCCCGTAGCCAACCAGCACCGCCTGGCGTTCGGGCTTGGCTTCCCCGGCGGGAGGCGTGGCGGCGGGGGCGGGCGCGGGTACCACGGACCGTTCGGCCGAATCGTTTTCAGTGGCTACGGCGGGTCCGGTGCCGGAGACGTCCACCGCGATGATGGGGGTGCCCACGTCGACCGTCTGGCCCTCCTCGGCCAGCAGCCGGGCGACCGTCCCGTCCCACGGCGAAGGCAGCTCGACCACGGCCTTGGCCGTCTCGATCTCCACGATGATCTGGTTGACCTCGACCTGATCGCCCGGCTTGACGTGCCAGGCGACGATGTCGGCCTCGGTCAGGCCCTCGCCGACGTCGGGGAGCTTGAACTCCTTGAGCTCGGTCATGTTCGCGGCCCGCCCCTCAGTAGCCGGACGCGCGGTCGACGGCGTCCAGGATCCGGTCTAGGTCGGGCAGGTAGTGATCCTCGAGCCGGGACGGCGGGTAGGGGGTGGCGAAGCCGCCGACCCGCAGCACCGGCGCCTCCAGGTGGTAGAAGCACTGCTCGGTGACCCGGGCGGCGATCTCGGCGCCGAGGCCGGCGAACACCGGGGCCTCGTGGGCCACCACGCAGCGGCCGGTGCGGCGCACCGAGGCGCTGATCGTCTCCATGTCGAGCGGGGACAGCGAGCGCAGGTCGATGACCTCGATGCTGCGGCCGTCCTGGCGGGCGGCGAGCGCGGACTCCAGGCAGGTCCGGACCAGCGGGCCGTAGGCCAGCAGGGTCACGTCGGTGCCCTCGAGCACCACCTTCGCGCGGTCCAGCGGCAGCGCGTGGGTCACGCCGGACACGGTGTCGACCTCGGCCTTGTCCCAGTAGCGCCGCTTGGGCTCGAAGAAGATCACCGGGTCGTCGCAGCTGATCGACTGCTGGATCATGGCGAACGCGTCGGCCGCGTCCGCGCAGGCCACCACGCGCAGGCCCGCGGTGTGCGCGAACAGTATCTCGGGGGATTCGCTGTGGTGCTCGACCGCGCCGATGCCGCCGCCGCACGGGATGCGGATGGTCACCGGCAGGGCGACGTTGCCGCGGGACCGGTAGCGCATCTTGGCCAGCTGGGTGACAATCTGGTTGGTGGCCGGGAAGACGAAGCCGTCGAACTGGATCTCGCACACCGGCCGGAAACCGCGCAGCGCCAGGCCGATCGCGGTGCCGACGATGCCGGACTCGGCCAGCGGGGTGTCGATCACCCGGTCCTCGCCGAAGTCCTTCTGCAGGCCGTCGGTGACCCGGAAGACACCGCCCAGCTTGCCGACGTCCTCGCCCATGATGAGGACCTTGGGGTCGTTGTCCATGGCCTTGCGCAGCCCCGCGTTGAGCGCCTTGGACAGGGTCAGGGTGGTCATCGTCCGGCCTCCTCGAAGGAATCCAGGTAGGCGGCGTACTGCTCGCGTTCCTCGCGCAGGATCGCGGTGGGCTCGGCGTACACGTTGTCGAAGATGGTCAGCGGCTCCGGGTCGGGCATGGTCCGGCACGCCTCGCGGACCCGCGCGCCGACCTGGATGGCCTCGGCCTCCACCGCGGCGAAGAACTCGGGCTCGGCCTGGCCGGTGCGCACCAGGTAGGCCCGGACCCGCTCGATGGGGTCCTTCAGCTTCCACACCTCGAGCTCGCTGGCCAGCCGGTACCTGGTCGGGTCGTCGGTGGTGGTGTGCGCGCCCATCCGGTAGGTGAAGGCCTCGATGAGCGTCGGGCCCTGCCCCTCGCGCGCCGCCTGCAGAGCCTTCTTGGTCACCGCGTAGCAGGCCAGCACGTCGTTGCCGTCGACCCGCACGCCCGGGAACCCGAAGCCGCGGGCCCGCTGGTACAGCGGGATGCGGCTCTGCTTCTCCAGCGGCTCGGAGATCGCCCACTGGTTGTTCTGGCAGAAGAACACCACCGGCGCGTTGAACACCGGGGCCCACACGAAGGCCTCGTTGACGTCGCCCTGGCTGGTGGCGCCGTCGCCGAAGTAGGCGATGACGGCTTCACCTCCGCCTCCCCCGCCCTCCCGGCCCTCGTCATCCCCGCCGACCGCCCCGTCGCGCTGGATGCCCATCGCGTACCCGGTGGCGTGCAGGGTCTGGCTGCCGATGACGATCGTGTAGAGGTGGAACTTGTGCTCCTCCGGGGCCCAGCCGCCGTGGCTGACGCCGCGGTAGAGCCCGAGCAGCTCGACCGGGTCGATGCCGCGGCACCAGGCCACGCCGTGCTCGCGGTAGGTCGGGAACACCATGTCACGAGGGCCGAGCGCCCGGCCCGAGCCGATCTGCGCGGCCTCCTGCCCGAGCAGCGAGGCCCAGATGCCGAGCTCGCCCTGGCGCTGCAGCGAGATCGCCTCGGTGTCGATCCGGCGGACCAGGACCAGGTCCCGGTACATGGCCCGCAGGTCGGCGGCGGCCAGGTCGAGCGGGTAATCGGGATGCTCGACGCGCTCACCTTCCGGGGTGAGCAACTGGATGAGCTGGTCGGTAGTCGCAGTGCCGGATTCGGCGGTCACGTGCCACTCCTTTCCAGACCGGGACTGGGATCACCAGCGCCGGCCAGATGGGCTAGGGTTCCCGGACACATCTGTCACGGAGCTGTCGCGTACGCTGCGTGCCCGGTGGGGCGCACGCGTCCGCGGTCAGCACGATGCTCCTCAGCAGACGATATATGCCCTGATCGCCTAGGAGGGAACGTGGCCCGCATGATCGTGGAAGTAATGCTCAAGCCGGAGATTCATGACCCGCAGGGAGAGGCCATCGCGGGCGCGTGCCGGCGCCTGGGGTTCGGGCAGGTGCTCGGGGTCCGGCAGGGAAAGCGGTTCGAGGTGGAGCTCGACGGGCCGGCCGACCAGGACGCGATGGCCGCGGTCGCCGAGCTGGCCCGGGATCTGCTGTCCAATCCGGTCATCGAGGACTTCACCCTGCACGCGGGCTGACCGGGCCCGCGGCCGGGATCGGCAAGGCGACGACCTTCACCGTGGTGCTGCCCCTGCCGTGACCGCGCGCTGTGACCGCGGTCACAGCCTGTCGCCCTGACCTGCCGTTCATCCGAACGTAATAACCCGCGGGCGCGCAGTCCTGGTTTCGGCCGCGCTAACGGGGAATCACTCGAGATGTGAAGCCGAGTTACGAGATGACGGTGGGTACGGGGTTAGTTGATGCGCGTGAAATCGGTTCCTGATGTGAAGTTCTGCCTGATGTTCCGGTGCGAGACGCTGAGCGTGCCGGTGATGCGCCGGGTGCTCGGGGATACCCTGCGCGGGCTGGGCGTGGACGAGGAATCCGTGTACGACCTCCTGCTCGCGGCCACCGAGGCCTGCACCAACGTCCTGCAGCACGGCGGCCGGGAGGTCCGGCAGTATACGGTGGTCACCAGCCTGGGCGCGGTCGGCTGCCAGGTCGAGGTGGCCGACGAGGGCGTCGGCACCGCGCTGCGCAGGACGAGGTGGCGCAGGCGGCCGGCCGAGCGGGAGATCCCGGTCGCCCAGCTGCCCGAATCGGGCCGGGGCCTGGCGGTCATGCAGGCCTGCGTGGACGACGTGACCCTGGACAGCAGCCCGGAGCGCGGCACGGTAGTCACCCTGCGCAAGCACATCCGGTGGTCCCAGGACGCTCCGCTGCGGCAGTACCGGGCGGCCAGCTAGCTTTACCCCGGTAGGCTGCCTGCGTGCGGATAGGGGTCATCACTTTCCCGGGGTCGCTGGATGACCGTGACGCCGCGCGGGCCGTCCGGCTCGCCGGGGCGGAGCCGGTCGCGCTGTGGCACGCCGACCGGGACCTGCGCGGCGTCGACGCGGTGATCTTGCCCGGCGGGTTCTCCTACGGCGACTACCTGCGCTGCGGCGCGATCGCCCGGTTCGCCCCGGTGCTGAGCGAACTGGTCCCGGCGGCGCGTTCGGGCCTGCCGGTGCTCGGCATCTGCAACGGCTTCCAGATCCTGTGCGAGGCGCACCTGCTGCCGGGCGCGCTGACCCGCAACGCCGGGCTGCGCTTCGTCACCAGGGACCTGCGGCTGCGGGTCGAGAACGCGGCGACGGCCTGGACGCGGGCTTTCCCCGGCGGCCAGGAGATCGTCGTCCCGCTGAAGAGCGGGGAGGGCTGCTACGCCGCCGATCCGGACACGCTCGCTTCGCTCGAGGCGGCCGGCCAGGTGGTGATCAGGTACGCCGACGCGAATCCCAACGGGTCGGCCGGCGCCATCGCGGGCGTGTGCAACGCCGAGGGCAACGTGGTCGGCCTGATGCCGCACCCCGAGCACGCGGTCGACCCGCTGACCGGGCCGTCCGGCGACGGGCTCGCCTTCTTTACCTCCGTGGTCGCGCTGGCGTCGGCGTGACCGCGGATACGGTGCGGCCTCAGCCGTACGCGGAGCTGGGGCTGACCGCTGCCGAGTACGAGAAGATCACGGACACCCTCGGCCGCCTGCCGACCGACGCCGAGCTGGCCCTGTACTCGGTCATGTGGAGCGAGCACTGCTCGTACAAGTCGTCCAAGGTGTACCTGCGGGAGTTCGCCGCCAAGGCGCCGGCGTCGGCCGCGCTGCTCGCCGGGATCGGCCACAACGCCGGCGTGGTCGACATCGGCCAGGGCTACGCGGTCACGTTCAAGATCGAGTCGCACAACCATCCCTCCTACGTGGAGCCGCACCAGGGCGCGGCCACCGGGGTGGGCGGCATCGTCCGCGACATCCTGGCCATGGGCGCGCGCCCGGTGGCGGTCATGGACGCGCTGCGGTTCGGGCCCGCCGCGGCCCCCGACACCGGGCGGGTGCTGCCGGGGGTGGTCAGCGGCATCTCCTTCTACGGCAACTGCCTGGGCCTGCCGAACATCGGCGGCGAGCTCGACTTCGACGCCTGCTACGCGGGAAACCCGCTGGTCAACGCGCTCTGCGTGGGGGTGATGCGGCGCGGCGACCTGCAGGTCGCCGCGGCCAGCGGGCCGGGCAACCAGGTGATCCTGTTCGGCTCGACGACCGGCCCGGACGGCGTGGGCGGGGCCTCGGTGCTGGCCAGCGCGGCGTTCGGCGGGTCGGCCGCCGGCGCGGCGGTCAAGCGGCCCAGCGTCCAGGTCGGTGATCCGTTCATGGAGAAGCTGCTGGTCGAGTGCTGCCTCGAGCTGTTCGCGGGCGGCCTGGTGACCGGCATCCAGGACCTGGGCGCGGCCGGGGTGGCGTGCGCGACCACGGAGCTGGCCGCGGCCGGGACCGGCGGCATGCGGGTCCGGCTGGACGCGGTGCCGCTGCGCGACCCGTCGCTGGGACCGCCCGAGATCTTGATGAGCGAGTCCCAGGAACGCATGATGGCGGTCGTCGAGCCGGGCCGGGTGGCCGAGTTCCTGGCCGTCTGCGCCAAGTGGGACGTCCGGGCCGCGGTCATCGGCGAGGTCACCGGCACCGGCCGGCTGGTCATGACCTGGCACGGTGAGACGGTGGTGGACATCCCGCCCGGCTCGGCCGCCGACGGCCCGGTCTACCACCGGCCGGTTTTGCGGCCCGGGGCCCAGGACGCGCTGGTTGCCGACTCGGTTTCCGCGTTGCCTCGCCCCGCGGACGGAGCTGCGCTGCGGGCCGGCCTGCTGGCCCTGATCGGGTCGCCGGGCCTGGCCGACAAGAGCTGGGTCACCGATCAGTACGACCGCTACGTGCGCGGCGACACCGTGCTGGCCATGCCGGAGGACGGCGGGCTGGTCCGGGTGGACGAGGCGACCGGGCTCGGCATCGCGCTGGCCACCGACGGCAACGGCCGCTACTGCCGCCTCGACCCCTACCTGGGCACGCAGCTCGTGCTGTCCGAGGCGTACCGGAACGTGGCGGCGACCGGCGCGCGCCCGCTGGCCGTGACCAACTGCCTGAACTTCGGCTCGCCGGAGGATCCCGCGGTGATGTGGCAGTTCGCCGAGGCGGTGCGCGGCCTGGCGGACGGCTGCGCGGCCCTGGGCGTGCCGGTCACCGGCGGGAACGTCAGCTTCTACAACCAGACCGGGACGGTGGCCGTCCATCCCACCCCGGTCATCGGGGTGCTGGGCGTGCACGACGACGTGCGGCGGCGGCTCTCGATCGGGTTCGGCGCGACCGGCGGCTCCGGCGCGTCCGGTAGCTCCGGCGCGGAGCTGGTGCTGCTCGGCCGGACCGGGGCCGAGTTCGGGGGTTCGGCCTGGGCGCATGTGGTGCACGGCCACCTCGGCGGCCGGCCCCCGGCCCCCGACCTGGCCGCCGAGCAGCGGCTGGCCGGGCTGCTGGCCGCGGCGGCCTCGGCCGGGCTGCTGGCCGCGGCGCACGACCTGTCCGACGGCGGGCTGGCCGTCGCGCTCGCCGAATCCTGCCTGCGCGGCCGGACCGGCTGCCGGGTCCGGCTGCCCGGTGACCCGTTCACCGCCTTGTTCAGCGAGTCGGCCGCGCGGGCCGTCGTGGAAGTGCGGTCCGGTGCGGCTGGCGACTTTGCCGCGTTGCGCGAGGCGCACGGGGTGCCGGGCGAGACCATCGGCCGGACCGGCGGTGCGGACCTGGTCGTCGAGGACTGCTTCGCGATCCCGCTGGCCGAGCTGGCCGCCGTGCACGCCGCGACGCTGCCCGCGTTGTTCGGCTGACCCCCGGTTGCTGGCATGCCCGCCCGACGCCCGGACCCGCGAGGACCGCAGCTGGTCGCCTCGGTGCTGCGGGCCCTGGACGGCGACGACGCGCCGGAGCCGGCCGAGCTGCGCGACGCGGCCCGGTACCTGCTGGCGCTGCTCGCCACCCGCCACCCCGGCCGCGTGCTGGAGGTGCGGATCCCGCCGGTCGCGGCCGTCCAGTGCCTGGCCGGCCCGGTGCACACCCGGGGCACGCCGCCCAACGTGGTGGAGACCGACCCGCTCACCTGGGTCCGGCTGGCCACCGGCCGGCTCGGCTGGGCCGACGCGGTCGGCTCGGCCGCCCTCCACGCCAGCGGCCCCCGCGCGGACCTTTCTGCCTACCTGCCGCTCGCTGACTAGTGTCCCGGCGCGGACCTGGCCGCCTACCTGCCACTTGTTGAATCGTTGACTAGACTGACGTGGTGACACCCCCCGACGGCGGTCTGGCGGATGAGCTTGTTCCCGAGGACCCGCCGCCACGAGAGGCCTGCGGCGTGTTCGGTGTCTGGGCGCCGGGTGAAGATGTCGCGAAGCTCGCCTACTACGGCCTGTACGCGCTGCAGCACCGCGGGCAGGAATCGGCGGGCATCGCGGTCAGCGACGGCAGCCGCATCGTGGTGCACAAGGAGATGGGCCTGGTCGCCCAGGTCTTCGACGAACCCGCCCTGACCGCGCTGCGCGGGCACATCGCGGTCGGGCACTGCCGCTACTCCACCACCGGCGCCTCGGTGTGGGCCAACGCGCAGCCGACGTTCCGCTCGACGCCGGAAACCAGCCTGGCGCTCGGGCACAACGGGAACCTGATCAACACCCGCGAGCTGGCCGCGCTGCTGGCCGAGACCGGCCAGGGCAGCGGCGGGATCGCCGCGACCTCCGACACCGACGTGCTCACCGCGCTGTTCGTCAGCGGCCGCGTGCCGCCCGGGGCCGCGGCTTCGGCGGGGTCTTCGGCCGCCGCGCCTGGCCGTCCGGCTGGCGGTCCGGCTGGCGGTCCGGCTGGCGGCCCGGCCGGCGGTCCGGTTGGCGTCGAGGCCGCCGCCGCGGCGGTCCTGCCGCTGGCCAAGGGCGCGTACTCACTGGTCTTCATGGACGAGCAGACGCTGTACGCGGCCCGGGACCCGCACGGCTTCCGGCCGCTGGTGCTGGGCCGCCTGAAGGGCGGCTGGGTGGTGGCCAGCGAGACCGCCGCGCTGGACATCGTGGGCGCGACGTTCGTGCGCGAGATCGCGCCCGGCGAGCTGGTCTGCATCAACGGGCGCGGGGTGCGGTCCCGGACGTTCGCCCCGCCGGAGCCGAGCGGCTGCCTGTTCGAGTACGTCTACCTGGCCCGTCCGGACACCACCATCTCCGGCCGGGGAGTGCACGCCACCCGGGTCGCGGTGGGGCGCCGGCTCGCGGCCGAGCATCCCGCGGACGCCGACCTGGTCATCCCTGTCCCCGAGTCGGGCACGCCGGCCGCGATCGGCTTCGCCGAGGCCAGCGGCATCCCGTTCGGCCAGGGGCTGGTCAAGAACCCCTACGTCGGCCGGACCTTCATCCAGCCCAGCCAGACGATCAGGGAGCGGGGGATCAAGCTGAAGCTGAACCCGCTCCGGGACGCCATCGCGGGCCGCCGGCTGGTCGTGGTGGACGACTCGATCGTCCGCGGGACCACCCAGCGTGCGCTGGTGACCATGCTCCGGGAGGCGGGCGCCGCCCAGGTGCACGTGCGCGTCGCGTCCCCGCCGGTGACCTGGCCCTGCTTTTACGGAATCGACTTCGCGACCCGCGCCGAACTCATCGCGGGTCACCTGTCCCCCGAACAGATCTGCGCCTCGATCGGCGCCGACTCGCTGGGCTACGTGTCGCTAGAGGGACTGACCGAGGCCAGCGAACTGCCGGCCAGCCGGCTGTGCCGGGCCTGTTTCGACGGGCAGTACCCGATCCCGGTCGCCGAGGACGACCGGGGCAAGCACGTACTCGACGGCCTGGGCGTCGGTTCCTAGCCGGGTGCTACCGCGGCCACGCGTCGGCGTCTTTCCAGGCGTCCTCGGAGTCGGACCCTGGGTCCTCTTCGTCGTCGTCGTATTCCCCGGCGGAATTACCGTTGCCGGAGTCCGCGCCGACGCCGAACTCCGCACGCAACCGGTCGAGGTCCGTGTCGTCGCTCTTGTACTTGAGCTGACGGGCGACCTTAACCTGCTTGGCCTTGGCTCGGCCGCGCCCCATTGGCTCGACCCCCTCGAACGTCCGGAGCCAGTCAGGCCCCATGATCTCCGCCTAGCTGGCTTAGTCCGGCATATGACTTAGTGCGTCATACGAGACCGCCGCCACCCCGCAGCGGGGAGCGCGCCGTTCACCAGCATCCGTACAGGTACAACCGTACCCGCTTTGTGCCTCTGATGCCTACGCTGATCCCATCGTGCCGAGCCAGATTCCGCGGAGCCGCCCGACATCGGACATTCGGCGCTCGGCGAGACGATCCGCGGCCACCGACGGCGACACTCCGTCGGAGTCCGCGATGGACAGTACCTTCGCGGTGGTGGCGAAGATCTGCTCGGTGGCGGCGCGGGCGCGATCGAAGCTGAACCCGCCCAGTTCATCGGCCACCTGGATGACACCGCCCGCGTTGACCACGTAGTCCGGCGCGTAGATCACGCCCCGGTCGGCGAGCAGTTTCTCCACGCCGTGATGGGCGAGCTGGTTATTGGCCGCGCCGCATACGATGCGCGCGGTCAGCCCGCTGGCCACCTGCTCGGTCAGCGTGCCGCCCAGCGCGCACGGGGCCAGGACGTCCAGGCCCGCGGCCAGCAGCGCGTCGATGCCGGGCACGACCTGGACCTCGGGGTGGCGGCTCCGGACGGCCTCGGTCGCCTCGGTGCTGACGTCGCAGATCACCACGCGGGCCTCGGCCTCCACCAGGTGATCGACCAGCCGGTGGCCCACCTTGCCGACGCCTTCGACGCCCACGGTCCGGCCGCGCAGAGCAGGGCTGCCCCAGGCATGCTCGGCCGCCGCCTGCATGCCGAACAGGACCCCGAGGGCAGTCAGCACCGAGGAGTCCCCGGCGCCGCCGTGGGCCGTCGTGCGGCCGATCACGTGCCGGCTTTCCCGGGCGATGATGTCCATGTCCTCGCTGCGCGTGCCCACGTCACACGCGGTGATGTAGCGGCCGCCGAGGGACTCGACGAAGCGGCCGTAGGCGCGCAGCAGGGCCTCGGTCTTGACCCGGGCGGGGTCGCCGATGATGACGGCTTTCCCGCCGCCGTGGTCCAGGCCGGCCACCGCGTTCTTGTACGCCATGGCCCTGGACAGCCGCAGCACGTCGGTCAGGGCGTCGCCCTCGCTGGCGTACGGGTAGAAGCGGGTCCCGCCCAGCGCGGGGCCGAGCGTGGTGGAGTAGATGCCGATGATCGCCCTGAGCCCGGTAGGGGTGTCCTGGCAGAAGACGACCTGCTCATGGCCCGCCTCTCCGGCGGAGCCGTTGTCCCTGTGGGACGTCGCGAACACGTTGGTCACGGTAGCGACTCTCCTCATCCCCGTCCCGGGTCCTCGTTGAACCGGGATAGGAAACCAGCGTATTGCGCGCGGCGGCCGGTCGTCCGATGGCAGGTTGCTGGACCGGCCGCCGGCTGCTTTCCGTACTGATCGGTAACTCACAGTATTGATGATCTCGTTACCTTGAGTACCGTCTTTGCGGCGTTCTGGTATGTCACGATACGACAGTGATAACTTACGCCGCGTATCTCCGGATCTACGAGCCGGTGGCGGCGTTCCACGAGCCGGAGCGTTCCAGGTGGGCGTCCTACGCGGCTTCGGCGGCCCGGCCGAGGCGGCGCGACTCGCTCGCCGTCGAGCACGCCGAGGCCCTGCAGCGGGCCATCTCGGCCCCCCAGATCGTGGTGCCCGACCAGGAGAGCGAGCACGCCTACATCCGGCGCGCGGACGGCGTCACCTATGTCTGCCCGTGGCAGACCAGGCTGCGCTGCCTGCTGTCCTACGGCCGGATGCTCTCGACCGCGGGCCTGGCGCTGCCGGGCGTGGTCCCGGCCCGCGACGACCACGACACGATAACCGACCTGGCCCGGCTGACCGAGGAAGGCCTGCCGGGCCCGCTGGCCAGGCTGCACATCCTGGCCAGCGTCTGGACCGTACCGCTGGCCTGGTTCGTCCCGTTCGCCGCGGCCGAGCGGTGGCTGGCCCTCGGCCCGGGCGCGAAGCGCCCGGCCGGTCCGCAAACGGCGTCCGCGACCCGGGCGCTGCTGTACACCACACTGATGTCCCGGGCCCGGCGGCGCGTGGCCCGCAGCCTGGCGGCGCTGCGCAGCCTGCCGCCCGGCTTCGCCGGCGCGGTATGGGATCCGGTCCGGGCCGAGACCGAACTAGGGGAGGTGGGCCGCTGGCTGGCGGAATTCCACCCGTACTCGCTGGTCGAACTGGACTACGGAGGTCTGGTTCAACTGCTCAGCGACGATGCGCTGAGCAATGATCAGTCGGCCGCTGAGATCGCGGCGGCCATTGACGGGGTAACCAAGGGCGAGCGCGAGCTCGCCGTAGCGATGTACAAACGCGCGCAGAACCGGTGGCGTGCGTTCGCGGAATACGAGATGGCGAACTGAGTACCGGGCCCGCCTGGCGCATACTTCCCGGGCACTATTTCCGAAACCGGCGCGATGCGACTATAAGTATCGCTACACTCACCGTGAGTGACAACGTTCGGCGGAGCAACTGGGCATCCCGGTACGAAAACTTTGCGCCTGGTGGTCGACGCGTCACGGCTGGTGATGGCAATATGGTCCCTGTCGGCCATATAGGACATCCCCGACAGGCTCCCCACGGAGCACCAGGCACACAAGAGATGCAGGATCGCAACACTGGTCCAGGAGGAGAGGCCACACACATGTCCGCTCGTACACCAGAGGCCGAGCCGCTGTTGACACCCGCGGAGGTCGCCACGATGTTTCGTGTCGACCCCAAGACCGTCACACGGTGGGCGAAGGCCGGAAAACTGACCTCAATCCGCACGCTGGGGGGACACCGGCGCTACCGGGAGACTGAGGTTCGTGCACTGCTCGCGGGTATTCCGCAGCAGCGCTCCGAGTGACCTCTGCCGTCTTCACGAGGCAGACGCCCCGTGGATGCGGCAGCACTCGATCAATGGAATGGGGGGTCGGCCCCGAGGGGCGTGTCACATCGACAGTCTGGCCCGACAGGGCAGAACTGCAAGGCATGCTTCCGGGGCCGGTCCGCTCTCAGGGGAGGGTCGCACGATGCGTGATCCAGAACTGGTCGCACGTGCTCAGCGCGCCGCGACGCGCCTGGAATCGGCATGGGAACAATGGCGTGCACTGCATGGACTCGCGGTCGCGCCCGGGCAGCCGGTAGTCAGCTACGTAGGCTACTCGCTCAAAGAGCCATGGGGTGAACCCAGGGTCGTCATCGGAATCGACGCTGACGAGGCTGAATACCTCGCGGAGTTCCTCGACCGCGATGAATGCGTCCAGCGGGTGCAGATTCCGCAGCAGCAGGGACGGCGGGCCGAACTGCCGCCGGAGGGCACCGGGGAGCACGCCCGCTCGGCGCTGCTCGGCGCGCCGGTCAGCTACGGACGTCACGCGCCGGATCCGGTCCGGGACGTGGCCACCGAGCTAGCCGGCTGGAATCCCGGCGAGCTTCCCGGCCCGGTAACCGACCAGCTCGCCACGTGGCCACCGGTCCCGCAGGCGGGCGCGGATCAGCCGCCTGCCAGCGCATAGCTCACCGCTCGCGCCCGCGTCTTGGCGTTCTTGGTGCCTTGCGCCCGCGCTTGTGCCTTTGTGCCATGCGCTCGCCGGGCCGCCGTGGCGCCCGCGATTCTCACGAGTCGAGGCGGGTTCACAGCTGTGTCCTAGCGTAAGTTAAGGTTCCTGCGGCATGATCATCAATGACAGGGCTGAGGGTTCTCGCCCTTTCGCGTCTGGGCTCGGGGTGGCCAGGCCCCGCTCCGAGCCCAGGCCACCCTCTTGTCGGGTCCTGCGGATCGTCCGCAACCGACCTCGGGGTCACGAGTGGGCCAGACTGCTCCCGCTCGCCTCAGCGGTCCGTGACACGTAGCGCTCCCAAGACCGTGGATCGTTACTGGCGTTATCACACCCATTTCGATCCACGATCTCTGCAGCGGACTGGCTGGTGGGGCGCCAGGGGGTCGAACCCTGAACCAATGGGTTAAAAGCCCACTGCTCTGCCATTGAGCTAACGCCCCGCCGCGCCGAACAGGCCGGCGCCTAAAGACGAAGCGTACCGACTTCCCGGCCCGCTCGTCGTCCGGACGCTCGTGCCCCGCCCGGGCACGCGGCGTCCGGCGGCGTGGCCTCCTCCCGGAACAGCCTCGCGAGCAGACCCTCCAACGGCGTCGTTGCGGCACCCATGTCGTCCCGCCCGAGCAGCGAGCACCCCACCGCTCGCGCAGCCCGCGATCACGGGGACCAGGCGCGAAAGCTAGCGGTACGCGGAGATGCCGGTCAGGGCGTGGCCGATGGCCAGCAGGTGGATCTCCTCGGTGCCCTCGTAGGTGAGCACGGCCTCAAGGTTGTTCGCGTGCCGGATCGGCGGGTACTCCAGCGTCACGCCGCTGGCGCCGAGCACGGTCCGGGCCTGCCGGGCGATGTCGATCGCCGACCGGACGTTGGTCATCTTGGCGATGCTGACCTGCACCGGCGTGACCGAACCGGCCTCCTTGAGCCGGCCCACGTGCAGGGCCAGCAGCTGCGACCGGTACAGATCGGTCGCCATCCAGCTCAGCTTGGACTGGGTCAGCTGGAACGACCCGATCGGCTTGCCGAACTGCTCGCGGGTCTGCGCGTACTCGATCGCGCTCTCCAGGCAGGTCCGCGCCGCGCCGGTGACGCCCCAGGCGATGCCGTAGCGCGCCTCGGTCAGGCAGGACAGCGGCCCCTTCAGCCCGGCCACTCCCGGGAGCACGGCCTCGGCAGGCAGGCGCACGTCGTCCAGGTACAGCTCGGAGGTGATGGAGGCCCGCAGCGAGAGCTTCTTGTGGATGTCGCGCGCGCTGAACCCCGGGGTCCCGCGGGGCACCAGGAAGCCGCGGATGCCCTCCGCGCTGTTGGCCCAGACCACGGCGATGTCGGCGATGCTGCCGTTGGTGATCCACATCTTGGTCCCGGAAAGCACCCAGTCGGACCCGTCCTGCCGGGCGAAGGTCCGCATGCTGCCCGGGTCCGAACCGTGGTCGGGCTCGGTGAGCCCGAAGCAGCCGATCGCTTCTCCGGTGGCCATCCGGGGCAGCCATTCGGCCTTCTGCTCCTCCGACCCGAACCGCCAGATCGGGAACATGGCCAGCGACCCCTGCACCGACGTCGCGCTGCGCAGCCCGGAGTCGCACGCCTCCAGCTCCCGGCACGCCACGCCGTACGCGACCGCCCCCGCCCCGGCGCAGCCGTACCCGGTCAGGTGCATGCCGAGCAGGCCCAGCTTGCCGAGCTCCGGCATGATCTCGCGGGGCAGCGTGCCCGCCTCGAACCAGTCGGTGACGTGCGGCAGGACCCGTTCGGTGGTGAACGCCCGCACGGTGTCGCGGAGCAGTCGTTCTTCGTCGGTGAGCTGGCCATCGATGTCGATCAGGTCCGTGTCCGGCATGGCGGTTCCTCTCTTAGAGCTACTGATCAGGTTAATTAGGGGACCTCCCTGATGTGAGCCCGGCCCCGTACCGGGCATGATCGACCCATGAACGAACCGAACAACGGCGCCGCCAGGCGCCTGTACCGGATCCGGAACGGCCGGGTTGTCGCGGGCGTCGCAGCGGGCCTCGCGACCTACTTCGGGGTCGACCCGACCCTGGTCCGTCTGGCGTTTGCCCTGCTCACGGTCTTCGGCGGGTTGGGGGCCCTCCTCTACCTGGTGGCCTGGGTGATCATCCCGGACGAGGTGGAAGGGACCTCGATCGCCGACAACGTGGTCAACAAGCGCCGGTCCTAGGCGTCCGCTGCCTCGGGCGCGGGGGCCGGGGGCAGGTGGCCGTGCAGCTGGGTCCAGCTGACGGCGAGCATGGTGGCCGCGGTCAGGCCGATCAGCCCGGCCAGGCCGACGGCGAGCGGCGCGCCGATCGCCTGCGCCACCGCCCCGCCGGCCAGGATGCCCAGCCCCTGGACGGCGTACAGGCCCGACTGCGCCAGGCCGAACGCCCGGGCCCGGGTGCCGGGCCGCAGGGCCTGCACGAAGGCCGCGGCCGCGGCCAGCTGGTACGCGCCGCCCGCTCCGGCCAGCGCCCACAGCAGCAGCACGCACCACAGCGGCGGGTCCGCCGCGCTTCCGATCAGCGGGACGCAGGACAAGATGGCCAGCCAGCCCATCATCCGCATCCGGGTTGACGGAGTGGCGATCCGGCTGAGCAGGAAGGCGCCGACCACCATGCCGAACGGCATGGCGGCCATCAGCAGCCCCACCGTCACCGTGCTGCCGTGCAGCGAATGCGCGTACGGCGCCGCGAGCCCCTCCGGGACGATGTAGAAGCCGGCCAGCCAGCCGAACAGCAGCAGGGTCAGCAGCCGCCGGTTGCCGAACACAATCCGGATCCCGTCGGCCGACACCGCCCACAGGGAGGGCCGCGCCGCCTCCCGCCTCGGCAACGGCCGCGGTCTCACTCCGGCCGCGACGATAAGAGCGGATATTCCGAACGTAACGGCGTCCAAGCCCAGCGTCCGGTACGGGTCAACCACGGCGACGACCGCCGCGCCTGCCACGAACCCCAGGATCTGACTCGCCTGGAAGCTGATGTTGCCCACCGCGGAGCCGAGCACGAACTTGTCGCCGGGCAGCACATCGGGCAGCAGCGCGGCCCGGGCGGAGGAGAACGGCGCCCCGGCCAGCACGGTGCAGAACAGCAGCGCGCACAGCGCCGGGAACGGCATGCCCGGTATCGCCATCAGCCCGACCGTGCCGATCCGGAGGACGTCGCAGGCGATCATGACCCGGCGGCGCGGGAACAGGTCCGCCAGGCCCGACAGCAGCGGTCCGCCCGCGATCGGCGGCAGGTAGGTGAAGGCGTAGGCCAGCGCGGTGAGAAACGCCGAGTGCGTCTGCCGGTACACCAGGATGGCGATGGCGACCTGCGCGAACTGATCGCCGGCGAAGGAGAGCACCTGCGCGGTCCACAGCGCGCGGAACTCCGCGATGGCGAAGACCTCGCGGTAGGACGAGTGCTGCTCCCGGGCCCGCCGGTGCCTGCCGGACGGGGTGCCCTCCAGCGCCTGGCCTGCCGGGTACACCGGAGCCCGCCCGGCCCGGAGCCGGCTCGGCCCGGGCTCAGCCCGGAGCTCGGTCCGCGGCTCGGTCGTCACTGGCGTCGTTCACCCTCGGGCATCGGCCAAGGTCCCGCGTGGGATGTGACCTGTCTGGTCGTCACACATAGTTGCTTCCCCCGATCATACAGTGACATAGCCCGGTTCGCCCTGCTGGAAACGTCACTGCGTGACTCTCTTATCGCTTACCGTGGCTGATCGTGGCCCTCTTGGCAAGAGGCGCCGCGCCGAATCTGCCCAGGCAGGTCGCGATACGGTCGTTCCGCTTTGCTGGTTGGGGTGTCTGTCCCCTATGCTGAGGCAGTCCCCGACGGGCTGATACGGTTACGGCGGCCAAAACCGTCGGCGCCCCCATCGTCTAGCGGCCTAGGACACCGCCCTTTCAAGGCGGCGGCACGGGTTCGAATCCCGTTGGGGGCACACGTCGGCTACGGTTGGCGGTACGAGGTCCTGTAGAGCAGCTTGGAGTGCTCGCCACCCTGTCAAGGTGGAGGTCGCGGGTTCAAATCCCGTCAGGACCGCAGGGATACCCGGTGTGGACTCACTGGGTATCCAGCCAGGTCAGGTAGCTCAGTCGGTATGAGCGTCCGCCTGAAAAGCGGAAGGTCGACAGTTCGATCCTGTCCCTGACCACCACCGATCGGCACGGCTTAGCAGCCTGCTGCACCTGCGTTTCGCCTGTTCAGGGTACGTTTTCATCTCCATTTTAACAGGAATGCCGGAGAGTGCCGCGGAGTGCCGTCGTGTCCGTGGGATGTCTGTGGGGCGGGTCCGGGATGCGGACTTGTGGGATTTTTGTGGGGCACGCCGAAGTTCCTCGGCGGCTCACGTAGCTGGCCATTCAGAGTCTTGGCACCCCAGTTTGAGGGGAAATCCGCGGCTAAGCCCGCGTTGCTGGCCAGCAGTTGAGTGCCCGGGCGCCCAATCCTCGCTTGTTCTCCGAGGCGACGGCGGTCTGTCGGCGAGTGCCTAGGGCCAGTGCTGGTGGTGTCAGGTGTCGGTCATAATGCGGTCGTAGGTGCGGCGGGCGCGGGCGCTGCGGGCGCTGGCGCCGTAGCGGCGGAGCATCTGGGGTGAGGTCCACCCGTTGAGTTCCATCAGATCGCCTTCGGGGCCGCCACGGTCCAGCCAGGTGTGGCTGAAGTGGTGCCGGAACCGGTGCGGGTAGACCCTGAGTCCGCATTGCTGGCCGCGGCGGGCGATCATCTGATAAATCCCCGCGGCGGTCAGCGGCTCCCGGTTGTTGGCACCGAGCCACAGCTGAGACCGCCAGGCCTGGGCGTGCCGGGAGCGAGCGCGGATGTACCGGTCCACGCTCCGGGCGGCCTGGTGGCCGATCCGGACGATCCGGTCCTTGCCGCCCTTGCCGCGGACGGTGATCTCGCGCTGCCAAAGGTCGACGTCGCTCTCCCGCAGGCCGGCCAGCTCGGAGAGCCGGATGCCGGTCGCGGTGAACACCGCGATGATCGCGGTATCGCGGCGCTGCGCGAAGCTGCGGCCCGCGCACGCCTGCTCCAGCCGGGTCAGCTCGTCGGGCGTGAAGACCGGGACCAGCTTGTCCGGGACGCGCGGTGGCTGCAGCCCGACCATCGGGTCGGGCAGGCCGTCTTCGGCGGCCAGCCATTTGAAGAACTGCTGCAGGGCCCGGTACTGGTTGCTGGCGTACGCGGTGCTGTAGCGGTCCAGCAGCCACGCCATCCACCGCTGAATGTCGCAGCTGTCGACCTGCTCCCAGCTGACCCGGCTGGCCTGTCTGGGCATGCAGGTGGCGGCGGCGAACCACTGGACCGCCTCGGTGTAGGTCTGGATCGTCTTGGCGGCCTTACCCTCGGCGGCCAGGCGCAGGGCGAACGAGCTGATCTCGGCCTGGAGTATCCCGGCGTCCAGCTGCCTGGGCTGCCGGGAACGCGGTCGCAGTATGGTCATGGGCGTAGCTCTCCCCTGTGGCGCACCATCCGCACCCGGCGTTGCCGCAGGCAAGAAAACGCCAAGCCAGGGATGGCAGAGCCCGGCCGAGGTCGGCGACGGAGCGGGATGAGGCACAAGGCGTGTGTGCCGATGGGCCTGCCCGCGTAACCGCCTTGCGTTTCTGCCGCGCTCGCTGGCCACGCCAGTCCGCACCGTACGGACCGGATTTCCCGCCGCCCGACTCTAGCCCGGAGCGTGTCGTCGGCTTCGCCCGCCGGATGTTTACCGCTCATGCCGACGTGAGTGCGCGTCATGAGCGTAGGAATTGCGTACGCAGAAGGAATGCTTTCCGTCTGGATGTATGGGCAACTCCCGGAGAAGCGGGTCGATAAAAGTAGCGCCGGATGGAGTTAGCGTTGGTGATCCGGATGAGCCCATAGGAGAGTCGCCCCCACTCGGCGACCAGATCATCCCGCTGGCCCCACCCCCGCGTCGGCGCTGGCCTCCTACCTGGAGTACCTGCACCTGGCCAACCACGATCAACCCCACCTGTTCGTCCACACCCAACGGCTGAGCAGGACTTTCAACGCAACGGTTGACACATCTGGAATTGGTGACCTAATGTTAGTTTCAACCAATGGGTTGAAAGACCAATCGAGTGAGGTGTCGGTGGCGGTGGACGAGCTGTCCCGGATCTTCGCGGCGCTCGCGGATCCGACTAGGCGCGACATAGTGACCCGGCTGGCGGCCGGCGACGCGACTGTGAACCAGCTCGCCGAGCCGTACCAGATTTCGCTCCAGGCGGTCTACAAGCACCTGAAAGTGCTCGAGGACGCCGGGGTGGTGAGCCGACCGCCGGGTCCCCAGCCTCGGCCGGTACGGCTGGAGGCGGAGGTCTTCGACCTGATGGACAAGTGGATCGAGCGCTACCGGCGCCAGGCGGAGGAGCGTTACCGCCGCTTGGACGAGGTCCTCGCGCAACTGAACGAAACCGCGACCAGCAACGACGAGCAGAAGGGAAGTGCGGCATGAGCACCATCGCCGAAGCCACGATCGAGGCCGACCCTAACGTGCCGATCATTCGCGTAACCCGCGAGTTCGCGGGCACGCCCGAGCAACTGTTCCGGGCGCACACCGATCCCAAGTTGTTCGCGCAGTGGATCGGCCCGAGCTCCCTGGAGACGCGCATCGAGCAGTGGGACGCGCGCTCCGGTGGCAGCTGGCGGTTCGTGTCCACCAGCGACGGGGAGGAACATGCGTTCCGCGGCTGCTTCCACGAGGTCCGGCCGGACCGCATCGTGCAGACGTTCACCTACGAAGGCGACCCCGACGGTGTGGCCCTGGAGACGCTGTGGTTCGAGGACCTCGGCAACGGCCGCACCCGGCTGCGCACGCAGTCCCTTGTGGACAGTTTCGAGAGCCGGGACGCATGGCTCAAGAGCGGCATGGAGGTCGGGGTCAACGAGGGCTACGCGAAGCTCGAGGAGATGCTCGTCAATGGCAATGTCTGACCGGCCCGCCGAGCGGCACCGGGAGATCGGCCGGGTGTTCACGCATCGCGTCCAGGGCACCCGGTCGTGGGACGTGCCCTCGCCAGTCGCCGAGTGGACCGCCCGGGACGTGGTGGGCCACCTGACGGCGTGGTTCCCCTCGTTCCTCGTCGCCGGCAGCGGCATACAGCTGCCGGCCGGACCGAGCGTCGACGAAGACCCGGTCGGCGCGTGGCAGGCACAGTGCGACGCCGTGCAGACGCTGCTCGACGACCCGGCGACCGCCGACCTGGTCCTGAGCAACCGGCACATCGGCGAGGTGCCGTTGGACCGCGCGATCGACCAGTTCTACACCGCCGACGTATTCATGCACACCTGGGACCTCGCTCGGGCCACCGGCCAAGACGACCGGCTCGACTCCGACTTCTGCGCCGAGCTGCTGGCCGGGATGCAGCCGATCGAGCAGGTCATGCGGTCGTCCGGACAGTACGGTGCCCGGGTGCCGGTGAAGGACGACGCCGACGTGCAGGCCGAGATGCTCGGCTTCATCGGCCGGGACCCGGACTGGACGCCGCGTTGACCCCCCGGCCTGCCGGGGGGCGTCCGTGACCACGTGCCCCGAGGAAGTCGCCATCATCGCCAAGACCGCCCGCCAGGAGCGGCTCGCACGCTGACCAGCAACCTGAGCAGGCTCCCAACGACATCCGGATCTGCCGCGGACACGGTCGAGCGCCACGGGCCCGGAAGGTTCGAGCGCTACGGGCCCGGCGCGAGGTATTGGTCATGCCCACGTGGCCAGCAGGCAGCCGCAGACTTATCCAGCCCAGGAGGCTGACCGGGGAGCGTGTCACGGAGAGCAGCCTGAGTTTTCGCCTGAGGGCGCCTGCGCATCGGTTCCCGCCGTCGGGGTAGGCGCGCAGGGAACGCGGCCGGGCGGCAGGCCGGGCCCGGTGAGACATAGGAGGATGGCGTGAGCGAGTTCGGCGACCTGGAGAAGAAGGCGCGGGCCTACGCCGAGGAGCACCCGGAGCAGGCCGCAAGGGGGTCAACGAAGTGGCGGGGTTCGCCGAGCGCGACACCGACCATCAGCACGACGAGCAGATCGACCGTGCTGTCGACGCCGCGGAGCAGCACCTCGGCCAGGGCCAGGACGAGCAGGGCCGCCAGAAGTAGCCGGAGGCCGTCGCGGAGTGGGGGTCCGCGCAGTCCCTTGACGCACTTCCGTTCCCTGGGCGCGTCCCGGTCTTATCCGCCGTGTCAAGCCGCATAGCCGCACGTTGCCCATTGGGTGCCCGGGAAGGGCGGGACCTAGCCAGTGGCGGCTGGGCACTCGCAGGCGGCGTCGACCGCTACCTCCGCTGGCAGTGACCTCCAGATCGGGCGCCGCGTCGAGTGGACGGGATCGGGCGCCTCCACAGATGGCATCACAAAGTGATCGGGAGATTCGGGAGAATGCGCGCACTGCCGCCGT
>CAWGJL010000037.1:0-131269 GCA_963822765.1 uncultured Actinomycetes bacterium | reverse complement strand
GCCGGTGGCAGGTCAGCATGTTGTTCGGTTTCCTGACCCTGGCCTTCGCCGTGGCGCTGGCCCGGGGCGGGATCGGCGCGCAGACCACGTTCCGGGAGGGTGGCCGTCGTGGTTTTGTGTGCCGTCCTCCTGGCGGTCTTCATCTCCGCCTGGATCAGGAGGCTGCGGCACCCCGCCCGCCTTGAGATCACCGAGGACGCCATCCGGTACGTACGACGCAACGGCCCGCCCGCGATCCTGTCGCGGCAGCAAGGGAACGATCTCTCCTTCGTTCGCACGAACCGCGGCGGCCGGATCCGGACGCTGGGGCTGGCCATCGCGGGCAGCGACACGGTCATCGATCTGGGCCTCTTTTTCTCCCGCAAGTCGGTACGGCAAGCCTGCCGGGCCCGCGACTGGCGGTTTGCATGACGGGCGATGCCTCGCCATCCAGGCACCGCGATGTGGCGGCCTTCGATGAGCGAGCCGCCGGATACGACCAGGGATGGCTGGGCCCGCTTCATCACGACATCGCCGGCCAAACCGCGGAGATCGCCCTGACCGTCGACGCGGCCCCCCGGCGAGTGCTCGATGTCGGCTGCGGGAGCGGCTATCTGCTGCGACTGCTGGCCAGCCGCTGCCCGGGCGCCGCCGAACTGGCCGGGGTCGACCCGGCGCCGGGAATGATCAAGGTCGCCGCGGCCGCGGCTCTGGGCATTGCCGGCGCCGAGCGGTTGCGGTTCTCGGTCGGCGCGGCCGAGCACCTGCCGTTCCGGGACGGCTCGTTCGACCTGGTGGTCAGCGTGACCTCGTTCGATCACTGGTCGGACCAGCAGACCGGACTGGCCGAGTGCCACCGGGTTCTGGTCCCCGGCGGTCATCTCGTTCTGGTCGATCAGTTCTCCGGATGGCTGGTCCCGACACTGGTCTTCGGCCGGTCCGGCAAGGCACGCACCAGACGGCGGGCCGACCGCCTGCTGGACGCGGCGGGCTTCGGGACGGTCACCTGGCACCGGGTGTACGCGGTCATCATCAACGCCGCCGCGGCGACTAGGTTATGGCTGGATGAAACAGGCGCGAGAACGGAGCATCATGCCAGGGATCCCCCCGTCTCACCGGGACCTGCTCGACGGCCAGGTCGCTACGCTCGGCACGGTCGGCCCGGACGGCCGCCCTCAGCTGTCCGAGGTCTGGTACCTCGCCGACGGCGACACGATCAAGATCTCGCTCAATACCTCGCGGCAGAAGACCAAGAACCTGCTCGCGAACCCGGGCGTGAGCCTGCTCCTGCTCGACCTGGCCGTCCCGTACCGCTACCTGGAGATCCGCGGCGACGCCGAGATCACGCCCGACGACGACTACTCGTTCGCGGACCGGTTCGGCGCGAAATACCAGGCCGACCTGCGCGACCATGACTCGCCCGGTGACCGGCGGGTGGTCGTCACGATCAAACCCACGAGGGTGAACGCCGTCGATATGCGCGGCTGACCAGCCGCCCGGCCGCCGCCCGGGCCAGCCGGCGGCTGACGTGCGAGAGGGCCGCGGCCTGGCGTCCGCGCCGGTAATCGTCGGCCAGGGTCTCGGCACGGGAGGTGACCCGCTGGGCCTGGTACAGCTGGTACGCGTAGTTGGGGCTCACGACGGCAGTCCTTCCGGTCTGGGTTGCGCAGTCGTCCTCACGACGAACGCAAGTCCCGCCGGTGGACACTGGCACCGCAGATGCTTGTGGCTAGGCTGGCGGGCATGCCCACACCCGATGACATGCTGACCGCGGTGAGTGACTCGCTGGCCACGCGGACCGGCCGGTCGCTGGAGCAGTGGCTGGCCCTGGTCCGGTCCTGCGGGGTGGACCCGCTGGACCAGAGCGCGGTCCGGAACTGGCTGCGACGCGAGCACAGCGTGCCGCAGAACAGCCAGTGGGCGATCGCCGCCGCCGCCCGCGACCGGGTGGACCTCGGGCTGCGCTTCTCCGATCCGCCGCAGGCGCCCCGGTTGCAGCCGGGCGGCGGGCCCGGGCAGGCCACGCACAAGGTATCGCTGCGGGACGTGAGCGAGGTCGACGCCGAGATCGTGCAACTGCTGCGGGTGGCCTACGAGCAGAACGCCTGATCCCGGCCGCCCGGTAGTTGGCAGTACGGTTACTCATGCGGCGGATGATCATCGCGCAATATTTGCCTGATTCTCGGGTAGCCGAAGTAGCAGGCACCATCCGGTGCGATTCATACTGTTTTGAAGCGCTAGTTCTAGCCGAATGGGGTCGGTCATCAGGTGAAGGCGTCACAGAGTACGCGGGTTGTCGACAACGGCGGGATGGTCGGTGAGGCTTCCCAGCCCGACGCGGCCAAGCCGCTCCTAGACGCCCCTCAGTCAAGGGCCGCGGGCGTCACGATGTGGGTGGCCGTGCTGCTTCCCCTGATCGGCCTCGCGGTCGCCATCCCGGTCGGCTGGGGCTGGGGCCTGTCCGTCCTGGACCTGTCCATGGCCGCGACCGCCTACGTGGTGACGGGACTGGCCGTCACGGTCGGCTATCACCGCGGCTTCACCCACCGCTCGTTCAAGGCCCGGCGGGGGCTGCGCATCGCGCTGGCCGTCGGCGGATCGCTCGCGGTCGAGGGTTCACCGGTCCAGTGGGTGGCCAACCATCGCCGGCACCACGCGTTCTCCGACCGGGAGGGCGATCCGCACTCCCCCTGGCGATACGGGACGGACACCCGGGCCCTGCTGAAGGGGATGATCTACGCCCACGTCGGCTGGATGCTCAAGCGCGAGCTGAGCAACCGGGCCCGGTTCGCGCCCGACCTGCTCGCCGACCGCGACCTGCGGGCCATCGGCCGGTTCTCCGGGTTGCTGGTCGCCGCGTCGCTGCTCGTGCCCGCCGGCGTCGGCGGCCTGGTCACGGGAACCTGGACCGGTGCCGTGACGGGATTCTTCTGGGCCGGCCTGATCCGCGTGGCGCTCTTGCACCACGTCACCTGGTCGGTGAACTCGGTCTGCCACGTGGTGGGCAAGCGCCCGTTCTCCTGCCGGGACCGGGCGACTAACTTCTGGCCGCTGGCCATCTTGTCGCTGGGCGAGAGCTGGCATAACTCTCATCACGCCGACCCGACCTCGGCGCGGCACGGGACGTTGCCCGGGCAGATCGACCCGAGCGCCCGCGTCATCTGGCTGCTGGAGAAGCTGCACCTGGTCTACGACGTGCACTGGCCGGATCCGCAGCGGATCGCGGCCAAGCTGGCCAGCTGACGGTCTCGTCTCCGAATGCCGGTTGTGATCCGGCACGCGATAGTTGTTGGCGTTTGCGCCGCAGCCGACTCTTACCGGTGAGCGAGCGGGCTGGCCGGCCCGCGGACACCACCGGCCGGAGGCGAGGAACACCATCATGCGGGCGCTGAAGACGATGCCGGGCCGGGAGCCGTCCAGGTCATACAGGCCCCAGGACACCGACCGCGAAGTGACCGCGATCTACCTGGCCCACTACCGGCAGCTGGTCAGGATGGCCGCGCTGCTGATTCAGGATCTGGCCGCGGCGGAGGAGATCGTGCAGGACTCGTTCGTCGCCGTGCACGCCGCCTGGCCCAGGCTGCCCGACGCCGAGCACGCGCTGTCCTACCTGCGCCGGTCGATCGTCGACCGGTCCCGGGCCGCGATGCGGCGGCACGTAGTAGTGGACAAGCTTGCACCCCGGCTCGCGCCCGACCTGCCCAGCGGCCAGGGCGAAGTGAGCATCGAGGTCGAACGGTCCGCTTTCATCTCCGCGCTGTGGACCCTGCCGCCCCGGGAACGGGAGGTCGTGGTGCTGCGGTACTTCGCCGACCTGCCCGAGACCCAGGTCGCCTCGGCGACCGGGATCAGCGAGACGGCGGTCAAGGCGTACACCTCCCGGGCCATGTCCGCACTGCGAGCCGAGCTGCGCAGGGCCGGGTCCGCTACCGAGGCTGGCCCCTACCTCTAGCCCGCGACGCCCAGGCCACCGTAGGCTCCTTGCGGCAACCTGTCGCAGGCCGCAACCGGGTGGGTGATGTGATGGCGGAACGTCCGTACGACCTCGTCGCAACTCCAGAGGGCGTCGTGGCGCGGGTCCGGCTGCGGGGCACGTCGGTCCTCTCCTCGCCGCTGCTGAACCGGGGCACCGCGTTCACCCTCGCCGAGCGGGAGGTGCTCGGGCTGACCGGCCTGCTGCCCGAGGGTGTGTCGACCATCGACGGACAGCTGCGCCGGGTCTACGGGCAGTACCAGCGCCAGCCCGATGACCTGGCCAAGAACCTGTACCTGGCCAGCCTGCGGGACCGCAACGAGGTGCTGTTCTACCGGCTGCTGACCGAGCACATCTCCGAGATGCTGCCGATCGTCTACACCCCCACGATCGGGACGGCGATCGAGCGGTACAGCTACGAGTTCGGCCGTGCCCGCGGCGTGTTCATGTCGGTGGATCACCCGAGCCAGGTCGAGACCGCGTTCCGCAACTACGGGCTGGGGCCGCAGGACGTGGACCTGATCATCGCCACCGACTCCGAGGGCATCCTCGGCATCGGCGACTGGGGAGTCGGCGGCATCCAGATCGCCATGGGCAAGCTCGCCGTCTACGTCGCCGCGGCGGGGCTGCACCCGCGCCGGATCATCCCGGTCGTGCTGGACGCGGGTACCGATAACCCGGCCCTGCTGGCCGAGGAGATGTACCCCGGCAACCGGCACCCGCGCGTGCGGGGCGAACGGTACGACGAGCTGATCGACAGCTACGTCAAGGTGGCCACCCGCATGTTCCCGAACGCGCTCCTGCACTGGGAGGACTTCGGCGCGGGCAACGCGCACCGCATCCTGGCCAAGTACGCCGGCAGCTACCTGACGTTCAACGACGACATCCAGGGCACGGCCGCGGTGGTGCTGGCCGCCGCGCTCGGCGCGGTCCGGGCCGCGGGGTCGCGGATGCGCGACCAGCGGGTGGTGATCCACGGCGCCGGCACCGCCGGGATCGGGATCGCGGACGTCCTGCGGCAGGTGATGATCGCTGAGGGCCTCAGCCCGGACGAGGCCACCCGGTGCTTCTACGCACTCGGCAGCAAGGGCCTGCTGACCAGCGACTACCCGGGTACGCTGCGGGACTTCCAGGTCCCCTACGCCCGCCCGGCCGCGGAAGTCAGCGGCTGGCCGCGGGACGGCGAGGGCCGGATCGGGCTGGCCGAGGTGGTGACGCGCAGCCGCCCCACGATGCTGATCGGGACCTCGACCCAGCCGGGGGCCTTCACCGAGGCGCTGGTGACCGAGATGGCGGCGCATGTGGAGCGGCCGATCATCATGCCGCTGTCCAACCCGACCTCGCATTCGGAGGCCCGGCCCGCCGATCTCATCGCCTGGACGCAGGGCCGGGCGCTCATCGCCACCGGCAGCCCGTTCGAGCCGGTCGAGTACCGCGGCGTGACCTACCAGATCGCCCAGGCCAACAACGCGCTCATCTTCCCGGGCCTGGGGCTCGGGGTGACCGTCTGCCGGGCGCGCCGGGTCAGCGACCCGATGCTGGCCGCCGCGGCCCAGGCCCTGGCCGACCTGTCCGAGGCGAGCACTCCGGGCGCGCCCGTGCTGCCCCCGGTTACCAGCCTGCGCGCGGTCTCGGCCGCGGTAGCGGCCGCCGTGGCCCGGGCCGCCCAGGACGAGGGACTGGCGGGCGTGCCGCTCGATGATCCCGCCGCGCAGGTGCGCCGGGCCATGTGGGAGCCCGCCTACCCGGCGATCGAGCCCAGCTGAGATCTGTCCATTTCTTAAATTAGCAAATTTTAATGATACAGTTCGGGCATGACCGACCTGGCCTCCCTGAGCAGCCTGGATGATCCCGTGCGGCGTCGCCTGTACGAGGTGGTCCGCGAGCGGGCCGAACCCGTGGGCCGGGACGAGGCGGCGGCCGCGGCGGGGGTCGGCCGGGCGCTGGCCGTCTACCACCTGGACAAGCTGGTTGAGGCCGGGTTGCTGACGGCGTCCTATCAGCGGCCGCCCGGGCGCAGCGGGCCGGGGGCCGGACGGCCCGCCAAGCTCTATATGCGGTCGGATCGCGAGTTCGCGGTCACCGTACCGCCCCGGGAGTACGAGCTCGCGGCGCGGCTGCTGGTCCAGGCGGTCGAGGCAGATCCGGGCGGCAACAGCCGGGCCGCCCTGCTCAAGGCCGCGCGCCGGCTCGGCGCCGAGCTAGGCAGCCGGTTCCGGCCCGGGGGCGCGGACCTGCACCGGGGCGCGGACCTGGACGGAGCGCTGGCCGGGCACGGATATGAGCCCAGGCGCGGCGAGGACGGCGTGATCCGGCTACGGAACTGCCCGTTCCACCAACTGGCCGAGCATCACCGCGACGTGGTCTGCGGCATGAACCTGGGCCTGATCGAGGGGATCGTGGCCGGCCTGGGGGCAGAGGGCCTGCGTCCGGTGCTGGATCCGCAGCCCGGGCACTGCTGCGTCGTGATCGGCGCTGATCAGCCGTGACCCGAGCGCTGCACATCGCGCGGGACGGCGCGGGCGTGGACCTGGAGGCGGCCCGCCGGGCCGCGGCCGATTTCCTGTCGGCGCTCGGGATCGCGATCGACCAGGAGGACCTGCGCGAGACCCCGGCCCGGATGGCTCGCGCTTATGCGGAGCTGTTCGACGCGCGCCCGCTGCGGCTGACCACGTTCGCCAACGACAAGGGTTACGACGAGCTGGTGCTGGCCCGGGCCATCCCGTTCCGCACCGTCTGTGAGCATCACCTGCTCCCGTTCTCCGGCGTGGCGCACGTCGGCTACCTACCCGGTGAGCGCATCGTCGGGCTGTCCAAGCTGGCCCGGCTGGTCGAGTATTTCTCGGCTCGTCCGCAAGTCCAGGAGCGGCTGACCAAGCAGGTCGCCGAGTGCCTGGCCACCCGCCTGCGGGCGCCGGGCGTGGGCGTGGTGCTGGAAGCTGAGCACTCCTGCATGACGCTGCGCGGCGTCCGGGCGCTTGGCGCCAAGACCGTTACGTCGGCCCTGCTGGGCACGCTGCGGGCCGACCCGCGCAGCCGGGCGGAGTTCTTCGCGCTGGCTGGCGTACCACACTGAACACGAGCTGCCCGCTCGGGCAGAAAGGATCGCGACATGGCTGATCCGCTGACTGACCTCAGCACCAGGAGCGTCTCAATCTGGCTGGATGACCTGAGCCGGCAGCGCCTGGTGACCGGGAGCCTGGCCGACCTGGTCGCTCATGACCACGTGGTGGGGGTGACCACCAACCCGGCGATCTTCGCCAAGGCGATCGCCGGGAGCGACGCGTACACGCAGCAGATCCGCGACTTGTGGGCGCGCGGCGCCATCGTCGGGGAGGCGTTGCGGACAATGACCGCCTTCGACGTGCGCTGGGCCTGCGACGTGCTGCGACCGGTGTACGACGCGACCGGCGGCGTGGACGGGCGCGTATCGATCGAGGTCGACCCGCGGCTGGCCTACGACACCGAGGCCACCACCGCCGAGGCGCGGTTCCTGTGGTGGCTGGTGGACCGGCCCAACCTGTTCATCAAGATCCCGGCCGCCCGGCAGGGACTGCCCGCCATCGCGGCATGCCTGGCCGAGGGGATCAGCATCAACGTCACGCTGATCTTCTCGCTGGTCCGCTACGAGGAGGTGCTGGACGCCTTCCTGGACGGCCTGGAGCGCGCCCGGCAGGCCGGCCATGACCTGTCCTCGATCGCGTCGGTGGCCTCGTTCTTCGTGTCGCGGGTGGACACCGAGGTCGACGCGCGGCTGGACAAGATCGGCACGGCGGAGGCGGCCGCCCTGCGCGGGCGGGCCGCGATCGCGAACGCCCGGCTGGCTTACCAGCACTACGAGCGGATGCTGTCCTCGCCGCGGTGGGCCGCCCTGGCTGCGGCCGGGGCCCGGCCGCAGCGGCCGCTGTGGGCCTCGACCTCGGTCAAGGACCCGGCCTACCCCGATACCCGCTACGTGACCGACCTGGTCGCGCCGGATGTGATCAACACCATGCCCGAGGCCACCTTGCGCGCGGTCGCCGACCACGGCGAGATACCCGAGGACTCGGTACGCAGCCACTACGCCGAGGCACGGGAGGTGCTCAGCGAACTGGAGGCGATCGGCGTCGACTACGGCGACGTAACCGAAGGGCTGGAGAGTAACGGCCTGGCCGCGTTCGACGCCAGCTGGCGGGAGCTGGGCGACCAGATCGCCGCCCAGCTCCGCCGTCCGTCAGAAGATTCGCGAGAGGAGAGCACGTCATGAGCGGGACGCACGTGATCGTGGGGGCGAGCCTGGCCGGGGCGAAGGCCGCCGAGACCCTGCGTGAGGAGGGGTTCGGCGGCCCGATCGTGCTGATCGGCGACGAGGAAGAACGGCCGTACGAACGGCCGTCGCTGTCCAAGGACTATCTGATGGGCAAGGCCGAGCGCGAGACGATCTACGTCCACCCGCAGGCGTGGTACGCCGAGCATGATGTCGACCTGCGGCTAGGCACCCTGGTCACCGGCCTCGACCCGACGGCCCATGAGGTGGCGCTGGCCGACGGCAGCCGGATCGGTTACAGCAAGCTGCTGCTGGCCACGGGCTCGGCGCCGCGGCGCCTGCCGGTGCCGGGCGCCGACGCGGAAGGCGTCCGCTACCTGCGCAGGGTGGCCGACAGCGACCGGATCCGGGCGACCCTGCAGACCGCGACGCGGATCGCGGTGATCGGCGCGGGCTGGATCGGCCTGGAGACCGCCGCCGCGGCCCGGTCGGCCGGTGTCGAGGTGACGGTCCTGGAGACGGCCGAGTTGCCGCTGCTGCGGGTACTCGGCCGGGAGGTGGCCGAGGCCTTTGCCGCCCTGCACCGCGAGCACGGCGTCGACCTGCGCTTCGGAGTCCAGGTAGCCGAGATCACGGGATCGGGGGGCAGGCCGACGGCGTCCGGCTGGCCGACGGCAGTCACATCCCGGCCGATGCGGTCGTCGTCGGGGTCGGCATCACGCCCAACAGCCAGCTCGCCGACGCGGCCGGCCTGGAGGTTGGCAACGGGATCGTGGTCGACGCCGGGTTGCGGTCCGGCGACCCGGACATCTACGCCGCGGGGGACGTGGCGAACGCCTACCATCCGATGCTCGGGCGGCACGTCCGGGTCGAGCACTGGGCCAACGCGCTGAACCAGCCGCAGGCGGCCGCCCGGTCCATGCTGGGCCAGGACGTCGCCTACGACCTGGTGCCGTACTTCTACACCGACCAGTACGACCTGGGCATGGAGTACGCCGGCTACGTCGAGCCGGGCGGCTACGACCGGGTCGTGTTCCGCGGGGACGTGGCGGCGCGGGAGTTCGTCGCGTTCTGGCTGCGGGACGGCCGGGTGCTGGCCGGGATGAACGTTAATATCTGGGACGTCAACGAGGCGATCCAGGCCATCGTCCGCGGCGGCCGTACGGTGGACGCGGGCCGGCTCGCCGACCCCGGTGTCGCTCTCGATGAGTTCACCTAGCGGGACAGCCTGGCACAGGCGAGCGCGGCCCGGATGACCTCGGCCGCCAGTCGAAGTGCTCTGTTTCTGGTTAAGTGCTCCACGCGACCCAGGGTCAATCACCTATCGTTGCAACGTAGTCGCTATCGTTACTTTGTGTAACATTTGGTTACTTAACGGAGGGTAGGAGCATGAGGATGCGCGGGGTACCGGCTGTGATCATCGCTGCCGTCATCTGCGGGGCGGGCTTGAGCGCGTGCGGGGCGAGCGGGTCGACTTCTTCCACCGTCCCGCCGGCGGCGGCCCCGAGTGGATCGTCGGCCCTGGCCGGGGGGTCGCCGACGGCCTCGTTCAGCAGTACACCCGCGTCATCCCCGACCCCGGCAAGCTCGCCGACACGCAAGAATTCCGCGGCCCCCAAGCGTTCCGCCACGGCTTCCGCGCATCCGACGAGTTCCCCGCGCGCGACGAGTTCCTCGAGCACGAGTTCCGGGACGCACACTTTCACGGTGCCCAGCATCCCAGGCGACAACGTCGTCAGCGCCTCTGGCTCCTACGAAAAGATAGGCACCGCGCGGGTGAAGGTGACGATGTGCGCGAAGCAGACCGGGGCCGCGTTCTCGGTGGGAGCGGTAGCGCTTGTCTATAGCGCCAGCGGGTCCAGCCAGAACATCGGCGCGACCATCTTGACCGGACCCGGCAACAGCAGTTGTGTCTCGAATACGTTCATCCTCTACACCGCGCACCTGAAGGTCCATGCGTTCATCGGCGGCAGCAACGGCACCATCATCAAGACCGGGCCGGTCCTGACCATCTACTGACGCGCCGTCGCGGGCGGCCGGGTCACGTCGGCTGCCCTTGGAGCCGGGCGGTGATCTTCGTGAGGGCGGAGCGAAGGTTCTCCAGTTCCGTGGGGGTGAGGGTGGCCGCGGCGTGCCGTTGGACTCACCGTCCACCACCCAGCCCCCTCGTTGTCCGTGCCTGCTTCCGGGTCGCGTCACGTTAACGTATCCGGCGGCGGCGACGCCACCGCGGGGTGGGCGGGGCGGGCGCGGGGGCCGGGGATGGCGGTGGCGGAGCCGGATGCGCGTCGTGCCATCGGCCGACCAAGGTCTCCGCATCCAGGAGCGGGAGAAATACGGGCGGGCCGGCCGGGATCCGGCGCCACTCGATGATGCGCCGGTTGAGGTCCGCGACCACGGCGCGGACCTCCTGCTCACTGCGCAGGTCCTGGACCGTCTCGGCTAGGCGTTCGGTCTCCTTGCGCAGCTTGAGCGGAGCGGGCAGAAGCTCATCGGCAGACACGCCCTCGCGGCGCAGGTAGTCCCGCAGCCAGGCCTGGGCGGCATCGGCCGCGTTCCGCTTGGGCAACGGCTTACCCGCGCCCGGCAGGTTGTCGAAGGCCCCCCGCTCGGCCGCCTCGTTGATCTGCCGGTCGATCCAGGAGACGAAGCTGAGGTCCGGTGGCTTGCGTTCGGTCATAACTGGACTCCGCTTCCACCGTACCTTCCGGAGCCGAGCAGCTCTTCGATGTCCGCGATGGCCTGCGCGTTGCCAGGCCGAGGCGCTGCTTCCAGTGCCGGGTGACCCCGAGGTCGGGGGTGATCTCCAGCACGCCGCCGATATCGAACACCACCGCGCGGATCGTCATGACCCCATGCTCGGGCTTGCCCCAGGGGCAAGGTCAAAGCCGGTTCCGCCGCTAGTGGTGGTGAATGATGACCGGGGGCGGGGGCGCAGGCGCGCACGCGGGGCTGGCGTCGTTGGCCGCCTTGGCCACATCGAAATCGCCGAAGCCGTTGAGTACGCCGTTCCCGCCGGACCACTGCCACAGCAGGTCACAGGCGGCCGGTTCGCTGGAGAACCACTGCGCGCTGGCGTGGGAGCCGGAAAACCCGTTCGGGAAGTCCAGCTGGGCCTGCTCGTTAGTGAAGGTCCATTCGGCGGTGTTGCTGAGCTTGGCGTTGCCGAAGATCCCGGCCCATGAGCCATACCAGTTACCGCCCGAGGAGTAGACACCCGCGAGGTAGGACGAGTGGCTATTGATGTAGCCGGAGAAGCCTGTCCAGGTGGCAAAGTCGACATTTGCGGGGATGTATTCGGTCTTCACGGTGTTGCCGCACGGGCCGTTCCAGACGGTGTTCCAGCCGTTTTCGTCCGGCGGCACGCCGTTGTTCTCGATGTCCATGAAGATGTAGCGGAAGTCGAAGACCTTGCCGCCCAGATCCGAAAGGGCCTGCTGCGCCTGCTTCTGGCCCCAGATCGCGGCCTCGGCGGCGGTGCCGTTGTAGTGCGGGTCCCGCCCGGGTCCGGCCGCGAACCAGTAGGCGGCGGCCCCGAGGCCGGTGCTGAACTTGACCACGTTGTCGGTGGCCATGTTGTAGTTGGCCTGCTCCCAGGCCAGCCCGGCGGTGGTACAGCCCTGCCAGTTCATGAACGAGCCCACCTCGCCGACGTACTCGCCGTACATGCCCGCGCTGCCCTGGCTGCAGCCGCCGGAGGGCTCGGTGTAAGGGCCGCTGCCGTTGCCGCACGCCTGCGGCGCGGCGCTGTCGGTCCCGGAATAGAAGCCGCTGGAGGTGCTGGCCTGCGCGGCGGCCAGCGCATCGCGGGCGATGGCCAGGGCCCGGTCACCGGGGCCGCTCGGCACGAACGACAGGACCCGGGCCGCGCCGCAGATCCGGACCGGCGCAGCCAGGGAGGCCGTACGGCCCGCGCCACGGGCCGCCGTGGTCGGGTAGACGACCAGCGAGGTGACTCGCTGGCAGGCCTGCGGCCCGGAAGCCGCGGCGAACAACGCGACGGAGACCGACCCGCTTCGGGACAGGGTCAGCGCCGTGCTCTGCGTGGTGCCGTGCTGGTAGGTGGTAAGCAGCTTGCGCCCGGCCTGAACGGCGGCGGTGTCGGGGAAGATCTTGGCTATCTGGCTGGCGCCGCCGGCCTCATCCAGCCGGACCGTCGGCCAGCCCTCGGGGAGCACGCACGTCTGGCCCGCGTTGCTGAGCCGCAGTTCGATGATGGATCCGTCGTGCTCGTCCGCGACCGAGGTGACGCTGGCCCGCAGCGCGGCGGCGGCGCAGGCGGCGGGCTCCGCGCCGGTCGCGGCGGCGAAGGGCGACGGAGCCGCCGAACGGCTCAGGGCCTTGATGTCGCGGGTCAGGGTCTGCGCGGCGTAGAAGGGCGACAGCCGCAACTGCCCGCCCACGCACGGGGCGAAGGAGCCGGCCGGGCCGGGGACCGTGACCTGGCGGGCCGCGCCCGGCAGGGTCAGCCCGAGCGTCCACCGGGTGACGCAGCGGCCCGGGCCGGTGGCGGACGTGGCCGTGACAATGGCGCTCTGCCCGGGCGGCAGGACGATCGCGGCGGCCGGGACCGGGGCGAGATTGCTGTAATTCACGTTGCTGACGGTGGTCGCAACGGTCTTTCCCGCGGTCGTGCGGACCACGATCCGCGGCCAGCCCCGCAGCGAGCACGTCGTCTTAGAGGTATTGCGGAAAACGATATTCCAGGCCCGTTTCCCCATTCCCTCATCGGGGTCGCCTGCGATGGCGACGGGCACGTTAATGCCCAGGTCAGAGGGCTGGCATGAGGCCGGGGAGGGAGCAGCGGCGGCACCAGCAACGACGCCTGAGCGGGCCGAGGCCGGCCCCGCGGCCAGGGCCACAACGGCCACGGCAGCCGTAATCGCCCGCAGAATCGCGGGCGCCTTGAACAGGCGTCGGGCCATGATCGGAGTACCTCCGGCGGATTGGTCAGGCTGGCTGGCGGCCGGCCGCGGGCTGGCCAATAGGCGCGGTGCCGCGCGGTTGGCGGTAAGAGGCTCATCGGTGGATGGTCCGGTTTCTTATCGGTGAATGGGGACCTGTAACGATTAGGCTGGTGCTGACGCTTAGTTAATTCTGATGACCTTGCCAGGTATTGCACGGGGCCTGGCGGCTGGTCCAGTTTTACGCGTCGTTTCCTGCCCGGTCGAGACGACACGCCGTGGACCTGGCTGTTTGCGTAAATTAGAGATGACTGGGCCGGGCATTCACGGTGCGTGATAGGCCAATTGCAGGCCTTTGCCCGCGGTAAAGGAGGGCGCCGTTTCAGGTGCCGGTGAGCCAGAGGAAGCTCCACGGCGCCAGTTCGATCCGGCCGGCGCTGATGCTCAGGTGCCCGGTGCTGGAGTGCACATGGGCCGGCTCGCGCAGGCCGGCCCGGGCGATGATCCCGGCGTCGACATCCTGGGTGAGGTCACTGAAGTTGGTCAGCGCCAGGAACGGCGCGCTCCGCGGATGCGCCCGCCGATAGGCCAGTACGCTGCGGTTTTCTGTCGGCAGGAGCTCGGTACGGCCGCCCGAGCGGAGCGCGAGCAGCGAGCGCCGGGCCCTGGACAAGCCGCGGATGGCGCCGAACACGCGGCCCTCCAGCGAGCCGGGATCGTGGCGCCGCGCGGCCGCGACCCAGTCCATCGGCGGCCGGTGCATCCAGCGGTTGTCGTGCTCGTGCGCCGGGTTCGCGGCCCACCCGGCGTCGCTGCGCAGGGCCAGCTCGTCGCCCATGTAGATGAGCGGGATGCCGCCGAAGGAGAAGGCGACGGCGTACATCGACTCCAGCCGGCGGACGGCGGCACTGAGGGCGCCGGGGGCCCCGTCCGCCAGGGCGGCCTCGATGCCGCACAGCGACGCGGCCATGCCGGAGATGCGGGAGTCGCCGGTCGCCGGGTTGTCCTGGAACAGCGCACCGCGGGAGAACGAGCCGGGGAACCTCGAACCGTAGAAGTCGGACAGGAAGCGCCGGTGGGCGAAGCCGTCCAGGCCGGCGGCGCCGGCGTCGGCGTCGGACACCGCCCAGCCGATGTCGTCGTGGCAGCGGACGTACGTGACCCAGGACGTCGGCGCGGGCGCGGGCCGGCGCCGGGACAGCGCGGCCTCGGCCAGCCGGACATCGCGGGTGGCCAGGGTCGACCACAGCATCACCATGAGCTGGTTGTCATAGGCCAGGTCGCACTCGGGGCGGAACCGGTCGTGACCGCCGAGGTACGGGACGAGCAGTTCCGGGCTGACGATGGCCTCAGCCTTGAGGACCAGGCCCGGCGCGCCGAGCCGGGTCAGCGCGCGGAAGGCGCGCAGCAGCGCGTGCGCCTCGGGCTGGTTCTGGCAGTCGGTGCCGATCCGCTTCCACAAGAACGGCGCCGCGTCCACCCGCAGCACGTCGATGCCGCGGTTGGCCAGGGTGAACATCGTGCCGAGCATGGCCCGGAACACGGCCGGGTTGGCGTAGTTCAGGTCCCACTGATAGTCGTGAAACGTGGTCCACACCCAGCCCAGCCCGCTGACCTCGGTGAAGCTACCCGGTGCCAGGTCAGGGAACACCTCGGGGAGCGTGCGCTCGTACCGGTCGGGTTCGGTCCGGTCCGGGTAGATCAGGTACATCTCGCGGTAGCCGGGTTCGCCGGCCAGCGCCTTAAGGGCCCACTCGTGTTCTCGCGCCGTGTGGTTGAGCACCAGATCGACGCACAGGACCATGCCGCGCTGATGCAGGTCGCCTGCCAGGGCCTGCAGGTCGGCCATGGTGCCGATGCGCGGATCGGTGGCGTCGTAGTCGGTCACCGCGTAGCCGCCGTCGTTTTCACCGGCGCGCGGTCGCAGCAACGGCATCAGGTGCAGGTACGTGACACCCAGCTCGGCCAGGTAGTCCAGGTGCTCGCGGACTCCCGCGAGCGTGCCCGCAAACCGGTCGGTGTAGCAGACGTAGCCGATCATCCGGGACCGCTGGAACCAGCCCGGGTCGATCTCGCGGCGCCGGTCCAGGAGCCGCAGCGCGGCCGGGCGTTCGGCGGCGGCGTGCAGGGCATCCAGGACCAGCTCGGTGGCGAATTTCGCGGCGTCGGTGACGGCGCCGTACACCTGGCTCAGCGGCTCGGAGATGTCGACGGACAGCTGTTCCAGCCGGGTCAGGAACGCGTCGGCCTCAATGGCGCCCAGCCGGGCCCGCGCCTCGTCTTCGACCATCGGATCCAAGCTAGGACTCCAGGTAGCGCAAGGCGGCGATGACCCGGCGGTTGTCGTTGTCGTCGGGAGCCAGGCCGAGCTTGTCGAAGATGTTCGCGACGTGTTTCTCCACGACCTTCTGCGAGATGAACAGGGCGGCCGCGATGGCGGCATTGGACCGGCCCTGGGCGATGAGCGAGAGCACCTCCCGCTCCCGGGGGGTCAAGGCGGCCAGGGTGTCCCCGCGGCGGCTGGCGGTCAGCAGCTGGCGGACGACCTCGGGGTCGAGCACGGTCCCGCCGTGAGCGACCCGGGTGATGGCGTCGACGAAGTCGCTCACGTCGGCCACCCGGTCCTTGAGCAGGTAACCGACCCCGGCAGGAGCCGCGGCGAACAGCTCGGTCGCGGCCTGGGTCTCGATGTACTGGGAGAACACCAGCACGCCGACTCCCGGGCGGTCGCGGTGGATGGCCTGAGCGGCGCGCAGCCCCTCGTCGGTGTGGGTCGGCGGCATGCGCACGTCGATGATGGCCACATCGGGCACGTGCTCCTCCACCGCCTGCCGCAGCGCGTCGGCGTCGGCCACCGCGGCCACGACATCGTGGCCGCGCCGGGTCAGGGTCTGGGTCAGGCCGTCGCGCATGATCGCGGCGTCTTCGGCGATCACGATGCGCAGGCGCTCGGAGGTGGTGGTCATCAGGCGTGCCTGGGGAGTTCGATGGTCACGGTGGTAGGGCCGCCGGGCGGGCTGTCCACGTCGAGCCGCCCGTCGACGGTCTGCACGCGCTCGAGCAGCCCGGTCAGTCCGCCCCCCGCGACCAGGCGGGCGCCGCCGTCCCCGTCATCGTTGACCGACATGACCAGCCCTTCCTGCTCGCGTACGGCGATCGTGACCCGGCGCGCGCCGCTGTGCTTGGTCGCGTTGGCCAGCAGCTCGGCCGCGCAGAAGTAGGCCATGGCCTCGATGGCCGGCGAGGGTCGTTCGGTGAGGGAGACGGTCAGGCCGACCGGGATCGCGCTGGTCCCGGCCAGGATACCCAGGGCCGGGCCGAGGCCCCGGTCGAGCACCGGCGGGTGAATGCCGCGGGCGAGGTCGCGCAGCTCGGCCAGGGTGTCCTTGGCGTTCTGATGCGCGGCGCCGACCAGGTCGAGGGTGTGGTGGTCAGCGGGCGAGGCCTGCAGGTTCTCCTTGATCTCGCCCAGCGTCATGGCCAGCGCGGCCAGCCGGACCTGGGCCCCGTCGTGCAGGTCGCGCTCGATCCGGCGCAACCGGGCGGCGGACTCGTCAACCGCGCGGGCGCGCCGGGCTTGCAGCTCGCGGGCGCGCTCGGCGGCGGCCGCGATCCGGGCCTGCGCGTCGCGCTCGGCTTCGGCCCGGGCGGCGCGTTCCTCCAGCGAGGCGTAGTAGACCCGCCGGTAGCGGTAGGCCACCGAATCGCCGAGCACCCACGCGGTCAGCGTCACGCCGCCGAGGCCGGCGGCCGCCGCGAACAGGGCACCGGCCGGATGGTTCCCGTGGGCCGGAGTCCAGCGGGTGATGGCGACGGCCGAGCCGATCAGGCAGATCACCAGCCCGGTTATCGACACGGGCCGCGGCCGGTACGCGGCCAGGGTGTACAGCAGGACCAGGATGGCCACGTCGGCGTTGTCCGGCTGGAACGCGAAGACCGGCTCGGGGCCGCCGTTCTGCACGCCGAGGGTGATCTGCAGGGCACCGATCACGGCGGCGACGGCGAACGCCGCCACCGGGTAGCGGCGGCGCGCTAGCACGGTGGCGGCGAGTAGGACGGTGACCACGGTGAAGGCGGCGTGGCCGATGGCACTGGACTGCCCGGCGACGACTTGAGGCACGCTGAACCCGAGCAGCGCCGCGGCCAGCAAGCCATCGGCCTGCCACGGATGAGCGCGCGTCCACGCGGTTATCTCTCGTCGCACGCTCCCAGCGTAATTTGCTTGGTCTAGGCGTCACGACGGCAGAACTGCACTGCGCCGAGCATGAGCGGCATAGCGGCGTAGCGGCATAGCGGCGTAGCGGCGTAGCCGACGAATACTGTGGCGCTTGACGAGCCCCGTGCTTCAATCTTCGGCTGGGGGATAACCGTTCCTAGTGAGTTAGCAGGACATTGTCCGCCACATGTAACGGGATATTATCATGCAGGAGTTCGAAATAGCTCACTCACTAAGTATACTTCCCGTACTTGATTTCGTTGGCTAACACGCCGGATGAGGGAGCAGTTCTAACCTCTATGATGGCCGGGTGAATCCGGTACTGGATGGGACGGTCGCGCTGGTTACCGGGGCGTCAAGCGGCATCGGTGCGGCGACGGCGACCGCGCTGGCCGGCCAGGGCGCGGCGGTGGCGCTGGCGGCGCGGCGCGGTGACCGGCTGGAAGCGCTCGCCGCCGGTATCAGGGACCAGGGCGGCACCGCGCTGGTGCTGGAGTGCGACGTCACCGACAAGCAGCAGGCGACCGGCGCGGTGGAGCGCACGGTGGCCGAACTGGGCCGCCTGGACACGCTCGTCAACAACGCCGGCGTGATGCTGCTCGGCCCGGTGGTCGGCGCGCCGCTGCCCGAGTGGGAGCAGATGGTCCAGCTCAACGTGGTGGGCCTGCTCTACTGCGCGCATGCGGCATTGCCTCATCTGCTGCGGGCCGCGCAGGACGGGCCGCGCCAGGTGGCCGACATGGTGAACATCAGCTCGGTGGCGGGCCGGGCGGCCCGTAACGGCAACGGTGTCTACTCGCTGACCAAGTACGGCATCGGCGCGTTCAGCGAGTCGCTGCGCCAGGAGGTGACCAAGCGGTACGTCCGCGTCTGCCTGGTCGAGCCCGGCGCGACCGCGACGGAACTGGCCAGCCACAACCGGCCCGAGGTGCTCCAGAGCATCCGGAGCCAGTTCGGGCAGACGATGGAGGCCGGCGACATCGCCGACGCGATCACCTACGTCGTCACCCGGCCCCGGCATGTCACGATCAACGAGATGCTGATCCGCCCCACCGAGCAGGAGCGCTAATCGCGAGTTCCGGCAGCAGGATGCCTTCGTGGACGAGAAGCCACTGCTTGCGCTCCACTCCCCCGGCGTAGCCCCGCATCGTGCCGTCCGCGCCGATGACCCGGTGGCACGGGCGGATGATCAGCAGCGGGTTGGCGCCGATCGCGGCGCCCAGGGCCACGATCCGGTCCCGGGGGACGCCGAGCTGGACGGCGAGCTCGCCGTAGGTAATCGTGGTGCCGTACCGGACGGCGTCCAGGGCCTGCCAGATCCGCTGCTGGAACGGGGTGCCGCGCGGGGCGAGCACCAGGTCGAAGCGGGTCCGCTGGCCGGCGAAGTACTCGTCGAGCTGCCGGCTGACCAGGGCGAACGCGCCGGGCGCACGCTGCCAGCCGACCGCGATGCCCGGCGCGTTGCGCTGGCCGGGCAGGAACACCGACGTCAGCACCACGCCCGCCTCGGCCTCCTCACCCACGAGGAGCAATTCGCCCAGCGGGCTGCTTTGGGTCTGGTAGATGCTCATACCTAGAAGCTATGAGCGCCAGCCAGGCTTAGCTAGCGGCTTTCGGACATGGCGATTACCACGGTCCGTTCGGCATAATTTGTCTTTATGCCACAGACCAACCGTCAGGTCCGCCTCGCCGCCCGCCCGTCCGGGCTTCCCCGGCTCGCCGACTGGCAATTCACGAACGAGGCCGTGCCGGCTCCGGGTGCCGGGGAGTTCGTCACGGAGATCTCGCACCTGTCTATCGACCCGGCCATGCGGGGCTGGATGAACGCGGGCGCCTCCTACGTCCCGCCGGTCGAGATCGGCGCGGTCATGCGGGCCGGCGGGATCGGCCGGGTCATCGCCTCGAGCAACGATGGTTTCGCGGTCGGCGACCACGTCTACGGGACGTTCGGCGTGCAGGAGTACGCCATCTCCGACGGCCGGGGCGTGCTCAAGCTCGATCTGTCGCTGGCCGAGCCCACCGCCTACCTGGGCGTACTGGGGATGACCGGGCTGACCGCCTACTTCGGCCTGCTGGAGGTCGGGCGGCTCAAGGAGGGCGACACCGTGGTGGTGTCCGGCGCGGCGGGCGCGACGGGCAGCGTGGTGGGGCAGATCGCCAAGATCAAAGGCTGCCGGGTGATCGGCATCGCGGGCGGGCAGGAGAAATGCCGGCTGGTGACCGAGGAGTTCGGGTTCGACGCGGCGATCGACTACCGGCTGCCGCACCTGCGCCGGACCTTGCGCGAGCTCGCGCCCGGCGGGGTCAACGTCTACTTCGACAACGTGGGCGGCGAGATCCTCGACGACGTCCTGACCTGCCTCGCGCGCGGGGCCAGGATCGTTATCTGCGGCGCGGTCTCGCAGTACAACGAGACCCAGGTGCGCGGGCCGGCCAACTACATGATGCTGCTGGTGGCACGGGCATCCATGACCGGTTTCCTGGTGTTCGACTTTGCCGACCGGTATCCCGAGGCCATAGCCGAGCTGACCGGCTGGTACCGGGCGGGGCGGCTCGTCTCGCGCGAGACCCTGGTGACCGGCGGCGTGGAGGATTTCCCCGAGACGCTGCTGAAGCTGTTCGAGGGGGCGAATACCGGCAAGCTGATCCTCGCGATCTAGGGTACCGGCGCGCGGCTTACCAGGTCGAGGCCGTGGATCAGGGCCTCGATGACGGTGACGGCGCGGCCGATGTCGGGGGCACGGTCGGCGATCACGTCGGAGTAGAGGAACCCCTCGCTGACCCGGAGGATAGCGAAGGCCAGGGTGGGAGTGTCCAGGCGGGCGTCGAACGCGCCGCGGCCGCGTTCGAGGTCGATGAGGTTCTCCAGCGCGTCCGCCATGCCCTGATGCACGGTGCTGCGCGGCCCGGTCAGCAGGCGCAGCGCGGTCTCCGGGTCGGACTCCAGGAACATCCGGACCGGGCGGTCCGCGCCGATCGCCCGCAGCACGCCGCCGATCACCGCGGTGAGCCAGGCCCGTCCCGGTCAGGTCGGCGCTGGCCCGTACCTGGTCGGCGAGCAGGCGGCGGGCCCGCCACCATAGCACCTGGTCCAGCAGCTGCTCGCGGTTGCCGACCCGACGGTACAAGGTGGCGCGGGCCACTCCGATGCGGCGGGCGAGCGACCGCATGTCCAGCCGCTGTCCGGCCACGAACATGTCCACGGCCGCGGCGAAGATGGGCGCCGGGACCATGGCCGGCGGCTGGGTTCCTTGGGGAAGGACGGCCTGGACGTCGGTCATTTATTCGGTGGCTCGCTTCTCGGCGGCTTCGGCCAGCAGGGCGAGCTCGTCGACCAGGTAGCCGGCCAGCACGTCGATGTCCGGGACCAGCTCGCGGCAGGCCACCAGGCCGAAGTGCAGCTGGCCCAGGTAACCGACCAGGGTGATGTTCAGGCCCTGGCCGTCGGTGACCACGGACACCGGGTAGTGCGCGATCAGCTTGGCCCCGCACAGGTACACCGGGACGTTCGGGCCGGGGACGTTGGAGATGGTCAGGTTGAACGGCGGCAGCCGGTGCAGCACGCCGGTGGCGAACACGACGCGGGCGGCCCGCGCGGTCAGGGCCGGCGGGGCGAAGTCGCTGATCTGGTCGACCAGCCCCTGCGGGACCGCCGCCTGCTGGGCCTTGGCGATCTTGGTCGCCTGGTGCACGATCTCCAGCCGCAGGCCGGGATCGCTGATGTTGGTGGGCAGCGCGGCCAGCATGGCCGATACCTTGTTGCCCAGCGCCCCCTTGCTGGCCGGGTCGCGCACCGAGACCGGGATCATCGCGATGAGTGGCTGGGTCGGCAGCGCCTCGCGGTCGGCCAGCCAGCGCCGCAGGGCGCCCGCGCACATGGCCATCACGACGTCGTTGACCGAGACACCGAAGACGTTCTTGATCTGCTTGACGGTGCCGAGGTCCACGCTGCGGAACGCGAAGCGGCGATGCTGGGTGATCGGCTTGTTGAACGGCGTCGCGGGGGGCCGTCCCGGCATGGTGGCGATGACCTCGCCGTCGCCGCGGTTCAGGCCCAGCATGCCGCCGACCACGGTGCTCACCACCGGGGCCAGGGTGGGCAGCAATTTGACCAGTTCGTTGGTCACGCGGACGGTCTGCACCGGGCGCCACGCCGCCTTCGCGGCCGCTTTGGCGGCTAGCTCAGCCCATCTGGGGGCCTTTTCCGGCTTCCACGGCTCGACGGGGGGAAGCTCACGGCCGGCCGGGGTCAGGTCGAGCAGGACGGTGAGCAGCTCGGCGCCGGACGCGCCATCGATCGCCGCGTGGTGGATCTTGGTGTAGACGGCGGCGCGTCTGCGAGCCAGGCCGGTGATCAGGTAGATCTCCCACAGCGGGCGGCTGCGGTCCAGGGGCCGGGCGTGAAGCCGGCTGACCTGTTCGGCCAGCTGGGCGTCTGATCCGGGACGGGGCAGGGCGAGTTCGCGGACGTGGTACTCGATGTCGAAGTCCGGGTCGTCGATCCAGTACGGCTGGTCCAGGCCGAGCGGGACGTTCAGCAGCTTGCGGCGCAGCACCGGGACGAGCGGGACGCGCTGGGCCAGGACTTCGGTCAGCCGGGGCAGGGTCAGCGGCTTCGGCGCGTCCTTGGGGTCCAGCACGGCCAGCCCGCCGACGTGGCCGGTGGAGCTGGCCGTCTCGAGTGCGAGGAAGGAGGCGTCAAGTCCGGTCAGTTGCTGCATGTCCGGGGTCCTCTTAGTTCTTGAAGTGGCGGTCGAGCCAGTCCTGGATAATGCCGGCGACGGCATCGGGGACTTCGAGCATGGGGGTATGCCCGGCTCCGGGGAGGATAACGGACTCCCAGCGGGGATTGCGGGCCGCGACCTGGCGCATGGCTGCCACCGGCACCAGCCGGTCGTCCTCGCCGCCGATGAGCAGGACCGGGATGTCGATCCCGGCCATCAGCTTCTGGTAGTTCCCGCGCCGGGCGAGCACCCGGAGCAGGGACCGGGCCGCGGCCAGGAAGATCCGGGCCCGCGCCGCCGCCTGGGCGGGCGTGGCCGGCTGACGCTTGGTGCTGAGCGCGACCTCAGCCCGGACCAGCTCGGGGTCGGCTCGCGACGGGTCGGCGAAGCAGAGCTCGACGAGTTGCTTGACGCCTTTTTCCGGGGAGACGCTCGCCAGCAGCTTGGCGACGGCGAACTCGCCCAGGCCGGGTGTGGCGTAGAGCAGGAACTGACCGCTGACCTGCCAGTCGGGTTTCTGCGGCGGGAGCGGGAGGGCGGGGTCGATGAGGACGACACCCTTGATCGCGCTCGGGTTACTGGCTGTTTCGAGGATGGAGATCAGGCCGCCCATGGAGTTGCCGACCAGGATCACCGGCTCGCCGACGACCCTTTGCATCCAGCGGTCCAGGAGGCGGGCGTTGGCCTGCACGGTGGAGTTCTTGCGCAGACCCGGGGTCAGGCCGAACCCGTGCAGGTCCAGCGCGACCGCGCGGCGGCCCGCGGCCAGCTTCGGTCCGAGCCGGCACCAGTTCAGGTGTGAGCCGCCCAGGCCGTGCACGAACACGATCGGGGGCTTGCTTTGAGTTTTCTCGGGTTCCGCGGCGTTGAACTCGATCCAGTGGACGGGGCCGTCCAGGTCGGTGATGTAGCCGCGCGCCCCCCACGGGGCGGCGTAGTCCCAGGGTGCCGGGCGCGTGCCGGCCTGGTCGGAGTCGATCATCGGCGGTCCGGGTAGACAGGCCGCAGCAGCGGCGGCGGGCGGAAGGGGCGGTGCTGGCCGCGCGGGACGGCCAGCCGGTCGGCGATCAGCCACAGCGTGGCCGGGTCGACGCCGAAGCCGATGTGACTGCAGCGCACTTCGACGTTCTGATGGTTCTGGCTTTCTGGCTCGCGGCAGGCCTGCCAGGATACGACGCCGTCCAGGCGGGAGTAGACCGAGGTCGACGGCACGCCAATGGGCCGGGCACGGTCCTTGGCGGTGGGCAGCTGGGCGCTGTCCGCGTGCAGGTGGCTGAGGCGCTCGTAGGGACCGCTGACGCGGCTCTGGCGGCGGGGGTCTTGCATGGCAAACGGACTGCCGAGGGTGATGACCTGCCGGACGTGCTTTGCGTTCCGGCGGGCCAGTTCACGGGCGTAGATGCCGCCTAGGCTCCAGCCGACGAGCGAGACCGGGCCGCCGGTGCGCCGGGCCTGGGCCAGCAGCGCGCGGGGCAGCCCGGCCAGCACCTCCTCGGTGGGCCCGCGGTTGCGGCCGAGGTCCCAGCCGCGCACGTCGTAGCCGAGCCAGCCGAGGTACCCCCGCAGCGGCAAGGTGCTGGTGTCAGAGGCGAGCAGCCCCGGCAGCACCAGCACGCCATGGCCGTCGCCGCGCGGGGCGGTGGCCAGCCAGGGCGCGGCCACCAGCAGCGCGGCCAGGTCGACCAGGCCGCGGACCGGCTCGGTAAGGAACAGTCCCGCCGACGGCTCGCTTGATTCCGTGGCGCGCGGACCGGGGCGGGCCGGCCCGCCGGCTGGTCCCGGTGTGGGTCTCCGGACGAAGTAGATCACTGCCCGCTCCGCTCGCTCAGCCACGACCTAGGCACGGTGGTGATACACCTTTAATATATGTCTCACCTACAAGGGGGTAGGCATGACCTTCAACCTGGCGACCATACTGACCGAGACGGCCCTGGCCGCGCCGGACGCCCCGGTCCACCGTTTCACGGGAACCGCGACGACCTACGCCGAGCTCGACGAGCAGTCGGGCCGGTTCGCGGCGGGCCTGCGCGAGGCGGGCCTGGAGACCGGCGACGTGGTCGCGCTGCAACTGCCGAACGTGCCGCACTTCCTGATCGCCTACTTCGGCGCGCTCAAAGCGGGGATGGTGGTGCTGCCGCTCAACCCGCTGCTGATGGCGCCCGAACTCGAATACCACCTGGGCGACTCGTCGGCCAAGCTGCTGATCGGATCCGAGGGCATGCACGCCGAGGCCAGCAAGGCCTGCGAGCGGCTGGGCATCCCGCTGTACCTGGTCAGCTTCGGCGCCGCGCCGCTGCCCGACGACGCCCGGCCGGTCAGCGCGCTGATGTCCGGTTCGGCGCTGGACTCGCCCGGCGGGGAGGTCGTGCCGCGCGGCCCGGAAGACACGGCCGTTCTCATCTACACCAGCGGCACCACGGGCAAGCCGAAGGGCGCGGAGCTTACCCACTTCCAGCTCTACATGAACTGCACGATCGCCGGGCAGCTGTTCGGCGCCCGCAGCGATGACGTAACCCTGGCGGTCCTGCCGTTCTTCCACGTGTTCGGCTTGTCGTCGGTGATCAACGTGAGCGTTCGGTACGGCGGCTGCCTGTCGATCGTGCCGCGGTTCGCGCCCGCCGACGTGCTGGACATCATCGAGCGCGACCGGTGCACGGTGCTCGGCGGCGTGCCGACCATGCTGCACGCCCTGGCCCAGCAGGACATCGCCGGCCGTGACCTGTCGGCGCTGCGCGTGGCGGTGTCCGGCGGCGCGTCGCTGCCCGAAGACATCATGCGCACGTTCGAGGGCATGTACGGCATCGAGGTGCTCGAGGGCTACGGCATGTCCGAGACAGCCAGTTCGTGCTCGTTCAACCGGCCCGGCGACCGGCGGGTGCTGTCCATCGGCAAGCCGCTCTGGGGGGTCACGATGCGGGTGGCCGATGCCTCGGACCGGCCGCTGCCCCCGGGGCGCGAGAACGTGGGCGAGATCTTGATCCGCGGGCACAACGTCATGAAGGGGTATCTCGGCCGGCCCGAGGCCACCGCGGAGACGCTGCGCGGCGGCTGGCTGCACAGCGGGGACCTCGGCTACGTGGATTCAGACGGCTTCTTCTTCATCGTCGACCGGGCCAAGGACCTGGTGATCCGGGGCGGGTACAACGTCTACCCGCGCGAGATCGAGGAGGTGCTGTACGCCCACCCGGACATCGTCGAGGCGGCCGTGATCGGCAAGCCGGACGAGCGGCTCGGCGAGGAGGTGGTGGCGGTCGTGGTCGCGCGCCCCGGTAGCGAGCTCGGCGCGCAGGACGTGATTGCTTACTGCAGGGAGCGGCTGGCGGCGTACAAGTACCCGCGGGAGATCCGGTTCATGGGCGAGCTGCCGAAGGGGCCTTCGGGCAAGATCCTCAAGTCCGCGCTGCGGGACTGACGGGTAGCTGTTGTTAGGTTTCGCGGAGGCCTGGTGTCTACCTGGGTGACCGGCTGATTGGCCGGAACACGAGGACCCAGGAGGTACGCGATGAGTATCCACCAGCAGGCGATGATCCCCGCCAGTCCGGAGCAGGTGTACGCGGTGCTCGCCGACGCCGACGCGCTGTCGGGCCTGTCCGGCCTGAGGGGGAAGGCAGGGCGTTCGGCCGGGCTTCGCCTGAGGAATTCTCCGCCTTCGACGGCAACGTGACCGGACGGCAGATCGAGCTGGTACCCGGCACGCGCATCGTGCAGGCGTGGCGGTTCCCGCGGTTCCAGGATGGTGTGTACACGATCGTGCACTTCTCGCGCTGCTGGCCGCGGACGTACGGGTCTCGATGCCGCCGCTACCCGCGGTCTGGCAGGGCCGCGAGACGGCGGCCCGGTTCCTGACCGAGGTGGTCTTCCGGCTGGTCCCGGAGGCTCATTTCGTGACCACGCACGCCAACCGGCAGACCGCGGTGGGCGTTTACACCCGCGACACCGCCGACGGGGTGTGGCGCGCCAGCGGCCTGCTGGTCATCACCCTCGGCGGCGACCGCATCGCTGGCTTGACCCGGTTCGAGCCTGCCACCCTCGGGCCATTCGGCCTGCCCCGCATGCTGGCCGACGACGCGCTTAAGTAGAGCGTGTGGCGCTAGGACCGGCACGCGACGCTGGCAGACTGGCGTCCGCGCAGCAAGCGCACCACGGTGAGTCGACGTCGGAGCGAACGTTGAAGGCAGTCCGTTTCAGCCGGTTCGGGGGCCCGGAGGTCCTCCAGATCGTGGATCTTCCCGATCCGTGTCCGGGTCCGGGCGAGGTCCGGATTGCGGTGCGCGCGGCCGCAGGAGCACGGGGTTGAGTTTCAGCAGCGGGGACCCGGCCGCGCGGTCCACGCGCTCAGCGAGATCGGCGCGCTGGTCGAGTCCGGGCGTTTCTCGCTCCCGGTCGCGCAGACCTTCCCGCTCGCCGAAATCGCCGAAGCACACCGCGTCAGCGAGGACGGTCACATGCGCGGGAAGCTCGTGCTGGTGGTCGGCTCTCCTGTAGGCATGCACGCGCTCGGACCCGCCGGTCCTGGGTGAACTCGTCCAGGACCGGCGGGATCCGGCCGACCAGGTACACCTCGTAGTCCATGGACAGGCCGAACAGCACGGAGAACAGGAGCACCGGGATAAAGGCGTCGATCGGCCCGGTCCCGGACAGGCGGAAGAGCGAGCTGCCCCAGCCCCAGTTGAAGACCGCGTTCAGGGCGCCGAGTGCTGCGCCGACGGACAGCAGGTTCATGACGGAGGCGACGAGCGGGATGAGCAGGCTACGGAACACCGACATCAGCAGCAGGAACGCCAAGAGTACGACCACCGCGATGAACAGCGGGAGCTTGCTGGTGAGTACGTGCGCGAAGTCGATGTTGGTAGCCGTCACCCCGCCGACGTGGACCACCAGAGTGGTGCCGTGGGTGGCCTGCGGGATGAGATGGTTACGGAGGTTGCCCACCAGGGTGACGGTCTGGCTGGCCTGCGGGCTGGTCGTGGGGTAGACCGTGGCCAGCATCACTTTCCCGTTTGGTGAGGTCTGCGCGGGTGTCACCGACGCCACCCCGGGCGTATGGGCGGCTGTGGTCAGGAGATGCCCGAAGGCCGTGGCATCGGCGGACGAGCCGGCCTGGGCGACCAGCTCGAGCGGTCCGTTGAACCCGGGCCCGAACCCCTGGGCGAGGGCCGCGTAGGCCTGGTGGGTGGTCCAGCCCGGGGGGTCGGTGCTGGCATCGGAGGTACCCAGGCGCAACCCGAAGATCGGCAGGGCGATCGCGACCACCGCGGCCAGCGCGCCCAGCGCGACGAGCACCTTGCGGGCTTCGACGAACCGGGCCCAGCGAAGCCAGAATCCGCCTCCCTCCGTGCTGGCCGGCCCGTTGGTCGCGAGGGCGGCCCGTTCCCGCCGGGACAGGACCTTGGGTCCGAGGAACCCGAGCATGGCCGGCAGGAAGGTGAGCGACGTGGCCATGGTCAGTGCCACTGCGATGGCGGAGGAAACCGACAGGCCGTAGAGGAAACTGACGCCGAGGGCGAACTGGCCGAGCAGGGCGATGCAGACGGTCAGGCCGGCGAGCAGCACCGTGCGGCCGGAGGTCCGCACGGCCTGGGCGGCGGCATCGGAGTAGGAAAGCCCGGCCTTCACGGCGGCGCGGTGCCGGCTGATGATGAACAGCCCGTAGTCGACCCCGACGCCGAGGCCGATCAAGACGGCCAGCTCGGTAGAGACACTGGAGATGCCGAACGCGTGGCTGAGCAGGCCGATGAGCGACACGCCGGTCACCAGCGCCAGGCCAGCGGTCAGCAGGGGCAGCAGGGAGGACAGCAACGCCCCGCCGAAGACGATCAGCAGGATGATCAGCGCCGCGATCACGCCTACCACGACGGACGACCCGACCCCGGTGCGTTCTGAGTTAGTGATGGACGAGCCGCCGAGAGAGACATGGACATCCGGCCTGTCCGCGGACTCCGCCGCGCCGATCAGGTCCTTCGCGTCGGTCGTGGTCACCTGCGTCGATGGCTTATCCCAGGTCACACGGGCAAAGGCGACGGTGCTGGAGCCCGGGTCCTCATTCTGACCACCTTCGACCTCGACGACTACGTCTACCGCGCGTTGCGGGCTGGCGCGAGCGGGTTCCTGCTCAAGGACACCGCTCCCGAGGAGCTGCTGGCGGCGATCCGCATCCTGGCCGACGGAGACGCCCTGCTGGCCCCGGGCATCACGCGCCGCCTGATCCGGGAGTTTGCCAGCCGACCCGAAGCTGGAGCACGCTCATCACCCAAGCTGCTCGAACCCCTGTCGGCCCGGGAGCGGGAGGTCCTGGTGGAGGTGGCTGGCGGCTGGTCGAACGCCGAGATCGGCGAGCGCCTGCACATCTCGGCGGCAACAGCCAAGACACACGTCAGCCGCCTGCTGATGAAACTAGACGCCCATGACCGCGCCCAGCTGGTAATGATCGCCTACGAGACCAGGCTCGTTACCCCGAGCTAAGCGATCCTGAGCACGGGTGTGGCGGGCCAGCGGCCTGCTGGTTGAGGTCTGATCGCTTGCGAGACCGCGACTCGAGCATCACCGATCCGGCCAGGAGCACGATCCCGAACCAGACAAAGGTGACGGCGAATACCAGGCCGCCCAGCGCCTGGCTGCCGGCTGGGCTGAGCAACACGGCCCACAGGCCCGCGGTGAGCACGGTTGTCGCCGCGATTACGCGAGCGCCGTTCCGGACCGCGGTGTTCGCAGGGCGTGAGGGGACAGGTCTGCGCGCCGGGACGGGTCTGCGCGCCGGGACGGGTCTACGCGGCGGGACGGGTCTGCGCGGCGGGACGGGTCTGCCTGGCGGCCGGGCAACGGCCGGCCCGGCGGGGAGATCGGTGCTGAGCGGGGCCAGGTCGGCGTATGTCCGCGCGGCAAGGGCATGGGCCACCCGCGAATCGAACTCGTCCTTGGTCAGCCGGCCCTGGACGAACGCCTCTTTCAGGGTGTCGACCACCTGCTCGCGGTCCGCGTGCGAGGCCCGCAGGCGGCTGCGGCTGTGGCTCGCGCGGCGTGCTGCCCTCTCGTCTCCCGGTTGCGGTATCACCAGTACCTCCTCCGGTGCGATGCATACCAGCGTAGGCGGTCAGGCCGGATAGACGGTAGGGCGCGGTGACGTAGGCGCGGCCCGAGGGGTTCCCAGACCAGGACTCCAGGCTCGGGCTGTTCCAGTCGCCAGCCCTCGGCTTACTCGCACTTATGGTGATGACGGCATAGCGGAGTGTGGCTACACGCGTAGATATACTCTCTGAATTGCGGAAACGTCCAGCATCGGCTTGCGGCTGTGCCGTCAGCGGGGCGGCGGCAGGCGCGACGGGGAAGACCGCGAACGCCTCCGGAATGATCATCGCGGGACCGGCGACGGGTAGCTCAGATCGTAGATCAAGATGAGGGACTTCGTGACCGCGGCGGCGAACAGCGCGGCCATCACGATGTGGCCCGGGTGCTTGGCAGGCCGAACAGGAACATGAAGCTGACGATGAGCGCACCCCCGCCCACCAGAGCAGCCCACAGGAACGAGGGCACATCCTCGCCGATCGCGTCGAGGCGCATCCGGCGATCGGCTGCGAGGGCGGTGACGCTGTTGGTGACCTCTTGGAAGATGACCTGGCCCCGCAGGGTGGCATGGTTGAAGCTGAACGTCTTGTCACGCATCTCGGAGACGAGCGGTGTCCCCTCCGGTGAGCTTTGATGCCCGGCCATCAGCGGCCATTCCTGGTTTCCACCGTCTTGGCGTAGGCCAGCGTAAGGTGCTCCAGCGGACGACCCGGTCCGGAGCTCCGAGCTGATGGGTGAGCCACTGCCCGTTCGGAAGAAAGATGGAGATCAAAAAAGCCCGTTGCTGTGCGGCAGCGTGTCCGGTTTGGCGAAAACTATGTCCCAGTGCTCGGCAAGCTTGTCGTTCTCAACGCGGAAAAGGTCATAGAACGCGGTCGGGATGCCGTGCAGGATCCCCTCGCCCTGACTGAAGACGAACTCGCCGTCGGCGACGATGTGGTGCACTCGCTCCACGACGGCTGCCCATATGCCAGCCTGAATCGCGCTGCCGAGTCCGCTCACCCCGTCTGCGATCTGAGGATTGTGCTGGATGAACCGGTCACCGTCGAAGAATCGGGTGATCTGCGTCCGGTCTCCGCCCATCATTATCAGCTCCACGAACTGCTCGACGAGCTTCTTGCTGGCGGCGGCCTGATGTGGTTCCGTCACGATGGCGGGCCCGTCGGTCATTGTGTGGCCCGACACCGACTGGTCGGCCGACGTCTGACGCGCATCCCAGTGTTCGGCGATCTTGTCGTCCGCAACTCGCCACAGGTCACATCCCACGATCTGGATGGGGCCGAGTCCGTGGTATAGGCCATGCACCACGACCATCTGATCCTCATTGAGGACACGCAGCCTTTCATGGCGGAACCCGGCGGGTAGGCTGCCCGCCGCCTCGCGCAAGCCATCAAGGCCAGGCCCGGCCTGCGTCGAGTGCTCGATGTAGCCGACCGCCCAGTGCCGGTCGATGGCGCTGAGGTCGCGGTTGGCGAACAGTTCGGTCGTGGCCTGCAGCACCAGGTCCTTCGGGGTCACTGGATGGCCTGGAAGGGCTTGCCGGTCCCGGTTTCGCCGAACAGGCGCAGGCTTTCCAGGTAATAACCCCAGCTGAAGTTATAGCCGCCGTAGACGTCATCGCTCAGCTCGCGTGCATAATTCTGCCAGAACCGGACGACAGTGCCACTGCCTTTCGCTTCCAGCTCGAAGCGGAAGGTGTTGTCAGCCCACGGCTCATGACCTCCCACGCACTCCCAGCCCACCAGGACGGGCGAATCGAGCTCGGCGACCCGCATGTCGGGGTTGAAGTCACCGCCAAAGGTGAAATCGACCACCGCGCCGACCTCAGCCTGCGCTGACACCTTCGTGGTCCACCACCCCGACAACCCTTCGGTGGTCGTCAGCGCGGCGAAGACCTTTCCGGGGGGCGCCCCGATCTCGAACACGTGGTGAATAGTCTTCATTGCTCACTCCTCAATCGGGACGGGCTTCGCGGTGGCCAGCACCTGCTCGCGCGTGGGGACCATGTCATGCGCGGTGCGGCCGTGCTCCTGAGCCGCGGCGATGAGTTCGTCCTCGCTACCGCGAACACGCCAGCCGCAGTCACATGCGATCTCTTTCTCCATATCAGGCTCCTCACACGGGACTCGTGATGCAGGCTACGCTCGGAGGGTTGCCAGATGGTTGGGAAAGGGGCTGGGGCGACATGCGGGTCTACCTGACCGGGTCACTCTGCCTCGAAGCCGGGGAACATCTGCTGGCCGAACAGACTATGCCCGGTCCGCAAGGCCGACACCTGCTCGGCTTTCTGGCCGCTGAGCATGCGCGGCCGCTATCGAGGGACGAGCTTGCCAGCGAAATCTGGCCGGCAAGCCTGCCGCCCGCCTGGGAGAACTCGCTGAAAGCCATCGTCAGCAAGGTTCGGGCCGCACTCAGCCGAGCGGGCCTACCAGGTACAGAGCTGATCCGGAACGCGTTCGGCGCCTACCAGTTCCGGCTGCCCCGGCACGGCTGGGTAGACATAGACGCCGCCGTGCTGGCGGTTCATCTCGCTGAGGCCGCGGTGAAAGGCGACGACCTCGACGCCGCGGCAGGCCACGCCTTCGTGGCGCGTCTCATCACCGCACGGCCGTTCCTGCCGGGTGTCGAGGGGATCTGGGCGGACGAGTGGCGCCGCAAGCTGCAGGAACTCCGGATTCGCGCCGTCGAGTGCATGGCCGGCATCCAGCTCCAGCGCGGCCAGACATCGGCGGCCATCCAGAGTGCGGAACTCGTGCTCGGGCTGGACGAACTGCGCGAGAGCGGCTGGCGGCTCTTGATTCGGGCGCACGCCGCGGCGGGGAACGCCGGTACCGCCTTGCGCGCCTTCGACCGCTGCCGCCTGACACTGCGCGAGCAACTGGGGACGGTGCCGTCTCCAAATACCCGCGCCGTGCACAGCGAGCTCCTCCGATAAACGGGTTATCAATCCTCGGGCCGCCGATCGCCGGCCACCTCGGGTCCTCGGCCGGGATCTCAGGCGGGCGGGACGGCCTGGCTGACCTCGAGATGCCCCCCGCGGCTGACAAACGGGTGACCCCGGACGAGATCTACCGCGCTGCCCAGGTCGCTAGCTTCGAGAATCGAATAACCGACAGCCGAGCCGTCGGCTGTGCCGTCGATGATCGACCCGGAACTTACGGTCTTTCTCGGGCCGAGCTGCGCTCCAGGGTCGACCAGCGCACTCCCTATGGACCGCGCCCAGGCGATGAACGCAGCACTCGCCTGCTCCGCTTCGGCGGGCGAGGGTGCGCCGGCGCCGTGATATGTCACGAGGAACTTCGCCACTGCCATCACTCCTGTACTCGATGCTGCGGGTCACGCGTCGCCGTGCGGCGGCTGACTATCCCCATGCTGGTGTGGACCGGTTAGCATGGGCAATGTCCGATGGGACAAAATGCTTGTCTGATCGGCCAGCGTCACTGGCGCGATGGAGGGGCATGAATAGGATCGGCCTGGCCACCGAGGACGGACTAAGCGGCCTGCTGCGCGAGGTGAATGTACGCAGCGCCGTGTACTGCCTGTCGGACTTTTCCGCGCCCTGGGGATTCCGGGTCGAGAATTCGCCAGTCGCGAAGTTCCACGTGCTCTTGTCCGGCACTGCCTGGCTCTCGACCGGCGATAAGGCGCCGGTCTCGCTCAGTTCAGGTGATCTGGTCCTGCTTCCGAACGGGGACGCCCACACCATCGCCGACCAGCCGGATTCACCTGTCCGGCAGCTGGACGCGATCCTCGCCGAACAGCCTGTTGATGCGGCCGGACGACTGGCCTATGGCGGCGATGGAGCCGCGGCCCGGCTGCTGTGCGGCGGATTCGAGCTGGGTCAGGCACTGCCGGATGACTTCGCTGACATCCTCCCGCCGGTGCTCGTCCTCGACGCCCAGACCGGCCTCGCGCGCTGGCTCGAGCCGCTATTCGCCCTGTTCAAGGAGGAAGCGCAGGCGAGCGCCCCTGGCGCGTCGGCGATCTTCGCGAAGCTGGCCGACGTGTTCTTGACCCAGGCGCTGCGCAGTTACCTGGCCGCGGCGAACGCCGGGTCCGGACTCCTCCAAGCTGTCAGGCCGGACCCCGATATCGCCAGGGTCCTGAAACTGGCCCGCGCCCAGCTCGAGGCGCGGTGGACAGTAGGATCGCTGGCGTATGCCGCGGGTATGTCGCGGACCTCATTCAATTCCAGGTTCCGGGCGGTGGTCGGTGAGCCGCCGATGAGCTACCTCACCCGGCAGCGCCTGTCCCGAGCTGCCGGATACCTGTCCACCACGAGCAAGAGCATCCGGCAGATCGCCCACCTAGTTGGATATGACAACGAAGCATCGTTTACCAAGGCGTTCCGCCGTGCCTTCGGCCGCCCGCCAGGTCAGTACCGCCGCGAGCAGGTCACCATCCAGGTCCCGGCCGTCTGATGTCAGGATGCGGCACCGGGTCGGCCGGCAGCGACACTTCGTTACATAGGGTGCGTGTCGGTGCGATAGAGAGTGCGGCCACCGCTCGAGCCGGGCTTAACTTAACTTATGAGGGAGGCGGCGATGTCCTCGGCGGTGACGTCGGGGCGGAGGTCACCCGCCGCGCGGCCGGCGTCGAGGATCGTGGCGATGGCCGCCAACAGCTCGGTCCGGGTCTGGGCATGGGCGATCTCGCCCGACTCGATCATTGTGAGCAGCGTGTCGAGCATGCCGTTCTTGGTCGCACAGGACTTTCGTCACTAAACGATGCCGTAGAGTGTAGTCGCTTCGTTCAAGGCACCCGGGTACGTAGCCGCCGGAAGCGGCAGGGCAAGTCGGTGCACTACCGTCGGTTGCCGGCCATCAGGGCACGGGCTCGGCCAGCAAACAGGCGTCCCGATGATCTGCCAGACTGGGAGTGTGGACGAAGCCAGGGCGGCAGAGGTGGTGGCAGAATCTGCTGTCGTGCTCAGGAGGGCCGGGGCTCGGTTCGCCTATTTGCATGGCAGTCGCGCCTTTGGGCAGTACCGTCCGGATTCGGATGTTGACATCGCGGCGTACTTCGGCGGCCAGCCGCCGAACGCGTTCGACATTTTGCTGCCGCCTGGCGTGGACCTCCTGGTCCTCGATCATGCTCCGCTGGAACTGGCCGGGCGGGTAGCGGCACGCGGCAGGCTGCTCTTCGAGGATGATCCCGTCAGCCGGGTCCGGTGGGAGGCTACCACCAGGAAGATTTACTTCGACGAGCTCCCGCGCATCACCCGCGCGCACCGGGAGTTCGCGGCCAGTGTCACCGGCAGACCCGGGTAGCCCGTGGTAGACGAAGATCGCGTCCTGCGGCTGCTCCGGAGCATTGCCGATGACACTGCCGTCCTGCGGCAGGAAGCCGGCGCCAGCGAGGAGCGCCGCCAGGATCCCATCTGGCTGCGCGGCGTGAAGTACACATTTGTAACCGCCATCGAGGCCTGCGTCGATGTCGCACAGCACATCTGCGCGACAGAAGGCTGGGGGCCGCCCGCCGACAACGGTGACGCCGTCCGGCTGCTCGGAGGGCACGGAGTCCTGACAACTGAGCTGGCTATCTCGATCCGCAAGGCTGTCGGGTTCCGTAACGTACTCGTGCATGACTACATCGAGGTCGATGACTCGATAGTCGTCGACAGGCTGAAGAGGCTAGGCGACCTTGAGGAATTCGTGCGCCAGGTGGCGGCTTACGTCACTGGTGCGCAGCCCGAGCCTTAGCCATGTGCGACTATGGCTTGCAATACGTACGCTTCCGCCAGCCAGCGGCGGCCAGCGGGCCCGGGCATCATCCGCGACACCATGACAAGCCCGTGCCACCGGTGCGCCACCGGGCCGTCAAACCGGTCGCCTGCAGCCCGGTCACGACCGCCCGCGGCCTGCTGACCGAGGCCGAGCGGGTTCAGGCCGAGCAGGTGAGCGCCGCGACGTCACCCGACACGACCAGGGGCGTGGCCTTGGCCGCGGCCGACGGCCGCTTCACCCGCCGTGCCGACCCCCGCGCGGTGTACGTGGTGCACGCCCAGGAGGACGTCACCGCGAGCGACGTGGCCACCGACGGCGAGTACGCCGGAGACCACCGGACGCCGCATCAGGGGCCGGCACGATCGTGGTCGGCGCCGCGTCCCACGGCGGGCTGCCCGCGCTGATGGACGACAGCGCGAGCCAGGAACTGTGGCGGCACGCTGACACCAACGTCCTCATCGTCAACCCGGACGCGCCCGAGCTGACCCGGTTAGGCCCGCTCGCGGCGTCCGCGGCGAACCGCCGCGCGCAGGTCCTCGGCCAGGGTCTCCAGCGCGGGCAGCGCCGCGACCAGGGCGACCGCCTGCTCGGGGGCCAGTCCCGCGACGCGTTCGGACAAGATCGCGGCCCGTTCCGCGGCGATGCGCTGATAGGCCTGCTTGCCCTCGGGCGTGACCTCGACCCGGGCGGCGCGGAAGTCATCCGGGTCGCGCAGCCGGCGGATCAGGCCGAACGAGTCGAGCTTGCCGACGACCCGGGACAGCATGGTCGGGTTGAGTCCCTCGATCTCGGTGAGTTCGGTCAGTCCGAGCGGGCCGCGGTGGGTGACGATGCCGAGCACCGACGCCTGGGTCGGGGTCAGCCCCTCCCCTACGGAGGCCGCGTTCAGCTGGCGCGCGAGCCGCAGGATGGCCCGCCGCAAACGGATGACACCCTCTTCGTCCATGCGTGCCGCCTCCCTCGCCCTCACGCAGGGTCCCGGTTAATCATCGCAGGCCGAAGGGCAGGTCTGACAGCCGTTCCTACAGCCGTTCCTTCAGCCAGCCGTGCACCTCGGGAATGCGGTTGGTCAGCAGGGTCAGGTGGCCGTCGTGGTCGAACAGCCGGGCTTCGACGCCGGGGATGTGCTCGGCGAGCCACTGGCCGTGGCCGAACGGCACGAACTGGTCCTGGCGGCCGTGCATCAGCAGGACCGGGACCGAGATGGCGGACAGCTCGAAGCCCCACGGGCTCGAGTGCGCCACACCGTCGTCCCACCAGCCCTCGTTGCCTGGCGCCAGGCCTTCGTGATCGCAGTAGAGGAGGAATTCGGCCAGCCCGTCGTCGAGGGCCGCCGTGTCGGTCGGCGACAGCAGGGTCTTCAGCCCGCTGACCACCTCGGCCGGCGACGCGCCCAGGATCTGCTCACGGTCGGCATCCAGCTTGGCCCGGGCCGCCTGCCGGTCTCGCAGGAACAGCCGGGTGTCATCGGCGTTGAGCGCGCCCATGCCGGCGAACCAGTCGAGCCCCTCGGCATCCAGCGGGGCCAGCGAGGCCAGCGAGGCGGCGGCGCTGACCAGGTCGGGCAGCAGCGCGGCGCAGGCCAGGACGTGCGGCCCGCCGCCGGAGATGCCCCACATGGCCAGCCGGCTGATGCCGAGCTCGGCGCAGATGGCCCGGACGTCGGCCGCGCAGTCGGCGACGCTGCGGCCCGGCTGCGGGGTGGAGCCGCCGTAGCCGGGCCGGTCGTAGCTGATCAGGCGCAGGCCGCGGACGGCGGCGTCGATCGCGGCCGGCGGGTACAGGTGGCGGGAGTTCGGCGTGCCCTCGTGGACCAGGACCGGGTGGCCGTTCGGGTCGCCGGCTTCCTCGACGGCCAGCGTGCGGCCGTCCGGGGTCTGGACGGTTCGATCCACGTCAGTCGGTGGCGAGGATGACGTCGGAGGCCTTGATGATGGCGGTGACCTGGCTGCCTTCGGTCAGGCCGAGCTGCTTGACGGCCTCGACGGTGATCGAGGCCACCAGGCGGGTGCCGCCCGCCTCGAGCTCGACGTTGGCGATCGCCTCGCCGGTGTTGATGCTGGTCACCGTGGCCGCGATCTGGTTGCGCGCGCTCAGCTGCATTGCTGGGACTCCTTTGTCGCTGGTCGGTATCGTGCGGGGTCTACGTTAGCCCGCCGGAGCTGCTGTGCTCGGCCTCGGCCACCAGGCCGGCGACCTGAGCCGCGAGCGGCGTGGCGGCGACCAGGCGGTTGTCGACCGTGAGGTGCGGGGCGGCCGGCTCGGTGCCGAGCCGGATCCGGTCGGTGAACTCCGCGAAGCTGGCCAGCTTGGCCGCGTCGCGGTCCAGGCCGCGGGCGGTCAGCCGGTGGCGCACGGTGGCCGGATCGGACCTGACCCAGACCAGGCGCACGGTCCCGCCGCCCAGTTCGGCCACCCAGGAGCGCCACCGGCCGGCGTCGTGGATCTGCCCGGTGAACGGGCCGGACAGCAGGACGGGGCAGCCGTGCGAGCGGATCTCGCGGGCGGTGGCGGTCAGGCCGGCGTACTCGTGCACCTTGATGTGCTCGTCGTACCACGGGCCTTCGCGCTCCCCGGGCGGGCGTCCGCTGGCCGCCAGGATGGCCGCCACGAACGAGCCGTACATGGTGTCCTTGTCGAGCAGCGCCGGGACCGGGTCGAGCGAGGCGATCAGCAGCGCGGCCACGGTGCTCTTGCCGGCGCCGGGCGGCCCGGCCACCACCCAGGCCGGGGCGGGGGTGCTCATGACCGGGCCAGCCTGCGGTACAGCCAGGACAGCAGCCAGTTGCGGCGGGCGCCGGTCTGCGCCTCGGCCTGGCGGGACGCGGCGACCGCCGCGTACCCGTACTCGCGCATCTGCCCTTCGTACTCGCCGATGGCGGCCACCACATCGGAGCCGTCCGTGGTCAGCACCTGGCAGAGCAGCGCGGCGTCTTGCAGGGCGGTGTTCGCGCCCGAACCGCGGGCCGGGCTCATCGCGTGGATGGCGTCGCCGAGCACCGTGACCCGGCTCGGCGGCCAGGCGGGCACGGCGGGCGAGGCGCGGATCCGGATGGCGAACGTCTCGTCGACGTCGGCCGCGGCGTGCAGCGCGCGCAGGTCCGGGTGCCAGCTCCTGATCAGCCCGGCGGACAGCGCGTGCAGCCCGGCCGGATTCAGCGCGGCGAGCTCGGGGTCGGGGAGGCCGAAACACTCGCGATCCCCGGTCAGCCCCCACATCAGGTAATCCTGGGCGGGCGTGAGCCCGAGCGCCTGCGGCGGCGTCCGGAAGCGGACCACGCCGATCGCCATGCCGATGCGGCCGCCGACCACGGCGGTGAACCCGTCCTTGACGACCGCGGGCAGAACGGTGTCCGGGCCCAGCGGCGTCTTGCCGTAGATGCACCGCGTGCCGCTATCGGCCGGTGCCGCGGCGGGCAGGTACTGGCGGCGCACCGCGGAGCCGACGCCGTCCGCGCCGACCAGCACGTCCGCCTCGGCCTCGTGGCCATCAGCGAAATAAAGGCGTACGCCGCCGGCGCCGGCCTCGTACCTGGTCAGCTCGCGGCCGAACGCGATCCGGCGGTCCAGGCCGGCGGCCAGCACCTCACGGAACGTCCGGCGGTCCACCGACGTGGACAGCGTGGCCGGCGCGTACGGGTCGGCGCCGCGGTCGGCGGCGACCTGCTCGTGCAGCACCCGCAGCCGTTCGGTGGCCACGGTCAGGTGCCTGCTGGGCTGAGCGCAGGTGGCCTGGAACCGCGTGAACGCCTCCGCCGGCAACGCGGCCGCCAGGGCCAGCCCGGCTCGCGCGTCCAGGTGCAGCCGGTAGCCCTGCCGCCGGGTAGCCAGGCTGGCCTCGCGTTCGTAGACGGTGACGTCGGCCCCGGCCCGCAGCAGACCCTGAGCCAGGCACAGCCCGCCCAGGCCGGCTCCGGCCACCGCGACCCGTAGAGATCTCACCCTGCTAATCTAGGGAACGCACTGGCGATGAGGCTCGCCACAACCGCGCGACCGCGCTGATGGCCTCTACCCCACGGTAGGAGGCCGTCCATGGTCGGTGCGCGGGGCCTCGGGTGCTGCAGCCCTACTACGACCTGGGCAAGCTGTTCCGCAAGGAGGCGCTGGCCCCAGACGGCGCGAGCTGGTTCTTCCTGGCCGCGCCGGTGATCGCGGTGACGGCCTACCTGACCATCCCGCTGCTGATCCCGGTGCTGACCAGCTATCCGCTGCCGCTGGGCTACCTGGGCGACATCCTGGGCGGCGGGTATACCTGCTCTACATGCTGATCGCGCTGATCGCGATCATCGCCGTGGTGACCGCCCTGGCGGGTTAGCTTGGGAAGATGCTCCGCTTGCTGGATGCCCGTAGCCGCTCTTACGTCGAGATCGAGCCGGCCCGCGCGGGCCTGCTGCGGGTTTGCGCGCACGCTCCGCAGATCGCCCAGGGAGCGGATCTCACCGGGCTGCGCGTGCTGCTGGTCGCGGACCTGCTGGTCCGGGCGGCCGAGCTGCGGCACCTGCAGGTGCTCGTGGTAGTGGCGTTCGCCGGCCAGGTTCCCGGCCAGCTGACGGATTTCGAGCAGGCAGCGGGCGCGCTTGGCATGCACTCGCCGCAGGCGCGCGCTCGTCACGATGACGCCCAGGCGGCGCTGGGCGGCCCGATCGATGTTCACCTGGTGAGCGGGCGCGGCGCGGCGGACGGTGCCCTGGAGGGTCTGGCCGTGCCCGTCGGCGTCGCCCGAGCGGAGCCGGCCTGCCGCGATAGCCTGCGGTCCCGCCCGCTCGCCGCCCGGCTGGCCCTGATGTCGGTTCCGTACCACCAGCCGGCCGACCTGGCCGACGGCCAGCTGAGCGAGGCGGCCGACACGGTCAGACACTGGCGGGGTCAGGTGGCAAGCTGGGCCGAGTTGCCATCACGGCCGATGGCGGCGGATATCGCGGCCGCGATCCGGTCCGCCTTCGACGATCTCGACACGGTGCACGCGCTCACGCTGCTGCGCGATCTGTCCCTCGACACCAGCACGCCGGCGGGCGCCAAGTTCGAGACCTTCCTCTACGCCGACCGCATCCTCGGCCTGGACCTGCCTGGTGAGATAGGACACATGCCATCCTGAGCTGGCACGGCCCGCCAACGGTCCCTCAGGGCGCAGGCTCCAGGGTCCAGTTGCTGTTCACGCATTCCTGACCCGGCCCGGTGGCAGGCGGGTAACCGGTGGCGCGCCGTTGGACACTAACGAGTGTGAGCCGAATCGCTTCCTCGCCGTCTGCTGGAGGATCGCCGTGACGACCGTCCGCATCGTTTTTGCACAGCACATCCGGCCCGCACGGGCCCCGGACGGGAGTGACGTACCCGACTTTCGACTGCACCAGCAGCTCATCGTGCTGGCCGACGACGCGGGCCACCGGGCGGTGCCGCTGTGGCTGCGGATTCAGAAAGGCCTGCGGGCCCGGCTGGCCCGGCTGGACCGGCTGGACCGGTCCGCCGGAGACGCTGAGGTGACCAGTGGCTTGCTGGAGACAGCGGTCCGGCTGCTGGGGACCGCCGGGACGGCGGTGAGTGCCGTGGACATCGAGCCGGCCAGCGACGATGTGCCAGAGCTGTGCTGGGACACGGTCACGGCGCGCGTCGGGCTGGCCACGGCCACAGGAACCCGGCCGGTAACGGTCAGCGCCGAGTACGGCCTGGCGCTGGCCGCCGTGGCCGGGGCGCCGGTCCGGGTGGCCGATGCGGTGATGGACCGGCTCGCGGTCCCGGTGCCGCCGACGACGCTGGCCACCGGGCGCTGCCGGTCCGGCTCCCCCCCGAACAGCTCTGGCGCCAGCTCAGCTGCCCCGACGGCCTCCACGAGGAGGACTCCATGGGCGACGATCATGCCGAGGAGATGACCGGCCGGCTGCTGCAGGCGGCAGGGGCCACGCTGGCCGGCGTGACCGTCACCGACCTGGGCCCGGGAGTGACCGCCACGCGGATAGACATCGCCGGGCCCGGCCGGACTCGGCCGGTCACCGCCAGCCTCGCCGACGGCCTGACCCTCGCCGTCATCACCGGCGCGCCGCTGGCCGTCGACGACCCGGTCATGGACCGGCTCGCCAGGCCCGTCACCGGCCCCGACCTGCTCAGCCAGTTCCGCAGCCAGCAGACGCCCTCCAGGTCTTTGAGCCGGGAGTTCGAGCCCCGCAACATGGAGTTCACCGACGGCCTGGACCGGTGGGAGCTCCGCGGCACCTTCCTGCGCCAGGGCACCGGGCTCGACTATTCCGCCACCGCCGAGGACGGGCGGGCGATCCTGGCCGCGGCCGTCCCCGAGCCGGCCGGATTCGCCTTCCTCGCCCAGGACATCGACGCCGCCGACTACCGCGGCCGCACCGTCACCTTCCGCGGCGGACTGCGCACCACCGCCACGGCGGACGGCCGCGCCGGGCCGGCACTCCGCGCCGCGGCAGCCCTGCAGTCTTACGTCCTAGCTCGCCCGGTGATCACAAGCCGGATAATCCCTGGCAGAATGATCCAAAACGTTTAATTCGGTCGAGCTGTGTCGGGTTTTGACGCTGGACTACAGGTTTGTCCGGTCGCCGGGAGCCGATGCCAAGAGCGGGAGGTCATGGTGAACGTGCAGCAAGGTCTGCTCCGCCGGCTCAGGCCGGTCAGAGCCTGGATGGTGGCCGCGGGCGCGGTGACGCTAGCCGCGGGCGCCCTCGCCGCAGCGGGCGTCCAGAGCAGTTACGGCGCCACTGCCGGCGCCGCTCAGGGGTCAAGCGCCCACTTCGGTTCCGGGCCGCGGCTGGACCACGTGTTCATCATCATGCTGGAGAACCACGCCGCCGACCACGTGATCGGGGACCCGAGCGCGCCCTTCATCACCTCGCTGGCGAGCACCTACGGGCAGGCCACCGACTACTTCGGCGTCACGCACTCCAGCGAGCCCAACTACATCGCGGCCACCAGCGGCGACACCTGGTGGAACAACGACGACAACGGCTGGAACGCGCCCACGGGGAACGCGTTCCCGCCGAACCAGTACGCGCACACCAACATCGTGGATGAACTGGAGTCCGCGCACATCCCGTGGGACGCCTACATGCAGGCCATGCCCAGCGCGGGTTACCTAGGTGACTCGTGGCCGAGCAGCTCGAACGCGCTGTACGCCAGCAAGCACAACCCGTTCATCCTGTACAACGACATCCGGGACAACCCGGCGCGGACCGCACGCATCAAGCCCTACACCGCCATGGCCGCGGACCTGAACGGTCCGAACGCGCCGCGCTACGTGTGGATCAGCCCCGATGAGTGCTCCAACATGCACGGCGGCATCTACACCGCGGTGGCCGGCTTCCCCGACACGCCGTGCCCGTACAACGACGTTCCCGGGGACGCCAACGACGAGTCGCTCAAGGCCAAGGCCGACGCGTTCGTCAAGGGCGCGGTCCAGACGATCATGAGCAGCCGGGCCTGGACGGGCAACAGCGCGATCTTCGTCGTCGCCGACGAGACCGACTTCGACGGCACCAACCCGGCCGACGACGACTACGCGTCCGTCGCGGGCTGCTGCGACTCCCCGGTCCTGCCGGCCGGTGACCCCGAGATCAGCGCCAGCTGGCCCGGCGGCGTGTACGGCGGCGGTTCGGCGCCCATGATCGTGATCAGCCGGCTCGGGCCGCGGCACGCGACCGACGCCACGCCGTCCAACCACTACTCGATGCTGCTCACCATCGAGGAGGGATTCGGGCTCGGCAAGCTCGGGTACACCAGCGACTCCGCCCAGGTGCATTCCCTCTGGCCGCTGATCACCCGATTCTGATCCCGGTCGGCGCCGCGGCGGGGCCGGCGGGGGCGTGGTGCAGGAGGGTGACCATGACCGGGACCGCGACAAGCACGAAGCAGACGGCCAGGTTGACGGCCTTGTAGCTGAGGAAGACGGCGGCGAACTCGCGCAGGGTGGCGCTCGGCCAGTAGTAGCCGGCCGTGCGCGCGCCGGTCACCTGGCCGCGGACGCCGAGGCGGCGGGCGATCATCGCCGTGCGGAACACGTGGTAGTTGCTGGTCACGATGACGCACGCGGCACCCGGGCGGAGACGGTCCATGATCGCCTTGCTGTTGGCCAGGTTCTCCTCGGTGTTCGCCGACTGGTCCTCGCGCTCGATCCGGTCCGCGGGGAAGCCGCGCGCGGTCAGGTAGCCGGCCATCGCGTCGGCCTCGGAGACCTGCTCGTCGCTGCCCTTGCCGCCGGAGACGATCAGCACCGGGTCGCTGCCGCGCGCCGCCAGGGCCCGGAAGACCGTGACGCCGCGATCGAGCCTGCTGGCCAGCAGCGGCGGGATCCGCCCGCCGTCGAGCAGCCCGGAGCCGAGCACCACGACGACGTCGGCGTGGCGCCGCACGCGCAGGCGGCCGTAGAGGAAGGCGTACAGCACGAACGACACGCACTGAAACGAGACGTAGCCGAACAGCAGCATGACGATCGTGGCCGACAGCCCCAGTTCATCCGAGCTGGTGAGCGGCGTCGCCAGCCGGAACCCGATGACCGCGAGGATGCCGACGCCGACCAGGAGCGAGAGCAGGTTGGCCGGCCGCACGCTTTCCCGGCGCAGCATCGTCACCCCGTTCGCCACCAGGTACACGGCGACGAGCAACGGGGCGAGAGCCACCAGCGCGAACACGGCCAGCAATATCAGCCTGCTGACCGCGTCGTGCGCCCGGGCCAGCCGCTCCGCCGTCCCGAGCGCGAGCAGCGCGAGCGCGAGGCCGAGCAGGACGGCATTGCCGAAGCTGCGGCGATCACGTAGCACCCCGGCTACGAACAGGACCAGGACCACGATGGCGGCCTTGAGCGCGAACACAGTTCAGGTTATGCAGCCGCGAGCCGCCGCGAATCGGCCGAGAGGACGACCTCGTCCGGCCCGGACCACCCGTACGGCCGACGCCTGGCGGCCTAGCTGGCCAGGGCTTCGGGGACCGCGGGGATGACCAACTCGAACGTGGAGCCTTCGCCGCTGGCGCTGTGCACCCGGACCGAGCCGTGGTGGGCTTCGGCGATGGCCTGCACGATGGGCAGGCCGAGCCCGAACCCGCCCGCCTCGCGGTTGCGGGACGGCTGGGCGCGGCTGAACCGGCGGAAGATACGGTCGAGCTCGGTGGGCGGGATGCCGCAGCCCGAGTCGCGCACGGCCAGGACCACGTTCCCGCCTTCGGCTTGGACGCTGACCTCGATCAGGTCGCCCGGATCGGTATGCGCGACGGCGTTCTCCAGCAGCGCGTCTAGCGCCGCGACCAGCCGGTCATTGTCGCCGAGGACGGTCGCCTCGGCCACCTCCCCCAGCCGCCAGCGGCGCGGGATGTTCCCCCACCGTTCCAGGGCGTCCAGGGCCAGCGAATCGGCCGACACCGCGGTGACGTGCAGGAAGTCCGGGGTCCCGGCCGAGGCCAGCAGGAGCAGCCGGTTGGTCAGCCGGCGCAGCCGGGCCAGTTCGCCGGTAACCACCCGGGCGTCCGCCGCCACCCCCTGGTCGGTGGCGGCCCGCTCGATCAGTTCGGCGTGGCCGAGGGCCACGGTGATCGGGGTGCCAAGCTCGTGCGAGGCGTCCTGCAGGAACTGGCGCTGCTGCTCAAGCAGCCGCAGGTTCTCCTGGGAGATCCGCTGCACCTGTTCCATGGCCGTCAGCCGCTCCTGGGTCGCGGCCAGCCGCCGCCGGCCATGCCACACCATGACCAGGAACATCAACGCGATCAGCGGGACTTCGGCCAGGTAGTCGGCGTCCTGCTGGCCCTTGAGGACCTGCACGAAGATGATGCCGCCGGTGGCCAGCGTCACCGCGGCCCAGGTCAGGATGGTGGGCTGCAGGCGCCACAGCCGGAACCCGTAGACCGCGGTCAGGCTGACCCAGATGGCCAGGAACGGCACCGTGGCCCAGTTGTCGAACAGCCGCATGGCGACCAGGTTGAGGCCGACGAATACGGCCCACGCGATATCGGGGGCCATCGGACGGATCCGCTGCAAGCTGATCCGCAGCGCGGGCCGGACGTGGACGGCGCGGACGTCGGCGCTAATCGCGGCCGCGGTACCCCGGACCTCGCGATCTTGATCCTGCGTCCGCACGATCTTCTCCGTTGTTTTCGATATGAGTACGCTGGCTCTGACCTGGTTCGGTGGGTATATCCTAACCAGCCAGGCGCTCGCCCGCCGTGACCTGGGCACTGATCGTATTCCCGGGCGGAGCCAGCGGGCACAGCCAGGCGTCGCTGTACCGGCACGAGGGATGGTACAAGAAGTTCAGGTCGACGATCAGCCGCCCGGCTCGCCCGCCCAGGTCGGCGCCCTTGGCGGTGTCGAGCGCGTACCGGCCGCCGCCGTAGCTCGACTGGCCCGCGGTCCCGTCGCGCAGCGGCAGGAACAGGCCGCCGGCGTACTGCCGTAGCCACCACACGTCGATGGCCGCGTCCACCGGCGCCGGCAGGCGCACGCGGCCGAGCAGGCTCATCGGGATCGTGCCCTCGCTGCTCGGGACGGGCAGCGATACGTCCCGGTCGGCGGGCTCCAGGGGCACGTCGAACCGCAGCCGCGGATCGTAGGGCCAGTACGGCACGCCGGCGGCGCGCAGCGGGTCGCCGGGCGGCAGCGGGCTCTGCGGATGGGACCGGAACAGCTCGTCTCGCCCGTCTCGCCACAGCGCGTGCCCGCGCTGCGGATCGTCCTGATCGCGCACGGCCGCGTAGAGCTCACCGACCCTGCGCCGCCAGTCGATCAGCTCGAGCTCCGCGCTCATGTGGCCTGCCCTTCAGTTACGGTCCAGTCCGGGGCGTGCGGCCAGCGCACGGTCCACGGGTCCCCGGCCAGGTGACGGTGCAGGCGCAGCAGCGTGGAGCCGATGCCGGGAGCTCCCTGCAGGTAGGTCGTCTCGGGCGGGAGATCGGGCTCCGGTGACCGGAACTCGTAGTTCGACCAGCGCATTCCCAAGTCATCGACCCTCGCCCGGTCGAGGATGTCGTCCACCAGGGTGACCGCGAAGGCCAGGTCCCCGGGCTGCCCCTCCAAGTCGTGCAGGTCGAGGAAGAACTCGGCCACCCCCGCCGAGCCGCAGCACCGGGCGACGTTGTCCCAGAACCCGGGCTCGCGGCGGGCCGGGATCCCGCTGGTGAGGTCGGCCCGGGCGGCGCGGCGGAGCCAGGTCCGCCAGTCTGCTGATCCGGTGGTCAGCTCCAGTTGCCGGAACAGCCAGCCGAGCCCGGGCGGTCCGTGGCACCAGCCCAGCGTGAACAGCTCGGTGCCGCCGGGGTCGTGATGGAACGCGGCGCAGGTGTCGTCATCGGTGCGGACGGTGGTCATGATCCATTCGGTCGCGGCCAGGCTGGCGGCCAGGAAGCGCTGCTCGCCGGACACCTGCGCCAGCCGGGCCAGGAAGAACCCGATGCCCGCCGCGCCGTGCGCGAAGTTCGGGAAGCGGCGCTGGTCGCCGGGGTGTTCGGCCTCGTAGGCGCGGCCCAGGGACCACCGGATCCCGACGGGCGCGGCCTCGGCCTGGGCCAGCAGCCAGTCGCCCGCCCGGACCGCCAGGTCCACCGCGGCCGGGCCGAGGTAATCGGCCCCCAGCGTCAGCATCAGGCACCCGATGCCGGCCGTGCCCCACACCATCTCGGTCAGGTCGTGCCAGTGCGCCGCGTCGCCGTCGGCCGACGCGTGGGCCGCGACCGTCTCGAGCACCCGCCGGGCCAGGTCGCGGGCCTGCTCGTCGCCGGCCGCGGCGGCCAGTTCGTCGAGCACGACGGCCCAGCCGCCGATCCCGGTCAGCAGCCCGCAGCCGGCCCACTGCCGGGCGGACTCGTCGAGGTGAGTGTCCATCCACTGCGCGCCGGCCCGGGCGGCGGACAGCCAGCGCTCGTCGCCGGTGGTCCGGAACGCTTCGGTGAAGAACATCGCCGGTCCGGCAGTCCCCCAGCCCAGGCTTGGGTCGACCTCGGCGCAGACACCGGGCTGAACCGGCCAGAACCAGCCTTGCGGGCTCCGATCGGCCGTGGCCAGCAGCCAGTCACCGGTCTGTTCGGCCGCCGTGAGGTAACGCACCAGGCCGGGTTATCCGGCCAGGCCAGTGGCGAGCAGCCCGTGCGGCCGCCGCGGCGGATCGGCCCCCGGGGCCTGGACGTGCGGGGCCGGGTGACCGGTTTCCGGTCCCGGGGGACGCTGGCCAGGGGGGCGGGCCCGCTGGCGTGACTCGAGCTTCAGGGCCACGTGGATGACCGAGGCCACGACGGCGGTGGCGGCGGCGGCCAGGACCAGCATGAAGACGGCAATGAATACGGCTGCGGCGGGCGCGCCGGAGATGACCGCCGCGGCGAGGGCCGCGATCATCGTCACCACGATCGCGCCTGTGCCGGCCTTGACCGCGAAGCTGGCGGCCGGGCTCCGGGGCCGCCGGAGCGGGGTCGGTACTGGCAGCGGGGGCGTGGCCGGTGCTGGCACCGGGGCTCGGTCCGGGCCGGCGGGCAGGTCGGCGGTGAGGGCGGCCAGGTCGGCGTAGGTCCGCGCGGCCAGCGCCTGGCCCACCCGTTCGTCCAGTTCATCCGTTGTCAGCCGGCCCTGCACGAACGCGGCCTGGAGGGCACCGACCACCTGTTCGCGGTCGGCGTGGGACGCCCGGAAGCGGCCCTGGCGTGCTGCGCTCTCGCCTGCGGGCTCTGTCATCGACGGCACCTCCCCGCTAGCACGGATGCAGGGCCAGCTTAGCCCGGCTGCGCGGGCCGTCAGCAAGCGCTGGCCGCGTACCGCCAGAAGTCGCGCATCCAGCCCGGTGCGACCGGGCTGTCCGCCGCCACCTGGGTGAGCAGGATGGCGATCGTGCCGGCCGACGGGGTGATGTGCGCCGAGGTTCCCGTCCCGCCGACCCAGCCGTAGCGGCCCGGCACGTTCCACGGATCGATGGGAGCGATGTCCACCGAGCCGCCGAACCCCCAGCCCTGGCCCTCCAGGAACAGCGCGCCGATCTCCCGCTGGCGGCTGGTGGTGTGGTCGGTGGTCATCAGCCGGACCGAATCGGCCGTGAGCAGCCGGCGGCCGTCCGCGGCGGTGCCGCCGGCCAGCAGCATCCGGGCGAAGGCGAGCCAGTCATCGGCGGTCCCGGCCAGTCCGCCGTTGCCCAGCGGGAACGCGGGCATGGTGCTCCACTGCCCGTCGGGGGCGTCGGCCAGCTCCAGGCCGCTCGCTGGATCGACGCGGTAGGAGCTGGTGAACCGGGCGCGCTTGGCGGCCGGAACCTCGAACCCGGCGTCGGTCATGCCCAGCGGCCCGAAGACCCGCTCGGCCAGGAAATCGGGCAGCGACTGGCCGCTGACGCGAGCGATCAGCACGCCCTGCAGCGTGGAGCACGTGTCGTACAGCCACGCCTCGCCGGGCTGGTACAGCATCGGGACGCGGGCCAGGTCGGCCATCCACACATCGGGCGGCGGGAAGCTGGCCACCTCGCGGCCGTCCTTCTGCACCGGGAACAGGGCCTGGATCGCGGGCAGCGTGAAATCGGACGCCCAGCCGTACCCGGCGCGGGAGCTGAGCAGGTCGAAGACGGTAATCGGCCGCGCGGCCGGGACCAGGTCGTCGACCGGGCTGGCCGGCGTGCGCACGACCTTCGGGTCGGCCAGTTCCGGCAGCCACCGGGCGACCGGGTCATCGAGCGCGATCCGGCCGTCCTCGACCAGCATCATGACCGCCGCGGCGGTGATCGGCTTGGTGATCGACGCGAAACGGAAGATCGCGTCCCGGGCCATCGGGGCGCCGCCTACCGCGACCGAGCCGACGACCGCCACCTCGGTCCGGTCGCCACTAGCCAGCACGGCCACCGCTCCTGGCAGCGATCCGTCCGCTACGTAACTCGCCAGCATGTCCTGCAGGTCAGCCATTGATCCACCTTCGCTCGCGGTCGCTACCCCTGGCAGACGGGACAGCCTGACCGAACTCATCGGTCCGCGAGGTCGAGGGCGGCGCGGATGATGGCGTCGGTGTCCAGGCCGTTGTAACGGTACAGGTCCTCGACCGACCCGGACTGGCCGAACTGGGCCACGCCGAGGGCGGCGTGCGGGACGCGGTTGACGGTGGCCAGGAAGGCCAGCGTGTGCGGGTGTCCGTCCAGAACGGTCACCAGCGCAGTGGCCCGGGACGCGGGAAAGGCCTGGTCCAAGACCCAGGTCTCGGTTTCGGCCTGGAGTCCCTGGCGGGCGCGCACGGCCTGGAACAGCAGGCCGGGGCTGGTCACGCAGACGACGTCCGCGGGGGTGCCCGCCGCGGCCAGCCGCTCCGCGGCGGCCAGCGCCTCCGGCACGACCGCGCCCATGGCCGCGATGGTGACCTTGGGCTCCGCGGCGCGCAGCAGCGGATAGGCGCCCGCCACGACCTGGCGGCGGCGCCGTTCCCTGGCCGCGGGATCGGCGGGCACGCCAGCCAGCTTCTGGCTGACCGGGCGGGTGGACAGGCGCAGGTACGCCGAGCTGCCGCCTGGCCGGCCGAGCCGGGCCAGGCTGGCCAGCAGGCACCACTCGGTGTCGAGGGCGAAGGCCGGCTCGTAGGTGACGCAGCCCGGCTGCTCCATCCCGATCGACGGGGTGGTGATCGACTGGTGGGCGCCGCCCTCCGGCGCCAGGCTGACCCCGGACGGCGTGCCGACCAGGATCGACTGGCCGCCCGCGTAGATCCCGAACGACCACGGCTCGAGCGCCCGCTCCACGAACGGGTCGTAGAGCACCCCGATCGGCAGCAGCGGCTGGCCCCACCGGCTCCAGGTCGCGCCGAGCTCCCCGATCAGCCCGACCAGGTTGGTCTCGGCGATGCCGAGCTCGATGTGCTGCCCGGTCGGCTTCTCCCGCCAGTGCAGGATCGTCTCGGCGTCGTCGGCGAACCAGTCGGTCCGCTCGCTGGCCGACCACACGCCGACCTTGTTCACCCATCCGCCGAGGTTGGTGCTGGAACTGACGTCCGGGCTCACCGTCACGATGCGCCCGGCCGCCTCCGGCGCCTCGCGGGTCAGGTCGAGCAGGGCCCGGCCCAGCGCCGCCTGGGTGGTGGCAACCCCGGTCGGCGTCCGGCCGAGGTCTTGCGGTACACCGGGCGGAGCCTGCTGCTGAACGGCAGGCCGCTTCAGCCGCCGGCTTGTCTCCGCGCAAAGGCGGCCGGCCGCGCTGTCCGGCGGGAAGCGGTGCCAGGGCTGGTCGGCGTCGGTGCCCAGGTGCGCCGCGAGCTCGTGCATCTGCCCGGCGGTCAGCAGCGCGGAATGGTTCTGCGGGTGGCCCTCGATGGGCAGGCCGTATCCCTTGATCGTGTAGGCCAGGATCAGCGTGGGCCGGTCGTCGTCAATCGCGGCGAACGCCTCGTTCAGGCTGCTCAGGTCGTGTCCGCCGAGGTTCCTGATCGCCGCGGTAAGGGTGGGGTCGTCCAGGCCGGCGATGAGCCCGGCCAGCGCCTGGTCGCCGGCTGCGCAGCCTGCCGCGGAGTTCGGCCGGGTCGCAGCGGAGCAGGCGCTGGTACTCCGGGTTGGGCATGGCGTCGATCCGGTGCCGCAGCGCGTCGCCGCCGGGCCGGGTGAACAGGTCCTCAAGCAGCCGGCCGTACTTCAGCGTGATGACCTGCCAGCCGGCCGCGGTGAACATGCCGCGCAGCCGGTCGGTGGCGATCAGCGGCACCACGCGGTCCAGCGACTGCCGGTTGACGTCCACGACCCAGGCGACCTCGCCCAGCTCGGCCACGCCGGGATCGACGATGGCCTCCCACACCGCGCCCTCGTCGAGCTCGGCGTCGCCCAGCAGCGAGTACTGGCGGCCCGGGCTTTGCGGGCCGTGGAAATGGCTGCCTAGGTACCGGCTGGCCACCGCGCCCCAGATCGGCGCGGTCGCGCCGATGCCGACCGAGCCGGTCGAGTAGTCGACCGGGTCGGGGTCCTTGACCCGGCTGGGATAGCTCTGCAGGCCGGCGAACGCGCGCAGCGTGGGCAGGTACGACTCGTCCAGCTCGCCGAGCAGGTAGTTGATGGCGTGCAGTACCGGCGAGGCGTGCGGCTTGACCGACACCCGGTCCTGCGCCCGCAGGTGGCCGAACCACAGCGCGGTCATGATCGAGACCATCGACGCGGAGGACGCCTGGTGCCCGCCGACCTTCATCCCGCCGGGATTGGGCCGGACCCGGTTCGCGTGGTCGATGATCGCCGTGGACAGCCACAGCACCTGGCGCTCGATCTCGCCCAGCACGTCGAGGGCTCCGGCCTGCGGCGGGGACTGGATGATGTCGGCCATGCAGGCATGACAGCATGCCCGCGGGCCCGGGCACAACTCTCGGCGACCCGGTGGCCGGCCTACCGCACGGTGCGGGTCAGCCGGCGAGGACCTGGCGTCAGCTGACCGGGAGCCAGTAGCAGCGTTCCTCGCCGTAGTCGGCGAACCCGGCCCGGAGCAGGGTCGGCCCGGAGGTCAGGATCCGGCCCTTGACCAGCGCCAGCGTGGCGCCGTGCTCGCGGGCCAGGCGGAGCCGCTCGGCGAGCACGGCCCGGTAGCTGCCGCGTCCCCGTGACGCGGGCAGTGTCATGCCACCCCACAGCTGGGCCACCTCCCCGGCCAGCGTGCAGCCGCCGGTGGTGACCGGCTGACCGTCCACCAGGGCCACCAACCGGAAACTGGACCAGGTCGCGAGGTTGGCCAGCGTCTCGTCGAGCTGACGGGCCAGCTCGGCGTCGTCCGGCTCGGGTCGCCCCCAGCCCTGGACGGTGATCGCGGAGGACGCGCGGAAGGTGCGCTCGTCCCGGACCAGCTCCACCGCCACGTTGCCGGGGACGTCCAGCTCGGGCAGCCCGCCGTCGAGCTCGCGGGCCAGGATCTGCACGGCATCGATCAATTCCGCGTCCCGGGCGCGCAGCGCCTCCTCGGTGCCGGCCGGCTCGGTCGCGGCCGAGATCCACCAGGCCACTCCCGGCACGCCCCAGCCGCGGCCGTGCCCCGCGATCTCGTCGATGACCTCGGCCAGCGGGCGCGTGGTCCGTGACCAGGTGACCTGCGCGGCGCGGAAGGTGGGGTCGAGCACCACGTCCGGGTACCGGATGAGCCGGTAGTCCTCGGTGCGCAGTTCGATGGCGCCGCCGGGCACCCATTCCATCGCGGCCGCCGCGTCCAGCACGCGCTGGGTGTCCACAAGCTCACGCCTGACCTCCTGTCGGGCCGGGCAGCCAAGGTACCGTTCCGCGGCGGTCCCGTCTGTCATTCTCTCCGAACGGAGCGTGGTGCATGCCACCGGCACCGGCGGCCGCGGCCAAGAACGGGCCGCGCTGCCTACCGAAATCATTATCGTGGACCGTTACTGGTGCCATGACACCAGTAACGGTCCACGTTGTTTGCGCGAGCCTGGTTTGGGGGGGACGGGTGCGGTAAAGTGCATACAGTTTTGGGTTTCGGGAAGGGGTGGCGTGGAGCAGGGGACGCGGGCGGAGATCGCCGAGGTGCTGCTCGGGGCGTATGCGAGCCGCAAGCCGGTGGAGCCGCTGACCGAGCAGTACGAGGACCTGACCGAGGCGGACGCGTACGAGATCCAGCTGCTCCAGGTCGCGCGGTGGACCGCTGACGGGGCCCGGATCAGGGGGCACAAGGTCGGCCTGACCTCGCCGGCCATGCAGCGTCAGTTCAACGTGGACCAGCCGGACTACGGGCACCTGCTGGACCGGATGTTCTGGCCGGAGTACGACCCGATCCCGCTGTCCGGCTTCCTGCAGCCGCGGGTCGAGCCCGAGACCGCGTTCGTGCTGGCCCGGCCGCTGCGCGGGCCCGGCGTCACGGTGGCCGACGCGATCGCGGCGGTCGCCTTCGTGCTGCCCGCGCTGGAGCTGATCGACTCGCGGATCAGGGACTGGAAGATCGGCCTGGCCGACACCATCGCCGACAACGCCTCCTCCGGCGGGGTGGTGCTGGGCAGCAGCCCCGCCGATTTGAGTGCAGTCGATCTGCGGCTGAGTGGGTGCAACCTGCACAAGAACGGCGAGCTGGCCGGCACCGGGGCCTGCGGCGCGGTGCTCGGCTCGCCGCTGCGGGCGCTGGTGTGGCTGGCCAACACGCTCGGCGCGCGGGGCGTCGAGCTCGAGGCCGGGCAGGTGATCCTGCCCGGCTCGGTGACCGCGTCGGTCCCGGTCGGTCCCGGCGACACGGTAACCGCCACGTTCGCCGGCCTGGGCCGGGTAACCGCGCGCTTCGCGGCCGGGGAGAAATGATGATCAGCACCGCGGCGATTATCGGGTCGGGCAACATCGGCTCCGACCTGCTGGCCAAGCTGCGGCGCAGCGAGCACGTCGAGGTCCGGTACATGGTCGGCGTCGATCCGGCGTCCGAGGGTCTGGAGCGGGCCCGCCGGCTCGGCATCGAGGCCAGCGCGGCGGGCGTGGACTGGCTGCTGGCCCGGGACGAGCTGCCGGACCTGGTGTTCGAGGCCACCTCGGCCCGGGCGCACCTGGCGCACGCGCCCCGGTACGCCGAGGCGGGCATCCGGGCCGTGGACCTGACCCCGGCGGCCGTCGGGCCGCTGGTCTGCCCGCCGGTCAACCTGCGCGAGCACCTGGGCGCGCCGAACCTCAACATGATCACCTGCGGCGGCCAGGCCACGATCCCGCTGGTGTACGCGGTCTCCTCGGTGACGCCCGTGCCGTACGCGGAGATCGTAGCCTCGATCGCGTCGCGGTCGGCCGGGCCCGGTACCCGGGCCAATCATCGGCCGGCTGCCGTGGATGGACCGGGCCTCGGTGGTGCAGGGATACGCCGGGGTCTACTCCTCGTTCCTGCTGCACGCGCAGCGGGCCGCCGAACGCTACGGGGTGCCGGCCCACGCGATCTTGCAGCGGGTCGGCGAGGCCGGCTAGGTGGGCGGGCAGGAAGACATGATCATCGATATCGCGCTGCAGCTGCAGGAGGAGGGCGCGCAGTGAGCGAGTGGACGGTGGAGCGGGCGGCGGGTGTGCTGCTCGAGGCCGAGGCGACCGGGACCGACCGGCCGCCGGTCACCGACGAGTGGCCCAGCCTGGACCTGGCCACCGCGTACGCGGTACAGGACGAGACGCTGCGGCGGCGGCTGGCCCGCGGTGAGCGGCTGGTCGGGGTCAAGCTCGGGCTGACCAGCCGGGCCAAGCAGCAGCGGATGAACATTAGCTCGCCGCTGGTGGCCTGGCTGACCGACGCGATGGCGCTCCCGGCCGGCGCGCCCGTGCCCCGCGAGCGGCTCATCCACCCCCGGGCTGAGCCGGAGATCGTGTTCGTGATGGGCTCGCGGCTGGCGGGCCCGGGCGTCACCGCGGCGACCGCGCTGGCCGCGGTCTCCGCGGTGTACGGCGGGATCGAGGTCATCGACAGCCGGTACCGCGACTTCCGGTTCACCCTGCCCGACGTGGTCGCGGACAACGCGTCCTCGGGCTGCTTCGTCACCGGGCCGGTGGCCGCGTCGCCGACGGCGCTGGATCTCGGCCTCGAGGCGTGCCTGCTCGAGCTGAACGGGCAGGTGGTCGACTCGGCCACCGGGGCGGCGGTGCAGGGCCACCCGGCCGAGGCGCTCGCCCTGGCCGCCAACGACCTAGGCCGGCGGGGCCTGGCCATCGAGCCGGGCTGGATCGTGCTGACCGGCGGCATGACCGACGCGGTCGCCGTTCCGGCCGGCGCGGTCCTGGCCGCCCACTTCACTCACCTGGGCTCGCTGTTCCTGCCCTAGGAAGGCAGGTCGAGGGCGGGGTTGCCGTCGAAGAAGCCATCGGCCCGGAGCTTGAACCCGACGGTGGTAACGGGCATGACGGGCCAGTCTTCGGGGCGCACCACATGGTGGGCGGTGAACGTGTGCCAGAGCACTAGGTCGGTGTCTTCCAGCGGGCGGTCGGCCGCGGTCCAGGCCGGCAGGCCGTCCCCGCCGGGGTGCTGGTTGGGGTATTCCCCGGCCGGGAACCGCTGATCGGGATCGTAGGCGGTGACCCACAGGTGCTTGGTCGCGAACTGGGCCCGCCGCATGATGGGGGTGTCAGGCTGGCAGAAGGGCAGCACGCTGTCCTGGGGCACCAGTTTGTAGGCGACCGGCTCGCCGGTGGCGTTCCGCCGGGCGGGGTTGGTGATCTTCCAGTAGCGGGCGGCGCGCCCGTCAGCGACCCGCTGCGCCTGCGACTCGCGGCGAAGCGGGGTCTGCCGCACCACCCAGGCGTTGCCGTACGGGTTCTGCGGGCCGGCCGGCAACGCCACCGAGTCGCACTCATAGACGGTGTTCTGCGGGCCGTCGACCATCATGTCCAGCCGCACGCAGAAGATGTGCTGGTGGTTGGGGCCGTAGACCTGGGGCGCGACCAGGGTGCCGTGGGCCGGTTTCTGGCCCTCGGGAATTGCCCCGTTGGAGATCACGCCGGTCAGCTTGACCTCGTATTCGATGGTGCCGTCCTGGTAGAGGTACCAGAAGTAGCCGTACTCGTAGTTCCCGACGGTGGCGATCATCGAGATCACCAGCCGGCGTGAGCGCCGGACCTCGGTCTTGCCGGTCCGCCAGTCGGCGTGCTTCCACGCCATGCCGTGATCTTCCTCGTGCACGCAGATCGCGTTCTTGATCACCTGCGAATGGCCGTCGTTGTCGTTGAGGAAGGCGTCGAAGTAATAGATCTCGCCCAGGCAGTCACAGCCAAGCTCCAGGCTGTTGGCGAGCACCCCGATTCCGTATTCGCCCATGTCGAAGACGTTCTTGCGGTAGTGCGCGGGGCCCGGATCGCCGTAGGGGATGAACATTTCCGCCAGCGAGGCGCGGTAGATGAGCGGCCGCGGCGTGCCGTGGTCCTGGTAGGACACCAGGTAGAGGACCAGCCCCTCGCGCGGGGTGAAACCGACCTGGAACCGCCATTTCTGCCAGCGCACCTCGTGCCCGTCGACGGTGAAGCTGGTGCCTTCCGGCTGGGTGATATGTACCGGCTTCAGGTCCTGCCGCGGGCCATCGGGGAAATGCGGGACGTTGGCGGGGTCGCGGATGGTCTCGGCGGTGTAGTTGCCGGCGCGGGGCGGCAGGGGGACCACGCCGTGGTCCTCGATGTCCACCACTTCCATGCGGTCGAGGTCGAAGCGGACGATCAGGCCTTCCACCGGCCGGGCGTACCCGTTGTCGTCGGGGTCTCCGACGCGCACCCAGGTCAGCGGGCGGAGGAACCGGCCCCGGCTGGCGGCGTCCTCGGGGCCGTTGTAGCCGACCGACCAGGGGTCGATCATGACCATGTCGAAGTCGGTAATGCCCCGCCGGCGCATCGCTTCCTGCCAGCGGGCGTCCTTCCTGACCGCCGCCTCGGTGGCCATGAACTCTTCGAGCATGATGGCCGGCTGGACACCGGGCACCTCCCGCCACAGGCGCACCTCGTCCGCGGTGATCGAGACCACCGCCTCGTAGGTCGTGCCTTCGGCTCGTTCCCGGAGCACGATGTGCGCCTCGCGGTCGACCGCGTCGCCCGGCCGGTGACGCAGGACCGCGTCCTTGGCTGGCTCGGCCAGCGTGACGTAGACGAACCGGGCGCTCGCGGCCAGGCCGCGGTCCCGCTTGAGGATCTGGCCGGCGGCCTCGATCTCCTCCGCCGTCAGCGGGTCCAGCACATGCGGCATTCCCACAGCTACTACCTTAGGCGGACGGCGATCGCGATCGTAGCGGCTCCGATGATCATGGCGACGGTGTTGGGCACGATGAGGGCCAGGTTGCGGGCGGCGATGCCGTAGCTGATCCACAGGCCGAAGCCGACCAGCAGGATCGCGAAGTACCCGACCGACACGTCCCGGGAGGATCGCTGGCGCAGCATCCGCCGGATCTGCAGGAGTGGCGAGATGCCCATCAGGACACCCCAGGCAGCGGCGGCGACAGCAAGCCCGGTTACGGCCATGGCGCTTTCCCCAAAGTAGCTAAGCGCCCGGGCTCCGCGGACCGTGCTCGCCAGCGAACGTGGTGAGGGGCGCAAGCACGGCCAGATTTAAGGCTATCAACCGGCCTCGCTAGTCGGCCAGCCGGAACGCGAGGTGGGTGACCCACTTGCTCATGTCCGGCTCCTCACGGGGGTCGGTCAGGTAGTACTCCACCCTGCCGCCCCATCGCTCACCGCCGGCATCCGGCGACACGTCCCAGGCCAGGCCCTGCGCGGCGGCCCAGTCCAGCAGCGCCTTGGTGGCCCCCATGAGCTCACTGGGGTGGCCCGTGTGGGAGACGGTGGCGTAACGCCCCGGGGGGACGGCACCAGCGATCACGTCGCCGTCGCCGTCGACGGGCGCCGCGACCGGCACGCCGTTGTCGATCTCAAGCTGCCGCATCATGTCGATCACGTTGTACTTGAGGAACGGCGGCCCGGCGGGCGCGATGCCGCGGGCGCCCAGCCAGGCGTAAACCTCCGGAGTGCGGACGGCGAAGGCGCCGATCTCGGCCATGGTCACGTGGCCCCTGATCGCCACGTATGGCTGCTGCTCGGCGCGGGTCACGATCTGCGGTGCTGACATCGGTTCATCCCCTATTCGCTGTCGATAGGCTGCTGCAGTTCGGTCACCCACTGATCACGGTCTTCGTGGTGCTCGAGGGTGACCTCGCGGGCGTAGCCGGCGGTCCGGTACCCGCTGGCGTCGATCCAGCGGGCCAGGGCCTGGCCGGTGGCCAGCACGTCGTCCATGGATCCGTGGTGGATGATGGCCGCCGCGCTGTCCACCTCGGGCAGGTCTACGACGCGGAAGCCGTATTCCGCGCCGGGCTCGGCGACCAGCGGCACGGCGGCGTGGATGACGATGGCGCCGTCGCCGGCCATCGCGTCCTCGTAGTACGCGATGGCCGGGCCTGCCGCGCTGACCCCCGCAGCCGCCATCAGCTGCCACAAGTCGCAGTACAGCGGATGGATGACCGGGGTGATGGCCTCCGGCTCGTACCCGGCGGCGATGCCGGTCAGCTCACCCACCCGGACCGGCGCGAGGCGCTTGATCACCACCCCGTCGACCGGGACGCGGCCCTCGTCCTCGATGGTCATCAGGCGCGCCTGCACCCGGGCCAGCCGGGTCGTCTCGGCTTCGATCTGAGCGTGGATCTCGGCCCGGCGCAGCTTGAGCATGCCGCGCAGCTCGGCCGCGCTGACCTGTTCGGCCAGGATCGCCTGCACCTGGCCCAAGGTGAAGCCCAGGTCCTTCAGCGCGATGACGCGGTTCAGCTCGGCGAGCTGTCCGGCCTGGTAGAAGCGATATCCGGTGGCCGGGTCAACGGCGGCCGGACGAAGCAGGCCGATCGCGTCGTAATGCCGGAGCATGCGGACCGACACGCGGCCGTGCCGTGCGAACTCCCCGATGCTGAACATGACGGTCCCGTTGTACCCCCTGACACCGTGTCAGGGTCAACCGTCAGGCGGCCGGAAGGTCGATCGTGACGTCCATGATGCCGCGGCGGGCCACACCCGACGACATCCGCCCGGCCCGGGTGAGCAGGGCCAGCGACGCGAGGTTTTCCGTCTCGACATCGGCGTGCAGCCGGGTGACCGCGGCCGGACGGCGCTGGATCAGGGCCTCGACGAGCGCGGTGCCGACACCGTGGCCCTGCCACTCGTCGGCGACCGTGAAGGCGATCTCGGCGCTGGCCGGATCGGCCGGGTCCTGCACCAGGCGAGCCACTCCGACCGGCCATTCATCGCCCGCGGGCGGCAGCACGACAAGCACCAGGGCGACGTGATGCACCCCGTCGACCTCGCCGACCAGCCGCTGGATCATCGCATCGTCCAGGTCACTGAGCGCGGACAAGAACCGCCGCTGCCGCGACTGCGGCGACAGGCGGCGGAACATCTCGCGCAGCGCCCGGCCGTCGGTGGGCAGCAACGGCCAGATCATCGCGGGCGTGCCGTCATGCAGCGACAGCTCGCCCGGCAGCATCCGGCCGGAGTTTTTGTTCACGCCTAGTGCAACAGCCGCGGAACCGCGGCTAGTCCCCGGGCGCGGGAGGGATGTTGTAGTTCATCCGGAACAGGTTCTCCGGGTCGTACCGGGCCTTGAGCCGGCCGAGCTCGGCGTACTTCTCCGGGCCGCCGAAGGCCTCGACCACCCGGTACAGCTCGTCGAAGTTCAGCATGTTGACGTAGACGCCGCGGCCGGTCCAGGGGGCCAGGTCGGCGACGATGGCGCGGGTCCGGCCGATGTAGTCAGGGTCGTCGGCCGGGTCGTCCCAGCGCATGGCGAAGTTCAGCCAGAGCAGGTAGCCGCGGTTGGAGAAGGCCGAGTCGGCCTCGGGCACGTCGCCGATGGCGCCGCCGAGGCCGATGATCTCGACCTCGCCCTCCATCGGCATGTCCCGCCAGAAGGCGACCAGCTTGTCGATGGCCTCGTCGGCCAGGTCGGCGACGTGCGCCTCCTTGGTGTAGTACCGGTGGCCGTCCTCGAACTCGATATCGATCAAACGCTGGACGCCGGCCGCGAACGGCAGCACGGTGGTGGCCTTGACGCACGGCTCGCCGATCTCGGTCAGCCGCCCGATCATCTCTGTGCCCAAAGCATCCTCGGCATCGTCGAGCCACATCGAGACGAGCATGAGCAGGCGCTTTCCCACGTACTCGGGCGGCACGAACGGCAGCGCGGGCATGTCGTGCTTGAGCGCGGCATGCCAGCCGACGCTGCGGGGCAGGGTCGGCACCACGGCCGCGTAGCCGCGCAGCGCGGCCGCGGCCTGGTCCGGTTCGTAGACCGAGACGCCGATGCGCATCATCGGCCCGAAATCGTGCGCCTTCATGGTGAAGCGGGTGACGATGCCGAAGTTGCCGCCCCCGCCGCGCAGCGCCCAGAACAGCTCGGGGTGGGCGTCCGCCGACACCTCGATCACCTCGCCGGTGGCCAGGACGAGCTCCAGGGACACGAAGTTGTCACAGGTCAGGCCGTGCTTGCGGGAGAACCAGCCGATGCCGCCGCCGAGGGCCAGGCCGCCCACGCCGGTCTCGGACATGATGCCGGCCGGGACGATGAGCCGGTGCGGCGCGGTCGCCGCGTCGACGTCGCCGAGGCGGCAGCCGCCGCCGACGTGGACCAGCTTGCGCTCGGCGTCCACGGTCACCTCGCGGAGCCCGCTCAGGTCGATGGTCAGGCCGCCGTCGGACAGGGCCTTGCCCGCCACGTTGTGGCCGCCGCAGCGGACGCTCGGCGGCAGGCCGTGCTCGCGGGCCACGGTGACCGCGGCCACCACGTCCGCGGTGCTCGTACAGCGCAGGATGAGGCCCGGCCGCCGGTCGATCATGGCGTTCCAGATCGACCGGGCCGACTCGTAGTCGGCGTGATCGGGGCCGATGATGTCGCCCTTGAACTGCCCGGCCAGCTGTTCGGCGATAACCAGTCGCAGCTGCTCGTCGATGCCCGCCGCGCTCACGCCGACACCTCGGCGCCCTCAGCGAGGCGGCGCATGGCGTTCAGGGTGGCCGCGACGGCCTTGAGGTAGTCCCCGGTCATGGAGTCGGCGTACGCCTGCTCCTCGGCCGACCCGCCGGCCACGCCGATGACGACCAAGGCGAAGCTGAACCGCAGGGCCAGGTCCTCGCCGGTGGTCTCGATCTCGTTGGCGATCGTGCCGAGCACCGGGCCGGCGATGCGGGTGAAGGTCACCCGGTGCGGGGCCTCGAGCGTGATCCGCTCGGTGAAGCGCTGGCCGCGGAAGTCTATGTCGCGGTCGAACACAGTGTCGCTGTGCCGCCGGGTCACCTCGCAGTAGGTCATGGCGGGCACGAACGGCAGTGCGTTGTTGGCCTTGAGCACCAGGCCGTCCCACACGCTGGCCGGCGTGAGCTTTGGCTCGTCCGGCACGTTGACCGGCAGGGCGTGGCTGACGAAGATCATGGATTCTCCTTCACCGTGTTACAAAGGGTGCCGAGGCCGTCGATGGTGGCCCGGACGACATCGCCGCCGCGCAGGTAGCGGCCGCGTCCGGCGCCGACCCCGGACGGGGTGCCGGTCGCGATGACGTCGCCGGGCTCGAGCGTGACGACCTGGCTCGCGGCCGCGATCAGCTCGGCGACCGAGCAGATCATGTCGGCGGTGGATTCGTCCTGCTGCAGTTCGTCGTTCACCCACAGGCGCAGCCTCAGGTCCTGCGGATCGGGGACCAGGAACGCCGGGGTCAGGCCCGGGCCGAGCGGCAGCGAGCCTTCCATGGACTTGGCCGCGAACCAGTCGTAGGCGAACGCGTCAGCCGGGACCACCTCGCGCCGGTGGTAGCCGCGCGCGGTCACGTCGTTGGCGACACAGTAGGCGGCCACGTGAGCCACGGCCCGTTCGGCCGAAATGTCTTTTCCGGCGGTACCGATGACCACGGCCAGTTCGGCCTCCCAGTCGTACCGGGCGCGGTCCGGGTTGGTGATCACGACGGGGTCGTGCGGGCCGATCACCGACGTGGTGGGGGCCTTGAGGAAGAAGAACGGGCGCCAGCCGGCGGCCGGGATCTCGCCGCCCATCTCGGCCATGTGCCGGCGGTAGTTGACGCCCGCGCAGATCACCTTGCGCGGCCAGCGCAGCGGGGCGAGCAGCGCGTCGTATTCGACGGCGGGCGCGTCGGTGAGGTCCAGGCCGCGCAGGACCGGCTCGGCGGCGGGCCAGTCGGCGAGCAGTTCCATCGCGGTCGCCCAGCGCTTGAGGTCGGCGGGCGTGACGACGGTGCCGTCTTCGCGCAGGATGCCGAGTCCTTCGCTGCCATGGGCGGTGTAGGTGGCTACGGACCAGGTCATCGAGGGCCTTCGAGCTGGTCGTGCACGCACGCGATGTCCAGGTCGCCCTGACCGTCGGCGAGAGCCTGGTCGAAGACCGCCTTGGCCGCGGCGAATACCGGCGCGGACAGGCCGGTGCGGGTGGCGTGCTCCGCGATCTGCTCCAGGATGGGGTGCAAGGTGGCGACGGGGCCGGGTGCGGGGGTGTAGCGGCGTTCGGCCATCAGGGGGCCGCGCTGGGTCCAGATCGCCGAGCTCGCGATCGAGGTGTCGAGGGTTTTCTGGACCAGTTCCAGGTCCAGGCCGCTGCGCCGGGCCAGCGCCATCGCCTCCGCGGCGGCCACGGTGTGCACGGCCAGTAGCAGGTTGGCGATGTACTTAAGCTGCGCGCCGGTGCCGAACGCACCGGTGTAGACCCAGGGCCCGGAGATGGCGTCGAGTACCTTGCTGACCTGCTCGACGCTTTCCTGCTCGCCCGAGGCGAACGTGGTGGCCAGCCGGGGCGCTACCATGCCGGGGCTGCCGCTGATCGGGCAGTCGAGCAGGTCACCGCCGCGGGCCTGGACTTCGTCGCGGAGCCGGGCCTTGCGCGGCACGTCGATGGTGCTCATCTCGAGGTGGATCATGCCTGGCCGGAGTTGCTTCAGCGTGCCGTCGGGGCCGGTGATCACTTCCTCGACGGCGTCGGCGTCCGGGACGATGGACAGCAGCACATCGGCGGCGGCCGCGACCTCGGCCGCGCTGGCGGCCACGATGCCGCCCGCCGCGGCGAGTTCGGGTGAGCCGCTGCGGCGGTAGCCGATGACGCCGAATCCCCGGTCCATCAAATTCTGGGCGATAGGCAGGCCCATCTTGCCCAGGCCGATCACCCCGACTCTCTCCATACCCAAACTGTATGCAGTTTGGAAGGCTGATGGCAAGGGGCCGGACCGCGAAAACTGCATGCAGTTTCGCTATGTCGGTGGCTTGATCAAGGGCTCCGGCCCTAGCCGGTAGGCTCGCGTGGGTGTCCGTGTCCCGTGCCGCCGAGGCCGTCGGCCAGCGGGCCGCACCGGAGCGGTCCGCGGACCGGCTCGTGCCCCGGTGGGCGGATGGCGCCGCCGTGGCGTTGTCCCTCGCGCTGGCCTTCTGGGTGACGTCCGGGATGTGGATGCACGTCGGCTCGCTGGCGCTGGTGAACGGCGGCTCGGACGTCACCTTCTTCGAGTGGGCCCTGGTCCACGCGACCCGGATCTTCACCCACGGCGAGAACCCGCTGTTCACTTCCCAGCTGAACGCGCCGAACGGCGTGAACCTGATGGCCAACACCGGCCTGCTCGGCCTGACCGTGCCGCTGGTCCCGGTCACCCTGCTGTTCGGCCCGGCGGCGGCGTTCACCATCATGCTCACCGGGGGCCTGGCCGCGACCGCGTGGGCCTGGTACCACGTGCTGTCCCGGCACATCGTGGGGTCCTGGCCGGCCGCCCTGGTGGGCGGGCTGTTCGCCGGGTTCGCGCCCGGCATGGTCAGCCACGTCAACGGCCACCCGGACCTGACCGGCCAGTTCCTGATCCCGTTCATCCTCTGGCGGGCCGTTTCGCTGCGGACCGCGCGCGACGGCGTCATCCTCGGGCTGCTGGTCACCTGGCAGGCCTTCCTCAACGAGGAACTGCTGCTCCAGGCCGGGCTGGCCCTGACGGTCTTCGTAACGGTGTACGCGGTGTTCCGCCCGGCCGAGGTGCGGGCGCGGGTCAGGCCGTTCCTGGCCGGGTTGTGGCCCTGCTCACGGCCGGCGCCCTTCTGGCGTACCCGCTGTGGTTCCAGTTCGCCGGCCGGAGAGCTACCGGGGCCTGCCCCAGATCGTGCTCGGCTACGGGACCGACCTGCGGGCCTTCGCGGCGTTCTCCCGGTCGTCGCTGGTCCGGCACGGAGCCTCGGCGCAGCAGCTACGGCGGCCCGCCGGAGGAGAACACGTTCTTCGGCGCCCCGCTGCTCGTCGCCACCGGGGTGATCGTGGCCTGGCTGTGGCGGCGGCAGGTCGCGGTACGGGCGCTGGCGGTGGTCGCGCTGGTCTTCGCCGTGCTGTCGCTGGGCCGGACCGTGGTGGCCGGCGGCCGTACCGTGCTCTCGCATGGCCCGATGAGCCTGCTCGAGCACCTGCAGCTGTTCGACAGCGTGGTCCCCACCCGGTTCGGCCTGGCGCTGATCCCGGTCATCGCGATCCTGCTCGCGTTCTCGGTCCGCGCGGCGACCTACGGTACTGGCACACCGCGATAGTCGTGCTCAGCCCGTACGCCCCGCACCATGACGAACTGCGGTCCGCGCTCAACCAGCTCGCCGGCGAGCCGGGCCAGCCGGTTCAAGGGGTACTCGTCTGGGACGTGGGTAAATGAGCTGCGTGCCTGCCCGTGCGCTCTTTCATACCGCGCCGCGCTGTGTGGAGATCCGGGAACTGCCCGCGCCGCGGCCTGCGGCCGGTGAGGTCCTGGTCCGCACCATGTGCTCTGGCATCAGCGGTGGCACCGAACGGCTGGTGTACCGCGGCGAGGTCCCTGCCGACTTGGCACTGGATGACACGATCGACGCGCTTGGCGGTACCTTCTCCTATCCCTTCGCCTACGGGTATGCGTGCGTCGGCGAAGTAGCAGAGTCCGGCCAGGCGGTTTTCGCGTTCCATCCGCACCAGGACATATTCGCGGCACGGGCTGATGAACTGATTCCGGTGCCTGGCGTTGATCCCGCGTCAGCGACCTTGTTGCCGCTGGTGGAGACGGCGTTGCAGGTGACGCTCGACGCGGGAACCGGATATCGCGACCGGGTCATCGTGCTCGGGGCCGGCGTGCTCGGGCTGCTGACCGGGCTATTGCTGCAAAAAGCCGGATGGCGGCCGCTGATGGCCGAGCCGCAGGCGTGGCGCCGCGCCGTGGCCAGCAGCCTCGGCGTCGTCACCGCAGCGCCGGAGGAACTGGTGAAGGAGGAGGTTCCGCTGGTCATTGACGCCAGCGGTAACCCGGACGCGCCAGCGATGGCGCTGGACCTGCTGGCCCACGAGGGAACCCTGCTGATCGCGTCGTGGTTCGGCACCAAACCGGTGGTGCTGCCGCTCGGCGGCGCCTTTCACCGGCGGCGTCTGATCATCCGCAGCACTCAGGTATCCACGGTGCCGGCCCGGCTGTCCGGGACCTGGAGCCGGTCCCGGCGCCGCCGGGAGACCGTTGAGCTGCTGTCCGAGCTGCCGTTGGCGCAGCTGTGCACGCACGTCTTTGCCTTCGGCCACGCAGCTGAGGCGTTCCGGGCCGTGGATGAGGGGATACCCGGGTTGATGCATGCCGTTCTTGACTACGACAGGAGTGCTGCCGGTGACGTGTGAGGTCGGGTTGAGCCGAGGCGTCCATGCCTTCCACATCATGCCGGGCATGCCTGGGCCCGAGGGCCAACTGCATGATCATGACTACCGGATCGAGATCGTGGTGGATCGCGAGCAGCTCGACGACCGGGGCATGGTCTGTGATCTGGATGTACTAGAAGCGGCGCTGACCGAGCTGACCAGCCGCGTCGAGGGCCGCAACCTGGAGGAGATACGGCCGGCCGAGGCGCAGGCGGTCACCGTCGAGGTGTTCGCCCGCTGGGTGCATGACACCCTCTCCCCCGCCGTCGCCGCCGCTGGCGGCGAGACACTAGCCGTGCGGGTATGGGAGACGCCCGTCGCGTTTGGCGGATACCGCGCCCGATGCTGGCATCCGGCCTGATTTCCCGGGCTGAACCATTCCGCTGACCTGCTCGTCTTACGGTCATGGGACGTCTGGAACATTTGTCATCCTCGCGGGACAGGTACATGACACTGGGCTGGGATAATCCCACGGCAGATCCCACCACCACGATCTTGCTGAGGCACGGCGATACCCGGCTATCACCCGAACACCGCTTCAGCGGAGTGGGCGACCTCTCGCTCAGCCCCAGCGGAATCCGGCAGGCTCAGGCGGCCGCCTGCCGGCTGGCCACCGGTGCCCCGATCGACGCCATGGTCAGCTCGCCATTGCAGCGCGCGGTCGACACGGCCGCCATCGCGGCCGCCGAACTGGGCCTGACCGCGGTCATCGATGATGATCTCCGGGAAACCAACTTCGGTGACTGGGATGGCTTCACCCTGGCCGAAATCCAGCAGCGATGGCCCGCGGCGGCGGCCGCCTGGCGGCGCGACCCCGAACAGGCTCCGCCGGGCGGGGAGAGCTTCGCCGACACCGCGCACCGGGTAAACCGGGCCTGTGACCGGCTATTGCGGGACCACGGCGGCCAGACCGTCCTGGTGGTCAGCCACGTTACCCCGATAAAGATCCTGCTGTGCCGGGCTCTCGGCGTCCCGCTTGGCACCCTTTACCGGCTGTACCTCGGCTCCGCCTGCATTAACGAGATCCGGTGGCACGGCCGCGGATTTGCCGCCGTCCATTGCGTCAACGACACCAGCCACCTGCCCTGACTCATTTGGGGGCCGTGCTGAAGGTGTTGAGGAACTGATTGCGGAAGGCGTCCATGGGCTCGACCGGAGCGGAGGGGCTGGGCAGCAGCCCGTCCTGCCAGCCCCAGGGGGCAGTCTGCCGGAACACGGAAGGGTCGTGGGCGATGATCGAGATCGGCACCACGTGGTTGGCCCCGGGGCGGGTGATAGGGCTACCAGGCTGCTCGTCGCCGAGGATGATGAGCACGAGGTTTGGGTCGTTGAGCTCGGTGACCCATGAGGTGAGGGCCTGCAGCGAGTACTGGATCGAGGTGCTAAAGGCCTGGCGTGTCTTGCTGGCGTGGCCCACGATGGAAAGCGGGGACTCGCCGCGCGCGGGCATGGGATCGAATATCGAGCCGTTGCCGACCTTGCTCCAGGGCACCATGACCGGCAACGGGGCCCAGGGCGTGTGCGAGGAGACCAGGACGATCTGGGCCATCACGGGCTTGTGGCCTGGGGTGAGTTCGAGCCGCTGGAACGCGGCCAGGGTGTACTGGTCGGGCATCGAGGCGTAGCTGAAGGCCGGGCCGCGGTAACCGACGTCGCGCTGGTCGTAGACCTTGTTGAAGTGGTAGAAGTACGTGCCGATCGGCCAGGAGATGTCGTCAGCGGGGGCGTCGTAGACGGTGCGCCAGCCAGCCTTGTCGAAGGCGTCGCTGAGGGTGAACCGGCTGCTGCCGGTAAGTTCGGCATACCGCTGTACATTGTTGACCCACAGCCCCGACTGCAAGGTGGAGTGGGCGAGCCAGCTGATCCCGCCGAAGCCCGGGGAGGTGATCCAGGCACTCTGCGAGGACCAGCCGGCGCTGGCCAGCGAGGCGGTGTCCTGGCGCAGGGCGGCGTCGACGCCGGCGGAGAAGCTCGTGCCCTGGACGGCGACCTGCCCGTAGCTTTCGACGAAGGCGACGATGACATCCTTGCCGCGCAATCCGGTGAGCAGGTCCGACGCGGGGACGCTGGCTTCAGGGTCGGAGCTGCGGAGGACCCGATCGAAAAGGCGCTGGTCGCGGAGCGCTGCCTGGGTGCCGCGCACCTCCGCGACGACCAGCCCCGCGGTGGTGGTCGAGGCGACCGGGTATCCCCGGAAGAGTTGCAGTGACAGGCCCGCGCACAGCGCCCAGACCGCCGTGAGGGCGACGAGGGCGCGAGCCGCGGCGCGGCGATGCCGGGCGGCCACGGTAGTGATGTGAATCGCTGACGCGGTGATCGCGCCGATGGCCAGGAGGAGACCGAGCAACACCGCCACGAGCACGATGTTCGTGAGCGTGGCGCCGATCGCGTCGCGTACCACGCCGATGGCCGGGGCGATGTCGCCCCAGTCGAGCAGCGGGTTGAACGTCTGCCCGACCTCCAGGTAGAACCATGCGTTGAGGATCTTGAGGACAACGAGCAGGCCGAACAGGATTCCAGCAGCTGCGGCCACGATCCGTCGCGGCCAGGCCGGCAGCACCACCGCGACAGCGACCAGGGCCAGCCCCTCTATGGGGATGCGGACAAAGGCGACGGGGATGAGCTGGCTATAACGGTAGGGCGCGACGAGAACACCCCATACGATCACGACCGAGAGCACGGTGATGGCCAGCCGCAGCGCCCGGCGGGTACGCGGGCCGGCGCCGGTGCGGTACAGCCAGATCACGTTGCGGCCGAACGACTCGGCCAGCAGCAGCAGTGCGACGGCGACCGCGATCATTCCGGTGAGGCGGTCGACCTCTCCGGAGACGGCGACGGTGAGCACGATGCCCTGGACCGCGGCCACGACCTTGCCCCAGTACCGGGGCGGCAACGGCGCGGCCAGCCACGGCATCAGCCAGCCCGCTAGCAGCAGCGCGTAGCGGGCGGCGCCGATGACCAGCACCCAGCTGCCGTAGACCTGGGACACGGCGATGCTGAGCAGCAAGATGAGGAAGGCGTCAACCTCGCCGTCGAAGCGGGCGCCCAGCGGGGTGGCGGTACCGGTCCGGCGCGCCACCTGCCCGTCCACCGCGTCCAGGGCCAGCGCGATGCTGGACAGGGTGACCAGCGCGGTGACCGCCAGCGACCGGGTGAACGAGTCGGCAACCAGGCCCGCGACCGCGGCGATCAGCAGCGCCCGGGTCAGGGTGACCCAGTCCGCCGGGAATATCGCCGGCTGGTCGCTGCGCATGCGGGCGGTGGCCAGCAGCGCGGTCGCGGCCGAACCGGTGGCCAGGCCGGTGATCCAGCCGGCGACGCCGAGACCAGCCGTGACGGACACGACGCCGAGCAGGGCAGCGGTGGCGAGCAGCCCCAGGATCGTCGCGAGCCGGACCGTCGGCAGCGCGACTTTGCCTGCGAGCCGGATCGTGGGCGGCGCGCTATCGTCCGCGGGCGGTGCGCCTTCGTCCGCAGGCCGAATAGTATGCACCGCGCCTCCGTCTCCTCCGCCATTCCTCATAGGGACAACGGGTCCGCGGTCACGCTGGTTCACCGCGACCGGACGATTGAACCATGCGTCCAACTGGTGCGTGTTACCGGTGTGGCGTTCCTGCACTCGGTTCCGGCCGGGATCGGTCCGGCCGCCCGTCGCTTCGGCCCGTCGCTGCTGCGGCTGGCCGCCGGCGTCGCCGTGCTGTGGTTTCTCGTGCGGGAGGTGGGCGCGGCGCCGTTCGAGGACGGGCTGCGCGCGGTCACCTGGCAGGCGGTGGGGGCCGCCGTCACGCTCACGGCGTTGACCACGGTGTGTTCGGCCTGGCGATGGCGGGTCGTCGCCCGGGCGCTCGGTGTCGGCATCGCCCTGCCCGCCGCGGTCGGTGCCTACTACCGTTCCCTGTTCCTCAACTCCGTGCTCCCCGGCGGGGTTCTCGGCGACGTGCACCGGGCCGTCACGCACGGCCGGAGCGCCGGGGACGTCGCGCGGGGGGTGCGCGCGGTGGCGTGGGAACGGCTGTGCGGTCAGGTCGTCCAGGCCGTGGTGACCGCCGTCGTGCTGCTGACCCTGCCCTCGCCGGTCCGGCCCGCGCTGCCGTACGTTCTGGCGGGTCTGGCGGGCGTAGCCGGGTGTGCCGCGCTGGTCGTCGGGGTTGCCGCTCGCCGCGGCCGGTCGCGGCTGACCCGCGCCGCCCGGGCCGTTGCCGCTGACCTGCGTCGCGGCTTGCTGGTCCCGGGCGTGTGGCCGCAGCTCACGCTGGCCTCGTTGCTGGTCGTCGCCGGCCACACGGCGACGTTCGTCATCGCGGCCCGGGTGGCCGGCTGCACCGCACCCCTGGGCGAACTGATCGCGCTGCTGATGGTGGTCCAGACTGCGGTGGTGATCCCCTTGAGTATCGGCGGGTGGGGGCTACGGGAGGGCGCTGCCGCATGGGCCTTCGCCGCGGCCGGCCTCGGCGCGGCTAACGGGGTCACGGTCGCCACCCTCTATGCGGTGGTCATGCTGGTCGCGGTTACCCCGGGCGCGGGCCTGCTGCTGGGGGACGCCATTCGCCGCCGCCGCGACGTGGAACACCTGGGCGAGTCGAGAGGACCTGATCCCGCGCCGCGAACGATGGAGGTCGTTCGTGGCTTACCAGGCGGCAGCCATCCGCCGGCGTATTCGGCTCCCGCTGCGGTTGGCTGACGGCTACTCAACCACGGCCACGGTGGTCAGCTTCACCGGCCTGACCGACGCGCAGCAGCACGTGGCCCTCGAACTCGGCCGGCCGGCCGCGACCCGGCTACCGCTGGTGCGCCTGCACAGTGAATGCCTCACCGGTGACGTGTTCGGCAGCCAGCGATGCGACTGCGGGCCGCAACTGCGCGAAGCGGTCGAGCGGATCACCGAACACGGCGGGTACGTGCTGTACCTGCGCCAGGAAGGGCGCGGCATCGGACTGTACGACAAGCTCGACGCCTACGCGCTGCAAGATCGTGGCCTGGACACGTACGACGCGAATCTCGCGCTCGGTCACCGGGCCGACGAGCGCGACTACACCAGCGCCGCCCAGATGCTGCACGCGCTGGGCGCCAGCCGCATCGCGCTGCTGAGCAACAACCCGGACAAGGGCGCTCAGCTGGCCCGCCTGGGCATTGCGATCGCCAGGCAGGTCCCGACCGCCCTGCACCTGACCGGGACCAACGCCGCCTACCTGGCCGCCAAGGCCGGACGCGGCGGGCATGAGCTGCTTTCGCGGAGTCTTGAACGCGCCGCCGGAACGCTTCCCGGTCCGCTCGCCGGTCCGCTCCCCGGTCCCGCAGACGTAGGGTTCGAGGCCCGATGACAGACATCCGCGATCATCCGCCGCCTAGCAACGCGCCAGAGCGGTGACTCCTATACGGCCAGCCGCCTGGCTGATGGCCTCGGTCGCACTGTTCCTGCTGGCCGTGGCCGGTTATGCCCTGCTCGTCCACGCGTCTCCGCAGTACTACTGGACGCAGATCGACACGGCCGTCTACCGGGATGGCGGTATCGCTGTGCGGAACCAGCCGGCGATGCTCTACGCGCTGGACTTCGGTCCGGCGAAGCTGCCGTTCATCTACGCGCCGTTTGCCGCGCTCGTGTTCGCTGCGGGGAGCGGTGCGTCGTTCGCGACCTGGCAGGTCGGGCTGGTGGTGCTCACGATCGGGCTGCTTCCGGTGGTGACGTATCTTTCCCTGGGACTCGCCGGGCGGCCCGCTGGCCTGGCCAGGGCGGCGGCGGCGTTCGCGATCGCCGCGGTGGGCCTCTGGCTCGAACCGGTTGCGATGACACTGCTCTTCGGGCAGATCAACCTCGTGCTGCTGGCCCTGGTGGTGGGCGATCTCGCGCTGCCGGACCGCATCACGGGTAAGGGCATCGGAATCGGGCTGGCGGCGGGGATCAAGCTCACGCCGTTGATATTCATTCCGTACCTGCTGTTCACGCGGCGAGTCAAAGCCGCGGCGGTCAGCGCGCTGACTTTCGCGGTCACGGTGGGACTTGGGTTCGCGCTGTTGCCGCACGCCTCCGCGGTCTACTGGGGCGGGCAGTTCTTCGGGCCGAGCAAACACTTTCACCTGGACAACCAGTCGCTCAACGGCGTCATATTGCGCCTTAGCCACGCCGGGCCCCACGCGCACGCGTTCTGGCTGATTGCAGCGGTCGCCGTCGGCATCGCCGGGATCGCCACCTCGATACTGGCGAGCCTGCGTGGCCACGAGCTACTCGGCCTGGTTGCGTGCGCCGCGACCGGCCTGCTGGTATCCCCGGTCAGCTGGTCGCACCACTACGTTTACGTGGTGCCGGCGCTTGTTCTCGCCGCGTACGGGCCACGGCGCCTCGGCTACCGGATCCTCGGCGTCGCGCTGGTGGTGGGCTTGTTTGGCTGGTGGCCCGTGCCTATCGGCAACCAGCTGCTGCTGCCGCGCGGGTTGCTGCTTCTCGCGCCGAACGGGGGCAACTACGGGACGGTCGAGTTCACCTGGCGCGGGCTGGACTTGATCATCGGCAACTACTACGTGCTCACCCTGCTCGTCTTCATCTCGGCCACCGCATGCGCGCTGGTGCTTAACCGTCGCCAGGTGCGCGGCCCACGAAATCAAGTTGATGGGCGATGTAGACCAGCTCACCCGCAGCAAGCTGCCGACCGCGTACGGCCAGCCAGCCGGCTAGGGCCGCCGGTTCCACCCGGTCCTGGCGAGTCCGCAACGCGTTCTGGATCGTGCTAAGGATGCTGCGCAGGAAGTAAGCCTCATCGCCCGGGTAGTTCCCGTCCGGGCCGGCGCTTACGACCCAGTCCGACGCCCCCGCCGCCAGCGCGGGCGCCCCCGCAGCCCGCAGGTGGTGGAACAGGCGGCGGCCTGTTCGGCTATCCCCGGCCGGGCGGCCGTAGCGGACGCGCTCATCCATGTCCCGGTGGTAGGCCTGCATGACCTGGTCGTCGTGGGGGTGGCCGGGCGCGAAGATGCTCTCGCCGTCGTAGTTGATCGTGAACCAGTAGACACCGCCGGGGACCAGCAACCGCAACAATCCGGGCAGGACGGCCGGCACATCCACCAGGTCCAGGACGGCGTTGGCGATCAGCACATCGGCCAGCGCCCCGTGACCGGCCGCCAGGTAACTGCCGAGCTCGGCGTGCTCCAGGCGCACCCGGAGATCACCCACCTGCAGCCCATCCGGCGTCAGGTCGCTGCGCAGGCCCCGCGCGGCCGCCCAGTCGCCCAGCCACCGGCGAGAACAATCCAGCAGCTGCCGATCCGCATCCAGCAGGATGTACTCGCCAGCGCCGACCGCGCCCCAGTCCAGCAGCCGGGCCACCATCGTCCCCAGGCCGGCCCCGACCTCCAGCACCCGCGGCGCACCCGCGGGCATGACGCGGCGCAACTCGGCCAGCACATGCCGGTTGAGCGCCCGGTCATCCACGGTCGTCTTCGCGGCCAGGTAGCGGGCATAGTCGAAGGTCATTGCTGCTCGGCTACTATCGCGAACTTGCGCACCCGCCCGCTGCCGAGCCAGTCGCTCCACAGCTGATGGGCCGTGATCAGCTCGGCGGTGGCGTGCGTCCCGATCTGGCTGGCGATCTGAGCTGAATCGGCCTGGTAGCAGCGCAGCAATGCCGTCGCTATCGCGTGATGGGCGGAGCTGTACTCCTGCCGCCAGGTCACGGTCAACCCCGCGTCGCGCAGCACATCCGCCAAGTCCGCCAGCTCGATGGGCCAGACCGTATCGGCTGCGGGCATCCGCGCCCGCTCCTGCCCGGTGAGCGGCCGGCCTTCCTCGACCGTGAAAGCAAACCGCCCGCCCGGCTCCAGCACGCGCGCCACCTCACCCATCAAGGCATCCTTGTCGGGGAAGGCCAGCATCGTCTCCAGCAGGAACACGACCTCGAAGCGGCCCTCGGGCACGGGCGGGAGGTGAGCTTGCTCGAAGCGGCAGGTAAGGCTCCCGGCCCGCTGCCGGGCGGTGGCCAGGGCGCTGGCGGAGTGATCCACACCCAGGTAGTGGCATCCTGACTCCGCCGTGATCATCCGGCCGGGGCCGGCCACCCCGCAGCACAGGTCGAGCACCGAGACGCCGGAACCGACCCGGGCCTGCTGAGCCAGCCTCCGGACCTCGGCCGCCCGCATGAAGCTCTCCTGGCCTACGTACTCGCCCGCGGGGTAGGCGGTCGCCCGGGCTCGCTCCAGCGCCGTCAAGAATGGTGCTCGTTGATCCTGCCTCACGTCAGATCCCGTGCGCATCTCAGGTCGAACCGCGTCCACCGCTTCCACGTATTACCTTGTGTCATGTATGACGGATCGGCCGCGGGCGTGGTTCAGCTCGGCCGCAGGGGGAGGCTGGCACGGTGCGAGAGGCGCTCTGGAGGGCCGGAACATCGTGCAGGTCCACGTAATAGCCCCCGAGGGGTTCGACCATCCCGGCCAGCCTACCGGCGGCAACATCTATGACCGGCGGGTCTGCGCCGGACTGGCCGAGGCCGGCTGGGAGGTGCTGGTCGCGACCGTCGCCGGGGCATGGCCGGTACCCGCTCCGGGCGCCCGCGCCGACCTGGCCCGCATCGTTTCCGCCATCCCCGACGGTGAGACCGTCCTGATCGACGGGCTCATCGCCTCGCCGGCCGCCGCGCAGCTCCTGCCGCACACCGGGCGGATACGAATGACGGTCCTGCTGCATATGCCACTGGCCACCGCCGTCGACACACCCCATGACGCCAGCGCGGAGCACTCCGAACGGGCCGTGCTCCGCGCGGCCGCCGGCGTGGTCGTTACCAGCGAATGGACCCGCCGGCAGGTCCTGACCCGGTACGCCATCCCGGCCTGCCTGGTACACGTCGCCCGGCCAGGCGTCGACCGGGTCGCCGCCCCGGCCCGGCCCGTCCCCGGCCACCTGCTCTGCGTCGGAGTCCTGAGCCGCCACAAGGGACAGGACCTCCTCGTCGAGGCACTCGCCGGCCTCGCTGACCGGCACTGGCATTGCGTGCTGGCCGGATCGCCCGACCGCGACCCGGACTTCACCGAACAACTGCAGACTCGTATCAAGTGCCTCGGCTACGGCCACCGCATCCGGCTTATCGGCGTCCTGACCGGTGCGGCGCTCACCCACGCGTATACCACCGCCGACCTGCTCGTCGCGCCGTCCCGCTCGGAGACCTACGGCATGACCGTCACCGAAGCGCTCGCCCACGGCCTGCCCGTCATAGCTGCCGCCGTCGGCGGGCTGCCCGAAGCGCTCGGCTCCACCGCCGATGGCATCCGCCCCGGCCAGCTGATCCCTCCCGGCGATCCGGCGGCCCTGGCCGCCGCGCTCGCCGGGTGGCTGGACGACGAGCGCCACCGAGACCGGCTACGGGCCGCCGCACGACAGCGGCGGCCGACCCTGCGCGGCTGGGAACAGACCACGCAGGAGGTAGCAAACGCACTGACCGCCAGGATGAAGGAGAAGTCCGGACGATGACATTCAGAACCGAGAGCCGTATAACAATCGCCGGCAGCATCCATGAGGTGTGGGCGTATCTGTGTGACGTCGGACGCTGGCCGGAGTGGGCGCCCACGGTTCTCGAAGGCTGGGTTCGCGGAGGAGGTCCGCTTGAGCCAGGCTCGCGGGTGGAGCAGCGGGCGAAGGGGATACTCGGGACGAGTCGCCGCCGAAGCCAGGGGGTGACCGTTGTCGAGGCGCCGCACCACCTGGCGTTCGCCGGGCCAATGGGGACTTCCGCGGCGCGCTGGGGAATGGAATTCGAGCCGGCGGACGGCGGGCAGACCGACGCCATGATGTGGATTGAGGTCGACCTCGCGGGCATTATGCGCGCAATCCCCGCCGGCCTGCTCAAAGGCAGGATTCAGCACGTCAGCGATATCGAGATGGTGGCGATCAAGGCTGCTGTCGAGTCCGCTGCGCGGGAGGGCGCGGAGTCCTGAGCGGGTGGTGCGGTTCTAACGCGACGTAACTGAGATCGAGGAGCAACCCGTGGCCCAGGTCGACCGTACTCGAGAGCGCCTGATCGAGACGTACCGCAAGAAGGCGAAGCACTACGACGTCACCTCCCGGCTCTACCCCGCGCCCGGCTATCCCCAGCGGGCGCAACGCCTCCAGGCCGTGCGAGCGCTCGGCCTTCGCCCGGGTGACACCGTGGTCGACATGGCATGCGGCACAGGTCTGAACTTCCGGCTGCTTGAGAGGGTGGTCGGTCCCGGCGGCCGGATCGTCGGCGTCGACCTGACCGACGCGATGCTCGCCCGCGCCCAGGACCGGATACAGACGAACGGCTGGAGCAATGTCAGCCTCGTGCAAGCCGACGCGGCCGGCTTCGACTTCCCGGCCGGGGTCAACGCGATCCTGTCCACGTACGCCATGACGCAGGTGCCCGAGTGCGCAGAGGTCATCGCCCACGGCGCCAAGGCCCTGTCCGGGGGCGGGCGCTGGGCGGTGCTGGATCTCAAGGTTCCCGGCAACACGCCTAGGTGGATAGCGCAGCTCGGAACCGCAATCGTGCGGCCTTTCGCCGCCATAGACGAATGGACCATGCGCCGTCCGTGGGAGGCGATCCGCACAGCCATGCAGGAAGAACTGGCCGATTTCTCGTGGACCGAATTGTTCTTCGGCACCGCATTCCTCGCTGCCGGGACCCGCGGCCCGGGAACCTCCGAGGTCCAGGGTCCCGGCCGAAGTCGAGGGCCTGCGGCTCGTCTGGAAGCACCCATGACGCCGCAGCGGTGACCGGCTGTCCGGATCGGCCTCCTCGAACCGGAGCCGGGTGAGGTCGATGGCTCCGGCCCCGCTGACCAGCGCGCCGAACAGCAGGATCTTGGCCTGTTCCGCGACGTCGAGCACGACGCCGGGCCCAGTCGGTGGTCCCGTGCAGCGCCCGGTCCTCCATGTTGTCGTAGCATCAGAGCGCCGGGGAGCCGTCGACCCGTAGCCAGAGCCCGGCCTCAGTCGGTCACCCCGGTCGCCTTGAGCATGGCGCTGAAGCGGACCCTGCGGCCCAGGCCGCGGGCAGCGGTTCCAGGGCCGCCTGGCCTTGCAGGTGGGTCAGGGCCTGGGTGTAGTTCTCCCCGGTTTCGGCCATGCGCGTGCGGACAAGCCGCTTGAGATCCTTGTTCTGCGGCACGGTGAACGACCTCCGTCTCGACGGCCGCCCCAACGCCCGTTCACGAGCCGGCCCGATGACAGATGAGTGTTCGCCATGCGTGCGCAACGGCCAGGGAGTGTGCCCCCCTTCGCCCCTGACATGGCCCCGTTGGGGACGGGCCGCCGGGCTCGGCGTCAGACCGCGCCGTTGTCACCATGGTGAATCACGCGGCAGGCGGAGGTCAACCGGCCCCGCGCGACAGTGCTAGGCGTTAGCCCGGCGGAGGCGTTCGGCTGCTTGGGCCCGGAGCAGGACTGTGCCATAGGAACCGGATGCCTGGGAGGGAGGCCCCCTTGGACGATCACCGGACCTCCAGGCAGGCCGGAACCTGTGATGGCGGCATAGTGGCTAGTTCGTCGGCGGCGAACTCACCCTCGACGCCGGTCCCGGCCCGGCGGGCGTACTCCCCGATCGCGGCCATGAGCGTCCACGCGTCGCGGGACTGCCGGCGCCACACCGCCGAGATGATCCCCAGCAGCTGGTCATCCGAGCAGCCCGCCAGCCCCGAACCTTCCGGCCCCGCCACCGTGTCCGCCACCGTGGCCAGCAGCGCACCCGGGGCCATGGTGTCCGACGCGCCGCCCTGGCTGAAACCGGCCAGGGTCAGCTGCTCGGCGGGGAGGGTGATGTACAGGCCCTGCTCGGGGGTCTGGTCAGCGTGGGCGTCATCGGGGTCATCTGGGCCGGGATCGGGGAGGAGGGCCGGGGGCATGCACCACGCTCCGTTCGGAAGAAAATAGGAGGAGGCGACGGGAACCTATTATCACACAGGTTGCTATCAAACAATTCCATATAGGTCCCATGTTCGAGTTGATGCATAGAGTAAACTGTATGCAGTTGAGTGAAAGGAGAATGATGGCCATGCCTCGTGTCGTGCAGGTGCCGGACATCCGCCGGGTGGACCTGCCCGAGGCCCGGCAGGCCATTCCGCATGTCCATGCGTACCTGCGGGAGTGCATTCTCGACGGGACCTTGCCGCCGGGCACCAAGCTGTCGCAGGTGAGCCTGGCCGCTCAGCTCGGGATCAGCCGCACCCCGCTGCGGGAAGTGCTGCGGATGCTGCAGGAAGAGGGCCTGGTCGAGATCGAGCCGAACCAGCGGACCCGGGTCGCGGGGCTGGATCCGGCCGAGCTCGACGACATCTACGCGAGCCGGATCCTGCTGGAGACGCTCGCCCTGTCGATGACGATCGGTCACTTCGGCGCGAAGGCGCGCGCTGAGGCCAAGCGGCTGCTGACCACGATGCGGCGGGCGGCCAAGAACGGCGACTTCGACGCGTGGTTCACCGCGCACACCGAATACCACCGGGTCTGCACCGCGGCGGCCGGGGAGACGATGCAACGGCAGTTGCGGGCGTTCGCCGACCGGACCACCCGCTACATCCGCATCTACCAGCTGTCCGAGCCAAACAGCTGGCAGGCGGCCGGCGACGTGGAACACGCCGCGATCCTGGAGGCGCTGATCGCGGGCGACGAGCAGGGCGCGCTCACCGAGATGGCGCACCACCTGGCCCGGACGGCGCTGCGGGTGCTGACCGACTGCGCGCCGGACTTCGTCCCGGTGGCGGTGCCGCACGCGGTGTCCCTCATCGATCGCCAGCCGCCGACCACCCTGCGCCTGACCGGGGCGAGCTGAGAGCTGGCTGAGCGGCCGTGCTGTTAGGGGGTGGCGCCGACCTATAGTCGATCTCGGGGAAGAGTGAGACATGGGTCCGGTCCGCATCGCGCTCGCTGCCGCCGCCGTCGTCGCGGTGGCCATCACCGCGTGTTCCGGGCCTGCCACGTCCACACGGTCCCAGGCGCCGGCTCCCCCGGCCACGTACTACCTGGCCCTGGGTGATTCGCTGTCCCAGGGCGTCCAGCCTGACGCGGCCGGAAACAGCGTCGAGACCGGGCAGGGCTATCCCGATCAGCTCTACGCGCTGCTCCGCCCCAGCCAGCCCACGCTGCGGCTGGTCAAGCTGGGCTGCCCGGGCGAGACGACCGCCACCATGATCCACGGCGGGATCTGCCGCTACCCGGCGGGTTCCCAGCTGGCTGCCGCGGTGGCCTTCCTGACCGCCCATCGCGGGCACTTGCGCCTGGTCACCATCGACATCGGCGCCAACGACCCCGAGGACTGCGGCAGCTGGGCCAGCCTGCGGACCATCATGCACTGCGTGGGAACCAACTTCCCGGATGCGGTCAGCAACCTGGACGCGATCCTGGCCCGGGTGCGAGCGGCCGCGGGACCCGGCGTCCGCATGGTCGGGATGAGCTACTACCTGCCCTCCCTGGCCCAATGGCGTAACGGCCTGCCGGGCCAGGCGGTCGCCTGGCTCAGCGAGAAGCTGGCCGTCGGCTACAACGACCTGCTCGATAACGCCTACGCCAAGTCGGACGTCCGGGTGGCGAACGTGTTCGGCGCGTTCCAGACCTCGGACTTCTCTGGTCAAGTCGCGGTGCCGGGGGTCGGCACGGTCCCGCGCAACGTGGCCCTGATCTGCCAGTGGACCTGGGAGTGCGCGAGCGCGCCGCGCGGGCCGAACCAGCACGCGAACCAGGCCGGATACGGCGTGATCGCCCGGGCGTTCCTCAGCGCTGAAGCTGAGGCTGGGTGATGGGCCGGGTGGTCGGTGCTGCTGCGCGGGAACGGGGCGATCACCCTGGGCGCCACGCCGGGGCTCGCGGTGGCCCGGATGTGGGTGCTGGCCGCCGCGTGCGAGATCTACCTGGCCGCGCGCGGGGTCAGGGAGACGATGGGCACGGGGTTCGGCACGCCGTACTCGGTCACCCCGCTGTCCGCGGACGAGATCGCCTCATGGCGTGCCGCCGGCGACGAACTGCTCCCCCGGCTCTGGCATCACCTGCGGCGCCGCTGACCGCCTCGGTCTTGCACTGACAAGGGTAAGCGCCAGCACCGCGACCATCGGGGTCCACCAGACCCACGGGTTCCGCCACGAGGCCTGGGACAGGAACGTGAGCACGGTGGCCGTGACGGTGACCGGGAGCAGGCGGAGCCAGCCCGGGGAGGCGGCGACGAGCGCCACCGCGAGCGGCGGCCACACGTAGTACGACACCATCACCGGCTCGAACACCGTGCGCAGGGCCAGGGTCACCGCGACCCACCACAGCAGCGCGGCCAGGTCGTCGGGGCGCCACATCCCGGCCAGCCGCGCCGTCTGCCAGCGGCGCCAGGTCATGGCGGCGCAGCCGCAGGCCACCAGGACAGCCAGCGCCCGGGCGGGCCCGGCCGCCACCGACCCGTCGCTCATGTGCGGGGCCAGCCAGGTCAGGTAGATCCACGGCGTGGGGTGGTCGATGAGGGGCGCGTTGGGCTGGTTAGTGACCGCGTGAATGGTGGCCGTCCAGTTCGCCGCGGCCGCCGCGGCCAGCAAGGCGGTGGACGGGATGGCGGCCCGGGCCACGAACCCGGGCAGGCGTTTCGGGTCGACCGCCGCTATGGCGAGCAGCGGGAAGGCGAGCAGCACGAGCGGCTGGACCGCGACCGCGGAGCCGACGAGCCAGGCGGCCCGGTTGGGTCGTTCGTTCGACACCGCGAGCACCGCGTACAGCAGGAGCCCGATCGCCACCGCGTCCTCTGGATGACCCCAGCGCACGGAGACGTTCCACAGCGCGGTCGCGCCCGCGGCGGCGAGCAGGAACCGCTTGAGCAGGTTCACGCCCATTCGCTGGGCGAGCGCGTCGGCGGCGAACAGCACCAGGGCCGACAGAATGGTCTCCAGCGGCCCGGCGACCAGCCACCCGGCCGGGTGGACGCCCTGCCGGCCGGCCTGGATCGGGATCCCGGCCAGGTCCATGACCCCCGCGACCGGGACCAGGATCACGGCCGCCCCCGGGAAGCTGACCAGGTTGGTGGGCGCGGTGTACAGGCCGGCCAGGTCTAGATGGGCCAGGCGCTGGGCTGCGACCAGGGTGGCCCACAGGTCATCGGGGACGGCCCAGGCGGTCTCGTGGTAGTAGGCCGGCCCCCAGATGGTGCCCGCCATGCCGATCAGGATGAGGCCCAGCGTGGCGAGCAGCGGAAACGCCCGCCGGACCGGCCAGGGCTCGGACGGGCCGGCCGCGGAGTACGGACCGGCCGTGACCGGGGTCATCGGATTCCGCTCACGCGTCACGCAGCCGGAGCACGAGCCCGCCGGCCAGCAACGCGGCCGCGGCCCAGGCGGCCAGCACGCCGAGGCCCGCCCACGGGCTGATGGGCAGGCTGGTCAGATTGGTGGTGGCCTGGATGGCGAGTCCGGCGGTCATCGGCCCGATCTGCTCCAGGTGTCGGTGCCAGTGTGCATTGCCCACCACGTTAGCGACGATGGGGAAAAGGTACAGCAGACCGAGGACGATCCCGATGGCGACCGCGGAATCCCGGACGGCGGTGGCGACGCCGAGGCTGAGCAGAGCGATCAGGGCCAGGTAGAGGATCGACCCGGCGGCGGCGCGCAGCACCGGGCCGTGGCCCAGGGACAGCAGCTCATAGCCGTGGGCCGGGGTGAACCCGTGGCCGGTCAGGATGAGCCGCCCGGCCAGGACGGCCGCGAGCACCGCGATGGTGCCCGCGGCCAGTACCAGACCGGTGACGACGGCGGCCTTGGCGGCCAGGACGACGGTGCGCCGCGGCATGGCGGACAGGGTGATGCGGATCATGCCCGTGCTGTACTCGTTGCTGATCGCCAGCACGGCCACGATGGCCACGACCGCCTGGCCCAGGTCGATCCCGATGAGGCTGACCTTGGCCGGATCCAGCTGGCAGGCGAGGCCGGGCGGGCAGCCGGTCCCCGCGGCCGCCGCCGCGCCGACGGCCACGGTCAGCGCGATCACGGCCAGCAGCAGCCAGCCGGTGCTGGCTACGGTGCGGGTCTTGGTCCACTCCGCGTGCAGCGTATCGGCCCCGGGCAGCCTCACACGTCCCTCCGCCGCAGCAGGACCAGGGCCAGGCCCACGGCGAGGGCGGCCCAGCCGCACAGCACGGCGAAGCCGGCCCAGGGCGCCAGCGGGAAGTAGCCGCCCCCGCTGCCTCCGGGCGAGTACAGGGCGGTGACCTGCGGGTACTGCGGGATGGCCTGCTGGACAGCGAAGGCGGCGGCCGGGGTGAGCCGCAGCACCCAGTCAGCGGCGCCGGCCGGCAGGACGGAGACGACGCCCAGCAGGTACGGCAGGACGATGACCACGATGACGACGGTGACCGCGGCGGCGCTGCGGCGCAGCATGGTCCCGACGGCGAGGGCGAGGACCGCGGTCACGGCGACCAGCGCCGCGGTGCCGGCGATCATGCGCAGCTCGGTCAGCCCTGACACCGGGAACACGTAGACCCGGCCGCGGGCCAGCTGGGTGCCCAGGATCAGCGCGGCGGCCGCGGCGACCAGCCCGGCCGCGAAGGCGACCGAGCCGATCACGGTGGCCTTGGCCGCCAGCACCCGGCCCCGCCGCGGGCTCGCGGTCAGGGTGGTGCGGATCAGGCCGCGCCGGTACTCGGCGGTGATGAACATGGTCGCCACCACGATCACCGCGATCAGCCCCGCGAACGTGCCGACCAGGAAGGTCGTGGCGGTCAGGTCCTGGCCGCCGGCCTGCCCGGGCACGACCGGGGCGATGTCGCCGGACCCGGTCACGGTGAACCGGCCGCCGGCCTGGTGGTAGCCGCCGATCCCTGACCCGTCGTCGGCTCCGACGTAGTACCCGCTCCAGGTGGCGGCCGGCGACGCGCCCGACAGGCTGACGTGGTCGAAGACGGCGGTGTCCTGGCTGGGGGCGATGGTCCCGCTTTCCCCGCCGCCCAAGCCCTGGGAGATGTCCTGGTACGCCGGGGAGGCGGCGAACAGCCCGGCCTGGACGGTCGGCGGCAGCCCGGCCAGCGCCACGGTGCCGACCTGGGTCCAGTGCGTGCCGTCGGCCGAGTCGTAGCCGGTAATCGTGTCGCCGGAGCGGGTCAGCCGGAGCCAGCGCGGGCCCGATGCCGTGACGGCACCGGGCGGGCCCGCCGTGTCGCCGGTGAAGTTGTCCTGCAGCCGCACGCCGTGGTCCGCGGTGACCATCATCGCCGCGTACGCCGAGCCCGGCTGGGTGCTCGCCTTGATGATGATCCCGGCCTTGGCCCACGGCACCAGGCCGGGACGCGTGCCGAGCGTGGGGCCGTTCCCGGACGGGATCAGGCCGGTCAGCGACGTGATCCGGACGGTGATGCTGCCGTTGCCGGCCAGCGGCTGGCGCACGAAGTAGAAGCTGTCGGTTACCGCCTCGCCGCCCGGCCCCACCGGCGGGTTGGCGCTGGAGCAGCCCTGACCGGACCGGGCCGGACCGCCGGACACGCTCTGGCACGAGCCGCTGCTGCCCGCGGCGCCGAACAACCCGAGCCCGAGCATGACCAGGACCGCGACGAGCAGGCCGATGACCCAGCCGCGGACGGTCCTGAACTTGGTCCATTCCGCGCGCAGGAGCTGCGCGAAGCCGTCCCGCCCGGTCTGCTGGCCCGGCCGGTACGGGGTAACGGTGCCGGCGGTCATCGCGCCGCCTCCTTCGTGTTAGCCGGAGCGGCGCGGAACTCGACCGCGTCCCTGGTGAGCTCCATGTAGGCCTCCTCCAGCGTCGCGCGATGCGGCGATACCTCCGAGAACGGCAGCCCGCTCTCGCCGAGCAGCGCCACGATCTTCTCCGCGGCCAGCCCGGCGACGATGATCGTGTCCTGGCCGGTGACGGCGATGGTGGCCCCCGCGTGCGCCAGCACCGTCGTCGCCTCGGCCCGTGCGGTGGTGCGCACCGTGACCCGGCCGCCGGACGCGGTCGCGATCATGTTGTGAACCGTGGTGTCGGCGATGACCTGGCCGCGGCCGACCACCACCAGGTGGTCCGCGGTGTCCTGCAGCTCGCTCATCAGGTGGCTGGAGACCAGGACGGCCCGGCCCTGCGCGGCGAGCGACCGCAGGAACCCGCGCATCCACACGATGCCCTCGGGGTCCATGCCGTTGAACGGCTCGTCCATCATCAGGACCGGCGGATCACCGAGGAGCGCGGCGGCGATCCCCAGCCGCTGCCGCATGCCGAGGGAGAACCCGCCGGCCTTACGCCGGACCGCGGAGCCCAGCCCGGCCTGCGTCACGACCTCGTCGACCCGCCTGGCGTCCAGGCCCTGGGAGTGGGCCAGCCACAGCAGGTGGTTGCGGGCGCTGCGGCTCGGCTGCAGCGCGGCGGCGTCCAGCAGCGCTCCGACGTGGCTCAGCGGGTGGCGCAGGCGGGCGTAAGGCTGCCCGCCGATCAGCGCGGTGCCCTCGTCCGCGGCGTCAAGACCGAGGACCACCCGCATCGTGGTGGATTTCCCGGCGCCGTTCGGGCCGACGAACCCGGTCACCTGGCCCGGTGTCACCGTGAACGACATCCCGTCCAGGGCCAGCACCGGCCCGAACCGCTTGCGCAGGCCGCTGACTTCGATAGTTGCTTCCATGCCTTGAAAGTCTGGGTTAGTTAGGTGGTCAGGGTCGTCACGCCGGGGAGCGGTCTTCGCCTCCCTCGCAGGAGGGAGGCAGGTATCCCCGGCCGGGGTGACGCCGCGCCCCGGCCGGGGAGGCGACAATGAGCTACATGGGCGCAGCAGGTAACCGGGGCGGCGGGTGGCCGCGGTGGACCCGGCGGATCGCCGCGGTCCCGGATGCCCCGCACGCGCCTGCGGTGGCCGGGACCATGCTCGCGCTGGCGGCCATGACCGAGACGATCGCGCGCGGCGCCGTCGCCGGGATGAGCGTGGCCGACCTGATCGGGATGGGCGCGCTCGCGGCGAGTACCACGGTGCCACTGGCCTTTCTCGGGCCGGTCGCGGCCGCCGTGGCCATCTGCGCGGCCAACGTCCTCTCGCTCGCGGCCTTCGGGACGCTCACGATCGCGGGCCTGGCCGCGCAGCTGATCGCCGGATACCGGCTGGGCCGCTCGCGGAATGCGGGGTCGCGGGACGCGGCCCAGCTGCTGGCGCCGGCTCTGGCCCTGCCGTTCCTGGTCCTCGCGCTGGCCGGCACCGGGCATGGGGGTACCGAGGAACGAGTCCTGGTTGTGTTGCTAGCCGCGCTGGCCCCGGCGGCCGGCCTGGCCGGGATCGCCCGGCAGGCGCGCAGCGAGGCGCTGGCGCACAGCGCCGCCCGGCAGGCGGTCGCCGGTACCTTGCTCGAGCACACGGCCCGCGGGGAACGAGCGCGCATCGCCCGCGAGCTGCACGACGTGGTGGCGCACCACATATCGATGATCGCCGTCCAGGCCGAGACAGCCCGGCTGGCCACCCCGGGCATGCCCGATGCAGGTGCGCAGCGGCTGTTGCAGATCGGTGACACCGCGCGAGCAGGCCTGACCGAGATGCGGCGGCTGCTCGGCGTCCTGCGCGAGGACGCCGCCGACCAGAGCGACGCGGACCAGCCCTGGCCGGCACCCGGGCTCGGCGCGGACCGGCATCCCCAGCCGGGCCTGCACCAGCTTTACGAGCTGGTCGACGAGGCGAGGAGCGCCTCAGGCACGACGACCAGGCTGATCGTCTCCGGCCGGCAGTCCACCGTTGATCCCGGCGTCGAACTGGCCGCCTACCGTATCGTCCAGGAAGCCCTGACCAACGCCCGCAGGCACGCACCGGGCGCGGCGGTCGACGTGGAACTGCGCTACACCTGTGACGTCCTGCGGCTGCGCATCCGCGATAACGGCCCGGGCCCGTCGCAAAACACCGATGGCCACGGGCTGGCCGGCATGCGCGAGCGCGCCGCGGCCGCCGGCGGCGATCTGCGGACCAGCACCGCCCCGGGGGGCGGCTTCCTGGTCGAGGCCACGTTGCCGGCCAAGGCAGAGTGACCGATGACCAGCGCGCCTCCGGCCGTCCGGATCATCGTGGCCGACGATCATCACGTGGTGCGCACCGGCTTCGCCGCGCTGCTGGACACCCAGCCGGACTTCGCGGTGGTCGGCACCGCCTGCGACGGGACCGAGGCGGTGCAGATCTGCCGTGAGCTGTCTCCCGACGTGGTCCTGATGGACGTGCGCATGCCAGTCATGGACGGTATCGAGGCCACCAGGCAGCTCGCCGGACCCGGGCCGGACGGGAGCCCGGGCCCGCGGATCCTCATCCTGACGACCTTCGACCTGGACCGCTACGTGTACGACGCGCTGTGCGCCGGGGCCAGCGGCTTCCTGCTCAAGGACGTCACCGCCGAGCGGCTGTTCGAGGCCGTGCGGGTGATCGCGGCGGGCGAGGCACTGCTCGCGCCGGCCGTCACCCGCCGCCTGATCAGCGAGTTCACCCGCCTGCGACCCAGACCCGAGGCCCCGGCCACCGGGGCGCTGGCTACCCTCACCCCGCGCGAGACGCAGGTCCTGCGCCTCGTCGCGGAGGGTCTGTCGAATACGGAGATAGCCGCCCGCCTGGTCGTCACCGAGGAGACGGTCAAGTCGCACGTGAGCCGGATGCTGGCCAAGCTCGGGTTGCGCGACCGGACTCAGGCGGTCGTCACCGCCTACGAGCTGGGCCTGGTCGTTCCCGGCTCGAGGGATCCGGGACCTTCAGGTGGGCCGGGGTGATGCGCCAGCGCTGATCGGGGAGAGCACGGCAAAGGTCAGCGTGGCACCGTTGAGCGCCAGGATCCCCGCCGCTAGCCAGCGCGATGGTCAGGCGCCAAGCACCGCGGCGCACCGGCCCACTGCGTCGAGCCCTTTGCCCTTCACGTCGCCGATAATCAAACGCGGCCCGGACCCGGGTCATCGCAAGGTCGTAAAGGTCGCCGCCGACCAGCGCCTGCTTGGTCGCCGACCGGTAATGGGCGGCAAAAGCCACACCGCCGAATTCTGCTGGAAGCGGGCGCAAGATAGCGCGCTGAACACGGTCACTAATGCGGATAAGCGCGACTTCCCTGCGGCCGCGGATCACCGAAACGAAATTCCCGTTATCGCGATAGCGGCGTCCAGCAAGAAGACCAGGCTCAGCCAAACTGATGGCCGTCCAATCGCCCCGGTTGCACGCCGCAGCAGTACGCTCATGCGTCCCATCCCGAACTACCCCGTGCCGATAGACACTAACTTACTTGGGTTTCAGGGCGCGTGAAGCACGGTCCGTTCGGTTCCATTAGTGATCTTTTACCGAACGGACCGTGACGTATGGTCAATGGCACATTTCTCGGTATGTGGGAATTGGCGGGCCGGGCCGCCTGGTACCCGGGGCCGACACGAGACGTGCCCGGTGCCGAAACCCATTGACGTGCGGCAAACCCCGGTGCGACACTCAGAGTGCCTCTGTGAAAACTGAGGGTAATGTTGTTTATGTCTATATCTGGGGTTTTGTCGCATGACGGAAAGACCAGGGTCACCCGGGTACGAGCCCGGGCTGTCGCACCAGCCGCCGACGGAGTACAGGGGGTATCAGCCGACGGCGGCCGCCGGGGGTGATGCCGGGGTGCACCAGCCGGCAACGTACGTGGTGCCGCCGCCGGATGATGCCGACGTGCACCAGCCGGTCACCTACGTGGTGCCGCGTCAGTCGCACGACGCGGCGGCTCCCCCGCCGCCCGACGTGGTGCGGCACGGTCCGGGGGTCCCGGTGGCCGGCGCCGTCGCCGCTACCGGGGCGGAGAGCGTCTGGCGGACCGGGCGCCAGGCCGAGCCGCCGCCCGGGCGACGCGGGCTGCGCCGGGTACGCCGGATCCTGGGGTCGGTGCTGACCGTGCTCCTGCTCGCAGCGGCCGGGGTGGTGCTGTGGCTGCGGTTCCACCACGCCCCGTTCGGCGTGACGGGGGTGGCCATCACCCAGCAGACCAAGACCACCTGCGGGGTGGACGTGACGGGCCGGATCGCGACCAACGGCTCGGCCGGGACGGTGTCCTACCAGTGGGTGTTCCAGCCGCAGACCCAGGCCCCGCAGCCACTGAGCCAGTCCGTGGTCGCCGGGCAGCACGCCGTCTACGTGACCGTCGCGGTCGAGGGCCAGGGCCACGGCAGCGCGACCCAGGAGGTCACGCTGGACGTGCTCGGCCCGGGCACTGGGACGGCTACGAAGAAGGTGAGCGTCAGTTGCTGACATTGGGGGGCGGATCGGCGTGGCGGAATGGAGCGTTCCCGGGTTCACCGAGCTGAAGACGCTCGGTTCGGGCGGGTTCGGTGACGTGGTGCTGGCCCGGCACGACGGTTCTGGCACCTTGGTGGCGATCAAGTACCTGCGGCAGAACCTGCTCTCCGACGCCGAGTTCACCGAGTTGTTCCGCGCCGAGGCGGCCGTGCTGGCCACCGTGGATGACCCCCATGTGGTCCGCCTGTACGAGTACGTGGAGTCACGGCAAGGCGCGGCCATCGTCATGGAACTGGTCGACGGCGTTTGCCTGCGCGACATCTTGGTCCGGCAGGGTGCCACCACAGCCGAGGCGGCGCTGGTCGTATTGCAGGGCTCGCTGCTCGGGCTGGCCGCGGCGCACCACCGGGGCGTGGTGCACCGGGACTACAAGCCGGAGAACGTCCTGGTCAGCGGGGACGGCGACAGCAAACTGACCGACTTCGGAATCGCGGCCCGGGCCGGGGACAGTGCCATCCCGGCCGGCACCATGGTGTACGCGCCGCCCGAGCAGTTCGGCGGAACCCCCGCGAGCCCGGCCAGCGATGTCTACGCCGCCACGGCGACCTTCTACGAGTGCCTGGTGGGCCGGCCGCCGTTCACCGGGGACACCGGTGAACGGCTGCTGTACCAGCACCTGGCCGAGCCCGTCCCGCTGGAGCCGGTGCCCGAGCCGCTGCGGCCGCTGGTGGCCGCGGGCATGGCCAAGGACCCCGGTGACCGGCCGACCGACGGGAGCACCTTCGTCGCGGCGCTCGAGGCCATAGCCGCGGGCGCCTACGGCCGCGACTGGTACCAGCGCGGGCGCTCGCAGCTGGGTGAGGCGGCGCTGCTGCTGGCGGCGCTGTGGCCGGCCGGCGCACCGCCCGCGCTACAGGGCAGCACGGTGGAACGGATCCCCCTGTTCCGGCGGGTCTGGGGGTTGAAGGCGGCCATCGCGGTTAGCGCGATCGCCGTGATCGCGGCGGCGGGCACGGCCCTGGCCGTCCGCGCGCCGGGACCGCGCGCCTCGGCCCGCTCCGTGGCCGCGGTGCAGCAGATCTCGCTCCAGCCGTCCGCGCCGTCGGTGCCGCCGTCCTCGTCCTCGCCGAAACCATCCGCCAAGCCGTCACCCAAGATCACGGTGTCCGCCTCGTCGCCGGCCGCGCTGACGGCGACCACGCCGCCCGCGCTGCTCCCGGCCCCGGCGGTGTCCGCGACCGTGGCCTTGTCGAAGCCGCCGCCCAAGCCCAAACCCAAACCCAAGCCGTCGCCGAAGCCGTCCCCGTCGCCGTCGTCTGCGTCGCCGTCCTTCACGTTCCATCCGCCTTCTCCGCGGCCGTCCTCCCCCTCCCCCTCGCAGTCGCCGTCCTCGACGTCGCCGCCCGCCGCATAACGCCCGTACCGGCGCTTCGCAGGGTAGAACGGGCGGCACAGGACGGACCGCGCCCGTGGCCGGCCCGCTGAAACGATATCGCCTGTTATATCCGTTATGCCCTGAGTTAACATTGGGACATTTCGGGCGGTAATTATGATCGTGGCCAGAAATGACCAGATACGGCCCAAAACTGGCCACGATCATGAGACAACCCCGAGCCGAGGATGCTTCCCTGAACTCGGGGCATTGCGGGCTGGCGGGTGGCGGTTTAGGTGGTCCTGCGCGGCCGCGGTATTTCTCACTATGGGCACCATTGACCTGCAAAGAATCATGGTGTGACACTGATCGCTAACGTCCGGCTCTGGACGGGTATCACGACCGCGGCTTCTCCGACCGTACTGATATGGGCGCGGCACTGCATCTGACGGAAGAAGGGCTACATGGGGTCATCGGGGCCTGACGAGGCGACACCCGGGCACCCGGGACGGGAGCCGGCGACTCCGCCCACGATTCCGCCTGGATACCAGCCGACGTACATTCCGCCGCGGCCGCCGGAGACCGATGCCGTGCATGAGGTGCCCACCGTCGTGGCGCGGCGCCAGCCGGAGGAGACGGCCGCGGCCACGTACCGGCCAACGCGGGACAACCGGCCAGCGGCCGGGCCGCCGCCGCCGCAGTTCATGCCGGGCGGGCCGGGGGGGCCTGCGCCGGGCGGGGCACCGCCGCAGCCTGCGCCGGATGTGCTCCGGTACGGGCCGGGGGTGCCCGCGAGCCAGGCCGGGGTGGCGGCCGAGAGCGTGTGGCGCACCGGGCACCGGTCCGGGCCGCCACCGCGCCATGCCCGGCTGCGCCGGGCGCGGCGGGTGCTGGGCTCGGCCCTGACCGTGATCCTGCTCGTCGTGGCCGGCGTGGTGGTGTGGCTGCGCTTCTTCCATCACTCGCCGTTCCACGTGACCGGGGTAAGCATCACCCAGCAGACCAAGACCACGTGCGGGGTGAACGTCACCGGGGAGATCGCGACCAACGGCTCGGCCGGGACGGTGTCCTACCAGTGGGTGTTCCAGCCGCAGACCCAGGCGCCGCAACCGCTGAGCCAGTCGGTCACCGCCGGGCAGCACGACGTGACCGTGACCGTAGCCGTGCAGGGCCGAGGCCACGGCAACGCGACCCAGAAGGTCACGCTGGACGTCCTCGGCCCGGACCCCCGGTCCGATTCGGAAAACGTGACGATCAGCTGCTGACGCAGGCCAGCCGACGACCCGAAGGAGGGCCGTATCCGCATGGCGGGATGGAAGGTTCCGGGGTTCACCGAGCTCCGGGCGCTGGGCTCGGGCAACTTCGGCGAGGTGGTGCTGGCCCGGCACGACGGTTCCGGCACCTTGGTGGCGATCAAGTACCTGTTGCAGAACCTGCTGTCCGACCCCGAGTTCACCGAGGCGTTCCGGAGCGAGGCGGCCATCCTGGCCTCGGTGAACGACCCGCACGTGGTCCGGCTGTACGAGTACATCGAATCGCCGTCCGGCGCCGCGATCGTGATGGAGCTCGTCGACGGGGTCTGCCTGCGCGAGATCTTGACGCATCAGGGTGCGACCACCGCCGAGGCGGCCCTGGTGGTACTGCACGGCTCGCTGCTCGGCCTGGCCGCCGCGCACGCGCGCGGCGTGGTGCACCGGGACTACAAGCCGGGGAACGTCCTGGTCGACGGGGCCGGCGACAGCAAGCTGACCGACTTCGGGATCGCGGCCCGGGCCGGGGACAGCCCGATCCCGGCCGGCACGCTGGTCTACGCGCCGCCCGAGCAGATCGAGGGATCCCCGGCCAGCCCGGCCAGCGACGTCTACGCCGCCACCGCCACGTTCTACGAATGCCTCGTCGGCCGGCCGCCGTTCACCGCGAACACCGCCGAGCAACTGATGTACCTGCACCTGGCTGAGCCGGTCCCGCTGGACCCGGTCCCCGAGCCGCTCCGGCCGCTGGTCATCGCGGGCATGGCCAAGGATCCCCGCGACCGCCCCGCCGACGCCAGCACCTTCGTCGCCGAGCTCACGGCGCTGGCGGACGGCACCTACGGCCGGCACTGGCAAGAACGCGGGCGGTCACATCTCGGCGAGGCGGCGCTGCTGCTGGCCGTCCTGTGGCCATCCGGCGCCGCGCCGGCGCTCCAGGGCACGACGGTCGAGCAGATCGACCTGTCATCTGCGGGTGCTCAGGGATCCGTGGCGGCCGGGGAAGCCCGGCATCTGCGGCACGTGCGGCACGTCGAGCACCTCAGGCACGTCAAGCACCTGCGCGCGATCGCCGCCGCCGCGATCGTGGTCGCCCTGCTGGCGGCCGGCACGGCCCTGGCCGCCACGAGCACGCACAGTCCCGGTCCGGCGGGCCATCCGGACGCGGCGGTGCACCTGATCACGTTGCAGCCCCCGTCGTCCTCGGTATCCGGGTCGCCGAAGCTCAAGAAGGCGAAGAAGGCGGGCTCGCCTGGCCCGTCGGCCGCGTCGACGACGCCGCTTCCCGTGTCACCGCCGACTTCGGCTCCGACCTCGGCCTCGCCGAAGCCGAAGCCGAAGAAGTCCAAGAAGCCGTCGCCGTCTGCGTCGCCCAAGCCGTCACCGTCCGCCTCTCCCTCCCCGTCCCCCTCGCCGACGATCACCCTGCATCCGCCCTCGCCGCCGCCGTCCTCGTCGCCGCCGCCGCGTCGCTGAGGACTACTCAGGCGCCGTGGGCCGGGCACCGAAGCGCGTGACGACCGAGGCGGCGACGCGTACGGCGAACTCGGCCGCGCTGGTCAGGTCCGCGAGTTTCGGGTCCGCGAGCGTTCGGGTCGGGCGCGCCGTTGAGCCACCGGCTCATGAAGGCGCCGCAGAACGCGTCGCCGGCGCCGGTGGTATCCCGCGCCCGCGCCGGGTGGGCCGCGACCCGGACCGGAGCGTGGCCGGGCACTGCGAGCACGCAGCCCGCGCCGCCCAGCTTCAGCGCCACGACGCCGTAGTGCCTGGTGAGGCGGATCGCCATGGTGTCCGGATCGGCCTCGCCGACCAGGACGGCGGCCTCGTCGCGGTTGGGGAAGCAGACCGCGGCGCCGTCGGTCCAGCGCAAGAACGCCCCGGATTCGAGCCGGGCCAGGAACGCGGCCGAGCCGGGATCGATAGTGACGGCCAGGCCGCGGGACCGGGCCTGGCCGAGCAGCCAGAGGGCCACCTCGAGCAGCGGCGGCTCGAAGAAGGTGTAGCCGGTCAGGTGCAGTACATCCGCGTCGTCCAGCAGGCGGGCCGGCAGGTCCTGTCTGTGCAGCCTCCGGTTCGCGGCCCGGTCGGTGAACATGGTCCGCTCCCCGTCGGGGTCCACCATGATCACGATCGAGCCGGTGTCCGCCTCCGGGTCGGCGGCCAGGTGCGCGCGGACGCCGGCGCGGGTCAGCTCAAGGCGGTGATAGGCCACGTCACGGGCGCCGACCCGGCCGGCGAAGGTGACCGCGGCGCCGAGATGGGCCATCCACGCGGCCTGGTTGGCCGCCGCGCCGCCCGGGCGGGCCCGGATCTCGGCCGTGGTGTCACTGCCGGGGGTGACGCCGTCCAGCGGCTTGACCAGGACGTCGTTGATCACATCACCGCAGACCAGGACCCGCCGGAATGCGGTCAGCGGGGCTCACCAGTCCGCGCGGCCCACGACGTCGCGATCTGGCCCGCGAGCTCGATATTGCCGCGCGCGATGTTCAGGTTCACCTCCACGCTGACCCCGCCGGTCACCTGCTGGATGTGGTCGAGCAGGAACGGGCTGACCGCCTTGCCGCGGACGCCCTGCTTGTTGGCCAGGGCCAGCGCCTCCGCCATCGCGCCGTCGAGCACGCCGGGGTCCAGCTGTAGCGCGGCCGGCAGCGGGTTCGCCACGAGCAGGGCGGACGGCTCGCCGAACGCGTCCCTGGCCGCCATGATGTCGGCGATCTCGGCCGCGGAATCGACGCGCCAGTCCAGGTCGTAACCGGAGTCCGACAGCCAGAAGGCGGGGAACCGTGAGGTCCGGTAGCCGACGACCGCGACGCTGAGCGTCTCGAGCCGCTCCAGGGTGGCCGGGATGTCCAGAATCGACTTCACCCCGGCCGAGACCACCGTGATCGGCGTCCGGGACAGGACGGTCAGGTCCGCGGACTCGTCGAACGTCTCGCCGGCGCCGCGGTGCACCCCGCCCAGGCCGCCGGTCGCGAACACCCGCAACCCGGCCCGCGCGGCCAGCACGGACGTGGCCGCGACCGTGGTGCCGCCGGTCACCTTGCGGGCCATGGCGATGGCGATGTCCCGGCTGCCGACCTTGACCACCGACTCATCGAACGCGATGCGCTCCAGGTCTTCGCTACTTAGGCCAACCTTCGGCACCCCGTCGATGAGCGCGATGGTGGCCGGGGTCACGTTCTGGTCTTCCAGGATCTCTTCGAACCTCCGGGCCGCGGCATGATTGCCCGGGCGCGGCAGGCCGTGCGAGATGATCGTGGACTCCAGGGCGACCACCGGTTCACCGGCTGCGAGCGCGGCGCTGACCCTCGGGGACACCTCGACCAGGGAAGACGGCACGGCACGATTGTCTCACCGCCGGACCGCGTCGCGGTCAGTAGCCCCGCTCGCCGACCACGTTGCGCAGCGGCTGGCCCGCCGCGTACCGGGCCAGCTGGTCCCAGACAATAGCCCGGGCCCGCGGGATGGTCTGCGTGCTCACCCCGGCCACGTGCGGCGTGAGCAGCAGGCCCGGCGCCGACCAGAGGGGATGCCCGGCGGGCAGCGGCTCCGGGTCGGTGACGTCGAGCGCGGCCCGCAGTCGTCCCGAGCTCAGCTCGGCCAGCAGCGCGCCGGTGTCCACGATCGCGCCGCGGGCCGCGTTGACCAGCAGCGCGTGGTCGCGCATGGCGCCGAGGAACCGCGCGTCCACGATGGCCTCGGTGGCCGGGGTGACCGGGACGAGCAGGATCACGATGTCCGCTCGCGGCAGCAGGGCCGGCAGGTCGCCGGGGCCGGACACGCCGGGACGCGGGTGCCGGGCGACGCGTTCGACCTGTACTCCGAACGGGACCAGCAGGCGTTCGACCGCCGCGCCGATCGAACCGTAGCCGACGATCAGCGCCGTCTGGCCGGCCAGCGGCTCGCCCGGCGCGGGGGCCCAGGTGCCCGCGCGCTGCGCATCGGCGTAAGCGGGCAGCGAGCGCAGCTGAGCCAGGATCACGGTCATGATCCACTCGGCCACCGCGGGATCGTGCGCGCCGCGGGCGTTGCACAGCGTGACCGCGGCCGGGACGTGGGGAATCACCCGTTCGGCACCGGCCGACATGAGCTGGACCAGCCGCAGCTTGGGCAGCTTACCCAGCACCGCCAGCCGGGATCCGGGCACCCCGAACGGGATCACCACGATCTCGACCTGGCCTGCCGAAGCCGGCAGCTCCTCGCCTCCGGTCCAGGCGTCGGCGGTCATTGGTCCGGGCAGGCCGCCCATGGTCTGCACCCAGCCCAGGTCGGGCAGCCACACCGTGATCGTCGCGGTCGTCATGACCGCGACGCTACTCCGGCCCTACCTGGCCGCAGCTAGGTAATCCTGCGTCCGCTGCCACGACTCGGGAACGTGATCGCCGGGATCCGGCTCGTCCGTGGCAGCCGGGCCGATGATGACGACCGGGCACGGAGCGGCCCGCAGGCACGCCCGGATGACGGGCCCGGCCCCGCGGTACGGGTCCGGACCGTCTGCGGTGCGCCCGAGGACCAGCATGTCGGCCTCGCGCGCGTCGTCGAGCAGGACCCGCGCCGCGAGCCCCTCGGTGATCTCGGTGCGCACGCTGACACCGGGATACAGGCTGACCGCCTCGCTGACCGACCGGCGCAGCACCTCACGGGCAGCGCCCCAGCTCCCGTTGGACTGCCGCGGGGCCGGCACCGCGTAGCTGGCGACCTGATGACATGCGGATTCCAGGGCGAGGACCGCGTGGACCACGGCGGCGCGCAGGCTGGCTTCCCTGCACGCCCATCGCAGAGCGGCCACAGACTCGGCCGAGCCGTCGACACCGACCACGATGCGTCGAACACCGGGATCTATTGTCATGACGAATTCCTATTCCTACCCGCTCGTCACCTCTGACACTCCCGTCCGTCCCGCCACAGCCGTACCGTCAGAGTTTTCCAGTTCTTGACTGACAGTTTCCGATGGTAAACCGGCGCGAGGTCCCGTGACGAGGGGGGCCGGCCCCTTTTCACCGCTGTATGCAGCCATCTTGGAACGTCTGGGTCACCGTATCGTTATTAGCGGCATCTCGGACTTATGGGTCAGTTGAGCATGGTGCCGCAGACGGTCAGGTGGCTACCGGATCGGCCCTTGTGCACGCGGATCTGGGCCGGGATGCGCTGCTTCAGCTCGGCCACGTGGCTGACGATGCCAACCATCCGGCCGCCTTCACGCAGGCCGTCGAGCACCGTCATCACCTCGTCCAGGGTTTCTTCGTCCAGGCTGCCGAAGCCTTCGTCGACGAACAGCGCCTCGATCCTGGTCCCGCCCGCCTCGGCGGTGACCACGTCGGCCAGACCGAGGGCCAGGGCCAGACTGGCCAGGAAGGTCTCGCCGCCGGACAGGGTGCTGGTGTCGCGGTCCACGCCGGTCCAGGCGTCGCAGGCCAGCAGGCCGAGCCCGGAGCGGCCCGCGCCGCGGCGCGCGTCGGTGTGGATCAGCGAGTACCGGCCCGAGGTCATGGCGAGCAGCCGCTCACTGGCCGCGGCCGCGACCTCTTCCAGCCGGGCGGCGAGGACGAACGCGGACAGGGTCATCCGCAGCGTGTTGGCGCCCTGCCCGGCCGCGAGGTCGGCCAGGGTGCGGGCCTCGGCGGCTTTTGCGGCGAGCGGTGTCAGCTGGTCAAGACGGGCGCTGAGCCGGGGGGCGAGGTCGGCGAGCTGCTCGGCCTGGTGCTGGGCGCGGTCGTGCGCGGTCAGGGCGTCGTCGTGGGCCTGGCGGACCGCGTCCGCCGCGGCGGCCGCGGCGGCCGTGTCCGCTGGCGGGTCGAGGGGGACGTCGAGGCCGGGATCGGCCAGCAGATCGTCAATGGCCTTCGCGCTCGACTGGTGCTCGCGGATGTCGCGCTCGGCGGCGGCCCGCCAACTGGCCTCGCGGCGGGCATCGCGGGCGGCCTCGGGGTCCGCGAAGCCGGCCTCGGTGGCGGCCTTGGCGGCCAGGTCGGCGGCCCGGTCGGCGTCGGCCTGCGCGCGGGCGGTCGCGTCGGCGGCGTCGGCGGCGGCGCTCAGCGCGTCGGCCGCCACGCGTTCGCGGGCCAGGGCGGTATCCAGGTCCGGTGCACCATCGAGCTGGGCGGCCAGCGATCCGCGGTGCTGGACGGCCCGCTGCTCGGCCGCGGCGGCGTGGCGTAGTTCGTCCCGGTGCTGATTGGTCAGCTCGACCAGCCGCAGCCCCACGGCGGCGATGTCCCGGTCCAGGTCGTCCAGGGCGGTCTGCAGATCGGGCAGCCTGGTCGCGGCCAGCCGTTCGGCCTCGGCCTGGAGCTGGTCACCGGCCGAGGCCAGCCGCGCCGCTTCGGCAGCCAGCGTGGGCAGGTCCGCGGCGACGACGAAATCGGCTCCTTCCAGCCGCGCCGTCAGGTCGGCGACGCGGACGTCGGCGGCACCGAGCCGCGCCCCGATGGTCTCCGCCCGTTCCCCGGCAGCCGCCGCTTCGGTGTCGGCGGCCTCCTCCTGCTCACGCGTCACGCGCTCGCCGGTGAGCTCACACAACTCCGGATGGTCAAGTGAGCCGCAGACCGGGCACGGGGCGCCGTCGACCAGGGCGGCCGCGAGCTCGGCGCGCATCCCGTCGATGCGGGCCATCCGGAGCCGTGCCGCGTCGTTGATCAGCTCGGCATGCTCGATCTTGGCGGCGATGTAGGCCTGGGAATGGCGGGCGGCGTCGGTCCGGGCCTGAACCAAGGCGGCCATGTCGGCGGCGGCTCGCTGATGGCGGTCGGCCTCGGCCTGGACGCCGGGCAGCCGCTCGGCGGCCTCGCGGCCGTGGTCCCGCTGGCGGCTCAGGACGGGGCGGCGCTCCTGCTGAGCCGCGGCGTCCTGCTCGGCGGAGGCGATCTGGACGGCGAGGGCGGCCGCGGCCGTCCGCGCGGCCGCGACGGTCCGGTCTTCGGCCGCGGCCTGCTCCTGGATGGAACGCAACCCCTCCAGCCGGCCGGACCTGGTGACGTGCTCCCGGGCGGCGGCGCGCAGTCCGGCGGCGGGGGCCTGCGAGCTGGCCGCGGGAAGCCCGGCGCGGGCCTGCTGCTCGGCGTGGCTGGCCTCGGCCAGGGCGGCGGCGGTCCGGTCGGCTTCCTCGAGCGCCGGGATCACCTCGGCGCAGCGTTGGGCCGCGGCGAGTTCCTGCCTGAGTTCGGCGATCGCGGGGGCGTCCTGCGCGAGCTGGTCGCGGGTGCGCAGCGCATCGGCCCGGCGGCGCTGGCGGTCGGCCAGCCGCTCCGCGTCACGCTGGCGGTCCTGGGCCTGCGGCGAGCTCGGCACGGCGGGCGTCGACCTCGGCCTGGCTGGCCGCGGCGGCGAGGGCGGCGGCCTCGGCCAGCCGCGGAGCCCAGGCGGGATCGGGCAGCGCGTCTAGGGTCTCGTCATCGTCTAGGGTCTCGTCCGCGGCGATCTGGGCGACCTGGGCGACGCGGGCGGCTAGCTCCTTGACGGTGTGCCTGGCCTCGTCCACGGCGTGGGCGGTGGTCCGGCGGCGCTCGGCCAGCCAGTCCTCTACGGCGCGGAACCGGTCGGTGCCGAACAGCTTCTGCAGCAGGCGCTGGCGGTCGTTGGCGTCGGCGTGCAGGAACTGCGCGAACTGGCCCTGGGGCAGCAGGACGACCTGGTAGAACTGCTCGGCGGACATGCCCATGAGGTCTTTGATCTCGTCATCGGCCTCGCCGGCGCGGGTGGAGATGGCCCGCCAGGTGGCGCCGTCCGCCTCTTCGAGCAGGATCTTGGCCTGTTCGGTGGTGGTCCCCCCGCCCCGCCGCTTGGGGCGCTGCTGCTCGGGCTTGCGGGTGATCCGCATCCGGCGGCCGCCCATGGTCGCCTCGAGCTGGACCTCGGTGGGCGCGCCGGACGCCGCGTGGTCCGAGCGCAGCCGCCGCGCCTTGCCGCGTTCGCCGGGAACCCGGCCGTACAGGGCGAACCCGATCGCGTCCAGCAGCGTGGTCTTGCCCGCGCCGGTCTCGCCGTGCAGCAGGAACAGGCCGGCGCTGGCCAGGTCGTCGAAGCACACCTCGACGGTGCCGCCGAACGCACCGAACGCGGTCACACGCAACCGGTGCGGGCGCATCAGCTTGCCTCTCCGTTCATTTCCGGCGCGCGGACGGCCTCGAAGGCGTCGGTGAGCAGCCGCCGTTCGCCGTCGGTGGCCGGGGCGTTCCTGACGTGCTGGACGAACTCGGCCGCGACGGCCCGATCGTCACGGCCGGCGACCCGGGCCCGGTAGCAGCCGGCGTCGGGCACGGCGCCTTCGGGCTCGAAGGCGAGCACCAGGATGTGCGGGAACCGGGTCCGCAGCGCGTCCATCGGGCCCGCGGGGCGGCTCGGGTCGGTGAGGGTGACCGACACGAAGTCGTCCTCGAATTCGGCGTACCTCGGGGCACCGAGCAGGTCGGCGAGCCGGCCGCGGAGGACGCTGAGCCGGCGGTACTGCGGCGCGGGTACGCGCTCGGCCCGGGCGACGCCGGCCGAATCCAGTTCAACCAGCCAGCTGCCCTTGTGGTGGTTCGCCTCGGAAAAGGAATAGGGCAGCGGCGAGCCGCTGTAGCGCAGGTGCGGGGCGAGGGTCTGCTGGCCGTGCAGGTGGCCGAGCGCGGCGTAGCTGAAACCGGCGAAGGTGGCCGCGGGCACCTGGCCGACTCCGCCGACGGTGATGTCGCGCTCGGAATCGCTGGCCGCTCCCCCGGTCACCCACCCGTGGGCCAGGACGACCCGGCGGCGCACGCCGCGGGCGTCCGCATCGGCCTGGATGGCCAGGATCTCGTCGCCGAGCACCCCGGGTTCGGCGTAGGGCGCGCCGTAGACGGCCACCGGTCCGTGCGCATCGGTCAGCAGGACGGGCCGGGCCAGTTCGCTGACCTGGGTGCGCAGGTGCACGCCGGCCTTGTCCAGCAGGGCGCTGCCGAACCCGAGCCGCCGGGCGGAGTCGTGATTGCCGCTGATCAGCACGATCCTGGCCCCGGTGTCGTGCAGCCGCAGCAGCGCGTCCTCGCACAGCTGCACCGCGTCGACCGGCGGTACGGCCCGGTCGTAGACGTCCCCGGCGACCAGCACCACATCCACCCGTTCCGCGCGGACCGTGGCCACCAGGTGGTCAAGGAAGGCGGCCTGCGCGGCGCGGAGATCGGCCCGGTGCAGCGACCGGCCGAGGTGCCAGTCGGACGTGTGCAACATGCGCATGGCCCGGAACATAGCGGAGGGGGCCGACATTACGGCGCGGTATGGCGCGACGCCGCGTACCCTTTCTGCTCATGAGCCTGGGCAACAAGGTCGGCCCGGCGGCCCTGGCGGTGACGGCGCTCCTGGTCAGCGGACTGCTGAGCGCGTGCAGCTCGGCACCGCAGCCGCAGACGACGGCGAGCGCCTACTTCGCCGGCCTGGGCCAAGCAGGACTGGGCCGCGATGCAGCAGCTGGTCTCGCAGCCGCCCGCCGACTTCACCGCGGTGAACAAGGCGGCGTTCACCAGCCTGGGCGTGCACCAGGCCACCTTCACCCCGGGCACCACGGTTACCAGCGGGTCGAAGGCCACCGAGCCGTTCACCGAGCGGCTCGCGCTGACCGGGGTGGGCACGGTCACGATCAAGTCCACCCTGAACCTGGTGCAGAACCAGGGCCACTGGCTGGTCACCTGGTCGCCCGCCACGATCGCGCCGCAGCTGCGGGCCGGCGACCAGCTGTCGGTGAAGAAAACGTGGCCGGCCCGCGCGCCCATCCTGGGCTCGGGCGGGGCACCGTTGACCACCCAGGGCGGCGTGGTGACGATCGGCGTGGAAGGCTCGCGGATCAAGGACGCTTCGATGGTTAAGACGGCGCTGGTCGCGGCGGGCGCCACGGCCACCCAGGTCAGCGACGCGATCGCCGCGGCCAAGCTCCACCCGACGTTCTTCGAGCCGGTCTTCACCGTGTCCCGGGACCGCTACAACCAGCTGGAACCGACCATCTACCCGATCCCGGGCACGGTGTTCGAGCACGGCAACGCGCGCAGCGCCCTCACCCCGGGCCTGGCCGCGGGCGTGGTCGGCGCGGTCGGGCCGATCACCGCCCAGGAACTGGGCCAGCTCGGCGCGCCGTACGACGCGACGCAGCACCGTGGGCCAGACCGGGCTGGAGCAGGCGGACGAGAAGCAGCTGGCCGGCCAGCCGGGCGCCACGGTCACGGTGGTGAACGCGAACGGGACCAAGGTGGCCACCGTGACCACGCTGGCGCCGCATCCGGGCACCGCGGTCACCACCACGATCGACCCGACCACGCAGCACGCCGCGGAGGCGGCGCTGGCCGGCGAGAAGAAGAGCGCCGCGCTGGTCGCGGTGAACGCCACCAACGGAGACGTCCTGGCCACCGTCTCGGTCAACTCCGCCGGCTTCGACCAGGCCCTCGACGGCCACTTCCCGCCCGGCTCGACGTTCAAGGTGATCACCTCGACCGCCCTGATCACCCGCGGGCTGACCCCGGCATCGGCGGCCAGCTGCCCGGGCACCGCCACCGTGGACGGCGAGGTGTTCCACAACGCCGAGGGCGAGGCGCCGGTCAAGACGCTGCTGCAGGCGTTCACCGAGTCGTGCAACACCGCGTTCATCCAGCTCGCCACCGGCCACCTGGCCGCGCCGGACCTCCCGGCCGCCGCGGCCATGTTCGGGGTCGGCCACAGCACGGACATCGGGCTGCTCTCCTTCGCCGGCTCGGTCCCCCGGCCGACCGACAAGGCCGACCTGGGAGCCACCTCGATCGGGCAGGGCCGGGTCGTGATGTCGCCGCTGTCCATGGCCATGGTGGCCGCGGCCGCCGACACCGGGACGGTGCACCCGCCGCAGCTGGTCGTCGGCGCGTCCGGCACCGGCGCCACGGCGGCGCCCACCACCCAGCTGCCCTCGGACGTGGTCAACGACCTGCACGAGATGATGGCGGTCGGTGGTGGCCAGCGGCACCGCGGCCGGCCAGGGCCTGCCGGCCGGCACCTTCGCCAAGACCGGCACCGCGCAGTACGGGACGAGCACGCCGTTCAAGCTCGACGCCTGGCTGATGGGCTTCAAGGGCAACGTGGCGTTCGCGTGCCTGGTGGTCAACGCCAACGGCAACGGCGGCCCGACCTGCGGCCCGATCGTGGCCCGGTTCCTGAGCGACCTGTCCTAGCGGGCCGCCAGCCAGGCGTCCACCTCGGCCTGCCACCGCCGTTTGTCGTCGTCGGGCGCGAAGCAGGCGTCGAACGAGTTGCGAGCCAGCCCGGCCAGCGCCGCGTCGTCCAGACCGAACGCGGCCCGGACCGCGGCCAGGTTGTCGTCGACGTACCCGCCGAAGTAGGCCGGGTCGTCGCTGTTCACGCAGGCCAGCAAGCCAGCGTTCAGCATGTCCGGCAAGACATGCTGGTCAAGGGTATCCACCACGCGCAGCGCCACGTTGGACAGCGGGCACACGGTCAGCGCGGTCTGCCGGTCCCGCAGTTCCGCGACCAGCCCGGGGTCCTCCATGGACCGCACGCCGTGGTCGACGCGCTCGACGTGCAGCAGGTCGAGCGCCTCGCGTACGGCGTCCGGGCCGCCCTCCTCCCCCGCGTGCGCGACCAGCCGCAGGCCCTCGGCGGCGGCCTGCCGGTACACCTGCGTGAACAGCCCGGGCGGGTAGCCGATCTCGGCGGAATCGAGCCCGACGCCGATGAACTGGTCGCGGAACGGCAGGGCGGCGCGGAGCGTCTCGGCGGCGGCGTCGGGGCCGTGGTCCCGCAGGAAGCACAGGATCAGATCGGCGGAGATGCCGTCGTCGCGCTGGCCGTCGGCCAGCGCGGCGGTCAGCCCGCCGAACACGGCGGCCAGCGGCACACTGTTACTTAGATGGGTCTGCGGGTCGAAGAAGATCTCGGCCCGCCGGACCCCGGCCGCCGCGGCCCGGGTCAGGTACGCCCGGGCCAGGTCGTAGAAGTCCTGCTCGTGCTTTAGGACACCTAGGTTCGCGTAATACAGGTCCAGGAAGTCCTGCAGGCTGCCGAAACGGTACGTGGCGCGCAGGACCGCGGGATCGGTGCTCGGCAGCGCGACGTCGTTGCGGGCCGCGAGGCGGACCAGGAGTTCGGGCTCGAGGGTGCCCTCGATGTGCAGGTGCAGCTCAGCAACGGGCAGCATGGAGGAGATTGTGCCGCACGCAGTCTGGTCCGTTCGGCATAAAAGATCTTTTGCACGGGCTGTCAGTGGGGCACAGTAGGTTCGTTGCACGGGGAGTTCATGGGTTTTCGGGAGGATTCATGTCAGATGGCCAGCCTGCGATTCTGGTGGAGGGCCTGACCAAGTCGTTCGGGGAGGTCCACGCGCTGCGGGGCATCGACCTGGCGGTACCGCGCGGGACGGTGCTCGGGATGCTGGGGCCCAACGGCGCGGGCAAGACCACCGCGGTGCGGATCTTGACCACGCTGCTGAACCCGGACGGCGGACGCGCGGTGGTCGAGGGTTACGACGTGGTGCGGGAGGCGCCCGCGGTGCGCCGGTCGATCGGGCTGTCCGGGCAGTCGGCCGCCATCCAGGAGGAGCTGACCGGGCGGGAGAACCTGGAGATCATCGGGCGGCTGTACCACCTGCGCTGGCCGCAGGCCCGCAGCCGGGCCGTCGAGCTGCTGGAGCAGTTCGGCCTGACGGACGCGGCCGACCGGGCGGCCAAGACGTACTCCGGCGGCATGCAGCGGCGCCTGGACCTGGCCGCGAGCCTGGTCGGGAAGCCGCGGGTGCTGTTCCTGGACGAGCCGACCACGGGCCTGGACCCGCGGTCACGCCTGGGCATGTGGGAGATCATCCGGTCCCTGGCGGCAGGCGGGACCACGATCCTGCTCACCACGCAGTACCTCGACGAAGCCGACGAGCTGGCCGACGAGATCGTGGTCATCGACCACGGCCTGGTCATCGCGGCGGGCACGGCCGAGGAGCTGAAGGGCCGGGCCGGCGGGGACGTGGTCGAGTTCACCGTGCCGGACCGGGGCCGGATCGAAGACGCGGTCAAGGCTGTTGCTCCCCTGGGCGAGCCGCACGCGGACCCGGAGGCCGGCGTGATAAGCGTCCCGGTCGGGGGACGCGGGTCGGATGCGCTGGTCGACGCGGTCCGCGCGCTGGACGGCGCGGGCGTCGCGACCCGCGGGCTGGCGCTGCGCCGGCCGTCGCTGGACGACGTGTTCCTGATCTTGACCGGGCACGCCGCCGAGGAAGAAGTACAGCAGAACGGGCGTAAACGCGGCGGCCGGGGCCGCCGCAAGGAGCGGACGGGAGCAGCGTCATGACGGCGATCGCGGAACGAACCGTGGGCCCGGTAGGCGCGCCCGGCTGGCGCGTGCGGTTCGGCTGGGCGGTGACCGACACGCTCACCATCACCCGGCGCAACCTGCTGGTCTGGATGCGGGTTCCGGCGTACCTGGTATTCACCGTGGTCCAGCCGGTGATCTTCGTGCTGATGTTCCGGTACGTGTTCGGCGGCGCGATCCGGGTCAGCTCGGCGGGCGGCTACGTCGACTTCCTGATGCCGGGGATCATCGGGCAGACCGCGGCGTTCGCCACCTTCGGGACGGCCATCGCGCTGGCCGTCGAGCTGAAGAAGGGCGTGATCGACCGGCTGCGGTCGATGCCGATGGCGCGTTCGGCGGTGCTGACCGGGCGGCTGGTGGCCGACACGCTGCGGATGGCCGTGACCATCCTGGTCATCATCGCGGTGGGGTACGCGGTGGGCTTCCGGTTCCACAACGGCGTCGCCGCGGCCATCGCCATGTTCGTGCTCGCGGTGGTGTTCGGCATGGCCATCTCGTGTATCTCGGCGTTCTTGGGGCTGACCATCGGCGACGAGGAGTCGGTGCAGGCGTTCGGGCTGATCTGGATCTTCCCGATCACGTTCCTGTCCTCGGCGTTCGTGCCGATCTCGAGCATGCCCGGCTGGCTGCAGGCGTTCGCGAACAACCAGCCGGTGACCTACACGATCGACGCCATGCGCGCGCTGGCCCTGGGCGGCCCGATCGCGGACAGCTTGTGGAAGAGCCTGGTCTGGCTGGCGGGCATCTTCATCGTGTTCGTGCCGCTGGCCGTCAGGGCGTATCGACGGGCGAGCTGAGGCTGCCGTAGGGGCGGGTCAAGATCTCCAGCAGGTGCCCGTCGGGGTCCTCGAAGTACAGGCCGCGGCCGCCGTCGCGGTGGTTGATGGCCTGGCGCTGGGTCCGGCCGGGATCGGCCCAGTAGGGCAGGTCCCGCTGGCCGAGGCGGTCGAAGGCGGCGTCGAACTCGATCTCGCTGACCAGGAACGCGTAGTGCTGGCCGGTGATCGGGCCGGTGGTCTCGGCGAAGTCGAGGGAGACGTCGTTGTCCGCTTGGACGACCAGGAAGTGGCCGAAGCGGGTGGCCGGGGGCAGGCCGAGGATCTCGGTCAGGAACGCGGCTGATTTTTGCTGGTCCCGGCACGAGACGATGGTGTGGTTCAGCTGGATGCTCATGCCGGGCTGCCTGCTTCGTTGCCGGTGAGCTGGCGCTGCATCAGCTCGACGAGCTTGGTCAGGCCGCGCATGGGCCGGACCATCACGGTGAAGCCGACCAGCTGGTCGTTCTCGTTCCAGCGCAGCATGTCGACGCCGTGGACGTACAGGCCGTCGAGTTCGGCCTCGAACTCCAGCACCGCACTGGACGGGCCGTACCACTCGGTGACGTAGCGCAGTGACGGGCCGAGGACCGCCATCGCGCCGCGCAGGTACAGCGCGGTCAGGTCCTTGCCTGCTTGCGGCGCGAACACGGCGGGTGAGCGGAACACCACGTCGTCAGCCAGCAGACCGTCCAGGAGGGCCGGGTCGCCGGAGTCGACGACGGCATGCCAGGCCTTGATGGCGGGTGGTGGTTCGGACATGGCTGTACTCAACCTGAGGCGGCAGGAAACCGCAAGGCCTGGCGCACCACGCGGGCGTGTTCCCGCATGGTCTCGGTGCCGTCCGCGCCGGGCTGGCGGCCGAACCCGCAGTACATCGCGACGCCGAAGTCGGGCAGGTAGCGCGCTGCGGTGGCGTGCCTGCGCCGCAGCCCGGGAACTCCGTCGATGGGCAGCACGATGCCCAGGAACACCCGTGCGTCGCCGGGCTCCAGGTCGGCCAGCGGGCGGAAAAAGGCGCGGTCCTCACTGCGCAGGTACCGCGGGCCGGCCAGGTGCAGCCAGTCCACCGGGCGCCCGGAGTTCGCCACCGCGAAGTTCGCCATCCGGACCAGCAGGCCCATGTCTCGGGCCTCGTACATCGGCCATTCCGGGAACGTCCCGTAGCACAGGTGGTAGCCGACCAGGACCTCCTGCGGGATCAGCCGGGTCAGCCGGGTGACGGGCCCGGCGAACCGCTCCCATCCGCCCTCGGGTGTCCACGCGAGCACGCCCTCGATGTCCTGGGTCTCGTAGGCCAGGTCCCACTGGATGGCCAGGTCCGCGGGCGGGATCGCCGTGGTCAGCCGGCGCAGCTCGCGGGCCACCAGGTCCTCGAACGCCCGCGCCGCGACCGGATAGTCGGCGGCGAAGTCGGCCTTGAACCCGTTCAGCGCGCTGGCCGGGAACGGGAGCCCGACCTGGAACCGGAGGTGGCCGGGGATCACCCCCTCGGCGCGCAGGGCGCTGAAGGCCCGGTAGCCCGCGATCGCGTCATCGATGCGGGGCCAGGAATCCCACCGCAGTTCGGTGACGCCGGGGGCGATGCCGAACACGGGCGTTTCGTACGCGTGCCGCGGGATCCCGGTCGGCGATTCGGTCTCCTGCACCACCACCACGCCGGGGTTCGGCCGGACGAGCCGTTCCCGCTCATAGCCGACCCAGGCGACCCGCGGGCCGGTCTCGCCGTCGGGCAGCGCGAACACCAGGTCGCCGAAGAACCCCGCCGCGGCGCGCAGGGCCGAGTCGGCCGAGTCGGCCGGCAGGCTTCCGACCAGCAGCAAGTCACTGTTCACTCGGGGCGCCATCGGGTTCCCTCCACTGTTGATAACGGTAGACCCCGCTCTGCGGAATACTGCGATCATGCCCGAACTGATCCGCGAGCCGAGCCGGGTCGCCGCGGCCGGCCAGCCGCCCAAGCTGATCGATGAGTACGTGGGGCAGGCCAACACGGGCCAGGCCGCCTTGAGCATCGCGCACATGCGCAGCCCGGCAGGCTGGGCCGAGCCCGGCCAGCGCCCGGAGTTCGACGAGTTCACCATCGTGCTGCGGGGAGCGCTGGTGGTGGACTCTGATGACGGCCAGCTGACGGCCCAGGCCGGGCAGGCGGTGCACGCCCGGCCCGGCGAGTGGGTGCGGTACAGCAGTCCGGGAGCGGACGGCGCGGAGTACATATCCGTCTGCGTGCCTGCCTTCACGCCGGGCACGGTGCACCGGGACGGCTGACTGCGAGTGGGGCCAGTACGCGGGATGACTGGATGCGCACGCGGCCTTCATGGACGGGCTGGTCGACGATGGCTTCGTCATCCTGGGCGGCCCCGGTTGGCAATGGCGAGGCGACCCTGCACGTCGTCGAGGCCGCCGATGAGCAGGACGTCAAGTCACGCCTGGCCCGGGATCCGTGGGCCTCAGCCAGACTGCTCCAGATCGGCGTGATCGAGCCCTGGGTGCTCTGGCTCGACAGCCGTCCGAAGCATCCGGGATCGCACGCTGATCGCTAACTCGCTACCCACCTGCCAGGCACACGGCCTCGCCCATACCGGCTGATCAGCTGCCGACCACAGGGCTCGCGTCCGGAGGGCGGCGCGCCTGGCCAGCTGGCGCCAGAATTCCGGCCAGGTAGCTGGCGGGCGGCCGGGCACGGCACTCTGCATGCCCCGGCACGCTGCCTTCGGGGACCCTAGGATGCCTAACGTACAGGGGGAAAGGCTTGGGACCGGGAGGAGCCTGACGACCTTGCTGGACAACCGCGCGACATCGGAGGCGAGAGAGGACATCCGACGGCAGTTGCGTCGCTCTCTGGAGTGCCTGGTCGGAGTCCGCACGGTCTGGTACGTGCTCATCCGTTCCGCTCGACACCCGGCCCGGTTGCAGACCGCGTACTTCTCACCTGACTCACACCTGGTCGACGCGCTCAAGGAGGCCGTCAGCCGAGGGGTCGAGGTGGACATCTTGCTGCCGGGCCCGAATACGGACAAACGCGTTACGCAGCTAGCCAGTGAGGCCACGTACGCCGACTTGATCTCCGCCGGGATACGGATATGGAACTTCCAGCCATCGATGCTGCACACAAAGATCATGGTGGTAGACGGCGCCGCCGCCCTGGTCGGCTCGAGCAACGTCAACCGAAGGTCGCTCGAGCATGACGAAGAGGTCGCCATGGTGGTGATCGACCAGGCGTCGGTCGACCTGCTCGACCAGCAGTTCCTTGAGGATCTCCAGCACCGCCGGGAGATCGGCCTAGCCGGCGGCAAAGGCGCTCGGCCCCGCAAAGGACGCTAGAACAGCGGTCATAGCCATCCGGCGATGGCTCTAGCCATGAGCGACCGACCGGAACCGAATGAAACCCGGTGTTCACCTCGCTCTATCGAGGTGAAAGTCCAGGTTCACCTCGTTCAGCGCCGGTCATCACGGTAGTCCACCGGACGGTGCGCGGAACGCGACGATACCGATGCCGTCGGTGCCCAGCGGGGCCAGCGCGCGAAATCAATTGGCGGAATGACTGGTCCTGGGCGAAGCTGAGGCTGACCGGGGTCTTGATTCGCGACGCGACAGCCGACGACATGACGGCGTTGAGCGGGGTGTACCGCAGGTCGTCGCTGTCCAATGAGGGAGACCGGCCGAATCTCCTGGCACATCCCGAGACGCTGGAGTTCTCTGATCTCGCGGTGCAACAGGGGCGGACGCGGGCGGCGGTCGCGGAGGGTGAGATCGTCGGCTTCGCTAGCTGGCTCGGCGCCGGGGATGCCTTCGAGATCGAGGATCTGTTCGTCGAGCCCGGGTGGATGAGGCGCGGGATCGGACGGGCCCTGGTACTGGACATGATCGCGATCGCGCGCGGGCGCGGGATCGGGCGGGTTGAGGTAACCGCCAACCCCCATGCGCTGGCGTTTTACGAGAACGCCGGCTTCGTGGTCTACCGGGAGGTCGTGACCAGGTTCAGGACGGCGCCGCGGATGCGCCTCGACGTCACGGCCTGAGGGCAGGGCGGACCTCGCCGAGCAGCCAGTCCGGGCCTGACTGCGCCATGGTGGCGTGCCAGCCCAGCCCGGTGAGCTGCTGGGTCAGGGCCTGCTGGTCGCGGACGAGTTTGACCAGCTGGTGGCGGGTTCCGTCCCGCAGCTGACGCTCGACGATCTCGCCGGATCCGGCCAGGTAGGTCTCCCGGCGGCGGCTTCGGGCAGGTCGTCGACGAACAGGACGCGGCCGTCGCCGGCCAGCGCGCTGCGGACCACCGACCAGAAGCGCCCGAACGCCGAGGCGGGGCGTGCGAGAGCCAGAACCCGAAGAACACCGTGTCGTAGCGCCTGAGCGGTATCCAGGCCAGGACGTCGGCGGCCACGAAAGTCACGCTGGGGTCGGTGACCCGCCGGCGGGCCAGGGCGATCATCTCCGGGGCGGCGTCGAGCGCGGTAAGGCTGCGGGCATAGCTAGCCAGGTGGCGGGTCCAGATGCCGGTTCCGCAGGCGATCTCCAGGATGTCTCCGTCCGGACGCAGCTGATCGAGCAGGACCGCGATCCGGCGGTCGGCGCGTGGCACGTCTTCGTATGACGTCAGGTCGTACTCCGCGGCCCGGTGACGGTAGTAGGCCACCTGTGCCTGCCATGGCGTCTGCGACATGCCACCAAGTTAGGCGCCGCCGGGGTCGGCGGGCCACGCGCCGGGAACCTCGTATGCCTCGTCGTCGCCGGGCCAGGGCGGCACGGTCATGCCGACCGCGGCCAGCGGAACGCTGCGGTCGGCCCGGAACTGGAAATGCGTCCCCACGGGAATGGACACGCAGGTCCCTGAGCGCAGCGGCACCGTCTCCTCCCGCCCGGCCTGCCGCCGCCACATCTGGCCGTTCCCATTCAGGATGTACCAGATCTCCTCGACCGAACGGTGGGCCACGGCCCGGGAGACCCGGCCCGCGCCCAGCTCGAAATGCGCCATCGAGCCCCGGGCGAGCTGGAGCAGCTCCCGCACATCCGAGCCGTCGGGTGCGGCGGCATCTGGCTCGTCGGGCAGCTGCATGGTGTCAAATCGCTCGTCCATGAGGCGGCAGGATATCGGCTGGCCGATCAGGCGAGCAGGGTGGCGATGATCTCGCCGATCTGAGCGGGTGACAGAGTCCGGGTGGCGTCGCCTACCGACAGCTCGACCCGCTGCACGGCAGGATCGCCGGTCGGCGCGGCGGTCGGCCAGGTCCAGATCCGGCGCTCGGTGGCCAGCCGGCGGGCGGCAGCGGCAAAGCGTTCCTGGGTCGTGCTCAACAGCAGGTGCATCATGGGGACCTGGGGCGGGTCCGGCACGACCCGCACGCCGGCCAGGTCGCGCAGCGTGGCGGCGATCTCGCGGGCATGGCTGAGGTACTCGGGCATCAGCGGAAGCCGTCGCCGCAGGCAGCTCAGCGCGGAGGCGGCATTGGGCCAGAGCCCGAACAACGTGCCGCCCATCCGGTGCCGCCACTCCCGCACCTCGGCCAGGATGTCCGCCGAGCCGGCCACGCAACAGCCGGCCAGCGCGCCGATGCCCTTGTAGAAGGACACGTAGACGCTGTCGAACAAGGCCGCGATCTCGCGGAGCGGCTTGCCGTACCCGGCGGCTGACTCCCACAACCGGGCGCCGTCGAGATGCACGGCGGCGCCCCGGCCGCGAGCCCACTCGGCCTGGGCTAGCAGGTCCGGCCAGTCCGGTTGCTGGCCGCCGAGGTCGCGCTGCGGCAGCTCGATGAGCAGCGCCGCGGGCGGCTCGGCGATCGGGGTCAGATCGTCGATACTCATCAGCCGGTCCGCGTCGCCGGCCGGGCGCCCGGTCAGGCCGTGCAAGCGCTGGAACGCCTGCCCCTCATGCCGGTGCAGGTGGCACATGGGGTGGAACACGACGGTCTGGCGCTGCCGCCGGTCGGCGTGAACCCGGAGCACCGACTGCTGGGCCATCGTGCCGCTGGGCAGGAACGCGGCCGCGGGCTTGCCGAGTCGTTCGGCGATCTCGGCCTCCAGCTCGGCGACGACGCCGCCCTCGCCGTACCGGTCGACGACGGTGCCGGGAGGGATGCTGGCCAGCAGCCCGGCGGCGCTCACCGGCCCGTGACCGGTCAGGAACACCGTGCACTGGCCGCGGAGCGCGGCCTGCTCGTCAGAAGAGGACACAGCGGAGGACATCGTGGTGGCGTACATCTCAGGCGTGCACGGTCCCCTGGCTGTCGAAGGCCATGGCCCGCTGCAAGGCGGCGACCCGCAGGTCCGGCGGAATCTCCACCGGTCCGCCCAGCCGCTCGGAGTTCAGGCCGGCCTGGGCCGCCTCCTCCACCACGCTGCCGGCCAGGATGGCCAGGTCCGGGGTGCGGTGAAAGATCAGCACGCCGTGGTTGGCCAGCAGCACGGCCGGGACACCCGGGATGACCGCGCTGCGGATGCTGGCCACCGCCTCGGCCGACCCGCGCGGTCCGTAGCCCGCGACGGGCACGCCATCCGCCAGCCCGAACATGGCCATGGCCTCGATCCAGCATCCGATGCGACGCTGCGCTACCGCGTAGGCGGTGGCGTACGGCGAGTGGGTGTGCAGAACGCAGCCGACGTCGGGATGGTCTTGATACATGGCCGTGTGCATGGCCACCACGGCCCCCTGGATCGGCGGCAGGTCACCTTCGATCAGGGCCCCGTCCAGCCCGACCCGGACCACGGCCGAGGCGCGATGGCCGCGCAGCGAGGGACCCGCGGTGAAATACATCTCTTCCGCGCCGGGCACCCGGACGCTGACGTTGCCGTGCCCGTTGGCGGAGATTGCCCCGCTGGCGACCACGCGCTGGGCGATGTCGGCTACCTGCTCGGCCAGATCCTTATCCATAACGCACCACTCCTAGGCATTCCGGCGATGGTAACCCGGCGCCCGTCACGGGTCCATGGGCCGCACGCCAGCAGCATGCCGGCGGCCCAGGTCGCGGTAGACGGCGGGGTTAGTCTCCACCCACTGCTTGGCTCCGCCGCTGACCTCCCGGACGACCCGGGCCGGGACGCCGGCGGCCAGCATGCCATCGGGGATGACCATTCCCGGCGGCACCGTGGCGCCGCCCGCGACCAGCGCCCGGCGGCCGACGATCACGCCGTCGAGCACCGTGGCTCCGTTCCCCACCAGCGCTTCCGCGCCGATGACCGCGCCGTGGACCACGCACAGGTGGCCGATGGTCGCACCCTCTCCCACCTCGGTTACCGGGTCGCTGCCGCCGTGCAGCACCGACCCGTCCTGGATGTTCGCGCCCCGCCGTACGATGATCGGCCCGAAATCGGCGCGCAGCACCGCGCCGTACCAGATGGACGCCTCGGCCTCCACGCGCACGTCCCCGACCAGGGTGGCCGTCGGCGCGATCCACGCGGTGGGACTGATCTGGGGCTGGCGGCCTTCAAACTCGAAAAGTGGCATCCGCCCATGATGTACCCGGCGGGCTCACTAGAGGGGCCATGGCCACCCCGGGGGCCACCCGGGCGGCGGGCTATGCCGAACCGGGTTTGGTGCGAGCGAGTACGGCGGCCTAGGCGTCGGCCACGGAGAGGACGAGGCCGGGGAAGGCCGCGGAATGGGCGCCCGCGTCGTCGTCTCGGGCTGGGGTGCGCCTTCATTAGTGGGCGCCGGGGCGGATTGCGGCGCGTCATGGGTGGCCGACGGGCTGTCCAACGATGAGGGCGCTACGGAGGCAGACGACGGAGGTACCACCGGGCTCGGGGTGAGGCTCGTCGACGCCGTGAGCGGCGCAGCGGCGGCTCGGTGGCCGCCACCCAGAGTGACCGTGAGCGCGATGCCGGTCCCGGTGAGGGCGAGCACGGTGGCGAAGACGGCCAGGCCCGACCGGAAGCTCATCTCCTCCATGCGGGCGTTCACCACGCGTCTGAGCCGTGCGGCCCAGCCGGTCCCCTCACTCACGACAAAGCACGATACATGGGTATCAGGGGTTTTGGCGGTAAGCCGCTCAGGCCGCGGGACCGGCGCATCCGCCGCCCTGGATCGGGCGGACTTCGATCGTGCCCAGCCAGGCGGTCGGGTGCTTGGCCGCGACCTCGATCGCCTCGTCTAGATCGGTGCACTCGATCACGTCGTAGCCGGCGATCTGCTCCTTGGTCTCGGCGAACGGACCGTCGCTGACCAGCAGCTCGCGGTCCCGGACCTGCACCGTGGTGGCGTCGCAGGCGTCGCGGAGGCGGTCGCCGTGCAAGGTCACGCCGCGGGCCAGCATCTCGTCCAGCCAGGAATCGAACGTGGGCATGCCGTCGGTGCTGTGCTCGACACTCGGGTCAATGGTGTGAATCAGCATGTATTTCACCGGCTACCTCCCAGGATTCGTCACTATCACGACGAACGGGGCCGGGCCGATGGACACCGGCGACCGAGCGTTTTACAAGTCCATGTCGATCATCATCGGGGTGTCGGGGTGCGCGCTGCCGTCCGCGGGTTCGGCGGTCAGGGCTAGGTGGTCCCCTGGGCGCACGCCGGAGGCGATGACCGGGCCGGTCATGCCGTGGCTGCCCGCTGGCAGCATGGCGACCGGGCGGGCTCCGGCCGGGCCGATGAGCCATAGCTCGTAACCGCGTGAGGCGGGCAGCGCGTGCAGGCCCTGGGCGGTGAAGACCAGCGCGTGCCGGGAATGTGACATGACGATGGTGGCGGTGCCGCCGTCGACCACCGTCCCGGTGGCCATACGGGCGTCCTGGGCGGTCAGCACCACGGCGATCTGCTGGCTGCTGGCCTGGGCCCGGTCGATCTGCTGCTGCATGCTGCTGTTGGCGATGCCGAACACGACGGCGACCGCGATCACCGCCGCGGCAGCCGTGCCGGCCGTCGCGAGGGCCAGGCGGCCGGGCCAGGCCAGGGAACGGAACCAGCCCCCGGCCCTGGCCCACGCGCCGCGAGCGAGCACCACCGGCTCGGTCTCGGCAGCGGGCGGCTGCTGCCGGGTCACCGCCGCGGCGGCCATGATCCGTTCCTTCAGGCCCGCGGGTACGGGCTCGGCCGCGGCGGTACCGAGCATGGCGGTGGCCTCGCGCAGACTCGCGACCTCCCGTGCGCACTCCGCGCAGCCGATCAGGTGCCGCTCGAACCGCTCCCGGTCCGGCGCGGAGACCGCGTCCATCGCGTACGCCCCGGCCAGGGTGTGCGCGTCTCGCAGCTGGCTCCGTTTGGTCAGTTTCATTCCGCCACCCCCAGGCAGTCGCGCAGCCGGATCAGCGCGTCGCGCATCCTCGTCTTCACGGTTCCGGTCGGCACGCTGAGCAGGCTGGCCACCTGACCGTAGGTGTAGCCGCGGTAGTAGGCCAGGGTGACCGACTCGCGCTGCACCTCGGTCAGCGAGCCCAGGCAGCGCCGTACGCGCTCGCGCTCGAGGCTGGACTCGACGGCCTCGATCACCTCGTCGAACGGGATCTCGGCGGTCGCGACACGCCGCTCGCGTTCGGCTTCCTTCTGCACGGACCGGACCCGGTCCACGGCCCGGCGATGGGCGAGCGTCATGACCCAGGCCGTCGCGCTCCCCCGCCCGGCGTCGAACTTGGACGCACTCCGCCAGACCTCGAGCATGACTTCCTGGGTGACCTCCTCGGACTGGGCCGGATCGCGGATCACCCGCTTGACCGCGCCGTACACGGACGGGCCGATCTGCTCGAAGATGGCGTCGAAGGCCGCGGCCTCGCCGCGCGCCACCAGGGCGATCTGGGCGGCCAGGTCGGCGCCTGCCGGGGCGACTGGCCCGGGTCGCGGCCGATTCCTCGGTTCCTGGCTGCCAGTAGTGGTCACGACTGATATTCGTAGCAGCACCCCGCTATGGTTTGCCGTCTGGGAGCGGGCCGATCTAGGGATGTGCCGGGGGCGGCAAACCCTGGAGGCGGCGGCAACGAATAAGGGACATGGGCATGAAGGGGAGTCGACGGGGTCCGCGTGACCCCCGGGCCAGGCGCCGGGTGAGGCTCGGCGCGATCGCGGGCCTGCTGGCCGCGGCCACCGCGCTCGGGGTGGGGCAGCTGGTGGCCGGGCTGACCGGCGCGAACGGATCGCCGGTGGTCGCGGTCGGGCAGTTGCAGATCGACTTCACCCCGCCGTGGCTGAAGAACTTCGCGATCACCGACTTCGGCTCCAATGACAAGCGCGTGCTGGTGGGCGGCATCCTCGTCCTGCTCGGGATCTTCGCGGCCGTGATCGGCGTGGAGGCCACGCGCCGGCTGTGGTACGGGATGGCGGGCTTGCTGGTGTTCGCGGCCATCGGGCTGACCGCCGCCGCGACCCGGCCCACCGCGTCGGTGGCCAGCCTGCTGCCGACCCTGGCCGCGACGGCGGCGGCGGCCCTCGTGCTGCGGGTGCTGATCGAGCGGATCGGCCCCGCGCCCGCGGCAGGGGCCGGGACGCGGGCGTGGGCTTACCGATGGGGCGACGACGCGGAAGGCGTGGCTGACCCGGGTGAGCTCGCCGCTCCGGACCTGCCGCGCTTCCCCGACCCGCCCGGTGGCACGGGCGGGGTGATCAGGCCGTCGGCGGGTCAGGGGGGTGACTGGCTGGCGGGTACGCCGGAGCCTCCGGGTCCGGTCGAGCCGGGGCGGCGAGGGTTCCTGGCCGCCAGCGCGGCCACGGCGGGCGCCGCGGCCGTGGCCGGGCTGGCCGGGCGGCTGCTGGCCGAACGGAGCAGCGTGACCACCGCACGGAACGCGATCAAGCTCCCCACGCCCGCGCCGAAGGCCGTGCGGGCTCTCCCCCCGGGCGTCGACCTGAACATCCCGGGGCTGGCCTCCTTCATCACGCCCAACAACAACTTCTACCGGGTGGACACCGCCATCGTGCTGCCCGAGGTCGACCCGACGAGCTGGCAGCTGCGGATCCACGGCATGGTCAACCGCGAGATGACGATCACCTTCGACGAGCTGCTGAAGCGACCGCTGATCCAGGACTACGTAACCTTGTGCTGCGTGTCCAACCCGGTCGGGGGGCCCTACATCGGCAACGCGCTGTGGCTGGGCGCGAGCCTGGCCAGCCTGCTGCGCGAGGCCGGGATCAAGGCCGGCGCCGACCAGCTCATGTGCACGTCGGTGGACGGGTTCACCTCCGGCACCCCGGTGCAGACCGTGATGGACGGCCGCGACGCCCTGCTCGCGGTGGCGATGAACGGCCAGCCGCTGCCGATCGCGCACGGCTTCCCGGCGCGCATGGTGGTGCCCGGCCTGTACGGGTACGTGTCAGCGACCAAGTGGGTGACCGACATCAACGTCACCACGTTCGCCGGCAACTACGCCTACTGGGCTCAGCGCGGCTGGTCGCAGCAGGCGCCGATCAAGACCGAGTTGCGGATCGACGTGCCGAACGGCGAGGCGCAGATCAAGCCCGGCCGGACCGCGGTGGCCGGGGTGGCGTGGGCGCAGCACAAGGGCATCGAGGCGGTCGAGGTCCGGGTCGACCAGGGGTCGTGGAACCCGGCCCGGCTGGCCGCCGTCCCCGATCTGGACACCTGGCGCCAGTGGGTCTGGGAGTGGGACGCGACCAGCGGGAACCACGTGATCGAGGTCCGGGCCACGGACAAGACCGGCTACACCCAGACCGCCGCGCAGGCGCAGCCGGAACCGAACGGGGCCAGCGGCTACCCGTCGATCGCGGTCACGGTCGGGTAGTCTCGCTGTCGCTCGGGTGATTGTGAGCTATCGCGCGTTTCGGAACGCCGGAAGCGGTTAGGTCTCAGTCGTGAGCGGTCGGGTCTCAATCGAGATCCTCGGGTCTAGCTAAGGCACGCCGATGACAACACCTATGCGCAGACCAGAAGACCCACCTCCGGAGCCTTCCAGCCCGGTCCGGTGGATCGAACCTGGACCGCTGTGGGCCGGCGGGGTGGCGACGGCGATCGTCGCGGCCCTGATCGCGCTGGTCGGCATCCTGGTCAGCCGGTGGCTGTTCACCATCCCGATCCTGGCGCCGCGCCGGGACGGCGCGTGGGGTGACGCGTCGACCGGGATGTACGTGCTGTCCGCGGCCGGGGCGGCCCTGGCGGCCACGGCGATCATGCACCTGCTGCTGCTGACCACACCGCGGCCGCAGGTGTTTTTCGGCTGGATCATCGCGCTGGCCACGATCATCGGGGTGGTGTTCCCGTTCAGCACCAGTGCCGCGGTGGACCAGAAGGCCGCGACGGCGCTGGTCAACCTGGTGCTTGGTATCGCCATCGGGACCCTGACCGCCCAGGTCGCCGGGCGGGCGGTACGCCGCCGGCGACCCCGCAGCAGCTACGAGTCCAACCCGCCGCCGTCTCAGCGGCTGGGCGACCAGTACCGCTGAGCGCTTCCGGCGCCGCCCTAGGTGCTGCGTACGTCAAGCGCTCTGCTTGACATCTCAATCATGCTTGGTATAGTTTGCGCTATCAAGCTGATGAAGGAGACCATGACATGGCTAGCATTCCCACGCAGGAAGAGGTCCTGGCCGCGACCCGGAAGGGCCAGGAGGCCATGATGGCCGCCGTCAAGACCTGGCTCGAGACGGTACGGACCGCCACTCCCAAGCTGTCCAAGCTGCCGCAGGTCGGCCTGCCGTTCGCGGACAGGCTGCCGACGCCGCAGGACGCGGTGGCGAACGCGTACCACCTGGCCGAGCAGCTGCTGGCCAGCCAGCGCAGGTTCGCCGAGGAACTGGTGAAGGCGACCGCGCCGCTGCGGCCCGGCTATCGCGAGAGCTCGCCGGAGGTTCCCAGCCCGAGCGCGTGGCAGGAAGCGGTGACCGAGCCCAAGGCGCCCGCGGTTGTCGCGGCGCCGAAGGCCGCTCCGAGCCCGGCGCCGAAGGCTGCGCCGGCTCGGGCGGCGGCGAAGAGCACGACGGGTACCAGTGCGCGGAAGAGCACGACGGCGAGTTCTGAGGGTGCGGCGCGGAAGAACGCGGGGACTACGACCCCGGCGCCGAAGGGCACCGGCAAGAGCTGACGCACCAGCTCGGATGTCATTCCGCCCGCCGCCGGCCACGGCCTGCTGGCAGCACCTCGAAGCCCGCGCGGGCTTCGAGGTGGCCTACTTCCAGAGCCTCGCGGACGGCTGGGCGGTGGACGGGACCACGGCCGCCGTGGAGGACGGCCAGACCTGGGTCGTGACGTACAGCATCGAGCTGGACGCCGCCTGGCTGACCCGCAGCGCGCGGATCACGGCGCGCAGCGGATCAGGCACGCGGGAGCTGATCCTGGCGGCCGACGGGGCCGGGAACTGGCTGGTCAACGGCGAGCCCGCGGCCCATCTGGACGGCTGCCTGGACGTCGACCTGGAGTCCTCGGCGATGACCAACACGCTGCCCGTGCACCGCCTTATGCTGGCGGAAGGCGGGCACGCAGACGCTCCGGCCGCCTACGTCCGGGCGCTGGACCTGACCGTCGCCCGGCTTGAGCAGGCCTACCGGCGGATCGCCGACGACGGATCCCGCCAGCGCTACGACTACGCCGCGCCGGCCTTCGGCTTTACCAGCCGGCTGGTCTACGACGAGAGCGGGCTGGTGCTGGACTACCCGGGCATCGCCCGGCGCGCGGGCTGATCAGCCCCGGCTCTTGAGCCAGGCCGCGGCCCGGGCCGACGAGGCGCGGGCGAGCCAGGCGTCCTGGATAATCTCGGACAGCTCGGTGACGGTGAGCTCGCCTATCCGGCTGCCCCGGATCAGCACCGACGGGTGACCATCGAAGTGCGGCGTGGTGAAGAACGGCGAGGCTTGGTCCTGGATCAGGGCGAGCTTGTCGTCCTCGGAGGTGACCCAGAACATGATCACGTCCGGGTACCGCTCCCCCGTGTCCGGGTCCACGGCGTCCGGGCGGGGGGTGCGGAAGAACACGAAGGACTTGCCGCCCACCTGGTAGATGGGATTACCCTGCGGGCCCTTCCAGACCGTGACGTGGGGCATGCCCAGGGCCAGTTCGTGCACGTCGTCGATCCGGGCCCGGCGCGATCGTGCGGCCATGACAGCAGAGGATAGCGTTGGTTCCGGAGGGCAGTCCGATGGAGCTGATCGTCGAAGATGCCGAGTTCGTCACGATGGCGGGCGCCGGCCCTGCGCAGGCCATGCTGGTCCGGGACGGCCGCGTCGCGGCCATCGGCCCGGCCGGCGCGGTCCGGGCGGCGGCGTCACCAGGCGCCCGGGTGGCACGGCTGGACGGGGCCACCGTCATCCCGGGGCTGATCGACGCGCATTGCCACGTCTGCGACGTCGGCTACCTGGCGGCGGCGGCCGACTGCAGCCAGCCGTCGGCGCCGGACATCCCCGCCATCCAGGCCCGGATGCGGGACGCCGTCGGGCGCACGGCCGAGGGCTCCTGGGTCACCGGCGGCGGGTACGTGGAGTACAAGCTCCGGGAGGGGCGGCACCCGACACGCGCGGACCTGGACCAGGCCGTCCCGCACCGCCCCGCCGTGGTCTACCACACGTCGCTGCACGCCTGCGTGCTGAACACCGCCGCGCTGCGAGAGGCCGGATTCGCCGACCGGCAGCCGGATCCGCCCGGCGGGGCGTTCGGCCGCGACCCCGATGGGCGGCTGGACGGCGTGATCTTCGAGGGCCCGATGTTCGCGTTGTTCGAGCGCAACCTCCGGCACGACCTGGCCCAGATGGGTGCGGCGCAGGCGGCCCGGGTGGTGGAGACGGCGGGCCAGCGGCTGGCCGCGTTCGGGGTGACCGCGGCGTGTGAGGCCGACATGCGCCGCGACAGCTTCGGCGCGTTCGCCGAGGCGGATGCGAACGGACTGCTCAGCCAGCGGATCTACGGGCTGGTCGTGCACGACCAGGTGGACTGGCTGACCGGCGCGGGCCTCCAGGGCCGGCGTTCGGGCCGGCTGAGCGCCGAGGCGGTGAAGATCTGGGCCGACGGCGGGATGAGCAGCCGGACCGCGGCCATCCACGGCAGCTACCCGGTCCCGCCGTACGGCTCGGGCATCTTGTACTTCGAGCTGGACCAGCTGACCGAGATGGTCCGCGACTTCGACACCCGCGGCTTCCAGGTCGCCATCCACGCCCAGGGCGACCGGGCGATCGAGACCGTCCTGGACGCGTACGCCGCCCTGGGATCCCCGGGCAATCCGCGCCGCCACCGGATCGAGCACGGCGGGGCGATGTACGGGCCGCAAGCCGCCCGGGCCGCGGCGCTGGGCATCGTGGTGGCCAGCCAGCCCGGGTTCATGTCGACGCTGGGCGACGGGTTCGCGGCGGCGTTCGGCGACCGGAGCGACGAGCTGTACGCGTTCGCGTCCTGGCGGCGGGCGGGCATCACCGTGGCCGGGTCGTCCGACGCCCCGGTCATCACCGCCGATCCGCTGCTCGGCCTGCGGGACGCGGTGCTGCGCCGGACCGGCGACGGGCTGGTCCTGGGCCCGGCCGAGCGGCTGCCCGTCGCGGACGCGCTCGGCCTGTACACCACGCAGGCCGCCTTCGCCATGCACCGCGAAGGCGAGATCGGCTCGCTCGAGCCGGGCAAGCTGGCCGACTTCGTAGTCCTGGACCGCAACCCGCTGCGCACCGATCCGGAGCGGATCACCGACATCCGGGTTCTGGCCACCGTCCTGGATGGCGCCCCGGTCTACCAATCCGAAACCGTCATCCCCGCTTAAAGCTGGACGGGTTTCATGATCGCGGCCAGAAATAGTCACAGGCCTCATGATCGTGGGTCAAAGTGGGCGGTATTTACTCAAAACGACCCATGATCGTGGTCGATGCGCTGGGCTTGGGTTAGCGCACGGAGAGGAAGGGTTCTAGGCCTTTGCGGGTGGCCAGGACGATGAGGCGGTCTCCGGGGGCCAGCCGGTAGTCGCGACGCGGCGACCAGTCCAGCCCGCTGGACCCGCTGACCTGCCGCGCGAGTACGCGCGCCTGCCCGTCCTGCTCAGTGTCCTCGAGCAGGCTCCCGGCCAGCCCGGCCTGGTCCGCGACCCGGACGTCGGCGATCAGCAGGACGTGCCGGCCCACCGCGATGGTCCGCAGGACCTGGTGCTCGAGCATGGCGGCGGCGAAGGCGGGCGCGGCCAGGTACGGCACGCTGCGCGAGACGGTATTGGCGATCGTCTGGCCTAGCCGTTCGGCCAGGTCGTCGTCGGCGAGGCGCAGCACGATGCGCACATCGTCGCGGAGCGCGCGGGCGTTCAGCGCGGTCTCCAGGTTCACGATGTCCGAGCTGGTCACCGAGACCAGCGCGATGCAGGTGTCCAGGCTGGCCTGGCGCAGCGTCTCCTCGCGGAACGCGTCGCCGATCACCACCGGGAGACCGAGCTGGCGGGCCAGGGGGATGCCGGAGGCGCTGGGCTTGTTGTCGATGCAGACCACGTTGAAGCCCAGGTCGTGCAGCTGGCCGGTGACGCTGGTGCCGACGTTGCCGAGCCCGACGACGATGACGTGACCGCCGGGGGGCCGCGGCGCGCGGCGGACGGTGCCGGTCAGCCGGGCACCGACGATGAGCGCGGTCACCACCGGGATGAAGGCCAGCCCGTCGAGGGTGAGCAGGACCTGCGCGATCTTCTCGGCTCCGCTGGCGCGGTGGTCGGTCAGCGCGGCCCCGGTCAGGTCCATCAGCGTCAGGTAGACCGCGTTGGTGAACGAGTAGCGGACGAAGTTCAGCGCGAAGCCCGCCACGATGGCGGCGAGCAGGACGGTGAACAGCAGCCCGAACTTGTTCATCACCATCCGGCGGAGCACGCCCGCGGCGGCGCGCGCCGGATCCCGGCGCCGGGTCAGCGGGTTACGCGGCGTCCCGTCCGCCACGGCCAGCACCAGGTCCGCGCCCGCGGTGCCGGGCGGCACGAGGCGGGGCGAGGCCAGGTCGTCGGCCGGCGTGGCCAGTCCGCAGAGCACGTGACCGCTGGTCACGTCGTCTGGCCGCGCGACGTACAGGGTGCGCCGCTGGACCCGGATGTGGCTGGGGGCCGGCTCGCCGAGCGCGGCGGCCACGAACGACGGCGCCGACATCGCGGTGCCTGACAGCACCGTGCAGTCGGGGAACAGGATCCGGATGTGGTCGCCGAGGCGCCGGTTATAGATGGCGAGCACCAGGCGGAGGGCGGGATTGAGTTCCTGGGCCCGCAGGCCGGCGTGGAAGTTCCCGACGTCGTCCTGCCAGACGACGGCCAGCGCGCGGGCGGACTGGACGCCCGCGTCGGTGAAGGCCTGGATGCTGAGCTCGGGATGCTCGAGCACGCGGACGCCCGGCAGGGCGCCCATCTGGGGCCCGTAGTTCCGCGCCGCGTCCGGCAGCAGGACGGTTACCCGCTCGCCGTATCTGGAGGTCAGTTCCTGGGTGATGCGATAGGCCAGCGGCCCGTCGCCGCAGACGATGAAGTGATCGCCGTGACGCTCCGCGCGCCGGGGAAGCGCAGGCATGCGGCGATCATAGTGGCCGCGGCGCCCGCGCTGCCGAGATGGTTAGCGAGGGAAATGAACGGACGGGCGGGGTTGTTGGCTTTGCTACGGGGACGAGCAGCGAGGTGGGGCGGTAGCACTGTCAACGAGGACAGGGGACACAACGGGCGCGAGGGAGCCGGGATCCGGGTGGCTGCGGCGGCTGGCCGCGTACAGCTGGCGTTACCGCCGCAACGTGATCGTCGCGCTGGGCGGCGCGCTGCTGGCCACGCTGGCCACGGCCGCGATCCCGCTGGTGCAGCGGCGGATCATCGACGACGTCATCGTGACGCACCGGCAGTCGATCTGGCCGCTGGCCGGGCTGCTGCTGGTCGCGGCCGCGGTGAACTTCGCCGGCATCTACCTGCGCCGGTACCACGGCGGCCGGCTGTCGCTTGACGTCCAGCACGACCTGCGGACCGAGATGTTCGACTCGCTGTCCCGGCTGGACGGCGCGCGGCAGGACGAGATCCGCACCGGGCAGCTGGTCGGCCGGTCGATCTCCGACCTGAACATGGTGCAGGGCATCATGTCGATGGTCCCGGTCACGCTCGGGAACATCGTGCTGTTCGCCGTCTCGCTGAGCATCATGGTCGTCCTGTCCCCCGTGCTTACCCTGGTGACCGTCGCGGTGGCGCCCGCGCTGTGGATGATCGCGCTGGCCTCCCGGCGCAAGCTGTTCCCCGCGAGCTGGGACGCGCAGCAGCAGTCCGGCGAGGTGGTCGGCCTGGTCGACGAGGCCATCGGCGGCGTGCGCGTGGTCAAGGGCTTCGGGCAGGAGGAGCAGGAACAGCAGCAGCTGGAAACGGCGAGCGCGCACCTGTTCGCCTCCCGGCTGCGGATGATCCGGCTGACCGCCAGGTACAACCCCGCGCTGACCGCCATCCCGTCGCTCGGCCTGGTCGGCGTGGTCGCGCTGGGCGGCTGGCTGGCCATCCACGGCTCGATCACCCTGGGCACGTTCCTGGCGTTCTCGGCCTACCTGGCCCAGATGACCGGCCCGGTGCGGATGCTCACCTACATGATCACGCTCGGGCAGGAGGCCCGGGCCAGCGTCATCCGGGTCTTCGACATCATCGACTCGCAGCCCGTCATCGCCGACCGCCCGGACGCGATCGAGCTGCCGGCGGACGCGGCCGGCCTCAGCTTCGACGACGTGCGGTTCGGTTACGTGCCCGACGAGGCGGTACTGCGCGGCCTGTCCTTCCGGGTCGAGCCCGGCGAGACGGTCGCCGTGGTCGGCGCGTCCGGCTCGGGCAAGTCCACCCTGGCCCTGCTGCTGCCCCGCTTCTACGACCCGCAGGCCGGCTCGGTCCGGGTCGGCGGGTACGACGTCGCGGACCTGACCCGCGACTCGCTGCGCGCCGCGATCGGGCTGGTCATGGAGGACAGCTTCCTGTTCTCCACCACGGTGCGGGCCAACATCGCCTACGGCCGGCCGGACGCCACCGAGCAGGAGGTCATGGCCGCGGCGCAGGCCGCGCAGGCGCACGAGTTCATCGTCAAGCTCCCGCAGGGCTACGACACCGTGGTCGGCGAGCAGGGCCTGACCCTGTTCTGGCGGGCAGCGGCAGCGGGTGGCCCTGGCCCGGGCCCTGGTCACCGATCCCCGGGTGCTGATCCTGGACGACGCGACCTCGGCCATCGACCCGCGCCTGGAGGCGGAGATCCACAAGGCGCTGGCCCGGGGGGCCGACCCCCATGCCCCCCGCGAGGGCATGCGCGAGGTGATGCAGGGCCGCACCACGCTGATCATCGCGCACCGCAGGTCGACGCTGAACCTGGCCGACCGGATCGTGGTCCTGGACGGCGGCCGGGTCGCCGACAGCGGCACGCACGAGGAGCTGACCGAGCGCTGCCCGCTGTACCGGCAGCTCATTACCGGTGAGGACGCCGACGAAGGGTCGGGCGCGCGGCTGATCCGGCCGCGTCAGGTGCGCACCGTGGAAGACGTGCTCGACGGGCCGGGCCCCGGCGCTTCGGCGCGGGCCCGGGCCGCGATCAGCGGAGGCCACGGGCATATGGGCGGAACGTTCGAGAGCCTGCCGCCCTCCCCCGAGCTGCTGGCCCGGGTCGCGGCGCTGCCCCCGGCCCAGGACGTGCCGGACGTGGACATCGCTCAGGCGCGGGCGGCGGACCGGCACTTCACGCTGGGCCGGCTGCTCAAGCCGATCGCCGCCGCGCTGGTCATCGGTCTGATCCTGGACGGCCTGGACGCGCTGGCCGGGCTGGCGCTGCCCGCGCTGGTCCGGGGCGGCATCGACCACGGCGTGGAGACCAAGGTCTTCCACGCCATCGTGGTGGTCTCGCTCATCGGGCTGGCGGTGGTGCTGGCCGACTGGGTGGTCAACATCGCGGAGACCATGGTGGTCGGGCGCAACGGCGAACGGCTGCTGTACATGTTGCGGGTCAAGCTGTTCGCGCAGTTGCAGCGGCTCGGCCTGGACTTCTACGAACGTGAGATGTCCGGCCGGATCATGACCAGGATGACCACGGACGTGGACGCGCTGTCCACGTTCCTGCAGACCGGCGTGGTCACCATGGTCAGCTCGGTGCTGACCTTCTTCGGCGTGCTGGCCGCGCTGCTCATCATCAACCTGCAGCTGGGCCTGGCCGTGCTGTCCATCTTCCCGCTGCTGGTGGCGGCGACGCTGGTGTTCCGGGCCAGATCGAGCAAGGCGTACTCCGAGTCGCGGGAGAAGGTCGCGGTGGTCAACGCCTCCTTCGCGGAGAACGTGGCCGGGCTGCGGGTGACCCAGGCGTTCCGCCGGGAGGGCATGAACCGGGACCGGTTCGGCGGCCTCAGCGGGGCGTTCCGGACCTCGCGGCTGCGGGCCCAGCGGTACATCGCGATCTACTTCCCGTTCGTGCAGACCCTGTCCACCGCGGCTGGCGCGATCGTGCTGGTCATCGCCACCGGCAAGGTCGGCAACGGATCGCTCCAGGTGGGCGCGCTGATCGCCTACCTGCTGTACATCGACATGGTCTTCGCCCCGATCCAGCAGCTGTCCCAGGTCTTCGACGGCTACCAGCAGGCCATGGTCGGGTTCCGCCGGATCACCGAGCTGCTCCGGCTCGACACCTCCACGCCGCCCGCCGCCCGGCCGGTCACGCCGGGCCGGCTGCGGGGCCGGATCGAGCTGCGCGACGTCGACTTCGGCTATACCAGCAGCGAGGCCAACGCGCTGAACGGGATCAGCCTGACCGTCAAGCCGGGCGAGACCGTGGCCCTGGTCGGCCAGACCGGGGCGGGCAAGTCCACGCTGGTCAAGCTCATCGCGCGGTTCTACGACGTGACCCGCGGCGCGGTCCTGGTCGACGGCACCGACATCCGGGACTTCGACCTGGCCGGCTACCGGCACCAGCTCGGGGTGGTGCCGCAGGAGTCGTACCTGTTCGCCGGGACGGTCCGGGACTCGATCGCGTACGCCCGGCCGGAGGCCAGCGACGATGCGATCCTGGCCGCGGCGCGGGCGACCGGTGCGCACGACATGATCATGGCGCTGCCCGGCGGCTACGATCACGTGGTGTCCGAGCGCGGCCGCAACCTGTCGGCCGGCCAGCGGCAGCTGATCGCGCTGGCCCGCGCGCAGCTGGCCGATCCGGCCATCTTGCTGCTCGACGAGGCCACCGCGGCGCTCGACCTGGCCGCCGAGGCGGCGGTGAACCACGCGATCAGCGAGCTGACCGCGGCGCGGACCACGATCGTGGTCGCGCACCGGCTGACCACCGCGTCCCGGGCGGACCGAATCGTGGTCCTGGACCAGGGCCGGATCGCGGAGGTCGGCAGCCACGACGAGCTGCTGGCCGCGGACGGCACGTACGCGTCGCTGTGGAACGCCTTCACCGGTGAGTCCGAGCTCGTCGCCTAGAGTTCACCCCGAGGTGAGGCGATGTACCGGCTCCTGTTCCGCGTGGTGCTCCGGCGGCTGCCGGCCGAGACCGCGCACCGGGCGGGTTTCGCGCTGATCCGGGTGGCGGGCGCGGCGGGGGCCGCGGGGCTGCTGCGGCGGTGGCTGGGGCCGCGGGACCCGGTGCTGCGGGTGCGTGCGCTGGGGCTGGAGTTTCCCGGGCCGCTCGGGCTGGCGGCCGGGTTCGACAAGGACGCGCGCGCCACGGCCGGGCTCGGCGCGCTGGGGTTCGGGTTCGTGGAGGTCGGCACCGTGACCGCGCGGGCCCAGCCGGGGAACCCGCGGCCGCGGATGTTCCGGCTGCCCGCGGACCGGGCGCTGGTCAACCGGATGGGGTTCAACAACGACGGGGCCGCGGCCGCGGCCGCCCGGCTGCGGCGGCGGCCGCGCGGCGGGCCGGTCGTGGGGGTCAACATCGGCAAGACCCGGGCGGTGCCCGAGCAGGAGGCGGCCGCGGACTACGCGGCCAGCGCCCGGGCGGTGGCGGACGTGGCCGACTACGTGGTGGTCAACGTCAGCTCGCCGAACACGCCCGGGCTGCGCGACCTGCAGGCCGCGGACCGGCTGCGGCCGGTGCTGGTCGCGGTGCGCGAGGCGCTGGACGCAGCCCCGGGCTCCCGGCGGGTCCCGCTGCTGGTCAAGATCGCGCCGGACCTGGCCGACCAGGACGTCGACGCGGTCGCGGACCTGGCCGTCGAGCTGGGGCTGGACGGGATCATCGCGACCAACACCACCGTGTCCCGCGACGGGCTGGCCAGTTCGCCGGCCGAGGTGGCCGCGGCCGGGGCGGGGGGCTTGTCCGGGCCGCCGCTGCGCGGGCCGGCGCTGGCCGTGCTGCGGCGGCTGCGAGCCCGGGCCGGGGACCGGCTGGTGCTGATCGCGGCGGGCGGGATCGAGACCCCGGACGACGCGTGGGAACGGCTGGCGGCCGGGGCGACGCTGGTGCAGGCCTACACCGGGTTCATCTACGGAGGACCGCTGTGGCCGCGGCGCATGCACGCCGGGCTGGCCCGCCGGCTGAGGGGCAACTAGCTGAGCGGGGGGTCGAGCAGGCGCAGGGTGGCCCGGTCGGCGTCGAGCTCGGCGGCGATGCCGAGCGGGAAGGTCTGGAACGACCCGCCGTGCCCGACGTTGGCCCAGGCGAGCATCGGGACGGCGAGCAGGCCGAGACGTTCGGCCAGGATGTCCTGGATCAGTTCGGGGGGCTCGCACCCGGAGAACCGGCCGGCCACGATGCCCTGGACCCCGTCCAGGTAGCCGGACCGGCGCAGCTGGGTGAGCATCCGGTCGACGCGGTACGGCTCCTCGCCGACATCCTCGAGCAGGAGGATGCCGCCGCGGGCCGGGCGGGACGTGCCGGTGCCGAGCGATGAGGTGAGCAGGCTCAGCGTGCCGCCCGTGGTGACCCCGCGGGCTACGCCCGGTACCAGCGGGACCGCCTGCGGGTACCGGATGGTCATGGCCTGATCCGGGCGCATCAGCGTGCGCAGCAGCGAGCCGAACGAGTAGTGGGCAGCCTCACCGCGGATCGTGGCCATCGGGCTGAACAGCGACGCCCAGCCGAACCTGACCGCGACCGCCTCGAGCACCGCGGTCACGTCGGAGTACCCGGCCAGCACCTTGGGCGGCAGGCCGTCCAGGCCGTCCCAGTCCATAGCCTCCAGCGTGCGCTGCGCGCCGTAGCCGCCGCGGGCGAACACGATCCCGGCGATGCCCGGGTCGGTGAGCGCGGCGCGCAGGTCCGCGGCGCGCACCGCGTCGTCGCCGGCCAGGTAGGGCCGCATGGTGCCGGGGTCGGTGAGCGACGGGTAGGTGACCGGGTCGAGCCCGGCGAACCGCAGCGCATCGAGCCCGGCGGCCAGCGGCCCGGGATCCACCGGGCCGCTGACGCACAGCACCGCCAGCCGGTCGCCCGGGCGCAGCGCGCGGGGACGGGCCAGCGAGCGCGGCGGCGAGACAGACTGCTCCGGACCGGTCACGAGCGGCCGCTAGAGCGCGGCGCCGGCCGCGGCGGGCGCCCCCAGCCAGCTGACGTCCAGTTCCTGGTACGGGGCCTGGCACGGGTTGGCCGGCCGCGAGCCATAGCCGCCGGGCGTTCAGGTCCATCAGGATCGAAGCGATGGTGGCGCCCTGCTCGAGCGGGTGCTCGCGCGGATCGGGGTGGGAGCAGATGCTGTGCGGGTAGTCGGCGTGATCGGCGAGCAGCACGCGCAGGTCGCCCAGCGCGGCGGACCCGGTCGCGCCGGCCTGGAGCCGCTGCAGGCGGACCGCGCTGTCCGGCATGGCCCACAGCGATACGTCGACCGGGTGCAGGCGTGGCGACAGGAAGTGGTTGGTGTGCACGAGCAGGCCCTGGTCGGGGATCCGCGGGTACAGTCGAGTAAAGTCGCCCGGCGCGGCCTCCACGTCGAGCGCGGCGCCGCTGGCGTGAGCGATCAGGTAGTTGGCCGACGAGGACCGCATCCCGGCCTGGAGGACCATGAGCGCCTCGGTGACCGTGGCGCAGTCCAGGATGGCCCGCAGCAGGACGTGGTACGGAAGCCCGGGCTCGCCCAGGTCCGCGTCGGTGACCAGGGCGTTGGTGACCAGCCCCAGGCCCGCGGCGTTCAGACCGGCCTTGGCCAGCAGGCCCGCCTCGACCACGGTGACGAAGTCCGGGCCGTCCTCCGGACTGGCCTCAAGCACGATCAGCGTCTGGGCCGAGTGGAGCAGCCAGTCCCAGTTCTGGCCGAGGAGCGTGGCGGTCCGGGAATCCCCGGGGGCCGGGACCACGGCGAAGGCGCTGCACTCGGCGGGCGGGACCGGGACGCGGGTGGCGAGGGGGGCCTGGCGGGCCTTGGCCGCGTACATCACCTCGGTCCGCACGTTGATGGCCAGCACGTCGGGCAGGTCGAGCCCGGCGCCGTCGGCGATGCCGCGCATCTCCTCCAGGTAAGCCGGACGGAAGGCGGCGACGGGGGCCTCGAACCCGGCCGCCGCCCTCCGGACGTCCGGCCAGTCCCACCCCGCGTAGTGCGCGAACACGCGCTGGTAGGCCTGCACGGACAGGCGGACCAGGTCCCGGGCCTGCGTGCCGTACTGCCGGCCGCGCTCGTAGGGTGTTCCGGTAACACGGATCCGCGGAGTCATAGGTCCCAATTGTCCTACGCGGGCAGGATCATTACCGGCACCTTCGCGTGCTCGGCCACCGTGGAACTCACCGATCCCAGCAGCAAGCGCGCGAAACCGCCGCCGCCGCGCGAGCCCACGACGATCATGTCGGCGTCCGCGCCCGCGTTGAGGATCTCCTCGGCCGGGATGCCGTGCACCGCCGTGACCGTGACCGATGCCGGGCGGTCCTGCAGGCCCGACAGCACCTTGTCGGTCTCGGCCTGAGCCAAGTCGCGGGCCTTCGTGGTCAGTTCGGCATCGCCCTGGAAGTGGCTGACACCGCCCCAGAAACCCGCCACCGCCTGGTGCACGGCGAGCATGGTCAGCGACGTATGACGGATGGCCGCTTCTTTCGCGGCCTATTCCAGGGCGGGCTGCGAATGGGCGGAACCGTCTATGCCGACGAGGATTCCAGGCATCTCACTTCTCCTTCTGTTTAAGCTGCCTCGGTACCGCCATAACGCCGCCTCGGTACCGCCACTACCGATCACTACAGATGCTAGGCACTCAGAGCCTGCCGCAACAGGGCGTCTGGGCTGCTGACGCGGGATCCTAGTCCTTTCCCCAGTGCCGCAAAAGCTGGTGAATCGATATCCGCGAACGCCGGAGTTCCGCTATGCGGTACAGAGCCAGGCGGGGAAGCCAAATTGTTATGGTGAAATTCTGCGCGGGATCGGGTCGGAACGCCTTGCCCGCCTGGTCGGGGCACGATCATGATGTCCCTGAGGGAATGACGGCGAGGAGGAGCAGCATGTCAGCAAAGCCCATCGTGGCCGCCAGCGACGGCTCTGAGGAATCGCTGCGGGCGGTGGACTGGGCCGCGCGAGAGGCCGTGCTGCGCGGCGCGCCGCTGCGGATCGTCTCGGCCCCGGGGCTGCTCCCCCGGATGGCGGGCAGCCAGGGCCACTCGGACTACGAGACCGTATCGGACGTCATCCGGGACGAGAGCGATTACGCTCTGACCGCCGCGACGGCCCGTGCGGCCAAGGCCGCCCCGGATCTGCTGATCGACGCCGACCATCTGACGGGCGGGCCCGCGGAGGCGGTGACCGAGGCCGGATCGGGCGCGCTGATGCTGGTCGTGGGCTCCCGCGGGGTCGGCGCGTTCGCCGCGATGATCCTGGGCTCGGTCAGCCGGTACGCGGCCACCCACGCGTCCAGCCCGGTGGTCGTGGTCCGGGACGAGATCGCCGCCACGCACCGCCAGGTCGGGATCGGCATCGGCGGCCTGGAGGGCAACACGGCCGCGCTCACCTTCGCGTTCGAGGAGGCGGCCCTGCGCAAGGCCAGCGTGGTGGCCATTCACGCCTGGTACACCCCGCAGGGAGACATCTCGCGGGCCGGGATCTCGTTCGCGGCACCGGGACGTGAGCTCCTGGAGGCCCAAGCGACCAGGCAGCTGGACGAACTGCTCGGCGAGTGGCGGGACAAGTACCCCGACGTCCCGGTCAGCCACGACGTGGTCCACGGGCATCCGGGGCGGATCCTATCCGGCCTGTCCGCCCGGGCCGACCTGGTCGTACTGGGCAGGCACCCGGCGCATCACGGTCCCGGCGCGGTCACCCACGCGGTGCTGAACCACGCGCACGGCCCGATCGTCACCGTTCCCTCGTCCTGACCGGCTAGGCGCGGCTTGTCCCGCGCCAGGCCAGCATCGACCAGCGGGAGAAGCCGGACAGTACCGAGCCGATGCTCGCGATCGAGCCGACCGACAGCAGGCAGCCCAGCGAGCCGGCCGAGCCGATGGACAGGATCGAGCCCGCGGAGCCGATCGACAAGATGGACCCGCTCGACCCGATCGACAAGATGGACCCGCTCGACCCGATGGACAGGATCGACCCGCTCGACCCGATGCTCAGGATCGACCCGGACGAGCCCGCCGAACGCGAAGAACCGTTGCTGATCCCCATGAGGCCATCGTGCCGAGGTTACGGCCGGGTGTCGTGGCCGTTAACGATGCCGGGTCGGCCGGCCGGGGGAAGCAGGGGAAATAGCCTGGGGAGGCACGCAGGGAGCTGGGTGCGAGCACCACGGTCCGTTCGGCGAAAAAAAGGGTTTGAACATGACTGAGCCGGATCGGGGCCCGCAGATCCTCGCCGGCAGTGAGCTGGACGCCATGGACGCGTGGTGGCGCGCGGCGAACTACCTCTCGGTGGGGCAGATCTACCTGCTGAGCAACCCGCTGCTGACCGAGCCGCTGCGGTCCGAGCACATCAAGCCGCGGCTGCTCGGGCACTGGGGTACCACGCCCGGCCTGAACATGATCTACGTGCACCTCAACCGGGTGATCAGGAACCAGGACCTGAACGCCATCTACGTGTGCGGCCCCGGCCACGGCGGCCCCGGCATGGTCGCGAACGCCTACCTCGAGGGCACCTACTCCGAGCTGTACCCGCACATCACGCCGGACGCGGCGGGCCTGGGCCGGCTGTTCAAGCAGTTCTCGTTCCCCGGCGGCATCCCGTCACACAATGCGCCGGAGACGCCCGGGTCGATCAGCGAGGGCGGCGAGCTCGGCTACTCCCTGGTGCACGCCTACGGGGCGGCGTTCGACAACCCCGACCTGATCGTGGCCTGCGTGATCGGCGACGGCGAATCCGAGACCGGCCCGCTGGCCGGCAGCTGGCACTCCAACAAGTTCCTGGACCCGGCCCGGGACGGGGCGGTGCTGCCGATCCTGCACCTGAACGGGTACAAGATCGCCAACCCGACGGTACCGGCCCGGATCCCGCACGCCGAGCTTGAGTCGCTGCTCCGCGGCTACGGGTACGCGGTGCACACGGTCGAGGGCGACGACCCCAAGCTGGTCCACCAGCAGCTGGCCGGCACGCTGGACACGGTGATCAAGGAGATCCGGGAGATCCAGCGGCGCGCCCGCAGCCTCGGCGACGTGTCCCGGCCGGCCTGGCCGGTCATCATCTTCAAGACGCCCAAGGGATGGACCGGGCCGAAGGTGGTGGGCGGCCTGCCGGTGGAGGGGACGTGGCGCGCGCACCAGGTCCCGCTGGACGCGGCCCGGACCAACCCGGAGCACCTGGCCCAGCTCGAGACGTGGCTGCGCTCGTACCGGGCCGAGGAGCTGTTCGACGGGTCCGGCGCGCTGATGCC